>NZ_LKDW01000005.1 GCF_001401805.1 Pseudoalteromonas sp. P1-25
TTAGCTTTTAGCTTTTAGCTTTTAGCTTTTAGCTTTTAGCTTTTAGCTTTTAGCTTTTAGCTTTTAGCTTTTAGCTTTTAGCTTTTAGCAGAACAGTGTCGTTTTTATTTCCGGTGTGGAAATCGTTATTTTTTGGAGGGGTAATAATCATTCAATTGGTTTTAGGCTGGGTTTCGCTTCGCTCAAACCAAGCTACGGTTGTTGCATAGCTACAAGCTTGCGTATAATGCCCGCATTCTGGCTGTATCTATTAGCCGCTAATTTGGATTTTAATAATGAAAAAACTCTCTGCAGTGCAAGTAAAACAACAAGCACTTGTGCTTAATGTCGCCGATAAACTAGAAGCACAAGGGCGCGAAGAAATCCCTGGTATGTTGCAGTGCTGGTTTGATGTGGAATATCACTTATTTCCAAGTTCACTACTTTTGTGTTTTCAGTTTGAAAACGAACAAGCTTTAGCAGCCGCAGAGCCTGATTTATTAAAATGGCAAAAGCGTTTAAGCGCCGCAATGCTTAAAAAAGGTGTGATTTTAAAAGATATGCGTAAACATTTAGTGTTTACCTTAAAAGGCCCTGATGATTAAAGAAGGGCTATAAATAGGGGGTAGAGCAAAGTTTTGAAGCTCTGTAGCTTATAAAAATAAGTTTAAGTGCGTCAAAAAGGGCAGTAACATTGCCCTTTTTAAATGGGGTTATAGAGGCAGGTTTTGCATTTTTCCTTAATCACAAAAGTAGAAGGGCCGCCCCCTACCGAATACTATAATTGCTCATAATCGAATTAAGTTAAGCCTGAGATAAAATTTTCACTGAAACTTTTTTATCAATTGATTTGCCTTATTTATATGTATTTGGCACTTTTCTGTAGTTAATAAGCTTTCATCTAAAGATTTATCTTTATCTGCATTTTCAAATGAATTAATAAAATCAACCTGCGCACTATAAAATCGATTACTTAAATCAGAGTTTGACTCTAACTCAGAGCTTAAGTAACTATTGAGCTCATTATACAACTTGCTATATTCTTTTATTTTTTCGAGAGTCGCCTTATTATTTAAATTTTCACAAAGTATTAAGCCTGCCGAAGTTTTTCCAGCAAGATGAAAGTCAGCACTTAGCGAAGCAATTAAAAAAATACTAAGCATCATTTAAAATTCCTTTTTAAATATAAAAAAATATTTTTTGATAAACTCGGCTAATATAGCTAAAAATATTACGAGCAGTAAAAGTCACTCAAAAACTGGAAATATAAGGCTTGGGGTCAGGATTTTCCTAATGAGTGACCCCTGTATTTCTTAATCAGTGTTAACTTAATTTTGTACTAACGTGTAGTAAGTACTTGTAAAGCCTGTTTGGGTGTACTATTCACTTCTTTTGACACAGCTAAATACACTGCTGGTAATACAAAGAGAGTGAATATTGTACCTATAATCATTCCTGCCACAAGAATAATACCAATGCTGTTTCTGGCTTCTGCTCCAGGCCCTGCTACTAAAACAAGCGGGAAGTGCCCTAGTACTGTAGCGGCGGTCGTCATCATAATTGGACGAAGTCTTAGTTTCGCACTTTTTATAACTGCGTCTAATTTTTTCATACCTTTATGCTGAAGTTCATTGGCGAATTCCGTGATTAAAATACCATTTTTGGCAACCAAGCCAACGAGAGTTATAAAGCCTATTTGTGCATATATGTTCATTGTAGTCATGCCCAGAAACGAGAATAACATACCTCCAGCAAGCGCCAACGGAACCGAACCTAAAAGCACAACCAATGGTGAGCGAAAACTATTAAACTGAACAGATAAAACCATGTAAACTAGTAATAGAGCCATAGCTAATACAGAAAATAAGCTATTTCCTTCTTTGCGCAGCTGTCGAGAACTGCCTGCGTAATTTACTTGATAGCCTTGTGGTAAAATCTCTTCTGCTGATTTTTCTAAAAATTTTAAAGCTTGATCTGGCGTTGTGCCTGGTGCTACCCCTCCTAAAATACGAAACGCGTTAAGCTGATTAAATCGATTAGCGCTTCGAACATTTACTGTATTCTCTAAGTTCGCGATACTACTCAGAGGAATAAAATCACCGCTGGAAGTTTTAATTTGTAATGCGAGTAAAGCTTCACTGCTTTTTAGCAAAGGTTGATCAACCTTTGGGATTACGCGGTAAGCCTTACCATTACTATCGTAGCGAGTTAAATCTTGCTCAGATACAAATAAAGATATTTGATCCGTTACAGCTTTGGTGTTCAGGCCTAGATCTGCTATTTTTTTACTGTCAAAATTGAGCCGTATATTAGGCATATCAATTTTTAAATCAGTATCAACAAATATAAACATACCGCTCTTTTGAGCCATATCCAATAACTGATATGTATACTGCAACATGTTTGTGAATGTATCTTGCGATTGAATCACCATTTCTATATCAAACTGACCACCAGTCGGCAGTGGCATTGGAGCTGTTGGGAAAACTCGTAGACCAGTAATATCTTTAAGTTTAAAATAAATCTCCTGAAGTACTTGAGATGTAGAATAATTACGCTCATCGTAAGGAACAAAATTAATCCCGCTAAAGCCTCCCGACTCTGTAACAGTTTGCCATATCATCTCAATCCCCTCTTTATATTGGAGGGTTTTTACAGCTTCTTGCATATATTTATTACTGTAATTTAAAGAACCGCTGGGCGGCGCTTCAGATACCACATAAAGTAAACTCTGGTCTTCTACAGGAGCAAGTTCTTTTTGAGAAAAAAGATAAAAAGGAACTGTTAATAATGACAGGACAAATGCCCCAGTTAAAAGCACGCCAAGGTGAGAGAACATTCTATTTAAAGCATTACCATAACTGTTTGATAATTTATCGAAACGGCTGTTTACCCACTGTGTAAACTGGTTTTCTTTCCCTTTTTCAGGTGATACATACGCACTCATTATCGGGGATAAAGTTATGGCAACAACACCAGAAAAAAGCACAGCGATAGCTAATGTAAATGCAAATTCTTTAAATAATGCGCCAGATAAGCCGCTAATAAAACCAATTGGGGCAAACACTAGAGCCAAAGTAATTGTCATTGATAAAATAGGCCTAAATAGCTCGCGAGAACTAATAAGCGCCGCTTCAATTCGGCCTTTTCCATTTCGCATATGCCTTGCGACATTTTCCACCACTACGATTGCATCGTCGACAACAAGTCCAACTGACAAAACAACAGCGAGTATGGTGAGCAAGTTGAGTGAAAAACCTGCAAGTAAAATAGCACCAGTACTACCTAAAATTGATATAGGTATACTTATTAAAGGAACGAGAGCAGTTCTAATTGAGCCCATCAAAAGTAAAATAACAATGCCCACCAATAAAACCGTTTCAATTAACGTGGTAAAAATCTCTTTGAGCGCATCACGCATATATTGAGTACCGTCAAAACCAATAGTAATTGATGTTCCCTCTGGTAAACGATTATTTATAGCTGTAAGTTGTTTGTATAACGCATCACCAATTGATATTTCATTTGAGCCAGGGGAAGTCACAATTCCAATAAATACGGACTCACGCAGATCATGTCTTGCAGAATCTTTACCGCGGTCTTCCCCCATTTCGACGCGCGCTATATCGTCAAGATGAATAAAGGTATCGCCACTCTTTTTAATAACCAGCTGACGAAAATCTTCACTATTTTGCTTTAAAGCGTTACTCATAATACTGATACTTTGTTCTGTATTATCTACTTTACCTAACGATGCAATAACGTTGTTATCCACAAAAGCCTGATGCACTTCGCTCGTGCCCACATTCAAGCTTGCCATTTTTAGCGGATCTAACCAGACACGAATTGCTGGTTTCCTTCCCCCTAAAACATCAGCACTTTGCACGCCTTCTACGGAGGCTAGCCAAGGAGTAACTTCCCTCTCAAGATAATCTGTTAACTCTGCTCGTTCGAAAGTTTCACTCGAAACATTGAGGTAAAATGTTGCCCCAGCCCTATCAACGCGTGATACAGAAACGCTAGGATCTTGTGCCCCCTCAGGTAACTCATAAGCAATTTGACTAAGGCGTGTATTAAGCTCAGCAAGGGCATCTGTACTATTTTGATTTAGCTTTAACCAAACGGTCACTTTACTCGTACCCGCAGTTGTTGATGAATCAACATAATCAACCCCTGGAACACTCATTGCTATACGCTCAATAGGTTCTGTAACAAATCCTTTTACTATATCTGCTGATACACCTACATATTCTGTCGTAACAACTAATGAAGAGCTCTCAATCTGAGGAAACTGAGATATAGGCAAGCGTAATGAAGCAACAACTCCAGCAATAACGATAACCAAAGAAAGCACAATACTGAGTATTGGCTTTTTTACAAAAATATCCATTACAGTTCTCCAGTGCTCATTGCCAACGGAGACTTTGCTGTTGAGCTGCGCTTCATAGGCATTACTAAAATACCTTCATAAAGTTTAAACGCACCGGCCGCCGCAATTTTATCTCCCTCTTTAATCTCATTAAGGGTTATTAACTTATACCCATCAAATTGCGAAACTACCTTTACAGGTAAACGCTTAGCACGATACGTCTCTGGCTCTGTTCCGTTAGCTACTAGTTTCATAACGTAAGTACCGTGCATATCATGATTAACCGATGTCACAGGCACTTGAAAAACACGCTCTTTATCACTAATAGGAACAAGCACCTCTAAAGGTGTATTTGGTGAGTATTGTTCATGTTTACGGTCAATTACAGCACGATACTTCAAACTGCGCGTATTACTGGCTATCTGCGTATCCTTAGCAATAACTGTGGCTGTTTGAAATAATGAAGAGCCAAACGCGTCAATATTCCTTACTCTAACATCAGAGCCTATTGGCAGCGGTGGATAAAATTGCGGTATGTCAAATTCGGCCCACACTTTGTCAGTTATTCCTACATAACTAGCAAGCATCTTATTGGCAGCAACATAATCACCTAATTTAATACTATGAAGCCCCATGATTCCTTTAAAGGGTGCGATCACTGTTTTTTTACTAATAGTGGATTCAAGTAACTCAATTTCGGATTGAATCACAATTAAATCAGCATAAGCTTGATCATACAATTCTTGGCTTATTGCGCTTTTATCTAATAGTTTTTTACTCCGATGTAATATCGATTGAGCGAGTTTTTCACGAGCTGTTGCAGCTTTGAGACCAGCTTTTTCTGCTGTTATATCCAATTGGACTAATAGTTCACCTTGTTCTACTTTTTTGCCAATTGGTGCACCAATGAAGGCAACTTTGCCGGGGAGCTCTGTAAAAAGCTCTAAATGTAGGGGCGATTGGGCACTACCCAGTACACTTATAGTTGGCATGTGTTCCGCATCTTTCACATAAGCAACCTCTACAACCTCATAGTGCTCTGGGAAAGATTCTGCCATCTCTATAGCAGAGCTGACCTGTTTAAATTTAAAATAGCTCAGCCCACCAATTAGTGCACTTAAGCCTAAAGCCATAAGTACCCAATACCTGTACACAGATCGCTTCTTATTCATAATCTCTCCCTAAGAGAATAACAAAAACCACATTCGAACAATATTCGAATGTGGTTATTTTATATCTGCAGTATTTTTTGTCAATGAGTTTTAAAGATGCTAGTACAGGAAGCTGTAAAGTTATGACTTCTTTATTCAGCTTTATCAATTATTTAAAAGGAACTAGTTAGATTGTAGAAATAAATAGATTGACTATATTTTGAAAAGCGTTGCACTCTAGTAGTATTGTTTGACTAAAGCCCAATGATTCATTAGCATTTGCCGATTATAACCCCCAATGAAGATAAACTATGCCTGCCCCTAAATATACTATCGCTAAACAAGAAGAACTCATTGTAGATGCAGCAGTAGAGTGTGTACTTGAAAGTTCATTACTTGATTTTAAAATGTCGAATATTGCTAAAAGTGCAGGAATTTCAATGGGATCGGTATATAAACATGTTCAATCTAAAGAAGATGTTCTGGTGGCGCTTTCTGTTCGTATTGATAGCCAAGCTTTAAAGGTCATTCAGGAGGTATTAGCTTTACCGTACACCCTGCCAGTAAAAATAATTGCCATTCACCTACTTTCACAAGAAGCAATGTATAGATACCCCTTTGGTTATCAACTGATCAATATGATGAGTGCTGAAGACTTGTTAGCAAAAGCATCAGTAAATTGGGTTACTAAGCTTGCTCATAAAGCACAAGAAATTCGTGGCCTTTTTCAGAACTCACTTAATGAGGCTGTTCAAAAAGAAGAGTTATTGTGCTCAGCTGAAGAGAAAGATGAACTGATTGAAGAAATTATGTTTTTACATTGGGCATTAAACATTGCTTTTCCACAAATTCTTAGCCAACCTTACGATACAAATAAGTCGAGTAACAGGTCAGTTAGAAGTGAGCCTATCGCCCTTAATCACCCAATAATTAGAACAGCAATACGTACTACTAATAGTTATCCGTGGAAAAACCCAGTTTCCATAAAAGATCTTATTGCAATAGAGAAGCTTCTTATAGAGCGAGGCTTAAGGTAGCTTTTCTGACTTCTGCTAATCAACAATTATCGGGCTTAACGCAGAGGTTAATCCCATTATCAATTCATTAAAAACAGTAAATTTTTGATAGCAAAAGTCAATTTTTAAAAACTATTTAGAAAGCATATGTTCCACACCACCTTTGGCGTTATATACACTTACCTCATCAACCGCTAAACGCGGTTTTTTATCCCAATTGCCTAGCTCGGCGTATCCAACAGTTAGTAACATTACGGGGATATAACGCTCGGCTATATTAAAGTCTTTTTTTAAGCGCTCAGCATCGAAGCCTATCATAGGACCGGTTGCTAAGCCTTTCGCCGTAGCGGCTATCATTAGATTCATTGTAGCTAGGGAGGCCGATCGTATTGCTTCTTCACGATGAGCTTGGGCATCATTACCGTAAAAACGCTTTGCTCCTTGTACAATATGTTCGTTTGCGCCTTCGCCATATATCCCTTCATTAACTGCTCTTTGAGAAATATCAGCCAAACGATTAATACCTTGTACATCCCCTAAAATAATAATAACAGCGGAGGCATCACTCACTTTTTGCTGCCCATAAGAAATCTCTTTTAATAGTGCCTTAGACTCAGTATCGTCAATAACTATGTAACGAGTGTGCTGTATATTAAACGCTGAGGGTGCTTGCTGTGCATATTCCAGCAGCTCTGTAAGCTCAGTTCTACAAAGCTTTCGGGCTTTATCAAACTTATCAATAGACTTACGTTTACTTATCGCATCAAGTGCTTTCATAACTTACCTCTTTCTTCGTTAATTTACATTGTAGAATGCCCTTTGCATGGGGGCCTTCATTAGTTTTTTTTGCTTCCAACTAAAGACTCTGCACTACTAAAAATAAACTCACCCGAATCCTCTAAAATACTTAAAGGAGACGTAATAATCCCCTTCACAGCGCCTTTAGACGCTTTAGCTGAAGCACTTTCCACATCAGCAACTAGCTGCTCCATTCTACCAATAAGTAAAGGTGCTTCCTTTCGTACAGCTGTTATTTCACTCAAAACAGGATGAATAATTTGCTTGTTTACGGAGTGTACTTCCGCTAACAACGATGGGATAGTGTCTGTTCTAAGCATATGAATTTCTTCTAAAACAGGGGGAGTAGTTTGAACCCGAATAGCTTTAATCTCTCCTAATAGCTGCGGTACTGTGGCTTCACGTAACGCTTTAGACTCTGCCAGTATGTCGGGCAAGTTATTATTAACCGCAGTAATCGTCTTTCTAACCTGAGTAACTTCATCCAAAACTTGGGGAACTTGCTTTTCAAGCTGTTTACTTAATTCCAGCCACGACTCAATATGAATACTTTTCTCTAAGCTCTCCATTCGGTCGAAAAAATATGGCAGCTGATGTCTCGTTTTGGACAGTTCTTGTGAAATAGCCAGGATTGAATAGGCTAAATAGCCTATTGCAAAAGCTATTAAAACGAATGAAAACGATAATGTTTTGGGCATGATTACCTCTATAAAATATAGTTATATCGAATAGTTAAACTTTTAAAGGCAAAGCTACTAAATCTGCCTAAGAACAAGGTAACCACATTCGAATTTAATTCGAATATTAATCAAATGGGTGTTTATTGTCAATATGTCGCCCTATGCTTTAAAATTACACAGTTGAATAATTTTAAAAATCTATGTTCTCAACAAGCGCGTATATCGTATCGCAATAAGATCTTCACCTTTTAAAGTTTCATATAATCAATACCTTAATAAATAATAAAATACTTTTAGATTCCCCGTACGTCTATAGTAAATAACACATACTCCTGGCTTTTGAGCGAGTAAGTATATTTGTGATTCGCTGGGTTTCGCTTCACTCTACCCAACCTACGTTCATATAATTTATGGCGAATAATCACACACAAAAAAGCCGTTGCATTGCTGCAACGGCTTTTATAATTTTTATAATTCCCAAACTATAATGGAACTTACTACCCATTAAGGTTCAAAAAATTAGTCTCTGCTCTTAGTCGCGATATGTCTCAACCGCTGGGCATGAACATACTAAGTTACGGTCGCCGTATACGTCATCTATACGTGTAACTGTTGGCCAGAACTTGTCTTTAGCTACCGAAGGCACTGGGAATGCAGCGTAAAAACGGTCGTATGCGCGGTCCCATTCGTTACCTAATACATCAGCTTGTGTATGCGGTGCAAACACAAGTGGGTTGTTTTCGATTGACCATTCGCCAGAGATTACTTTGTCGATTTCGCCTTTGATTGACACCATTGCTTCGATAAAGCGGTCTATCTCGCCTTTTGACTCAGATTCAGTTGGCTCAATCATTAACGTGCCCGCTACTGGGAACGACATAGTAGGTGAATGGAAGCCGTAATCTTGCAAGCGCTTAGCTACGTCCATTTCAGTAATGCCTGATTGCTCTTTTAATGGGCGTAAATCAACAATACATTCGTGCGCAACACGGTTGTTGCGGCCACGGTATAAAATTGGGAAGTGCTGGCTTAACTCGTGCGTTAAGTAGTTAGCATTCACAATGGCCATTTCGGTGGCTTGTTTTAAGCCCTCTGAACCCATCATGGTAATGTAAGCCCATGAAATAGGTAAAATAGCGGCTGAACCGTAAGGCGCTGCTGATACTGCACCGTTGTTAATGTTTGTACCCGGTACGTTAATTACGCTGTGGTTTGGCATAAATGGCGCAAGGTGCGATTTAACACCAATTGGGCCTACACCTGGGCCGCCGCCGCCGTGTGGAATACAAAATGTTTTGTGCAAGTTTAAGTGCGATACATCTGAGCCAATAAAGCCTGGGCTTGTTACGCCTACTTGCGCGTTCATGTTTGCGCCGTCCATGTAAACTTGGCCGCCGTGCTCGTGCACAATGTCACAAATTTCGCGAATGGTTTCTTCGTAAACGCCGTGTGTAGATGGGTATGTGATCATAATACACGATAAGTTTTCAGACACTTCTTCTGCTTTCGCTTTAAGATCGGCCATGTCTACGTTACCGTTTTTATCGCAATCAACCACAACAATTTTCATGCTAGCCATTTGCGCAGATGCAGGGTTAGTACCGTGTGCTGAGCTTGGAATTAAACATACGTTACGGTGCGCATCGCCGCGTGACTCATGGTATTTACGAATAGCAATTAAGCCTGCGTATTCACCCTGTGCGCCCGAGTTTGGCTGCAGTGAAACCGCATCGTAACCGGTAATGTTAACTAGCCAGTCGTGCAGCTCGTTAATCATTATTTGGTAACCTTCTGCTTGGTCTAGCGGGCAGAATGGGTGAAGGTTTGCAAATTCAGGCCATGTGATTGGGATCATCTCAGCGGTCGCGTTTAGTTTCATGGTACATGAACCTAGCGAGATCATTGAGTGGTTAAGCGCTAAATCTTTATTTTCTAAGCGCTTAATGTAGCGAAGCATGTCCGTTTCGCTGTGGTAGCTGTTAAAGTTTGGATGCGTTAGTATTTCGTCATCACGTACTAAACTAGCTGGAATAGAGTCGCTACCGTTTGCTTCAATATCGGCAGCAATAGCGTCTACACTCAGGCCGTGGCCTTCACCTAGTACAATATCAAATAGCTCAGCTACATCGGCGCGTGTGGTGGTTTCTGAAATCGAAATAGAGTACTCGCCGTTGTGGTTTGTAGCAAAGTTAACGCCTTTTGCAAGAGCACGTGCTATTACGTCATCTTTGCTGTCGCTTACAACTGTTAGCGTATCAAACCAGGTGCTGTGTTTAAGTGCGATACCTTTAGCTTTTAGGCCAGCAGCTAAAATATCAGCAAAGCGATGTATACGTTGCGCGATAGTTTTTAAGCCTTGTGGACCGTGGTACACCGCGTAAAACGCCGCCATGTTGGCAAGTAGTACCTGCGCTGTACAAATGTTTGAGTTGGCTTTGTCGCGGCGAATGTGTTGTTCGCGCGTTTGCATGGCCATACGCAGTGCGTCGTTACCTAAACGGTCTTTAGATACACCAATAATACGCCCTGGTAATGAACGTTTGTAAGCATCACGCGTTGCAAAAAATGCAGCGTGTGGTCCGCCGTAACCCATAGGTACACCAAAACGCTGAGCCGAACCAAGTACTACGTCAGCACCTAACTTACCCGGTGCTTTTAATAGTAATAAGCTCATAATGTCGGCAGCAACACAGGCAATGGCCTTTTTGCTTTGTACGGCAGCAATTAGGTCGGTTATATCGACTACTTCACCTGATGTAGTTGGGTATTGGAAAAGTGCGCCAAAAATGTCGTGGTTAACGGCATCTTCTGCTTTACCTACAATGATTTCAAAACCAAACTGCTCAGCACGGGTGCTGACTACGTCGATTGTTTGTGTGTGTACGTCGTCGGCAATAAAAAAGGCATTAGCTTTTTTAGCTTTAGATACGCGTTTTGCAAGGCCCATTGCCTCGGCAGCAGCGGTTGATTCGTCAAGTAACGAGGCACTTGCTAAATCTAGGCCTGTTAAATCTAGGGTCATAGTTTGAAAATTTAATAACGACTCTAAACGCCCTTGCGCAATTTCTGGCTGGTACGGCGTATACGCTGTATACCAGCCTGGGTTTTCTAGTACGTTACGTAAAATTACGTGCGGTACATGCGTTGGGTGGTAGCCTTGGCCAATGTACGATTTGAAAACTTTATTTTTGCTTGCTACCGATTTTAAGTAGCTTAGTGTTTCAACTTCAGTACGGCTTTCGCCAACTGTTAATGGCTGCGCTAAGCGAATGCTTGCAGGTACAGTTTGGTCGATCAGCTCTTGCACACTTGATACTTCTAAAGCACTTAGCATATCGCTTACTTGTGCTGGGCTTGGCCCAATGTGGCGGCGAATAAAATCTTGCTTTTGCTCTAACTGTTCAAGAGATTTGGCGTTTGACATGCGTCTAGATTCCTATGATCCTAAATACTAACGGGTAATTAGTATTGGTTAAAATATGTGATGATTTAATAACGTACTGTGTATGGGGAGTAGGCCGTTAAATCATAAAAGCCCCAAAAACAGTGAATGGGGCTTTTGTCATCTACTTAGAGTATTACTCTTCGTCGATTGTGTTAGCGTAGTCTTCTGCGCTAAGTAGGTTTTCAAGCTCTGACTCGTCAGTTGCTTTAATGCGGAATAACCAGCCGTCACCGTATGGGTCGTTGTTAACCGTTTCTGGTGCGTCTTCTAGCTCTTCGTTAATCGCTACAATTTCGCCGCCAATTGGCGCGTAAATGTCTGATGCAGCTTTAACCGACTCTGCTACTGCACAGTCTTCGCCTGCATCTACTTCGTCGCCTACTTCAGGTAGCTCTACAAATACCATGTCGCCAAGCAGCTCTTGTGCGTGCTCAGAAATACCCACAGTAAATGTACCGTCACCTTCGTTGCGAACCCACTCGTGAGAAGAGGCGTATTTTAAATCGCTAGGAATATTACTCATTATTTTGTTCCTTTGGTTTATATTGGGAGGATACCAATCACAATAATTATTGTGGTTGGTATAACCAAATTTTTAAATGATTGATTTGCCGTTACGTACAAAGCTAGGCTTTACTACTTTAACGTTAACTAATTTTTTGCGCATTTCTACTTGGGCTGTATCCCCTGTTGAACGCGGTACACGTGCAAGGGCTACACTAAAACCAAGCGTTGGTGAGAAAGTACCTGAGGTAATAACCCCTTCTCCACCTTCAACGATTACTTTTGAGCCGCTACGCAATACGCCTTTTTCTTCAAGCACTAGGCCAACAAGCTTGTCGGTGCTTTTTTCAGCGCGTTGCTTAACAAGTACGTCACGACCAATAAAGTCACGATCTTCTGGTTCCCATGCAATAGTCCATGCCATGTTAGCTGCAAGTGGCGATACGCTCTCGTCCATATCTAGGCCGTAAAGGTTCATACCTGCTTCTAAACGTAGCGTGTCGCGTGCACCTAAACCAGCAGGCTTCACACCTGCATCTAGCAGTTGCTGCCATAAATCAGCTGCTTGCTCGTTCGGTACTACAATTTCGTAACCGTCTTCGCCAGTATAACCCGTTGTGGCAATAAATAAATCACCCACTTGTACACCAAAAAATGGCTTCATCCCTTCAACAGCGGCTTGTTGCTCGGCATTTAAAAGTGTGGCTGTTTTTGCTTTTGCGTTAGGGCCTTGTACTGCAATCATTGCAAACTCTGGGCGCTCAGTAACGGTTACTGTAAAGTCGGCAGATACCTTAGCTAAGTGCGCTAAATCTTTTTCGCGGGTGGCAGAATTTACCACTAAGCGATAAAAGGTTTCGCTAAAGTAGTAAATAATTAAGTCGTCGATTACGCCGCCTTGCTCGTTAAGCATGCCAGTGTAAAGCGCTTTACCTGGGACAGTTAATTTTGCCACGTCGTTTGCTACTAACTTACGTAAAAATGCTTTTGCCTGCTCGCCTTCAACATCCACAATCGTCATGTGCGATACGTCAAACATACCTGCATCGGTACGCACGGCATTGTGTTCTTCTATTTGTGAGCCGTAGTTGATTGGCATTTCCCAGCCATGAAAATCAACCATTTTTGCGCCTGCTTCAAGGTGCTTAGCATGTAGTACAGTTTTAGAAGTCATAACATTCCTTCACTTTTAAATTAACCCTGTGCGGGCGTGGCTTAAATAGGTTTAACTAAACAGGCAAACATAGTTATGTTTACCGGTTATTTTATGTATTAAGCAGCTTGGTTTTGCATTAGTGCAAAACCTTGTGCTTGTAAGTGCTGTTGCCATTTTTGTAGTGCTTGTTGCTTGGCGACTAACACAAAATGTTGCTCGTCGTTTTTGTCTATTGCAGTAATAAATACATCACCGCTTTGCGCGCCATAGCATAGTTGCGGGTTTGATAAACGCAGCCCTGGCGTTAATTTAAACGCGCTAATTAGGGCATCAAAGGCATTTTCTCCACACAACGCAAGGGTTGCAAGGTCGCTACGTAGTACATAGTCAATATCAAAACGAAGTTGTTGTTCGCTTATAAGTGCTTGTAATTGCAAGCTTGCGCTATATGGCAATACAAATCTAAATGCGGTTTCGCTAAAGTAATAAACGGCAAAGCTATAGTCTGAATTTAAATCGCCATCAAGCGTGCCTTTTAGGCCTAAGCCGCTGGCTGTAAGCTTTGTTAGATCTAACCCTAAAATAGTGCTTAAAAATACACTGGCTTCACTGCCACTAAAATCCATTACAACCAGGTTGTTATTAGCTTGCACGGCATTAGTCACTGCACTTGCAGCATTGCTGTGGCGGGCAAACATTATTGGGTTAAAAGTCATAACAAACACCTGTGTATTTTTGATACCAAAAGTATATTGCGCCACTGTGACAACAACAAATTGTAATTATTAATCAATTGATAAATAATACTTATATATATGGCTATATAAATTGTAATTTTAAATATGAAAAACATATCAACCGACAGTTTGCGTACCTTTGTAATGGTTGTTGAAGTAGGTGGATTTGCAAAAGCCGGCGACCTGCTGGGCTTGTCGCAGCCTGCGGTAAGCTTGCAAATTAAACGTCTTGAAGATTTACTCGGTTATAAATTATTTAAAAAACAAGGCCAGCGCCAAGTGCTTAATCAGTACGGTGAGCTACTTTTGCCTATGGCAAAACAAATGATGCAGTATAACGATGCTATTTTGCAGCAATTCACCTCAGAGAGCATAACCGGTAAGGTGCGCTTGGGTATTCCTAGCGAATTTGCTGCGCGTATTTTGCCCTCTATCATTGGTGACTTTGTTTCGCTTTATCCAGAGGTATCGTTAGAAGTTAAATCACGCTTGAGTAAGCATTTGCTGTCGGCTTCAAGGCAGGATCAATTTGATCTTGTTTTAGCGCTTAACGAGCGCCTTAATTCAGACAAGTTTCCTATTTTTATGCAAGATGAGCTAGTTTGGGTGGGCGACCTAGCACAAGCAAAAAATGAGGTAGTCACTTTAGTAACCGCACCTGAGGGCTGTATTTATAGGCGCCGCGCTACCGATGCACTTAAAAGTGCAGGTATAAAATACCGTATTGTATACAGTAATGCCGACTTAACCGGGTTAATAGCCGCCATAAAAGAGGGGTTAGGTATTACTGTGCTGGCTAAAAGTACGGTACCAAGCGATCTTAATTTTCAGGCGCAAAGTAAACATTTACCTGCTCTTGGTAGTATAGGTATTAGCTTAATAAAAAGCGGGGGGGAGTCGGAGCACGCCGTAGATAAACTTGCTGAGTTTATTGCCCTACGCTTAGGCTATTAATCTACGTTTAATACCAATTTAACAGCCTAAAAATAAAAACACCGAGATTAAATAAACCTCGGCGTTTTTCTCATTTTGCGTTAGGTTTTTACCAATACGCAATATAATACAGCAACTTAGTTATTTGCGTTACGTTGGCGTAATACTTCAAATAAACAAATACCCGTTGCTACCGATACGTTTAAGCTAGACACAGTGCCAGCCATCGGAATTTTAACTAACACATCGCAATGCTCACGCGTTAAACGGCGCATGCCCTCACCTTCTGCGCCCATTACAATGGCCATTGGCCCAGTCAGGTTTGCATCAAACACGTGGGTATCTGTTTCGCCCGCAGTGCCCACAACCCATACGCCTGCATCTTTAATTTCACGCAAGGTACGTGCAAGGTTTGTTACCTGAATAAGCGGTACGGTTTCGGCTGCGCCACAGGCTACTTTACGTGCTGTGCCGTTAAGCTTGGCCGACTTATCTTTAGGTACAATAATCGCGTGTACGCCTGCAGCATCGGCACTACGTAAGCAAGCACCTAAATTGTGCGGATCGGTTATGCCATCTAACACCAATAAAAACGGCGTGTCTTCGCGAGCAATGATCTCATCTAAATCTTTTTCGTTATAAACACGCGCTGCTTTTACATTAGCAATTATACCCTGGTGTTGCTCACCGTTTGCTTTGTTGTCTAACGCTTTTCGCTGCATAAATTGTACAGAAATACCAAATTTACGTGCTTCATTAATAATCGGGGTTAAGCGCTTATCATCACGGCCTTTTAGGGCGTAAATTTCTAAAAAACGCTCTGGCTCTTTTGCTAAAATTGCTTCAACAGAGTGAAAGCCAAAAATTAATTCATTACTCACGTATTATTTGCTCCTGAGCTATTACGTTTACGGGCGTTTTTGCCTGGTCTTTTAGGCTTTTTAACAGCCTTTTTTTTCGATTTTTTCTTAGCGGTGGTTTTTTCAGCGGCTTTTTTACCGGCTGGCTTTGCGCCAGACTTACCTGCAGGTTTACCTTTACTTTTGCTGGCTGGTTTTTTACCTGCTTTAGGTTTTTCATCACCTGATGTGTTTTTTCCAGGGATTTTACCCGCTTTAAGCTGCGATCTTACACTTGCCGGTACATGGCTTGGTTTACCGCGCCCTTTAGCTGCACCACGGCGACGGGCGTATCTATCTTGAGCTACATCACCACTGAGCGTTAAATTTATACGGCGCTCATCTAAGCTTACCGAAGCCACTTGCACTGTTACTTTATCACCAAGGCGGTAAACGGTATGTGTATGCTCACCAATAAGGGTGTGTTTTGCCCCATCATGATGGAAGTATTCATCACCTAAATTAGTAACATGGATCAGACCATCAATTTGTAAGTCGTCTAGGCGTATAAATAAACCAAAGTTAGTAACGGATGAAATAACCCCGTTAAACTCATCACCCACGTGGTCTTGCATAAACTCACATTTAAGCCAGTCGGCAACTTCACGCGTTGCGTCGTCTGCGCGGCGCTCGGTGGTTGAACACTGCTCGCCTAGTTGGTCTACTTCATCATCGGTGTACGCGTATGCCCCCGATGTTTGCTGACCTTGTGCTTTTATTACCGCTTTAATTGCACGGTGTACCACTAAATCAGGGTAACGGCGAATCGGTGAGGTAAAGTGGGCGTACGCAGGCAGCGCTAAGCCAAAGTGGCCTATATTGTCTGGCTGATAAACCGCTTGCTTCATAGAGCGAAGTAGCATGGTTTGAATAAGCTCGGCCTCTGGGCGGTCGCCTAAACGGGCTAACACTTGGGTAATTTCTTTCGGTGTTGGCTCATCACTTAATGTGCTTTGAATGCCAAGTTCACTTAAAAACTGCGTAAAGTTACCTAGTTTTTCTTGATCTGGCTCATCGTGCACACGGTAAAGCGCGCTGGCTTCGTGTTTTTCTAATAATTTAGCCGCCGATACGTTGGCTAAAATCATACATTCTTCAATCAATTTGTGCGCGTCGTTACGAACAACCGGCACTATTGATTCTATTTTACGGTGTGCGTTAAATACAAAACGCGTTTCGAGTGTTTCAAACTCAATAGCACCACGGGTTTGGCGCGCCGACTTAAGCGCCATATACATTTGCTGTAAATCAGTTAAATGTGGCACTACGGGTGCGTATTCTTCGCGTAGTTTTTCATCGCCTTGTAAAATGGCATTTACTTTGGTGTAAGTTAAACGTGCATGCGAGTTCATCACCGCTTCGTAAAACTTATAGCCCGAAAGCTTACCTGCATCTGATACCGTCATTTCGGCCACCATACAAAGGCGGTCTACTTTAGGGTTAAGCGAACACAAACCGTTAGACAACACTTTAGGCAGCATCGGAATTACTTGCTCAGGAAAATACACTGAGTTACCGCGGGCTATCGCTTCTTTATTTAGTGGCGTGTTCATACCTACATAATGCGATACATCGGCAATGGCTACCCATAAGCGCCAGCCACCCGATTTTTTACGCTCACAATATACGGCATCATCAAAGTCGCGAGCGTCTTCACCATCTATGGTGACCAGTGGCAGGTCGCGTAGATCTACACGGCCTTGTTTGTCGGCTTCTTCAACAAACTCACCTAAATGAGCAACTTGCTCTTCCACTTCTTCTGGCCAAACATGAGGAATATCGTGATTGCGCAGTGCCACTTCTATTTCCATACCTGGCGCTAAGTGCTCGCCCAGTACGTCAATAATTTTACCTACTGCGTTCATGTTACGGCTAGGGTTTTGCGTAATTTGCACTTGCACCATTTGGTTATGGCGCGCGCCGTTTTCACTGCCTGGCAAAATAATAATATCTTGGGTAATACGTGGGTCTTCTGCTACAACAACGGCAATACCATGCTCAACAAAGTAACGCCCCACAATAGGAGCGCGCTCATTGGTAAGGACTTTAATTATGCGGGCATCACATTTTGAGCCTGAGCCACGCTTTGTGCCTTTAGCAAGTACAATGTCACCATGCAGCACCATGTTCATTTGATGCTTGGCTATAAACCAATCTTTGCTCTCGCCTTCAACTTCTAAAAAGCCAAAACCGTCTCTGTGGCCAATTACTTTGCCTTTAGTTAAACCGGCTTCGTCAATTAGGGCGTAACATTTAAACTTATTAAAATACAATTGGCCATCGCGCTCCATGGCACGAAGGCGGCGCTTAAATGCAATTTGGCGTTCGGTGTCGTTTACAGCTAATTCATCACAAAGTTGCGTGAAGTTAGCAGGTTTTGAACGCTCTTGAAGGTGAGTAAGTATAAACTCACGACTAGGGACTGGGTTTTCGTACTTTTCTTGTTCTCGGCTGAGATTTGGATCTTGGTTTGACATTCACTATCTTGTTAGTTGGTTATGTAGGTATTTTAACCCATATACGTAAAATGAGACAGGTAAAAGCGTATGAAACTTTTAATAAACCGTTTAATGAGTAAAACATACGCTCTATGGCCTTAATCATCACTTAATATAAGCGCGACTATAACCAGCCTTTTTGCTTGGCAATACGCGCTGCATCTACACGGTTAGTGGCGTTGAGTTTTGCGATAGCATCGGATAAATAATTACGTGTTGTGCCCTCGCTTATAAACAGCTGTTTGGCTATGTCGCTTGTTTTTAAGCCATCGCTTGCAAGCTTAAGGGCTTTGCGCTCTTTATCGGTGAGCGGGTCGGCGTCATCAAGCGCGTTAATGGCAAGCTCTGGATCTATCACCTTTTGCCCTTGCATTACTTTTTTAAGTGCATTGATAAGCTCATCACTGGGTGCTTCTTTTAAAATAAACCCTTTAACACCTAGGGCGAGCGAGCGCCTAATATAACCCGCTCGCGAAAACGTGGTCATAATAACCATTTTAATAGACGGGAACGTGGCCGCTATTTGCTCACTTAGCTCTATACCGCTCATGTGTGGCATTTCAATATCGGTTAAAATTATGTCTGGTAATGCTTCATCGGCCAGTGCTTTTATTGCATTAAAGGCATCTTGGCCGTTACTGGCTTGGCCTATCACTTCGATATTAAAATCAAGGCTTAACAATGCCCCTACTGCGTCGCGCACGAGTGCTTGATCTTCCACTAAATATACTTTGATCATTGTTAATCCTTAGCTGAAATTGGCAGCATTACGTTTAAAGTAAACTTATCGCCACAAGTAAACGTGGCATGGCCATTAAGTTGCTCTGCGCGCTCTTTAATACCATTTAAACCGTTACCTGTGTTTAACGTGCTGCAAGGTGCGTTATCAATCACACTTATTTGCAGCTGATGCTGTGTTTGCTCTATGTGTATCTCACAGTTTTTATTACTGCTATGACGTAATAAATTAGTGACTGCTTCTTTAATTATAAGCCCTGCGATCCCTTCTACTTTGGGAGGTAAAGTATCTAATACAACATTAAAGTTAACGTTAAAGTCTTGTTCTATTAGCCTTTGTTTTAGTTGTGCTATTTGACTTATTAAATTGAGTTGCTTTAAATCGCTCACGGCGTTTCTTACATCGCTAAGTAACTGTCTTGCTAGATCTGCTACTTGTGCTATTTCGTTATTGGCTTGCTCGTATCGCTCCCCTTGGTTTAGCTTATTAGCAAGTTCGGCTTTTAATGCTATAGATGAAAGTGAGTGGCCTAAAATGTCGTGCAGGTCGCGGGCTATTCGCTCACGCTCTGCAATAGCGGCTAACTGCTCTAATTGGTTTGCGCTTTCTTGTTCACGCTTTTTATGCAGGCGCTCTTTTTGGGTTGCAATACCAAAGGCCAGCAGCGCTCCTGATATTAATAAAGTGCCGGCTAAAAAGTATTTTATGTTTGCTATATCTGCCAAATAAGCACTTAACGCCACCGTAAATATAAGGCTAAAAACGGCATATAACCTGCTTTTTTTAACATACGATTCACCCGCTATAAACGCGATAAAACCATATAAAGTAGAGGTGCCTGTGGTATAAAATGTGGCGCTAAAACATACCAAAAGCATAACAATAAACAATGTTGTTATGTGCTTTGTTTCACAATGCATGGCTTTTACGTAAAGCAAAATAAATACAATATAAAAGGCCACGCTCATGACAATGGTATTGACTGGTAAGTTAGATAAGTTAAAAAGCGTGGGAAGTAAATAAAACCCAGTAAAAATTAGGGGCGCATATTCCCAAAACTTTTTATTACTGGGCTTTGAAAGCGTATTTGTTGTACTCATGCCAGTGCCCTTAGTTCATTATTTTTGTTTATAACACTATTTTTATTAATAAATATAAATAACACAAAAATACTAATGAGTATAAAGTAATCATTTATTGAAACACTAAAGCTAAATGATTCTAAAAACTCACTAATAGCGAGACTTATTAAAATTAACGTATTCATAGCCACCTCCCATTAAGATAAGTTAACTATGCCAAAGCCAAAAAATAATAAGCGTGTCAAATGTCATCAACTTTGCTGACATTTGTCATGTTTTAAAAATTTCATCCTGTGAGTTCGCACCCAGTGATAAGATAATAAAAAAAGGAGTTCTCATTTAAATGCAGCCACAACAGCAAAGCCTGATTTACTTACATATTGCCGTATTACTTTTTGGGGGCACTGCCCTGTTTGCAAAGTTAATAGGGTTAAATGCCATTGATATTACGGTGTACCGTACCGCTATTGCTGGTATGGCACTTTTAGCGATGCTGTATTTTCAAAAAAAACACATTAAGTTAAACAAGCCAAAAGACTACCTTATTGCGTTATTTTTAGGTGTGGCAGTAGGCATGCATTGGGTTACTTACTTTGCGGGTATGCAAATGGCGGGCGTAACCGTCGGCATGCTGGCTTTTTTTAGTTATCCAGTAATGACGGTGTTCTTAGAGCCCTTGTTTAATAAAAGCAGGCCCCAAGCAAAAGATATTGTAAGCGCAGCGGTGGTTGTAGTTGGTATATATTTACTCGTGCCCAGTGCCAATTTGGGTGACGATGTAACCTTAGGGGTTATTATGGGTGTGGTATCAGCGTTGTTTTTTTCGATTAGAAATATTACCCATAAACGTTTTTTTAGCCAATATGGCGGCCCACAAACCATGCTTTACCAAACCTTAGTGGCAAGTGTTATGCTTTGCGCTTTTATTGAAGTGCCGGTGTATGAGGTGAGTAACCACGACCTTATTTTAATTGCTGTGGCGGGTATTATTTTTACCGCTACACCGCACTCGCTATTTGCAGCGAGTTTAAAACACTTATCGGCCGCTACTGCGGGGTTAATTTCGTGCTTGCAGCCGCTTTACGGCACGTTGCTGGCTATTGTTATTATTCATGAACGCCCAACGCTACTAACACTTATTGGTGGAGCACTCATAGTCAGTGCAGCCTGCTTTGAAACGTGGTCTATTACTCAAAAGGCTAAAAAATGAAAATATTTGCGCACCGAGGGGCAAGCGGCCATTACCCAGAAAACACTAAAAGCGCTATTTTAGAAGCGTTAAATGTGGGAGTAGATGGTATTGAAGTTGATATTCAAAGTGCGCTTGATGATTATATGCTCATACACGACTCGTGGTTAGATAGAACCACCAGCGGGCACGGTAAAGTAAGCGACTTTACGGCGCAGCAACTAAGCCTGCTGGATGCCGGTAACGGCGAGCAAATTCCCACTTTACAGCAATTACTCGATTGGAATAACAATAGAACATTACTCAATATAGAGCTAAAACATACCTTTGAGCTTGAAAAGTTTGTCAGCATTTTAAATAGTAATATTGCTAAAGGCATTATTACTAAAGGTAATATTTTAGTGTCGTCGTTTGATCACCATCAAATTCATTGGCTAAAAAATAGGTTACCGTGGTTACAGATTGGCGCATTAACCTCATCAATTCCATTAGATTATGCACAGTTTGCACAAAAGCTTAATGCGTTTAGTGTTCATGTAGACAAAAGCTTTGTAAATAAAGCCTTTGTAGATGATGCCATAGCGCGGGGTTTACACGTTTACGCCTACACCGTAGATAGACCCGAAGATATAGATTTTATGCTTAAAATTGGGGTGCATGGTATTTTTACTAATTACCCTGCTCGGTCTAAAAAATATTTAGCAAACATTATTACTTGAGTTAACGGTAACTTAGTCGATAATCTCTAAATGGGGTAAGCAATAAATGAGTGGTGTAATGCAATTTTATAATTATATTGAGCAAACATTTTTTTATACGCTTACGCGTAAAATAGTGGGCAATTTAAGCTTTGTATTTTTGTTTCAGGCCATTACCTTATTTTGGTTATATAAAAGCTTAAGTGATCAGCACAGCACTAGCGCATTTTGGTTGTTAACCTTGGTTATTGTTGCAGGCTTTGCCTTTACTATTTTTTATATGCGCTATTTAATAGTGCGTCCTGTAAAAGCGATGTGCGACACATTAATAAACATAAACCAGCAAGAGGCTAATTTAGCCGCCAACTTACCGCAATTTTCGTTCGATGAATTTAAAGAACTAAGTGCGCAATATAACTTATTTACTAACCACTTAAGTGATTTACTAAGTACAACTCATGCCAGCGCTAAAGCCAGCGAGCAAAGTAATGTTGATGTAAATACCGCTATGCAAAATACACAGCAATTAAGTGAACAGCAAACTCAACTAAGCCACACTATAATTAATGCGAGCAACCAAATAGTGCAAAGCTTAGAGGGCATAGTGAGTAATACTGATAGCGTGCATAGTGTTAACAGCGAGCACTTAGACTTTGTTAAGCTTTCGTCGCAAGAGCTTGCAAGCTTAGTCGAGAAAGTGTCGCTTATTGGTACCTTACTACAAAGATTTTCTAAAACGGTGTCTGGCCTTAAAGAAAACAGCGAAAACATTCGCAGCATTTTAAAAATGGTTGAGGAGTTTTCGGATCAAACTAATTTACTAGCACTTAACGCTGCCATTGAAGCGGCGCGCGCTGGCGAAGCTGGCAGAGGATTTGCTGTTGTTGCTGATGAAGTACGTACACTATCGGTAAAAGTAAGTGGCGCAACCCGACAAATAAGCGACTTTATTAATCAAATGAATGAACTAGTTAACGAAACTAACCAAGAAAGCGAGCAGTTAATTAGCCACTCTAGTACCGCACAAAGTGCCATTAGTAATACCTCTGAAGGGTTTAAAGCAATGCTAAGTGAGTTTGAACAAAACCAACAGCAGCTTCAGCAAATAGCAGATGCAGTGCATACTCTAGAGCAAGCGCAGCAACACACTCACCAATCAGTAGAGCAAATTGTTACTTTAGGCGAACAAGCTAAAAGCGCCATTGATCATGCACTAAGCAATAGTCAGCAATCTCATGCCCTTAGCCAGCAAACGCAGCAGCAGTTAAAGCGCTTTGTACAATAGCGATTACAAAACAATGCTGGGCTGTGAATTTCCTACTATTTTAAAGGCAACATTCAACAGCGCTTTATAAATATGGTAAATTACGCAGCTAATTATTTAAGTGTGTAATGTGTGTGAGTAACTCAACCCCCAACTATCAACAGCTAGCCAAAAATATTAAAACCTGGGGCCAAGAACTCGGCTTTAGTGAGGTTGGTATTACCGATATTGATCTATCTAAACACGAAGCACAATTACAGCGCTGGTTAGATGCAGGCTTTCATGGCTCAATGGACTATATGGCAGCTCACGGCATGAAACGCGCTCGCCCCGCTGAACTAGTACCTGGTACACAGCGGGTTATTTCGGTGAAAATGAATTACCTGCCCCCTGATGCTAGTTTTGCCAAAACATTAAAAAACACCGAAAAAGCCTATATTAGCCGCTATGCATTAGGGCGTGACTATCATAAATTAATGCGCAACCGACTAAAAAAGCTAGGCCAAAAAATAGAACAAGCAATTGGCGATTACGGATTTAGGCCATTTGTAGACTCCGCACCAGTACTTGAGCGTCAACTGGCTGAAAAAGCGGGATTGGGTTGGCGAGGTAAGCACTCTTTATTAATAAATCAAGAAGCGGGCTCGTGGTTTTTTTTAGGTGAGCTTTTTGTTGATTTACCGCTGCCAATTGATGCTGAAAATACGTTTGAAGGCTGCGGTAAATGCGTTGCTTGCATTACGCTTTGCCCAACAGGCGCAATTGTAGAGCCCTATGTGGTAGATGCACGTAAATGCATTTCTTACTTAACCATTGAACACCAAGGGCCAATACCTGAGAAATACCGTGCGTTATTGGGAAATAGAGTTTACGGCTGCGACGATTGCCAATTGGTTTGCCCATGGAACCGTTATGGTCAAATTACCGATGAGCAAGACTTTCACCCCCGTACGCAACTAAAAAATAAAGACTTAATTGAGCTATTTGCCTGGGACGAACCTACTTTTTTAAAAAATACCGAAGGCAGCCCTATTCGCCGTATTGGCCACGAACGTTGGCTTCGTAATTTAGCGGTGGGGTTAGGCAATGCTGATTTTAGCCCCAGCATTATTTACGCTTTAGAAAGCAAACATGAGTCTAGCTCGCTGCTAGTAAAAGAGCATATAGAGTGGGCGCTTAAGCAACAAAATAATAAACAACGAGAACAACTTCGTAAAACACAGCGCCTAATAAGAATAGTCGAAAAAGGCTTACCTCGTGATGCGTAAATCACTTATGTGAGCCTTTTTGTCTGAGAGGCTTATTTTTTAAGTAACAAAGACAAATCTTGTTCAATTTCAGCAAAGGCGGCTTTAACTTGCTTAACCGACTCTTCTCTGGCAATCGAATTTTGAATAGTTTCATCTACTTTTTTGTAAATAAATATCTCTTGATCTTCATCTAACCCCATTGTAGGTATGCGTATTTCAAGGTCTTCTTGTAACTGCTTAAATACTTTTTCGTTACTTTCTCGGTTTTCGTTAAGTAACCCAATTAAACCATGAAACTTACTATGCACCGTGCTGGCTACATCATTTAACTTTTGCTGCTGCGACTCAAGCATTTGCTTGGTCATAATTGCGCGCAGTTGCTGTTCAGTCACACTGACAATAAAGCAAACATGGTCACGAATACGCCCGTGTTTATCTGGGTCGTGATCTGGCATGTTAAGTATTAATAGGCTTATCATTTCGTAGTTCACTAATATACGGTGAGAGAACTCATGTAAGCGGCCTTTGTTTTTAAGCATGTCAAACAGCTCAACCACAATAGGCGAACACACACCATTAAGGGCAAAGTGCTCTATTGTGTCGTCATACCTAAATTCAACATTGCTTTGTAAGTCAAATGTTTGCAGACAGTCTATTAGGGCTTTGCCCAAGTCTTGCGGATTGTTAATAAACCCAATATTTTCAATGTAATTAACTATTTGCCCCATTTCGCTACTATTTGCCATAGCGTTAAATGCCGTAGATGTTGCATCTTCTACTTGTTTTTCGAGGCTCTGTTTTTCTATTAATACTTGATTTAAGTTTTTAAGTTTTGATTTAAGCTCATCATGCCCAAACGGCTTTACTATGTAATCCTCAGCACCTACTGAGTAGCCTTCCATACGCTCTTCAACCGTTCCTCTTGCGGAGACAAACATAACAATTATATGCGCTGTATTTGGATTTGCCTTTAATGCTTTACACACTTCATAGCCATTCATTTGCGGCATACTCACATCAAGTAAAATAACTTGGGGCATGTAGCCTTCTACCATGGCTAAACACTCAGGGCCGCTTGTGGCAACTTGTAATTCGAAATCAAGATCTTCTAAAATTTCTTCAATAATTTCTAGGTTGAAAGGTTCATCATCTACAGCAAGAATTTTAGTTAAGGCCATATTTTCATCATCCAATTAAATATCATTTAAACATTAATTCACAAATAATTAGCTATCTTGCACTGCTAGCTTATCATCGGCTAAATGCTCATCTAAATCTATTTCTAGGGGTACCTGAATCCTAATTGTTGCACCACCATCGCTATTATTACTTGCCGTAATTTCACCTTGATGAAGCGCTACAAATTCTCTACAAAGCGCAAGTCCTAAACCTGTACCACCAGCGCCACTATTTGTTTTGCTGCTTTGTACAAATTTAGTAAACACGTGCTCTAATTCATCCTCGGGTATACCTATTCCATTGTCTATTACATCAATAATGGCACTGTTTTCATCAGCCATTAAGTTCACTTGAATACGACTTTTAGGTTCACTAAATTTAAGTGCGTTACCTAAAACATTGCGCAGTAGTTGATTTATTTGCTCTTCATCACACTGCACAACCACTGGCCCTGGCTTTGAAAAAACAATTTCAATTTCTTTTTCCATCGCTGTACCAGATACATCATCAATACTGGTTTTAATAATACTTTCAATATTGTATGGGCGCGGATTAAAAGGAAACTTCCCTACATCCAGTTTTGATAAATCAAGTAAGTTATTTAGTAGCGAAAGCAAACGCTCGCCGCTACTTTCTATACGCGACAAATACTTTAAAAGTTTATCTTTAGCAAAATCGCCTGCTTCTAACTTACTCAAACCAAACCGAGAAAAGCTCAATATAGAGTGCATAGGAGTGCGTAGCTCATGCGACATGTTTGCCAAAAATTCTGATTTACTTAAATTGGCGGCTTCGGCTACATTTTTGGCGTGCTCTAACTGAGAAGTGCGCGCGCGTACTTGCTCTTCAAGTAGGTCTTTAGCTTCTAAGAGCAATTCTTCTTTTTCTTTTAAATGCGTGACATTTTTAAATATAACCGCTAACGCTATTTCGCCATGGTGGTCAATTTCGTTAAATGAGCCAACCAGTGGAATATACCCACCATCTGTTTTTTGCAAACGCAGATCGCTGCTAAACTGGCGATTACTGTTTAATGTTGTGATCTTATTTTTTATTTCAGCACTTGATTCCTCATCTAAAAATTCAAATACAGAAAAACCCGCGAGTTTGTCAAAGGGCAGCTTAAACAGCCTTAAGCAGGCATCGTTTGCTTCAATTACTTTGCCGTTGCGCTCAAATAACATAATGGCGTCTGGCGTATTTTTATAAATAACTTGTAGTAGGCTGTCTTTTTCAATTAACGCATCAACAGTATCTTGTAAACGCTCTACAAGCTCCGCATTTCGGCGTTTTAAAAGCTCTGTTTGCCACAATTTATGTACTGATTGCAGCAGAACACTATCGGTGAGGGGCTTTATTAAAACATCTTCAACCCCTTTACGAATCGCCTCAATCATTGAAACTTGCTCAGGGTGTGCAGTAAATAATAAGCAGCGGCAATCTGGCTGAGACATTTTAATAGCAGAAAAAATATTTAAACCGGTACCATCTTCAAAGCTAAAGTCACTAATTAAAATATCTATACTATTATTATTGGCCACTGCCACTGCGTCTGTTGCGCTGGTTGCGGTTAGCGTTTTGATATGCGCGCCGACTAAATTACTTTTCATTTTTTCAAGGCGCTCGGGTATATGATCAACAAGTAAAATAGTAGGAAGTTTTAAAACATGGCTAGAGCCAAGCTCTAAGAGGTTTTCAAGTAATGAGGTAATTTCTTTATTTGAGAAAAACGGATAAATAACCGTTGCATCTGGTACAAGTTTATTAAGCTCACTAAAGGCGGTAAGTTGTTCGCCGCTTTCGGCTTTAGGGGCAAGTAAAACGCAGCGGTCTTGTGAGATTGTTTGAGCTAACGACTTTACTACTTCACACGGCACTCCGTAGGCACCAATTACCAAATCATACTGGCTGGTGTTAGAGTATAAATCGATCATAGAGTAATGAACGAGCTCAGCCTCACAACCTATTAATTCTAGTAAAACTTTTACTCTCATTGCGATAACACTGCTGCTATCTACAATTAAAATTTTTCGACTCATTAAGCCACACTATCGTAAACACTTTATATGTTAATAGCGTAGCCTATAATTTCTTAGTTGGTATAGGTTGTTAGACTTAATTTTAATTTTTTTACCGATAAGCTCCACAACTATTTTGGTAGATGCTTGCCGAAAATAGTTAAGCTATAGTGTGTATTGTCCATTACCGCGATATTTGGCAACTCTCCCCATACGCTAAATCCGAAATGCTTAAATAGCTTAATACTTGGTAAATTGTGGCTAAAAATAAAACCAAGCAACACTTCAATTTTTAGTTGTTTAGCCTCTTTTTGCGCAAACTCCATCAACCTTTTACCAAGTCCTTTACCTTGTGCCGCTTTGGTAATATAGATACTTATTTCGACAGTGCCATCATATGCGGGACGCCCATAAAACGATTTATAGCTTAACCAAGCAAGTACTTGACCATTTTCGCAATAAACATAAATCGGGCGTTTTTTAGAGTGGCTATTAAACCACTCTAGCTTACTTTCTACAGATACTTCCTCAGTATCGGCGGTCACCATACGCGAAGCGATGGTTTCGTTGTATATTGCTACAATGGTAGGTAAATCTTCGATAGTGGCTAATCGTGTAGTCATAAGCGCTTAATATTGTTGATCACTTTTGTGCATATTAGCGTAAGATAGACCAGTCAAACAATTATAAATTTAGGCGTTGAGTATGTTAAAAAAAACGTTACTGGGGCTGAGTATTTTTATTACCAGCTTAAGTGCCCAAGCAAATGACACATTACCCCACAAACAACAGCCACAATGCGAAGACTTTACAAATGTTGAGTTTCGTAAACTGCGTTCGAAAGAATCCTTAAACTTATGCCAATTTAAAGACCGCCCTTTACTTATTGTAAATACAGCAAGTAATTGTGGTTTTACCTCTCAATTTGAAGGCCTAGAAAAAGTACACCAACAATACAAAGACAAAGGTTTAGTGGTATTAGGTTTTCCTTCTGATGATTTTTTTCAAGAAGAAAACGATGAAAAAGACATAGCAAAAGTGTGCTTTATTAACTACGGCGTCACTTTTAATATGTTTGCTGCCAGCGAAGTACGCGGCAGTGATGTAAACCCACTATTTAAACATTTAAACGCGCAAACCAGCTCACCTAACTGGAACTTTTATAAATACTTAGTATCGGCTGACCGTAAAACCATTAAACGTTTTAACAGTAAAGTTGCCCCTACTTCAAAAGAATTAATTGATGCCATCGAAAATACGCTACTCATCAATTAAGTTTATACTGGTACTGCGCGTTAAAACTAACTAGACTGACTTTAATGGTAAAATACATCAACTTTAAACAGGAGATTTTATGGCAGTGGCAAGTGCAAGGCACATTTTAGTAGACAGCGAAGCAGAGTGCTTAGATTTAAAAGCTAAGATTGAACAAGGCGAAGACTTTGCAGAGCTTGCAAAATCCTATTCAAACTGCCCTTCTGGTCAAGACGGCGGTGCACTGGGCGAGTTTGGCCCAGGTATGATGGTGCCTGAGTTTGATAAAGTTGTATTTTCAGCGCCCATTAACCAAGTACAAGGTCCTGTACAAACACAGTTTGGCTATCACTTACTAGAAGTGACAAGCCGCTCAGAATAACGTTGAGTTATCACAATATAAAAGCCGCTTATGCGGCTTTTTTTAGGAGCAATTATGAAACTTATAGGATCTATCCCTTCTCCATTTGTACGCAGAGTAAGAATGTGGGCAGCACAAAACAATGTTGACTTAACGCTAGTAAACCTCGATATTTTTTCTGAGCAAGACCGCCCTACCTTAGCCAGTAACAATCCCGCAAGTAAAATACCGGTTTTAATTGATGGCGATTTAACGCTAAGCGACTCAACTATTATTTTGCGTTACCTCATCGCCAAGGCTAAAAAACCCTCACTAACTTGGTCGCAAGAACACCTACTTAATATTATCAACGCCTGTAACGACTCGTTAGTAGAATTAGCACTTAGCAGACGCTCAGGATTTGATACTAGCGACGATAAATTATTTTTTAATCTGCAAAACGAACGAGTTGCACAAACATTAAGCTATTTAAATAATCATTTAAACGATGATGAATTTAAAGGCTGTGAATGCCTTAACATCAGTTTATACTGCCTACTTGATTGGATTTGCTTTCGTGAATTAACAGACTTTAGCCAGCACGCTGCTTTAGTCAGTTTTTATAACGACTATGGCACGCATCAAGCTGCAATAAGCACCGATCCTAGACTCTAAACAAATAAGGTAAACACATGAGCGATATTGAAATTGAATCACAACTAGTTAGCTTTGTAGAAAAAGTACGTTTAAGCGAGCAAGTGTGGGCGCTAGGTGGCGACGACGGCGGCTTTGTAGTGTGCGAATCTAACCAGTTTGCTGAAACAGATGTACTGCTTTTATGGGAAAGCGAAGAGGCAGCAAAGGCCCAGTGTAAAGAAGAGTGGCAAGAGTTTACGCCTGTAGAAATTAATTTAGATGAATTTTTAGATGAGTGGGTAGAAGATTTAAACGAAGACAGCGCATTAGTTGGTTTAAATTGGAATGACGACCAAGTGTGTGTAGAAATTGAGCCTGTTGGCTTAGCACGCGCACTAAGCGAATAATTATCGCTTTTTATATAATAGTGAATACAACACCTGCTTTTTAAGTAGGTGTTTTTGTTTGTAAATCGATACTCGCATGTTTATCTATTTTAAGTATAAAATATATCGTGTCATTAATTTCAAGGGATTACGTTGAAAACCCATCTTGGTCGCCGCCCTTTTTCAGCAATGGAACTGCATACGCTTTATAACGGCTACATTTATAGCGACTTTAAAGTAGCAAGAGAGCAAGCAAAGCATTGGCATTTTTGGTTGCCTTTAATTGCCTATTACAGTGGCGCATATAGTGATGAAATTGGCTGTTTAACGCTTGACGATCTTGAGCTTAAAAATGGCATTTTGTGTTTTAATTTTCATACTAATGGAAAAATAAAAGCGCGCTTGGTTCCGGTGCATCAAGCCTTAGTTGATGCAGGGCTTAACGACTTTATTGCCTTTGTTAAAGCACATAATCACACACGATTGTTATTTGATTTACCAGCTAAGTCAGGCCGTTATAGCGAAAAAGTGCGCATCTGGTTTACAGGTGAAGGTGAGCGTGCAGGTTATTTGCAAAAATGCGCGATTCCCACTGTTGATCAACTCGGTATGAAAACCGCCATAAGTAGCCTGCGACTTAATTTTGAGCAACAAGTGCGTATTTATGCATTACAAGCGAATTCAAAAGATGCTTTTAATTATTTAATGGGATTTAACGAATACCCTAATGAAAAATTTGACGATGTAGCCCTACTAAACACTGTAATACAGCAAATTCGTACTATTAATCCACAACTGCATTGGCAGCGCTTTAACCAGCGCCAAAGTCACTGACACTATTTGTTACTATTTTAAATCCAAGTAGCTACTTTATTAAATTACTCTCGTAAAAAAAGCTGCTAGGATATCTAAATCTCAACTTTTAAGGGCATAGAAATGCCTATTTGAGACAGTTTCTAACAACAACAATCTAGGGATCACTATGTTTTTAAAAAGCCTATTAACAGTAAGCGTTGCTTTAGCAATGACTACTGCCAACGCTAACGAGTTCGTTATCGAAAAGCTTGCTAAACCAAGTTCACAAAAGGTGTCGTTAACACTCGACCCAAGCCAAGACACCTTTACAGGGATGACAGAAATAGCCCTAGAAGTGTTAAAACCCACTCATTACATTGAACTTAACGGCGTGGCTTACGCTGTTAAAATGGCGCAGTTATTAGGCAATGAAAACTGCGACTTAAACAACGAAATGCTAAAAACAGAAAAAGTAAAATTTAGCTGTGATGAGAAAATTCAACCGGGTAAGTACACCCTTAAAATAGATTTTTCGGCGCCGTATAATCGCCAAAGTGTGGGCTTATACAAAACAATTGATCAGGGCACACCTTATTTATTTACTCAGTTTGAAATGAATGATGCGCGCCGAGCCTTTCCGGTATTTGATGAACCAAGTTATAAAATACCGTTTCAATTAACGATTACAGCGCCAACGTCTCAAAAGGTTTATGCCAATACGCCAGAGCTTAAAACCACAGTCAATGGCGATATGACAACACATTACTTTGATAAAACGCCCCCTATTCCTTCTTATTTAGTGGCTATGGCCGTGGGCCCTTTTGAAGAGCTTGAAATAAAAGACATGCCAATTCCAGGGCGTGTTATTACCCCGCAGGGTAAAATTCATTTAGCTGATTACGCAAAAGAGAACATGCCCAAAGTACTTGCTGCACTTGAGGCGTATTTTGGTATTCCTTATATTTATAAAAAGCTCGACTCGGTAGCCGTACCCGAGTTTCCTTTTGGTGCAATGGAAAACTCAGGCCTAGTCACCTACCGCGAAGATATATTACTGGTTGATTTAGCAGCCGCTACACGCAGTAAAAAACAGCGTAATGTGTCGATTATTGCGCACGAGCTGGCTCACCAATGGTACGGTAACTTAGTGACTATGAAGTGGTGGAACGACTTATGGTTAAACGAAGCATTTGCTAGCTGGATGGCGGCAAAAATTACTAAACAGCTTAATCCTGAATTTGAATCTCACCTTGATTTACCACAAAACAACGTAATGGCATTAGATGCTCGCTTAAGCACTAAGCCTATTCGTAAACCGATTAAAACCGAAGCCGATATTATGGATGGTTTAGGGCTTGCCTACAGTAAAGGTAGCGCGGTGCTTGCTATGGTTGAAAACTGGATTGGTGAAGAGGCATTCCAAAAAGGGATTCAAAGTTATCTAAAAAAATTCTCATATAAAAACGCCGAAGCAGCCGATTTATGGGAAGCACTTGGTAAAGCGTCTAATAAAGATGTTGCCAGTGTTTTAAAATCATTTATTGAACAGTCTTCTTTTCCGCTTGTAAATGTAAAACAAGACGGTAAAAAAATTACTGTATCGCAAAGTCGCTTTGCTAATGCCGGTGTAGATGCTCCTGCACAGCTTTGGAATGTCCCTGTTGGGATAAAATATGGCGCTGGCGATAAAGTAAAAACAGCCAGTATTTTACTTAATAAGCAAAGCCAAACTTTGACGCTTGATTTTGAGCCAGAGTGGATTTACCCCGATGAAGGCGCACTAGGTTATTACCGCTGGGTAATGGACGATGCGCAGTTTGACTCACTGATAAAACATGCGCCGCAAGCACTGAATGATCGTGAGCGTTTAGCGCTGCTTTCTGCCACTGATGCACTGCTTGATGCAGGTGTAATATCGGCCGCTAAACTAATGCAAACTCTAGAAGTATTTGTAAGCGATGATCACCCTCGTGTTGCTAATACAGCGCTGGGCTATTTAGTATCGCAAAAAAATACCTTTAAAGATGAAAGCAACGAAGCGTTATGGCCTGAGTTTATTCGCAGTGCAGTAATGCCTGCAGCTAAAAAATATTCACTTGAAGCACAAGCTGGCGAAGACGGTGCTGTATCACAACTACGTGCAGGTGTTGTGTCCTTACTTGGTTTTGATGGCGAAGATCAACGCGTGATCAGCAAAGCAAAAGAGCAAACGCAAGTATACTTAAACGATCCGCAAAAAGTGGATCCGTATTTAGCAGCTACCTACTTAAAACTTGCCGCCTATAATGGGGATAAAGCCTTACTTGATCAATTTATGGCAACCTTTAAAACCACTAAAGATCCACAAGTACGCACAAACATGTTGGCAGCAATGGGTTTTATGGGCAAGCCCCAGTTACAAAAGCAAGTGTTAGCGTATACCCTCACTGACGACGTAACGGCATCTGACATGCGTACTATTTTAGCAGGTCAAAGTTATAGCGAGTCACGCCAAGCACTATTTATTGAGTGGATATACAACAATTACGACAAGGTAACACAAAGCTTACCGCCGTTTTTTGTACCTAACTTACCGTACTTTACGACCGCGCGTTGTGATCAACAAAGTTTAGCAACCACGCAAGCATTCTTTAAAGATAAAATTGAAGAAACACCGGGCTATGCGCGTACCTTAAGCAAGCTTGAAGAAAGTACTAACGACTGTATTGCGCTTAAAGCGCGAGAGCTTGCATCAGTTAATGACTTTTTAAAAAGCAAATAAGCTTAATTAACAGTAAATATGCATAATTAAAAAAGCCGCTGAGTTATCCACTCAGCGGCTTTTATTTACCCGTTAATAATCTGTGTTAGCTGGCAATAAAGTCTTTTGCTGCTTGCGCTGAGTTAATTTTAAAGGCCACACCATAGTGAATCGGCTGTGCACTTTTGTGAATACGTGTAGGAAAGCGCGTCATCTCGCTACTATGAAAGTAACCTTGTACTCGTGTTACCTCATCAATTGTTGCAAAGTCATCGCTAAACACCTCAAAGGCTGGGCGAATAATTATTTTGCCTTTACCCGCTTCGCTGTGGGTATAAATGGCTTCTTTAGAATTTGCTAACATGTACTCAGCAATGTTTTTAATTTTAAAGTTACTTCTGCACTTTAACTGAATGAGCTGCTCTGTTAACTCATCTGAACTATACGCCACGTGGTGCTCCCTTTAATGTTTAATAGTGCATTACATTAGCCTATACGCGCCGCAAAGTCCGAATTATTTTACATCGCATACAAAGGCAAGTTTGTCGTTTTTATAACTCATTCTTGTTATGTTTGTCTCGCAATACGGGCTTAAGTTAAGCCATTGAGAAACTTCATTGGTGCCGCTTAAACTACGCATATATACACGGTTTTTAACCGCATAAGCCACTGTATTAGCATCTTTTAAAATAAAGTCTTGTACTTGCTCTGGCAATCTTAGTAAATCTTCCACCTGTTTAGATTGGGGGTTAAAACTTGCTAAAATATGCTGATCATTTTTTGTGTAACTAAATAAAAATGTTGCGGTTTTACTGTTATAAATAAGCGTACGACCTATGTTGCTTGCTACCACCTCGCCTTTTGCCGCAGCAACCGACGTATATTGCAATGTATGTGGCTCACCTAAAATAAACATCACTAAGTCGCTTTGAGTGCCCCATGCATGGTAGCCAACAGGTTCAATCCAATCAAAAATACGGCTCGGAGCTTGCTCAGTATCGAGTGGGTATTGCCACAGCTTTTGTTTGCTATCTTGCTCTACCACAATGGCCGATAAACTTTGTTTTGAGGGCATGACAGTAGGCGAATATTCGCTCACTGGCGTATTTGTTATGTTGCTTACTTGTTTAGTTACTAAATCATAATAGGCAATATCGGTTTGACTTTGCTCGCTTGAAATAACTTCGTGCGTAAAATAAATACCTTGGTTTGTTAAATAAGGTTGGTTGTTATAGCTGTTTTTGTCGCTCACTATACTTACTTGCATACCGTAAGGTGTATTTAAATCGGCCAACAAAATTTGGCTTTTTGGCATGCTAGCCTGTGCATTCGCTAGGCTTAGCGCCGCTATAGAAGCTAGCCCAAGCCATGGTTTAATAAGTTTCATGCTTTCTCTCGTTTTAATTTTAAGCACCTCATGATAACGTTATTTGCCGATGGCGTCACTTGACCTCAGTCAGTCAACTCTTTATAACTGTCTTGGTCCTAAAAAAGAGAAAAAACATGTCTGCTAAACATCCTATCATTGCAATAACCGGTTCATCGGGTGCGGGTACTACAACCACCACCAATGCAATTAAACATATTTTTCGTAGCCTTAATATTGATGCGGCTTTTATCGAAGGAGATAGCTTTCATCGTTACACACGCCCAGAAATGGACAAAAAAATACGCGAGGCACAGCAAGAAGGTAAGCACATTAGTTACTTTGGCCGCGAAGCCAATGACTTTGGCGCATTAGAAACCTTATTTAGCACCTATGGCGAAACAGGCCAAGGCAAGTTACGCCGATATTTACACACCTTTGATGAAGCCGTGCCTTATAATCAATTACCCGGTACATTTACTCCTTGGCAAGATCTTGAAACAAACACTGATTTAATGTTTTACGAAGGTTTGCACGGAGGCGTGGTTGATCAGGATCACGATGTGGCTAAGCACGTAGACTTGCTTATAGGCATGGTGCCAATTATTAACCTTGAGTGGATCCAAAAATTGATCCGCGATACGCAAGACCGCGGCCACTCTCGCGAAAAAGTAATGGACTCAATTGTACGCAGTATGGATGACTACATTAACCACATCACACCGCAGTTTTCGCGCACCCATATTAACTTTCAACGTGTGCCAACGGTTGATACGTCAAACCCATTTAGCGCAAAAGATATCCCTTCACTTGATGAAAGCTTTGTAGTTATTCGCTTTAGAGGAATTGATGACGTTGATTTTCCGTATTATTTACAGATGATTGAAGGCAGCTTTATGTCGCGTATAAATACCCTTGTGGTGCCAGGCGGTAAAATGGGTTTAGCAATGGAGTTGGTGCTTACCCCGCTTATTAAAGACATTATTGTTAAAAAGCGTGCGCTTGAAAACCTTGCTCCATTAGATATACCCATTTAGCCCCTCTTTTATGATTTACACTTCTGACGTACACTGCTGCTTTTGCTAACAGTGAGGGAAAACGTGTCGCACTCATTAAAAATTATTGTGGGCTCTAAAAACCCAGTAAAAATTAACGCTGCAAAACATATTTTTGCAATGTACTTTCCTAGTTACGAAATTGATTGCCAAGGCGTTGATGCTCCCTCAAATGTTCCCGATCAACCCATTGGCGAAGAGCAAACCCGTATAGGCGCACAAAACCGAGTTACTTACTGCAAAAATATATACCAAGCAGATTACTACTGTGCAATGGAAGGCGGTGCAGAGCAATTTAGCTATGGGGCTGCAACCTTTGCCTATGTTGTTATTAGTAATGGCTCTGAGCAAGCGATAGGACGCAGCAGTAACCTGCCGTTACCGCAAGTGTTATATAACGCGCTATTAAAAGGTGAAGAGCTTGGCGATGTGATGGATAAAGCATTTAACACCCATAATGTTAAGCAAAAAGGCGGCGCAATAGGACTACTTACAAATAATCATGCAACCCGACAAAGCACCTACACCCAAGCGCTTACCTTAGCTATGGCGCCTTTTTTACACCCTAGCCTTTATCATCAGGAAGTTTAATGAAATACAGTTATGTACTGTTTGATGCAGACGAAACACTATTCAGATTTGATATTTTAGCGGGTATGACCCGCATGTTTAAAACGTACAATATTGAGTTTACTCAAGCCGATTACATCCATTACCAAAAAACCAATAAGCAGCTGTGGATAGATTATCAAGATGGAAAAATTAGCGCCGATTACTTACAAGTAACCCGCTTTAACGAGTGGGCTGTAAAATTAGGGGTCCCCGCTAAAGAGCTAAACGATGCATTTTTAGATGCTATGGCACAAATTTGTGAACCTTTACCCGGCGCCGTAGCGCTGTTAAATAAACTAAAGCCACATGCTAAATTAGGCATCATAACCAACGGCTTTGCCCGCTTGCAAACGGTGCGTTTAGAACACACAGGTTTAAAAGAGATGTTTGATTGGTTGGTTATTTCTGAACTAGTAGGCATTGCTAAACCTAACAAGGCTATTTTTGAGCACACATTTAAGCTTATGGGTAATCCAGATAAAAGCAAAATATTGATGGTGGGCGACACTGCCTCTAGCGATATTTTGGGAGGCAATAATGCCGGTATTGATACCTGTTGGCTACAGCACCCAGGCGAGCAGTTACCTGAAGGCATAACTCCTACTTACACAATAGCTAACTTAGATCAATTGCAGTCTATTCTTAAAATTTAGCTAAATTAAAAGCAAAAAAAATGACGCTGTTAGCGTCATTTTTTATAACTGTTTGTGAGCGTGTATTTTTAAAAAATACTAAATTAGGCAGTCGCTAATTCAAGGCCGGGTGCAGGCATCGTAACAGGCGTTTCAAATGTTGCCCACTCCCATGCTGACTCAGTTGCCATAATTTTGCGAAGTAACTTGTTATTTAAATCGTGACCCGATTTATAAGCCGTTACTTTACCTAGTAGGTTATGACCTGTCATAAACATGTCGCCCACACAGTCTAATATTTTGTGTTTTACAAATTCATCGCTGTAGCGCAAACCATTTGGGTTTAGTACTTTAAAGTCATCAAGTACTACTGCGCTGTCCATGCTGCCACCCAGTGCTAGGTTATTAGCATGCATGTATTCGATATCTTTCATAAAGCCAAACGTACGTGCACGGCTAATTTCTTCAGTAAAGCTTTGCGCAGTAATATCTAAACCAATGCGCTGACGGCTTTCGTTAATGGCCGGGTGATCAAAGGCAATTTCAAAGTCGATATGAAAACCATCATACGGTTCTACTTCGGCCCATTTATCGCCTTCTTCAATACGTACTTTTTCTTTTATACGAATAAAGCGTTTCGCAACATTTTGCTCTTCAATGCCGCCTTTTTGTAACAAATAAATGAACGGTAATGCACTACCATCCATAATCGGCACTTCTGAGCTATCTAATTCAACAATTAGATTATCAATACCCATTGCAGCAACCGCTGCAATTAAGTGCTCAGTCGTTGATAAGCGAACACCATCTTTGTTAATTAAACAGGTACATAATTGCGTATCACCAACGGCTTCAGGTGTTGTTTCAAAATCAACAACCGGATCAAGGTCCACACGACGAAATACAATCCCGGTATTTGCGCTCGCAGGTCGGAGAGTTATTGTGACCTTCTCACCTTTATGAAGTCCAATTCCTATGGCTTTGACTACTTGTGCAATCGTACGCTGTTTAATCATAGGTTCGCTCACTTTTAAATCAATTACAGTTAGACGGCGGAGTTTAACATAAATCCTTTTGCCTTTCAATATTTGTACATATTTCAAACAAAAGCATTAGTAAATGTTAATCAGCCTGCTTACGTAAAAAAGCCGGAATATCAAAATAATCTCCGCCTTCTGATTTATCCGCTTTTTTACTGTTTTGCGCTGATGAACTTGCCGTGTTGCTTGAGCTTGTAGATGGCGCTTGTTCTTTGCTTTCTACTTGCGTGCTTGGCGTCGTTTCTTCAGTGCTTGTGCCTTGGCTTGCAAAGCTTGGTACGTACATGCTGCTAGATTGGTTTGATGAACTTGCTACATCAGAGCCTGATGCCTTTTTAAAGCCGTTATCAACAATACCAAACTGCGGACGACGATCGCCGCCTAGCCCTGTAGCAACCACGGTTACACGTAACTCGTCGCTCATTTCAGGGTCAATAACTGCACCCACAACCACAGTTGCATTTTCAGACGCTAGCGCTTTAACGTGGTTACCCACAATTTCAAATTCTTCAATCGCGATGTCCATACCCGCGGTAATATTAACCAAAATACCTTTAGCACCGGTTAAATCAACGTCTTCTAGTAATGGGCTTGAGATAGCCGCTTCTGCAGCTTCTTGAGCACGATCTGGGCCTGATGCAGAAGCTGTGCCCATCATGGCAGTACCCATTGCTGACATTACGGTACGTACGTCGGCGAAATCCACGTTAATTAAACCAGAACGTGTAATTAGCTCCGCAATACCTTGAACCGCACCAAAAAGTACATCGTTTGCTTTAGCGAAGGCATCTAACAGTGTAGTCCCTTTGCCTAAAACTTTAAGCAATTTATTGTTCGGAATTGTAATAAGTGAGTCTACAATTTCTGACAATTCGTTAATGCCTTGTTCAGCCGCTGCGGCGCGTTTTTTACCTTCAAAGTCAAAAGGACGCGTTACTACAGCAACCGTTAAAATATCGAGCTCTTTAGCAATTTTAGCAACCACAGGTGCAGCACCGGTACCTGTACCACCGCCCATGCCGGCAGCAATAAATACCATATCTGCGCCTTCAAGGCTGGCACGAATGGTTTCTGCATCTTCTTCAGCCGACTCACGACCTACTTCTGGGTTTGCGCCTGCACCTAACCCTGAGGTAATTTGCGTGCCTAGTTGTACGGTAATATCGGCAGCGGAATTACGTAATGCTTGTGCATCCGTATTTGCGGCTATAAAGCGCACACCTTCTATTTGTTGTTTTACCATGTGCTCAACAGCGTTACCGCCGCCACCGCCCACGCCAATTACCTTAATTACAGCTTCTTCGCTGTGTTGTTCCATCATATCAAACATGTTTACTCTCCGACTTGAGTACTTTAAAACTCACCTTGGAACCATTTAGTAATGCGGTTCCACCAATTATTATTATCCTCTGCTTTCGACTTTTGTGCATTCATCGATTGCATAGTGCGCCCGTATTGTAACAAACCTACAGCGGTTGCGTACGAAGGATCGTCTACGTAGTCTGTCAAACCAACTATCCCGATTGGTTTGCCTATTCTCACTGGCATTTGGAAAATGTCTTCAGCCACTTCCATTGCACCAGTCATTTTAGCAGTCCCGCCTGTAATAACGAGGCCTGCCGCAATTTGGTCTTCTAAACCTGAGCGACGAATTTCTTCCATCGCTAGCTCAAATAATTCTCTAAAACGAGGCTCTACCACTTCAGATAAAGTATGACGCGACATTAAACGTGCTGGTCGCCCGCCTACACTGGGTACTTCTATGGTGTCTTCGTTACTGGCCATTTGGCTACTTGCGCATGCATATTGTACTTTGAGTGACTCAGCATGTGATATAGGTGTACGAAATATTTTTGCAATATCACCGGTTACTTGATTGCCCGCCACCGGAATCACTGAAGAATGACGCAATGCACCGTTAATATAAATAGTGATATCCATTGTACCACCACCAATATCGAGCACCGCTACGCCAAGCTCTTTTTCATCATCAGTTAATACTGAATAACACGATGCGAGTGCGGTAAATATAAGCTGATCAACCTCTAAGCCACAGCGCTCTACGCATTTTTCGATATTTTTAGCCATATCGTTTGAACAAGTAATAATGTGTGCACGTGCTTCCATTCGCACGCCGCTCATACCAAGGGGGTTTTTAATACCCTCTTGCATATCAATGCTATATTCTTGCGGTAATGCATGCAGCATTTTACGCTCAGCCGAAATAGGCACAGAGCGCGCTATATGAATTACATTTTCAATGTCTTCATCAGTTACTTCGGTATTATTAATTGCAACCACGCCGCTTTCGTTTTGACATTGTATGTGTTTGCCAGAGATCCCTAAGTACACTGAGCTAATACGACAATCAGCCATTAATTCGGCTTCATCTATTGCTCGGCGAATCGACTCAGACACTAAGTTTAAATCGTTTACGCCGCCTTTATCCATACCATGAGATACTTGGCTGCCCACACCAACAATGCTGAGCTTGTTATCTGCGGTGATTTCACCTACCGTGGCCACCACTTTTGAGGTACCAACGTCTAATCCAATCACTAGGTTTCTTTCTGCTGACTTAGTCATGCCTTACTCTTATTTTGTAATTGCTGTTCTTGCACAGGCTTATAGCTAACTGCAAGGCCGGTATCATAGCGTAAATCTATTGCATCTATTTGTGCATCTGCACGCTTTTCCATGCGCGGGTACACATCTATAAACCGCTGTACTCGCTTTGCTTTATCTTTGCGCCCTAAATTTAAGCGCACACCATTATCTAACCACAACTGCCACGAAAAACGCTCCGAAAGTGCCAAGCTTTTTAATGTTAACGCATTTACCTTTAGCATTTCGTCAAATTGCTTAAAAGCAATCCACGCTTCTTTTTCGCTACCCTCTGGGCCATAAAGTTGCGGTAAATCATTGGCAAGTTTATCGCTGCTTGCTTCAAAAGCATCGCCACTTTGGTTTAGCAGTAAATCGCTATTCCAATGGGCTACGGCTTCGTGTTCAACTACGTACACTTGTATTGTATCAGGCCACTGCTTGCGAACCGATACGGTTGCAACCCAAGGTAAATCTTTTACTAGTTGCTGTACGCGTTTTACATCTAGCTCAAAAAAACTGCTTAAATCGGCCTTTTTTATTGCTTTTATTATGGCCTTTTCGTCAGTGTATTTGGGCTTTCCTAGCACCGTTAAGTGCTTTATTTGTGCATCTTTGTTCTCTACTAGCCAATCAGATACACCGCTTGTTATTTTCACCAGCCCTATCACTACTACTAGAAAAAAGCTCACACCAAAAATTAGCGACCAATTAAAGTTAAGTTGCTGTTTTAACTGTTGAGCTTTTTCTAAAAGGGTGTGCATATTAAAGCGTTTGCTCCAAAATGCGAATAACTAATTGCTCAAATGTTGCCCCGTTTGCTTTTGCCGCCATGGGCACCAGCGATTTTTCGGTCATGCCAGGGACTGTATTTACTTCTAACAAATAAAAATTTCCCTGCTCATCTTGCATCGCATCTACACGGCCCCAGCCGCTTGCACCCACTAACTCAAACGCTTCTAATGACATAGCTTGTATACACTGTGTATCTTGCGCCGATAAATCCGCAGGGCAATGATACTGCGTTGTGTTTGACTGATACTTAGCTTGATAATCGTAAAAGCCATTTGGGGTCGTCATTTCAATAACAGGTTGTACTTCGTCGCCTAATACAGTCACTGTAAACTCGCGTCCGGTTATCCACTGCTCCACTAACACTTGGCTATCAAACTTAAAGGCGTGAGTTAGTGCATCTTCAAGCTCTTGAGCGGTACTTGCTTGCGCCATACCTATGCTTGAGCCTTCGTGTGATGGCTTCACCATTACTTTTTTAAACTCATCCATAATGGCTTTTGCATCAAAGCCTTTTTTAGCATCAACAACTGCATAAGGCGCTGTGCTTAGTCCTGCAGATTTAAATAAATGCTTACAACGGACTTTATCCATTGCTAAGGCTGAACCCAATACATTACTGCCTGTGTATGGCAAGTTCATAAATTCAAGCGCACCTTGCACTGTTCCATCTTCGCCACCACGGCCATGCAATGCAATAAAGACACGATCTATGTTTAACTCTTTTAATTCCCACAATGAACGATTTTTCGGGTCAAAAGCAATGGCATCAACGCCAGCATTTTGTAGTGCATTAAGCACTGCTTGCCCTGAACGTAGTGACACTTCGCGCTCTGCTGAGTTACCCCCTAGCAGTACTGCTACTTTACCAAATTGCGCGTTTTGCTGCGTCATACTTCACCTTGCTTTAATTTTTCAACCGACATACCTGTTGCCGCTAATGTTTTAACCAATTGTCCTATATTACCAGCGCCTTGCGTTAAAACTAAGTCGTTATTTTGTAAGTTATCGGCCAGCACACCAGCAAGCTCTGCGCTCGTTGCTACGTGTAGAGGCTCTTTTCCGCGTTGACGTAGGCTGCGGCACAGGCTTTTACTGTCTGCGCCCACAATAGGATCTTCACCGGCACTGTACACATCTAGTAATAAAAGTTGATCGACATCAGCCAGTACTTTTACAAAGTCTTCGTATAAATCGCGTGTACGGGTAAATCGGTGTGGTTGATAAACCATAACTAAGCGTTTTTCTGGCCAGCCTTCGCGTACCGCTGCAATGGTGGCTGCAACTTCTGATGGATGATGTCCGTAGTCATCCACCAGCATGACATTGCCGCGCTCATTTTCAAATTCACCGTAGTGCTGAAAACGACGCCCTATGCCTTCAAATTTTTGCAATGCCTCTAAAATTGCGTGGTTAGCAATGTTTTGATCTTTAGCCACTGCAATTGCCGCCGTGGCATTAAGTGCATTGTGCTTACCCGGCATGTTAAGCGTAGCTGTTAGGCTATCGCCATTCTTATTTGTCACTGTAAAAGTACAAGTACTTGCTGATTGACTAAAATCGCTCATGCGGTAGTCGGCATCTTTTGACTCGCCATAGGTAATAACTGGGCGAGCAAAACGTGGGATCAACTCACTGGCTACCTGCGAGTCTATACACACAACGGCTAAGCCATAAAATGGCAGGTTATGAATAAAGTCCACATAAGTGTCTTTCATTTTCTCAAGGCTGCCGCCATAGGTTTCCATGTGATCTTCTTCAATATTGGTGATCACCGATACCATTGGCTGTAAATGCAAAAACGATGCATCGCTTTCATCTGCCTCAGCAATTAAAAAGTCGCTCTTACCTACTTTTGCGTTACTGCCTGCGCTATTTAATAAGCCGCCAATAATAAAGGTAGGATCAAGTCCTGCTTGAGCATAAATGCTGGCAATTAAACTCGTTGTTGTGGTTTTACCATGTGTGCCCGCAATGGCAATGCCATGGCGAAAACGCATTAATTCGGCAAGCATTTCTGCACGGCGAACTACCGGTATACGTGCCGCTTTTGCTGCAATAATTTCAGGGTTTGTTTCGTCAATAGCACTTGAAACAACAACGACGTTGGCATCTTTTACGTTGTTTTCGTGATGGCCTATAAATACTTCAGCACCTGCTTTAATTAAACGTTCGGTCATTGCGCTGTGCGCTATATCTGAGCCTGTAATACGGTAGCCTTCACAAGCCAGTACTTCGGCAATGCCGCCCATACCCGCACCGCCAATACCAATAAAATGGATGGTCTCTATTCGACGCATAGCAGGTCGAGTTTGTTGTTCTTGTATTGACTTATCTTTCACTTATTTTCTCTTATTTGTTACTTGCTCACAGTGCGAGGCAACGCTTGCTGTGGCATCTAAAATGGCTTGCTGCTTAGCATTACTGGCCATTTGTTTAATTAATATAGGCTTTGCCAAATACGGGGTTAATAGCTCAACTATCGAGTCTTTATTAAACTGGGGCTGAGGCATTAAAAGCGCGCCACTTGCGGTTACTAAATACTTTGCGTTAGCGGTTTGATGATCGTCTACCGCATGTGGAAACGGCACAAACACAGCCATTTTACCCGCGGCGGCGATTTCACTAACAGTCAGTGCACCGGCACGGCAAATAACAATATCGGCCCACGCGTAGGCGGCGTCCATATCATCTATAAATTCAGCAACTTTTAGGTCTTCATCTGCAATGTTGTTTTGCGCATACGCGCTTTGTACGCTCTCAATATGGCCTTTACCTGTTTGGTGCCACACTTTAATTGGCGCTGTTTTAGCAAGTAAACTAAATGCCTCTGGCAGTGTTTGGTTAAGCACTTGTGCGCCTAACGAGCCCCCCACCACTAAAATATTTATAGGGCTTGAAACATCACGTTTAGCGACATTAGCAACGCTTGCACGTACTGGATTACCGACTAATTCAGCTTGCCCTGGTGCAAAGGCACTTGGAAACGCAGCAAGTACTTTGTTAGCAAATTTTGCCAACCATTTGTTGCTCATACCTGCCACTGCATTTTGCTCATGAATCACCAGTGGGATACCTAAACTTTTAGCCGCTATCCCCGTTGGTCCAGTTACATAGCCGCCCATAGCAAGCACAACATCTGGTTGCTGAAATTTCAATACCTTACGCGCTTGCAATATTGCATTAAGTACCATGAATGGAGCTTTAATAAGACGCTTTAAACCATTACCGCGAACGCCTTTTACATTAATAAAATCAATCTCAATGTTATGCTTTGGTACAACATCCGCTTCCATTCTGTCTGGCGTGCCTATCCAGCTTACTTGCCAGCCTTGCTCTTTTAAATAATCGGCTACAGCAATACCAGGGAATATATGCCCACCTGTACCACCAGCCACAACTACTAATTTTTTACTCATCGTTTACCTCCGCGTGAGGTGGCTTGTTTGGTTGCCATTTTAGTTTCAAAATCAACACGCAGTAAAATACCGGTGGCAATCGTCATGATTAATAAACTTGAACCACCATACGAAATAAACGGCAAGGTTAACCCTTTAGTCGGTAATAACCCTGCACTGGCGCCTACATTAACCATGGTTTGAAACGCAAACCAAATGCCAATAGCAAACGCAAAATAGCCTTCGTATTCTTTGCCACACTTTAACGCTTGCTGACCTATTAAAAGCGCCCTAAATACAAACACAGCCAACACACATAAAATACTTGCTACACCTACAAGGCCTAGCTCTTCGCCTATAACAGCAAAAATAAAGTCGTTATGAGCCTCGGGTAAATACTGTAACTTTTGAACGCTGTTACCTAACCCTTGGCCAAACCAGCCCCCTTGGCTGTAGGCCATAAGCGACTGCACTAACTGATACCCTTTTCCAAATGGGTCTTCCCAAGGGTCTAAAAAGCCTACAACTCGCGCCATTCTGTATGGCTCTACAATAATCAGTAATACAACAAGCCCTATGCCCGTTAAAATGAGTACAAAAAACTGCCACAGCTTCGCGCCGGCCAAAAATAACAGCCCCACTGTTGTTACAAACATAACTACTACGGTCCCTAAATCGGGCTGCAATAAAATGAGTAAGGCATACACCGCAAATACAGCAATAGGCTTTGCAAAGCCTTTAATATTTTCTTGTACTTCTTCACGCTTTCTTACCAAGTAGCCAGCTATATAACTGAAAAAGTATAATTTGGCGGCCTCAGCCACCTGAAAACCAACAGGTCCAATGGGAATCCAACGTTTTGCGCCGTTAACTTCGCGGCCTATAATTAATACTGCAATAAGCAGCACCATGCCAAGCAATAACAAATACGGGTTTGAGCGCTTCCACCAATCCATAGGGACACTGGCGGCAATCCAAAATAAAATAAATGCCATTGCTAAAAACAGGCTGTGGCGAATGGTAATATGGTATGAGTTATCAAACAGCCTTTCGGCTGTAGGCATAGAGGCACTGGTCACCATTACAAAACCCACACCTATAAGCATGAGCATGCAATAAAGCAGTGGCACGTCATAAAGCTGTGCTGAAGGTTTTGGAGTGAGCGTTTCTTTTAAATCGGCAAAGGCAATCATATTAGCCCTTCCTTAACGCATTGCACAAAGTCATCACCGCGTTGCATGTAGTTGTTATACATATCAATGCTGGCGCAGGCAGGCGCAAGTAATACAATATCGCCGCGCTTACTGAGCACTTTAGCCAGCGATACCGCCTCTTGCATTGTGTTTACTAAGTGCGATTTACTGCTCAGTGCAGCAAGTTTATCTGCATCTTTGCCAAAGCAAACAAGTGCTTTTACATAATTTTTTATATAAGGCGTTAACGCACTTAAATCAGCGCCTTTGGCATCACCACCGGCTATTACAATTAGGTTTTCATGAGCTGAGGCCAAACTATCTATAGCTGCTATAGTAGCACCCACATTGGTAGCTTTAGAGTCGTTAAAATATTTGACCCCATTTTGCTCACCAACAAACTGACAACGGTGCGCTAAACCATTAAATTGGCCAAGCGCTGCAGTATATTGATCTTTACTAATATCAAACGGGCTTAATAACGCCATTACCGCCAGTGTATTTAAGTAATTGTGCTTACCAACTACCGAAAGCGTGCTCACAGGTAAAAACGCTTCACCTTTTACTATAAAGTGCAGCTTATTATTATGTTGGGCTAAGCGATAATCACCTTGGTCGGTGCCAAAACTCATTTGTGGCGCTAAAGAGTGGCGAATAGGCTTAGTTTGAATGTCATCTGCGTTTGTTACTAAAAGCTCAGCATTGTTATAAATACTTAATTTAGAGTCGATATAGGCTTGGTAACTGTCGTAACGATCTAAATGATCTTCAGATATATTTAATACCGCTGCGCTTATTGGTTTTAAGCTCGAGCAAGTATCCAGCTGAAAACTTGAAAGCTCCAGCACATAAACATCAAAATCATCGTTTAATAAGTCAAGTACCGCAGTACCAATATTGCCACCTAATGCCACTTTGTAACCTGCAGCTTTAAGCACTTCATACGCAAGCGTAACAACGGTTGATTTACCATTAGAGCCTGTGACAGCAACAACGGGTTTAGTATTTATACGAGCAAACAGCTCAACATCACCAATGACCTCAACGCCTGACTCTATTGCTTGAGCAATTGCGGGGATTTTTAGGCTAAGCCCAGGGCTTATGATGATCATGTCGGTTTTACAAAGTGTAGCGTTCCCTAAGTCACCAAAATGCGTATCAAGCTCAGGTGCGTGTTCGCTAAGCCAGTCCACACCTGGTGGCGCAACACGGCTATCAACAACCTTTGGTGCAAAACCATGAGATAATAAAAAACGTACAATGCCCAGACCGGTTACACCGAGTCCGAGCACTGTTATATGTTTGTTTTTTATCTCGTTTAAATACTGCATTTATCGAATCTTTAATGTCGCAAGGCCAGCAAGCACTAGCACAATTGAAATAATCCAAAAGCGCACAATAACACGTGGCTCTGGCCAACCTTTTAACTCGTAATGATGATGAATAGGCGCCATTCTAAAAATGCGCTGTCCGCGTAGTTTATATGAGCCAACCTGTAAAATTACCGATAAGGCCTCCATTACAAACACACCGCCCATAATAATTAGCAGTAATTCTTGGCGTACTAAAATTGCAATTATGCCTAGCGCGCCGCCAAGTGCCAAAGACCCTACATCGCCCATAAACACCTGGGCTGGGTACGTGTTAAACCATAAAAAGCCTAAGCCCGCGCCAACAATAGCGGTACATACAACCACAAGCTCACTGGCAAGCGGTAAATGCGGGATATGTAAATAAGCCGAAAAATTAATATTACCGGTCAAATAAGCAATGATGGCCAGTGCGGCAGCCACTAAAATAGTAGGTACAATCGCTAGGCCATCTAAGCCATCAGTCAGGTTTACCGCGTTTGAAGTTCCCACTAATGCAAAATAAGTAATCACAATGTATAACAAGCCTAACTGTGGCAATACATCTTTAAAAAATGGCACAACCAATGAGGTTTCTGATGCGTGTGTACTGGTGGTATACAATGCAGTTGCAACCACTAAAGCAATAACCGATTGCCAAAAATACTTCCATTTAGCAATTAGTCCTTTAGGGTCTTTGCGTATTACTTTGCGGTAGTCATCTATAAAGCCCACTAAACCTAATGAGCCAATTACAAATAAAGTTGCCCATACGTATTTATTCGATAGGTCAGCCCATAATAAGGTGCTGGTAAATATGGCGCCTAAAATGAGTAAGCCCCCCATTGTAGGAGTGCCTTTTTTAGATAAGTGAGATTCTGGACCATCATCACGCACTACTTGGCCAATTTGCATTTTTTGTAATGAGCGAATGAGCTTAGGACCAAAATAAAGCGACATCATTAACGCTGTTAATATCCCTAAAATGGCGCGTAGGGTTAAATACGAAAAAACATTAAAGCCACTGTAATATTGAGTTAAATACTCTGCCAGCCAAACTAACATTATGATACTCCATTGATGGCTTGTTGCTGGCCATTTACTAAATCGGTTACTAATAATTCCATGCGAGAACTGCGCGATCCTTTCACCACAAGTGTGGTTTTACTATTTGTATTATTAAGACTGGTTTGAATTTGCTTGAGCATTTCTTCGCGATTAGAAAAATGACGATTTGGCTTATCAAACACATCGCTTGCATATTTACTTAACACACCCAGCGTATACAGCTCATCTATACCTTGCTGTTTGGCGTATTCACCTACTTCTTGATGGTAAGTTCTGGCATCTTCACCAAGCTCTCCCATATCGCCAAGTGCGAAAATACGGTGCCCTTGAATATCACTTAATAAATCAATGGCAGCTTTTACCGACTTAACATTAGCGTTATAGGTGTCATCAATAACAGTGAGTGAGTCACTCACTTTTATTAAATTTACACGTCCTTTTACATCCCCCATGGTGGCAAGTGCTGTGGCTATTTCTTCAAGCGATACGTCAAACTCGCTGGTTAAAGCCGCGGCAATAAGCGCATTGCTTACGTTGTGCTTACCTGGAAGAGCAAGCGTTACGGGTACTTTTTGATCTGGTGTACACAATAAAAAGCTCGCGCGAGCGTTTTCGTCTAGGCTGATATTTTCAGCCCAAATATCAAGTTTTTCAGTACTTGAAAAACACTTAACAGTGCGCCCTTTTAATTTATCAAGCCAGTACTGGCTAAATTCGCTATCGCAGTTAACAATGGCAACGCCATCCTCTTTTAGGCCATCAAAAATCTCACCTTTTGCCTTAGCAACGCCCATTAGGCTACCAAAGCCTTCTAAATGCGCAGCAGCGACATTACACACCACAGCTACATCGGGTTTTGCCATGGCGGTTGTATAAGCAATTTCGCCTAAGTGGTTGGCACCAAGCTCTATAACAGCAAAACGGTGCTGTGGCTCTAAACGTAATAACGTAAGTGGCACGCCAATATCGTTATTAAAATTACCTTTTGTAGCAAGCACATCTCCATGCACCGATAAAATCGCAGCGCACATTTCTTTTACCGTTGTTTTACCTACGCTGCCCGTAATAGCAATGGTTTTAGGATTAACCTGCGCCATAACTGCTGCACCTATATTGCCTAATGCAATACGGGTATCGCTAACAACAAACTGCGGTATATCTACATCTACTTTGTGCTGCACAATAACGCCAATAGCGCCTTTTTGTTTAGCATCAGCAATAAATTTATGGCCATCAAAATTAGGCCCTTTTAACGCTAAAAACACCTCTCCTTCGCAAATACTGCGGGTATCGGTATTAATATTTACTACATTGAGATTATCACCTGGATAATCGGTTGCTAGCACATTTGCCAGCCAATCAAAATCCATTGGGATCATTGAGTTATCCCTCTTACTGCTTTTTTTAGTTGTTCTTTTACATAACTGCGATCGCAAAAGTCGATACGTTGATCGCCAATAATTTGGTAATCCTCGTGGCCTTTGCCAGCAATTAAAATTACGTCATCCGCATTTGCATTTTCTATTGCATAGCGAATGGCTTTTGCTCTGTCAGCCTCTAAATGGGCTTTTTCAGGCTGCGATAAGCCCGCAGCTACATCTGCTAAAATAGCATCTGGGTTTTCTGAACGGGGGTTGTCGCTGGTAACAATCACCTTATCTGCATTTTGCTCTGCCGCTTGTGCCATTAAAGCACGCTTGCCTTTATCTCTGTCGCCGCCACAGCCAAAAACACAGCTAACCCCACCAGGCACATGCTTTTGTAATGCCTGTAAAGCCAATGCAAGTGCATCGGGGGTATGAGCGTAATCAACAACGCACGTAGGTAAATTCACTTCGCTAAACGCTTGCATACGCCCTGCTACAGGGTGCAAATGTGCGCATCCTGCAGCTAATTGCTCAAGCGGGTAACCGAGCCCTAGCAATGTTGCCAGTGCTGCCGTTAAATTATATAAGTTAAACTCACCAAATAGAGGCGATGTTACGTTAATGTCACCCCAACTTGTGCTCAATTGCGCCGAAATACCATTTTTAGAGTATTCCACATCAGAAAAATAAACATAACGCGCATCTTGCGGCGCTAAATTTTTCCGACCATAACAAATAAGGTTATTAAAACTGTATTTTTCAAGCCATTGCTCTGCTTGCCCATCGTCTTGATTTAGTACCACAAGTTCGGGGTCAAAATCGCGAAACAGCATTAGCTTAGCGTCGCCATAACTTGCCATATCACCATGGTAATCAAGGTGATCACGCGATAAATTAGTAAACACCGCCGCTTTAAATTGGCATTGAGCCACGCGCTGCTGCACTAATCCGTGCGATGAAACCTCCATCGCGACAAGCTTTTTATGCTGCTGCTTTAAGTCATGCAATATGTGCTGCAAATCAACAGCCGAAGGCGTGGTATTAATAAGTGGCGTTAGTGTATCTGGGTGGCCATAGCCTAATGTGCCTATAATGGCCGAATCTGTACTACAAAACTGCGCTAAATGCGCCATCATGGCTGTTGTTGTTGATTTACCATTAGTGCCCGTTACGCCAATTAAATCAAGTGACTGGCTTGGGTTTTCATAAAATTGGCTTGCCAGCTCTGGGAGCTTTTTATCAAGCTCTGTTACTAAATAAAGAGGCTCAAATTCAACGTCAAATTCGCACAGTCTATCGGCAATAATGGCTATAGCACCATTTTCGATTGCTTTGGCAATAAACTGGCCGCCATCAAGTGCATGGCCTTTTATCGCCACAAATACATCACCTGGTGTTACATCACGGCTATCAAGGCGTAAATTTTTAACTAGCTGCGAAGGTGCATCTATGTCGATGTATTTTAAAATAGCCTTTAAATCACGCATCGTTATCTTTACCTTTTACGTACGCCACTTCTTCCTTATCAGGGGCTACGTTTAATATTCTTAATGCGTTAGAGACGATTTCTGCAAATGCAGGGCCTGCGGTGGCACCTCCATAGTACACATCGCCGCCAGGCTCATTGATCATCACTACCACAGCCAAGCGTGGGTTACTTGCCGGCGCTACACCTGCAAAATAACCTACGTATTCATCACCGTAACCACCAGCAACTGCTTTTTTAGATGTACCAGTTTTACCTGCTGCACGGTAGCCATCTACTTTAACGTTACGCGCTGTACCGTCTTTTTCAAACACGCTTTCCATCATGTGAACAACGGCTTCTACGTCTTTTTGTTTAAAAATACGTTCGCCTTCTGGCACACCATCTTGCTTTAAAATAGTAAGTGGGCGATTAATCCCACCGGCACCTAACATGGTGTAAAAACGGGCCATTTGCGCCGTACTTACCGAAATAGCATAGCCAAACGATAACGTGGCAATTTCAAAATCAGACCAGCGGCGGTTTGGGTAAAATAAGCCGCTGCTTTCGCCAACCATACCTGTGCCCGTATCGCTACCAAACCCAACTTTTTGATATAAACCAACTAAGTAATCTTTAGGTACTTGTTGCGTTACTTTAGCCACGCCCATGTTTGATGAGTACTTTAAAATTTCACGAAGCGTCATTTCACCGTGGTTACGGGTATCTTTTACTAAACTGCCGCCTAAACGCATCCAACCTGGGTAGGTATCAATGGTGTCGTCGGCTTTAATTACGCCGTAGTCTAGCCCAGCTAAAATGGCTAGTGGCTTAACGGTTGAACCTGGTTCAAACAAATCGGTAATTGCACGATTACGACGTTTATGAGGTTGTGCGTCGTTTAAGTTATTAGGGTTAAATGATGGGCTATTTACCATGGCCAGTACTTCACCAGTTTTAACATCAACCACCATGGCTGACCCTGAGGTCGCTTTATACGTGAGCACGGCAGATTTAACTGCTTTATAAGCAATCGCTTGAATGCGCTGATCGATACTTAGCTGAATGTTTTCTGGCTCTACACGTTCACGCTCATCAAGTACTTCAACTTCGCGCCCTTGGGCATCTTTACGAATAGTACGGCGACCTTCTTCGCCCGTTAAGGCATTTTCGTAAAGCTTTTCAATACCTTCTATGCCTTTTCCATCTATATTTGTAAAACCTATGATGTGCGCTGTTACCTCTCCTGCCGGGTAATACCGTTTAGACTCATCTAATAAATGAATACCAGGTAAACGTAATTGGCTAATGTAGTTGGCAACAGCAGGGGTTACTTGGCGCTTTAAATACACAAATCGACGGGTGGGATCGTTTAATAACCGCGAGTTAATTTTGTTAGGATCAATACGTAATACATCTGCCAGCTCACGCCAGCGTAGATCATTTGCGTAGTATGCTGAAGTTCGTTTATCTAGCTCGGCTACATTTTCAGCCAAGGTTTTATGATCTTCACCGTTTTTGCGCGCCTGTTTTATAACTTTAGCAACAAGCGACTTATGCAATGCTTTAGGATCGGCATACACACTAACGACTGGCACACTAACAGCAAGCTCTTTACCTTGACGGTCGAAGATCATTCCGCGTTGTACATGCAGTTTTTCAACGCGTACGGTGCGTTTATCGCTTTCTGAACGGGCTTTATCTGGCTCAATAACTTGTAAATAGGCAGCACGCGACACCAGTGTTACAAACACTAAAAACACCACAGTGCATACCAGCATAAAACGCCATGTGATTAAGTTATTGACCTGCTTTTTGCCGCGATTTCTCATTGTATTATTATTACCTGTTCGTCCTGACTGGTAGGGCGCTTCATTTCAAGCTGTGTGGTAGCCACTTCTTCAATGCGCGCATGCTGCGAATAGAACTCTTCTTCTACAAGTAAATAGCGCCACTCTAAATCAAGTTCATCACGCTCTTGTAAAAGCGTATCTTGTTTAATTAGCTGCGCACGAGCAGAGTGAGTAACCTGCACGACCGCAAGGCTTGAAGCGAATATCACAACCAACAAGGCCGAGGTTAGCTTATTAGCTCCTAGGCCTTTTAATATTTCTAAAAATAAATTGGGTTGGCGATTATTCGCTTTAGTGTTCATCCAAGCCTCTGTGCAATCCTAAGTACTGAGCTGCGAGAGCGTGGATTACGCTCAATTTCTTCAGCACTTGGTTTAATAGCTTTACCCACTGCTTTTAACGTCAGGTTTTTATTTATTTGTGCGTCGGTTAAAGGCAGACCTCTGGGTATCGCTTCTCCCTTACTCTGTTTTCTAATAAATTGCTTCACAATTCTGTCTTCAAGTGAATGAAACGAAATCACCACTAAACGCCCACCCGGCTTTAAAACTTTTACAGCGGCTTGCAATGCGGTTTGAATTTCTTCCAGTTCACTGTTTATGTAAATTCTGATTGCCTGAAATGTACGTGTGGCTGGGTGTTTAAATTTATCTTTTACAGGCACCGCTTCATCGACTAAATCGGCAAGCTGTTTGGTTGTGGTAATGGGTGTGTGTTCTCTAACTTCTAGTACTTTATGGGCTATACGCTTGCCAAACTTTTCTTCACCGTAGGTTTTAATTACATGGGTAATGTCTTCAAGTTCAGCTTCGGCCAGCCATTGTGCTGCACTGCGGCCACTTGTTGGGTCCATACGCATATCGAGGGGGCCGTCTTTCATAAAGCTAAAGCCACGCTCTGCGTCATCAAGTTGAGGTGAAGAAACACCAATATCTAACAAAATGCCATCAACTTTACCTAACAGATCGTTTTGCTCTGCAACATCGTATAAATTGGAAAAGCGGGTGTGAGCTATAGCAAAGCGACTGTCATCAGCAAATTTTTCAGCCGATTTTATCGCTTGAGGGTCTTGGTCAATGGCTTGTAAACGCCCTTGTTCTCCAAGGCGAGCAAGTATTTGACCCGAGTGTCCGCCACGTCCAAAAGTACCATCCATGTATATGCCGTCTGGCTTAATTGCAAGAGCATCGATGGTTTCGTCCATTAATACGGATACGTGTTCAAATTGCGCAGTCATTAGCTTGTGTTTGCCTTTTTTAGTGCCGTTAGAGTGTGAAATTATCTAAATCTTGGTTTGCTTCAAAATCGCCAAGCCTTTCCAGCTCAGTGTCTTGGCGCATTTGTTCGTGCCAACGCGCTTCATCCCAAATTTCAAATTTATTCATTAAACCAACTAGCATGATCTTTTTGCCAAGTTCTGCGTGGCTACGCAATGAAGGCGCCAGCAAAATCCGACCATTTTTATCAAGTTGATACTCTGTGGCATTACCTAACAACATACGTTGCATTCGGCGAGCACGTGGATTCATATTAGAGATTTTAGACAAGCGGCTTTCTATTTCTTGCCACTGTGCAAGAGGATACAACCATAAACACGGTTCGTTTAGCGCAATGGTACATATTACCGTTCCTTGATCTTCAGACAGCAAAGCGTCTCGGTACTTAGTCGGTACCGCAAAACGTCCTTTATCATCCAAGCTCAGTGAACTAGCGCCACGAAACATAAAAAGCCTACTTTTAAATTGTGTAATCGCGTTTCGATTAATTTGATCCAGTTAGATCCACTAAAAACCACTTTTTACCACAGTGCTCCAGTTTAGGGCTTGACAAGCCTTTTTGTCAAGTAAGCTGACCAGCTTTAACGTCTCGCTAAGCTAGAAAAAATAAGGCTTTACGCAAAGCGATTGAATTACGTGGGAAAAAGTGGAGGTAGTAGATAAAATTTTTTTAAAGCGTTGCTAATAACGTTTGGTTTACATAATTTGCTTACTGAATAATCAATGAATAATTACAAAAAAATGAATCTAGGGCCTGTTGACCTTTAAGGATTATAATTTGTTCAATCTAGGGGGCATTTAATCGCGGCGTGAGGTTTGTAACCTAGTGGGCTAAGTAAAAACCGAGTAACAGAGAGTAAATTGCCCTAGGCAGAACCCTTCGGGCAGCGCCTGTTTGACATTTATACGTCGTTATCGCCTATTTATGGGGAATAACCACACTACATAGGCTCTACCTTGCCTAAATCCCAAACAGACTGCTGCAAATTAAACTTCGAAAGGTAAACAGGCCATAGTTTATAGCCATGTAAAATTTACTTAGCACGGCAGCAATACTTACTTCATGCTGCTTTTAATTTAATCTACCGCGCCCTACCATAAAACAATAAAAACAACTAAATCAAACAGTTAAAATATTTTTAATGGTTGGTTTAATCGTTGCATCTGCTATAGCACCAGTTAAATTTTTTATTTTATTTATTAAGGATTGATTATGGCTACTGCAACAAATACAAAACCGAATACTGAAACAAACATGAAACCTGATCTTAAACAAAAAGAAAGTGAAGCTCCGCTTACAGAAAAGGCAACCTCTGTGGCACATGATGCGGTAGATGCGCTTTCAAGCAAGGCTTCGATTGCTGAATCTAGCGTTCGCAAAGGTGCTTCAAGCTCTGCAGAAGCGCTAAGTGAAAAACAGCTTATTGCCCGTGAAAAATTATCTGAGTGCAGCGCTAAAACGCGTGCTTTTGCTTCAGAAAATCCACTAGCGACAGCAGGTATTGCTTTTGCGGCTGGTATGCTTGTAACGTCATTATTTCGTCGTAAGTAAAAATAATGAGTAGCTCACAAACAACAGCAACCACGGACGGTAATGCTCAAAATCAAACGACTGAAGACCCTACTCAAAAGGACGATTGGCAGGATCATATAGCAAAGATCATTGAATACTCTGACCAGCTCAAGGAGGATTATAAAACGCAAGGAAAGCTTACCCACCAACTTGCAAAGGCTGAGTGGAAGCTGTCGTTACGATCAATGGCGTTGATCACTATATTTTTAGGGTGCTTTGCCAGTGGTTTGATTTTGTTGTGGGCCGGCTTACTAGGTGCAATTGGTTACGGTGTATACGATTTATTTGGCTCAGTTTGGCTGAGTTTTACTACGGCTGCACTCGCGCAGATTATCTGTTTAGTTTGGCTTTGGCGAAATACCGTTTACCTAAGCAACAAAATTGGTTTTAGTAAAACGATTAAAAGTATTAAGCAACTTTTAAATCTTTAAGGAAATAACCATGCTCGTTAATTTTCTAATTAAAGAACCTAATGAGAACGTTGACACGTTAAATAAACAAATGGATTTACAGCACGCATTAAAGCGCCAGCACCATGCAGCAATAAAGTACCGCTTTAAACGTTTTGCAGCGACTAAGGTAGGATTGGCCTCTGCTTTTTTAGCTGGTGCAACGCTGCAGGCAGGTAAAAGTGAAAACAGTTTTGTGCGTAAATACGGCTGGCTAGTAAAATTATTTGCATAGCAGCAATTGCAAGCATACACGCTTTCTTATGAGTGCAATTGCTACTTATTGTGCTGTACTCAAATAGCACTTAGCTTAACGATGATCTGTTATGGTTTTGGCTAAAGTTCAGGGCAGGCCCTTTTGGGATAACTTGCGTTGGATTAATCATTTTGTGGCTAAAATAGTAATGTCGCTTAATATGCTCAAAGTCTACCGTACTGGCCACTCCCTCTATTTGGTATAATTCACGAACATAGTTACTGAGCGCTGGGTAGCTTTCTATAGTGCGTAAATTACACTTAAAATGCCCTACATATACGCTGTCAAATCGGATGAGTGTTGTAAATAAACGCCAATCTGCCTCGGTTAATGTGCCCCCCATCAGGTAACGATTTTTACTTAGTATGTCCTCTACTTTATCAAGTGCTTTAAATAACGCAGTAAATGCATCTTCGTATGCTATTTGCGTGGTTGCAAAACCCGCTTTATATACCCCGTTATTAATATTGGTATAAACAAGGTCGTTAATTTCGTCAATATCAGCTTGAAGTGATTGCGGGTAATAGTCATCCGGATTATGAGTAATCTCGTTAAATGCACTATTAAACATACGAATAATATCTGCAGACTCATTACTAACAATTTTATTTTGCTGCTTATCCCAAAGTACAGGTACAGTTACTCGCCCACTGTAATTTACATCGTGCTTAGTATAAATTTGATGTAAGTATTCACTATTAAATAAATCATCGCCGCTACTTAGCTTATTTATATCAAAGCTCCAGCCCTTATCTAACATATCAGGACTGACGACCGATACGCTAATAACATCGCTTAGGCCTTTTAGCTGTCTAAATATAAGTGTGCGATGCGCCCACGGGCATGCTAAGGAAACATATAAGTGGTAACGATTTGCTTGCGCTTTAAATCCGCCGCTTCCTGTAGGCCCGGGGCTACCATCTTTTGTGATCCAATTCCGAAGCTTTGCTGCCTCGCGTTTAAATTTACCATTATTCGAGTCAGTGTCGTACCATTTATCTTGCCATTGGCCATTAACTAATAAACCCATAATAACCTCCTCAGTTAACGATTAAATGGTGCCAAATTCACCGTTTTGATAATCACGCACCGCTTGTTTAATTTCCTCTTGCGTGGTCATTACAAACGGGCCCATATGTGCAATAGGCTGCTCAAGCGGGTTACCCGCTAAAATAAGTATTCCCGCGCCTTTTTTTGAAGAAACGTCAATGTCACTGTTTTCATTTAATATAAGTAACTTGCCAGCATTAAAGGTTTGCCCATCACCCGAAATAAGCTCGCCTGTATGAACATAAATCATTACTTTACGCTGTTTAAGCCTTGCTAACTGTATGCGTGTATTAATAGGGAGAGTAACATTAGCCAGTGCGGCATTGGCCGCTAAGCTTTGCAAACTCGACGTTAGCGTGTAATTGTCAAACTGCCAACTCCCCGCAAGTGCAGTAAAGATAACGCCTTGCTTGTTAGTTACTACAGGAGCTGGATTTTGTGTTGTGTCTTGATAGCGTGGCGCACGCATTTTTTCGTCGCTGGGCATATTGATCCAAACTTGAAAGCCATGCAGCCCCTCTTTTGTATCTGCCAATGGCATTTCACTGTGCATAACGCCTCTACCTGTACTCATCCACTGTACATCGCCAGAGCGGATCGCTTTTTTATTGCCCATTTGATCTTGGTGCTCAAAACCACCTTTAATAATGTATGTAAAAGTTTCTATGCCACGATGAGGGTGCGGGGGAAAACCACCAATATAGTCACTTTCATTATTAGACTTTAGCTCATCAATCATCAAAAAGGGGTCGAGATATTTGCCATCAAAACCAGGTATTCGGCTGATATTTACGCCATCCCCATCTTGTGTTGCATAAGCTGTTAACACTTTTGCTATATTCATATTTAAAATACTGTAGTAGATTAATTAATGAGCTTATTAAAACATTGATAAAACCAGACAACCATGTCTTTAAATCGAGTAAATCGTTCTAATTTTTAGAAGCCACCTTGATAATGGCGATAATTCGGTTATGTTGCATAATAGGCTTAATGATTAAAAGCTCAGGCTTGGGCTGATTTATAATAACTTTTTAATACAACCCTATATTTTGTATGGTTATTTTCAGCTTTTATGTCTACAATCATTTTTTAGGAACATAAAGTCCAAGGAGATCTTATCTTTACTTCATCGCTTAAAAGCCAGCTCTATAGATTACTTATCCTGCTTAGCATTCCGGGCGCTGCAGTGACGGTATTTACGCTATGGTATGAGCGTGATGCTGCTATAGAAAAAAGTGAAGAAAGAATAGTAAATATAGCTAAGCAATTGACACAGCATCAAAAAACGATGGTTGATGATGTTAAACGGGTGACTATTTATTTAGCCGATAAAACGGCAAAAAGTAACACGCTCCCTAAGACCTGCCCTAGCTACTTTTATGAAATAAAAGCCCTGTATAAAAATATTGCAAATATAGGTATTGTTGATAAAAACGGCGACCTTCAGTGTGTAACAAATGGGCGTAGTAAGAATATTAATATTAGCGATCGTACTTATTTTCAAAATGCTATTAATAATAAAAGCTTTTCGGTGGGGTATTTTCAATACGACCGGAGTATTCAAGCGCAAAGTGTCAATTTTGCCTACCCGATTATAGACTCTAATAACCAACTAAAAGGCACACTAGTTACTGTTATAGCATTGAACTGGTGGAACATAGTACTAAGCGAAGCTAAATTACCTAACAACGCTAAAGCTGTTATTGCCGACTCTAACGGCTTAATACTCGCCAATTACCCTAATCAACCACGTGATTTAGGCCAAAAAATTACCGATGTAGATTTACTTCATGCTAAAAGCTCATTAACCGTATTTAAAAATGCAAAAGGCGAAAACCAAATTTTTCATCGCTCAGTTATATATGAAGACGGGCATGGTAATAATTTAGACATTCATATTGCTGTTTCAGTTGAGGATTTTATTAATAAGGTTAATGAAAGCTTTGCTAAAACTATTTTTGCATTTTTATTGGCTATTGCCTTATTAGTATTACTTGCTAGGCGTTTAATTAAACAAAGTATATTTAAACCTATCGCTAATTTAACTAAAGCCACTGATGAGCTTGCAGATGGTGCTATGCCTAAACATATTAAAAAGCCCAATAGCCCAGAATTAAAAGCACTTTACGACCGTTTTGCTGTTATGGCGCAGACCCGACTATCTGCAGAGGCAAAATTAAAAAACAAGCACAACGAATTAATGAGCTTATTAAATGCTTTACCCGATACCTACATACGTATAAACACCCAAGGTGAAGTACTTTATATTGGCGGGCATATTAGCCCTGTGCTAAGCGTTGACCCTAGCTCCGCGCTTAAATTAGCTGATGTACTGCCTAAGGCCAGTGCCGAGCTATTACTTTCTCATTTAGGGAGTTTGCAGAGCTCGCAAACACTCGAGCTTTCATTAAGTAAAAAATCTAAAGAGCACTTTTTCGAAGCAAGAATTAATACCCTTACTAATAATGAATACATTATTGTGCTTAGAGATATTAGCCAAAAAAAGGTCAACGAAAAAGCACTTCATTTAGCGTCGCTTGTATACAGTAATAGCAGTGAAGGGATGATGATTACAGACCCTGATGGCGTTATTTATGATGTAAACCCTGCGTTTTGCGAAACAACTCAATACAGCAAAGAAGAAGCAATTGGTAAAACCAGTCGCATTTTAGCGTCGGGTAAACATTCAAAAGCATTTTATGAAAAAATGTGGGAAGAGCTCAGGGAAACAGGCCGTTGGCAGGGTGAGATAATTAATCGCAAAAAGAATGGCGACACCTATACCGAATTTCTGATCATAGATACCGTTTACGACGATAAAAACATGCCTACTCGCCGGGTGGCTATATTTACCGACCTAACAGAAAAAAAACAAGCCGATGAAACCATATGGCGAAAAACTCACTTTGATCACTTAACCGACCTACCTAATAGGTTAGAGCTTAAAGAGCGTTTAAATAAACGCTTTGAAAATGTAACTGATGAAACGTGCGAACTTGTCGTGATGTTGCTCGATATTGATCACTTTAAAGATATTAACGACACGTTAGGCCATCATTATGGTGATAATCTACTTAAATTAGTTTCTCAGCGGATAATTCAAGCAGCAGTAAACGCTAGCTTTGTTGCGCGTATTGGCGGGGACGAGTTTGTAATTGTTTACGATCAAGTTAAAAGCGCTCGCCATATAAACCAAATTGCCAGCAATGTATTGCAAAGTCTTTCATCAAGCATACAGCTTGAAGACGAAGAGCTGTTTATCAGCGCCAGTATGGGTATTGCATGCGCACCTAACGATGGCCAAAGCACAGAGCTGCTATTAAAAGCTGCCGACCAAGCCATGTATAAGGCTAAAAATAACGGCCGTAACGGGTTTGAATTTTTCTCAAAAGATATGCGTATTCACGCACAAGCGCGTATGCAGCTTTTAAAAGATTTACGCTCCGCCATAGAGCTTGAACAATTTGAGCTATTTTATCAGCCTATTGTGGCCTTAAATGATTTACACATTCACAAAGCCGAAGGGCTTATTCGCTGGCACCACCCTAAAAAGGGGTTAGTCTCGCCGGCGACATTTATACCGCTTGCAGAGGAAACTAGGCAAATAAATGCGCTGGGTCAATTTGTATTTACTCAAGCAATACACACCCTAAAAGAAATAGACACCACTATGGGTGAGCAATTTCAAATTAGTATCAATGTTTCGCCTGTGCAGCTATCGACAACCGACAGCGGAATTGATGATTGGTGCGATATGCTAAAGGCTGCAAAACTGCCCGCTTCTTCCATAGTAGCTGAGATCACAGAAGGCCTTATGGTCAACCCAGAGCCACTCACACAAAGTCGCTTAAAAACACTAGTGCAATCAGGAATGCAACTGGCTCTAGATGACTTTGGTACTGGCTATTCATCACTTGCTTACCTGCAAGAAATGGATACCGATTACCTAAAAATAGATAAACGCTTTGTTGACAATATAAAAGCAGGAAGCCAAGAGCTTGCTTTATGTGAAGCCATAATTGTAATGGCCCACCAGCTTGGTCTTAAAGTTATTGCCGAAGGAATTGAAACGCAGCAACAAATGCAACTACTGTTAAAGGCAGGATGCGACTACGGACAAGGTTATTTATTTTCAAAGCCCGTGCCTAAAAAAGAGTTTATGTCATTGCTGATCAGCAAAAAAATGGTAATTGCCAATAATAAATAAGCCATTACGCAATAAATAGTGTATCTACACGGTCAGGTTATTTAATTAATAGTAAGTAGTAACAAGGTTTAAAATGGCAAAGGCAACACTCGAGCAATGGAGAATGTTTAAAGCTGTTGTAGAACATGGTGGATTTGCTGGTGCTAGCACCGCAGTATTTAAAAGCCAATCAACCGTGCACCATGCAGTACAAAAGTTAGAATCTGCATTACAAGTAAAGTTGCTTGAAGTAAAAGGCCGTAAAGCGTATTTAACCGATAACGGTAAGCTTATATTACGCCGCGCCGAGTTTTTAATAGACGAAGCCAGTAAAATAGAGTCGGTTGCCGCAACGTTGAGCGAAGGCATTGAAAGCACATTAAAAATAGCGGTAGATGAAGTGTTTCCGCAGCATTTATTGTATCAAGCGCTACGCCATATTAATGAGCAATACCCACTGGTAAAAATAGAATTAATAGAGAGCGTACTTAACGGCGCAAACGAATTACTTACAAATGCAGTGGTCGACCTAGCTATAACCTCTATTGCGCTTTATGGTATTAATTGCCATAGCCTGTGCGATATAGAATTTATTGCTGTTGCGCACCCTGACCACCCCTTACATCAGCGCACTGAGCCTCTAACCTTCAGAGAGCTTAAATTACACAGGCAAATAGTTGTTCGCGATTCAGCCACTCTCACCAGCCACGACGATGGCTGGCTTGGCGCTGATATGCGCTGGACAGTAAGCCACTTACGTAACTCTATCGATATGGTTAGCCAAAACTTTGGTTATGCGTGGTTGCCTAGTGCGCAGATTCAACCCTACCTTAAAAACAATACACTTAAGCCCCTTAATTTAGAGCAAGGAACAACCCGCTCCCTAAAGCTTTACTTAATGTGCAACGACAGTGACCGTTTAGGTCCTGTTGGCCAAGCATTTACTCAGCATTTAATAAGCTTGTGTAATAACAAACACAACTAAGAGTTTGTTGGTTCATCTACATCAAGGTGATCAGCTACATAGGCGCCGCGTTTACCGCGCTCTTTAGCGGGGCCTTTGGTACTATCTTTCGCTGTTTGTTGTTCGGTTGCCGCATTGATTACCGCCCCAAGCGTAATAATATAGGCACTTATATAAAGCCACATTAGCATAATCACTACCCCACCTAACGAACCATAGGTTTCGTTGTAGCTTGCAAAGTGAGAGACATAAAACGAAAAACCAATTGAGGCTAAAATCCATAATACAGTCGCAATACAAGAGCCAAGAGTGATCCACCGCCATTTAGCGGGTTTTCTGTGTGGTGCATAGCGATACAAAAGCACCAATGCAAAGTTAAACATAAAGGCGAGCAATGGCCACGATATTAACTTTATTAGTAAGTCTATACTTTCTTTTAAGCCTACCAAATTAAGTACTATGGGCAAAATACCTATAATTAGCAAAGCAAAAATAGCCACTAAAATAGCCCCTACCGAAAATAAAAAACGCACAACTTGAGCATGAAAAAATGAGCGTTTTTCATATTCATGATAACTAATATTACACGCCGTAATCAGCGCCTGACTGCCTTTGGAGCTACTCCATATAGTTAGAATAAGTGTACCAATTGCACTTAAGCTTAAACTGGCGTTAGAGGTTTGAGCTAAGCTCGATACCTGCGATAAAATTAAATCGCTGGTGCTTTGTGGTAATAAGGTAACTATTTTACTCAAGTGTTCACTAATATCGGTGGGCGATGAAAAGTACGCATACACAGAAACCATGGCAGCAATAGCAGGAAAAATGGCAAGCAAGGCATAAAATGCAACGCCCGCTGCAACCAAGGATAAATTATCTTGGCTCATTTGCTTAAAAATGCGTTTAGCTATGTCCCACCAACCGACAACTGGAATGTGTACTGGTTGCTCGGCATGTTGTCCTCGTTTTGCTTTGCTCATCATCTACTCCTTTTTAGCCTATTATTGAGCAAAAAGTCTGCCAAGCTGCACGCTTAACATTGGTACTAAAATTGCTGATTGTAAGATTATTACAAATTTTAGGTAAATCCCCATGAACAGCCCTATAACCATGCTAATTGCACTGAACACCACGGCTGTTAATGCCTTAAACACCGAACAAAACGTGCTAAGTTGGCAGTATTTATATAGCCAATGCTTGCAATTACTTCACGCAACAGCGCAAATATTACCCACTCTTTTATTAGGTTTTATTCTTTTAACTCTTAGCTACTTTGTTGCAAGTCCATTGTCTAAGCTATTAGTAAAGCCACTTCATTATATGACCGACAGTAAACTTGTACACCTTGTGGCCAAACGCGGTATTAGTATTTTAATTTTATTACTGGGTGTGTATTTATTTTTACGTTTAGCAGGGCTGACCGAATTTGCTATTGCCATTATGAGCGGTACCGGGTTAATAGGCTTAATATTAGGCTTTGCCTTTAGAGACATAGCAGAGAACTTTATTGCTAGTTTACTATTGAGCGTACAGCGGCCATTTAAAATAGACGATGTAATAGAGGTAGATGGCCGCTTAGGGGTGGTTAAAAAGGTCACAGCCCGCGCAACCACCTTAGTTGATTACGATGGCAACCATATACAAATACCTAATGCCACGGTTTACAAAAATACCATTAAAAACCTAACAGCAAATCCAAAAATGCGTGCAAAGGTGGTGATTGGTATAGGTTACGATAACGATATTCGTTATTGCCAAACACTCGCACTTGAAATCGCTAACAAGCAAACGGGTGTGCTTAGTGAGCCACCAGCCCAAGTACTGATTAACAATTTAGGCAGTTCAACAATTAACTTTAATCTATTTTTTTGGGTTAACAGCGAACAGCATAGCCCTTTAAAAGTGGCCTCGCAGTTAATGCGTGAGCTTGTAACCGAGTTTACTAATCAAAGCATTAGCATGCCTGATGATGCACGTGAGCGTATTTTACTCAGTACACCTGATGAGAGTGATACACAAAAGCCCACCAGCAAAACTGAGCAGCCTTCAACTGCTCAGCAAACCACTAAACAGCTGCAACAACAAAATGAAACCCTTGATGATGTAAGTAGCGATACCGACGAAATTCGCGACCAAGCTGAAAAGTCGCGCGATCCTGAACAGGGTAAAAATATTATCTAAGTTCAAGGTACAAGAAAAAATACAGCCATAAATAGTCTATTTACAACTTAATAATGTTTTAAACTCTTTCAAAATGAGAAATATGATTAATTAATGCAGGGAGTATAACTTTTGTTATATCAATAACAAAAGTTATACAACAATCAACCCCTTGATTTTAAACGAGTTATTTATAAACCATCATTTAAGCCGCCTTTAACCCGCCTTTCATTATTAATAATTATTCAAAAAGTTATATTAACAAACCACCAACTTAAAACAATAAAATCAATAACATTCAATACGTTATTAACAAAACAGTGCTTGGCATTATTAATGCAATAACAATAATCTAACAACTTTAGAGCTTAATTATGCACGTGTACAAACACCCCCTATCTAAAAAGGCTAACGAGCGCTTACCCATATCATTGCAAGCCCCTTGTATGACCTGTGCACGTGCCTGTGCGGTAAGCGTATACGCGTTGACGTCCTAAGCAAAAGTTAAATAGCTCCCACTAAAATTATAAATAATTGGAATAACATTATGACCAGTACAACAAGTATTAATAACAACGAGCCTAAAAAAATGGCGCTCTGGCTAAAAATACTCATAGGTATGATAGCGGGTATTATTGCCGGCATGCTGCTTGGCAATAATGCTGAATATATAAAACCCCTTGGCCAGCTATTTATTAGCGCCATAAAAATGTTAATTGTTCCTCTTATATTTTGCTCATTAATTGTTGGCGTTACCTCAATGAAAGACACCACCAAAATGGGTCGTATTGGTGTTAAATCAATCGTATTTTATTTAGCCACCACCGCCGTAGCTATTTCGATTGGTTTAGGCCTTGGGCTGTTGTTTGAACCTGGCGCAGGCTTAAATATGGTTGCAACCACTGTGGCTGATGCTAAACCTAGCCCTACCCTAGTAGACACCATTGTCGGTTTAGTACCTAAAAACCCTGTAGGCTCACTCGCTTCAGGTAATATATTACAAATTATTGTGTTTGCGTTGAGCTTAGGCATTGCTTTAAACCTAATTGGTGAAAAAGGCGAACCCGCTAGCAAAATGTTTGAAAGCCTAGCCGATGCAATGTACAAGTTAACTGAGCTTGTAATGAAGCTAGCGCCATACGGTGTATTTGCATTAATGGCGTGGGTATCTGGCAAATACGGTCTGGATGTATTACTACCACTTATAAAGGTAATTGGCTTAGTGTACCTAGGCTGCATTATTCACGTTTTAGTGTTGGGGGGCGGCTTTGTAGGCCTACTAGGTAAGCTTAATCCACAGCGTTTTTATAAAGGTATTATTGAAGCGCAAATAATTGCTTTTACTACCACAAGTAGCTCAGGTACTTTACCTGCCAGCATTAAATGCGCCACCCAAAACTTAGGTGTATCGCGTACTGTATCAAGCTTTGTACTGCCAGTAGGCGCCACTATTAACATGGATGGCACCGCTTTATACCAAGGTGTGTTAGCGCTGTTTATTGCCCAAGCCTTTGGTATTGACCTCACCACAACAGATTACTTAACCATTATTGCTACAGCCACTTTAGCCTCTGTGGGCACCGCCGGTGTACCCGGCGCTGGCCTTATTATGCTTTCACTTGTACTAACTACCGTTGGCTTACCTCTTGAAGGCATTGCAATAGTTGCCGGTATTGACCGAATTTTAGATATGGCGCGCACCACCATAAATGTAACAGGCGACTTAATGGTTACTTTATTAATTGGCAAAAGCGAAGGCGAGCTTAACGAAACCCTTTACAACCAAAACAACACAGCGGCTCAACCCGCTAAGCAATAACCCTCGTTTTAGTAATTTTATAGAGAACAAACCATGACTAGTAAACTGATATATTTACCCGTTGCACTAGGTGTTATTGCCTTAGCTAAACCTGCTCATGCAGATATTACAATTGAAGGTTTAAATGGCCTTGAAGCCGTTAAGCTATTTGGCGATATGCGTATGCGTTTTGAGCGCACCGAAGGCGATACAATTGACTCAACAAGCCGCGCTCGTTTGCGTGCCCGTTTTGGCATTAAATACGCGGCGACCGAAAACTGGTCAGCACAAATGCGCTTTAGAACAACCTCAAGCCAGCACGATTCAACCCACCAAACCTTTGGCATCACCGATACCAGCGATAACGATGACTTTGGATTAGACCGCGCCTTTATGAAATACACAGGCCTTAGTAACACCCAAGTATATATTGGTAAAGCGGCCCCCGTTTATATGCACTCATCAGAGCTACTTTTTCGTGACGATATAGCGCTCGAAGGTGTACAAGCTAATTGGAGTAACAACACCTTTAGCGTTAATGCAGGGCATATTATTCTTGAAGAAAACGTTGATAATGGTGAAGGCAAGCGCGATGCCAGCTGGCAACAGCTGCAAGGTGTATACGCTACTGAATTTAATAACGTAAAAGTGAAAGCAGGTATCGGCGGCATTTTTGTAAGTGCCTCCGATACGGCCTACGCCAGTGCTGAATCAGGCCTTGATGATGACCAGGCGGGTAATGTAATGACCTACAACCTTGATGTACGTTATGGCCCAGTGCGCTTTGCAACTGATTACTACACCAGTGAAGCCGACACTGAAAACACCGCCTATACCGTACACGCACGCTATCAAATAAATAAAGAGTTTGGCCTGCGATTTTATGTGCTACGTACCGAAGCCTATGCATTACCGATGAACGGCGCGTTTACGCAAACCAATACGCCGGGCTCGTACACCAATATTAAAGGCACACGCGTACAACTAGATTATAAAATTGCAGATAACTTAAATGCCGATTTAAGGTGGTACAGCGTGGATAATATTAATAACGATTTACCTACAAACAACAATGGCCGCGATCGCATTCAAGTAAATCTAAACATGAAGTTTTAAGCGCTCTCTCCCAACCAAATAAAAGCGATTTAATAGCTGTTATTAAATCGCTTTTATTTTTAGCAGTAAAAAGACATAACCTACCTAGTTAGCATCAAAACTCATGGATAACTTATTTTTAGTTACCTTATAATGCAAATAAATAAGACCTAAAATCATGCCAAATTCGTTAGTACCTAATTTATATAAAATTAAAATACAGACTATAGTCCCTCTCCGCCAAATAAAAATAACCATTTTGCAGCTGTAAAAGGAACATACACACCATTTTTTTGTATTGCTTACACAATTAACTAACGGACCTAACACAACTAAAAATGCAGAGGTTTACACACTTGCTCAACAAACAAAACGCTTGGTTTTATGTACTAAAAATAGCGCTACTAAGCCTGATGGCGATCAATAGCGTAAGCAGTTTAGCGCAGGCTAATTTAACTGAGCCTAAACAAATTATAGTGGGCGGCGATTTTAACTACCCACCCTATGAGTTTATTAACGAAGATGGCGAGCTTACAGGCTATAACGTAGAGCTTAGCCAAGAAATAGCGGCGGTAATGGGGCTTAATATAAAAATAAAGCTGATGCCTTGGGCCGAAATAAGAGCTGAGTTTGACCGCGGAAATGTAGATATTTTGCAAGGCATGGCCGCCACACCCGAGCGCACCGACCTATATAACTTTAGCCCGCATACCTTTGTGAACCACTCTATTTTTGCGCGTGACAATAGCCCTAAAATTACCAATTACACAGAGCTTGAAGGCTTTCGAGTGATTGTTCAAAATAATGGCTCAGCCTTTGATATGCTAAAAGACTCTGGCCTAAAAATAACACTAATACCCGTTGAAACGCACGCCGATGCTCTGCGCTTGCTTGCCTCTGGGCGCTATGATTTTGCTGTAGTTTCAAACTTACCTGGTTTGTATTTAAGTAAAAAACTAGGGCTATCAAACATTACGGCTATTTCTAGCCTAGAAAGAAACAGGCTTTATGGTTATGCCACTAAAACCGCAGATGAAGCATTGTTATCGCAATTTACTCAAGGTTTAGCTATTTTAAAAAATACCGGTCGCCAGCAAGAAATTTACGACAAATGGTTTGGCCCGTTAAACGTGTCGCCGTGGTCAAAAGCTGGGGTAATCGCAGGTATATGTGTAGTAGTGCTGCTACTCATTAGTATCGTGGTGATAATATGGAACAAAGCACTGCGTAAAAAAGTAGAAAGCCGTACCAAAGCGCTACAAGCGCAGCAGTTACAGCTACTTCATGCAGATAAAATGGCCTCCTTAGGGGTGTTGGTTTCGGGAGTGGCCCATGAAATTAATAACCCGTGTAGCATTTTAACTTTGAATTTTCCGTTTATAAAAGAAGCCTTTGAAGATGCAACAGACATACTCGATGAGCACCAAGCACGCCAAGGCGACTTTCTTATTGCGGGTGTAAGCTACCCACGTTTTAAACAAATGTTGCCAGAAATTTTAGACGATATGCACATCGCCAGTAACAAAGTAAAAGGCATAGTAGAAGATTTAAAAAGCTTTGCGGTAAAAGGTGAAACATCACACGAAAAAACAGAGCAATTAGATTTAAACTTACTAACAAACCGATCTATTCGCTTAGTTACAAACCAAATTAAAAACGCTACAAACCACTTAGAGGTTAACCTAGCCAATTCGCTACCTTTGTTTAAAGGCAGCGGCAGTCGCATCGAACAGGTAATCGTTAATTTGATTTTAAATGCTTGCCAAGCGCTTGAAGATAAATCGCAAAAAATCATTATCACCAGCTATTTCCATACTAAATACAATCACGTTGTGCTGAGCATTGAAGATCAAGGTGTAGGTATTGATCAACAGCACTTAATTAAGCTTACCGATCCGTTTTATACCACCAAACGGCAATCGGGTGGCACCGGTTTAGGGCTGTCTGTATCAGCGGGGATCGTGGCGGATCACCAAGGCCAACTCACCTTCAAATCAACGCTCGGTAAAGGCACAAAAGTAAAGCTTTCACTACCCTTATTACAACACGAGAGTGAACTATGAATACTAATTTATACCCTAGTTTTGAGGTCCTTATTTGTGATGACGACAACAGCTTTCTACGAAGCATATCGTTTGCAATAGAGCGCTACTGCGGCATTAACAACATTGTACAATGTAACGATAGCCGCGATGTAATAGCCAAACTAAACCAAGGAAATATTCGTGTTGTATTGCTTGATTTAAACATGCCACATATCAGTGGTGATGAGCTTATAGCGCAAATTACCGAGCTTTTTCCACACATTTCGGTGGTGATCATCAGTGGCATTAATCAAGTAGAAGCCGCTGTAAAATGTATAAAATTAGGCGCTTATGGTTACCATGTAAAAACAGAAGATCCCGAACGCCTAAGTAATAGCATAATGCAGGTGGTGCGTTTTCAAGAGCTAAACTTAGAAAACCAAGCCATGCGTGGCTACCTACTAGAAAATCAAACAAGCCTGGATCCTGCGTTTTCTAAAATTATTAGTGTGGATCATCAAATGCATTCGGTGTTTAATTACATCCAATCTATATCAAACAGCCAGCAGCCTATTTTAATTACCGGCGAAAGTGGCGTAGGCAAAGAGCTCATAGCCAGAGCAATTCACGAAACCAGCGGTTGCAGTGGTGAGCTTGTGTGTGTAAACGTAGCCGGCCTTGATGATAACTTGTTTTCGGATACCTTATTTGGCCACAAAAAAGGCGCGTTTACAGGCGCAGAGCAAGCCCGTAAAGGGATGATAGAACGTGCATCAGGCGGGATATTATTTCTTGATGAAATTGGCGATTTAAACCTCGCCTCACAAGTAAAGTTATTAAGGCTTTTGCAAGAAGGCGAATATTACCCAGTAGGCAGCGATACACCAAAACGCATTAATGCGCGCATTATTGCAGCCACTCACCAAAACTTACTCACTAAAAAAGAAAATGGCGAATTTAGAAACGACTTATACTACCGTTTAAAAATTCATCATGTGAATATTCCACCACTTAGGGAGCGCAAACAAGACATCCCTTTACTGCTAGAGCATTTTTTAACGCTAGCTGCGCAAGAATTTAATAAACCGGTGGCAAGTATTCCAAAAGAACTATTAATTTTACTCGAAAACTATACATTCCCTGGCAATATCAGAGAGCTGCGCGCTATGGCATTTGACGCAATGAGCACCCACCAATCAGGGGACTTATCGATGAAAGCCTTTGAAAGTGTGCGCAGCGCCGTGCCCACAATAGATATGCATGCCCAGCTTTCAAAACCACTGTTTGAGTCGTCATCTACCTTACCTACACTAAAACAAGCGGCAGAGTTATTAGTCGCAGAGGCAATGAAGCGCGCTAACTCAAACCAATCATTAGCAGCCCAGTTGCTTGGTATATCGCAACCAGCACTCAGTAAGCGACTTAAAAAAGGCCAGCCAGAACCTTAAAAAACAACACAATACTTAATCAAATTTTAGGCACAAAAAAGCCCGCAGCGTTAACTGCGGGCTGTTTTGTTGAATGAGTGAGTTAGCCATATAAGTCAACAGGGATATTCAATACAAAACCTGAAAAATCAATACGTTAAAGTTTTTAGTGAGGGAAAAGATACAGACTTTGGCACACTATTTATGCACGTTTATAGATTAAACTTAGGTGTGCTCCATAGAAAGCCTTGATTTACCATTACCAACTAACGTTAATATGTATTAACACTACTTAATCAATTACGACTATAGAGTTATTGTTTGAAGTATTTCTCTATCCGCAACTCGATCCATAGGCTCTTCGGAATGTAATGAAGAAACACGCCACACACTTACATCAGGATATAGCTCTAAACCAATAATCAATGATACTGCTGACAAAATTTTTGGCCCCAATGGAACAATGATAACTCTTGAGGTTTCAGCCAAAGATAAAACCAAAGACTTCAAGTCAATATAAGTGTCATATGGGCTATAAACATTATAAGAGTATGTATTCTCAGAAGGGGTTGAGTTTAATAAAGATAGATTATTGGCTTTTACATCCTCTTCAAACTCAACATTCAAACTCTTAGGTATAAAGGAATATGCACTATCTGGTTCTAGATAATTATAAATTCCAAGCGCTTTAGATTGCTCATACCCAAGCCCAAAGATAGCTGAAGTAGAATAAGATAAATTACCAAGCCCACCTGATAACTCTTCAATCAATGGCCCTACTTTTTTCACTGGCTGCATATCACTTGGTGGGCAAACGTATTTGGATGCAATATAGCAAATTGTTATATTTATCTTTGGTTTTAAGTTTTTTATTAAAAAGTTTAGAACTAATGCTAATCTATGTCGTGTCATAACAGTTATATCTATCATAACATTTGCACTTTCAAGTTGATTTAGTTCATCAACTTTTCCTATGAGAAACTCAGTAATATCCGAGCACTGTTCCTCTATGATTTCAGCGCTTTCAAAAGCTTTTTTATTTTTTTGATAGTAAAGTACATGTTGATTGGACTTGTAACCTAACACAACTATTTTTGTCGAGACAGCCTTATATTTTTCATAGGCAAAAGTGGAGCGGCTTTCATAGCCTAAACCAAAAATAGCCAAATCAAAGTGCTCATTCATTGCATTTTTTAATAACCTCATACATTCAACTCCATTTGTGTGATTTTACTGTCTAAGATATTAAAAACTTTTAATCTTTTATGATTCAATATTGTTACCAAATCAACTGGAGGCTGTAGATTCATCAGAAGTCTATATTCAGGTGAAAATATATAAGATAATCTACACCTTGCACCTCTCAAGTTATTGATATCTTGAAAAGCATCTATTTCATTCTTTTCTATCACTAGAGCACCTGCATTTAATGCTAATCCTATTGCATCCATGTAGTTCTCATTGTAATCATTTTTGAATGTAATACTTCCTTTTGGACTTGGAGAAAATCCCCCTCCATGTATTTGTTGATGAAAGTATTGAGCTATCTCTTGTATTACATCATAAAGTGACCTCACTCCAGACTCATCAGACTCTACTGCAATTGTATTTAACAATGCTTTAAATGATTGATAGTATTCGTTAATGCACTCTATTTGCTTATGGCTCTTAACGATCCCCTCTGATTTAGCTATTGATGCAAAAATACTCATAACACCTATAAGCATCCTTGGGTTGTAATCCAATATATTGCAAATATTTAAAAAGCCGGTGTAATAATTTGAGGGTCGCTTTCTTCGTGCGCGGTGATAATTTCTTAAATGAACATTAAACTGAATACGACGTACCACATCTTTTTCAGTACTGCGAAGAGATGAGTACTTTTTTCCTAAGACTTTTTGTGATTTTAAGTAATCTGAAAAACTATCATCATTAGACGCTAACTCTTCAAACTCTTTATCCCTGTCTATATCGAAACCTTCAAAGTACTCTTCAATTGGTTTAAGTAAATTTTCCTGCTTGAATATATAATTGCTTAGCGCTTTAGCAAACTCAACGCCATCATCTCTAACACCGCTTAAGTTTATGAAAGACAGATCCTGCTTATGCATACTGCTAAATGAGTCTTCCGTTATTGAAACATCTTTGTGATAAGGTGAAAGAGCTAATTTTAATATAATATTTTGAGGACCACCTCTCATGTTATTAAGCAAAGGCTGAACAAAACTATCCGGAGCTAGCTCAAGCTCATCAAACAATAGTGCCCACTTTTCGTTCAGTTCCCCAAAATATTGATTTACTATACTGATACTTGCATCCATCAGCGAAATTAATTCAGACTCAACAAATATAGGGGCTAAGTTTTTTGAAACTGGGCCACTTAAAGATGAAATATACGACGAAACTTCAAGCTTCTTCATCGTGAGAGCTATAGATAATCCCCTTAATGATGGGATTTTAACCTCAACACACCATAGGTCTGCTAAATAACCAACTAACTCACTTTCAACTTCTTTTGATAATTCTATTTTTTTATAGTCACATGAACCTTTATTTTTTAATGCTCTGTATACTAAAGAGCACGAAAAGCATTCTAAAACATGATATGTAAATGCTGAGTTGAGCAACTTTAGAACTAAGTTATTTGCTTTATAAATCTTAGATAAACGATCAAATTGTGCCTTCCAAAACCTATCTGTAGGGATAAAAACTCCGGAAAAATCAACCTTTGAACGGTACTCATTTGATTGTTCACTTTCCCATATATTTAGTGCTTCAGCCTCACACATTCTTAACAGAGTGGTTTTACCGCTTCCTCTTGGACCAACCATAACAGTATGATTAGGAGAAATTAACCGATCAAAATGGCTATTTGGAATGAAACTATCACACAAGCTTTGCTTAGAAGTCGATTTAGCATTAAATGATTTATTAAAAGAATGAATTTGATTAAGCATTTTTTGAGACCTCAAATAAAAGATTATCAGATAACTCAACTTCAAATTCATTATTTAGCTTAATGATAAGTTGATCATATTGAGTAGGCGTTAAATGTTGCAATACATCATTAACCTCAATTAGATCATCTGAATTTAAGTATGTTGTCCCTTCAAGTAAAGTGTTAAGCTTTTCAATAACTTCTTTAGGCCGTACATCAGAGCCAAAGCCTCCTTTATGTGGTAAATTCTTAGACTTTGATGGGTGCCAATTGTTTTTTATATCCCAAGAATGGGCTTCAAAAGTACCAATCAGTCTTTCATCTTCACTTGTTTTTTCTAAATTGATATCTAATACATAAAACTGATTTGTAGTTCTTTCAGAGATTTCAGGATAAAGCCTTGCACTAAAACTTCCAGCAGAGAAAATAAGTGGCGGGTTATAGCCAGCGCTGGAGGCAGAAAACAAACTTGCAAAATGTTTGTGTCCATGAATAATTAACCATGGAGATGAAGTAGCTTGTTCTATGCTAGAAATAAGAAGCTGGCCACCATCCATCACTTCAAAGTCTGAACCATAATCAACCTCTTCCCTCTTTACTGGATGGTGATGACATAAAAGTATATTAAATGCTTTCTCTTCAAATTTATCACTTTTTATGTAATCTACGATTTGGCTCACTGTTTCCTGCGCAACTCGACCATGTTTAAATTCATCATTAAACCCATGATAAGCACTTGAATTTAAGAAAATACAATTAAAGTTATCATATGAAATATGACCCCACCCCCACGCCCAAAAATGGGTATTAAACTCATACTCATTACTAGGAAATGGAGGTGCACAGAACTTAACTTGATGTAGAGGTGAAATTTCAATTCCTGGTCTTGACTGTAAATCATGATTACCTGGAACACATAATAACCCGTTAATTTCGAGCTGTGATTGAACCTCTTTTAGAAAGCCCCAACCGTTTTTAAAGGAGTCTGCACACCCGTGGTTAGATATGTCTCCAGGACATACTAAAAAATCTGGATATAAATTTATAGATTTGCAATATTCTATGAATCTTGTTCCGAATTCATTTTCTACCCCATCAAACACTAATCTAGAATGTTCTTGCTCAGAGCTTTTAGGACATGCATGTAAATCTGATATTATAAGAAACTTCACTGTAAAAAATCATTCCTATCTAAAAGAGTATTTTGTTCACATACTTACGTTTAAGAGTCTAAACACTAAGTGTTCATTATTCAAATGCATTCATCACATCAGCCAACCTCTTTAAATCCGCACTTTTATGTGTGTACTCATCTGTAATCCCACCTTTAAAAAGTTCATGCCCAACAACCTGCTGTAGCAGCGCTAAATCAGAAGAGTGATTATTTCGTATGTTACTGATAAACGTATGGCTAAAACTGTGAAAACTGCGCATTTCATCTAGTTCGTTAACACTTGCTATATCAAGCTTAGTAATTAAGCGAGCAAACCAGCTTGTTATACTTTCTGCCGACGTGATCTCGTACAAGACCCCTCGTTTATATTCTCTACATATTCAAGAAAGCCTAATTCAATTAAAACCTGCGGGGTCGAACCTTGACTTCATACATTATAATTTTCAAACACAAAAAAGCCCGCAGCGTTAACTGCGGGCTGTTTTGTTGAATGAGTGAGTTAGCCATATAAGCCGGGTTCTGTCCTTTCCGAAGAAAGTGATAATCATTCGTCTAGGCCATAAATCGCTCTATGGCTCAAGCAACCTACCCGGTTCTCACGTGGGCCACGCGTTCATTATTTAAAATGATAGAACCCTATTTGGTCTTGCTCCGAGTGGAGTTTACCTTGCAACCGACTATTACTAGCGGCCCGGTGCGCTCTTACCGCACCCTTTCACCCTTACCAACCCGAAAGTTGGCGGTCTCCTCTCTGCTGCACTTGTCGTGGACTCACGCCCCCCAGCCGTTAGCTGGCACTCTGCCCTGTGGAGCCCGGACTTTCCTCCCCCTGATCATTTTCGTCACAGGCAGCGATTATCTTGGCTAACTCGGCGCGCAGTATACATGAGCTGCGCCTTGTACGCAGTAAAGATTTACGCTTTTTCGTCAATAATTGTTTTATACAGGGCGTTTTTCTTCATTCCAAAGTATTCTGCAACAATTCCACAGGCTTTTTTCATCGGCATTTCGCTTTCAAGTAGCGCCAGCATTTTACGCGCCTCGGGTGGGATATCGTCCACAAGCTTAGGTTTGCCTGGCAACATTAAAACAATTTCGCCACGTTGCTTAGTGGGATCATCAGTTAAAAATTGCTTTAACTCACTCACTGTGCCGTTAAAAAAGGTTTCAAAGGTTTTGGTTAGCTCTTTTGCAAAAACCACTTGCTGCTCATTACCAAGTGCCGCTTCTAAATCATCTAGGCTTGCCATAATACGGTGAGTGCTTTCGTACATTATGCTGGTAATGCCTGAATTAACAGCCTCAATAAAAAAGTCTTGCCTTGCTTTGCTTTTAGCCGGTGTAAAGCCAATAAACTGAAAACGATCGGTTGGTAGGCCCGAGCAACACACCGCAGTAATCGCAGCACACGCACCAGGCACGGGCGTTACATGTGCGCCTTGCTCGCGGCACAAGTTTACTACGGCATAACCAGGGTCGCTTATTAGCGGCGTGCCGGCATCTGACACCAGCGCGATATTTTTGCCTTCATTTAGCCAATCAATAATTTGCTGCGCTTTTTGCTTTTCGTTATGGTCATGTAATGCAAAGGTTTTAGCCTTTATACCAAAGTGGCTTAGCAGCTTACCGGTGTGGCGCGTGTCTTCAGCAGCGATTAAGTCAACCTGCGATAATGTCGCGATGGCACGCTGGCTTAAGTCGTCATAATTGCCAATTGGGGTGGCTACAATGTAAAGAGTGCCAATTTTCTGTGAATTCTCCTCATTTAACATTGAGGTCTCCTGCGTCAGTCAGTAATATAAGCAAATCGCGTTAACGTATTGGGAAATCATTGTGCGACTTAAACTTGTTAGTCTATTAATTATATTGTCAGGGTTATCGGCCTGTAGCACAACCGAAAAACCAACTAAAAATAGCGATAGTACTAATGCCAGTGCGAATGCGCTGCAAAATCAAGCAACCAGTGCCGATGCTATTTATAAATTAGCCTTAAACCGCACCGGTGCAGACAAAATTCAATTACTTTACAGTGCCCGAGATGCCGCAATTTCGGAGCAAAGCTGGCCATTACTTGAAAATATTTGTAATGAGCTTGAGCAAACCCCAAGCGTTGATAAAATTCAAAACCGCTTATACATTGCTTATGCGCAAAAGCAGCAAAATAAAAACGATCAAGCACTCGTTATTTTACAATCGCTCGACGGCCAACTTAAACAGCCTGAGCACTTTGCTTGGCATCAATATTTAACTGCTAGCATTTATGCATCACAAAACTTTCCTAAGCGCGCTGCACCTTACTTTTTTAGGGCCTCAGAAACAGCGAATAAAAACAACATTGAAATTCCTTCATTGCAACAAGCGCTTTGGGATAACTTAACTAAGCTGTCTTCTTATGCGCTAGAGCGCTTTAATCGTGGCTCTGTTATTCAACAAGGTTGGACTAATTTAGCTTTATATCATCAAGTCTATGCAAATAGCGGTGTAGAGCTTGACCAAGCCATTAATAACTGGCGTCGCCGTTACCCAGGGCACCCTGCAGTGGCTATTTTACCAGAGCAAGATGAAGCACTAGCCAACCTAGCTCCAGTTAACATTGAGCGTTTAGCTGTACTTTTACCGCAATCAGGCGCCAATGAGCGTTTAGGTGACGCCCTTAAAGCAGGCATTTTAGCAGGGCTTGATAAGCAAACTATTAGCGATACCGTTTTTATTGATGAAAACCTCTCAACTCAAGCGTTAAACGAGCAACTAAGCCAATTTAATCCAGACTTTGTGATTGGGCCATTATTAAAAGCGAATATTGATAAACTTGCGCAAGCTAAAACACTTATCGATACGCCAACATTACACTTAAATACGTTTGATGGCGAACGACTCTCGCTGCAACACTACTTTTTTGCTTTAAACCCTGAACATGAAGTACAGCAAGCGCTGGAGCACTTTTTAGCTAAAGGTTATCAAAAGCCCATGCTATTAGCGCCTAATAATGCTAATGGTCAACGTTTGGTAGATTACTTTAATATTCAGTGGCAGCGCTATAGCGAAACCAAACCGCAAATTGGTTTTTATAACGATAACAAAGACATGCCAAACACAATTACAAGCTTGTTAGAGGTCGATAAATCTAAGCAGCGTATTAAAATGGTTAAATCTTTATTTAAACAAGAAGTAGAAAGTGAAACCCGCTCACGTAGCGATATCGATGCTATTTACATTTTAGGTGATGCCATAGAAACACGCCTGATAAAACCTTATTTAGATGTAAATGTCAGTACTTTTGCAGAGCGTATTCCATTGTACGCTAGCTCAAAAAGCCACAGTAAACAAATCGATCGTACCGACAAAGGCGATTTAGAAGGACTTTACTTTACAGAGCTGCCCTGGATGCTTAATTCAACAGTTAAACAGCATAATTTACGCAACCAATACAACACGTTGTGGCCTGAAAATGCCGATATAAGCCAGCGCTTATTTGCTATGGCTTACGATGCAGTGTCGGTGCTAAGTGATATTAGGCAGCTGAGCATAATGCCCGGCAATAAGTTTACAGGCTTAAGTGGAAAGCTTTCGGTTAATACCAGTGGGCACATAGAGCGTACGCTTGATTGGGCACAATACACAAATAGACGCATAAAAGCCGTACAACTAGAAACAAAGCAGCCCGTACCTTTATTTATGCAATCAGCCAACGAAAGCACTTCGCTTACGTTTGATTAATCTGGAGCGGCTATGTCGTGGTTTAAAGCGCTGTGGCAAAATAGCAGAGAAAAAGGCCAGTACTATGAACGCCAAGCAGAAAAATACTTAATCCGTGAGGGGCTAACGCCTATTGAGCGTAATTATTATTGCCCCTTTGGTGAGCTTGATGTGATTATGAAACACGGCGATACGCTTGTATTTGTGGAAGTTAAGTTTCGTAAAAACAATGCCAGAGGCGGCGCAAATTATGCCCTTGGTGCACAAAAACAAGCGCGATTAAAACGTACTATTTATCACTACTTGGCAGCAAAAAACTTAACTAATCAGCCTATCAGAGCCGACTATGTAGCCATTACAGGTCAAGGGGCTGGCAATATAAACTGGATTAAAAACGTACTTTAGAATTATCCACAAACAGATTAGTAAAACGTCCAGCAACATACAAAAATGACGAATAAATTATTGGTAGTCTATGCAAGATACAATTAAAGAAATTTTCACAGAGAGCATTCAAGTACAAATAGCAGCAGGCGAAGTACTGCCCAGCGCACTTGAGTCTGCGGCATTTACCATTGCACAAAGTTTAATTAATGGGAATAAACTTCTTTGCTGTGGCACAACAAACTGCCATATGTTAGCGCAGCACATAGCCGGCGTATTAGTTAATCACTACGAAACTGAGCGCCCCTGTTTACCTGCTATTGCGCTATCTCAAGAAAACATTAATTTAGGACAAAATAGCCAGGTGGATGAGCATGATACCTTTGCTCGCCAAGTACGCGCCTTTGCACAACAAGGCGACTTACTACTTGCGCTTGCCATTAATGGTAACGAAAAACATATTATTTCTGCTGTAGAGGCTGCACTTACTAAAGATATGAAGGTCATAGTGATGGTAGGTGATGACGGTGGAGAACTTGTTGGCTTATTAGGCCCTAATGATGTAGAAATTCGTACGCCTTCTAAGCGACCTAGCCGCATTATTGAATCTCACTTAGTTAACTTACATTGTTTAAGTGAACTGGTTGATTTAACTCTTTTCCCGCAGGATGAAAATTATGTTTAAACGCTCTCTTATTGTTTTAGGTACTGTTGTTTTACTGCAAGGCTGTGCAGCCGCAGTGGTTGCAGGAACAGCTGGTGCAGTAACTGCAGCAAATGATCGCCGTACAATTGGCTCTCAAATAGATGATAATAATATAGAAATTAAAGCCAGTATTGCGCTGAGTGAAGTTGAACGATTAGAAAAGTTTGCTAATGTAGACGCTATAAGCGTAAATGGCATTGTTTTATTAGTTGGGCAAGTCGCCAATCAAGAAATGAAAAACCAAGCTCAGCAAAGCATTGAGGGGCTTTCAGGTATACGTAAAATACACAATCAAATTAGGATTGGCTCTAATATTGGTATTACCACACAAACACACGACTCATGGTTAACTTCTAAAGTAAAAGCGCAGCTGCTAACAGCGAAAGATATTCCAAGTAATAATATTAAAGTAGTAACAGAAAACGCTGAAGTATTTTTAATGGGCTTAGTATCTGAGTCTGAGTCTAACCAAGCGGTTAATATTGCACGCAATGTATCAGGTGTAGAGCGCGTTATTAAAGTGTTTGAATATTTATAAAAGCACATAAAAAAACCGCTAAATTAGCGGTTTTTTTGTATTTAAACGTTACTTAATAACGCGTAAATGCGAACCTTTTTTCTTTTCTGGCTTTTCTGGCGGCGGAGTCTCATCAATAAGTTCATCTGATGTCTCTACACTTTCAAGCTCAGGTACAAAATCGTCTTCGTCCTCTAAAAACTCTTCTGCGGTAAAGACTGTTCCTTCGCCATTTTCACGCGCATAAATAGCAAGTACTGCACCTAAAGGCACATATACCTGCATTGGCTGCCCACCAAAGCGCGCATTAAAGCTTAGCTGCTCCATATCTAACGAAAACCCAGTTACGGCTGAAGGGCTAATATTAAGCACTATTTGGCCATCTTGTACAAACTGCGTAGGCACTTGCACTGCTGGGTAATCTGCGTCCACCACTAAATGCGGTGTGCACTCGTTATCTACGATCCAATCAAAAAAAGCACGTAATAAATAAGGACGATTAGGCGTCATTATAAACGGATCTCACGCTCTGCTTCAGTTAAAGAAGCTTGGAATGACTCACGCTCAAATAAGCGTATCATGTACTCTTTTAGCTCTTTAGCGCCAGAGCCATTAAGCTCAATACCAAGCTCTGGTAAACGCCATAATAGCGGTGCTAAGTAACAATCTACTAAGCTAAACTCTTCACTCATAAAGTAAGGTGCTTCGTTAAAGATTGGTGCAATTGCAAGTAGTGCTTCTGTTAGCTCTTTACGAGCTTGTTCAGCATCTGCAGTATTGTTATTGATTTTTTCAGCTAAGCTGTACCAATCAGTATCAATACGGTGCATCATTAAACGGCTACGACCACGCATTACCGGATAAACAGGCATTAGTGGAGGATGAGGGAAACGTTCATCAAGGTATTCCATGATGATGTTTGCCTGATATAAGCCAAGCTCACGGTCAATCAGTGTCGGTACTGTACCATAAGGGTTAATTTCGTGAAGTGCCTCTGGCAAGTTATCCTTTTCAGCCAAATGAATATCTACACTTACACCTTTTTCTGCAAGTACAATACGTACTTGGTGGCTATACATACAGTTAGCACCAGAAAAAAGGGTCATTACAGGGCGCTTATTGGCAGCTACGGCCATGCCTATACCTCCATTAAATAACTAAAACAGCAATAGGGGCTTAAGCCCCTATTGCAAAATTACCTTGTAAAATGCTCAAATTAATGAACATCTCTCCAGTATTCTTTCTTAAGCATAAATGCCAAGATAAACAGGATAACTAAAAACCCGATTACCTTAATACCTAACGCTTCTGACTCAAGGCGTGTAGGCTCACCTACATACTCTAAGAAATTCGTTAAATCACGAACAGCTTGATCGTATTCATCAACGCTTAGCTCGCCCTTACCATCTGTTTCAGTACCAACAACCTTGATGACTGTTTCACCGTGTTGTTCTACTTCTTCAGTAATAGGTGTAGGTAAACCTTGTAGCTCTTGAAGAACATGTGGCATACCTACTGATGGAAATAACGTATTATTAACACCAAACGGACGTGATTCGTCTTTGTAAAACGATTTTAAGTAAGTATAAATCCAATCACTACCGCGCACACGCGCCACATTTGTTAAGTCCGGCGGAGCCGCTCCAAACCATTTTGCAGCGTCATCTTTAGTGATAGCGTTAAGAATATGACCACCTACTTTTGAACCGTCAAAAATTAGCTGCTCTTTACCAAGCTCTGTCGGAATACCAATATCGCGGAAAGTACGTTCATAACGTTGGTACTGCATTTGGTGACAACCAAGGCAGTAATTCATGAACAACTTAGCGCCGCGTTGCAAAGAAGGTTGATCAGATATATCGTTACCCGCTTCCATTAAAGGAACTGACGGCCCTGCAGCCATAACCATATTAGGCAGCAAGTTTACTGATAAAGCAAATATACCGATAATTAGCTTTTTCATCATTTCGTTAACCTCTCAGGCAATGGCTTAGTTTTTTCATTCTTACTGTATACAAATAACAGTACGAAGAACATAAAGTAAGTCACAGTACAGACTTGAGAAATTATCGTTTTCAAGTCAGTTTGTGGAGTTGCACCCACCCAACCTAAAAGAACGAAAGTTACAACAAAACCTGCAATGTTCCACTTGTGGAAGCCACAACGGTAACGAACCGATTTAACACGACCACGGTCAATCCAAGGTAACAATGCTAGTACCACTATAGACGCACCCATAGCCGCAACACCCATTAACTTGTCTGGGATAGCACGAAGGATTGCATAAAATGGCGTAAAGTACCAAACAGGGAAAATATGCTCAGGTGTTTTAAGTGGATTTGCCGCTTCAAAGTTTGGCGCTTCAAGGAAGAAACCATTCATTGCAGGCATAAAGAATACTACCCAACAAAACAAAATCAAGAAGCCAACAACACCCACAATATCTTTTACTGTGTAGTATGGGTGGAACGGTATCGCATCAACAATATCTTTCTTGCTGGTGTAATACTCATGGAATTTAAATTTAGGCTTATCTTCTTCAGCTACAGTGCCTTTTTTGCGTTTTATTTCAACACCGTCAGGGTTGTTAGAACCCACTTCGTGAAGAGCAACAATGTGCAAGAACACTAAAATAACAATAACCAATGGTAGGGCAATAACGTGTAATGCAAAGAAGCGATTAAGCGTTGCACCCGATATTACGTAGTCACCACGGATCCAAAGTGTTAAGTCATCACCAATAACCGGGATAGCCCCAAATAGTGAAATAATTACCTGTGCACCCCAGAACGACATTTGTCCCCATGGTAGTAAGTAACCCATGAAGGCTTCAGCCATTAACGCTAAGAAAATAAACATACCAAATAGCCACAGTAATTCACGTGGTTTTTGGTAAGAACCGTAGATCATGCCACGGAACATATGCAGATATACAACGATAAAGAACGCAGATGCACCCGTTGAGTGTAAATAACGTAATAGCCAACCGTATTCCACATCACGCATGATGTACTCTACTGATGCAAAAGCGCCCTCAGCAGATGGAACAAAGTTCATCGTTAGCCAAATACCTGTAAGGATTTGGTTTACCAGTACTAACATAGCTAGTGAGCCAAAAAAGTACCAGAAGTTAAAGTTTTTAGGTGCTGGGTACTGTGCAATGTGCATGTTCCAAACACGTGTCATTGGGATACGGTCGTCAATCCAACCAATCAGCTTACCAAACATTAGGCTACCCCTTTTTCTTCGCCCACTAAAATAGTGGTATCATCAAGAAAAGTATAAGGTGGTATTTCTAAGTTTAATGGTGCTGGTACTGATTGAAATACTCGTCCAGCCATATCAAATTTAGAACCGTGACACGGACAGAAAAATCCATCGTCAGTGCCCTCAACTTTCTCACCAAAGTTACCTTGTAAGAAACCTGGCGAGCACCCTAAATGCGTACAAATACCCACAGCGACAAATATCTCTGGGCGTAATGAACGGTAATCATTTGTTGATGATTCTAGTTGTTGTGGCTCTTGCGATTGCGGATCACGAAGTTGACCTTCATGTTCTTTCATCTGCTCAAGCATTTTAGGGGTACGTGATACAACCCATACAGGTTTACCACGCCACTCGACACGTATTAATTGCCCTGGCTCAAGTTTGCTGATATCTACTTCTACAGGCGCACCCGCAGATTTAGCTCGCTCACTTGGATTCCAAGACGCAATAAAAGGAACAGCAGCCCCAGCCGCACCAACACCACCTACAACAGAGGTAGCTATGGTTAAAAAGCGACGTCGGCCATTGTCTACAGGCGCATTGCTCATCCACTTATCTCCACTATGATTCTCAACACTTGCTATATTGAGAACATCAGTTACAGCAGGTTAATTTTTCAAAAATTTTAAAATAGAAGCGATCATAATTAAAACCCTTGATTAAAACAAGGTTATTCACAGCCTCACGCTCGAATAACCCGACTTGATCAACAGGTTGATAAAGTAAGCTCGAGAATAAAGCCGAATGACTATAATAGCGCTTCTGTAAAAACAATATACTGACCAAGATCAACCCCACTAAGAGGAAACAGATAAACTGTACATGGTGATGTTGAACTTGCTCATACTACTTGCCAGCCAATTGTAGCAAAAAATTCCACCAATTAACTGATGGATTTACACTAATTGCGATAATTATTTAACTTTTTTGCAGTGAAATGGGTGTTTTTTAACTTTCGTACATTAAATACGCGGTAAATACAAAATATGATCAGCGCCTGGCCTTAAAAAAGGAGGCTGGAGGTAGGTAAGTACTTAAATTTAAATGCCAAAAACAAAAAACCCAGCATAAGCTGGGTTTTTGAATTCTTGATAACGTAAAAATTAACGTTTTGAGAACTGTGGACGCTTACGCGCTTTCTTAAGACCCACTTTCTTACGTTCAACTTTACGTGCATCACGTGTAACAAAACCTGCTTTACGAAGTTGTGGACGTAATGACTCGTCAAACTCCATAAGTGCACGAGTGATACCGTGACGGATAGCACCAGCTTGACCAGTTGTACCACCACCGGCAACGGTGATGTGAAGGTCAAATTTTTCAGTCATGTCAACAAGCTCAAGAGCTTGACGAACAACCATGCGTGCTGTTTCGCGACCAAAGTACTCTTCTAAAGAGCGCTTGTTGATTACGATGTTACCAGTGCCTGGGCGTAAGAATACGCGAGCACTTGAACTTTTACGACGACCTGTACCGTAGTATTGATTTGCCATGATAGTGCTCCTTAAATGTCTAGAACCTGAGGCTGTTGTGCAGCATGGTTGTGCTCAGTACCTGCGTAAACTTTAAGTTTACGGTACATTGCGCGGCCTAAAGGACCACGTGGCAACATGCCTTTAACAGCTTTTTCGATGATCATTTCAGGCTTTGCAGCTTGAAGTTTATCAAAAGTAGTAGACTTAAGACCACCTGGGAAACCAGTATGAGCGTAGTACACTTTATCTTTGAATTTGTTACCAGTTACAGTAACTTTCTCAGCGTTGATAACGATGATGTAATCACCAGTATCTACGTGTGGAGTGTATTCAGCTTTATGCTTACCGCGTAGGCGATGAGCGATTTCAGTAGCGATGCGACCTAAAGTTTTACCTTCAGCGTCAACTACGTACCAGTCACGTTTTACTGTTTCTGGTTTAGCAACAAACGTTTTCATTTATAAAAATCCAATGTTTTTCAATTAAAACCACAGGCAGTTATTATTAACTACCGCTCTAAGTATGCTATAACCCCTTCGAGTTTTAGACTTTAGCGCCGCTCACAAGTGGCTAAACTATATGAGGACATAGAACGCAACGTGGCAGACGCGGGAGTATACCAGCACTTAAAACACATTGCTACCGAGCGGTTGTTTTTTCCACAAGAAAATTACAAAAATTTATGTATTGATATAAAAACACAATAAAGCCGGTTAAAAGAGTTATTACGCGCTTATAAACTGGCGCTACGATAAATGCTCTTTTGCTAAATACTCTAATGACTGCATTTCTTGAAGGCGACTAATACAACGTTTAAATTCAAAGTTAAGGTTGCCCTGCGTATATAGCTCAATAATTGGCTTTTCAGCCGAAATAATCAAGGTGACATGGCGCTCGTAAAATTCATCCACTAAGGCTATAAAGCGCCTAGCTGCATCGTCATTATTTTGCCCAAGCTGTTTTACATTAGAAAGTATAACGGTGTTATATAAACGGCTAATTTCCATGTAATCGACTTGGCTACGTGCGGTTTCGCACAATTCGCTAAATTCAAACATCACTACACACTTAGCCACTTTGCGTGTGTTGATTAAGCGCCCTTCTATTTCTATGGGTTGGTCACATTCCCCCGCCTCTGGCGAGAGTTTATCAAAATATTCAAATAAGTTTTTATCGGCTTGCTCATCTAATGGGCTGTGAAATATTTCGGCTTGCTCAAGGGTACGCAAGCGATAATCAATACCAGAGTCTACGTTTACTATTTCTGTGTTCGCTTTTACCAGTTCAATGGCCGGAATAAAACGCGCACGTTGCAGGCCGTTTTTATATAAATCATCAGGTACTATATTAGAGGTAGCGACTAATACGATATTGCGTGCAAATAATGCCTGCATTAAGCCGCCGAGTAACATGGCATCGGTAATATCTTGCACAAAAAATTCATCAAAACAGATAATGTCGGTTTCGGCTTTAAATATGTCGGCAACAATTTCTAGCGGGTTACTTTTATTATTGAGTTTTTTTAGTTCATCGTGAACTCGGTGCATAAAGCGATGAAAATGCACGCGCATTTTACGCTCACCTGGCAGTGCCTCATAAAAGGTATCGACTAGGTAGGTTTTACCACGCCCTACACCGCCCCAAAAATAAAGCCCTTTTATTGGCTCAGGTTCGTTTTTATTAAACAACTTTGCAAAAAAACCTTGCTGCTGCGGTTTTTTATTTGTCAGGTCATCGTATAAACGTTGTAAATGGCGCACTGCATTTTCTTGTGCTTGGTCATGTACAAAGTCATCGCGCTTAAGATCTTGCTGGTAAGTTTGCCAAGGAGTCATATCTAATTACATTTTAAACACAGTTTAATTTGCTCAGCATATTAACACGCATCTTAACTCGGGGTATATTACCTACAGGATGATTTATATTTGAATCAGGCATTATTAGATATTTTTTCCCAAAGGGGTAAAGTTATGGGCACAGTTACGTGGGTAGGTTTAATTGTCATTACTGCTGTAGTGGCATTTTTTGTTGGTGCATTCGTTACTAAAAAACAATTTAAACAAGATGAATTAAAAGAACAAGCAGAGCAAGCACAAAACGCGCTTGAGCAGTATCGCCAAGATGTGGCTGATCATTTAGCAAGCACGGGTAAGCTTGTGAATAAAATGAAAGAAAATTACGACCAACTACTCAACCATGTTGAAGAAACTAATCAACTATTACTTGATGATAAAAACAAAGCCCCTAGTGAGCCGTTTTTCTCTAAAGAAACAACTGAGCAATTACAAGCGTCTTTAAAAGAACGCGAAGTTGACCGTTCATCTGCACAGGCACAACCTGCCGATTACGTATCGGGCGAGTCTGGTTTGTTTGCAGGACAAAATAGCGATTCAAAAACAGTAAAAGCCTCTTGATATACGATGCACGCTAAAATGTTAGTGCTATCTTGAGGAACTTTTTTTTGACCCCATAGTCTTTAAATGTAACAGCTTTATATTTAAATTCGAAGAGGCTGCTTATGCAGCCTTTTTGCTTTTCCTGTGATGTGGAGTACACCCTGACTATGAAAATGAAATTATCACTTATTAGTGCTGCAATCTTATCTACGAGCTTATTATTAAGCCCTATGGCCTCTTATGCAAAACTACCTATTGCTGTTAACGGCCAACAATTACCTACACTTGCGCCTATGCTTGAGCAAATTACTCCAGGCGTTGTGAGCATTCAGGTTTCTGGGTCAAAAGAAGTACGTCGTCGTGCAGACCCCCTTGAATACTTTTTTGGTAACCCTCAACCACGTAGCCAAAAACGTCAATTTAGTGGGTTAGGCTCAGGGGTTATTATTGATGCCGATGAAGGTTATGTCGTAACAAATAATCACGTAATTCAAGATGCCGAAAAAATGGTGGTGACGCTAGAAGATGGCCGTGAATTTGAAGCGACTAAAATAGGTACAGATAAAGAGTCTGATATTGCATTATTACAAATAGATGCAGATGATTTAACCGCAGTTAAACTCGCTAATTCAGATAAATTGCGTGTCGGCGACTTTGCAGTGGCCATTGGTAATCCATTTGGTTTAAGCCATACCGTAACCTCAGGTATTGTAAGTGCATTAGGGCGTAGTGGTTTAAATATTGAAGGCTATGAAGACTTTATTCAAACCGATGCGGCTATTAACCAAGGTAACTCAGGAGGCGCTTTAGTTAATTTAAATGGTGAACTCATTGGTATTAATACTGCTATTTTAGGTGCCTCGGGAGGAAATGTAGGTATTGGCTTTGCTATTCCATCAAATATGATGAAAAACCTAGTCGACCAAATTATTGAACATGGCGAAGTTCGCCGTGGCTCACTGGGTATTTCTGGCCGCCCACTTGATGCAGGCCTTGCAAAAGCACAGCAACTTGACGTTAAACAAGGGGCTTATGTTATGCAAGTAATGGATGATACCGCAGCAAGTAAAGCAGGTATTAAAGCTGGCGATGTTATTATTAGTATTAATGGTAGCGATATTAGTGGCTTCCATGAGCTGCGTAGCAAAATAGCGACTTTAGGTGAAGGCCGTGAAGTTAAATTAGGTATTTACCGCGATGGCAAAGTAAAAACTATTAAGGTGACCCTTGATGGCGCATCGGGTGTAACAGCTGCAGGCGATGAACTGCATCCTGCATTCCAAGGTGCAACGCTTGAAAACGTGCAAAAAAATGGCACTAAAGGTATTGAAGTAGCCACAGTAGATCCGCGCTCTCCTTCGGCACGCGTAGGTCTTGAAGAAGGTGATATTATTGTACAAGTTAACCGCCAACGTGTAGAAAACATTCGTCAAATGAACAAAATTATCGAAGATACCCAAGGTAATATTGTACTTGGCGTTAAACGTGGCAGAGAGTCTATCTTTGTACTTATTCAATAAGTAACACACTATAAATAAGCAATAAAAATAACAGCAGCACTTGCCGCTGTTATTTTTTTTATGCCATCATAAAGAATTGCTCACTAACAATAAGAATCTCGTGCTGAAATTACTAAAATTTGTACTTCCCCCCTTGTTTGTCGGTTTAGGTATCGCTTTTTTAGTGGTTTTTTTCAGCCCTAATATGCGCGCCTCTTTACTCCCTAATGTTCCCTTGCCCAGTGCTATGAGCTCAAATCATCTTAGTTTTTCTGACGCGGTTAAACGTGCTGCACCGTCGGTGGTAACCATTTTTTCGGAAAGTATTTCTAAAGAGCCTAGGTATAAGCAACAAAACACCGTTCAAGAGCTGGGCTCTGGGGTTATTATGACCCAAGATGGTTACATTTTAACTAACTACCACGTCATAAATAATGCAGATCAAATTTTGGTTATATTAACCGATGGCCGACGCTTTTTTGATGTGCAGTTAATTGGCTTTGACACTATTACCGACTTAGCCTTATTAAAAATTAACGCCGATCACCTGCCCGTTATTCCGGTAAACGACAATTACACCACAAGTGTAGGCGATGTAGTACTAGCCATAGGTAACCCACTCAATTTAGGGCAAACCATCACCCAAGGTATAATCAGCGCCACCGGTAAACAAAAAATTACCGATAGCCCTTACAACAACCTATTACAAATGGATGCCGCTATAAATGTAGGTAACTCTGGTGGCGCCTTAGTTAATTCTAATGGTGATTTAGTGGGAATTACGTCTGCGCAGTTTAAAACCCGTGAAAACCTAAATATCCAAGGAATATTTTTTGCTGTTCCCTATTCGCTGGCTAAAGAAGTAATGGCAAAGCTGATACGCCATGGCCGTGTAGTACGTGGTTATTTAGGGTTTGAAGGCACGGCTGTTGATAGCACAGGCAAAGAAGTAAACGACAGTCTAACACCGGTTGCAGGCATGCGAATCACCAATTTAGACCCATTAGGCCCTGCATGGCAAGCTGGCATTGAAGAGCAAGATATTGTTATTAAAATTGCAGGATTAAGCGTTGCCAACCCGCAAAAAGTACTCGAAAAAATAGGCAATACACAGCCCGGTAAAGAAATAGAATTTGAGCTGTATCGAAACGGTAAAATAAAAAAAATAATGGTTAGAGTTGCAGAACTCGAGACTAAACTCTAACCAAAGTGACAATAAAAAGGTCGGATAGCAATACGCGTATCCGACCTTTTTTATGTCTAAAGTAAACTGTCTTTAACCCAGTGTGCTTAATTTAGCGAGCAAGTTTGCCCTCACCTCAAAGCAAATAAATATTATTGCGAATGGGTATTAGCTACTTCTGCGCTTAATATTAGCGCCTAAGCCACTGAGTTTATCTTCAATGCGTTGATAGCCTCGGTCTACGTGGTAAATACGATCGACTACCGTTTCACCTTGCGCCACTATACCGGTTAAAATTAAGCTTGCAGAGGCACGTAAATCAGTTGCCATTACCTGAGCACCACTTAAACTTTGCGTTTCACCACAAATAGCCGTGTGCCCTTCTAAACGAATATTAGCGCCCATGCGTTGTAACTCAGGTACATGCATAAAACGGTTTTCAAAAATGGTTTCGGTAATTGTTGCACTGCCATTAGCCACTACATTTAACGCGGTAAACTGCGCTTGCATGTCGGTTGGAAAACCAGGGTGAGGCATGGTTTTAATATTAACGGCTTTAAGCTCACGATTACGCATATCTAAATAAATGCTGTCATCGTTTACTTCAACTAATGCATTCGCGGCACGTAATTTTTCAATAACAGGCTCAAGTGAATGATAATCTGTTTTTTTACAAAGTACTTCGCCTGCAGCCATTGCTGCTGCAACTAAAAAAGTGCCCGTTTCAATGCGGTCAGGTAAAATACTGTGCTCACAGCCGCCTAAACGCTCTACGCCATCAATTTCTATACGGCTTGTACCTGCACCAGTAATTTTTGCACCCATTGCAATTAGGCAATTGGCAAGGTCAATAATTTCGGGCTCGCGTGCTGCGTTTTCAAGTACCGTTTTACCATCGGCAAGTGCTGCGGCCATTAGTAAGTTTTCGGTTGCGCCAACACTCACCATTTCCATAAAAATTTCAGCGCCTTTAAGACGACCTTCTACTTTTGCATTGATATAACCGTTTTCAACGTTTATTTGCGCGCCCATGCGCTCTAAACCTTGAATATGTATATCAACTGGGCGGGCGCCTATTGCACACCCACCAGGTAGCGATACCTGCGCCTCACCGAAACGTGCTACTAAAGGCCCTAGGGCTAAAACAGAAGCGCGCATCTGCTTAACTAAATCATAAGGAGCAAGCGTTTTGTTAACGGTTGCACCGTCAATGTAGAGTGTATCGCCTTGCCAATTTACGGTCGCGCCTAAGGTGCTTAAAAGCGCTTCGGTGGTTACAATATCGCGAAGGCGAGGTACATTCGTAAATGTACTCTTACCGTCGCCAAGCAATGCAGCGAACAAAATTGGTAATGCGGCATTTTTAGCGCCAGAAATAGTTACTTCACCAGCAAGTGAAGTGCCACCTTGAATTACAAACTGATCCATTAAGAGGCCTTAACTATTGAGGTAAAATAAATTTTTGTTCACGCTTCCACTCAGTTGGCGTAAATGCACGAATTGATACAGCGTGAATTGTACCGTCTGAAATAGTATTCATTAATGGGCCATAAACTAGCTGTTGCTTTTTAACGCGGCTTAAACCGTCAAAGCACTCACCTACCGCAATTACTTCATAATGGCTACCATTGGCTTTTACTTTTACTTCAGATAATTGAAGTTCATCGCGTAATAACGTTTCGACTTGGCTAGTTTCCATAACTCTCACTCAAATAAAGTTGTTACCTGACCTAATTGCATTAAATTTTGCAATTGCTCAGGTGGGTTTTGCAATTCAAGGCGTGTGCCCTGTTGCTTAAATTCAGCAAAAGAGTGAATTAACCAAGCTAAGCCCGCTGTGTCAACCCTCATGACATCACAAAGGTCAAAATAGATGGTTTTATGCTTACTTAATGACTGGACGTTCAGAAGCGGTTCATTGCCAATTGAGCTGCGGGTAAGTTCACCACTTACCCTATAATGCTGCTCATCAACTTGGCTAATTGCCAATTTAGTCATTGCTGTTGTTGCCTCTAAATTGCACAGGTAGCTGACTCTTTTGCTCTAGTAATTTGCTTACATGCGCAATACCCTGCTGGCGCAAAATACCTTGTAGCTCACTTTGTTTTGCATCAAGTAAGCTAATTCCTTCTGCAATCATATCGTATGCACGCCACTCGCCACTGCGATCTTCACGCACTTTAAAATCAATTTTTATGTCAGGTTTACCATCTTCAATGATTTTAGTTTTTACTACAACCACATCTTTTCCTTTAAATGGTTGTGCTGCACCAAACTCAACATGTTGGTCTGTATATTGAGTAAATACCCCAGCGTAAGTTGCGACTAAATAACTTCTAAACGCACCAATAAATTCTTGGATGTCTTTTATCGCTTTGGCTTTTTGCGCTTCATCTTTAATCGCACGTACTTTAGACACTTCACTACCTAATACGCGTAATGCTGCATATTTGTAGTCTATGTAAGGCATTAACTCTTCTTCTACAATAACACGAAGGTGTTCTTTATCTTTAACGATAAGCGGTTGATCTTTTTTAATCCGCTCAAAAGTATGCTCTGATACTTGGCGTACCATTTTATTAGGATCTGTCAATTTTACTTCGGCTGCGCTAACACTTTGCACAGCAAGGGTTGCACCAAGTGCAATAACGGCTAAAAACTGTTTCAACATAATAATTACTCACTACCTTGGTTGAATAAAAACTGCCCAATTAACTCTTCTAAAACAAGTGCAGACTTCGTATCTGTGATTGAATCACCATCACCTAGCGCTTTGCTTTCTACGCCAAATAACTCATCGATTGCTTGATCTTGCGCGTTTTCGGTCACTGTTTCACCTAAACAGCGTTGCTCTGCTGCGTTAGGAGAAATAACAGGGTGAATACCTAAGTACTGCTCCCCTAAAATTCCCGATGTTAAAATTGAGATTGAGCTCGTGTCTGAAAAACGACATAAATACTGTGCATCAATAGTCATATTGACCACAGGCAAAAACTCCTGCGGATGGACATAAATAGATTCAACACGCCCAATTACTACGCCGCCTACTTTTACCGGCGCGCGTGCTTTAAGTGAGCCAATATTTTCAAACTTTGCATTTAGCGTGTAGGTTTCGCCCGACCCGCTAATACCCGAATTAGCCACTTTAAGTGCTAACATTGCAAACGCTAAAATGCCTAATGCGACAAAAAAGCCAACTAAAATCTCTAATTTCCGTGAATTCATTATCTATACCCTATTAGCTGGTAAACATTACCGCTGTCAAAATAAAGTCAAACCCTAATACTGCCAGTGATGAGTGAACAACTGTTTCTGTTGTTGCTTTACTGATCCCTTCTGAGGTTGGAATACAATCGTAGCCCTTATAAAGCGCAATCCAGGTCACTACCATGGCAAATACAAAACTTTTGATCATGCCGTTTAATACATCTTCTTGAAACGATACTTGCGACTGCATTATCGACCAAAAGCTGCCGGTATCTACGCCTAACCAATCAACCCCAACTAAATGAGCACCGATAATGGCAACCGCAGAAAAAATAAGTGCAAGCAATGGCATACTAATAAAACCAGCCCAAAAACGCGGAGCAATAATGCGCTTAAGAGGGTCAATGGCCATCATTTCTAGTGAAGAGAGTTGTTCGGTGGCTTTCATTAAACCAATTTCTGCGGTTAGTGCACTGCCGGCGCGCCCCGCAAATAATAGCGCGGTTACCACAGGACCTAATTCACGTAACAAACTAAGCGCAACTAATGGGCCTAAGCTGTCTTCGGCACCATAGCCTACTAGTACGGTATACCCTTGCAGCGCAAGCACCATACCAATAAACAAACCCGACACCATAATAATTAATAATGATTGCGAACCAACCATATAAAGTTGTCGTACTAACAGCGGTGTGCCTTTTTTAAAGTTAGGTATATTCCACAGTGCATTAAAAAGCATGGTGGCAGAGCGCCCTAATGCTGCAAAACGCCCTAGCGTTTTATGACCTAACTTTTGAAATAAATCCAACATTAAGTGTTTTCTCCTAACAGCTCATCAGCATACGTTTGTGCTGGGTAATGAAATGGCACAGGCCCATCCGATAACCCTTTTAAAAACTGCTGTACTAATGGAGATTCATGGTTTCTCATTTCATCCGGTGTCCCTGCCCCTATTACGCCTTGGTCGGCAATAATAATAACGTGATCGGCAATACTCATTACCTCCGTCACATCGTGGGTTACAATAAGGGATGATAAACCTAGCACTTCATTTAATGACTTAATAAGCTTTACCAATACGCCCATAGATATTGGGTCTTGGCCGGCAAAAGGCTCATCATACATAATGAGCTCTGGGTCCAGCGCAATAGCACGTGCAAGTGCTGCTCGTCTGGCCATACCACCAGAAAGCTCAGAAGGCATTAAATCTTTAGCGCCGCGTAAACCCACTGCTTGCAGTTTCATTAATACGACTAGTTTTATTAACGCTTCACTTAACTTGGTATGCTCTCGCAGAGGAAATGCAATGTTGTCAAATACCGACATATCAGTAAATAACGCACCGCTTTGAAACAGCATGCTCATTTTGGTTCGTGCCGCATATAACTCTTTGCGCGACATTTTAGGAATACTGCCACCTTCGAATAAAATATCGCCGGCGTCAGGCTTAAGCTGCCCACCAATTAAGCGTAGCATTGTGGTTTTGCCAATTCCGCTTGGCCCCATAATCGCTGTTATCTTACCTTTAGGAACACTAAAACTCATATTTTTATATATGGTTCTATCGCCTCGCGAAAAGCTAACATCCTTGACTTCTACTATTGATTGCGACAAGTCGCTCTCCGTAACAATGTTCACTCGTGCTCCTATTTTAAGGGTTTTTTAACCAAGATGGAAAAAACAATTCGTAAGATTTTGTAATACGCCTACAAAAAGCGCTGTAAGGCTGAAGTAAATTGCCTTAACCTTTGCTTAAGCGCATAAAATTCGCACACTGCTATAGTAGACCCCACTCTTTTGCTTATACTTTCATGTTGGCTTTTGTTACTATTCGCGCCATCTGTATTTTGAACATCTGGCTTAACATAATGGTTACCTCGTTTGTTATTTTAATTCTTGGTTTTGCTGCACTTGTATGGAGCGCCGACCGATTTGTATACGGTGCGGCTGCGCTTGCTAAAAACTTTGGAGTGCCCACTTTAATAGTTGGCTTAACGGTTGTTGCTATGGGTTCTTCGGCCCCTGAAATGATGGTGTCTGCATCGGCTGCTCTGGCCAATAAAACCGACACAGCGGTAGGTAACGCGGTGGGCTCAAATATAACAAATATATTACTTGTGTTAGGGATAACCGCACTGCTGCGCCCGCTGAGTGTTTCCTCAAGTACGTTAAAACGCGAAATGCCGCTCGTAATGTTGGCATCATTGGCTACGTGGTATGTGTTTTCAGATAACTACTTTTCACTCACCGAAGGTATCGCCTTATTAGTCGCTTTTATTGTATTTATTGGTGGTTTAATTATTGTATCCCTACGAGCTAAAAACCAAGATGATCCATTTGTTTCAGAAGCATGCGATGAAGTCCCTAATGATGTTCCCACTAAAAAAGCAATATTTTGGCTTATTGTCGGTATGGTTTTATTGCCTGTAAGCTCCCATTTTTTAGTTGGTTCAGCTGTCGATATAGCAAAATACTTTGGTTTAAGCGATTTAGTTATTGGTTTAACTATTATTGCCATTGGCACAAGCTTGCCTGAACTTGCGGCTTCTGTTGCAGGCGTTCTTAAAAACGAAGACGATTTAGCGCTAGGTAATATTGTTGGCTCAAATATATTTAATATTCTAGCGGTATTGCCGCTTGCAGGTATTATTAACCCATCAGTGGTCGACCCATCACTTGCAAACCGCGACATACTTATTATGTTGGGTGCAACGCTTGCGCTTATTATTATGTCATTGAACTTTAGAGGTTCTCAGCGTATCAATAGAGTAGAAGGTGGCCTATTACTCATCGCATTTTTGGCGTACCAAGGTTATATTTTTAGTCAAGTAGGGTAACAATGGCACAACTAAACTTTATAGAGCAAGGTTTACGCGTATTAAACATAGAACGCCAAGCGCTTGCGGATATTAAACAATACGTTGATGAAAACTTTAATAATGCGTGTCAGGCCATGTTTGATTGCCAAGGCCGCATTATTGTTATTGGTATGGGTAAATCAGGCCATATTGGTAATAAAATTGCTGCTACCCTTGCCAGTACAGGCAGCCCTGCTTTTTTTGTTCACCCAGGCGAAGCAAGTCATGGTGATTTAGGCATGATAACCAAAAATGATGTGGTTATGCTTATATCAAACTCGGGCGAAACCAGTGAAGTACTAAATATTATTCCGGTGCTAAAACGCCTCGGTGCAAAAATAATATCGATGACGGGCAACCCGCTTTCTACTATGGCAACACTTGCCGATGTGCACGTATGCATAAAGGTAGAACAAGAAGCATGTTTGTTAGGTTTAGCGCCAACAGCAAGCACCACAGCCACTTTAGCAATGGGTGATGCAATGGCGGTTGCGCTTTTAGAAGCACGCGGTTTTACCGCCGATGACTTTGCACTCTCTCACCCTGGCGGCAGCTTAGGTAAGCGATTGTTGCTCACTTTAAAAGATGTAATGCACAGCGGCACAAACACCCCTATTATAGGTGTAACGCAAACAATTAAAGACGCGTTAATAGAAATGTCTGCCAAAGGGCTAGGCATGACTGCTATTGTAGATAACAATCAACAGCTTGCTGGCCTTTTTACCGACGGCGACTTACGTCGTATTTTAGAGCAAAAAGTTGATATACATAACACCGCTATTAACCAAGTTATGACTAAGTCATGCACCACCGCCACGGCCGATATGCTTGCAGCAGAAGCACTAAATATAATGGAAAATAAGCGGATTAATGGTTTAATCATAGTTAATGAGCAAAACCAGCCTGTGGGCGCCTTAAATATGCAAGACCTCTTAAAAGCAGGAGTATTATAAATGCAATTTGAAGATCTCTATCAACCGCTAAGCGATGATGCCAGAGCACGCGCCAAAAAAGTAAAACTACTCATATGCGATATTGATGGTGTATTTTCTGATGGCCGAATTTACCTCGGTAACCAAGGCGAAGAGTTAAAAGCATTTAATACAAAAGATGGTTTTGGCATTAAGGCACTGATCAATAGCGGTTTTGAAGTTGCGGTTATTACGGGGCGTCATTCAAAAATAGTGCAAGCTCGCATGAGCAGCTTAACCGTACAGCATATTTATCAAGGCCAAGAAGACAAACTTATTGCTTATCAAGAACTCAAAAACACTTTAAAGTTAACTGATGAACAAATAGCCTATATTGGCGATGATGGACCTGACATGCCCGTCATGGAGCGCGTTGGTTTTGCCGTCGCAGTAAACGATGCGCACCCGCTAATTAAACGCTTATCGCATTACACTACACAAATGCCTGGTGGCTTTGGTGCAGTGAGAGAGCTCACAGATTTACTCATGCTCGAAAACGGTATAGCACTTACTACACAAGGTACCAGTTCATGAATGCAGCACGCGTTATACTCAGTGTGTTATTCATCGGCTGTATGGTTTGGCTTTGGTACCCTTATTTTACGCAAAGCAATGTAGCACCAGAGCAAGAACCAGAAGTCATTGCAAAGCCTGATTACACCGCTATAGAGCTTAAGCAAACAACCTATGACGAGCAAGGTAAAATAAGCCATAAAGTTACCGCGGCTAAAATGGAGCTGTACCAACAACTTGGTTTTACATTTTTTGAAAAGCCTATTTTTACTTTATATAACGAAACACAAACATGGCGAATAAACGCTGACGAAGCAACGCTTTACGAAGATAAACAACTTATTTTAGAAGGCAACGTGGTTGCCAAAAATTTAGTTGATAACGCCATGATAGATAACATCAATGCCGACAACATCGAAGTCGACATTAAAGCGCTAACAATGCGCTCTGAGCAGCCAGTGGTTGTCACTGGGCCAAATTTAAAGATTGTCGGTAAAGGCCTTGAAGCCGATTTAAAAACCGAAGTAATAAAACTAATTAACCATACGCGAACAATATATTATGACCAATAAACTCACTAAAATACTTATTATCCCATCGCTGATGCTGGCATTTAGCGCTTCTGCTGCTGAGCCTGCTGCTCAACCGCCAGCAAACCAAATTTCTATTAGTGCAGACCGTCAAGAAGGTCAACTTAAAGAAAACGTAGGTATTTTTGAAAAAAACGTCGAAATTGTGCATGGGAACCGCAAAATTACAGCCGACCGACTCGAAGTACATAAACGTGAAGACCTAGGGGATAACAAACAACTGCTTATTGCCACTGGCAGCCCTGCCTACTTCGAAGAAAAACAAGACGATGGTACCGTAATGAGTGCCAGTGCAAACGAAGTACGTTACGACGTAGCAAAGCGCTTTTTAACACTTGTTGGGGATGCCGAAGTCGCGCAAGCCGGTCAAAAAATTAATGCTAAAAGTATTACCTACGATATGCAGCAGCAGCTTATTAGCGCAGAAAAAGACGAAAACTCAACGGATCGTGTCCACACAATTTTAGTGCCTGTTGAAGCAAATATTAAAGAAAAAACAGGTAACGAAGGTCAACCATGAGCACCTTAAAAGCAGAACTATTAGCAAAAAGCTATAAAGGCCGCCAAGTTGTAAAAAATGTAGGCCTTGAGGTAGAAGCCGGCAGCATAGTGGGCTTATTAGGCCCTAATGGCGCAGGTAAAACCACCACCTTTTACATGATTGTAGGGTTAGTACCTAGCGACAAAGGTAAAATATCTATTGATGATAACGACATCACGTTATTACCTATGCACAGTCGTGCTCGCTTAGGCATTGGCTATTTGCCGCAAGAGTCATCTATATTTAGAAAGCTAACAGTTTATCAAAATTTAATGGCTATTTTAGAAACGCGCAAAGAGCTAAATAAAGCCGCGCGAGAAGAAACGCTTAACAACTTACTTGATGAATTTAGCATTCAACATATACGTGATAGCCAAGGTATGGCGCTTTCTGGTGGTGAACGCCGCCGTGTAGAGATAGCCAGAGCACTCGCAGCGAACCCTAAATTTATTTTGTTGGATGAGCCTTTTGCTGGTGTTGACCCGATTTCAGTGTTAGATATAAAGAAAATAATAGAACATCTTAAAAATCGTGGCATTGGCGTATTAATTACCGATCACAATGTAAGAGAAACCCTTGATGTTTGTGAAAAAGCCTACATTGTTTCTCATGGGGAGCTAATTGCATCTGGCACCCCAGAACACGTATTAAATGACAAAACTGTACGCGATGTTTATTTAGGCGAGCAATTTAGGCTGTAACATTTAAGCCACACCTACAAGCATCTGCTAATATTAATTATAACAACATAAAAGGATTGTTAGAGATACATGAGGCAATCATTACAGCTGCGCATGGGCCAGCAACTTACAATGACTCCACAATTGCAACAAGCGATTCGCTTGCTGCAGCTCAGTACATTGGATCTCCAGCAAGAAATACAAGAAGCACTGGATAGCAACCCGCTATTAGAAGTAGAAGAGCAAGATTACACGGAAGAGTCGGCTGGAAAAAATGAACAAAAAGCAGATACGGATGATGTAACCGTAAGCGCATCGGCTGATGATACAACCAGTGAATACGAGCAAGACAGTGGTGAAGCTTTAAATAAAGACACCGTTAGCGATGATATGGCGATGGATGTAACTTGGGATGAGTACATGAGTGCAGCCCCTGCGGCATCTTCAGGCCCAATGCCAGAAGATGAGTCTATTTATCAGGGCGCCTCTACTGAAACGCTACATGAGTACTTAATGTGGCAACTTCAGCTTACTCCTTTTAGCCCCACTGATGAAGCTATTGCTATAGCCATTGTAGAAGCTGTAGATGACTCGGGTATTTTAACGCTAAGTTGTGAAGAAATTTTAGAAAGCTTTAACCAAGAAAACGATGACGACGTTGAGGTTGAACTGGATGAAATAGAAGCCGTTTTAAAACGTATTCAATTATTCGACCCTGTAGGTATAGCCGCGCGAAGCTTACAGGAGTGCTTGTGTATTCAGCTTAATCAGTTTGATAAAGACACCCCTTTTATAGAACAAACTAAAATGATCTTAACCGATCACATTGATCTATTAGCGGCACGCGACTATCGTACATTAATGAAAAAGACTAAGCTTAAAGAAGACGAGCTTAAAGAGGTCATGACTCTTATACATACCCTCAACCCAAAACCTGCAGATACAATAGTAAGGGAAGAGTCTGAGTATGTCATACCGGATGTATCAGTTAAAAAAATTAAGGGCCGTTGGGTGGTAGAGCTAAACCCAGATAGCATGCCAAAAATACGCGTAAATAGTCAGTATGCGGCCATGTCACGTACCGTAAAATCTAGTGGAGATAGCCAGTTTATTCGCTCTCATCTGCAAGAAGCTAAATGGTTTATAAAAAGTCTTGAAAGCAGAAACGACACGCTGCTAAAAGTAACAAACTGTATTGTAAAACAGCAACAAGCGTTTTTTGAACATGGCCCCGAAGCCATGAAACCAATGGTTTTAAACGATGTTGCTGAAATGGTAGAAATGCACGAATCAACAATTTCGCGTGTTACTACGCAAAAATATATGCATACGCCACGTGGTATTTTTGAGCTTAAATATTTTTTCTCAAGCCACGTAAGCACTGAAAACGGCGGCGAATGTTCGTCAACCGCAATACGTGCCTTAATTAAAAAGCTAATTGCCGCGGAAAACTCAGCCAAACCATTGAGTGATAGTAAAATTGCGGATATATTGGCAGAGCAAGGAATTAAAGTAGCTAGACGCACAATAGCAAAATACCGTGAATCGCTAGCTATTCCACCGTCAAATCAGAGAAAGAGTTTGATATAAGACGTAAAAAACAAAGAGGAAATGCTTATGCAACTAAACCTAACTGGTCGTCACGTAGAAGTAACTGATTCACTTAGAGACTATGTAAATAATAAATTTGCAAAGCTAGAAAGGCACTCAGATCATATTAGCAATGTGCATGTCATTCTCGATGTAGAAAAACTCAACCAAAAAGCAGAAGCGACTATTCATGTAAGCGGCGCAGATTTATTTGCCTCAACAGAGCACCAAGATATGTATGCTGCTATAGACTCGTTGATTGACAAGCTCGATCGTCAAGTCATAAAACATAAAGAGAAGCTTGCTAGACACTAATATTATGAAATTAAGTACATTAGTATGCCAGGACTGCAGCAAAGCTGCGGTCCTTTTTAGTAGTAAAAAAAGAATTTTAGAATTTATCAGTGAGCTGGCTCATGAAAAGCTCCCTTACTTACCGCAACAGGATATTCTTAATGCGCTAGCTAGCAGAGAAAAACTAGGTAGTACGGGTATTGGCCGCGGTATCGCAATTCCGCATGGCAGAATGGGTGGCGTAGAAGAACCGCTTGCGTTAGTACTCGTTAGTGACAAGCCTGTAAACTTTGATGCTATTGATAACTGTCCTGTTGATATTTTTGTTGCACTCATCGTACCAGATGGCGATAACCAGCAGCACCTAAAGACTCTAGCAACCATAGCTGATAAACTGAGCAATAAAGAATTTTGCAAACAGCTGCGAAACGCTAAAACCGATGCAGAACTGTATCAAGTAATTGTTGATCAATCGTAGTAAATACTAAGGGCTATAAATGGAGTTAATAATCATAAGCGGCCGTTCCGGTTCAGGTAAATCGGTTGCTTTACGTGTGGTTGAAGATTTAGGCTATTATTGCGTAGATAATATCCCGGTCAACCTGCTGCCCTCTTTAGTACGTAGTGTTTCAGATAACTATGACAAAATAGCTGTTAGTATCGATGTTCGTAATATCCCCAAAGAACAAGACGAGTTTAACGATATTCTCGAGTACCTACCGGACTTTGCTAAACCCACTCTGTTTTATTTAGATAGTGATGATCAAACACTGATCAAACGCTTTTCAGAAACACGCAGATTACACCCTTTATCCATCGATTCATTACCGCTTGATTTAGCAATAAAAAAAGAAAAAGAACTGCTTGATGTACTCGTAACTCGCGCAGACTTTATGCTTGATACGACTGATTTAAGTGTCCACCAATTAGCTGAGTCAATTCGCGAAAAAATACTCGGTAAAAAAGATAAACAACTTATTGTAACGTTTGAATCGTTTGGCTTTAAACACGGCATACCTAAAGAGGCTGATTATGTGTTTGATGCTCGCTTTTTACCAAACCCGCACTGGGAGCCTGAATTAAAACCGCTTACAGGTCTTGATCAACCAGTAAAAGACTTTTTGGCAAACCACAGCATAGTGCAAAAATTTACTTGGCAAATTCAAACATTTGTACAAACTTGGTTACCACACTTAGAGCGCAATAACCGCAGCTACCTGACTATTGCAATAGGTTGTACGGGTGGACAACACCGCTCGGTTTATTTAGCCCAAACTATAGGTGAGAGCTTTGCAATGACACATCCAAATGTAAAAATTAGGCACCGTGAGCAAGAAAAGTAACCTTAAAATAATAACCTGTTCAGTTTAGGTATAGTAATTTATGCGTTGTGAAGACACGTTTTTAATAAAAAATAAATTAGGCTTACACGCCAGAGCGGCAACGGTCCTTGCGCAATTAGCTGTGCAATTTGATGCTAAAATTACCTTACATCAAGATGATAAAGAAGCCGCTGGTGATAGCGTATTAGCCTTAATGCTACTCGAAAGTAGTAAAGGCAAAGAAGTTAAAGTTGTATGTGAAGGCCCAGACTCAGAAAAGGCTTTGCATGCGGTCGGACAATTAATCGCACAGCGATTTAACGAACAAGAATAAACGTTTAATTACCAAGCTTACTCATACATTTTTGCTTTATACCCTGATTTGTGTAGCTTGGTAAATGAATAGTGTTTAATTAGATTAATCACAATGCGGTTAATCGCCTCCCCTCGTATATAAAAAATTAGGATGCCAATGCCAGAAGCGTTTGAACAAGACTACCCACTGCAACAACTAAAACAGGTGACTAAATCACTTAATAGTGGGCAATTTGTTCAAGTAAGACGCATGCTAGCAAAAACGGCCCCGTGTGATACTGCCCTTTTACTTGAATCCTCTCCGCATAAAATTAGACGCATGCTTTGGCAGCTGGTTGACCCAGATGTACAAGGGGACGTGCTAGAAGAGCTCTCTGAAGATGTACGTTTAGGCATCATTGCCCAAATGGAACCTGAGCATATTGCCGCCGCCACTGAGGATATGGGCCACGATGATTTAGGTGAAGTACTACGTAGCCTACCTGACACCGTGTATAAAGATGTAGTTAGCGCGATGGACACGCAAGACCGTGAACGTGCGACACAGGCTTTATCATACCAAGAACGCTCTGCAGGCGCGCTAATGAACACCGATACGGTGACCATTCGCCCAGACGTTACACTTGATGTTGTACTGCGCTATATCAGGCTGCGAGGCGAGCTACCAGAAGGCACCGATGATTTATACGTTGTTGATAAGCACAACTGCTTTTTAGGTGCGTTATCACTTAGTACGCTTTTAACTAATCCGCCTGAAAAAATTGTTCAAGATTTAATGGATGAAGACTGTGAGTCTATCCCTATCTCGATGGATGAAAGTGAGGTCGCTCAATTATTTGAACGCCACAACTGGATATCTGCACCGGTAGTCGATGATAACGCACACTTGCTTGGACGTGTCACTATTGATGATATTGTTGATGTTATTCGTGAAGATGCTGAGCATAGCTTATTAAGCTTAGCGGGTCTTGATGATGAAGAAGATACCTTTGCACCTGTTTTAAAAAGTTCAAAAAAACGCTCAGTATGGCTTGGCGTTAACTTACTTACCGCCCTGGCTGCTGCCTTTGTGGCCAGCTTTTTTGAAAGTACCTTAGACATTCTCCCTATTTTAGCTGTACTCAATGGCATAGTGCCCTCAATGGGTGGTGTAGCAGGTAGTCAGTCCTTAACACTGGTTATTCGCGGTATAGCTGTGGGGCACATTAATCAAACTAACCAACGTTTTTTAATGGCTAAAGAATTGGCCATAGGCGCATTAAACGGGATTATTTGGTCATTACTTATTGCTGGTGTAATTGCACTTTGGCAGTGGGATTTTATGCTTGGCGGCGTGCTCGCATTTGCTATGTTTATGAACCTTGTAGTAGCGGGCGTTGCTGGCGCATGTATTCCTATTTTATTGAAAAAAATGAATATAGACCCTGCACTTGCCGGCAGTGTTGTACTAACAACTGTGACTGATATTGTTGGTATTTTTGCCTTTTTAGGCACAGCAACGTGGCTACTTATTTAGCAACCTAACTCTAGGTTAAGTAGCCACTATTAGTTAAAACGTAAAGTTAAATTGGTGAGCCTGGTGGTATTGGTAAATTAGTAAAGTTTTCAGGCCACTTACCAGCTTTTAAAAACTGTTTAATTTGCTCTGCTAAATACTGCTTAAACGCGCTTTCGCCGACACTGGTGTTACTCAGCATTGAGTTTTGATTGTACTCATCACTCAACTTAACTAAGTAGTAACGTAACTGCGCTTGCACTTCTGGGCTTACTTTATCGCTTGCCACTAAATCGGCTATATTTTTTGCAGTTAAAAACTGTACACGTTGAGTGACTTTACCTTTCATCGTATTAGGTGAAGACACATTAAACACGTGACTGTAAAGCTGCTCAAGCAACTCATCTAAGCTATAGAAATTGTAATTACGCACTTGTTGTTGAGCTAAACGATTTAAACGCTGTGGGTTTAATAATAAAGATAAGCTATGCTGTGCAGCGACTTCTGGTAAAGCCATTGCATCAAGTGTTAAACCTGTGCGTCCAGTTATGCTTTCGCGCGATTTAGACTCCCCATAGGCCTTTGGCGGAATAAGCGCTAACACTGACTCGGGCAAAATTAAATTAGCGGGTTTTAATGTGGATAAAATAGCATTTACCGCTTCTTGCTGCTGCGCTTTTGCAACCACTTGTGCGCCCTTAACAGGTGAATTGTCGCGTGTTTCGTACTCGTAATTAACCCCCGCTATAAGTTTAACTGCAGCCTCTACTTGATAGCGATGAAATAAATAGAGCGGCACAAGTTTTTCTTCTAACTGCGAAAGAGCATCGCCCGTTTTAATGTTGTTAATGCCAAATTGCGAAAGCGCTTTTTTACGTACATTAAGCACTCTAAGTAGCTCTTGCGCTGGTTTAGTACCGTTATCCCATAAGTGTGCTGTAGGGTGTGCACCGCCCTTAGCGCGTGCGTCACTGTCAGATATAAACTCAAGCCCCTTGGCTTTGTTCTCTTTTATTATTGCAGCAAGTTCAGCGCTTTCGTCCTGATTAGTAAAGTCGCTGTAACCATATTTAATAACTTGGGTATCCCATACACCCATACCACTTGCATAGCCTCGAGTTACGTCAAGTTCACCTTGCTCGTTAAAGCTAAGAAGTGGGTGTGGGTAATCCATAACCGAGGCTCTATCACCCACCGAAGCCGCAAAATTATGCGCAATGCCCAGTGTATGACCAATTTCGTGGGCACTTAACTGACGGATCCTATCAAGCGCCATTGCTTGTAGGTTTTTAGCTACCTCGTCCCCTTTTAAATAGGGAGCTGCAAGTGCTTCGGCTATTAATATATCTTGGCGCACACGCAGTGAACCAAGCGTAACATGGCCTTTTAATATTTCACCTGTGCGAGGGTCTATTACAGAGCTTCCGTATGACCAACCACGTGTAGCACGGTGCACCCACTGAATTACGTTATAACGGATATCCATAGGGTCTGCATTACTCGGCAGTACTTTTATTACAAATGCGTTTTTGTAACCAGCAGCACTAAATGCATCATTCCACCATTTACCGCCTTCTAATAAGGCACTTTTAACTGGCTCAGGAACGCCTGGGTCTAGGTAGTAAATAATAGGCTCTACGGGCTCACTTATCGGTAAAGTTGGATCTTTTTTAGCTAAACGGTGACGCGGTATGTAACGCACAAACATGGACTCATCAAGCGCAGCGGCATAGTCTTTATGCTCAATACTCCAATACCCTGATTGCGGGTCAAATTTGCGCGGCGTGTAATTATCATCGGGTAATTTAATAAGGGAGTGATGCATATGCACCGTAAGTGCGTATGCATCGGCACTCACTTGGCGAACAAATTCACCCGGCTTTGTGCCTTTAAACGTTAATACAGCTTCAAGCTCGGTGTTTTTTACAAACGCCTTTGAGCGACTCATGTACACAGCACTGCGTGATTCATCAAGGCTAAAATTACCCTGTTTACGTGCAGCTAATTTTCGACTAACCCCGTGCACATCACTCAATAAATAAGGTGTATAGTCAATCAATGCGCTGGTTTTATCTTGTGCAACAACTTTAAAGCCCGCTAAGATACTTGATGCAAAGGCCTCTTTAATACTTTGTTGCTCGGCTTTATTATTGGTATTAGCACGATAGTAAGTATTTACAGCGCGCAGCATTACTTTATTGCCAAAACGCTCAAACTGCACAAGGTGCGTATTACCAAGTTGGCCTCTATCTAGACCAATATCGTTTGAGCCAACTCCATAAGGTAAGCTCTGCTGAAGTAAAAATTGCTGTTCTAATTTATCTACTTTTAAGAACACTTTGCCATTTTGTGTATCGTAATAAAACGAAAAGTACCCTGGAAAGTGATTCATTTGGGCAGTAAATTCATCTATAGACTTAATTGCTGCGTGCGCTTGGGTTATGATAGAGCACAGCACAGTAAAGAGTATGTAACTTATTAGTGGTATTTTTTTCATAATCTTATCTTTGTTATTGGCGTTTTAAGTACGATTAGGTAGCACCATTATTACAGTGCTATTTAAACAATACAGGTATTTAAGACGAAATTCAGCGCACTAAGTTAATCTCTCTCACATTTAGATTAGCTAGTACACGTTATCAGGAAAATAGAATGCGTAGACTCCCACCCGTATTACTAGAAGACGGTTGCCCTAGAGAACTTTTATCGTTAATTAGAACCATTTTAGCAGCATGTAAAGAAATATCGTTTCGTGTTGGCCAAGGTGCGCTTTCTGGCGTATTAGGGTCAACGCTTGATGAAAACATTCAAGGTGAAACACAAAAAAAGCTCGATGTACTCTCTAATCAGCTTTTAAAAGATATTTTACTGGAGTCTGGGGCAGTTAAAGCCATCGCCTCAGAAGAAGAAGACTACACAGTTGCAGGTAACCAAGACGCTAAATACATTGTGGCGTTTGACCCCCTTGACGGCTCATCAAACACCGACATAAACTCACTGGTTGGTACTATATTTTCGATTATGGAAGCGCCTGAAGGCTCAGATGCCGCCGATCAAAGTATATTTATGCAGCCTGGCCATAAACAAGTGGCTGCAGGTTACGTACTTTACGGCCCATCAACTATGCTTGCACTTACTACAGGTAAAGGCACACGCATGTTTACGCTAGATAAAACCCAAGGCAGCTTTTTACTAACACAAGATTTTGCCACTATTCCAGCTGATACCAACGAATTTGCTATTAATGCGTCTAACCAACGTCATTGGCAACCAGCAATGCAACGCTATATTAATGATTTACTCGCTGGCGATACGGGTCCACGCGCTAAAAACTTTAACATGCGCTGGATTGCTGCCATGGTTGGCGATGTGCATCGCGTACTTAGCCGAGGTGGCTTGTTTACGTACCCAACCGACACTAAAGATGCAAATAAACCCAACAAGCTACGCTTACTTTACGAAGCCAACCCCATGGCTATGCTAGTTGAGCAAGCCGGTGGTATAGCCTCAACGGGTACTGAGCGAATTATGGATATTCAACCTGATGCAATCCACCAGCGTGTGGCAGTCATATTAGGCTCTAAAAACGAAGTAGAAACATGCTTGGGATACCACAAGTAAACACTTTGTCAGTTGTTAAAAAATAAAATACCAAGCCGCATTTTATTTAAATGCGGCTTTTTTATGTATTCGCTATATATAACCGCAATAAGCCCACATCTAAAAATGTGAATCAGCCTAAATATCTACTCTTTTAATAATGCCAATAATTTTTCAAGTTTTTGGCGATCAAGCTCTCCCATTTGCTCGCTATTACTGAGCGCAAAAATAACCCCTTCGTATTCGCCGCTATCTATATCATCTCTAGAATCAACAACATTTGCCCATAACTCTAAATCATCCAGCTCTATTTCGTTACTTACACAGCGTGTTAGCACGTGAATCAATACCGGTTTTGTGAGTGTATAAATGGGGGCGCTTTCCTTTGCGGGAGTAGAGATAATCACGCTAATAGCATCAACTCTTTGCTCACCAAAAGTAATAAATTCGGCCAATGCTTTTTGTATATTCATAATATTTGTTATTCTTGCTGCTCCACTGCTGATAAGAGTTAAAATGACGAGATTAAACTGCTCACAATGTCACACTACGCTTGATTGTAATGTAAACGATATAAACGCATGTTGGTGTAATCAATTACCTGCTATTTTACCGCTTGAAGAGTCAGCAACAAGCTGTTTATGCCCGCAATGTACACTTAATGAAATAAACGCTTATTTAGCGCATATTTATACGCAGCCTATAAAAGCACAAATTGAGTTTGCTAAAAAATTTAGAGGTAATGACCACTTAATAGAAGGGCTAGATTACACCATGCAAAGTGGCTACATGGTGTTTAGTAAGTGGTATTTTTTAAAACGAGGAACGTGCTGTAAAAATGGCTGTAAAAATTGCCCTTATGGGTAAATCACACATGTTAATAATTAATACGCAACTGAAAGAACTAATTAGCTGCAATATTGTTGAATTGAGCAAATTTATCTGCCCCTTTAAAACGTAACTCGATTGCTTTGATATGTTCTTCCTCTGCGTGCTTCCAAACGCCCGGCACACTATAAACATGTTTTAAATAGCAAAAAAACTTATCGCGCAGCTGCGCATTAAAATGCCAACCGTGAGCTAGCTCTGCAACTTGAGCAGCTAATTCCTCGCGAGTATCCGCATGCTTAACTAAGCCTTCTATATTATAACAGGCCTGTCCTACAGTAATAACACGCTTATTTAATAACAGCGCTTCTAAACCTACCGTAGAATTGATTGTTATTACCGCCTCTGCGCATTCAATAAGTTCACAGGTTTTATTCCCGTTTGCAAATAACCCAATGGGGTCCTTATTATATAAATGAGTGTAATGCTTATGCCATGAGGGGTGTTCTTTAAAAACGACCTTTAAACTAGGATCGTTCAACGCCTTCACTGCGCTTATAACCTCATCGTATAGCATTTCCATAGAATCAACCCATGGTGAAAAACTCGCTAATTGCGTATCGTGGGGCACTTGAAACGGCACAAAAATATAACGTTCAGGTATATTTTCAGCTGCAAATTCACAGCGTTTTTTATGATTTTCTCGTGGGACCAATGCTGGAGCATCAAAGTTTAAGGCATTATTTACATTAAAATTTAAATAAAAATCAGGATCTCGGCTTAGCGACGCATTAAAGTTGATACCTTGGGGGTCTAAACTAGTGGTTCCCGGAAGCAAACCATTTTCATAATAAAACTGCTTAATGCCCAGTGCCCTGGCAGCCATAGCAACGGTAGTGTTAGGCAGCTTATTACCATTCCATATAACGATTACATCAGGGTTAACTTCAGTTAATAAAGCTAAATATTTTGCATAACGTAAACGTTCAAAAAAGCGCAGCCCCGCCTTGTAAACCGCAGATACTAAAGCATTGTTCCAAAGGTTGTTACGGGCGCGCTTACGTTTTAGTTGTGCAGTAATAACATCGGTAAAATCAACTTTAAACGCTTTGGCTAAATAGTTTATAGCTGAAAGCTTTGGCGCCCCCATAACATGCAGTTGGCAATCCATACTCAGCTTTTTGATTATTTTTTTATAGTACTTTGCGTGTACATTTTTGCGAGAGATAAATAGGTAAGACATACAAGCTGTGCGCGCCAATTATTGTTTTTAAGAAAATAATACTAAGTGGACACTATTACAAAAGTAAGGTTCACCGCGACAAGTAAATAAATTATAGATGTTACCTAAATTTTTATAATTTTACTACGCAGCGGCGCCATTCTGGATAGGATTTCGTTTTGTATGCTATGGCTAATATTTTGCTCCTCCATAGCCTTAACAAGCAAATCCACTACATGGTTAAAGTCTTTCTCAGTTATATGCATCCCTGTATGAATATCTACCATAGAATCTCCTGTGTACTTGCATGGACCATCAACTAGCATACACATATGCATAATAAAGCCCTCCCTAAAGTGGTCTATGTCGCTGTGTTCAAAATAATGCAATACTTGATCGTCATTACCTATTTGGTAAATAAAACTATCAACAATACGCGCAAGCCCCGCACGGCCATCAAGCTGTTGATAAAGAGATAAACGTGTTGAGCTTACACACCCTGTCAGCGCAGCTAAACACAGCCATAATATAACGACGTTTTTCATTACCAATACCCTGTTACTGATAAGTACCACCCTGTTTGATCGCTCGCACCTGCAATGCTACCTAAATCTAAGTATGCGGCGGTAACACTCACATGCTTGTTTGGCATCCACGCAATAAACAAATCCTTCCAGTCTTGCTCACCTAAATTAAGGTTATTGGACTTTTGCCTATATTCAATACCAACAGCAACACTTCGGCTTAAAAATACTGCAGTGCTGCCTTCAAATAAAATTTTTGCATTATCATTTGCCCCACCATAACCAAGTAACCCGAGTTGATTAGCTTCACTGTAGCGCGTTGTGAGGTTCCAAAACCAATTAAGCCCCCCTACAGCGCCTAAATGGAGTTTACTTGCTGCAAGGTAGTAATCGGTGCCGCTAGTATCCTTTGCCCCTACAGCGCCTAAATGGAGTTTACTTGCTGCAAGGTAGTAATCGGTGCCGCTAGTATCCTTTGCCCCTACAAGAGTCGCAACAGCGCCATCATCAAGGGATTTATGCTGAACCCCTAAGCTCAATTGCGGCCATTTGCTATAAACTATATCGCCGTATAAACGAATTTTAGCGCCCGTGATAGATTGCTCTATTTCGGTATCAAGTGCAGGGACGTCAAAGCGCTGTTGTGCATAGCTAAACTCTACACGATTAAATAAGTTAACTTGTGCTCCACACACATCTAATGTGTAATCGGTTACATCGGCATGACTACAAAAGCCATTTACAGAGAACTCGTCTTCACTGGCATAGCCTGCAAGCTGTGCCCATGGCACAATACCGCCGCCCCCGCTACCTTCTATTTGCGAAACCCCTGGGGTTGCTAACAATTTACCGTCGCTTGCTAACCCATAAAAACTCGAAGTCATTAATAGCCCTAGCAATAAACACTTAACTTTTTTCATAATATTCCTTTAGCCACTGTTCTAACAATTCTGCTTTTAAAGGCTTACTTAGGTAATACCCCTGAGCGTGATCACAATGCATAAGTTTAAGTAAATCTAACGAATCTCTGTTTTCAACGCCCTCTGCAACAACACTAAAGCCTAATTGATGCCCTAAGGTAATAGTCGACTGCACTATGTATTGATCCTTACGCGACTCATCTAACTTTAAAATAAAGCACTTATCTAACTTTAGCTCATCAATAGGTAGAGTTTTTAATCTGCCCAATGATGTTTGCCCTATGCCATAATCATCCAATGAAATTTTGACACCAATGGCTTTTAAGTTTTGTAACGCTTTTATGCCTTTTTCTTCGTTTTCAATCATGTCGCGCTCAGTCAATTCAACAGTAATAAGGGTTGGATCAACTTTGTATTTTTTTAATGTACGCACGAGCGCAGAGTGAAAGCTCGGTGAGGCAATATCTTGCGCCGAGACATTAATGGCAGCTTGCATTTCAATTCCTTTAGCCTGCCAATCAGCCACTTGAGAAACCACCGTTTTAACAACCCAAGATGTAAGCTCTACAATAAGCCCCGATTGCTCAGCTAAATCAATAAACAGCTCTGGGTTTACCCAACTGCCATCTTTACGCTGCCATCGGATGAGGGATTCAACTTTATTTATTTTTTGTGTGTGTAAATGCAACTTGGGCTGATAGGTCATAAACAACTGCCCATCATCATCGTTAATGGCTTGTTTTAGTTCATCGAGTATTTTTAAACGGTCTAAATGCGCTTCGTCTTCGCCATTTTGATAATAGTGAATACTGTCTTGGCTATCTGTTGCATTGTCTACAGCAATAAGTACACGGCGCATTAAGTCGTCGCTGGTAATCCCTTGTGTTGGGTACTCTACAACCCCTGCACTAAAGCGTAAGTTAATTTTTAGTGTTTTAATGGTATAGCAAGCTAAAAGCTGTGCCATTAAACCTACTATACCGCTTTTTTTCTCTCTAGCGGCGGCGCTTGGGAACACAGTTAAAAATTCATCCCCCCCAATGCGCGCATGAAAGCCGCCAAGTTCGTCCGAAAAACCACTAATTCGATTGGCAACGGCTTTTAAACATTCATCGCCTATCCGTGGGCCAAGTTTATCGTTTATATGCCGTAAGCCTTTTATATCTATAGCCACAAGGGTGTATTGTGTAGAGGAAGTAAGCTCATCGTCGAGCACTTCAAGCATAGCCGAGCGGTTATAAAAGCCTGTTAGCGAATCATGGCGTGCCTGAAAACTAATTTTTTGTTCACGTTCGTTAATATCGTTACCCATATTATCAAAGGCGTTAGCAAGGGTTGCTATTTCAGTACTTTGTTTAGAAGCATTAAATTCAAACGCGTAATTACCTTGAGCAAATTGTTTGGCTATTAGTGCAAGCTGCGACAGGGGAGTGATTAAGTTATTTGCCAGTAAACTACTGGTAACAACCCCCACTAGCATCGTTAGAATGGCCATAATAATTAACGTAAACAATAAGTTTTCAAAATCGTTATAGCTTTGTGTTAAATCAGCGCTAAGTAATATAGTTACTAAGTTTCCTTGCAGGGAGGGCAGCGTGATGTCTCGGTTTTTATATATAGGGTAATCACCAAACAAACGCGTTGTGGTGGTGGTATTAAAGTAGTTTTTAGGTGCAAAAACCTCTGGGCGCTCAAGTAAAGAGCTCCTTACTAAGTTATTTTCCTCAGCAATAAAACTGACATGCATTCCTGTTAGGTTTTTAAGTTCAAGAGCGACTTCGTCGTCAATTTTAAAACCCACTAAGCTGTAAGCAACGGTTCTAGGTGCCCTTACAGGTAGTAAAATAACTTGGTATAGCTGTTTATTAAGAACAACAAAGCTCGATTGCTCTGGCGAAGTTAGTAACTCATCCAGTAACGGCTTTAAGTTTTGAGGGTATAAATCGGCATGAGTATTGGCTGAAATTAATTTACCCGATAAATCAATCAGTAGCATAAGCTCTGCATCAATACGCTGACTGTGGTTAAACAACACACTACTTATGGTGCCCGCATCGCGAGTGGCAACCGCTTGCTTAAAGCCAAAGTCGGCTGTGAGTACTTTAGCGGCTGTCAGCAACAAGCTTTCTTTTGCGCTCAGATATTGCTTATATACATTTTGCGCCACGCTAATATTTTGATTTACTTTTTCTTCTTGAAATTTACTTGTGGACCACCAAAAACTAGCAATACTCAGCATAGTGGTCAGTAACACTAAGCCTACACACAAAACAATAATGCGGTTTTTTAAACTGTTAGTCATTACCGCCCTTAAACTTATTACCAAACGTATTTCTTGGGGCTGGGGTGGATGTATCTATTTGAATTATTAGCTCATTATTATTTATTGTTATCATTTTTTTATTTTCCAACGGTGCAGTTTGTAGCGCATGCCACACACTCAGCGTAGTCGGTAAAGAGGCTATGTCTAAGGTTAACTTCCCCGTATTGTTGGTTTTATAAACGTGCTCACTATTGGCTACATAAATATAGCCAACCATAGAGTCATGTATATTACAGCCTAGTACAACAACACCTTGTTGATCAAAAGTAACGGGCTCTTTAGGTTGACCTGAATAGAGTTTTAGCTGAAATGGCTTGGCCTGAGAAAAAGAGTAAACATGATGGCGAATATTATCACTATTAGGAAAATTAACCTGCTGGCCTTTTTGCACTACCAGTAAATCGGGAAAAAACGCTTTATCTACTTGGTCCATTACTGCAACGGGTAACGAAGTGCGCTCATGCTTTGCCGCTTTATAAAGCTCAACGACCGCGTTTGGTAATGGCTGACCATGTTGATCTTGAATTACTAAGTCAATATTTGCACCCAGTACGCCTTGGCTAAAAAATAAAGTAGCGGCGAGTAAATAACCTCTTTTATTAAAAACTTGCTGCACTTGCCTAAACATAACAACACCTAAAAGTTAATCTTAGGTTAAGTTAATTAGAGACCAGCACTAATTGCAAGGAATATAGCCCAGTAACCAAAAATAAAGACTGGGCTTTGCTTATTTTAATACTTTAGTTGTACTATTTTACAATAAGGCCGTAATCAGTATCTAAAATATTAATCACTTCTTGGCGAGGATCTTCTGGAATAACAATCTCTTCGCCAATAATTTTACTCGCTATGCCTACATAAGTGTTAGACACCTCAAGCATCACCGATTCTGGTAAAATAAAGTCTTTAGCAAGCTGCTCGCGCTCACTCATACGGTCTTTATTTAATAGCACATCACTTTCTGGCACATTAGAAATTAATAACTGGCGGAACCCTTCTTTAGAGTTTTCGATTATTTTACCATCGCGGTACGCCGCGCCATCCCATATGCGTGAAGAATCAGGAGTACCCACTTCATCAATATAAATAAGCTGTTGGTTACCGTCTAAATCCTCTACATAACCAAACTCAAACTTTGTATCTACAAATATTTGATCAAGCTTTGCCAGCTCTTCACTAATTAGCTTAAAACCCTCAACTAATAGCTTTTCGTACTTAGTTACATCTTCAGCTGATTTAAAATTAAATACATCTAGGTTATCAGTGATGTTAGCGCGCGTAATGTTTACATCATCAACGGGTGGAATATCAACCACGCCCTCGATAATCCCTTTTGTAGAAGGCGTAATTAGTACATTATCAAGCTTTTGGTTTGCCGTTAATCCCTCAGGTAAATCTATGCCACAAAAGTTGCGGATTCCTTTACTGTAATCACGCCACATGCTGCCAGTTATGTATTGGCGCGCAATTGCTTCTACTTTAACGGTACTTGCTTTGCGCACAATCCATACGTAAGGATGCGGAATATCAACAATGTGGTTACCCGCAAGGCCAGCTTTATCAAATAACGTAAACCAATGAGATGCAACAGAGTTAAGCGCAATACCTTTTCCCGGCACGCCGTTTAAGCCATTCTCGCCTTGCCAAATACAATCAAAAGCAGAAATACGGTCTGAAATAACCATAATTGCAAGCTCAGTTCCTTGCGGAACTTTATAGTTTTTTTCTTTAATGAGGCGTGCGCTGTCTTCATCTGTTAGCCAATAAACCGAACGAACTTTACCGCTGTGTACGTCACCTTTAGTGCGAATGGGTAAATCATCGTTAATGTCTAAAACTTTATAGCTAGTCATGCTATCTCCGGGGTTAGGGGTGCTCAAAGAGCAAAGTATGGTATGGGGTTATAAGCACTATATAATAAATCAGCCTACCCTAAAGCTCAATCAGCACTGAAAACTAAATAACCTGACCCTTGGTTAAGAGATTTACTAGGGCGTGTTGAATTATGGTGATATCTAATTTATTTTCTCTAGCCAGAGGTTTTCAATGATAACAAGGCGAATTTACGCGTTGATAGCTGCCCTATTGCAAGTAAATTCAACGGCGTTAGCGCTGAAAATAGCTGCTGGTTTATTATCCAAAGCTCAGGTTAAATAACTAAGCAATATTTATATGGCTGTAATAATGCGGTAAACTTAGCGTGCTAACTAGAGGAGTACCGCTTGAACTACCTAACCGCGACCGCAAATAAAAAATACCTAATGTATATTTCGCAAAATTATTCGTACGCTATTTTAAGGCCATTACAAGCACAAATTTTAGCGCATGGTGGTGAGGTACGTTGGTTTTTAGCGGGTAATGAGGTAAACCCTGACTTTTTAAATGAAGATGAAAAGCGATTGTATACAATTACAGATGTAAGGAATTGGAAACCCGATATTACATATATTCCTGGCAATATTGTTCCAAGCTTTATCCCTGGTAAAAAAGTAGCCGTTTTTCATGGGTTCAACTCTGAAAAGCGAAGCTCTGAAGGGAGCAGAGGCCATTTTACCATTAGGGGCTGTTATGATTTATATTGCACTCAAGGTCCTAATACAACTGAGCGCTTTAAAGAACTTGCACAACAACATGGTTTTTTTAAAGTAACAGAAACAGGTTGGCCTACTCTTGACCCTTTGTTTAACGAATCACAAAGCAATCCATACCAAAGTAACGATCCACGCCCTACTTTACTTATTTGTTCAACCTTCTCTCGTAAGTTGTCACTAGCCCCCAAACTATATGAGCAAATAAAGCATTTTAGTGAAAAAGGTAAATGGCGAATCCTAATGCAGTTTCATCCTAAAATGCCAACCGAATGGGTAAATAAGTACAAAGCACTAAGCAATAAAAACTTAACCTTTATTGAAACAGATAACGTGTTACCTCTGCTTAAGGCAGCTGATGTAATGCTCTGTGATACCTCATCGGTATTACTGATGTTTCTGTTACTTCGCAAACCTGTAGTTACCTTTTGTAATCAAAAGCCTATGCCTCATTTGCTTGACGTTACCAACGCAAATGAAGTTGAGCCAGCAATTGAGCGTGCATTAACGAGGCCTAATGACTTAATGCAATATATTGAAGACTATTGCCAAGAGCTACACCCATACACGGATGGAAAATCTAGCCTGCGTGTGCTTAATGCTGCAAATGAATTTTTGCATAAAAACGAAAAGCTAAAACCTAAACCTCTTAACCTATTTCGAAATCTTAAAATGCGTAAAGAATTCAACTTTTGGGGTTGGTAAAACCACACTGTATGATGGAACTTAATAATATAACCTTTAAATGGCATAAAAATGATACCAAGCCTACGCTAAATATCCCAACCCTTAGGATTGATAAAGGCGAGCATATTTTTTTACATGGTCCTAGTGGCTCTGGTAAGTCAACCTTACTTGCACTATTAGCAGGTATAAACACACCAAGCAGTGGCAACATACGTATTTTAAATCACGATTTAAATACACTTAGCAATACGCAAAGAGATGCATTTAGAGCGGAGAATATAGGCTATATTTATCAAAACTTTAATTTATTACCGTATTTGACCCCCATTGAGAATGTCACGCTTGGCTGTGAATTTTCAAAAAGCAGAAAACAAAAAGCCTTACAGCAAACAACAGAGCCTAAGCCAAGCTTACAAAAAGAAGCGATACGCTTATTAACAGCATTAGGTTTAAGTGAGTCATATCATAGTAAAGATGTTGCTTCGCTCAGCATTGGTCAGCAACAGCGGGTTGCCGCTGCTCGCGCATTTATTGGTAGCCCAGAGCTCATAATTGCTGATGAGCCTACCTCGGCACTTGATACCGCAAATAGAGAAAGCTTTATAAAGCTGTTATTCGAACAGGCTAAGCGTGCCAACAGCACGCTCGTTTTTGTAAGCCATGACGAAGCATTGAAGCCGCTATTTAATCGTGCAATCAGCCTAGCTAGCTTACAGGAGCAGTTATGATCCTGACTAAATTAGCATATAAAAGTTTGCTTAACCGCCGAGCGAGTGTACTACTGACATTGTTTACCATTGCTATTAGCGTGATGCTATTACTCAGTATTGAGCGAATTCGCGTGGATGCAAAAACCAGTTTTAGTAATACCATCTCCGGTACAGACCTGATTGTCGGTGCCCGTACCGGCGACATACAGCTATTGCTTTCATCCGTATTCAGAATAGGCCATGCCAATAATGGGGTGAGTTGGCAAAGTTATCAGTACATCACAGCTCAACGTGGTGTTAAATGGAGCATTCCTATTAGTTTAGGCGACAGTCATAAAGGCCAAGCTGTAATTGGCACAACCCGCGATTACTTTACCCACTATCGCTTTGGTAAAAAGCAAACATTAAGTTTTCAACAAGGCCACGCGTTTGAGCGTGTAAACCAGGTGGTACTTGGCAGCGATGTAGCGAGCCGTTTAGGGTATACACTAGGTGATAGCATAGTAATCTCACACGGCATGGGTAATACAAGTTTTCACCATCATAAAGACAACCCGTTTACTGTAATTGGTATTTTAAACGCCACCGGCACGCCAGTAGATAAAACCTTGCACATACCTCTAGCTGCAATTGATTTAATCCATGGCGGCGTACATTCATCGAATGTTGAACATGGTGAAAGCGATGAGCACGATGAGCACGATGAGCACGATGAGCACGATGAGCACGATGAGCATAACAACCTAATCGGTGAACCAAATCAAATTACTGCATTTTTAATGGGCTTCGATTCACCTTTATATACATTGCAAATTAGGCGCAATATAAACCAATACAAAAAAGAGCCTCTGCTGGCCATTATGCCCACAGTCACCTTAAAAGAGCTGTGGCAAATGCTCGCCATTGTCGAAAAAGTACTCTTACTGTTTTCAGGCGTTGTTATATTGGTCAGTTTATTGGGCATGTTAACCACACTACTGGCCAATTTAAACCAACGCCGAAGAGAGCTTGCTATTTTACGCTCAGTGGGCGCAAGGCCATGGCAGCTTTTTACACTCATAAGCATGGAGTCGTTATTTACAACGTTATTAGGCTGCCTAGTTGGCTGTGGTTTATATTATGGCGTTATGCTTGTTAGTAGTAGCTATTTGCAAAGCCATGCAGGTATAAGCGTTAATATAGCCATGCTCTCTTACTATGAACTCACTTTAATAGGCGTTATTATGGCCGCTGGGTTTATAATTGGCTTAATACCCGCCACCCGCGCTTACTTTTATTCGCTTAGCGATGGTATGAGTATAAAAACTTAATTTTAGGAATTTCATGATACTTTTTAAATCTGCGCTTTATTACAGCATGCTAGTGGGCTGCTTCCTTATTAGCTTTAACAGCAGTGCAAATCCACCAAAAGAAATTTTTTGGGAAGACTTAATCCCACAAGGGCATGTACAAATAGATACTCAAGCACAGGCCAATCACGAGGGCAGCGAGCAAAACTGGGTGCAACCAGAATTAGATGCTCCCGTGGTTGAAGCATTAAATGGGCAATCAGTGAGCTTGCCGGGGTTTGTTGTTCCACTAGAGGGCGACAGCGAAGTCATTACTGAGTTTTTACTTGTGCCATACTTTGGCGCGTGTATTCACGTACCGCCCCCGCCGCCAAATCAAATCGTTCATGTAACAGTAAAAGGCGGTGTGCCCATAGAGAGCTTGTATGATGCGATTGTTGTCACAGGCATTATCAGCACTGAAACCTGGTCGGGCGAAATAGCCCAAGTGGGCTATAAAATGAAAGCCGTCGGTGTGGCCCCCTTTGAGCTATAACATGGCTATTTTTGGCAGTGCTTACAAAACACCGTACTGCGCTGCCCTAGCCTAATTTCTTCAAGTGGCGTTTTACACGTTACGCACGCCTCTCCTTTTCGCCCATACACTAACAACTGCTGCGCAAAATAACCTGGTTTGCCATCACTTTGGGCAAAGTCTTTTAAGGTTGTACCACCTTGTGTTATTGCCGCTGCTAGGGTCTCTTTAATAATAGGAACGAGGGTTTGATAACGCTTTAGCGATACTTTGCCTGCTTCGCGTTTTGGGTGTATCCCCGCTTTAAATAACGACTCATTGGCATAAATATTACCTACGCCCACAACCACCGCGTTATCCATAATAAATTGCTTCACGGGGACTTTTTTATTTCGCGATTGCTCGTATACACGCTTTGCAAAAAAATCATCCGTAAGCGGCTCAGGTCCAAGCTTTGAAAGCAACTTATGTACATCACCCGGTGCTTGCCATAAACAGCAACCAAACCGGCGAGGGTCGTTTAATCGCAGCGCCTTGTCATTACTAAGAATAAACTCAACATGATCATGCTTTTTAAGTGGCTCGCGTTTATCCACAACACGCAAATTACCCGACATTCCCAAATGTAAAATAGCACTCCCTAATTCGCAGTGCAGTAACAAATACTTTGCTCGGCGCTCGATTCGATCTACCTTGAGCCCTTCTAACTTATAAACATCATCTGGCACAGGCCAGCGCATACTGGCATTATAAATATTAACTTTGCTTACAACTTGGTTTTCAATATGTGGGGTGATCCCCAGTCTACTAACTTCTACCTCTGGTAATTCAGGCATTAATGCAACTCACTTTTTGAAAAATCAACACTTGGAAATAACTGCTTTGCAGTTTCTAAATCAAGCCCCATAACACGCTGGCTATTTTTCTCGAGCAAATAATATTGCCCGCTGCCTTTATAAAGTAAATAAACCCAAGGTAAGCGCTCGCCAGCCAACTCAAAGGTGGCAACATAAAGTGGTGAATTGGGGTTAAATACCATCGACTCATTTACTTCCAATAAGGCAGCCGTTTGCCACCTATTGATTAGCTCAGCTAACTGCTGCTGTGATGCATCCCAGCTCACTGGCGTATTTTCTTTTAATGCAGTTGTACGCCAACTAGTACCAATACGTTCAATTTTCTGATCAACAAAGCTCAGAGTTAACACAAAACTTTGTAATGGCAGTACAGGCTGTAATTTAGGCCCGTCCTCGCCCCCTAAAAACTGCTTATGCCAGCCATTTAAAAAAAAGATCATAATCAACATCGAAAAAATAATAACGTTGTTCCAACCTTTGCGGCCTAGTCGCATATTTATACACCCAGTAAATTCAAGATTTTAAAGTGTAACTAAAACTTAATTGCACTGTCTATATGTTAAAGGCCACAGACTTTGGTAGAATATCTGCAAATTTAAAGGAGTTCCGTCAATGTCTATGTATGTAGTGGGCCATAAAATCCCAGATTCAGATTCTATTTGTGGTGCAATTGCACTGGCTTATTTAAAAAACCAAATCGATGAGCCAGCAATTCCAACACGCCTTGGTGAAGTGTCACCAGAAACACAATTTATCCTAGATAAATTTGGCTTCGAAGCACCTGAGCTTAAATTAAGCTACGCTGGCGAAGATGTATATATTGTTGATCACACCGAAAAAACACAAGCACCTGACGATATCGACCAAGCACGCGTTGTTGGCGTAGTCGATCACCATAAGTTAGGTGACTTAACGTCATCTACACCACTTGAGTGCTGGATTCGCCCAGTTGGCTGTTCTAACACTATTATTAAAATGATGTATGACTTCTACAACGTAGAAATCCCTAAAGACATCGCTGGCATCATGCTATGTGCAATTTTAAGCGATACCGTTATTTTTAAATCGCCTACTTGTACAACGGCTGATATTAAATGTGTAGAAGCACTTGCAGAGATCGCTGGCATTGAAGACTTTAAAGAACTAGGCATGGACATGTTCCGTGTTAAGTCTGCAGTTGAAGACACGCCAGTACGTGACTTAGTAATGCGTGATTTTAAAGACTTCAACATGAACGGCAATCTAGTCGGCATAGGCCAGCTAGAAGTAATCGACCTTGCAGTGTTTGACGAAATTAAAGCAGACTTAGAAGCCGATATTGCTAAGCTAAAAATTGAAGGTAACCGCCACTCAGTATTTTTACTACTTACCGACATCATGAAAGAGGGCTCACAAATGCTGATCGCATCAGATGATGCAACACTTGTAGAGCAAGCTTATGGTGAAAAACTAAGCGAAGGTAAAGTGTGGCTAGACGGTGTATTAAGCCGTAAAAAGCAAGTAGTACCACCACTACAAGACGTGTTTGCCAAGCTGTAAGCTTTAAAATAATGACCTTGTGGGTTTTACCTGCAAGGTTTTTTTATGCCTAGGTTTTAGAGTAAGTTGGCGTATACATTACGAATATGTAACTTTAAAAACAAAAAACCCAGCCTAAGCTGGGTTTTTACAATTCTGAAAGAAAACTAAATTACTTGATTTTAGCTTCTTTGAAAATCACATGTTTACGAGCTTTAGGATCGTATTTTTTGATTTCCATTTTTTCAGGCATGTTACGCTTGTTTTTGTCGGTAGTGTAGAAAAAACCAGTACCAGCAGTTGAAACTAAACGGATTTTATCGCGCATGATTCAGTTCCTTAAACTTTTTCGCCGCGAGCACGGATATCTGTAAGTACCGCGTCGATGCCTTTTTTATCGATAATACGCATACCTTTAGTAGTAGTGCGTAGTGTTACAAAACGTTTTTCACTTTCAACCCAAAAACGGTGTGTTTGTAGGTTAGGTAGGAAACGACGTCTAGTCGCGTTTCTCGCGTGTGAACGGTGGTTACCAACCGTTGGACGCTTACCTGTAACTTGACATACTTTAGACATGTCTATATATCTCCAATAACTTCGCTCGAGCTTAATTTAACCTAAGGCCATGTATTTGTGCCCTAGATAAATCGAAGGGCGCTCTTTATACAGCTTTTACAGGCAAAGATCAAATACTGATCTATCCAACCAGCTCATATGTAAATTTGATAGCGGCTAATTATAAAGATCGAATGCCCTTAGGGAAAGTAAAAACTGCATTTAAATTAAACTAATTTGCCAAAACACCTCAAACAGCTCATTTTTAACACACTTATTCACCAAGCAAAGTTAAATCAAGCCTCGCTGTGCAAATGAAACACACGTTTCTCCTCCCACGATAATATGATCAAGCACATTTATGTCTACCAATTGCAACGCTTGCTGTAATTTTTGAGTGATAAGTTTGTCTGCTTGGCTTGGCTCGGCAATACCACTAGGATGGTTGTGCGCCAAAATAATAGCCGCAGCATTGTTTTTTAAGGCCGCTTTAAGCACTTCTCTGGGGTAAACGCTGGCTGAGTTTATCGTGCCATAAAACAATATTTCGTCTTTTACCAAACGGTTTTGACTATCAAGGTAGAGCACCATGAACACCTCTTGCTGTAACCCACGCATTTGCAGTGTTAAATATTCATATACCGCATTTGGCGAATTAAACACCGCATCGCGCTGGCAGCGCTCCTGCATGTAACGCTGACTTAGCTCAAGCACAGCTTGCAATTGCACATATTTTGCCATCCCTAAGCCTTTTTGCGCACAAAACTCATCTTGGCTGGCGTTAAATAAATTATGCAATGTTTTATTTTCGTTGAGCAGGTGCTGCGCAAGCTCAATAACATTCATGCCAGGTAAACCCGTACGCAAAAAAATCGCTAATAACTCCGCATCGCTCAAGGCTTTGGGTCCTTTAGCAATGAGTTTTTCACGGGGGCGAAGTGAATTAGGTAACGAAGTTAATTGCATTATTCATCCTTGATGATTAAAAAACAGTCATATAACTGTAATGCAAATTTCAAAATTAGCCTGATTATTTAATCTTAAAAACTTAGCTCAAAGCACAAAGATTTGTTATTTTAGCCTACATACATACTCAAGCTGAAAACACTCATGACTAACTTATCAAACAAAAAAATAGTACTTGGCATCACTGGCGGTATTGCAGCCTATAAATGTGCCGAGCTCGTTAGGCGTTTAAAAGACGCAGGTTGCGAAGTAAAAGTCGTTATGAACGAATCAGCTAAACACTTTATAACTCCATTAACCATGCAAGCAGTGAGCGGCGAGATAGTGTCTGACTCATTACTTGACCCCTCAGCTGAAGCTGCAATGGGCCATATAGAATTTGCAAAATGGGCTGACTTAATTTTAGTCGCACCTGCAACGAGTAATACTATTGCCAAAATGGCTGCAGGCATTGCCGATGACTTACTAACAACGTTATTACTGGCAACCCCCGCAAAAGTAGCAATAGCGCCTGCAATGAACCAGCAAATGTATGCTCACCCTGCTACACAAGCTAATTTGGCAACGCTTAAATCTCGTAATGTATTAATTTGGGGCCCTGGCAAAGGCGAGCAAGCGTGTGGCGATGTAGGTGCTGGGCGCATGCTAGAGCCGCATGAGCTTGTAGCTTTGTGCACGGCCACAGAGCAGCCGCAATTATTAGCGGGTAAAACAATTACCATTACCGCTGGGCCAACACGTGAGCCACTTGACCCTGTACGCTTTATCTCTAATCACAGCTCAGGAAAAATGGGCTATGCCCTTGCACAAGCTGCGTTAGAGCTTGGTGCTAAAGTTAATTTAATTTCAGGCCCAGTGACTATTAAAGCCCCTGCTGGTGCTAATTTAATAAACATAGAAAGTGCTGAACAGCTTTTAAATGAGTCATTAGCCTATGCCGTACATTCTGACGCTTTTATTGGTTGCGCCGCCGTAGCTGATTACAGAGCAGCGAATGTCGCTACTCAAAAAATGAAAAAACAAGGCGATGAGCTTACCCTTACACTTGTTAAAAACCCCGATGTAATAGCCGCCGTTGCAAGCTTAGAGCAAGGCCGCCCTTATACAGTAGGTTTTGCAGCAGAAACACAAAATGTAGAGAGCTACGCAAAGGGTAAACTTAAAAATAAGAACTTAGATATGATTTGTGCAAATGATGTATCAAAAAGTGGCTTAGGCTTTAACTCCGATCATAATGCTTTAACACTTTATTGGCATAATCAAAGCGTAGAATTACCAGCAACAAGTAAAACAGAAATTGCGCATCAAGTGATCGAACAGCTCGCTAAACATCTATAAAAATGCTGGAAACAAACTGAATAAAACATTAACATAAGCCACTCATTTGAACAGAAAATGACTAGCCCCAGCTAAAAATAACAAATAAAAAAGGAAGGTTCATGCCTGCGACAAAAAGAAGTAATCGCAAAGAGCAGATACTGCAAGCCCTCGCGCAAATGTTAGAAACCAGCCCAGGACAACGGATTACAACTGCAAAGCTTGCTGCTGAAGTGGGCGTGTCTGAAGCGGCGCTTTACCGCCACTTCCCAAGTAAAGCACGTATGTTTGAAGGCCTAATAGAATTTATCGAAGACACACTTTTATCGCGCATCAACCTTATTTTAGAAAACGAAAAAGAAAGCCAAACACGCGTTTATAATATTTTATTATTACTACTCACCTTTGCAGAAAAAAACCCAGGAATTACACGTATACTTACCGGCGACGCCCTACAAGGCGAGCAAGAGCGTTTACGCGAACGTGTACAAGGTTTATTTGAAAAACTAGAAACGCAATTTAAACAAGTACTGCGCGAGCGAAAGCTTCGTGAAGGAAAAACCTTCCAAAGTGACGAACTTACCCTGGCTAACTTTTTACTAGCCTATGTTGAAGGTAAAATGAACCAGTTTGTACGCAGCGACTTTAAAGTAAAGCCAAGTTCGCAATTTGAAAAACAATGGCCAGAGCTACAAAAAATTTGGTTATAACCTTACTTTATTATTTTACCGTTAGCGCTAGTTATTCGCGCTAACGCTTACCCTTTCGTCCCTTTTCTTATACCGCTTATCTGATCCGCTCGAAATATAAAGCAAACTCGCTACAATACTTATTACATTAAAAGTACTGTGAAAAACGAGAATCAATAATGAAAACAACGCTCACCTTTTTAAGCTCAGCTCTGCTTGCAAGTTTGGCAAGCCCAGCTGCTTGGGCTCAAAAGCCGTTAGAATTTAAAGACGTATTCGATTTTAAGTACGCAAAAAACACACAACTTTCAGATGATGGTAAAATCCTCAGCTTTAGCGCTAAGCCTTACCGTGGCAATGCAAACGGGCAAGTTTATGACTTAACAACTAACACCCTCATTAGCACTGTAGAGCGCGGCACCAAGCCCGTTATTAACAAAGCCGCTAACTGGGTGGCCTTCACACAAGTGCCAACGCTTTTAAAGCAAGAGACCACTAAAAAGAAGTCTGAGCTAAAAAACAACCTTATATTAATCAACACTCAAACCGGCGAAAAACAACAATTTGCCGACGTAAAAGATTATGTATTAGCTGATAATGGCCAGTGGCTTGCTTACCGAGTTGATCAAAAAGCTGAAAAAGACGAAACCACCGACAATAAAACAGAAGAAAAAAGCGAGATCACCCCAGACAAAAAAGATAAAAGCTTTGAGCTGGTTATTGTCGATTTAAAAAACAATACAACACATAGCATAAATAATGTATTTAGTTACGCCATAAGCCCTAAAGCCAGCCTGTTACTCGCAAGCCAAAGTTACAGCGATGGCAATAATAATCAAATTGTCCTACTTGAACTAAACAACAACTTTGCACAAAGTGTACTAATCGATGAGCCTGGTGTTGTTGCGCAAACAATTGTGTGGCATCCAAGTAAAGATATTGCAGCATTTAGCTTAGGTAATTATGTAAATGACGATACACGCCGTAGGCAATATGAACTAAAACTTTGGCAAAATAATACCCTTAGCACTATCGACCCCCCTAATAAAGACTGGGTAATAGGCAAAACAGCAAAAATTACATTCTCCGAAGATGGCGAGCGTTTATACTTTGAAAACCACCCAAAACTTGCTGCAAAAGTAAAAGCAAAAGAATACACTGATACAGCGTCACTGTATAACTTTGACACGATTCGTGAGCATAAAGGGTTGAAAGTTTGGCACAATAACGACGCTCAAATAAAACCACGCGAAGAACAACAATGGAACAAGGTAAATAAAAACCGTCATTACAGCGCAGTTTTACATTTAGATAGTCAAAAAACAGTACAGCTTAGTAATGAAAAAGTGAGCGATTTAACGCTTAACACTAACCGTAGTCAAAGTGTATTAGGCTATTCAAACCAAGCGCATCTTGAAAAAATAATGTACGGCGGCTTTTTTGCCGACTACTACAGCATCAATGTAAATACTGGTGAGCAAACAGTCATTGTTAAAAACTCACCGTTTACACCAAGCCTTGCGCCAAATGGTCAGTACGCTGCTTATTTTGCTAATAGCCAAGTTCAGCTTAAAGATTTAAAAAATAATAAAGTAACCGCGCTTAGCAAAGCCATTAATGCCACCTTTGCAGATGACAAGCACGACTACCCGTCAGCGCAGCCTGGTTATGGGTTTGCCGGTTGGTTAAATAACAGCAGCCAAGTATTAGTGTATAGCAAATACGATATTTGGGCGTTTGATGTAAATACCCAGCAAGCAACCCAACTTACAAACGGTAAAGATACAGACACCCAATATCGCGTAATTCAGCTAGATAAAAACCTAGTTGGCTATAATAAAGACGACACGTTGCTACTATCAGCTGTGAACTTACAATCAAAACAGCGTGAAGTTGCTAAGCTCGACTTAGGCTCAAACACAGTCACTAAAGTACTTAACGGTAATAAGCGCTTTGATGTAGTTAAAAAAGCAAAAAATGCCGATAAATACCTATTTACCGAGCAAACTTACCAACAATTCCCTGATTACTACCAAACTGATTTTAGCTTTTCAGCGCCTAAAAAGGTGACTCATTTAAACCCACAAATTGCTGATTTTTCCTGGGGCGAAAAGCCAGAGCTAATTAGTTATAAAGGCTTTGACGGCGAAGACTTACAAGGGGTGTTAATTAAACCTGCAGGCTACAAAAAAGGCGATAAAGTACCGGTTGTTGTGTACTTTTACCGCTATATGAGCCAGCGCATGTATGATTTTCCTAAAATGGAGCTAAATCATCGTCCTAACTTCCCTATGTTCACCTCAAATGGTTACGCAGTATTTTTGCCTGATATTCGCTTTGAAATAGGCCACCCAGGTAAATCGTCAACGCAAACCATGATAAACGCCACACAAAAGCTTATAGATTTAGGCATAGCCGACCCAGATAAAATAGGCCTACAAGGGCACTCATGGGCAGGATATCAAAGTGCATTTATGATCACCCAAACAGATATGTTTAAAGCGGTTGTATCCGGCGCACCGGTATCAAACATGACCAGTGCGTACAGTGGCATACGTTTAAAGTCGGGCCTTGCACGTCAATTTCAATACGAAACAGGACAAAGCCGTATAGGTAAAAACTTATTTGAAGCACCCGAGCTGTATATAGAAAACTCACCAGTGTTTTTTGCAGATAAAGTAAATACCCCTATTTTAATTATGTTTGGCGATAAAGACGATGCAGTGCCTTGGCACGAAGGCGTGCAATACTATTTAGCACTGCGCAGAGCGGGTAAAGACGCGACCTTTTTACAATATGAAGGCGAACCACATCATTTGAAAAAGTTTCCTAATCAGGTCGATTTTTCAATACGTATGATGCAGTACTTTGATCATTACTTAAAAGGCAAGCCAGCCGCTAAGTGGATGACAGAAGGTGAACCGTTCGTTGAAGAGTAAGTAACCCAAACAAAAAAGCCGATATTGCTTATGCAATATCGGCTTTTTTGTTTTTAGGTTTCTCTTAAGCTACAAACACAACTCTCTAAATGGCAATGTGGCTGCGCCTATCGACACCGGAAAATTATCAATATTAGACACCACCAGCTTAGGCATTGGGCGTTTAGCACCTCGTCTAAATTGCGCATAAACTTCAGTACGCGCTATTACTTTTTCAGCTAGCTCTTTAGGTATATGGCCACCAATAATAATCGCTTCTGCATCTAATAACGCTGAGCAACAGGTTGCGACTAAATCAAACGAGTCTTGAACTTTAAATAGCCATTCTTCAACGCCTGGCCATTCTGGGTCAAAGTTATCGTGCAAGTCGTAAATTGAATTAACAGCAACGCCATTTTTTTTCAAAATACGTTTTAATAACTCTAAATTTGGATGGGCATACAGCTTAGGCGGTAACATGTCGCCAAGCTCACCAGCGTTACCGTATGTACCATGCAATACGTCGCCGTTATTAACTATACCGCCACCAAATGCGGCCGATACAAACATATATACAAAGTTTTTATACTCACGGCCAATACCTGCAACGCCCTCGCCCGCGGCGGCGCCTGTGGCGTCGTTAACCACCCAAGTAGGTAACTGAAAGTGCTGCGATACAATATCGATAATATCAACCTGTGACCACTCTTCTAGCATATGGTGGGTATTCATTTTTCCGTCCATAGAACTAAAAAAGCCTGAAATACCCACGCCCATACCCAATATTTTATCGCTTGGAATATCGCGCTCTGCGCTTATATCATCCACCAGCTTTTGCGCGCATTTAAGCACGTTATTAATGCTCATATCCGACATTAGCTGCATGTGGGTGTAAACTACTTTGCCAGTAAAATCCATAACTGCAAGTGAAATGGCATCAAGCAAAATAGCTAAACCAAAGGTAAATCCGTAATCGGGGTTTAGCGCAATGCCAAACCCCGGTTTACCTTTTTTATTAGGAATTAGCGTATCGGTTTGCACTATTACGCCGTGCTGGGTTAACGACTTAAGTAAACGCGAGACAGTTTGCTGCGGAATTCGGGTGGCGCTCACAATATGGCTTTGTGTTACACATTGCTCCCAAAACACCACCTTAATAATATCGCGCTCAATGTCTTGAAAAAGCTTATCGCCTTTGCCAAGCTCAAAACCTGAGCGTAATAAGTTACTGTTATTTAGCGAAAACATAGCTATTAACCCTAATAAAATTGGAGCACAAGATTACGTTAAACCACTATAAAGAACAAGTACGGCGCAGCGCCTACTCAACCACTATCACTCTAAAATCATTCACATTTGTGTTAGTGGGCCCAGTAATAATTAAATCATCTATAGCTTTAAAAAACTGATGACTATTATGACCTTGTAACTGCGCTTGTAAGTTCTCACCAGCGGCTTGTGCGCGAGCAATCGTACTGCTATCTATATACGCGCCAGCAACATCTTTACTGCCATCAACTCCGTCAGTATCACACGCTATTGCGTAAATACCCGCTTCGCCGTTTAGTGCTTCAGCCAGTGCCATTAAATACTCTTGATTAGGGCCGCCATCACCGTATACATCGGCAACAGTTACTGTAAGCTCGCCACCTGAGAACAACATAACCCGCTTGCCTTGTACTTTTTGCTCAAGAGCAATTTTAGCATGTGCGCGGGCAACCTCTTTTGCCTCACCTTGAATATCGTATCCAAGTACTTGCGTATCCCAGCCATGATGCTGTGCTACATTTATTGCGCTATCAATGGCGTGCTGCGCATTAGCTACAATAAAGTGCTCTCCCACTGTATCGGCTGCACCCGCTTGCTCAGGCTTTAGTAAATAAGCTTCAATCTCGCTTATGACTGGCCAATTGTACTTTTGTAAAATAGCCAGTGCATCAGCTTTAGTGCTGCCATCGCTAATAGTGGGGCCTGAGGCAATATCGCTTGGCTTATCGCCCACTACATCAGAAATAATCAGCGTGACATAATCCGATTTAGCCGCTTGCGCTAACTTACCGCCTTTAACAAGCGAGAGTTGTTTGCGCACAACATTAATTTCATCAACACTTGCACCACTTTTAAGTAAAAACTGATTAAGTGCCTGCTTTTGCGCAAATGGAACATCATCTACCGGTAAGCACATAAGCGACGAGCCACCACCTGATATAATAAACAAAATAGGAATATCGGCCGGGTTATTTTTTACAAGCGCCAATAACTCTTTACCTGCTGCTAAGCTGTTATCATCTGGCGTTGGGTGATTAGCGCTCAGTACTTTTATGCGCCCAGTATCGCCGGCACTTTCGTAGCCATAACGCGTCACTACCGCACCAAAGCATTTATCTCCATAAAAACGGTTAACCTCTGCGGCCATTTCTGCGGCGGCCTTACCAGCACCTACCACACATAAACCATTACTGGCATCTATATTTTCCAAGTACTTGCCCATACACGCACTGGGTTTACAGGCATTTACCGCCGTGGTAAATAAATCGATTAAAAATGACTTTTTAGAATCCATGGGTAAACGCTCACGAAAAAATTGATGGAATAGCAAGGCAAATTAATACCATCACAACAAACATGCTAAGCAGCATAACGATATCTTTACCGGTTAAAATTGAGTTTGAGGTTGTCTCAGCGTTTTGCGCTTTAGCAACCTCGTTTACTTCACGAGGAATAACGCGGCTGGTTATATAAATAATAATTGCAGTGCTTACAAAACCAATAAAGTTCCACCAAAACCAAAATATGTCTGGCGCAAAAACCGACACCAACAAGTTAATTAACACACCACTAATTAGGCCTATATTTGCATGCAGCGCAGCACTGCGCTTACTAACTACGGCAATTAAAAATACCGCCAGTATTGGGCCATAAAATAATGAGCCTACTTTGTTAATGGCTTCAATAATAGTAGGCGCTATATCACCGGCATAAAGCGATAAAATTAACGTAATTGCCCCCCAAATAAGTCCTAAGTATTTAGCTAGTTTTAAATAGGTTGGTTGGTCTAGCTCTTTATTTGAAATACGGCTGTAATCTTCAATACTGACCGCCGAAAGCGAGTTAATAGCAGAGCTAAGTGATGACATAGCCGCCGATAAAATAGCCACTACTAATAAACCAATTAGGCCATGTGGTAAGTAATCTAAAATAAAGATTGGCATCATCCAATCTGGGTTATCGGCTGGAATTTTTGCTAAAAATTCAGGGTTGCTCATAGCCAGTGTGCCTACAATTAAACCCGATACACAATATAAAATAGTAATAGGAAACCGTACTACGCCGTTGGCTAAAATCATGTAGCGTAAGTTTTTAGGATCTTTCGCACTAAGTGCACGTTGCGCTTGTGTTTGGTCACACCCATAGTAGGAGGCGTAAAGCACCACACCACCAAAAATCATAGGTAAAAAACCAAAACCATCACCACTAAAACCAAACGAATCAAATTTTATGGCTTCTAATCGACTCGAATCCACATTAGCAATAAAGGTATCAACCCCACCTAAGTGATAAAGTCCGAAGCCAATACAGGCAATGGTACCCAATACAATGATGATCATTTGAATTGCATCACCATATACCACCGCTTTCATGCCGCCTTGCAGTGAATATAACACCGTGATCACGCCGGTAAGCACAATGGCTTGCCATGCTTCTATGCCCATGGTGCCTTGAAGAATAAGCGATACCGCATAAATCATAATACCGGTGGCAAATGCACGGCTAAACTGAAAAACCACACTAATAAGCACACGGGTAGAACGACCAAAGCGCATTTCTAAGTAATCATAAATACTGACAATGCCGCTTTTATAAAGCTTAGGTAAAATAGTCGCTAAAATTAAAATCATCGCCAGCGGCACACCTAACTCATACGAGAGCCATTGCATACCACCACCTTCACGCAAACCAACAAATGCAGGAGCCGAAATAAAGCTAATAGCCGAAAGCTGTGTGGCCATTACCGACAAAGCTAAAGGTTTCCACCCTAAGCTTTTACCTCCTAAAAAGTAATCACTTTTATTGGTTTGTTCGCGTAGCATAAACCCCATTACCAATAAGGCACCGAGATAAAGAGCAACTATTGAAAAATCTAATATATTCATAATTATTTCGCGTATTCACATGAAGAAAACACAGCGCCTTCTCAAAAATAAAAAACTAAACAGCTATATGCTTACTTCTAAAATAGTCCCTAAAAACAAACCTATCGCTAACTTAGCTGAAAAATGCATCACAACGCAAAAAGCCTATTAACCCCATAACAGGTTAATAGGCGTAAAGCATTTATTTAAAAGTCGTATTTGACTCTAAATGTAACGCGTCGTGGGAGAATTGGGCGACCTACAAAGTAAGGATTGTCTGACGTTTGGCTGTTGCCTAAACGCGGCGAGCCTTCGGTTACACCATCAGAGTCAAACAAATTAAATATCCCTACGCTTAGGCGTACTGTTTGCTCTGGTGCAATTTGCCAGTTATAACCTGCATCAAATCTAAATAAATGAAATGAATCAAGCTCTACCGAGTTTGCATCGTTAGCATAGTTTTTACCGGTAAAGTTATGATACAAAGCAGCATCCCAGTTGTCTGCGGTATAACTAATGGATGAGTTAAATAATATTTTTGGTTTACGACGTAACTCGTTACCAATAATAGAAGGGTCTGAGTCAAACTCAGTAAATTCGTGGTCGGTGTAAGTCATGTTGGCATCAACCGCCCACTCATCGGTAATATCGTAACGACCGGTAAGCTCCACGCCCATTGCTTTGGTCGATTGCATAACTGGCAGCTCTAATACGCCCCCGTTACCATCGTTTACAAAGTCTACGCTGCGCCTGTCTTTTAAGTCGGTTCTAAATAACGCGATGCTCCCGCTAAAGTCGTTATCAAAAAACTTAATACCCAGTTCGCCTTGTTCAACAATTTCGGCTTCGTAGCTGGCAGGCTCACCTAAATCGTTAAACTGAATCCCTCTAATTTCTGGGAAGAAAAACCCGCGAGATGCATTCGCGTATACGTTTAAGTTAGCGGTCAAGCGGTATAACGCCGCACCCGATACGGCAAATTCAGAGGTATCTACTTCACCGTAGGTCATCACACCACTGCCTGTGGTGTTTACCTGTAAATTAGGCGCAAGTGATGGATCATCAGATATTTGTACAACTTGGCTGCCTTCACGGCTAATTTTGCCGTCAATTTCTTCATATCGTACACCAAAATCGATAATCCAGTCATCGCTTTCCATTTGGTCCGCAATATAAAGCGCACGACGGGTAGCGCTAATTGTTTGGTTAGTGTAAGAAATACCTGGACCACTTATACCATTTTGTGTGTACTGAACAACATCACCCTCAGCATTGGTGTACGTTAAATCAACCAGTTCTGGGTTATTGTTAAATTCCCCCAAGTAGGTCGTAATAATGTTATCGTCATCGGCTTCACTGTGTGAGAAAAACGAACCTAACGTAATATCATGGCTAAAATCGCCAACAAACATACTTTTAATAACATTAAATTCGGCAGAAAAATCTTCTGCTGGACGATCGCGGTCTAAAATACGGTTAGCAAATAGCAAGTCGTCACTTGCCAGTGCCTGCCCAGATGCGGTGTAAGTAAACGCTGCATCGCTTACATCGCCTAAACCTCGGTTAGCTAAAAAGTCTTCTTGGCTCTCAGGAACATTAATAATACCGTCGCCATCTAAAAAAAGGTTAAATTCGTGCTGATACTTTGCGTATTTGCTGCGCATGTTAATAGCAAAATCGTTAGCGAGCTCTTTTTCAAACACGACCGAGATTGAGCCACCTTTAGTTACCACACCATCACTGATTGGCGATTCATAACGACCATTAGCAGTGTCATAAGTAAGGTTAGACACATTAGCAGTTTGTAATGACTCCACCTCGCTGCCATCGTTACCAATTAAACGCTCGCGGCTGTCGCCATCAAGCGGAATAGGCAGGTAAAACTGCGCTTGATCGTCAATGTATTGGCCATAAACCGTAAATGAGCCAGAGCCGTCATCAAATTCTTTACGAATATTACCGCGAAGCTGAGTACCTTTAGTCTCAAGCCCTGTATCTAACGGGCCCTCGTCGTAACGGTAAAACCCCGACAGCGCATAGTAAAGGCCCTCTTCGTTAAGCGGTCCGCTTGTAGCAAAGTCTAAACGAGTACGCCCTTGATCAGATAGCTCCATTTGCACGGTACTTTGCGGATCATCACTGCCTGTTTTAGAAATGTAGTTAATAATACCCGCTACAGAACCTTGGCCAAATAAGTTAGATACACCACCACGCACAAACTCTACGCGCTCAATACCTAAGTCGTTTCGGTAGTAAACATCAAAAGCCGACGAGTTTAAGCCAAAAACACTCAAACTAGGTGAACCGTCGTACGACAGTGGCGTAAACTGAAACTGACCCGATGAAGGTAAGCCTCTTACTTGTAGGTTTGTTGCAACCTCACCACCGCCCCCTTCTACTTTAATACCTGGGATATAACGTAGTACATCTGCTTGGCTGCTTGAGGAAAGCTTTATTAATTCATCTTCGCTAATAGAGGTTACAGATTGTGGAGTATCTGAAATTACACGTCCTTTACTGGTACCAGAGACGATAATACGCTCAACGTTGTTGGCTTTTTTTGCTGTATTTGGCGCAGACTCTTCTGCGGCAAACGCGCCTTGTGTGAGGCATAAAGATACAATAGAGGCGATCGTAGTTTTATTCACGGGTATTCTCCAATTGTGCTAGTTGTCTGTGTGTAATTACTTAGAGTGTGGCTAAGTAAGTGCGAAATAATCAAGTATACATGTTAGTTTTTTGTTACTTCGAACAGGATTTAAGCACAGAAAAAAAACATTTACAACCCACAATGAGTGCTTTAACATTATTCAAATCGAAAATAACACACAAAGAGCACCCAATATGACTACTACGATCAACGGTAAACTTGATGCAGCCACAGCGGCATCGCTTACAGACCTTGCTACTAAAACACTAATAGCAAACGATTTAGGTGGCTATACAGTACCAACGCATGGCCTTTACCCGTTTCAATGGAACTGGGATTCAGCAATAACAGCACTAGGTTGGATGAAGTCTGACGAGCGCCGTGCGTGGCAAGAAATTGATGTGTTATTTTCAGGCCAGTGGGATGATGGCATGGTGCCGCATATCTTATTTCATAAAGATTCAACTACCTATTTCCCTGGTCCAGATGTGTGGGGCTCAGATAAAAAAATTAAAAGTACGTCTATTTCGCAGCCACCCGTTGTGGCCACAGTAATGAAAGAAATGCTTGCCAGTGCACAAGATAAAACCCTTGCAGAGCAAAAAGTTAAGGCGTTATTTTCAAAGGTTGTTGATTACCATTTATGGTGGTACAACGACCGCGATCCTGAAAACACAGGCTTAGTGGTCACTTACCATCCTTGGGAATCGGGTATGGATAACAGCCCATCTTGGGATGATGCGCTTGAAGCTGTACCTGGTGTTGATTGGGAGTATACCCGCCGCGACACCAGCCATGTCGATTCGTCGCAGCGCCCGCATAAAAGCGAGTACGACCGTTTCTTATACCTAGTAGATTTTTTTAAACGTAACAATTTTGATAGCAAAGTAATTTACGAAACCTGTCCGTACAAAATGAACGACCTAGGTATTATTGCTATTTTGCACCGTGCGACAAAAGATTTACTCAAAATGGGTGAACAGCTTGATTTAAACGATGCACGTACCGATTATTTAGCACAGCGTCTAGAACTAACTCAAACAGCAGTTAACACGTTATGGTGTGAGCAAAGCGAATATTTTTACTGTAAAAACGTGTTAACCAACAGTCTCGCTAAAGTTAAAACGTCAGCGGCATTACTAACCGTTTATGCTGGTTTAACATCTGACGAGCAAACTCACATTATTAAAACCGCAACAGAAGATTTTATCGAGTCGAGCCAATTTAGTGTGGCATCTACCCACCCTAAAGAAGATAAATACGAGCCACAACGTTACTGGCGCGGCCCTATTTGGTTACACATTAACTGGATGATAGCCACCGGCCTTAAAGAAGCAGGGTTTGTAACAACAGCTGAAAAAATTCAGGATGACACCCGCGACTTAGTGCTTAAGTCGGGTTACTACGAATATTTTAACCCAGAAACAGGCGCTGGCTGTGGTGGTAAAGATTTCTCATGGACAGCAGCAATTGCACTGCATTGGCTACTTGATTGATAACCTAAGGCAGCATCATGAAACACACAATATGTTTTGGTGAAGTACTCGTTGATTTACTCTCAGATAAATTAAGTCAAAACAATAGCGAGCACGAAGCATTTACTAAGTTTGCAGGTGGCGCACCTGCAAACGTAAGCGTAGCCATTGCAAAGCTAGGTGGTAACGCCTACTTTTCCGGCATGCTAAGCACCGACAGTTTTGGCAGTTTTCTACACAACGCCCTAAAAGAGCAAGGTGTAAAAACCGACTTTATGCGCTTTACAAGCCAAGCCAAAACCGCCCTTGCGTTTGTATCACTTGATAGCGACGGCGACCGCACGTTTGAGTTTTACCGCGATAACACCGCCGACTTACACTTTAGTAATGATGACTTTAGCAGTGAATGGTTTGAGCAATGTGACATATTCCATATTTGCTCAAACACCTTAACCGACGAGCGCATACGTAAAACCACCGCGTATGGGGTTGAATTTGCCAAGCAAAATAACTCAATTGTCAGTTTTGACATTAACTTACGCCTCAACTTATGGCCAAGTAATGCCAATCCACGTGAGCATATTTTACCCTTACTAAAACACTGCTCTATTATTAAGGCCTCAAAAGAAGAACTTGAGTATTTAGCCGCTGAGCAAACGGGTGAAGAATTTATTGCTCACACGCTTAATAATGGCTGTGAGTTATTTGTGGTTACCGATGCAGGCAACCCAATGCACTGGTATACCAAAAATACCAAGCAAACGCTTATCCCACAAAAAGTAACTATGGTTGATGCCACCGCCGCAGGTGATGCATTTGTAGGTGGGTTACTGTATCAACTAGGCTTACAAAACCTGACACCTAGCTCTTTTAGTAAGCTTTGCAATAACCCCGAAACACTCACAACTATTTTTGAATTTGCTTCGTTATGTGGTGCCCATGCCGCATCTTATAAAGGAGCGTTTACCTCCTTACCTAACGAAAAATCGCTTAACGATTTTAGGAGCGCACTATGAGCCACACACCTGATAACTTTAAAAGCCGCGAATTTTTAACACAACATATTGCCGATACACTGGCGTTTTATGAGCCAAACATTGACGATGAGCACGGCGGTTTTTACCAAAACTTTTCGGATAATGGTGAGGTGTTTGATAAGCAAACCCGCCACTTAGTAAGCTCTACCCGCTTTGTATTTAACTATGCACGTGCGTACCAAACCTCTAATGACGAAAAGTACCTAAACCGTGTTAAATCGGGTATTGAGTTTATTCGTAAGCACCACTTTGTTGAGCAAACAGGCGGCTACAATTGGCTATTGAGTGTTGATCAAGGTAACGCCACTGTACTTGATGATACCAACCACTGTTATGGCTTTGCGTTCGTGATTTTAGCCTACAGCTGGGCGTACCGCGTAGGTGTTACGCAGGCGCGCGAATACCTAAACGATACATTTCAAACAATGGAAACACATTTTTGGGATGCAACAGCCGGTTTATATAAAGATCAGCACAACAGTGACTTTACTCAGTGCGATGCATATCGCGGCCAAAATGCCAACATGCATACCTGCGAAGCACTTATTGCCGCTTATGAAGCCACTCAAGATGAGCTATTTTTAAATCGTGCGCTCACACTTGCCGACAACATGGTTAACCGTCAGGCTAACTTAATGGGCGGGCTTATTTGGGAGCACTACGATATAAATTGGCAGGTTGATTTAGAGTACAACAAAAACGACCCTAAAAATTTATTTCGCCCGTGGGGTTTTCAACCAGGTCACCAAACTGAGTGGTCAAAACTATTAATGTTTTTAAATAAGCATAAGCCACAAACCTGGCTTGTAGAACGCGCCAAAGCTTTATTTGATGAGTCAATAGATGTTGCGTGGGATAAACAACACGGCGGTATTTGTTATGGGTTTGCGCCAGATAAAAGCATATGCGATGACGACAAGTACTTTTGGGTACAAGCCGAAACACTGTGTTGTGCAGCCTACCTTTATGAAACCACAGGTGATGAAAAATACCAGCAATGGTATGACAAAATTTGGCAGTATTCATGGCAGCACTTGGTTGATCATCAATATGGTGCGTGGTTTAGAATTTTAAGCGTAGATAACAAAAAAATAGATACCGAAAAAAGCCCTATTGGTAAAACTGATTACCATACTATGGGTGCCTGCTTTGATGTGTTGGCGTTATTAAAATAACGAAAAAGTAGTTATATTTTGTTGTGTAGACCTTTTAACCGCCATGTTGGCGGTTTTTTTTGCCTAGTTTGTAGCGCTTTTCAAATACATAATAATCACCACAAAATATAATTTTGTACATGCCCTGCTTTTAAAACCTCATATTTTGAATAAACACCTAATAGTAAAAAATTTTGCACGCCAGCGGCGTATAGTAATATAAAAGATAATAAAAAGAGAAACAGGCAATGCCAAACGGGAACGACCCTCACAGTATTAATACCAGCGAACTTGTTGCTTGGCCACGTATTGCAGCCATAGCCGCAATGCTCAGCTTTTCGCTACCCACCTTTATCACCGGCCTGGAAATACATCAAAGCTCAAGTGTGAGCAACACGCTTTGGGCATTAGTTATTGGCTCACTTATTTTAACCATTATTGGTGGCGCCATGGGCACCATAGGTGTGAAAAGCCGCTTAAGCTCTTATCTATTGGTAAAAATAGCGTTTGGTAATGCTGGCGCGGGCATCGTCAATATTGCCTTTGCTTTATCATTAATTGGCTGGTTTGGCGTAAATATTGATTTGTTTTCTAATGCGGTGGTGCGCTTACTTAGCGCTGAGTTTAATATTATTGTGCCCGAATGGCCGATCGATATAGTCGCAGGTTGCGCCATGCTCATAACCACATTGTATGGGTTTAAAGCGATTAACGTACTGGCCTCTATCATGATCCCTATTTTGGCTGCAGTCACCGCCATGATGCTATTTGGCGCACTCGATAGTATGCCACTGGTTGATTTTATTAATTTAGAAAAATCAGCAACGCTTTCTCTTGAAGATGGTGTAGCTGCCATTGTTGGCGGCGTTATTATTGGCGCAATAATATTGCCCGATATAACCCGTTTTTCTAAGCAAAAACGTGGCGGCGTGTACACCTCGTTTATTGCGTATATGGTTATTGAGCTTTTGGTTATTTTTGTGGCTGTATTTGCCGCAGCTGCCATGCAAGAAACTGAAATATTAAGCTTAATGCTTGCGCTTAATTTAGGGTTTTCAGCTTTTTTTATTGTGATAGCAGGCAGCTGGATTTTAAATTCGTTAAACCTGTACAGTACCGCACTTAGCGTGGAGGCTACCTTCCCGCATTGGCATAAAAAGTGGGTTATTGTGTTATTAGGTTTGGTGGGAATTGGCGCTGCTTTTATTAATATTTTAGATATGTTTATAAGCTTTTTAGCGTTTTTGTCTGATATTTTTATACCGGTAGCGGGCGTAATTATTGTTGATGCACTGTTTATTAAACCCCAAGCTTATAGCGCAGCTGCTTTGGCAAATAACGCTAACTTTTCACTTCCCGCGTTTAGCGCATGGTTTGCAGGCGCGGCATATGCGGTGTGTAATGGCGCTTTATTTAACGTATCAATGAGTGGTATTACCGTAATTGACGCCATTTTATTAACGGCCGTTATTTATACCCTGTTTGCAAAAGCCATCGCGCCCAAACCTGTTATTCAGCAATAACTTTAAACAATAAAAAGGCGCATAAAGCGCCTTTTTATTAATCTAAATTAGGGGGCTACTCTTCATCGTCTACTTTCATTTCGTCTCGCCATTTAAGTTTTTCCAGCGGGTAGCCTAAAAAGAACTTAGCGCGCTCAAGCACTATGCGTGTAGTCAGCTTTTTAATTGCATATTGTGAACTGCCGGTTAGCCTGTCGCACATTGCATTAAGTGCTTGAATATCGGCAAAGCAACAAAAAGAAATATAATCAATATCACCACTTAGCTGCATGCAATCCATTATTTCGGGAATATTGTGTATGTCAGCTAAAAACTTACGCCGTGCTGCTAGGCTGTTATCCTCTAGCGTAAATTCCATGTAGGCAAATACATGCTCACAAATTTGCTCTAAATTAATATCCGCATGAAAGGTTCTAAAGTATCCCGCCTCTTTTAGCGCTTTTACTCGCTGAAAACATGCACTGGGCGATAAGTTAACTTGCTCAGCTAATTCGACATTTGTTAGGTCTGCAGTAAGGTGCAAAATTGCCAGTATTTTTTGATTGTACCTGTCTATTTTTATCGTTTTTTTCATAACCGGTTTCACATTTAATAATAATTAATTTTGTAAATTTAAGGTCAACAAATACATAAAATTACGCGCTTAAGCGTTATTTTCAGCAATTTGTGTGTGCTGTATTAAGGCTTTACAAAATATTATTTTGCCTGAAAAAGCGACAATGTTTATCACTAAGTAACATCACCATGATAGTCACATTAGGACATAGAACATGAGCAGATACAACAAAATACGCTTTCGTAAAACACTATTAGCATCGGCAGTTACTCTGTCGTGCATAAACTATGTGCATGCGCAAGAACAACAACAAACAGTAACTGACACCATAGAAAAAATTTCGGTAATATCGCGCGGGCGTGTTGAGTCGATACAAAATGTGCCCGACTCTGTTACCGCATTTAGCGCCGAGACAATCGAAAAATCACGTATTACTAACTTTCGTGATGTTGCTAATTTAACGCCCAACTTATCGCAGCTCGATAATTTTAGACCCGGCCTAGCCCGTATTACTATTCGTGGCTTAATTACACCACAGGTTGGCGATCCACCATTAGCGTTTGTAGTTGATGGTGTTACCGCCCCCGATTTAGAGTTTATAAACCAAGACCTAGTTGATATTGAGCGTATTGAAGTTATGCGTGGTGCTCAAGGCGCACTGTATGGCCGAGGCGCCATTGGTGGTGCGGTTATTGTGACAACGAAAAAACCCATTGAAGACTTTGAAGGTAAAATTAAAGGCTCAATAGGTAATGGCAACACCTATAATTTGAATGCGGTTGTATCGGGCTCGCTTAATGATGAAAACACCGCTTACTTTAGAGCCGGTGGTTACATTAAAGATACCGATGGGCTAATTAAAAATACCTATACAGGCGATTACGCCGACCCGTTAAAAGAGCAATCGGTTTTTTCTCAGTTAGAGTTTGAGCTAAACGAAGACACCTCAATAAATCTAAAAGGCAAATACACCTCAAGCGAAGCTGGGTTTGCTTACTACCAAGGGGTGAGCGATGACACCATTGAAGACTTTTCAATTAATACCTCACAAAATATTATTAACCAAGATGAGCGTGATGTGTATGAGCTAAGCGCTAAGCTTACCCAACATTATGATTTAGGTAAGTTTGAGTTTGTAACCGCGTATAGCAATTCAGAAAACGAGCACTTTTACGATGGCGACTACTCTGCCGATGCCACTTTTATTGACGAAGATGGCTTTTTTAGAGCTCCATTTGGTACTGAAGGGTTATACGATATTGAATCATTAACGGTAGAATCACGATTTATATCCCAGACGGATCAGGCATTTAGATGGTCAGTGTCGGCGTTTTATCAACAGCGCGACCGCGATACTGCGGTATTATTTTATGATGATTTTACCGATGCCGAAATTTTAACGCGTGCAGATTTTGCCAGCGACGATCCCTACCTTTCAATTATCGATAACAACAGCAGCGATGCATGGGCGCTTGCTGGGCAATTTAACTACGATATAAACGAGCAGTTAGAGCTCACCGGTGCAATGCGCTACGATCACGACACCCGCGAGTCGTTCGACCCAACCAATAAAGACGCCACTTACGCTAAAAAATCGTTTAGCCAATTACAACCTAAAGTTACCTTGGCGTACCAGATGAATGACGACCTACTGCTTTACACCGGCTACTCCCGTGGCTTTAGAAGTGGGGGCTTTAACGAGCCGGCCGACGGTATTAGCCGCACCTTCGATAAAGAAATTTCTGACAGTTACGAAATAGGCTTTAAAACCGCTTTGTTTAATAACAAAGTTACCCTTAATGGTGCCGCGTTTATTATTGAGCAAGATGATGCGCAATTTACCCAATTTAATGTAGATACCTTCACCCTAGAAAATCTCTCTATTGATGAAGTGCAAACCAAAGGCTTAGAACTTGAAGCTGCATACGCTGCCACCAGCAATCTAAGTATTAATTTTAGCGCTGGCATTATCGATTCAGAAATTAAACGCTTTGCACTACGTCCTGAGCTTTCTGGCAGGCCACAATTTTGGGTGCCTGAATATAACTACGGACTGTCGGCAAATCATAACCTAGTACTAAACGCAGAGTGGTCTCTGTTCTCGCGTGCTGAGCTATTAATTGAAGGCCCTAAAACATTCAATATTGATATTCCTGATGTTGAGTCGTCGCGTTATACCTATCTAAATGCAGGTGTAGGACTTAAGTCAGACCAATGGAGCGTTCAAGTTTACGTAGACAACTTAACGGATGAGCGCGCCATTGAAGATATTTTCTTATTTGGCGATGGTGTAACCGAGCTTGCCCGCCAACCTAATAAGCCACGCAGTTACGGCATAGAGCTAAGCTACGACTTTTAATGTATTTCACCTTATAGAGCAGGTATGCCTTTGAGCGCCTGCTGTTTTTTTTAGTTAACTAATAGCGATACACACATGCAAATTCTTAATCGTGAACAACTTATTGATATTTTATATGGCTGCGCCATTTTAGGCACTGGCGGCGGCGGTGAGTTACGTGAAGGCATTGCCTATATTGATGAAGCACTCGCACAGGGTAAAACCTTTAAGCTAATTAGTGCTGATGAAGTACCGCCAGGGGAGCTGGTATGTACACCTTATATTTTAGGGGCAATATCACCTTTAAGTGAACAAGAAGAGCGCGCTTATGCAAACCTGCCCCGTACCAATAAACATGCTATTTTGTCCGCTTATGAGCGCGCACTACAGTACACAGGTAATGATGCTATTTATGGCACTATTTGTTGTGAGCTTGGCGGCTCTAATACCGCAGTATCGTTTTACTTAGCAGCAATGTTTGACGGCTATATTATTGATGCCGACCCCGCGGGGCGCGCAGTACCGGAGATCACCCATTCAACCTATTATTTAAATAACTTACCCGCAGCGCCCATTATTACCGCGAATGAATTTGGTGAGTGCTTTATTTGCGAAAATGTAATGGATGACTTACGCGCCGAAACCGTCGTGCGAGCGCTGGCTAAAATTAGCCGTAACGACATAGCTGCTATTGACCATATTTTACCAATTGAGCAAATGAAGGATGCGATCATTCACGGCACTATTAGTAAAGCACTCAAACTCGGTAAAGCAATGCGAAAAGCCAACGAACAGCACGCTAATACCGAGCAAGTAATCGCACAGCATGGTGGTGGTTTTGTTGCCTTTGAAGGCGAGGTAAGCGCATTTGAATTCAACACCGTAGAGGGATTTACCCTAGGTGAGGTAACACTTAAAGGGTTAGGCGAATTTGTAAATAACAACTACAAAATAACGGTTAAAAACGAAAATATGGCCGCGTTTTTAAATGAGGAAGTGCACGTAACTATTCCTGATTTAATATGCTGTATTAACAGCCAAACAGGCACACCCATTACTAATCCTAATTACGAGGTAGGCATGCATGTAGCCGTTGTAATTTTACCAGCGCCAAAGGAGTTTACAGGCCCTAAAGGTTTAAGCATATTTGGCCCACAATATGCCGGCGTGAACGCCCCTTATAAAGCAGCTGTTGTAAGCTAATTTTTAATAAGGGCTTGTTGCAGCTTGCTATACAATGCAGCATGCCCTTTACCAAACATAGTGGCGTTTCTATCAATTTTACTAAGCCATTCTTTCGCTTGTGCTTTTTTACCTATTTGTAAATATACCTGCGCTAAGCGCAAGCTATAAATAGCGTGGTAAATACTTTGTTGTTCTGTGTAATCAAACGCTTTTTTATAATAGCTAATAGCCTCTTTATAATTTTTATTTTGATGATAACTGTAAGCCAAATTACCACTCGCAAGCACTATTTTAGCGACATGATTTGTGCTTTTTATGGCGTTGTAGGCCATTAAATTACTACGTATAGCTTGCTTGTATTGCTGCCAATTTAAGTAAATATGCGCTTTGTTAATATGCAGCTCTAAATGAAAAATAGGATCATTGTTTTTTGCAAAGCGCTGCTCGGCATCTATTAGCAAACGCATGGCGGCTTTTTTACTCCCAAATACATAGTGCAAGTTAGCCAACTCCACCAACCTTAGCGGATCGCCAAACGCATTATAAATACCGTCTAACTGGGTAAACGCTTTTGCGGCATACGCTTTAGCCTCTGCTTTTTTGCCAATATAATTAAGTGCTTTAGCGTAATAAAAATACATTTGTAGCTTAAATACATCGGGCAGCTTATCTTGCTCTAAAAACGGAGTAATAGCGTTAAGTAAGTTTTCGAACTGTTGGTAGTCGTAGTAGTAATCAAATTGGTAGGTTTTTAGTTTAAACCACTGTGGAGGGTTACCTTGGGCTTTATTAAGGCGCGTTTCAATATAAGTTAAGCAGTGTGTTTGGGGCTGTTGCAAGCAAAACACTTCATGATCGCTGTAGTTTTCAGATGCTAATGCATTAAAACTGGTAGCGGCAATACTTAACAGCAAAAATATACGCACTGATATCACACTCTTCAAAGTTACCTTTAATTAAAAGTGTAATATTTTTATCTCGCCTATCACAATACGCTGAAATACTTATGCGTATTGCCCACATGCAAACCCACAACTCCACGCATATTGGAAGTTATAGCCGCCTAGCCAGCCTGTTACATCGGTTACTTCGCCTATAAAATATAAGCCTTTGGCTTTTTTAGCTTCAAAGGTTTTAGAACTTAACTCATCGGTATCAACGCCGCCTAACGTTACCTCAGCGGTACGATAGCCCTCTGTGCCATTAGGCTTTATTTGCCACGCGTGAATATAATTTACCAGTTCATCTATTTGGGCATGGGTAAGCTGATTAATATTACAATCAGGAATGGCTTTACTGTCGTGCAGTATGTCTATAAAGCGTTTGGGTAAAATAGTTGCCAGACTATTTTTTAATGACTTTTGAGATTGTGTTTCTCGCCAATCGGCCAGTTGCTGCTTTAAATCGAGCTCAGGGAGTAGGTTTATAGTAACTGCCTGCCCTGCTCGCCAAAATGAGCTTATTTGCAATATAGCAGGGCCCGAAAGACCACGGTGGGTAAACAAAATATTCTCTTTAAATACTGTGCCGTCTTCGCTTGACACTTCGCACGGTATGCTAATACCCGAAAGCCCTTCAAAGCGCTCTTTATCGTGTTGATGCAAAGTAAATGGCACTAGCGCCGCCATGGTAGGTAGTACGTTTAAGCCAAACTGCACTGCAATTTTATAACCTATAGGAGTGGCGCCTAGTTTGGGCATTGTTAAACCGCCCGATGCGATAACGAGCGACTCACAAGCAAGTGTTTCTTGTTCAGTGGTAACACGGTAGCCGTTGTCGGTTTTAGCCACATTTAGCACTTCGCTGCGCAATTTAATAGTAACACCTGCCCACTCGCATTCAGTAAGTAGTATATCGACTATATCTTGCGCGCTGTTATCGCAAAAAAGCTGCCCTAAAGTTTTATGGTGATAAGCCAAGCCATGACGGTCTACCAGCTCAATAAAATCATGTTGCGTGTAACGGCTTAAGCACGATTTAACAAAGTGAGGGTTACTGCATAAGTAGTTCTCTGGACTGGCATTTTCATTGGTAAAGTTGCAACGCCCACCGCCACTGATTAAAATTTTTCGGCCTGGTTTTTTACCCATATCAAGCACTGTAACGCTGCGCCCGCGATAACCGGCCTGTGCTGCACTCATTAATCCGGCTGCACCTGCGCCAATCACAATTACATCTACTTGATTCATTACTTTACCTTACTAAAAAATTTGCTCGATTATAGCAAAGTTTAGCTAAACACCCTGAACAGAATTTATTGTTAATTTTATAGCAACAAATGTAATTACGCTTAATTACCCTCCATATTAAAGTAGTTAAAATCACTAATACTTAAACCTTATTTTGTTATTTAATAACAAATACTAAAATGCTGCAAAACCGCTAACTGCCTAAGTTATAACCAAAAGAAATAGGTACATAAGTAATTGGTATTTTAAAGAAGTTAACAGATCATTTACCTTTGTTTCTGTTTCGTAATCAAGTATTACGAATTGACTAATAACAACTAGGGATAATTATGACAACAAGTAAATCATTTAAGCGGTGCGCTATCGCGCTCACTATTAGTACGGTATTTGCAGCATCTGCAAGTGTTGCTCAAGATGTTTCAACCTCAATGGCAGAAACCTCAGCCAAGCTACAAACCCAAGCGGGCTTTGAAACACAGTTTATTATTAAATATAAAGATAGCGCGAGCGATATGTTAAGCATCTCGTCAGCTGATGCTAGCCCCGCAAATATGAAAAAGCGTGCTCAGCGCTTTGTAAAAAATTTCGCTTCTAAAAAAGGTAAAGTGAAAGCGAAGTATATTCGTGCTATGGCTCTTAATAACCACCACGTAATGCGCGCAGACAAAAAACTGAGCGCTGCAGAAGCACAAGAATTTATGCAAGAAATGGTTGATTCTGGCAATGTTGAATACATTGAAGTGGATCAAATGTTAAAACCATTTGCAACGCCTAACGACCCTCGTTACGGCGATCAATGGCACTACTATGAGCAAGCTGGCGGCCTAAACTTACCTACGGCTTGGGATACTGCAACGGGAAGTGGCGTAGTGGTTGCGGTACTTGATACTGGCTACCGCCCACATGTTGATTTAAATGCTAACATTTTACCGGGTTACGACATGATCTCTAACCTATCGGTAGCAAACGATGGCGGCGGTCGCGACAGTGACGCACGCGATCCGGGTGATGCTGTAGCTGCTGGCGAATGTGGAAATAACGGTGCACAAGGCTCAAGCTGGCACGGTACGCATGTAGCAGGTACGGTTGCGGCTGTTACTAATAACGGTGAAGGTGTTGCCGGTGTGGCCTATGGCGCTAAAGTGGTGCCTGTACGTGTACTTGGTAAATGTGGTGGTTTAACATCAGATATCGCAGATGGCATTATTTGGGCATCTGGCGGAAGTGTATCGGGCATTCCTGCTAACCCAAATCCTGCTGATGTAATTAACATGAGCTTAGGTGGCAGCGGCTCGTGTAGCTCTACCACACAAAATGCTATTAACACGGCACGCAGTAATGGTGCAGTTGTGGTTATTGCTGCCGGCAATGATAACGATAACTCAGCAAACTATAACCCAGGTAACTGTAGCGGCGTTGTCAATGTTGCCTCTGTAGGACGTAACGGCGGGCGAGCGTATTATTCAAACTACGGTAGCAATATTGATGTTGCAGCTCCGGGCGGCGCACAAAGCTTTGCAAACGATTCTGAAGGGGTTTTATCAACCTATAACTCTGGCTCATCTACACCATCAAGCGATAGCTATGCGTTCTCTCAAGGTACATCAATGGCGGCGCCTCATGTTGCCGGCGTTGCTGCCCTGATAAAACAAGCTAAACCAAATGCGACCCCAGATGAAATAGAAAGCATTTTAAAATCAACCACCCGCTCTTTCCCTGCAACGTGTACAAGTTGTGGTACGGGTATTGTTGATGCAGCAGCCGCAGTAGCTGCAGCAAGTGGCGGTACAACACCGCCTACAGGTGGCGATAGCGAACTGACAGATGGCGAAGCAAAAACAGGCTTAAGCGGTGCTGCAAGTTCACAAGCGTATTACACAATGACAGTACCAAGTGGCGCAACGAATGTGACATTTACTATGAGTGGCGGTAGCGGCGATGCAGATTTATACGTGCGCGCTGGCAGCCAACCAACGACATCAAGCTACGATTGTCGTCCGTATAAAGGCGGTAATAGCGAAGAATGTTCTATTGATAACCCAACCGCTGGTACATACCATGTAATGCTGCGTGGCTATTCTGCATACTCTGGCGTTAGTTTAGTGGGTAATATTACAGGTGGCTCAACAGGTGGCGGTTCAACTACACCAGAAGCCGGTGGCGGCACGGTAAGCGATGTAACGGCTACAACAGGTAATTGGAAGCACTACACTTTAGATGTGCCAGCAGGAATGAGTACATTTACAGTCACCACCTCAGGTGGTACAGGTGATGCTGACTTATTTGTTAAGTTTGGCAGCCAACCTACCGCATCTAGCTACGATTGTCGTCCTTATAAAAACGGCAACGCAGAAACATGTACATTTAGTAATCCGCAAGCGGGTACATGGCATTTAAGCGTTAACGCTTATAGAACCTTTTCAGGTTTAACTTTAAGTGGACAATACCAGCCATAATTAAAATGGCCCTAAGTGCATGCACTTAGGGCCGTCATAAATCGATTATAATGCTTCTAACACAGACTCAGCACGGCTCACTAAAAACTCTTTGTCTTTTTCAACAAATAAACCGCTTACTACGTTGTCATCAACAATCATTGCATAACGCGTAGAACGTGTACCACCAAAACCGCCGGTGTCTTTATCAAGGCCTAATGCTTTAGTAAAACTGGCATCGCCATCTGCAAGCATATCAATTTCTTGCGCATTTTGAGACTCTCCCCATGCTTTCATTACAAACGCATCGTTTACTGATACACAGTAAATTGCCGCAATACCTTTAGCTTTAATTTTATCACTAAGGGTTATAAATTCAGGCAAATGGGCATTTGAGCACGTTGGTGTAAATGCTCCTGGCACTGCAAATAACACAACTTTTTTACCGCTAAAAAGCTCAGTATTAGTAAGCGTTTGCATACCTTTATTGGTTAATTGCGATAATGTCACTGCAGGTAACGTTTGGCCTTGTTCAATCATGATAAATCCTTAAGCATTTGATTAATGTACTCACAGTATAACGTTATAAAGCACCCTTAAAAGCAAAGTTTTAATGCTGAATTTACAAACCGAGATTCGCTTTTATCGTCTGTATTTGTTGCTGAAGCTGAGCGCGAATATCATCAACCAGTAGGCTTGATTCACTTACTTGGCCTTTCATGCTTTGCATTGACTGACTAAAGTTATTCAGTAAAGTACTTTGTTGTTTAGCCAACTCCATGGCTTCAAAGGCCACCTTGTTGGCTTGCTGAGCGTTGTCGGCCACGCCTTCTGAATTTACTTTTAGCTCTTGTGCATTTTGTGTTTGCGATTGTGCGCCATCGGCTAAGGCCGCAATTTGTGTAGATACTGTGCCCGACTTTTCGCTCAGTAGTGTGAGTTGCTCATTAATATCGCTCAATGAACCTTGAGTTTGACGGGCAAGCTGGCGTACTTCATCAGCTACAACAGCAAAGCCTCGGCCATGCTCGCCTGCGCGTGCTGATTCAATTGCTGCATTTAACGCGAGTAAATTTGTTTGTTCGGCAATATTACGGATCACTTCAATAATTTGCCCAACGCCTTCAACCCCCGCAAGCAGCTCTTGTAGGTTTTGCATACTTTGTTCAACCCGTGTTTGCGTATCTGAACTGGCACTTAGCATGCTTTGTGCAAAGCCTAAACTTTGCTCCATAGCACTAAACGTGTGTTGGGCGTTATCTGCCACTTGAGCATTAATATTATTTACCTGCTCGCCGATTTGCTGAATATCGGTAAGTAAATGTTGGTTTTGCTCCACTTGCCCATGACTTGTAGACGCTTTATGACTAATAGTTTGCAAATGTTCACTCATTTGCTGCATAAAATCATTTACCACTTTTAGCATTTGGGCACGCGCTTGCGCCTCTTTGCGCTGTCGTTCAATTAATAAATTAAAGTAACTGGCTATTTCGCCAACCTCTGTTTTTGGGTTCTTACTTTCAATGTTTTTAAGCTCGTTACTTTCAATTAAAAAGGCAAACCCGTCTCTGAGTTGCCTTAGTGGGTTGAGCACTTGGTTACGCTGCACAATATAAACACCCGCGGCTAGCATTACCAAAGCGCCAATAGCAAAGCAAAATACCCAAAATACGTTTTCTTTAAGCGCCCCTTGTGCGTGTTTTAGTTGCTGCTCTGCATTAATAACGGTTTTAGAGAGCAAGCTAATTTGCTCACGTAATTCATCAGTGCCCGCTTCACGTTGTTGGGATTGCGCTATTGTGTTGGCTAAATCGCGAGGGTAGCGGTTAGGCCAGCTTATAATTTCAGATTTTATTTCATCGGCCAAATCTTCAGCTTCTTCATCAAAAAATAAAGCATCTTCATCAACTTCACTCATTACACCTAAATTAGGGAGTTGCTCTATTTTAGCTGCTAACGCATTTAAATTAGCAATACTTTGCTGCAAACTTTGTTCAGTATTGCTGTCGTAGCTTACGATAAGTTGATAAGTAAATAAGGCAAGGTTGGTCACTTCGTTATAATAATCAGCGCCAAGTGTGTAATAAGCTTGTGCATCGCTATTTTGATTAGGGGATTTTTTTGCATAACCAATGAGTGACGACGCTGAGCCGGCCATTTGGCGAATTGCATTATCAAGTAACGCCGTTTCGTTGCCCGACAATTTTCCCAGCGCTCTGTACTTACCTTTAATATCGGTATCTAACGTACTTAGCTGCTCATTTAATTGCTCAGCAAGTACCCAGGGGAGCATTGCGAGTTGCTGTGTTTTCACTTGCTCAATTAGGGCTGATGATTGATTTAAATACTGGCTATCACCTTGTTCTAGATAACTGCCTAAGTCACCGGCTAAATCCACTAAAATCGTGTTTTTTAATTTACTGTATGCGCTGTCTTGTTGCTCAAGCTTAAGTAAGGTTTGGCTTGCCCAAAATAGTGTGATGGCCAATAAAATACTAGCAAGCGTTAGCAAAATAGCTAATAACCGAGTAAAAGAAGAAACGCGCATAAATAACACCCCCTATTGTTTAAGCGCGTAGACTATTAACTATTTATGACAATTTTATGTAACTCAGAGAAAACACGTATTTTTGCGGCAAATATACGAGTAAAGGCTTAGCGATCACATTATCAAACAAATTGACTTACTTTATATACTATTAAAGATAAGAAACGCGGATTAATTACAAGGTGAGAGTTTTATCACTTGGGTGAGTAAATTAAATAGCCTTAATACAGCTATTTATTAAAGCGCTGTGTATTAGCTAGCGCCAGGCACAAAAAAACCGCGACCAGCGCGGTTTTTATTTTATTGTGTTAATTAAAGGCCAGCACGGTCTTTAATTACAGCAATTAACGGTGAACCACCGTGGCCGTTGCCTTCAGCCCACGCTATATCAGCGCCATCAGACAGTGCGCTTTTTGATAAGTTTTTAACTATATACTCGCCAGAGTTAACAGCGTTACTAGCTACAGCATGACGAAGTAAGTTATTACCGTTACATTGAATAGCATCGTAAATATTGCGAATTTTTACACGTGAGCTCTTTAGTTTACTACGTAAACGGTTTTTATCATCAGCTGCGATATATTCACAAATAGATACTGCTAATTGGTCATTGGCTTTAGCAGGCACGGTATACATTAACGAACCAGCAGCAACGGCTGTAATAACAATTAGCTTTGACAATTTAAACATGAAACACCCTTTATGGTACTTTTTACCTATGTTGATTGTCTAATATTGTACCAACCTACTGTAAGTTTCGCAATAATGTTAATCTTTTTTATATAAAGTTACGAATTTATAACTATATTGATTCTTTTCATCGGGTTTATTTGACTGTTCGTCGACGTTTTTCCACGTTGCTACCGCTTGGTAATCTGGAAACTGCGTGTCCCCTTCAACCTCTAAATCTATAAAGGTTAAATATAAACGATCGGCACTTGATAAAAACTGCTGATAAATATTACCACCGCCAATAATCATTACCTCCTCTTCGGCTTTAACCAGCTCCAGCGCTGCCTCTGGGGTAGTAACCGTCTCTATACCTTGGGCGCTATACTGGCTATTACGGGTAATAATTATGTTACGACGCCCTGGTAAAGGGCGCCCAATTGATTCGAATGTTTTACGCCCCATAACGACAGGCTTGCCTGTTGTTACCTTTTTAAAATGCTGTAGATCGGCGGGTAAATGCCACGGCATTTTATTATCAAGACCAATTACGCGGTTATTTGCCATAGCGGCAATCATTGAAATTATCACATTAAATACCTAATACTTTATTCTTAAAAATATAAAAAAAGGAGCTTGAGCTCCTTTTTAAAAATATGTATTTATTAACGCTCGTAGACCACTTCTACATCGTAGTCGTCTTCGTCCCAGTCGTCCCAATCATCGTCGTCATTCTTGGTCGCTTTTTGATGGTAAGTATCCCACTTGAACTCAACTTCCTCATCTTCGATTTCTTCGAATTTCTCTTTAGGCATACTATCAAGTAACGCCATAATATCGTGAATTAACGGCTGAGTATTAAGCTTATTAACTGCAGAAATACGGTAAACGTTTTCTTCTTCACCTAGCTCTTGCGCAATTTGTTCACACAAGGCTTGCGCTTCATCTTCAGGTAACAGGTCTATTTTATTAAACACTAACCAGCGTGGCTTTTCTGCAAGCTTAGGGCTGTATTGGTGTAGCTCGTTAATAATCGCAAATGCATTATCAACAGGGTTCGAGCCATCAACTGGCATAACGTCGATCACGTGTAACAAAACACGACAACGCTCTAAATGCTTTAAAAAGCGAATACCAAGGCCTGCACCATCTGAGGCACCTTCAATTAAGCCCGGAATATCAGCTATTACAAACGATTTGTTAGCCTCTGGACGCACAACCCCTAAATTAGGAATCAGCGTGGTAAACGGGTAATCAGCTACTTTTGGCTTTGCTGCCGATACACTACGAATAAACGTTGATTTACCTGCATTTGGTAACCCTAAAAGGCCTACATCAGCAAGGAGCATAAGCTCTAACTTAAGATTACGAACCTCGCCTGGTGTACCCAACGTTTTTTGACGCGGAGCACGGTTGGTACTTGATTTAAAACGTGCATTCCCCAAGCCATGGAAACCACCTTTTGCAACCACAATTTTTTGACCATGCTGCGTTAAATCACCTAACGCCTCTTGGGTATCTACATCGGTAATACGTGTACCAACAGGTACTTTCACTACTAAGTCTTCGCCCTTTTTACCAGTACAGTTACGGCTTTGACCATTAGTACCACGCTCTGCACGGTGAAAACGCTCAAACTGGTAGTCAATTAGGGTATTTAAGTTTTCATCAGCTTGTAGATAAACACTACCACCGTCTCCACCGTCACCGCCGTCCGGGCCACCGTCGGGTACATATTTTTCTCGACGGAAAGACACGACACCGCTGCCGCCGTCACCAGCTTCTGCGCGAATTTCTACTTCATCTACAAACTTCATGATTACTCACTTTAGGGATTGGCTTTAATTTAACTATTATATACCCAAGCCAACACAAATGCAGGCTTGGGTATATATTTGATACATCTGAAAACAAAAAACCCCGCAAAGGCGGGGTTTTTTACTACCTTACTGATTACTCAGCTACGATAGTTACGTATTTACGGTTTAAAGGACCTTTTTGTTCAAATTGAACTTTACCATCTGCTTTTGCGAAGATAGTGTGGTCTTTACCGATACCTACGTTTGCGCCAGCGTGGAAACGAGTACCACGTTGACGAACAATGATGCTACCCGCTAGAACTGATTCGCCACCAAAACGCTTAACACCTAGGCGTTTGCTTTCTGAATCGCGACCGTTACGAGTACTACCAGCTGCTTTTTTATGTGCCATTTCTAAGTACCTCTAATTAAGCGCTAATGCCAGTGATTTTAACTTCAGTGAACCATTGACGATGGCCCATTTGCTTACGAGAATGCTTACGGCGTCTAAATTTAACAACCTTAATCTTCTCACCGCGACCATGTGAAACAACCTCAGCTGTTACTTTACCACCGTTTACGAACGGTACACCGATCTCGATTTTCTCACCATCAGCAACTAAAAGTACTGAATCAAATTCAACTGCTGCACCAGTTTCAACGTCTAATTTTTCAAGACGAATCGTTTGACCTTCAGTCACACGATGCTGTTTACCACCACTTTGGAAAACCGCGTACATAATTAACTCCGTCTGTGCGCCCTCAAATCGACGCAACTAAAATATTCTTCGATAGGGCGCGAAGTTTACGCTAATGCATAAAAACTAGCAAGCCTATTTTGTAATTAAAATGAATAAAAAGTAGCTGCATTGAGAGCAATTCAATATTTCCCCCATTTTATATTAAATTGCCCTGTTGCCAAGCGCTTTTTAGCGTAAAAATAAAATAAATTTCCGTGCAGTGATGCCTACTCTAGAACCTACTAACTGAATAATAAACAGCCACAAAAAGTCTATTAAATACACAGTTAAATACGCTAATTAAGCACTAATTCAGGTTTTTAACTCGGTTTTTTTAATGAATCGTCACAAAATATCGAGCTAGTGCATTTTTTGTTGTACAATCGGCGCCGTTCACACATAAAAATTGGCTCGGAGATCAATGGATATAAAAGCTATCCAGGCGTTAATCGAAAGCGATATGAATGACGTCAATCAACTTATACACGCGCAAATGCGCTCAGATGTGGCGTTAGTCAATCAACTTGGGCTGTACATCGTTAACAGCGGTGGCAAACGCGTACGCCCTATGCTTGCTCTATTGGCTGCAAGAGCTTTGGGCTACCAAGGTAAAGATCACATTACCTTAGCAACAATTGTTGAATTTATTCATACTGCAACGCTATTACACGATGATGTTGTTGATGAATCTAACCTACGCCGTGGTACACCTACTGCTAATGCCGAATTTGGTAACGCTGCCAGCGTGTTAGTTGGGGATTTTATTTACACCCGCTCATTTCAGCTGATGGTGGGACTTGGTAAAATGCAGATTATGCAAGTACTTGCTGATGCAACCAATGTTATTGCCGAGGGCGAAGTATTGCAGCTTATGAATTGCAACGACCCTAACACTACCGAAGCAAGTTACATGCAGGTTATTTATTCTAAAACGGCTAAATTGTTTGAAGCCGCTACAGGGCTTGCGGCTATTATTACCGAGCAAGATAATAGTGTGCTAGATGCGCTTAACTTATACGGCATGCACTTAGGTACTGCTTTTCAATTAGTTGATGATGTGCTTGATTACAACGCAGACGCTGACCAGTTAGGTAAAAATATTGGTGATGATTTAGCAGAAGGCAAACCTACCTTACCATTAATCTATGCTATGCAGCATGGTAGTGATGAGCAACGAGCCCTTATTCGAGATGCTATTGAACATTGCAATGGTATGGATAACCTTGAGGCTATTTTAACGGCTTTAAAAGAAACCAAGGCGCTTGAATTTACAATGCAAAAGGCGCAACAAGAAGCTGATAAAGCGATAGCCTGTTTAGACTTTTTAGCTGAATCACAGTATAAGCAAGCATTAATAAGCCTAGCGCGTATTGCTGTAGAGCGAGATCACTAAGGCCATAGCCCTTAATTAGTAAAGGGTAATAATTTTCGAGCAATAAAAAAGCCTGCATATGCAGGCTTTTTTGTATGAAATTTGGCTATTACGCCATGAAATCGACACCTTCTTTGATGTCTTTTTTCAGCGTTTCAAGCATATCGTTTTTAGCTTTTTCTTCAAATGCGCTTAACTCGCCGTAAGAAAGAATTTCTTCTACGCCGTTTTTACCTAAACGTACTGGGTGAGCAAAGTACTCTGCATCACCATTTTCAACAGCAACGTATGCGTAATCTACTACGTCTTCACCTTGTAGGCCTTTAACTAAAGACATACAAAAACGTGCTGCAGCAGCACCCATAGAAAGTGTAGCTGAACCACCACCCGCTTTAGCATTTACTACTTCAGTACCTGCATTTTGGATACGTGGAGTTAGTGTAGCAACTTCTTCTTCGGTAAAGCTTACGCCTTCAACTTGAGAAAGTAGAGGAAGAATAGTTGTGCCAGAGTGGCCACCAATTACGGGTACTTTTACTGATGCTACGTCTACGCCTTTAAGCTCAGCAACAAATGCTTCTGAACGAATTACGTCAAGCGTAGTAATACCAAATACGCGGCTTGCATCGTAAGTACCTGCTTTTTTGAATACTTCAGCAACGATTGGCACAGTGCCATTTACTGGGTTAGTGATAACACCCACTAATGCTTTAGGGCAGCTAGCAACAATGCCTTCTGCTAATGTTTTGATGATACCTGCGTTTACGTTAAATAAATCCGCACGATCCATACCTGGTTTACGTGGCATACCCGCTGGGATAAGTACGATATCACACCCTTCAAGCGCTTTATTTAAATCGTCTGCGCCAAAACCTGCTACTTTAACATCTGTAGGGATGTGTGATAGGTCAACCGCAACACCTGGTACAACTGGTGCAACATCGTAAAGTGATAATTCAGAACCTGCTGGTAAGCCTGTTTTTAATAATAAAGACAACGCTTGACCGATACCGCCTGCAGCACCTAATACAGCAACTTTCATTGGAATTCTCCGTAATTTGAGGTAGGAAATATTTGTGGCTCTTAAGATAATGAAATTAGCGACTAAAAACAAATTTATCCTGCTTATTTCAGGTATATTTTCGACCATAGTTGTAAACTTTGTTGGTTTATCGCAGCAAACTGGCAAGTTAACTAAACAACTGCTGCATAATTATTCATTTTTGTGTAGAATTTGCATTATAAATAACAAAAATGAATAAAGACTATGCAACCACAAGACAAACAAGAAGCACTGGTAAAAGCGTTTAAAGCACTTTTAAAAGAAGAGAATTTTGGCTCGCAAGGCGAAATAGTCGAAGCATTAAAAGAGCAAGGCTTTGACAATATAAGCCAGAGTAAAGTATCGCGTATGCTTAGCAAGTTTGGCGCTGTGCGAACCCGTAATGCTAAACAAGAAATGGTGTATTGCCTTCCCGCAGAAATGGGCGTACCGACAGCTAAAAGCCCACTGCGCCAGCTTGTTATTGATATTATGCATAACGAGATGATGATTATTATTACCACCAGCCCAGGCGCAGCGCAGTTAATTGCTCGTTTGTTAGATTCTTTAGGTAAAGCTGATGGTGTTTTAGGCACAATTGCTGGAGATGACACTATTTTTATTGCGCCTGCAAAAATTTCTGAAATTGACATTACGCTTGAGCGCGTACGCATTTTATTTGATACGGTTTAAAGCTGCTTTAAAAAACTAACTGACGGCGCAAAAAACGCTGAGCCCATATCGGCTTGAGTAAAATCAAGCCAATGGTCGTAACACTCCCCTTTTCCTATGCGGCTGTTAAGTACCTTTTCAAACGCACTTCCCGATGCAGAGCATGTAATACTTAGCATACCTTGCTCATAAACATCGCCATACGGCATGCTTTGGTTAAGCAATATTGCTTGGCCGCTCTCATTTTTTAGCTCGCTTCTAGTGGCGTGGCTAGTATCTACCTTAGGCTCAATTAAAGTGTTATCTAAACGCGTGCGCCCCATAATATGCTCTTGCTCGCTGAGTGATAAATGCTGCCATACACTCAAGTCATGCTTATAACGTTGGACATGAATATAACTACCTTGGTGTTCAAAGCTGTCGGGCTTATTAACCAGTGCAGTGATTCGTTTTTGCCGCCCATGCGGGGTATCGCCTGCGTAAATAAAGCCGTTAAAGTCTCGCCCATCTAAAAACCTAAAGTTGCGAATTTGTTCAACCAGCTCTACATCGGGCGAAAACAACTTTAATATTTGCAATGCAAAAAGGTGATTAACATCTTCTCGGTCTGAGCGAATTTGGATAAATAAATCGCAGGGCTGTACGCGCATAACAAAATCGCTGTGATTTATATTAGGAAAGCTTTGCAGCTCGCTTGGGATATATTCAGGTAGTATATGCGGCCAATATTGCGCGCCTATGGCAACCATGCAAGAGAGCATGGCCTCGGAGAACTGATCACTAAACTCTTCTTCAATTGCGCTTACGCGCTTTAGCTTTGCGCGCAATGACTCGTCTTGACCATCAAATACATTAAAAAATAAATGCAAACCGTGTAAGTTTGCTTCAGCACAAATCCCAGATTGCGCTTGCGCCATTGTTATTCCTTAGCTTTATAAAACACAGCGAATAACACGTTTGTTATGATTCGAAAAAATTCACCGTGTGAGGTTTTATTTTTATTATAACCTGCTCATTTATTTCAAATGACTGGCCATATTGTGCGGCAACTTCAATCTCTTGATCTGCAATTAAAACAGTGTAAACATAAGCCGAACCTATAAACCGACGGTTTAAAATGCTCACACTTTGAGGGTTATCAGCCTGCGTATTTTGCGCAAGCTCAATATGGTGCGGACGTATATACACCAGCCCTTTTATTGCACTGTGCTTATGTTCTTGCTGCGATTGCACAACACCATAAGTGGTTGCGTATTCAGTTGCCGTTAACACTTCTGCGCCTAAGTATATGCCCTGACCCAGAAACTCTGCAACCTCCTTTGTCGCTGGCTTGGCAAAAAGCTGCTCTGGCGTACCTTGTTGGGCTATTTTTCCTAGGTGCATTATGGCCAACGTGTCCGAAAACGCAAAGGCCTCTTCTTTTGAGTGGCTAACAAACACCGCAGAAACCTGCTGCGCTTTAATAATGCGCCGAATATCAGCAATTAGCTCAAAACGCACTTGTGTATCTATGTTCGAAAAAGGCTCATCAAGGAGCAATAAGCTAGGTTTATAAGCCAGCGCTCGCGCAATAGCGACACGTTGCTGCTGGCCACCAGAGAGTTGATGAGGGTAGCGTTTTGCACATCCTGTTAAATGCACCAGCTCCAGCATTTCCTCTACCCGGTGCTGTTTTTGAGCTTTACTTATTTTACTTAGTCCAAATGCGATATTATCGGCCACACTGAGGTGAGGAAACAGAGCATAATCTTGAAACATCATCCCAATATTACGATGCTCTGGAGAGACAAATGTATCCTTATCGCTTACGCATTTGCCCTCTATAGATACACTCCCCTGCTTTACTTCAATAAGGCCAGCAATGGCTTTTAAGGTGGTTGTTTTACCGCAGCCACTGGCACCAAGTAAACACACTATTTCATCTTGACCCACCGTTAAATCCAAATTGTTTAAAACCGGTGTGCCATTGTAGTGATAACCTACACCTTGTAAATTTAAACGGCTCATTTAACTGTGTTGCTCCATAGAACGGTTAATAAAATACAAGGGGATCAACCCAACCAAAACAATAAATAAAGCGGAAATAGAAGCAAGCTCAAGCTGTTCATCGCTCACATATTGAAATACGTGTGTAGCTAAGCTTTCAAAATCAAAAGGCCTTAATAGTAAAGCGGCTGGCAGCTCTTTCATACACTCAATAAATACAAGTAATGCTGCCGTTAAAAGCCCTCGTCGTAATAAAGGAAGGTGTATTAAGCGCAATGTTTGCCCTTGGCTTTTACCCATAGATTGGCTAGCCATATCTAGTGATGGGCTAATACGCACAAAGCTCGATTCTATCGCACCATGCGCTATGGCATAAAAGCGCACTATGTAAGCCAATATAATAGTGACAATGCTACCGGTTAGTAATAAACCTATATCGAGGTTGTAGCTCTCAAGCGCTGTATTTATTGAGTTCTCTAATACGCTAAGCGGTAATAATACTGCAATAGCCAGTACCGTACCTGGCAGTGCGTAGCCGGTGCTTGCTAAGCGACCTGGTATTAAAGAGTAGCCTTGCTTTGCCACACGCTGATAAAAAACGATTAGTGTAGCAAGTATTATGCTGGCCACACTGACAATAATAGCCACTTTTAAACTTTGCCACGCGTAACTAAAAAATGCGGTGTTCCACGCTTTATCAAAGTAAGTTATTGCATAATTTAGCAACACAAACATAGGTATAATAAAAGCAATGAGTAAAATAACACTGCAAAATGACGTAGCCAACCATGCATGTTTACCTTTAAGTTTATACAACGACTCGCTATTAACGCCCGACTGGCGCTCAAATACGGCCTGGTTACGCCGACTAAAGCGCTCCGCCATTAACGCTAAAAATAGCAGTAACAACATAACGCCTGATATTTTTGCTGCAGCTGTGAGTGAGTAATAACCAAACCATGTATCGTACACTGCGGTGGTTAATGTGCTCACTGCAAAGTAGCTCACCGTTGCATAGTCGGCCATGGTTTCCATGCTAATAAGCGCAAGGGCAGCCACAATTGAGCCACGAGAGAGTACTATGCTTACCTTAAAAAAGCTTTGCCAAGGCGATAAGCCCATTAATTGGCTCGCTTGCACTAACTTAAATGACTGCTCTCGCAGTGCGGTTTTAAAAATTAAAAATAAATACGGATACAGCACAAGTGCGATCATCACCATAGCGCCTGGCAAAGTGCGAATATCAAAAAACCAATAATCCGTTGGCGAGTGCCAATCAAACCAGTCTCTAAGGGCAATTTGAACCGGGCCTGCGTAATCTAGCAAGTCGGTATACACATAGGCTATTAAATAGGTAGGCATTGCAAGGGGCAGCATAAGCGCCCATTCAAATTGCTTTTTTCCGGGGAAGGAGCAATACGCACTGAGCCAACCAAGCGGTAGCGCAATTGCACAGCTAAGCAGGCATACGCCAAAAATAAGCAATACGGTATTGGTAATATAATCCCACAGCACGGTATCCCACAGATGAGAAAATACTTCTGAGTCGCCTTGTAAAGATTCATATATCAAAAAAAACAGCGGGGCCGACAATAAAAGGCCTGTCGACCAAGCAAAGAGCTGCCATTTAGACAGCTTAAATATAAAATTCATTAAAGGTCGAACTTCACCTCATCTATTAGCTTAAGGGCTAACGGACGATATTTACTGATTTCATCGAGTGCTAGGCCATCTTCTTTAAAGCTCCCCCAAGATGCAACTAAGTTTGATAGCTCAACACCTTGCTTAACTGGGTACTCCATATTTACAGAGGCATACATGTTCTGTGCTTTGGTTTCGCTCATAAACTCAATAAGTTTAAGGGCATTACCAGGATTTTTTGCATACTTAGTAATAACAGCTCCCGATACATTAATGTGTGAGCCGCGATTTTGCTGATTAGGGAAATTAATATAAACAGACTCAGCCCATGCTTTTTGCTCTTCGTCTTGAAGCATTTTGCCAAGGTAGTAGCTATTTCCTAAAGCAAGATTGCACAAACCTTCTTTAACCGCTTTGACCTGCGCGCGATCATTGCCTTGTGGCTTACGTGCTAAATTAGCTTTGACACCTTCTAGCCATGTTTTAGTTTTTGCCTCGCCATGGTGAGCAATCATCGAAGCAACCAAGCCAAGATTATAAGGGTGCTTACCAGAGCGAGTACAAATTTGCCCTTTATACTGAGGGTTTGCCAAATCTTCGTAGGTAAGTTCAGGTAATGCACCTAGGCGCTCTTTTGATGAGTACACATTACGTACTCGCTTAGTTAACGCCACCCACTGCCCACCACTATCTCTGTATGATGCGGGGATATTATTTTTAATACGATCGCTGTTAATACTTTGCGTTAAATTTAGGTCTTCTAGCTGAATGAGTGCACTAAAGTTAGATGTTAAGACTAAATCGGCTTTACTGTGTTTTCCCTCACGCTTAACGCGCTCTATTAACCCTTTTTTTGCAAAAACCACATTCGTTTTAATGCCCGTTTGTTTTGTAAAATCGTCTAAAATTGGTTGAATTAGAAACGGTTGACGAAAAGAGTAAATATTAACAACATCACTCGCAAATGCAGGTGAAATACTAATAATACAGGTGAGTATAGCCAATGCAGTTCTCATATCAGTGTACCTAAATAGTCTTTATTTACAGGGAATTTTATCGCGATACGTGAAAATATACACTCTTTACATAAATGTAAATAAGTAATTAATGTACAAAACAGAAATACTGCGTAAGACATCTCTTACAGGGGTGACAGCTAATGAGTAAAAAAAGCGATAACAACTAGTTAGAATTACTATAAGGTATTGTTTTTAAGTAATATTATTAAAATTCTCATATTTTATAAGTAAATCTATTACCGTTTTAACCTATTTTAGTTGCATCAACACGCTACAATTACTACATCAACCAAGCAGTGATGCTTATCGAGTAAATGGAAATGGACTGCTTACTCGAACAACCAATGATTAGGTTACTACGGACAACACGGAAATTAGGACAGGCTCAGGATGAGTATCGCAATGGATTGTTGCACAAAGGAACGTATTAGGATGATACAGTAAGGATAACAACATCGGATAGTTGTTTAACAGGAAGTTACACGGAATTAAATGGACAGGCCCTTGAGGCAACGCAATGGAATTGTAAATTAACGGACTGCACTAGGACGTGCTAAAAGGAATGGGTAATAGTTTTTACCAATACAGGATGTACAGGGATTTAAAGGAGATAGGCCCGGATAGCCTAAATTACATAGAACTAAAAAGTAATATCGTAATCACATGGATAAGTAAAAATTGGAGTTGATTAAGTTCAATTGCAGGATGCAAAATTAGAAGATTCCGCAAGCGCGCCTAGAGATAGAGCGCGCTTTTCTTTGTCTAAAATTAAGTTACTGTGGCCTGCCCTTATTTCGCTTGCCAAGTAAGTACGCATCACGAAATTTTATAAAGTGTTGTTCAAGCTTTAAGGCGGCATCTTGCTCACCTGCGAGCGCTAACACCATAATGCCTACCTCAGCAGTGCCTAACTGATAAGCGTGAGGTGCAACGCGTAAACGGTAATCTGATAGTTTATCAGCCGTGATCGACAACACAGGTAAATTATCAAGATACGGGCTTTTACGGATCATTTTTTTAGCTTCACGCCAGGTGCCATCTAAAAATATAAATAATGGCTTTTTACCAGGCGTAATATTTACTTCGGTGGTTGCTCTGCCTGGCTCTACATCTTCAGCTGGAAATATCACCATAGGTTGATAATCAGCATTGTTTAATAAGGCTAATAGCTCAGCGCTTGGCGCTGTTCTATCCCATCTGAATGCATAGTTATCTGGGACTATTTCAGCTATTAAACGCCCTGTGTTTGAGGGTTTAAAACTTTCATTATGATACATTAATAAACACACCCCAGCATCGCACTGCGCTTGCTCTACACCCTCACATATACAGTAATGCTTAGCTATTAAACATTGCTCACAACGGTCCATTTTACCACCGCGGGCATTAAACTCACGGCGCGATTCGCTAATTTGCTGAGCACGTAAAACTAATACTGAGTTATGTTGGGGATTTTTCAAGGGGGCTATTACCTAAAATTTGTTCGGCGCGTATTGTAGCTAAAATAAAAGGGAATAGATATCAGCTATCAGCTATCAGCTATCAGCTATCAGCTATCAGCTATCAGCTATCAGCTATCAGCTATCAGCTATCAGCTATCAGCTATCA
>NZ_LKDW01000006.1 GCF_001401805.1 Pseudoalteromonas sp. P1-25
TTAGTACAATGCGCATTTAACACCGCAAATGCTATTGGCCCTTGGGTTGGCGGGGCTGTTATTGCACAAGGTGCAGCACCTAATCAAACAGGATATGTGGCAGCTGCGCTGTTTTTAGGTGGCTTAGTAATGTGGTTTTTAAGCTACTTGCAACTTAATAAACAGCAGCCCACCGCCCAAGCTTGTTAAGCATATAAAAAGAGCGGCTAAAATTTAAGTCGTATACCTTTTCGCTTATTTCAGTGCTTTATTCTAAAAGCAATCCCATAAGGGCTGCCTCTCAAATAATAGCGGTATGCACTTTGATGTGTTTACACTAACGCTGTGAATCAACCCTGACCAAAAAAGCCCAACAAGGTTGGGCTTTTTTAACTTAAATGTCGGTTACTTATCCAGTAACGTATTTATCTCATCAATGAGTGAATGTATACGTTCAGCATTTTTTCCTAAATCACTTCGGCCCACGCGTGACTTACTGCGTATATCTACAAAGCGTTGGCTGCCTTCGTCATTGATACGCACAACTACATCATCTTTAAAACCAAACCATGTGGTAGTATCCGTTGCCTCTACAATACCCGTAGCCGCATTAACATTAACAAGCTCAAACCCTAAATTTTTAACCGCTTGTTCTGTAGCAGCTAATAAGTCTGTTTTTGATTGTGCATAATTTAGAGTTTTTAGCTCAGGGTAAGCCTTGCGTTGCTGCCTGGCTGTTTCTTCTCCTGCGTATTCAGCTGGGTTTTTAGCATCCGCTCGCAACGGTACAATTGCCACAAATTTTGGTGGATTAATTAAGTCGGTCGAAATATCATGGATCGCTGGTACGCTTTTAGCTTTACTCATCATGCTCAGTGGCATTGCAATCGCGATGGCTGCAAACACCACTGCCATTAAAGTGCTGCCTATGCTAAGCGTTTTACGCATAAAAATAACTTGTATAACAAGCAGCACTAATGCAGCGCCGCCCACATACACACCAAATCTAAAGCCTGCAAACGCAGTACTGAGCTCAACAACCCCATACTTATACAAAGGCCCAGGCAGTAAAACGAGTAAAAAAGCGATTAAACTTACTAAGCTCACTAAAATTTTCATTATTATGATTCCTTAATCATGTGTGATCTTTAATTTTAAGTATTTGAAACCATTACGTTATACTGCCTAACACGGGATTTAGATTACAATCAACAGCCAACGTCACTGATTATAGATACCAACTCGCTGTAAGCGCTGCAGTTAACATATCAGTATCTTTACACAAAAAAGTCCAAGGTTTCGCTATTAAAGTGACTTAAATTAGGAAAAATATCAACCAGCTCTGAAACAGGCACACCAAACCATTGCGCGAGCGTTGCAAAGTACTGCTCGTTAGCCACTTGCGGAATTAACCGCCCACCGCCGGTATCATATTCGCCCTCTAACTGCTGAGTAAGTAGCTCACCATAAATATTACGTCCTTTTACCGCACCACCCATTACTATTTGATTACCCGCCCAGCCATGATCAGTGCCATCTCCATTTGAGGTGAGCGTACGGCCAAAGTCCGACATAGTAAATGTGGTAACTTTATCATTCATGTTTAGCTCTTTCATGGCACTATTAAACTCGCTAAGCCCTTGAGCTAGCGTATTTAATAACGCTGGGTGTGCCGTAAGCTGATCATCGTGGGTATCAAATCCCCCCATAGAGACAAAAAACACTTGGCGCTGAGTACTTAACGACGACTGCACACTAATCGTTTTAGCCACCGCAGCTAACTGCTCACTCAAGCTAGTATCACTAAAAGAAGTAATTAGGTCAGGTGCTTGTTCTAGCGCACTGTTCATAGTTTGCGTATTGGTAATTGCACTATTTAAGCCATTAGCATATTCACGCCCAAGCACATGGCTTGCATTGCCTAACACACGATTCATTATATTAGTAACGTGGTCAGTACGCGGCTGATAACCACCAAAGGCGTTAATCGTACTTATACCACTTTTGTTAAGCGCAAAAGCACTGGTATTTGTGCCTGTTTGCCATAAGTTTGTGCCATCGAGAGAGATATTTGCCGCAAACTCGTCATGCACAGCTAACCGTTCGAGCATACGTGCGCCCCACCCACTGTTTAAAGAGGCTTTTTCTCGGCCGTACATCCATGAAGCTTGTTGATCGTTATGTGAAAACAAATGCTTAGGTAAAGGTACTGCGTTATTTTTATAGTCAGCTAATGTAGTGGGAGTAAGCAAAGTGCCTACGCCGCCAATAAAGGCTAAATCATCCGACTCAAACACACTCTGTAAAGGCGCAAGTGAAGGGTGGATCCCCACACCACCTGCAAATTGCGAACTAACACTTAGCGACAAAGGATTTTCTACTGCGAGGTTTTGCCGACTTTGCTCATATAAACTGCGCTGCTCTCCCTCTAGGGGGAGCAGCATATTAAGTGAGTCGTTTCCGCCGTATAAAAACACACACACTAGGGCTTTATAATCACCAAGTTCTATTGCATTAGTTGCGCCCGTTAGCGCCTGTAGCTGTAAACTGGTTAAAGCGGCTGCCGATACCCCGCCTTTTAAACATAATGATAAAAATTGCCTTCTATTAATGCTCATTATGCGCTCCTAATACTGCACGTTAAATTCTGGTGAAATAGCAATCATGTATAACAAGTACGAAACCCTTACACGGTACTGCTCCTCGTTAAAATAAGCATCTAAATCAAGCAAGGCTTGCTTAGTATCAGCGCTCATATTGCCGGCAAAATACAAGGTATTATATTGTTCTATCAGTGCATTAATGCCATTTTGCGCCAAGTAATCCATATCGCTTTGTACATAGACATAAATACCGGCTGGGTTTAAATCGGTATGCGCTTCAGCGGTACTCCAAACTAAACTTGCAAATAGAGCGTTCATTGTGCCTATTAAAGTCGCATCGTTAGCTATTTGTAATTCGGGGGCGACAAGCCCTTGGGAGCGCAAAGTCGCACTTTGGTAATCTGGTCTGAAAAAATTAAATACAGACGCTGACTGCATTGGGCCTTGTCCGTAGCTGTCAACCAGGTTCCACGTTTTATAATACCCTTGTAGTGACTTAGCATTAAGGTTTCGCCAAAACTGTACGGTTTTTAAAAGCGGTTCTTTAATTTTACCTTGATAGCTAAGTACGCTGCCAAAATGTCGCGCTTCATCATCTAAATAAATCGCTTTAACAACTGCGGCTAAATCGCCTCGTACACCGCTTCCATTGTCATTAAACACACGAGCAACGCGCTCTACATATTGCGCAGTCGGGTTTGAAGTAATTAACCGCTGAATAAGCTGCTTAGAAATAAATGGCGCTACATTATCGTGATTAAACAAATTATCGAGGGCTATTTTTAGCGACTCCTCCGGCCCATAGTCTTGAGGTATAACCTCACCATTCAACAGAACTTTTTCTTTGCTCGAATGGTACTCACTATAGGCTTGCATAGGGTTAATATAATCGCGACTTACGCGTTTAAAAATTTCACTGCCTGCAAATGTCCAGCCTGTAAATACACGCGCAAACCCTTGTATTTGCGCCTGCCCGTAAGTTGCTATGCTATTGCCGTTTGTATCTAGCTTAGCGCTGCCATCAAGGTTTAACTCATCAAGCCCTATAGTAAATAATTGCATGACCTCGCGGGCGTAGTTTTCATCTGGGCGAATATTAAGTGCTTCATCAGCTTTTTCGTTCCCTAAATGGCTTAGGTACGTGCCCATAATTGGCGAAAGCGTTACCTCTTCGAGTAACTCTCTAAAGTTGCCAAATGCATGTTTAAGTAATAAATCGTAGTAAGTAACCATGCCCTGTGGTTGCGCACGTAAATCGCTATTTTCATCCGATACAACTAATATTTCACTTAGTGCAAATGCAACGCGCTGACGCAGCTGATCGTCACTTTGTAGCACCGCTTTCCACCATGCATCTATACGGCTTATGTATTTAAAGTCTTCATCATCTTCAAGTGTGACAAGGTAGTCACGGTGGTAGCCAATTGGCAGTGCTATTTGGTTATCGAGCCATTGTTGCTCACTTAAACCCTGGGCATTATTTATTTCAGCAAGCGTTGGGCCCATACTGGCTTGGTGTAATAACCTAGCAGCACTGTGCATATCCATGCTGTTTTTAGCTACAAATGTAACGGCTTGAGTGCTTGTAGCCCCTTCGTTATCCGTGGCTGTTACACTAAATGAATATGTTATGGGCGCATAGCTTTGTGCAGCAGGTATTGTAAGGCGGGTACTTAACGCTTCTAGTGGCTCACTCAATAACGTTACGCCTGCAGTTTGTTGCCAAATCACACTGCTTATAGTGCCATCCTCATCGCTTGCTGTTGCAGTTAGCTCAATGGTTTGTCCTTTTTTTAATTCGCTAGGAATATTGGATACGGACAAGGTAGGTACTTTATTTGAATTAACGGTGGGCGTATCATCGCCGCCAGAACCACCACAGGCGCTGAGTAATAAGGCACTACTTGCCAATAAAACTGATTTGTAATACATGTTAAATCGTCATCGTAAATTTAAGAAGGTACGCGTGTATGTACCGAGTTTGATGCGATTATTGAAACACAAAATTTACAACTTAACCCTTTATTTTTTGTAACCGAGCGCTATTTAACTGTTTTATCGTTAATATTAACCTCAATGATGGGCTTTTTTTTGTTATAAATATTCACCTTATTAGCGGCTTTAGCCACACGCTGCCAAGGCGTTTGTAGGTTCTCGTAAATTGGCCGCCAATACGCATCTATTACACTGTTGTGGCCACGGTCTTTATTGCCTACGCCCACAGTAATTTTACCTACTTGATGCGCTTTTATTAGCGTGCCACAAGCTCTATCCCAAATGGCTAAAGCAGAGCCTAAGTTACGGTCAAAGTGCTTTGGGTTATCGCTGTGATGAATTTGATGCTGAGCTGGGCTAATAAACCAATTTTCTATTTTTTTACCAAAGCTCCACCATACATGAGAGTGGCGTAAATTAGCGCCTAACGCATTAAAGGCAAATACAAATACATTAGCGCCAAAAATATCTAGCATAGTTAAGTTTCGGCCAAAGCAATACACACAAACGCCCACCACAAAACCTTGCGCTAACGCCATTCGACACGCATATAAATAGCTTTCAAATGGGTGGCTGCGATAAATAGTCATTGGGGTGAGCACTAACGCACTATGATGCACTTTATGAAAATGCCACAAAAACGGCACCTTATGCAGTGCTAAATGTAATAAAAAGCGGGTTAAATCATCAAATATAAAAAGCAGTACAGTAAATATTACTAGCACCACAGTACTTGGCAGTTGCCATACCGCACGCTCCCCAAAAAGCCATTGCAAGGCATCGCTTACGCCAATCGCCACAGGTACCATAGTTAACACTATAGGCACCCATAGCGCGGCTTTGAGTAAACGATTTATAATTAACAATTGATAGTCAAGCTTGGCGCTTTTACTAAGCCAAATACGCTTACTAAATAAATAACGCCCCAGCCCTCGCCAAGTGCGCTTTTTTTGTTGGGTGCGGCCCGAGAAATACAGCAACATAGCAATAACTAACGCCGCAATGCTATAGCCAATAAATATGCGTTTATTGGCATCAAACAAATAATTAGGCGTTTGTAACAGTGTTTGCCATAAAGTCTCGAGCATTACTTACCTCTTAAAATTGGTATTTATAACCTACAGCAACACTGCGAGGCTTACCAGGACGTGCACCATACGGGCGACGACTAACAATATTATCTTGGTCAAACAGGTTATCTACCTTTGCGTAAATATGCCCATATTGATCAAGCTCGTAGCGTGCTGCAATATCAACAACCGTAGTTGATGGCACATCAACACCGGCTAATGGCATAGCAAAGTCGTTGCCTGTTGTATTGCCAATTTCGCCCGCTGAATAAGCAACACCCGCAGCCTCTGGCATATCTGAAGTGTATTTTATTAATACATCTACAGACCAATCGTTATGTGCAAGCCCTAAGCTAAGTGCAGCCTGGTGATTGGGCAAATACGGTAGGTGATCGCCTGGGCGTATGTGCCCCCACTGTGTAAACTCACTAAATAGCTCTTCTTTAAATTCGCTTTGCGTATAGGTATACGTTAAACGCACAGGAATATCGATACTTTCATTTAGTGAGAAGGTTTGTGCAAATTGAGACTCAAGGCCCCACACATCCACCTCACCACCGCTAAATTCACGGTCAAATTCGTTTGCAATTCCACAATTTGATTGTCCGCAGCTTTCAACTAAATTTGAGTAATCGTTAAAAAAGCTAACCACCTCAATTTGGCGATTACCATCGTTATAACGGCCACCAAATTCATAGTTTACGCTTTTTTCAAATTCATCATCCCCTTCACGCACTGGGCTCGATGGACTTGATGGCACAAAGCCTTGGTGTACACCAAATAATAACCCTGCGTTTTCAGATAACTGATAAAAACCACTTAAGCCAGGTAGCCAAATTCGGCTCGATTTATTTTGCCAATCGTTTTCTTGCCCCGGCGAATCATTCTGATACGACATATCCATTAACTCACCGCGCACGCCTACACCGAGTGTTAACTTATCGAACGTCACTTTGTCTTCGATATAAACAGACCATGCGTCGGTAGACTCCGTATTTTGCGTTGTAAATACACTTGTAGTATCTGTGCGGGTGTTAACCGCGTTAACCATAGCGTAGGTGTCTTCAAAGTGGTCACGCTCTATTTCATCTTGATGAAAGCGAACCCCAAATGAGAGAGAATGATCAAGCCCAAATGCCGCCACTTGCCAATCGCCATCAAACTGAATCCCCTGAGAGAAAAAGGCTCTGTCGTTAGTGCCCATGGTCAAAAACACATTGCTTTCGCCATTTTGAACCGAATCAGCTTGACCACTAATAACGCTATATTCACGTTCAAAACGCGTTGGGTCGGCCAAAATATCTGACAAACTGCCACTGCTGTTAGTAACTGAGTTAAGCTTTAACCAAGCACGCTCAAAGTCATTACGATACGCTCGGGTAGTCAGTGCAAAATTGTCAGTGCTCAACTGATGAGTAAACATAACTTGCGTATGCTTCGTGTCCATATTAGCAGGGCCACTAGCTGCATAACGACGGTATGGGTTTTGATTATAATCATCCTCTGTTAAACCAAGATAAGTCTCATTTGAAAGCTCATCTGAGTACGCTAATTTTAACTCAAAACGTTGCTTAAACTGCTCACCATCGAGTTTGTAATCTAATTTAACTAATAGGTCATCTTTTTCAAAGCCGGTGTCTTGAGCGCCATCAAGCTCTTTAAATCCGTCGCTTTCTAGGTGTACTCCTTCAACTAAAAAGCCAAACTGCCCTTCGCGGTTGCCATAATACGCGTGCGCTTTTTTATAACCATCAGACCCTGCTGATACATCAAGCATACCACTGGCATCATCTGGCACTTGGCGCGACACTAAATTAAGCGTACCAGCCACCGTTTGTGGGCCATAATGTATGGCAGCTGGGCCTTTAAATACCTCAACCGCAGTCATGCGTGTAGTTAGCGGAAAATAATAAGCCGCGGGAGCAGAATACGGCGCAGGGCCAATTAAAACACCATCTTCTAATATCGTGATTTTTTTACTACGCTCCGGGGTTACGCCCCTAAAACCAATATTAGGCCTTAGCCCAAAGCCATCTTCTTCACGTATATTTACGCCAGGAACCTGCGATAAAATACGGTGAATATCATCAAATTCAAATTGTTCAAGCTGCGCTTCACCAATCAAAGTGGCGGATCCCGCCTCGGTACGTAGCTTGTCATTGTGGCTAATAATTTGAATATGCTCTATGTCGCTTTGTTGCTCTGCAACTGCTTGGCAACTTACGGCCATAAGCAATGCAATTGTAAGTTTATTGTATTTCATTGTTGCCCTTAGTCGTTATCGCCTGCAGAAGTAGTAGGTAGCTCAAGTGCTAATTCATTGATAAAGTCATTTTTAAGTTCATCAGTAAGTACTTTCACCTCGCCATGCACATCACGTACTTGTTGCTCATTACTTATGAGTAAATCTGCTAACGAGCTATCAATTTGGCTAAGTGTAGTCTTTAGTGCTGCAATGCCTTCTATTAAGCGCGTTTTTGTTGCCTGTGCTTGCTCTGCATCTAAAAAGTCGTCAAAACCAGTGCCCGCCTCTGCGCCTTCTAAATTACCTATTATTAACGCTTCAAACGCGGTTAAATTGTTACGAATATTATCTAAAGAACTTTTTGCATCTAGGCTTTCTACATCTTCAGGGCACGCTGAGGTACCACACGAATTTGAAAAAATTCCAATTGGCTCTGCTAATTTTTTATCTTTTACGAGTGTATCGATGTAAAACAGCGCATCGCTAATATGGTTAAGTGCTTCATGAGTAGTGCTAAAGCGCGCACCGCTGTCTCCTGTATTTTTTAACTCATTCGCAAAACCGTTATCACCTTGCCAAGCTTGTAATAATTGTGCTGAGGAGTTTAAAACATCTTCACTTGCCACCACCGCAAACTCACATCGAGCCTGGCGACGCGCCAGATCAGTACGGTTATTCCAATCAGCCAACGCCTCGTTAGCAACAGTACAGTGATGATCTAATTGCTCGTTGAACAACACGTGCTGAAGTGCAAATAAACCCCTACGTGTTGCTGTTCTTTCGTTAATATCATACGGGCGATTTTGATCTTGGTTTATCACTCCGTCTTGGTTATACACCACATCTTGGTCTATCCCACAACGGCTAAACGTAGGCCAAGAGTATATTTGATTGCGCAATTGGCCTGAGTTATCAAGTAATGGCCCCATTTGCATCATTTCGGCTTGCTGCCAGCCCGCCATGGTATCAAGCCATGCTTGCTGTGCCTGAGTACGCAGTGCTATGGCCTCTTCAGAGCTTTCTTGAACGCTTTGCAATTCGGCTTGACAGTAATTGGCTACTGCTTGCGTTTGTAGTTGTGCTTGTTGATTAAACAAAACAAACGTAGGTGTTATTACATTGTCGACTAAGTTAGCAACCAGTTGTGCTTCATCAAACTCTGTCACCACAGGCGTCGTAGTTTGCCCGCTATCACCACCTTGAAAATCACTGCCCGTGCTACTTGAGCTACTTTCACCACAGCCACTAAGTGTTAAAACAGCTGCTGCAACTACGACCCCTTTTTTTGCATAATTGATCATTATTTCAACCCTAAAAACTTCGAAAATTAAACGGCAAAAGGCCAGCCCGTGGGCTGACCTTCCTTGGTGCTAAAACAGGTGGTAATTACCAGTTTTCAACGTTTTGTGCATCAAAGCCGTATACTTGCTGCATCAAATCACGCGCTTCAACTAACTGTGCTTTGTAGGCATCTGTTAACTGTGGCGCCTCACCTAGTAACGTATGTAGCTCGGCAAATTTACCTGCGTTATCGTCGCTGTAAAAAGGTGAAAATGGGTTAAATTGAAAATTCAGTGCAAAACCTTTCATTTCACTAAAGTGCTTAGCTAGGTTAGCAAAATCTTCAGCGCTTGCCTCTGTACCTTGCACTGTATCAATGTCAGCTAATGTATCGTTAATGTAATGAACAACAGTCGCTGCAATTGCATTTTCCCAATTAGCTACAGCAATATCGCGCTGTGCTAATAACTGCGTTTTTTGCTCATCAGTTAATGCGCTTGGTGCTGCATCGTTAATAATTTTACGACCCGCTATAAACGCCGTCATTGCTGCGCTGCTAAAGTCAGTCGCAACTGTTGCACCGTTATCACGTTTAGCGGCATTGACTGAATTACCCCAGTTGTACTCACTGGCTAAATCTATTTTTCCATCGCCATCAACATCTGCGTTTGCACTACCATCAGCAATAGCGTCGTCGCTAAACTCTAAGTAATGACGAGCTGCGCCAAAGTAACCAAAACCTTCATCATATTGATGCTCTAAAGTGCTGTAATTAGTGCCAGCGGCTGCTGCATCGGTGTTATCTTCTTCAAGCCCTTCGTCTAGGTAGTCATCTGTACCTTGCGAGAACATTAACGCACCTAATGTGTGTTTTTGAATAAGCTGATTTAAATCAAGGCCACTTGTTGTAATATAAGCTGCTGTAATGTCGTTACCATTTACATCTTCAGATTGTGTGCCGCTTGCTATTGCATCTACATTAGCTGCTAATAAATCAAAGTAATGAAAAATAAGGCCTTCAGGTGTTTTAGCTTGAGTACCAAAGTCACTCCACCCTTCAAATGTGCCTTCTGTTAGCCAGTCTTCTTCCATTTTTGTTGCGTCATTACCGGCAACTTTACCCGTTAACGATTTACCTGAACTTGAAATTTCAGCAAATGATTGCTGTAGCGTTGTGCTGCCATCAACAAACAAAAAGCTATTATCTTTTACGGCTTCGTAATCACTCCAATACGCCATTAGCTGCGCTTTTACAGCATCGCCTGTCAAGCCATTACTTTCGATGTAATCTACATCTAATAAACCTATGTAGGCTTTAATTTGCGCCGAAAGCGCATGGCGAGCCACTTGCCCTGTGTAACTTACAGCCGAATTGCTTGTATCGACTGTTGAAGCAAATTCGTAAACATTTACGCCATCTTGCGCTTCAATATCTGTTACAGATACGCTCAATGTTTGCGTAAAGCTTAACTCACCGGCATCGGTTGCGGTAACTGTTACATCTAGGGTTTCTACTTGCTCAGCATTAAGCGCTAATGCGCTTTTAAGCGTTAATTCATTGCTGTCGTTAATTTCAAAATACTGCTCATCATCAGCTAGCGTAAATACCATACCTGTTGCATCGTCATCGGTAGCACTTAAAGTACCGACAACTGCACCAACTACATCTTCTGTTACAGCTGATGTTGATAAGCTAATTGCAGTAGGTGCCGAATTAGTCACTGTTGGTGTGGTCGGTGTTTCATCGCTATCGTTGGAGCTTGAGCCACCACACGCAGTTAAACCCAAAGTTGCAGTAATTACTGCACTAGCAAGGAGAGATTTACGCAAATTCATGTTGAATCCTAATATTGTATGTGAATCATTCTTATTTGTAATAGCGACTATTCTAATTACAAATAACTAACAATCAACCTAAATGTTTAGTTTTTGTTTAAATTTTTAAATAGTTTTATTTTTTAGAACAAAAACCTTATTTTAAAGTCACTATTTAATAAGGTGATTCAATACGTTAAATATTAAGTAATGGGTCAATCATCCACATCTATCAAGTGTATTAAAAACTTTACTTACAATAGCTTAATATTTTAACTTGGCGCTTTAGGTAGGTAATTTAGTGAAAAAGTTATTAATGTGTAAATTCAATACTAGGATTATGCAGAAATAAAGATGTTTTAACTTTTTAGATAAAAAGCTGGGTCAACAATTATTATTTACTTCAATAGCGAGCCACTTATAGCGGTTGTGGGTAAATTTTTGCTTTACATACTGTGTTACGGGCTTATATCAGCCTATTGATTAAAGGTATACTAAAGACCATGAGAGGTGGTAATGCATTAAATGTGTAACTTTACTACTCACTTTTAGCTAAGCCATATAATGACAGAGCCTTTTTTATGAAAACAGACATTCGCTACCGTTTTGAATCCTCGCAAGTTGCCAACCGTTTTGTGCATGTACTAAAAGATTGGCCCGTAAACCAAGTTAAAACACGCTTATTTAATGGTGGCGACAGTGTAAAAGTTACTTACGAGTATGATGAAAGCGGGTTTGATTACACCTCTGCAGAGCTTGATGACTTAGCAGAGCAACACGGCGGCAAAGAGGTTTAACCAAAAAAGTTATTCGTGGTATTTGCGGATCATCGCCACTTTACCATTCTCAACCTCTATTACTTCCATCATTACTGATGTGTACTCTATTGGCTGTTTGCTTTGTGGGTGAATACCTTTAGCGTGGTTTTTATAACGAATCGCAAAGCCGCTATTGTTAAATATAAAGGTATTGAGTAACTCACTTTTATAGTGGGTATGCGCGCCTAAATAAAAACTCATCCCTTTGCGCATTTGTTTTTTACCATCAGCAGTGCGAGAGTCATCTATTTGATAAGGTATATGCTGGCTGCCTACATCGTCTGTTAATAAAGCAAGGTAGGTTTCAAGCTCTTTAGCTCCTGCATTAGGGGTTTGCGTGGCGGTCATGGTTTTGTAGTAATGCTGCGCAAATGTTTTTAAATCAAATGACTCTTCAGCTCCGGCTGTAAAGCTAGCAACCAATACCAAACCTAATGTTAAAAGTAACCTCATTGACTATTCCCTGTAGCTAAATATATTTTATAGGTACATTACCTTAGAACGTTCAATAATCAAACAAATAACATTATGTAACTAACACCTACATTTTGCTTTTCACTCTATTAGTTGCCACGCTGTTGGCTGGGTCGTCTGGCCAAAAATGCTTGGGGTAACGCCCTTTCATTTCTTTTTGTACATCGCGATAACTGGTAGCCCAAAAGTGCGCAAGATCTTGCGTAAGCTGTAAAGAACGCTTACCCGGCGATAGTAACTCCATAAGCAGTGGCAGCTTGCCATTAGCAAGCACTGGCGTACTGGTTAAGCCATACACTTCTTGCATGCGCACGCTTAACTTTGCAGGGCCATCTAGTTGGTAATTAATTTTTATATTTGAGCCACTCGGTACCGTTAACCTAAGCGGTAACAGTGTTTTTAGGGCTGTTTGCTGAGTCCAGTCAAAACAATTTTGCAGTGCTTCAAAGTAGTTAAACTTTTTAAGCTGATCGAGTGTTTTTATGTCCTGTAAGTACACGCCCAACCAATCGTCAGCTGTTTCGATAAGTTGCTGCTCGCTTATTGCCGGGAACGTATCGGGCATAAACTGACTGGCTAAACTCATGCGTATTAATAATTGTTGTGCATCGGGTTGTTCATTAAATAATGCAAAGCCGTGTTTAGTAAATAAATTAAGCCACGCTTTAGCGCGCTCTGTTTTATCAAGCTTTTGCTTACTTGGTTGGCTTGTAAGCGTAATGGCACCGAGTTTTACTTCGTCTTGGTGGATAAAGCGCGCGGTTTTTTCATCAAACTCACAGCGGGTAAGCGTAGTAAATAAGTGCGGTAAATAATCTTGTAGCTCAAATGGGCTAAGCGCAGTGGCTGCAAAAATACGCGTGCCTTTATGGCCGCCCATGCTAGCAATAGCCAGGTAGTCATCGTTATGCCAGTAATCGGTGTTTAAATCAGCGCCCGCTCCATTTGCAAGTAAGTAACCATTGCCACGTTTTTTTGCAATGCGGTCGGGGTAAGCTAATGCCACCAGCAAGCCTAAATACTCGGTGTTTAGCTCGCTGTTACTGTCGGTTACTTTTAAGCGGCTTTGCCAGTATTTTAACTGCTGTTTAAATACTGGGTGTGGCCTTTGCTGCTGGCTATGTAGCGCTAAACTTAGCTCGTTGGCGCTGCTTATTCGGCTTTCAAGCAGCGCCACTAAATAAATTGCTAAGCGATAAATACCTGGGAGTTCTGCCTCAAGCGCCTGCGCTTTTAAAAGCATATGCGCTAAGCGAATTTCCGCCCCAAAACCCAGCATGTTGCTGCCCAACTTGGTTAGCTTACCTTTGGCGTCGATGGCTTCAAGCATAGTTAGTAAGCTCATTGCTTGTGTGCATTGCTGCGCTGTTGGCATATCTAGCAAGGTGAGTTCGCTAATATTTGCGCCCCACTGCTTTGCTTCAAGCATAAGTTGGCTTATGTCTGATGTGAGTATTTCGGGGCTATCGTGGCTATTGCGTCGCTCAAAGGTTTGCTTTGAGCCAAGCCTGTAAACCACACCGGGTTCTATTCGCCCTGCACGCCCTGCTCGCTGCACGGCAGAGGAGCGCGATATACTTTGTGTTGTAAGCTCAGTTACACCCGTTTTTAAGTTAAACGTTGCAGCGCGGCGTTTACCACTATCAATAACAATGCGAATGCCTTCAATGGTTAAGCTGGTTTCGGCTACATTGGTGGTAAGCACTATTTTGCGCATTCCCTCAGGTGCAGGAGCAATCGCCGCTTGCTGATTGGCTTTATCTTGCTCACCAAATAACGTGGCAACTAGGCAGTTACCTGGCAAATCATTAAGCGCTTGCTGCACACGTAATATTTCAAATTGCCCAGGTAAAAACACCAGCGCACTGCCGCTTTGCTCGTTTAGTGCTTGTTTTATTAAAGCGGGAATAGCATCAAGCCAACGGCTTTCATCTTTTATGGGTATGTATACTTCGTCTATGGGGTAACTACGCCCACTTGATTGAATAACTGGGCAATCAAAAAATTGCGTATAGCGCTCTGCATCAAGGGTTGCCGACATAAGCAGTATGGTTAAATCGTCACGCAGTGCACTTTGGGTCTCTAAAGCAAAGGCCAGTGAGGTATCGGCTGCAATTGAACGCTCATGAAACTCATCAAAAATCAGTAAATCAATGTCGCTAAGTTCTGGGTCGTTTTGTAGCATGCGGGTCAGCATGCCCTCGGTGACTATTTCAAGGCGCGTATTACTACTTACTTTACTCTCACCACGTACTCGCAAGCCAACACTCTGCCCCACATTTTCGTTTTGGCACTGTGCTAGGTAATTGGCAATATTACGTGCAGCTAAGCGGCGCGGCTCAAGCATTACAATATGTTTAAAATGGCCGTCGCGCATAAGCTGTAGCGGCAGCCAGGTTGATTTACCTGCACCAGGCGGTGCTTGTAATAACGTTATAGGGTTACTTTGTAATGTAGTTAGAAGTTGTTGATATATGTTTTGAACCGGCAGCACTGCTATTTATCCAAAATTGCTTTGTATGCATTGTAACAAAAACCAAAAATAAACGCGCCGCTAAAGCTGTGTGGTTATAAAGGGCACCATAATCAGAAATAATTACAAACCACTCTGTACATTTTTTAAGAACATGCGCGCTATATTAATTGCTACTGCGCCAATAAAACATAACAGCATGATTATAAATACAAAATTTAAATTTAATTTATTGGTACACGCCTTGCTCCTTTTATAGTGAACGTTAATTAAATCTAAGTAAGGAGAAACTTATGAACAGCGATCGTATGAAAGGTAATTGGAACGAACTTAAAGGTAAGGCGCAACAAAAATGGGGCGATCTTACTGACGACGATTTAGACAAAATTGAAGGTAGCCGTACAGAGCTAGTGGGGAAAATCCAGCAGCAGTATGGTAAATCTAAAGAAGAAGCAGAGCGTGAAGTAGATGAGTTTGAAAAAACTCACTAATCGCTAACTTCTAAAAAACCGCCATTTGGCGGTTTTTTTGTTTTATGGCTAATAAAGGTAATTATTTACGTTTTTAATTGGTTACCTATAGGCAGTTGCCTAATACGCTTACCGCAAGCGGCAAAAATAGCGTTACACAATGCAGGGGCGTAAACCGGCGTTGCGGGCTCGCCTACACCAGCAGGTGGTGCATCGCTTTGTATTATTTCTACTTCTACCTCTAGTGGTGAATCGCTCATACGCGGTACGCGGTAATCATGAAAATTACTTTGCTGTACGCGGCCTTTATCAAAGGTAATACCATCGCTTATTGCGGTTGTAATACCGTAAATAGAGCCACCTTGGGTTTGGTTTTTAACGGTATCGGTGTTTACAACCGTACCTGCATCAATAGCCACCCACGATTTAATCACGTTTAAATCGCCAGCGTCCGATACCTCTACCTCAACCACAGTAGCCACATAGGTTAAAAAGCTGCGGTGCGCTGCAATACCTAACCCGCGACCTTTTGGCAGCTTTCGGCCCCATTTACTTATCTCAGCCACTTTTTCAATAACATGGCGTAACTTGCCAATATCTAATGGGTAAACGTCTTTATCGGCGCCATAGTTATCGTACGAGGCATTTTGCTCGGTTACATCTAAAATACGATCAGGGCCTATGGTTTCGAGTAAATAGTCTTTTTGGTCGCGCCCTGCTTTGTGCGCCGCTTCAGCAATAAATGACTGAATAGCAAAAGCATGAAAAATATTTGATACCGAGCGCATCCAGCCTACTCTTGTTTTAGCGGGTGCTTCGCCATTTTCTAGCTTTAAATTAGGTGAGTTAATAGGGTTATCGGTAAAGCCTAAGCGCAGCTCAAAACCTGCAGGCGACGTTGCCCCTTCTTGGAAGGTAGACATAATTGGCGAAAACGCCGTGCGATGTAAATAAGCTTCTATGTTACCTTTTTCATCTAGTGCAGCTTCAATATGTTGAGCCGATACCGCATGATAAAAACTGTGTTGTATATCATCCTCTCGCGTCCATTGTACGCGAATAGGTTGCCCTACTTTCATTGAAATGTAAGCGGCTTCTGCCGAAAAATCAGGTTTTGATTTACGCCCAAAACCGCCACCTAGCATGGTGACATGTACGTTAATTTTACTCTCGTCCATACCCAGTAATGCGGCTACGGTTTTCATATCTGCTTGCGGGTTTTGCGTTGCAGCCCAAATATCAACGCGGTCTTTATGATACATCGCCGTAGCGCACGGTGGTTCCATTGGTGCTTGAGCTAGGTGCGGCGCATAGTAATCGGCTACTAACGTATTGCTCGATTTAGCCAATATGTTGGTGGCATCGCCTTTTTCACGCACATGCGCTTGCGGCTCACTCACTGTTTGTAATAACGACTTTTTAAAGTTTTCTGAATTATAATCGCCGTTTTTACCATCATCCCACACTACTTTTAGTGCTTTACGCGCCTGCCATGCAGCCCAGGTATTTTTAGCAACAATAGCAATGCCGCCTTTTGGCTGAAATTGCGGCGCACCTTTTGGAACAGGCATTTCAATAACATCAACTACGCCATTAATTGCTTTAGCGGCGCTGGCATCAAACGATTTAACCACACCACCTACTACCGGCGGGCGCTCAATCATCGCCACCAGCGCTTTTGGTTCGCGTACATCGGCAGCAAATGTGGCTTTACCGGTTACTAAGTCGGTTAAATCTATGTGCGCCATACCGGTATTTATATAACGCCATTCTTTACGTGTTTTAAGTGTTAACTTGTCAGGCTCTGGCGGGGTAATACCAAGCGCGAGGTCAATTAAGTCTTTATAGGCAAGCGTTTTACCCGAGCTGTGGGTAACCACGTGCTGATTAGCTGTACAGGTTTGCGGCCCAACGTTCCAATATTTAGCAGCTGCGTGCTGCATCATGTAGCGAACACTTGCGCCCATTTCGCGCAGGCGTTGCATGTTGTAGCGAATACTGCGCGAACCATCGGTATTTTGATCCCCATATTTAGGGTCGCCCTTACCTTGAATAACAACCACTTTATCCCATGCAGCTTCCATTTCGTCTGCCACAATTTGGGCAATGGCGGTACGAATTTGTTGGCCCATTTCAGAGCGGTGGCAGGTTATTTCAACCATGCCATCGGGGCGCAGCGCTATAAATAAGTTGGCACGTTTTGCTTGCTCAGAGGGTTGCTCTAACACGCCTGCAAACACTTTTGGTGCACTGCCTACAAAATAAGTGCCTAATACTAATGCGCCTATTGCGCTGGTTTTTAAAAATTGGCGACGGTTTAGGTCAAAGTACGTATTGTTGTTTTTCATACTTCTTCCCCTTGTTCATTTGGGTCAAAATATTCAACGCCCGCCATGGTTTTAGCTGCCGACTTAATCGCTTTATGAATACGCGGATACGTGCCACAACGGCAAATATTGCCCGACATATTATTCACTATTTCGTCATCAGTTGGATTAGGGTTAGCGGCTAATAAGCTTGCCGCCTGCATGATTTGTCCGCACTGACAAAACCCACACTGCGGCACTTTATGCTCAACCCAGGCTTTTTGCACAGGATGATCGCCCTGCTCGCTTAGCCCTTCAATAGAGGTAATATTACGCCCTACTACAGCCGATACCGGTAATATGCACGAGCGCTGCGCTACGCCATCAATATGTATGGTGCACGCACCACATTGCGCCATACCACAGCCAAACTTAGGCCCGGTTAAATTTAATTCATCTCGAAGATACCAAAGCACCGGCGTTGACGGATCGCCTGTAAACTCATGTTTATTACCATTAACGGTAAGCGTGATCATATTTAACTCCTTGGCAAAGCGCTTTAAAGGAATGCCTTGTTGCGCGAGAACGGTTTGAATAATTGCTACATTTTTAGCCTACCACTTAGATCAATTTTATTGAAATTTTTATCGGCGAACTGCTAATTAATAGCCGTTATTAAGTGGCCGCTTATTGGGTATACATAAGAAGGGTTTGTTGACTCTACTCAGCACTTATAACTCGCTCTTTTAATAACTGCTCATCATCTTTATAAACTTCAAGCCAACCAGGTGGCGATGTATCGCAGCCAATGATAGTAACGTGTAATATGTAGCTATAACGTCCGTTTTTAAACGTATAATGATGATTACCGCCACTACCCTCAAAGGTAATATCACCGTTTAATAAAACCATATCTGGCTTATCGCTAATCTTTTTATCAATACTCCACACTGCATAACGGTAATTTCTATCACCTAAATCATCAACGCGAATATGGTAGTTAGCCATTTTCCAATCGAGTACTGGCTCTTCAAACGTATTAATACTTGAATGAAGTGATTGCTTGTCTTGTTCAATTAAGCGTTTAGCAAATGCCTGCTCTTTAGCTGTGTGGCTATTTATACCGATAATTTTACCGTCAGTATCAATCCACATCACGCCGCTATTTAGCATAATGCCTCGCCAACCTACGCTATCCCAATCGGTATTAATATTAGAGCTGCCAATAACGGCAACAAGTTCATCGTCAAACACTTCATCAAAGCGGTTAATAAACTCAGCTTCATTTTTAATGTCAGGCAATGGGTATTGCCTTTTTAGAGGGTAGCGAATATGCGCAGCAATCTCAGTTTTATCCTGCGTTTTAAAAGCAGCAATAACAGGTAAAACACTCTCATGATACTTTTGCTCAAGCGCAAATGCGTTCGATGTGAAAAGTAGAGATATGCAAAGTAAGATGTAATTTAGATACTTCATTAATAGCCTATTAATATGTAACAAATAAAAAGTTTTGAGTGTTATCGTTTAAAGTTAAATGTTTAAGACATTTATAATTTTGAGTTAAAAATCTAAATCCTGACTTTAAACTTTGACTATACATACAAATTGTATAATATAGATGCATTATAGGTACATACTATTTATAGGGAAATAAAATGTTAATATCCGCCAGGGAAGATCTTAGAAGCCGCCAAAAAGAAAAGCAGTTATCTGCAACCTTAAAGTCAAACCAGTATAATCTAGTTCACATGAATGCATCTGAATTTGTTGATTATATTGTTAGCCTAAAAAAGCTTGCTGGGCAAAGTCCTGGTAAAATTATTAATTGGTTTGAGACTGTATTTGAGAAAAATAATATTTCATCTGACTTATGGCCACTTTATAGAGACTGGATAAAAAATAGTTCAGGCCTTATTCCAATTGGGATGGATATAGTTGCAGTTACGGCTATAGCAACAGAAATGAAAAGAAGCGGAAAAGCTTTTGATACTTTTAAAGTAAAAAGTTATTCAGGGAAAAACTATATAATTTTCAAAGGTTATCCAGGTCTAAGACGGCACCTCACTGGAACTCGCTATTTAGCGAACAACCCACAACTTGTATCATTTGGTATAGGTAAACTCGGCGCAAAAAAATCAATTAAAACAGGCTTTTTGGTTAGTATTCTTATATCTGCAGGATTTCATACAGTAGAACAATTAGTTAATGATGAGAAGCTGTGGCACGACTTTATAGGTGGTTTCTCTGTTGATGTTGCTATTGCCGCTACATCATCTAGCATTGCATGGTATGCTGTCTCTTCTATTGTAGGCACAGCTGCTGTTGTTGCTGTAGGTCCGATGATAGCTGTAATAGTGATTGGTACTGCATTAACTTTTTTTGCTTATACTTTTATCGATAGTGATGAGTTATCTGAAAAAATTGCTTCAAGCTTAAGAGTAGCGGAAAAAAACTTAAAAAGTAATATACAAAGAGTACAAAACCAATTGCATGATGCTCAACGCTTGTATGAAGAAAGCCCCATAGAATTTATGCACCGAATTTTCGGTTTACCTTTCTTAAAATGAATTACGATAATTTAATGACATCTGAAAAATTAACTTTAAGCGAAAATATTAAACATGCTTTTTTATTTATACTGTTTTTAATTTTTACCATAGCCTCACCTTTTGCGGCATGGATTGAAGTATCGTCAGTAATTGAAGCTTTAAACAACAACGCCCTCATTTTTAAAGAACGCAGCTTTAGCCCAAGTTTAATTTTGTGCGTTCCAATGTTTGGGACGCTAACAGGCTTACTCTGGCTAAAAATTAAGAACACTGAAATTAGCCCAAGCCTACTGAATAAGTGGTTCAAACTGTGTGGAATAACTTTATTAGTTATGGTTGTTACTATACCCGTTTACACTAACATTATTGAAAATAAAATTGAGAGTGAAGGTTATAGTATTTGTAATTGGTATGGCCGAGGCTCAATTGGTGCGCCTGATATTTGGGTAAGCTCCCAAAGCTATTGCATTAAAGAAGGCTTTAAAGTCAGAGTGGAGCTAATAGATTGGTTAAAACAACAAACGACTAAACCAACTCCAAAAGATGTTACGAATAAAATAAATGAGTTGCTCACTAATAAACTTTAATACAAAAACGAGCCTAATTGGGCTCGTTTTTCTTTTACTGATCGCTTCGCTATTTAACCACTTCGCTATGATTCCGGCTCATACCCCAAGTTAGGCGATAGCCATCTTTCTGCCTCTGCGAGCGTCATATTAGTTCGCTTGGCGTAGTCTTCTACCTGATCCTTTTGAATAGCTGCTACGGCGTAGTATTTTGCCTCTGGGTGTGAGAAATACCAGCCCGAAACAGCAGCCCCTGGCCACATGGCGTAGGAGCTAGTTAGCTGCATGCCAATGCGTTTTTCGGTATCGAGCAGCTGCCAAATTTTCTTTTTCTCGGTGTGTTCTGGGCACGCTGGGTAACCTGGCGCTGGGCGAATACCTTGGTAGTTTTCGCGGATTAGCTCATCGTTAGTTAAGTTTTCATCGGCTGCGTAACCCCAATACTCTTTGCGTACTTGTTCGTGCAGGTATTCTGCAAAGGCTTCTGCGAGCCTGTCGGCAACCGCTTTTACCATTATTTTATTGTAGTCGTCTTGCTTGGCGTCGAACGCATCGGCTAAGTCGTCTTCTTCTAAACCGCCCGTTACGGCAAACGCACCAAAGTAATCAGGTGTGCCTTTTGGCGCAATGTAGTCGGCCAAACAGTAATTAGCAAAGTCGGTTTTTTCGGTTTGTTGACGTAAATGGCACGAGATGGTTAACAGCTCTTTGCGAGTTTCGTCGGTGTAAATTTCTATGTCATCGCCCACGCGGTTTGCAGGGAATAAACCAATAACACCTAAAGGTTGCAAAGCACCTGACTTTTCAAGGTCGTCGAGCATGTCGTTAGCATCTTTAAATAAGCTACGTGCTTGCTCGCCAACGACTTCATCGTCCATTATGCGTGGGTATTTGCCAGCGATTGACCACGTCATAAAGTACGGGGTCCAATCTATGTATTTACGCAACGTGGCGATTGATACATTTTTAAACTCAGTCACGCCCAGTTTTTTAGGCACAGGAGGCGTGTAATTATCCCAATCAAGCTTGGCGGCGTTATCGCGGGCACGCTGTATGGTAACCGGTTTAGAACGTGGTTTTTTACGTGCTTGCTGCTCGCGTACTTTTTCGTACTCGGCTTTAGTTTTTTCTAAAAAGGCGGGTTTTAGATCGTTTGATAACAAGCTGGATACTACGCCCACTGCCCGGCTGGCGTTATTTACGTACACTACGCCTTTGTCGTACTGTGGCTCTATTTTTACTGCAGTATGCGCTTTAGAGGTCGTAGCGCCGCCAATCATAAGTGGTAACTCAAAGCCTCGGCGGGTCATTTCTTTGGCTACGTGTACCATTTCATCAAGCGATGGGGTAATTAAACCCGAAAGGCCGATTATGTCGGCTTTTTCGTCAATCGCGGTTTGCAATATTTTTTCGGCAGGTACCATTACGCCTAAATCGATTACTTCGTAATTATTACATTGCAGTACTACGCCCACAATGTTTTTACCAATGTCGTGCACGTCGCCTTTTACGGTGGCCATAACGACTTTACCGTTAGTGGCGCCTTCTTCTTTTTCAGCTTCTATGAATGGGTCTAAGTAGGCCACTGCGCGCTTCATTACACGGGCAGATTTAACAACCTGCGGTAAAAACATTTTACCTGCACCAAATAAATCCCCTACCACGTTCATGCCATCCATGAGCGGCCCTTCAATCACGTGAATAGGTTTATCGGCAGCTGCGCGGCACTCTTCCGTGTCTTCATCTATAAAGGTGGTAATGCCTTTGACAAGGGCGTGCTCTAGGCGTTTTTCAACAGGCCATGTGCGCCATTCTAAATCTTCTACGCGTTCGGCCTGTGCCATACCCGAAAACTTAGGGGCTATTTCTACAAGTCGCTCACCTGCACCGGGGTCGGTATTAAGGATTACATCTTCTACGGCTTTACGAAGTTCCTCGGGGATGTCGTCGTAAACCGCAAGCTGCCCTGCGTTTACAATGCCCATATCCATACCCGCTTTTATCGCGTGGTATAAAAACACCGAGTGAATGGCTTCACGTACGGGGTTATTACCTCTGAATGAGAACGATACATTTGACACCCCACCCGACACTTTACAGTGCGGTAAGTTTTGTTTAATGCGGCGTGTGCCTTCAATAAATTCTACGGCGTAGTTGTCGTGCTCTTCTATACCGGTGGCTACAGCAAATATATTAGGGTCGAATATAATATCCTCCGGCGGAAAACCTATTTCATCGACTAATATTTTGTAGCTGCGCTCACATATTTCGTACTTTCTATCTGCGGTGTCGGCTTGGCCTTCGGTATCAAACGCCATAACAACAGCGGCTGCGCCAAATCGTTTAATAATTTTAGCTTGGCGCTTAAACGGCTCTTCGCCCTCTTTAAGCGATATTGAGTTAACAATAGCTTTGCCTTGAATACATTTAAGGCCTGCCTCTATTACATCCCATTTAGAGGAGTCGACCATAATAGGCACTTTAGATATATCGGGCTCTGAGGCAATTAAGTTTAAAAACTTAACCATGGCTGCTTTTGAGTCCAACATGGCTTCGTCCATGTTTATATCAATAATTTGGGCGCCGTTTTCTACTTGTTCGCGAGCAACGTTAAGCGCTGTCTCGTAATCTTCTTCCATGATTAAGCGTTTAAACATGGCAGAGCCGGTTACGTTAGTACGCTCGCCGACGTTGGTAAATACTGCAATTTGTTGAGTCATTGTCGGCTCCTTAATTTAAGTTACAGGCTTCAAGGCCTGATAAACGCATGCGAACATCAAGCTCTGGTAAAGGGCGAGGTGTAACCCCTTCAAGCCCTTTAGCAAAGGCGCGAATATGCGCAGGCGTGGTGCCACAGCAACCGCCAACAATATTAATAAAGCCCGATTTGCCCCAATCTATGATCTCTTTTGCCATGTCGTCTGCTTCTAGATCGTATTCTCCAAACTCATTGGGTAAGCCTGCATTAGGGTGCACTGAGGTAAAGGTTTCGCACACGCGCGAAAGCTCTTCTACGTATTGGCGCAGTAAATCGGGGCCAAGGGCACAGTTAAGGCCAATTGAAATAGGCTTAATATGGCGAATAGAGTTATAAAATGCCTCGGTTGTTTGCCCTGAAAGCGTACGGCCTGAGGCATCGGTAATGGTGCCCGAGATCATCACTGGCAATGTGCGCCCGGCTTGCTCAAACGCTTCTTCTACTGCAAATGAAGCTGCTTTTGCATTGAGGGTGTCGAAAATGGTTTCGATAAGTATTAAATCAGCGCCGCCTTCCATTAATGCAAGAGTAGACTCAACATACGCAGTAACCAGCTTATCAAAGGTAATATTACGATAGCCTGGGTCGTTTACATCTGGCGAGATAGAGCAGGTTTTAGAGGTTGGCCCTAACACACCGGCTACATAGCGTGGTTTTTTTGGGTTTTGGGCTGTGAACTCGTCACATATAGCGCGCGCAAGCTTGGCCGACTCTAGGTTTACCTCACGACTTATGCTGGCCATGTCGTAATCTTCCATCGAAATGGTGGTTGAGTTAAAGGTATTGGTTTCAATAATATCTGCACCGGCGGCTAAAAAGCTACGGTGTATATCGGTTATTAGCTCAGGTTTTGTAAGGCTTAATAAATCGTTATTGCCTTTAATTAGTACGTGCCAGTCTTTAAAGCGCTCGCCTCGGTAGTCTTCTTCTTCAAGCTTGTGAGTTTGGATCATGGTACCCATTGCACCATCTAAAATTAAAATACGCTGTTTTAGCGCAGCGCTTAATTCACTTTGCTTATTTTTGTTTGGCACGTTATTCGGCATAGTTGTTAGTCCTCACATCTTGGCTAACTAAATTAATATCATAAGGTGTAGTTTGGTACACGTAGTAGTTTAACCAGTTCGAAAACAGCAAAAAGGCATGGCTTTGCCACGTTTTTGAGGGCTTTTTACTTGCATCGTTATCTGGAAAATAGTTTTCGGGTTTTGGCGCATTAGGGCTTTTTTGTAAATCGCGCTCGTACTCTGCTTTTAGTGTGTCGGCATCGTATTCTGGGTGGCCGGTTATAAACACTTGGCTGCCCGACTTATTTTTCATTAAGTAAGCGCCTACTTTTTCAGAGCCTGCCAGCACGACTATATCGTCGCAGGCATTAATTTTATTTATATCTATGTGGCCATAACGTGAGTGCGGCACTAAAAAGGTGTCGTCGAATCCACGCGTAAGCGCACCATGGTCAAAGTAACACTGGTGGGTAAACACGCCACAGAGTTTATCTTCTTTTAAATCACGCTTTAAATTGTAACGGTGATACAACGCTGCATGCGCCGCCCAGCACGAAAACAGCGTAGATGTAACGTGCTGCTCTGCCCAGTCAATAATCACTTTTAGCTCATCCCAGTAGGCTACATCGTCGTATTCAAGGTGAGCGAGTGGTGCGCCGGTAACGATCAATGCATCGTAGTTATTGTCTTTTACTTCTGAAAAATAACGGTAAAAAGTATCTAGGTGCTCTTCTGAATTGCTACTGCTGCGGTGCGTATCTAGGCGTAATAGCTCTACATTTACTTGCAAAGGAGAATTAGCAAGCAAACGAATAAACTGTACTTCGGTTTCTACTTTATTAGGCATTAAATTTAAAATAGCCAAACGCATTGGGCGAATTTCTTGCGTTTTTGCACGGCTTTTTGGCATTACAAACACGTTTTCTTCACGCAAACGGGCAATAGCCGGTAGCTCGTCTTTTACTGTGATTGGCATATTTTACTCCTACTCATAAAAACCGAGAATTTATACGCTCTCATTATGAACAGAATGCCAAAAATATCAACCTCTAGATGTATAGATGTCTAAATGAAATTTATTCATGATTTTATACTTTATCAACCTGCAGCCATTAGCGCTTTAAAACCCGCCATTCGTTGACTGTTTCACCCGTGAGCCACTACAATACAACATTGAAATTTTTATTATTATTTGAAGGCTTTCCTCCATGGTTTTACCTGATAAGTTTATTTTCTCGATGAGTCGAGTATCTAAAGTTGTGCCACCTAAGCGCACAATTTTAAAAGATATTTCGCTGCACTTTTTCCCTGGCGCTAAAATTGGTGTGCTAGGTTTAAACGGTGCTGGTAAATCTACATTACTTCGCATTATGGCCGGTGTTGACCAAGACTTTGAAGGTGAGGCACGCCCTCAACCGGGCACTAAAATTGGTTACTTACCGCAAGAGCCAGTACTGGATGAAAGCAAAACAGTACGCGAAATAGTTGAAGAAGCTGTAGGTGAAGTAAAACACGCCCTAAACCGCCTTGACGAAGTGTACAACGAGTACGCAATGGACGGCGCTGACTTTGACGCCCTAGCAAAAGAGCAAGGCGAGCTTGAAGCGATTATTCAAGCGCACGATGGCCACAACATCGATAACGTTTTAGAGCGCGCTGCTGATGCACTGCGTCTACCAGAATGGGATGCTAAAATTGAGCACCTTTCAGGCGGTGAGCGCCGCCGTGTTGCTATTTGTCGTTTATTACTTGAAAAGCCAGATATGCTTATTCTCGATGAGCCTACTAACCACTTAGATGCTGAGTCGGTTGCATGGCTTGAGCGCTTCTTACATGATTACGAAGGCACTGTTGTGGCAGTAACCCATGACCGTTACTTCCTTGATAATGTAGCTGGCTGGATATTAGAGCTTGACCGTGGTGAAGGTATTCCGTGGGAAGGTAACTACTCTTCTTGGCTTGAACAAAAAGATGCACGTTTACAGCAAGAACAAAAATCAGAAAAAGCACGCCAAAAATCAATTGCTCAAGAGCTTGAGTGGGTACGTTCAAACCCTAAAGGCCGCCAAGCTAAGTCTAAAGCACGTATGGCGCAGTTTAGCGAGCTACAGCAGTCTGATTACCAAAAGCGTAACGAAACTAACGAGTTATTTATTCCACCAGGCCCGCGTTTAGGCGACCAAGTGCTAGAAGTGAATAACTTACGTAAGAGCTTTGGCGATCGCGTATTAATCGACGATTTAAGCTTTAGTATGCCAAAAGGCGCGATTGTGGGCATTATTGGTGCCAATGGTGCGGGTAAATCAACCCTATTTAAAATGCTAAGTGGTGAAGAGCAGCCAGATAGCGGCAGCATCAGCGTAGGTGAAACTGTAGAGCTTGCAACAGTTGATCAGTTCCGTGGCAATATGGACGAAAGCAAAACTGTTTTCCAAGAAATATCTGACGGGCAAGATGTGCTAAAAATTGGTAACTTTGAGTTCCCAAGCCGTGCATACGTTAGCCGCTTTAACTTTAAAGGTAATGACCAGCAAAAGTTTGTAAAAGACTTATCGGGTGGTGAGCGTAACCGTTTACACCTTGCTAAGCTTTTAAAAGCGGGCGGTAACGTGGTACTACTAGATGAGCCAACCAATGACCTTGATGTTGAAACACTACGCGCGCTTGAAAACGCTATTTTAGAGTTCCCAGGCTGTGTAATGTGTATATCGCATGACCGTTGGTTCCTTGACCGTATTGCAACACACATTTTAGATTACCGCGACGAAGGCCAAATTAACTTTTTCGATGGTAACTACACTGAATACGAAGAGTGGCTTAAAAAGACCTTAGGTGCAGAAGCTGCGCAACCTAAGCGTATTAAGTACAAAAAAATTGGTTAAGTGTTAACTGATACAACAAGCCCTGCATTTATGCGGGGCTTTTTTATGCCTTTTTTTATCGCTATGCGCTATTTCCCGCTATGCTTGTTTAAAATATTACAAAAAAGGCACTCGTTTTATGGAAAATCGTCGTCAGTTCTCGCGCATTCTTTTTTCAACTTCTGCACAGCTAGAATTTGCAGGGAGCACTTACCCATGTAAGTTGCTTGATGTATCGTTACACGGAGCGCTGATCACAAAATGTGACGCTTTTAATGGTAAAAAAGACAGCGACGCAACACTACGCTTTACTTTGCCACAAAGCGATATAGAAATAAGAATGGACGTTCTTATTTGCCATATTGAGCAAAAGCACGTTGGCCTTAAATGCCACCATATTGATATAAACAGCATTACCTATTTAAAACGATTGGTAGAGCTTAATTTAGCTGATGACAAACTACTTCACCGAGAACTTACTTCATTAATTGAAGACCCACAATAGACTGCTTTAGTTAAGTTTATTACCATAGCGCAAACTTTATTATTGATACAGTTATGCGCCTAAACCCTCACTTACCTTTGGTCTATCACAGTAATTACTCGTTTAGCTTTGACCCTAAGCACCGATTTGTAATGAGCAAATTTGCTCATTTGTATGAGCAGGTTAAAGGTTTAGGCATTGCGGGTGATAATTTAGTTGCACCTATTTTAGGCAGCCCCGAACCACTTGAACTAGTACACTGTGAAAACTACATTCACGATTTATGGCATAACCGCCTAGACGAAAAAGCCATGCGCCGCATTGGCCTACCTTGGTCGCAACCATTAATGAATCGTACATTCACCGCTCCACAAGGCACGCTGCAAACTGCACGCTTAGCATTAAAGCATGGCTTAGCCTGTCATTTAGCGGGCGGTACACACCATGCACACACTGATTTTGGCTCAGGTTTTTGCATGGTGAACGACTTAGCATTTACCGCGCAAACATTAATACAAAGCGGTGAAGTGACCAATGTGCTCATTTTTGATTTAGACGTACACCAAGGCGATGGCACAGCGGCAATGCTTGCACATCAGCCGTATGCGTATACCTGCTCTATACACTGCGAAAAAAACTTCCCGTTTAGAAAATCCCCCAGCGATTTAGACATAGGCCTTGCTAACAATATGCAAGACGCAGAATACTTAGGCATTGTGGATGATACCCTGCAGTTTTTACTAAAAGAACTCAACCCCGATATAGTCCTATACGATGCCGGTGTAGATATTTGGCAAGACGATGGCTTAGGTAAACTAGATATAACGTGGGATGGGATTAAACAGCGTGATCATTTAGTATTTAAGCGCTGCCTTGAACATAACACCGCTATTGCTAGTGTTATTGGTGGCGGCTACGACAGAGACCATACGCGTTTAGCGCAGCGCCATGCAATCGTGATTGAGCAGGCTGCTGGTTTTTAATGAAATGAAATAACTTAATTCACGTTCTTATTAAACTCACTATTAAAAAATAATAAGAACGAACCATGAGAAAACTAATTACTGCCATTACACTGATTTTATTAAGCTTTATAAGCTCTGCACAGCAACTCGCTGATGATGACTCATTACCACTATTGCCTGCAATAACGTTAAACATGGCTGATGGTTCAACCGTTCAAACGCACGATTTATTAGGCCAACCTTACGTTTTACATTTTTGGGCTACGTGGTGTCCATATTGTAAAAAGCTGCAACCAGCACTTGAAAAAATAAAACACAAAGGCTTAAAGGTCATTGCGGTAAGCTTTAAAGAAGACGACGATGCCAGCCCCGCCAAAGCAATAATTGATAGAGGCTATACATTTAAAACAGCTATTAAAGCCGATGCCATAGCAAAACAATTAGGAATCAGAGGCACACCCACTACCTTATTTATTAATAAAGCTGGGCGTGTAATTTATTTAACCAACACTTCAAACCCTGAAGACGAAAACTTACACGTATATGCCAGGACTTTATTACACGAAGTGAACAACTAAGTGCATAAATACATCTTAATAAATAAACTTACTTGCCCTAACAATAAATCACCAGCTTAGCGCACTTTATACTACACTTTTACCTCATAAATTAATTGAGATTATTATGCGTTTACTTCTTACTTTGTTGATCATTACTATAAGCGGATACGCTTTTGCTGAGGAAGAGGCAGCAGAATTGCCACCACTCAACCCCAAATACAATGCTGAGCATGCAATAGCACTGGTAAATAAAGGTTCAGGAATTTATGCGTTTAATTTACCCAGTTATAAATTACCGTACGATATACAAGTAGTGTATAGGATTAAAAACCCTGATGTTGCTTTTTTAGATGTTGTTCGCAACGCAGAGCTAATAACCCTAAAGCCTAAACCGTTTAATATTCAACGCTTAATGCGCGGTGAAGCAATAACCATTATCGCCGATGTGTACGAAGGCAATTACAAAAATGCAGGTAGCCTAATTTACACAAACCGAACAATAGAAATGAATAAACAGCTGTATTCTCGCCAGTTAAAAGATTTAGCTAAAGCCAGCCCCTGGCAAGAATACGACATGATAGACCTAGGCGGCACTGAGCGTATTTATATTCATAAAATTAGCCAAGCACCTAGTTTTAACCACCTAATTTTTGTGGATTTGGTAAATGCCTGTATGCAAAAATTTAGAACCTCAACTCTCCTTCCTGGCCAGAATGAGTTAACGTATAAATTTATAAACTGCGGCACCCTAAAACCTTTGTTTTACGAAGCAGAAAGTTTAAAAAAATAGCTTAATAAGCATACTCAGCAATGATATTTAATCCCTTTTGCATGGCTTCCTCCGACTGCCCTGCAAATCCTAGGCGCAAGTAACTAAAGTGTTTAGGTTTTAAGCTTCTATAAGAATCGCAAAAATAAAACTCTGCTTCTGTTTGCAAATAAATACTGTGCTTGTGTAGGTGCTTTTTAATATTAGCCGTATCTATGTTTAAGTTAACCCACATTGCCATCCCACCATCGGGCTTTTTATACTCAAGTGATAAACCTTTCGCCTGCAGTGCTTTTAACGACTTATCCATTGCTTCATATCGCTGTTTATAAAGCTTTGTCATACGTTTTAAATGACGCTCAAATGCGCCTTCTTTCATAAAGTGTGCTACCGCTAATTGCATTACCACATCGTTTTTATGATTCATGAGTTGCTTCCATGCACTTAATTGCTCAAGTACTGCAGGTGCAGCACATATGTAGCCTATACGGGCTGCCGAAAACATAATTTTAGAAAACGTAGAGAGATAAATCACTATACCTGCTGGGTCATCTGCTGCCATAGGTTGTAACGGGTGGCATTGATAGTGAAACTCATGGTCATAGTCATCCTCTATAATCATTACCCCATGTTGGTAACATAACTGATAAATTTGCATACGCCGTGTAGGCGATAAAGTAACAGTTGTCGGGTACTGATGCAGCGGTGTTAAGTACAACATTTTAATTGAGAAGCGACTAAATTGTGTTTTCAAATCATCAATACATAAGCCAAATTCATCTTGTTTTATATCTACTATTTGTGCGCCACATGCCGCAAAAGCTTTACGCGCTGGTGGATACCCTAACGTCTCAACCGCAACAAAGTCACCTTTACTTATAAAAGCTTTTGAGATTAAAAATAATGCCTCCTGAGAGCCGTTACATATCAGTAAGTCATTAACTTTAAGATTACGTGCTTTGTATAAATAACTACTTACTTGGTGCTTTAACTCGCTCACACCGCTTATATCACCATAATGAAACTTACTGGTATCTACATGATTAAATACATAACTTAAAGAACGTTTAAATTCTTTATATGGGAAGCAATTAAGATCAGGGAGTCCACCTGCAAAGTTATATTTAAATTCATTTAAATTCATAGCAGGCGCGGGCACTGCTAACTTTTTGGTAAATTTGTAAGGTTTAGGGTCAACAACAGGTACTTGCTTTGTGTTAACACTGCTTTGAATTGGTAAGGTTTGTGTTACGTTATACCCGCTGCGCTCATTAGATTCCAACCACCCTTCAGCTACCAATAACTGTAAAGCATTCATTATTGTATGGCGGTTTAACTGATAAATTTTTGCCATTTCTCTGGCTGAGCTGAGCTTTGTGCCCACCGCTATGTCGCCTTTAATAATTGCGCTGCGAAGTGCTTGCGCTAATTGCAAATATTTTGCTTTGCGTTGCTCATTAAATTCAATACTTAGCGGCTGCATATATTCCCTTTAATCTGGTATAGGTAAAAGTTATATTCTGGTTGTTTTTACTATGCCAAATAAGCGTACATTTATTGCTCTTTAATAGCAAAAAATGGAGCCAGCAATGTTTACTCTGCAAACGCACAAAACAAACAAGGTTATTCTTGAGCCATTAAGCCATAAACACTTAAATGGGTTATATAAAGCGGGCCAGCACCCTATTGTGTGGCAATGGGTACTTATTAACTACACTAAAAGTCATGATATTTTAAAGGAGTGGTTTTTAACCCAGGCGCAATTTAATAAAAACGAACAAATTGTGTTTGCCATTATCGACAAAGATACTCAGCAGGTAGTGGGTACAACACGATTATTTAAATTGGATAAATTCAATTTGAGTGCTGAAATTGGCCACACTTTTATAAGCAATGACTGGCAGCGAACTTACATAAATACACACGCTAAATATTTACTGCTTAAATACGCGTTTGATGAGCTTAATTTAGTGAGAATTACATTTAATACCCATGAAAAAAATCAAAAATCACGTAACGCAATTATTCGTTTAGGTGCTCACTTTGAAGGGCTCGCTTATAAAGATAGAAAGCTTAGTGATGGTAGCTATAGAAACACAGCAAAATTTAGCATAGTTGATGAGCAGTGGCCGGATGTAAAATCACAACTAGAAGAGAGGCTTTAATGTACCCACCGATGCATTTTCAGGAAAATGATATAAAACGCTTAAAGGCATTGGTTAGGCAATTTCCGCTAGCGAGTATTTTAATGCCCAACTCGCAAAGTGACTTAAATACTATATGCCAAGTACCTGTATTATATGAGCCCTCACGGAATATATTTATGGCTCACGTAGCAAAAAATAACCCTCTGACGCATTGTGATAAACACTCTGTAAAATTACTTTTTAATGGTGACAATTGTTACCTATCTCCCTCTTATAGCAATAATAAAACACTGCCGAGCTGGCTTTACGCATCGGTGCAAATAACTGCAAAGGTAGTGATTATTAAAAGTGACATTGAGAAAGAAAAAATAATGAATCAACTAACAACCCATTTTGAGCAAACCTTTAAGCCCATGTGGAATATTAATGATATGCCTATACGCAGTCGCCAAGCAATGTACCAACAATTAAGTTTTATAGAGTTTACTCCCACTCATTGGAGTGGAAACTTTAAGCTAAGCCAAAATAAATCAGCAGAAATTAGAGCCCAAATAAAAGAAAACCTAAAGCAAGCTCATAAACACTCTATTGCCCAGCTATTTTAGGCATAAAAAAAGGCCCTTTCGAGCCTTTGGATTAACTTTGGAAATGTAAAGTTTTAAAATTATATTAGTGTAAGCAGTTGTGGCGCTGCACTGTGGTAGTCAACGGCCATGGCTATACTGAGTGCTGTAATATTTATAATAGAAAAAGCAAACACTTGGCGTGCCCAGCTCGTTAAATTAATATTACGGCGATAGCCACGCAGTGCCATAAGTAACCACCAAAAGCTGGTAATACACGCCACGGCCATAAAGGCAGCGCCGGTGTAGCCACTTATTGGTAATAGCATGACAACTAAAGCGTACACAGCAATATAAAGTACAATATGGCGCTTCGCTTTATCAATACCTTGCGCTACGGGTAATACGGGGATACCTGCGGCTTGGTAATCTTTAAAGCGAAAAATAGCAATGGCATATGAGTGCGGCATTTGCCACAAGCTAAACATAACCAATAATATTAACGCGCCCATATCGAACTGCCCTGTTACAGCGCAGTAACCTACCACAGGAGGCACAGCGCCTGAAAGACTGCCTACAAACGTGCCATAAACAGAGTTGCGTTTCATGTAAAGGCTATAAACCCCAACATAAATGACATAGCCAAACGCTGCAAAAAATACCGCGGCTTGTGTGGTGTAAGCAATGAGTAACCCAAAACCTACAACCCCCAACAAAACACCGTGACTCAGTGCAGCAAAGGCCGACATTTCGCCTGTTACTGTCACCCGCGTACGCGTACGTGCCATGGCTACATCTATGTCTCTATCAATTACATTGTTGATAGCACAGCCCGATGCAACCACAAGTGACAAGCCAATAAGCGTAACAACCATTAACCATGGGTCTATATCTCCGCGCGAGGCAAGTAAAAAACCGCCTGCCACGCTAATAAGGTTACCCATAATAATGCCCGGCTTAGTCACTGATAAATAACGACGAAACATCTTTAACTCCTAGTACATCATCATTGCGTTAGATTCGTAAATTATCCAAACCGATAACCCAACAACCATGACGATAATTAGGGCGCTGAATAAAAATGAAAAGGTACTTGCACGGCCATCTTCTGTCGTAAAATTAAGGTGTAAAAAGTATTTTAAGTGCACCCAAATTTGTACAATCGCTAAAGTCACAATGCTCCAAAGCGTTGTTACTTTTGAAAAGTCGCCTTCCATTACCATGTAAAACGGTATGGCGGTCAAAATTATTGATAGCACAAAGCCTATTAAGTACGTTTTAACGCTGCCATGAGATTCATCATGGTGCTCGTTTTGCATTTGCTTTAACGCGTGCGCTTCGCTGTGGCTCATTACATTGCTCCCATTAAATAAACAACGGTAAATACACAAATCCAAACAATGTCTAAGAAGTGCCAAAATAGGCTTAGGCAGCTTAAACGCGTTACGGTTGGTTTACCTAAACCACGTTTAGCCACTTCTATCATCATAATACTCATCCAAATTAGACCCGCTGTTACGTGTAAACCATGTAAGCCTACTAACGAGAAGAATGAGGTTAAAAAGGCACTTTGCTGTGGACCATTACCGTGCACAATTAAGTGATGAAATTCGTAAATTTCCATGCCTATAAACACAGCGCCTAAACAAAAGGTGATAAACAACCAGGTGAGTGTGAGTGCCTTTTTTTGCCCTTGTGCGGCAATCATGGCAAAGCCAAAGGTAATACTACTAATAAGTAGCGCAGCAGTTTCTACTGCAACAAAGTCGAGTTCAAAAATGTCTTTACCTGATACACCGCCGGCTGTGTTCATAAACAGCACGGCGTAAGTGGCAAAAAACGAGGCAAATAATAGGCAATCGGTCATTAGGTATAACCAAAAGCCAAATATCGTATCGCCCGATGTGTCGTGATGCTCATGTGTATGATCATCGTGCGAGACTGAGTCTAAATGGGCATTTTCTACATTCGCAGATAGTGTACTCACGCGCTTAGCTCCTTATTTCCACTAGAATTATACGCAGCTTCAATACGTGCAATTTCATCAGGTTGTATATAGTAATCAACATCGCTGGTGTAACAACGCTTAATAAATAAGGCAATTGCGCCAACAAAACCTACAGCGGCTAACCACCAGATGTGCCAAATCATGGCAAAACAAAATGCTGTTAAACTTGCTGCCATAAATACACCCGCTGAGGTATTTTTAGGCATATGAATTGGGCTGTAGCTTGCTTTTGTTTTATACGCTTGGCCTTTTTCTTTCATGTCGGTCCAGGCATCAATATCATCAACATGTGGAATAGTGGCAAAGTTGTATACTTGCGGTGGTGAGCTGGTTGCCCACTCAAGGGTATGTGCGTTCCATGGATCGCCTGTTGTATCGTCAAGTGCTTCGCGGTCTCTAAAGCTAACGAATAACTGCACGGCTTGGAAAATAATACCAAACATAATAATGACAGCACCGCCTGCTGCAATGTATAACCATATGTTCCAATCTGGGTTATTAGTGTGGTTTAAGCGACGAGTCATACCTAAGAAACCAAGTACATACAAAGGCATGAACGCCACGAAGAAACCAACTATCCAACACCAAAAAGACGCTTTACCCCATTTTTCGCTAAGCTTAAAGCCCATTGCTTTAGGGAACCAGAATACAAAACCTGCAAGGTAGCCAAATACAGCGCCACCAATAATTGTGTTATGGAAATGCGCAATTAAGAATAAACTGTTATGCAACACGTAATCGGCACCCGGAATAGCCAATAGTACGCCGGTCATACCGCCTACTGTAAAGGTAACCATAAAGCCTAATGTCCAAAGCACCGGAACGCTGATGCGTAAACGGCCGCGGTAAATGGTAAACAACCAGTTGAATAACTTAACGCCAGTAGGGACGGCAATAACCATGGTCATTACCCCAAAGAACGCATTAACGTTTGCACTCGACCCCATGGTGAAAAAGTGGTGTAGCCAAACAATAAAACCTAAAATAGAGATTGCACCGCTGGCATACACCATCGATTTGTAACCAAATAAACGTTTACCGGCAAAGGTTGAGATAATTTCAGAAAAAATGCCAAACGCAGGCAGTACTAAAATATAAACCTCAGGGTGACCCCACGCCCAAAACAGGTTGATGTACATCATGGCGTTGCCGCCCGCTGCATTGGTAAAAAAATGAAAATCAAGGTAACGGTCAAGCGTTAGCATGCCCAGCACAGCAGTTAAAATAGGGAAAGAGGCTGCAATTAAGATATTTGCCCATGTACATGCCCATGTAAAAATTGGCATTTTCATTAGGGTCATACCTGGGGCACGCATTTTAAACACAGTAACTAAAAAGTTTACTGCCGTTAAAAGCGTACCGAGTCCGGATATTTGCAAGGCCCATATATAATAATCGACCCCCACCCCAGGGCTAAAGGTCAGCTCCGAAAGCGGCGGATACGCCACCCAACCTGTTTTTGCAAACTCACCAAATACAAGCGACAAGTTAATTAAAATGGCGCCGCTGGCTGTAAACCAAAAACTTAAATTATTTAAAAATGGAAAAGCAACATCGCGAGCACCAATTTGCAGTGGCAATACAATGTTCATTAGGCCAATCATAAATGGCATAGCCATAAATATGATCATGATAACGCCGTGCGCTGTAAATATTTGGTCGTAATGCTCAGGAGGTAAATAACCTGGCGCACCACTGGTAGCAAGTGCTAACTGCGCACGCATCATAATGGCATCAGAAAAACCACGAAACAGCATTATTAATGCTAAAAAGATGTACATTACGCCTAAGCGTTTATGATCAACAGAGGTGATCCAGTCGTGCCAAAGCACGCCCCACTTTTTATATTTAGTAATAAGCCCGGCGATAATAAGCCCGGCAATCGCTATCACCGTCATGGTAACCATTATAATTGGCTCATGAAACGGAATTGCGTCGAGTGAAAGTTTACCTAAAAACGACATTATTATTCCTCGCCCTGGCTGTGAGATAAAGGCATTGCGTGTTTATTCATTTCATGGTGCTTTTTGCTCATTTGCCCATGTTCGCTCATCGCTTGATGTTTTTTGTTCATATCGCCATGTGCCTGCATATACTTCATCACAATGGTATGAAATAGGCCGTCGTCGACCTTGCCATAATAGGCAACAGGATTGTTTTCACTGGCTTTTGCAAGCTCAACATAATTGGCATGAGTGAGGTTGTTAGCATTGGCTTTAACGCTTGTTACCCACGTGTCAAAATCAGCTTGTGTTGGGGTGGCAATGGCATTGAACTTCATACCGGTAAAACCTGCGCCACTGTAATTAGCAGAAAAGCCTTTAAATGTACCCGGCTCGTTTGCGATTAAATGAAGCTTGGTTTCCATGCCTGCCATAGAATAAATTTGACTACCTAGCTGAGGAATAAAAAATGAGTTCATTGTGCTTTGTGAAGTGATTTTGTATTCAACAGGTACATTAGCCGGAAATACCAATTCATTTACCGTTGCAATACCTTGCTCTGGGTAAATAAATAGCCACTTCCAGTTTAATGAAACCACCTCTACAGTGAGGTGCTCGCCTTTACCTTCAATAGGTTTATAGGGGTCTAAGTCTTGGGTAGACTGCCAGGTAATAACACCTAAAATAATAACGATAACAATAGGAACAGCCCAAACAACGGCTTCAATCTTATTTGAATGAGCCCATTTTGGTGCATAAATTTCATGATCTTGTGTGTCTCGGTATTTCCATGCGAAATACAAAGTCATCACAATAACGGGGATTACTACGAGCAGCATAAGGACAGTAGCAATGATGATTAAGTTTTTCTCATCAATACCTATTTGGCCTTTTGGATCGAGTATCCCGCCTTTACAGCCTGACAACGCCAGCACCGTACTAGCTAAAGCAATATTACAAAGGTTACGAATTAACAAGGGAGTATCCTACAAACCTAGAGTTTTAATTTGCTGCTTTGAATAAAAATTAAGCAACGATTTTTCAATAAAAACCCAAGTTAACTAGCACTAAATTATAAAAATAAAGGGGACTGAACCCGCTGCAAGTGGATGCAAAAAATACCTAGCAACAAACCCAGCTTCTAAACGCATTTATATAACGTAATAAAAGTTAACTTGGGTGAGTGTTGGTTGGCTGACGTGTTTAAAACACGCGGCTACATTGCTAATGCAAACTTTAATTATTTACAGCAAGAAAAAATAATTAAAACCAGCAACAAGTGAAGCCTTACAGACAACCTGTAAAGCTAGGTGGAGCACGACAACCATGTGCAGCGGACACAGGTTGGTGTACTTTTGCCTCGCGAAAAGCGAAAGCGGCTTTACGAAGGATTATTCCAGCACGACGCGCCGGAAAAATATGGAACAATAACCAGCAAAGGCCAATGAGTAACTGACTAGATATGATCGGATGAGCTAAAAATTGCGTAATGTGCAGCAAAACAGGCTCAACAATAGAGCCATTGCTAAACAACGCTTCAAGCTGAAAGGCATCCTCTAATGCACCACTTAGCAGCATTACCGTATTAAACACTAATAATGTTATAGCGACACACACGCCCTTGCCCGCTTTATTCAAGCGTTCACACGTTTGCGGTTTGCTAGAAGCAAAAGCCGTATTTGTATGATGCAAAGAAAGTGTGTTCAAAGACATTAACCTACTAAATGACTAATAACAAAATTAGAGTAATAAAGCGCGCAATGGAAAAATTAAAAAAACATTGCTGCTGTAAGCCCTAAAACGAGGTGCTAAATACAATCAAACCCGGCTAGCACACATTTACCTAGTGAGAATTGATCCGTATCAAATAAACTTTCAAAACTTACTGAAAGTTCGATGCTGAGTATAACAAAGACAGTTTTCGGTTCAACAAAAAATATAAAGTTTTGCGTTAAGCTTTCGCTGCTATTTTGTTAACAAAAAATAACATAATAAAAATAATAACTTAGTTTATAAATATTTTATATTTAGGAAGCTTGAGGAGTAGAGATAAGGGGGGATTAATGAAGTTAAAAATAAAGCCGCACAAACAAAAACAGCCCAAATTCAGTCACCACCGAACTTGAGCCGCCTTTCACACTGACAACATCTTCACACACATATAAAGATTCTTGGTTTACACTGCGTGGCAATTGTAGGGAATAAAAACAACTCAAAACCGGTCACCACCAACCTTGAGTTGCCTTTCACACTGACAACATCTTCACACACAATATAAAGATTTTTGGTTTACACTGCGTGGCAATTGTAGAGGATAAAAACAACTCAAAACCGGTCACCACCGACCTTGAGTTGCCTTTCACACTGACAACATCTTCACACACAATATAAAGATTTTTGGTTTACACTGCGTGGCAATTGTAGGGAATAAAAACAACTCAAAACCGGTCACCACCGACCTTGAGTTGCCTTTCACACTGACAACATCTTCACACACAATATAAAGATTCTTTTAAGCGAGGCTAACTTCATGCCTCTAGCTTATGACGAGAGCCTTGCTCCGTGTCTATGGTTAAACTTTAGAGTGTTAGCTCCAATTTGACAAACGAGAAAAATAAACCTAATAGGTGAAAAAAACTAAACTATAGACCTTGGTCTAATACATTAAGCTTGTGTTTATTTAAAACATAATCTGGGCACAAAATATACAGGTACAAAAAAAGCGCCATAAGGCGCTTTTTGTCGTTAAGCTACTGCTTAAATAATTTGGTTTTCTTTCCAGGCTTGCTCTTTAGCCATACGCTTTTTACGCTTATCACAAGGATCGTCACAATCACAGGCTTTATCAATACCTACCGAGCCTAATCCACCGCAACTACTTGCCATAGATTTTCTTTGCACGATCATACCAACAGCCATAGCTATCACGATTAAAATTAATAAACCAAATGTAAGAAGAAAAAGTGACATTGCTTAGCCCCTATTGATCAGCAATAAATTATGCTCAAACATTGTTGAGCGACCGCTAAATTATACACCCAAAACCCACATAGATGCGAGAGAAGTCTATCTCAAAAAATCGAGTGAAATATGCGTTTAGCACTAATAAAGTGTTAGCTAAACGCCATTATATTACAAATAAGGTTTAAATGCAGTGCTCGCGTAAGTCACAATGCCTTTGTCTGATTTAGCCATTAAGTACACTGGTAAATCGTGCTTTTCAGCATATGCTTTAGCATCATCCATTCCCATAACCGTTAATGCCGTTGCTAAGCCATCTGCGGTCATTGCACTAGGGTGTAATACAGTAACCGACACTAAGTCATGTTTGATGGGCATGCCTGTTACAGGGTCTATTAAATGGGTGTAGGTTTCGCCATCCATTTTATAAAAAATACGGTAGTCACCTGATGTTGCAATGCCATTCGTACCGGGCGTTAATACACGGTGAACTTTTCGCTCGCCTGGTGGCGCATCTGGCTGCTCTATCGCGATTTTCCAGTCTTGGTTATTTGGCTTTTCACCGCCAATGCGCAGCTCCCCACCTATTTCTACCATGTAGTTACTAATATTTTGACTTTCAAGTAATTGCGCTACTTTATCAATGCCATACCCTTTCGCTGTGGCCGAAAACGACAATTCTAAACCATCAACTGTTTTAGCAAGGCCCTGCTCAGTAAGGTTGAGTTTATCTACACCAATTTTTTCAATCATTGCAGCAAGTGCTTCATCACTTGGGCGCTTAGTTGGTTTTTTATCAGGTCCAAAGCCCCATAAATCTATTAATGGGCCCATCGTTACATCAAGCGTTTTGGTCGACTTACCTAAACGAATCGACTCACTCACCACAGCCCTAAAATCTTCACTAATTGGCATAACCTGATTGGCGGGTAGTTTATTAAAGGTGTTAATTTCAGAGTCTGGAATATACGTAGACATAGACTGATTCACTGCTTTTAGCTCATCATCTATTTGCTGCTGTAACTTAGTGGCATCAATGTTTTCATCGTCGGCAAAGTATTTAATATGATAGGTAGTGCCCATCGTTTTGCCTTCTAAAAATACCTCCTGAGGTGTTTTATCAGCCCCACAGCCAGAGATAAATAGCATTATAGTTAATAAAAAAATACTGATAACGCCTTGAGAACTGCTTACTCTGTTCATTAAATTAGCCCATGTAAAATAAAATAAAAAAGCCCCGTAGCACAAAGTGCGACGAGGCCTGTATTTTAACCAAAACTAAGTTGTTTTGATATGGGTGTTAGCCACCGAAGTCATCTAGTAAGATGTTTTCGTCTTCTACACCTAGGTCTTTAAGCATGCCGATAACAGCCGCGTTCATCATTGGAGGACCACACATGTAGAACTCACAATCTTCTGGCGCTTCATGATCTTTCAAGTAGTTTTCATAAAGTACGTTATGGATAAAGCCTGTGTAACCTTCCCAGTTATCTTCTGGTTGTGGATCAGACAATGCGGTATGCCATACAAAGTTATCGTTTTCAGCTGCTAAGCCGTCGAAATCTTCAACATAGAACATTTCACGCTCAGAACGTGCACCATACCAGAAACTAATCTTACGCTTAGAATTTAAACGCTTAAGTTGGTCAAAGATATGTGAACGCATTGGTGCCATACCTGCACCACCACCTACGAATACCATTTCAGCGTCAGTGTCTTTAGCGAAGAACTCACCAAATGGACCTGAAATAGTAACCTTGTCGCCTTTTTTAAGTGACCAAATGTACGATGACATTTTACCACATGGTAGGCTTAGATTTCTTGGCGGCGGCGTAGCAATACGCACGTTAAGCATGATAATGCCTTCTTCTTCTGGGTAGTTAGCCATTGAGTATGCACGAATAGTTTCGTCGTCTACTTTTGACTCCAGGTCGAAGAAACCAAAGTGATTCCAGTCGCCACGATACTCTTCAGGAATATCGAAATCTGCGTATTTAACATGGTGAGCAGGCGCTTCGATTTGGATGTAACCACCCGCACGGAAAGGCACTGATTCGCCATCTGGAATTTGTAGCTTAAGCTCTTTAATGAACGTTGCTTTGTTATCGTTAGAGATAACTTCACAATCCCATTTTTTAACACCGAAAATTGACTCTTCAAGTTCAATTTCCATGTCGTTTTTAACATTTACCTGACACGCTAAACGACAGCCTTCACGGGCTTCACCTTTAGAAATGTGATCAAGTTCTGTTGGTAAAATATCGCCACCACCTTCTTTAATGTGTACACGACACTGACCACAAGAGCCACCGCCACCACATGCAGATGATACGAAAATACCTGATTCAGATAGCGCGCCTAAAAGCTTGCTACCTGCTGATGTTTTAATGGCTTTATCTGGATCGCCATTAATACCGATGATGATGTCACCGCTTGCAACTAACTTAGATTTAGCACCAATGATAACTAAAACTAGTAGTACAACGATAGCGATGAAAACACCAACGCCTAAGAAAATCTCATAACTCATGATTTATCCTCGCTACCTTTACAGTGAAATACCAGAGAATGACATAAAGCCAAGACCCATTAAACCAACAGTGATGAAGGTAATACCTAAACCACGTAGGCCATCTGGCACGTCTGAATATTTCATTTTCTCACGGATACCTGCAAGCAATGTAATTGCAAGCGCCCAACCAACACCAGCGCCAACACCATAAACAACAGACTCACCGAAGTTATAGTTACGCTCAACCATGAATGATACCGCACCAAAAATTGCACAGTTAACTGTGATTAGTGGTAAGAAGATACCTAATGCGTTGTAAAGTGCAGGGAAAAACTTATCTAATGCCATTTCCAAAATTTGCACTAGTGCTGCAATAACACCAATGAAAGTTAAGAAACGTAAAAAGCTAAGGTCTGCTTCAGGGTAACCAAGCCACTCTAATGCACCTGGTGCAAGTACGGCATGGTAAACCAAGTTATTTACTGGTACAGAGATACCTAGTACAACAATAACGGCTACACCTAGGCCAATTGATGTAGTTACTTTTTTAGATACAGCTAAGAAAGTACACATACCTAGGAAGAAAGCTAAAGCTAAGTTTTCAATAAAAACCGCTTTTACAAATAAACTAATATAATGTTCCACTGCTTGCCCCTTACGCTTTAGCTTCTACTTGGTCTTTCTTATAAGTACGAAGTACCCATATGAATAAACCAATGATGAAGAATGCACTCGGTGGTAAAATCAATAGACCCATAGGTTGATACCAACCACCATCTTGTACTAATGGGATAATATCAACACCGAATAGTGTTCCCTTACCAAATAGCTCACGAATGAAACCAACAGTAAGTAATACCACTGAGTAGCCTAGACCATTACCAATGCCATCTAAAAATGACATAAGTGGTGGCGACTTCATTGCGTACGCTTCAGCACGACCCATAACAATACAGTTAGTAATAATTAGGCCAACGAATACAGAAAGCTCTTTTGCCGTAGCGTAAGAGAATGCTTGTAATACTTGGTCTACAACAATTACTAGTGAAGCAATGATCGTCATCTGTACGATAATACGTACTGATGAAGGTATGTGGTTACGAATGCTTGAAATGAACAAGCTAGAAAACGCCGTTACTAATGTCAATGCAATTGACATGATTAAGGCATTTTTTAAGCTAGACGTTACCGCCAGAGCAGAACAAATACCAAGTACTTGTAATGCGATTGGGTTGTTAGCTAAAACCGGACCAAATAGGACCGATTTCATTTCTTTAGTATCAGCCATTATTTCAACGCTCCTTCACGTACCTTCGCAAGGAAAGGACCAAAGCCGTTTTCACCAGTCCAAAAGTCAACTGTGTGATCAACACCATTAGAAGTTAGTGTAGCACCTGATAAACCATCAATTTGATGTTCGTTGCTAGCACCGCTTTTCATAATGTTAATAGGTAACTCTTTACCTTGCCATTTAGCTGTCCATTGTGGGTTTTGAATTTCGCCACCCAGGCCTGGTGTTTCGCTATGCTTGTAGAAGTTGATGTTTTTAACTGTTTCGCCATCGCTTTCAAGCGCTAAGAAACCGTACATAACACCCCAAAGGCCGTAACCTTGGATAGGTAAAATGATTGCATCTGTAGAGCCATCTTCTTTTTTAGAGATGTAAACAGGTGAGTTTTTAGTCATACGCTGAATCCCAGCGATGTCCTTAATCCCTTCTGCTTTAAGTGCAAAACTTCTTTGTTGATCGAATTTCGTTTTTTCGAAATCAAATGAGTTAGGATCAGCACCTTCAACAAACTCGCCAGTGTCCATATCCACAACACGTGCTTCGATTTTGCCATCGAATGTGTCAGATACAGAACTTGCAATTTCAATATCAGCTGCTGCTAAGATATTACGTTGAATATCTTGAGTTTTATTAGCTTGCTGTAAAGGACGAAGCTGTACAGAAGCAAACGATACAATAATTGCACACACTAAACATAGTGCAACAACAACCGTTAACGTTTTGCCGATTGATTCGTTATTACTAGACATTACGTGCCAACCTCCGCTTGATATTAGCTTGCACTACAAAGTGATCGAACAGTGGAGCAAATAAGTTAGCAAATAAAATTGCTAGCATCATGCCTTCTGGGAAAGCAGGGTTTACTACACGGATCATAACTACCATAAAGCCAATAAGCGCGCCGTATGCGAACTTACCTTTATCGGTAAATGCAGCTGATACAGGGTCAGTAGCCATAAAGAACATACCAAATGCAAAACCACCCAGTACTAAATGCCAATGCCAAGGCATTGCAAATACAGGGTTGCTCTCAGAGCCAATTGCATTTAATAAGAATGCAGTTGCCACCATACCTAGGAATACACCTAGTACAATGCGCCAAGAAGCGATGCGAACGTAAATTAAGAATAAGCCACCAATAAGCACAGCAAGGGTAGATGTTTCACCTACAGAACCTTGAATGAAACCGTAAAACGCATTCCACCATAGCTCCATGTTGCTGTAATCAAGAGTGCCTACAAACGCTTGACCTAGCATAGTTGCACCAGAGAACGAGTCTACTGCAGTCCATACTGTGTCACCTGAAATTTGTGCAGGGTATGCGAAGAATAAAAACGCACGGCCCGCTAATGCAGGATTTAAGAAGTTACGCCCTGTACCACCAAAGATTTCTTTAGCAATAACCACACCAAACGTAATACCTAACGCCACTTGCCACAAAGGAATTGTCGCAGGCAAAATAAGTGCAAATAATACAGAGGTTACGAAGAAACCTTCGTTAACTTCATGCTTACGCACAGAAGCAAATAGTACTTCCCAAAAACCACCTACTGCAAACGTAACGGCGTATATTGGTAAGAAGAAACATGCTCCGTAGAACATTTTAGCGCCCCAGCCCGACTCAGCAGTTAATTCACCACCAAATAACTGGAACACACCAACCTGCCAAGAGTTTGCTAGTTCAAAACCTTGTGCTAAAGCACCTGCGGCCTGGTGACCGATGTTGAACATACCAAAAAACATAGCTGGGAACGTCGCCATCCACACTAAAATCATCATACGTTTTAGGTCGATATTATCGCGAACGTGAGTTGCGCCTTTATTTACATAACCTGGCGTATAAAAAATAGTCGCGGCTGCTTCATACAGGGCGTACCATTTTTCATGTTTACCACCTGGTTCAAAATGCGGCTCAATGTCTTCTAAAAATTTCTTTAAACCCATCTCTTAGCCTTCCTTCTCGATCGTTGTTAAGCAATCGCGTAGGATAGAACCATACTCGTATTTGCCCGGACAAACGAAGGTACATAACGCTAAATCTTCTTCATCAAGTTCAAGCGCGCCTAATGAAATTGCACTGTCTAAATCACGTGCGATTAAGTCACGTAATAATAGTGTTGGCAAAATATCTAACGGCATTACGCGCTCGTAGCTACCAATTGGAACCATGGCACGTTTTGAACCACCTGTAGACGTTGTCATTTTAAATAAACGACTCGGTGCAAGGTGAGAAAGGAATGTACGCGTTACAGAGAATTTATTACTACCTGGTGCAATCCAACCAAACAGCTCTTTTTCGCGACCTTCAAGTAAAACTGACACCTGAACGTGGTAGCGACCCAAGAATGCATGAGGACCTGAGGAAATAGCGCCAGATAAAACAGAACCAGAAATTACACGGTTATCACCGTCTTCTAATTCGCCTGCCACTAAATCATCTAATGAAGCACCTAGTTGTGTTTTCACTAAACGAGGATTTTTAACGCGAGGGCCTGCAAGTGAAATTACACGGTCAGTGTTGATTTCACCAGTAAGGAATAAGTGACCATAGGCGATAACGTCTTGGTAACCAATATGCCAAACTTGTTTATTCGCAGATACTGCGTCAAGGTGATGAATATGAGTACCAACTAAGCCTGCTGGATGCACGCCACCGAACTCATGTACTTCTACTTGAGCGATAGACGAGCTAGGAACTTGACTGCCAGCTTGCTTACATACAAATACTTTTCCATCGGTCAAACGCGAAACAACAGCAAGACCCGCTTCAAATGCAGCTGCATTTTCGGCAATAATTACTGCAGGGTCTGCAGCAAGAGGGTTTGTGTCGATAGCGGTTACAAAGATAGAGCTAGGATTTGCATCCAACGCAGCTACTTTGCTAAATGGGCGAGCACGAAGTGCTGTCCATTGACCTGACTGAACAAGTACTTCTTTGGCTTTTTCACGCGATAAGCTTGCAAGCTCATCTGCATTGAAAGAGTCAAAGGTGATTTGCTCACTGCCGTTTACTTCAATAACAACAGATTGCAGCACACGTTTAGCACCACGATTAATTTCTTTTACTGTACCAGAAGCTGGTGCAGTAAATAGGACGCCTGGGTTCTTTTTGTCTTCAAAAAGTACCTGGCCTTTTTTGACTTGGTCATCCACACGAACATGCATGGTTGGACGCATACCGATAAACTCTTCACCTAGCACAGCTACACGTTTGATGGCAGAACCATCATGAATAACTTGCTGAGGCGCGCCCTCTATGGGTAAATCCAGACCTTTTTTTATGTTGATCATACGCACTTGCATTAATTAACGGAAAGAAACTGAAAAATCGTATCAACCACGTCGCCATTTGAGTTATCCAAGATATATCAAGGTACAAAAGAACAACTTGCTAGGAATATCAAACAAGCAACGCAGTAAAACTCCTCACATATTGCTCCGATTTTAACATCATTATGGACGACTATGCGAGTGTATTTATGAAAATTATACGACAGAAACGCTTATTTAGTTTTGTTAAGTGTTTTAAATAAAAATCAAGGTAGACCAAAGTGGTAGCCGAAGCACCTAAGGGCCACAAAATATTTAAAACACTAAAAGCAAAAAAGCCGCAATAAGCGACTTTTTTATAATTACACAGTATGATTTAGTCAATCATGTTTGCAATTGGCTTCACTGCATCTACATCTTGCTCATAGTCAACAGCGTCAATGCCAAAACCGAATAAACGTAAAAATTCGTTATGATAGCCCACGTAATCAGTTAGCTCATCAATTGAGCTCGTATCTACTTTATCCCAAACAGCTTGCACACGCGCTTGTACATCGTCTTCTAGCTCTTTGTAGTTTTGGAATAAGTGACCGCCCTCGTCAAAGCGTGGGTTTTCACCGTATAAGTTTTCGCTAAATAAAGCATGAATCTGCTCAATAGTGCCCTCATAGGTGCCATCGGCTTTCATTACTTTAAATAAAGCAGAGATATATAGCGGCATAATAGGAATTGCAGAGCTTGCCTGAGTGACAACCGCATTTAAAGACGATACATAGGCTTGACCATTTAAATCCTTTGTTGATTCTTTAATTGCAGCCGTTGCACGGTCTAAATCTTCTTTTGCTTTACCTATTGTTGCGTGTCCGTAGATTGGCCACGTTAACTCTTTACCTATATATGTATACGCAGTGGTTTTAAAGTTATCGGCTAATACATCGGCTTCTTTTAATGCATCAATCCACATTTCCCAATCTTCACCGCCCATCACTTTAATGGTGTTGTCGATGTCATCTTGGCTTGCGGCTTCAACTGTTACTTCGTCAATTACACGCTTTGATGTATTTAAGTTTTTAGTGGTAACGCCATTGCCAATTGGCTTAAGTGTTGATGAATACACTTCACCTGTATTGGGATCAGTACGACGAGGTGATGCTAAGCTGTAAATAATACAGTCTACTTTGCCTAAATCTGCTTTGATTGTCTCAATTGCCTTTTGCTTAATTTCGTTAGAAAACGCATCGCCATTAATATTTTTTGACCAAAGCCCAGCTTCATCTGCAGCGTCTTGAAATGCTGCTGTATTGTACCAACCAGCAGAACCCGTTTTACGCTCTGTACCTTCTTTCTCAAAGAAAATACCCAATGTTTTAGCACCACCACCAAAAGCTGCCGTAATACGAGACGCTAAACCGTAGCCAGTAGATGCACCAATTACGAGTACATTTTTAGGCGCATCTTTTAATTTGCCTTGTTGTTTTACATAGTTAATTTGTTCTTGAACATGCTCTGCACAGCCTACAGGGTGTGCGTTAGTACAAATAAATCCACGAATTTTAGGCTTAATGACCATTGATCATCCTATATCTTTTGCAATAAAAATTAGCGCTAGTTTAAAGGCTAATACTAAAAACACTGATCTGATCAGTTAAACACCGATCAAATACCCTATTTATATTAATGAAGCTTTGAGCCACCTAAACAATCAGGTGAGTCTGGCGCTTCGCCGCCTTGCTCTGTAAATTCATCAGGCGTGTAAGTATGAATAGCTAATGCGTGTATATGATTTGCTAATTCATCTTTTAGTACTTCGTTAATTTGGCGGTGACGCTGCAGTAAACGTTTACCCGCAAACTCTTCGCTCACTACAATCACTTTAAAATGCGACTCAGTGCCGGCGCTGTGCATATGGCTTTCGTTAATTACGTTTAAATGCTTACAGGCAATCGCACTACTAAGCTTGTCTTGGATTTGTTGTTGCATTGACATTAAAACACCATATTTAGTCACTAATTTGTGCAGCTACTATAACAAGTTAATTTAACTAACTAAATTGCTTTTGTTTAATGTGCTCAATAAATCGGTACGTTAAGCTAATGCGTGGGTGCGCAAGGGTTGTTTGTTTAGGTATTGCGTGCTGGTAGTCGCGCTGACTATGCCCGCTCATCACTAAGCAACTGCCACTTTGTAATTTTAAGTCGGTGACTTTATTCGTGGCCTTTTGTTTTAACTTGAGTACGCGCTCAGCACCGAGCGATATACATACTATGGTAGGCTCTGGGCCGAGTTCTATTTCATCATCACTGTGCCAGCCCATAGTATCGTTACCATCACGATAGTAATTGACTAATAGCGAATTAAGCGGCTTGTTTAAATGTCGCTCTAAACGTTTGCGCATCGCTAAAAGTACATCATCCCACGGCTCTACTAATTGTTTACTGTGTGAGTAGCCACATTCAATATTTAAATCACTCATAAAGCATTGCAAGCGTGGTATGGGTCCAGTTCTGCCATACACAGTGACATTAGGCTGCTGCCAGTTAAGGTTTTTTTGTAAATAATAGAATAAATCGAGGCTTTTTTGCGCACTAAGCGCCTTACTTTGATAAGAAAAGCCGTTTGGTAACTGTTGGGGGTTGGCGTTTTGCCGTTGCATGTTAGAATTTACCTACATTAGATTTCTGATCAACAAACCATTATGACGACGCAAGCCCAGCTAGGCGATAAAACATTTACTCTTGAACGTTTCCCTTTGGATCAAAAAAACCGCAGCTTACAAGCATGGGATTCGGCCGATGAGTACCTTATCAATTATGTTAACGAACATCACCCTGATTGTCGCTCATTACTCATTTTAAACGACGCGTTTGGTGCCCTGGCCTGTTATTTTAGTGAATTAACGGTTTGTTCAGTTAACGATTCTTATATTAGCCACCAAGCTGCAGCCTATAATTTAAAAGAAAATAAACTATCAACAGCACAATTTACACAGTTAGATAGCTTATCTGCGCTGCCTGAAGAGGTTGATTTAGTACTAATAAAAGTGCCACGTAACGTAGGGTTCTTACAGTTTCAATTAAGTGAGTTAAGTGAAGTACTTGCCCCTGGCACACCGGTTATTGCTGCGGGTAAAACAAAGGAAATACATAATTCAACTATAAAAGCGTTTGAGCAATTTATTGGCGAGACCAAAACAAGCTTGGCCGTTAAAAAGTCGCGTTTGATATTAAGTACAGCAAAAGGCGGTTATAAAGCGGCTAACTTTCCGGTCAGTTGGCAACTTGAAGGCACTGACTTTAATATAACGAACCATGCCAATGTGTTTTCGCGCGATTCGTTAGATATAGGTGCACGGTTCTTTTTTAATTACTTGCCACAAACCTCAAAGGCAAAAAGCATTATCGACTTAGGCTGTGGTAATGGCGTAGTGGGGTTAATGACGCTATCACGCTGTCCAAATGCGTCGGTAACCTTTGTTGATGAGTCGTACATGGCGGTCGAATCTGCACGTTTAAATGTAGAACTTAACCAAGCAAATAGATTTGATGACTGCCAATTTATAGAAAATGATTGCTTAACCGGCTTTGAAAAAAACAGTGTTGATATGGTGTTGTGTAACCCGCCATTTCACCAAGCCCAAGCCGTTACCGATCACATTGCGTGGCAAATGTTTAAACAAGCTAAAGACACATTAAAAGAAGGTGGCGAGCTACGTATTATTGGTAATCGTCATTTAGATTATCACGATAAATTAAATCGTATGTTTGGTAACTGTAAGCTATTAGGTTCAAACAAAAAGTTTGTAGTGCTCAGCGCAACTAAAAATAGTGGGATGCTATAAAATGAAATTAACTAAATTTATTTTAGCCTGTTGCTCCATGCTGGTGTTTAGCGCATGCAGTAATCAGCCAAACCAAGTGATATTAAACCCAGTTTATAAAAACGGGCAAATTAGTGTTATATCAGCCAGTTTAAGTACCAGCGTCATTGATTTACGGGGCGATAGCGCAACCCTTAAGCTTGTTGAGTCAGATAAGACTAAAACCTTTGCAAGCCAAGATATTGTTACCTCTGTTAAAAGCGTATTAGATAGCGCGCTAAACCGTAACGGAGCAAGTATTTCTAACCTAGCAACAACCCGCTTTGAACTAGACATTCATGCCTTACAAGCACTAGTGACTGAAAAGCTCATGAGCCATACCAGCGAAGCGAACATTGAATTGGGTGTGCGCGTACTGCGCTCTACCAGTAATTTCACTAAGGTGTACCGCGGCAGCGCAAATTTAGAAGGGCCGCTGAGCCACGATCGCGCCAAAATTGAAGGTCAACTCAATAAGTTGACGGAACAAGTTATAACCCGCATTGTATCGGACCCAGAATTAATTGAATTTTTAGAAGGTTAACAATGAAACAATTTTTAATCTGCTTGAGCCTACTATTCAGTGTAAGCACCTTTGCCGCGCAAGAAGGCCGTTTTGTACAAAAAGACAATATTTTCCCGCGTGTAGAAATAGTCACGTCATTGGGCAGCATTGTGGTTGAGCTAGACCGCTCAAAAGCCCCTATTACAGTAAATAACTTTTTAACCTACGTAATGGATAAAAGTTACCAAGGCAGTATATTCCACCGTGTAGAACGTGATGTTGAAAACGACCGTGACTTTGTAATACAAGGCGGTGGCTACGATAAAGACCTTGACGGCCTGCACGAAAACGATCCTATATTTAACGAAAGCGGCAACGGTTTAAAAAATGATATGTACAGCATTGCTATGGCGTATCAAGACCGTGAACCGCATTCAGGAACTCGCCAGTTCTTTTTTAATATGGATGATAACGATCATTTAAACCCAGGAAGAGATTGGGGCTTTGCCGTGTTTGGCAATGTAATGGATGGTTACGACACGCTAGATAAAATTATGGCTGTAGAAACCGGCTTTAATGAAAAAATTGGCTACGACTTTGTACCAAAAACGCCCGTTGTTATTTTAAATATTAAAGTACTTGAGCAAACCCCATTATAAATCACTGAGGTGTAACTAAGTTGCACCCAACGCCAATGAAGGCCCTATGAGCAAAACCCTCTCAATAAGCGAATATTTCTCGTATTTTAAAGATAAACGTTTAATCAATATTTTTATATTTGGTATGAGCAGTGGTTTTCCATGGGTGCTGATTGGCTCAGTTATGTCGGCTTGGCTAAAAGATGAAGGCCTAAGCCGCAGTATGATTGGCTTATTTGGTATTGTATTTGGCGCATACAGCATTAACTTTATGTGGTCGCCACTTATTGATAGAACCAAGCTGCCCTTATTGTACAAATGGTTTGGGCAACGTCGCAGCTGGATTATATTTTGTCAAAGCTTTATGTTTATTGGCACCCTGCTTTTAGCAGGCCTTGATTTAAAAGCAAACTTAGCAATTGCCGCCGGCTTGTGTTTACTCATCGCAGTCGCCTCTGCCACACAAGACATCGCAATTGATGCATTTAGAATAGATACGTTAAGCGAAAACGAATCTTACAAAGCCACTGCCGCTGCTGCTATGGCCACATCGGGTTGGTGGACAGGTTATGCATTACTTGGTGCTATTCCTTTTTACATGGCCGATATCCCCTCTTTAGATTGGCCACAAGTGTATTACTTTTTAGCCGCTGTTATGTTACTGCTAATGAGCGGCGTGTTGTTTGCTAAAGAGCCTAAATCAAACCGAGAAGCTGTTCACGCAGAGCTTGAGCGTGTATACCTTGAAAAACTAGCCAGCATTAAACAAACGCCCTTTACTAAAGTGATTGCTTGGCTTGGCGTTACAGTGGTTGACCCCTTTAAAACCTTTTTTGCGAAAAATGGCGTAAAAACAGCCCTTGCCTTATTAGCATTTATTTTCTTATTTAAAATTGGCGAAGCTTTTTTAGGGCGAATGTCGATTGTTTTTTATAAAGAAATAGGCTTTAGTAACAGTGACATAGCTACCTTTTCAAAAGTAGGCACAGCCGTACTTACCATTGCTTTTACCTTTGTGGGCAGCTTATTCAATCAAAAGTACGGCATTGTAAAAGGACTATTTATAAGTGGTGTGGCAATGGCGGGGTCTAACTTAGCATTTTCGGCTATTGCACTGGTTGGCCCTAATTTAGGATTATACGCTTTTGCTATTGTTATTGATGGCTTTACGCAAGCCTGGTCGTTAGTGGCTATGGTGGCGTTTATATCGATGTTATGCGACCGGGCATTTAGTGCAACACATTATGCTTTACTTGCCTCATTAGGGAATTTAGGGCGCACATTGCTTTCAAGTTACAGTGGTGTGGTTATTGATGATTGGCTAATGGGGAATTGGGCATTATTTTTTGTGCTAACGGCGCTAATGGTAATCCCTTCGCTGGTATTTTTATATTTGATTAGGCATAAGCTTTATCAGTTAGAGCAAAATTACCATCAAAATAGGTAATGCATCCCTGCATTAACGTGATTTGCTTAGGCCATTCAAGTGCCCCTTATAACACCCTAAGCAAAACAATATTAATCCGCTTTAATTAAGCCTAGCGCTTCATGCGGATCAACTTCAAGTGCATTACAGTAACGTACAAACTCAATAACATCTAAACGGCGTTCTTGATTTTCAATCTTACCGATAAATGAGTGAGGTGTTCCTAGCACTTGTGCTAGGCTACGCATTGTATGACCCTTTTCATGGCGTTTTGTTTTAAGCCATTTAGTTAGCTTTTCGTTTTCTTCAGAAGAAACAGTTTTGCCCATCATTTTACATCTCCTACTAGATGATATGACATACCCGTCAAAGCAGTAGTCACACAATGATTGGTGGCATATAAGCAGATACCCACTACATTTTTCAATAGCAAGCTATTGCTTAAAATAAGCAAAGGTATTGCTACTTATTCAACCTACCAATCTATTCAGTGCTAACCCGCAAAAATAGGATATAGGTTTGTTTTTATTAAGAGTGAAATTTTGCCCGTCTCACTCTTGGATACATTATATACTATTAACAGTTCGGTTAAATAATTAATTACATAGTTTGCATAAATTTACCCAACCACTAACCTTTACTTATGCTGAATATTTAAGTTAACGTACCAAAAATATTAAGTTTTTTACTAAAAAATTAATTGTAAGATAAAAGCGCTTTGTTACAAATTAACGTGCGAATCACCTTGCTGTATTGATGTTTAAACAACAGTATCAGTAAAAAAGTTCCCATAAATAACGTTTTTCCCTTATTGAGGGACTAAAGAGGAAGTATGTTTAGAGTCTTATTTTTGTTACCAGTTTTACTATGCTTTTTATGGTTTATGTTTTTACGTCATTACGGCGTACCTATTAAACAAGGTAAAAAAGGCTTTTTATACATTCTTGCTTTTTCTGCGTTTGTATTAGGCTTTTTTGTATTAATAATGCAATTTACCCACTACAGCCCGATTGAATTTTAGACATTAAAAAAGCCGCTAATGCGGCTTTAATAACTAAGCGTAAATTGCTTAAACGCTAAAACTTGCACCACACCCGCAGGTGGTCGTTGCATTAGGGTTAGATACAAAAAAGCGTGCGCCTTCTAACCCTTCAGTGTAATCCACCTCGCCATCAACTAAGTACTGAATACTCATTGGATCAATAACCAGCGTTACACCATTTTTGACAATTTCTAAATCACCAGGATTTGCTTTTTCATCAAAAGTAAAACCATATTGAAAACCAGAACAACCGCCGCCTGTTACATAAACACGCAGTTTTAAATCTGGATTTTCTTCTTCGTCGATTAACTGTTTAACACGAACAGCAGCTGCATCGCTGAACTTTATTGGTAATTCTTCAGACATTTTAAAACCCTCAATATCGCAATGGCGTGATTATCTAATACCCGAGTATTTTAATCAAGTATAGTCAAACATCTGTTAGGGTATCTTACTTATTAACCTTTACTTTGGCCGGTACCAAAACAAATAGCATTGAGAGAGACGCTGTAATATTTGTTAATATTAGTAACTAAAATTGCAAAATCACAAGGACTTACCTGCGCTCTTTTGCTAAACTGCTCGCTGAAAAAATGTGGCGGAGAATACAGCATGTGGCTTGAGCAACTCAGGCGTCGATTAGCAAAACCAAAAACCTCTGTGCAATTATGCTTATTAGGCGTAAGTGCTGGTTTAATTGCTGCATTTTTTATCATTTTATTTCGCTTAACGATTCTGTTTTTTCAAAGCTTATTTTTAGACACTCCTGATAACTTTACCACTATCCCTACTCTTGAACGGGTTTTAATGCCATTAATTGCAGCGCTATTAATAGCAACCTTTGCCGCATTTACTGGTTTTAAGCACTATCGTTTAGGCATTCCTTTTGTTATTCATCGTATTAAACGCCATTATGGGCAAATGCCTTTGTACAATACTGTAAACCAATTTGTTGGTGGTGCACTGGCATTAATAAGTGGTTTTTCGGTTGGTCGCGAAGGGCCATCTGTTCATATGGGCGCTACTGGCGCGAGTATATTAGCCGACAAACTGCATTTACCGCACAACGCCATGCGCACATTAAGTGGCTGTGGTGTCGCCGCTGGTATTGCAGCCTCGTTTAATACCCCACTGGCTGCGGTTATTTTTGTTATGGAAGTGGTGCTACGTGAGTATAAAGTGCATATTTTTGTACCAATTATGCTTGCTGCGTTAACGGGCGCTTTAGCAACACAGTTTGTGTTTGGTGAAGGCTCGGAGCTGGCACTTATTAGCATTACGCCATTGAGTGGTTGGCATTACCCATATTTAATTTTATGTGGCATGGCCTTAGGGGCAATTGCCTATAGCTTTAATCAAAATTTAATGCTGATCATAAAAACATTTAAACCTTTAAGCATGTTTCCTCGTTTACTCATTGCAGGTTGTATTGCGAGTGTTATTGCCTATGCAGTGCCCCAAGCGATGGGCTCAGGTATGAGCGCAATTACGATTGCGGTTGAATCGCCAGAAAACGCGCAACTACTTACCACTATTTTAATAGCTAAACTGCTGGCCACCCTGTTTGCAATTGGCTTAGGAATACCAGGCGGGTTAATAGGCCCTGTAATTGGGCTTGGGGTTTTAACCGGTACTTTAATGGCCTTTTTTGCCCAGTTTATAAGCCCAGGTGCTGACATTGCGGGCACATACGGCGTATTAGGCATGGCAGGGTTACTCGCAGCTACATTACATGCGCCGTTAGCTGCATTAACAACGGTGATGGAGCTTACCTCCTCGCCAGAGATTATTGTACCGGCCATGTTAGTGATAACAACCGCTTATGTAACGGCGCTGCAAGTATTTGGTAATCGGTCTATATTTTTGCAACAGCTCGATTTTCAAGGGCTCCCCTATCATGTATCGCCCGCAACGGAGGCGCTACAAAAAGTGGGCATAATGGATGATATGGATGAAAACTTTAAGCTGCTTTATTCTGATGATAAAGAGCAAATAAAAAACACCCTAGATGCCATGGACAGCCAAACCCCTTTAATCGTCTTTGACGAAGAAAACGGCTATCGTTTAGCAGAGTATGACCTTACTCTGATGTCGGGCGAAACCATAAATATAAACTACATTAGTTTACAGGGTATTAGCAGCCAATCGACCTTAGCCGATGCCTTTGATATTTTAAAAGATAAACGCAGCGGTGCCCTGTATGTTTACAACTTGCTAGATGACCAACAAATAATGGGGCTATTACGCTGGGATCAAATAAATAATATTTTAACTATTCGTAACAGCCTACTTTAGGATTCTTATGAGCGCTTTATTAATTTATAAAACACTGCACATTTTTTTTATGATTGCTTGGTTTGCCGGTATTTTTTATTTACCTCGGTTATTTGTATACCACGCGATGAGCGAAGAAAAAGCCTGTAACTCAATGCTTAAAGTGATGGAACGTCGGCTACTCTTTTTTGTTACCCCGTTTGCCATTTTAACGGCCGTTTTTGGTGTGCTCACCATTGTAGAATATGGTCGTGAGTGGTTTAGATACAGCATGTGGCTGCACTACAAACTGGTACTGGTCATCATTTTATATCTATACCACGGCTACTGTTTTAAATTACTAAGCGACTTTAAACACGACAGAAATACCAAAACAGACCGCTTTTATCGTATTTTTAATGAGCTCCCAGTGATTGCGCTGCTTATTATTGTTGCGCTTGCGGTGATAAAACCTAATTTATAAGCATCACAGCGCATGTTAAACTGCGCTGCAATTTACAATACTTGCTATAACACGCGCGATTGCGTGCCCCATTTTTATGGATTATCGCGCCCCTTTGATTGATTAGGAATAACCCCATGTTAAGTTTCCAAGGTGAACATATACTGTCGGTAAATCAACTCGACAGAGACTGCATTGAGCGTATTTTTGCAGTAGCAAAAAAAATGGAGCCTTATGCTAAAAAACAAAAGCAAACAACCGTGCTAGAAGGCGCTATTTTAGCTAATTTGTTTTTTGAACCAAGCACACGAACGCGTGTAAGCTTTGGTACTGCTTTTAATTTACTAGGCGGTGGCGTGCGCGAAACAACCGGTATGCAAAGCTCCGCTCTTGCTAAAGGTGAATCGCTTTACGATACAGCGCGCGTTATCTCGGCATATGCTGATGCCGTTGCTATGCGCCACCCTGATGCAGGCTCGGTAAGCGAATTTTCAGAAGGTTGTACCGTACCTGTTATAAATGGGGGGGACGGCCCTAACGAGCACCCTACTCAGGCATTGCTTGACTTACTAACCATTGAGCGTGAACTAAACCGATTTGAGCAAAGTATTGATGGCATGCATATCGCCCTAGTTGGCGATTTAAAATATGGCCGTACAGTCCATTCACTCTCTAAATTATTGTGCCATTACAAAAATGTGAAGTTTTCGATGGTGGCGCCCGATGGGCTGCAAATGCCAACCAGTATTTTAGATGCTGTCGAAAATGCAGGCCATAAAATACAGCTAGTTAACAAAATGGAAGGTAACTTAGCAGCTGATATTGTGTACCAAACACGCATTCAAGAAGAGCGCTTCCCTTCACAAGAAGAAGCCAACAAATACCGTGGCGGCTTTAGAATCAGCCAATCAATTTATAACGCGCACTGTAAGCCAAATTCAGTGCTTATGCATCCGCTTCCACGTGATAGCCGTTTAGAAGCTAACGAGCTTGATAACGACTTAAACAGTAACGACAACTTAGCAATATTTCGCCAAGTGCAAAATGGCGTATTGATTCGTATGGCACTGTTTGCTTTAACCCTCGGCGTAGAAAACAAAGTCGAGCAATATGAAGTAGACGTTCCTTGGTTTAGCCGCAAACGCGACAGCTAAACACTTTTACCAAGCGACAATTTATAGGATTTTTCATGACAATTAGCCAAGATTTATTTAATCGCGCACAAACTTCAATTCCTGGTGGCGTAAATTCACCTGTACGTGCATTTAACGGTGTAGGTGGTACGCCACTATTTATTACCAAAGCAGAAGGCGCATTTACTTTTGATGCTGATGGCAACCGTTATATTGATTACGTAGGCTCGTGGGGCCCAATGATCATGGGCCATAATCACCCAGCTATAAAGCAAGCAGTGCATGAAGCAGTAGAAAATGGCTTAAGTTATGGCGCCCCTACTGAGGCCGAAATTTTAATGGCCGAAAAAGTAAAAGCGCTTGTTCCTTCAATCGAAAAAGTACGCATGGTTAGCTCAGGAACAGAAGCCACTATGAGCGCTATTCGTTTAGCACGTGGCTATACAGGTCGTGATAAAATCCTAAAATTTGAAGGTTGTTACCACGGCCATGCCGACTCGTTATTGGTAAAAGCGGGCTCTGGGGCACTTACCATGGGTGTGCCAAATTCACCAGGTATTCCTGAGGATTTTGCAAAGCACACGCTTACCGTATCGTTTAATAACCTTGATGAAGTAAAAGCTGTTTTTGAAAAATACGCTGACGACATTGCTTGTGTTATTGTTGAGCCAGTAGCTGGTAACATGAACTGTATTCCTCCTGTTGAAGGCTTTTTAGAAGGCTTGCGTGCAGTATGTGATGAGTACAAATCGGTGCTTATTTTTGATGAAGTAATGACCGGCTTTCGTATTGCATTAGGTGGCGCTCAGGCGTATTACAACATAAAACCTGACTTAACCTGTTTAGGTAAAGTCATTGGCGGCGGCATGCCTGTTGGTGCCTTTGGCGGCAAAACCGAAATTATGGATTACATTGCGCCAGTAGGTCCGGTTTACCAAGCGGGTACGCTTTCTGGTAACCCTATTGCAATGGCTGCAGGTTTAAAATCACTTGAGCTATTAAGCGAGCCAGGTTTACACGATAAGTTAGAAGCCATTTCTAAAGCTATTTGTGAAGGTTTTGAGGCTGGCGCTAAAAAAGCGTGCATTCCTTTAACCACAAACTACGCTGGCGGTATGTATGGCTTTTTCTTTACTGAAGCAGAAAAAGTAACCTCTTATAAGCAAGCAACTGAATGTGATTTAGAACGCTTTAAACGCTTTTTCCACTTAATGCTTGAAGAAGGCGTATACCTAGCACCTTCGGCATTTGAAGCAGGCTTTGTGTGCGCTGCGCACACTGAGCAAGAAGTACAAGCGACTATCGAAGCTGCAGAGCGCGCCTTTGCTAAGCTATAAGCATCCAAAAAACACAGGTTAATAACCTGCGTTATTAGCCCTAAAGTTAAAAAAAGCCCGTAAGGGCTTTTTTTATTTATGCGCATTGATAATTGAATGGTTTTTAGCCTTTATACGGTCTCACTTTTAAGACTCACTTTTACCCTACAAGAGAAACGTATGACAAGCTTAAGGCAATTAGCAGCACCGGCTACATCATTGATGGGCAACTTAAAATATAAAACTAAAATTGGTTTAGTTTTTGGTATTTTATTATTACCCCTTGCGCTTAGTTTGTTTTTTTTAGTCTCTTTATTAAGCGAGAGTATAAGCGTCTCTCAAATGCAAAAACAAGGATTACTGGGCTACAGAGAGATTCTTGCAAATCAAATGCAAGGTGAAACCTATAAAAACGTAAAAGTAGCAAAAGCACGTGGTTTTAATGTAAAAGATGAGCAAATGAATGACGTACTTGAACTGGTTTCAATACAGTCTAATTTAGCCTTAGATAATCAGCTTGCAAGTGCTTATGTTAATCGCGCATTAGTTACGCCTATACCTGCGCTTATCATACAGATAAATGCGACAGCGCAAAGCGCTAATACTGTTCTTACTAACCAGCGTTTTACACCAGAAACTTTTATTGCGCTTTCAAACTTGAGTAAGTCGCTACCTTTATACCAGCAGCAACTTGATAAAATAATTACAATTGCCACCACGGCTGATACATCTGTAAATAAAGCTCTAATGCCCTCTTTAACTAATTTACATAATGCCATAGCCGCTTTTAAAACAGCTATTGATAAGAGGCTACTTGAACCAGATGATATACAGCTTACACAAAACGAATTTGCGGGGCTTACCAGCCAAGTGCTTAATCGCATTAGCGAACTAATTGATAAAAGCATTCCTACCCTTGAATCGCTAATAAATGAAAAACTGAACACGCAGCGCTTGACAAGAAACACTGTATTAGCAGCATCATTAATTAGTTTATTGATTGCACTTTACTTAATGATTAGCTTTTATTTTGCAGTAGTTGATAGTATTACCCGCTTTGCTAATGCCGCTGAAAGAGCGGCAAACGGGGATTTAAATGCCTCTATTAATTCAATCACGAATGATGAAATGGGTATAATTGCTACTCGCTACAACGCTTTGCTGAGCGCAATTTCACATTTACTATTTAATGTAAAAACAAGCACATTAGAGCTATGTGGTGCTACTAAGTCACTCTCTCAGGCGAGTAGCCAAACAAGCCAAGATGTTGAAAAACAACAAATACGCGTAAACGCGATTCACAATGCACTTAGTAATATGGAACAAAGTGCGCTCAGTGTAGAAGTATCAGCTAATCAAGCGATGTTAACCGCGCAAGATGCAGCGCAGCATGTAAAGCAAGGCTCTTACAACACCATGGAACTGGCTCGGTACATGCAAGATTTACAAGTTGAGTTTACCGAAAGCCAGCAAGCCTTAAATAGATTAGCCCAAGACAGCCAAGAAATTAGCAAGGTAAGCAAAGGCATTAGCGAAATAGCCGATCAAACAAATTTATTGGCCCTTAATGCCGCTATTGAAGCCGCACGCGCCGGTGAGCATGGTCGTGGTTTTGCTGTTGTGGCTGATGAAGTAAGAACCCTCGCCCAGCGTACGCAAACACAAACCCAAGAAATTCACCAAATAATTAGCTCGCTCCAACAAGCCTCTAACAATACACAACAAAAAATGAGCTCAAGTGTTGAAAAGATGGAACAATCGGTAAAAGCCGCCACTCAAACAAATGACGTTTTACAAAGTGCAGAGTACAGTATGGGTGATATAAAACGCCAAGGCGAAGAGATAGCACTGAGTGTAAAAGAGCAATCTATCGCAACCACACAAGCACTAACTGATTCGCAAGAAGTAAGTAATTTAGCAGATCAAACTCTTCTCTCTGCGCAGTCTACTTTGCAAGATGCGCAGCAACTTAGTCGTTTATCCGATGACCTAACAAAATCAATGCAATTTTTTAAGTCATGAAATAATAAATAGTGCTTTTAAATTACAAAAAACCCTTCGATTAAGAAGGGTTTTTAGGTTAGTTATTAATAAGTGTTAAAAGCGAGCTTCTAAACCTATACGAACGTAACGTGGTGTTTGCCAAGAATATGCAGCATCATGGTACGCATTTACTTCACCTTCGTTTTGCTCATAGTGTTCATTCAGTGATGACTCTGTTTGCGAGTTGAAAATGTTAAATACATTAACCGATGCACGCATGTCGATATCAGATACTGTGAAATCATATGCAGCAGATAAATCTAAGTTAAATACCCAAGGTGTACGGCCATTAGTGCCTCGGCTATGTTTTTCATAGATTTTCTCATCTTGATCACAGTCGCCGTTGCCATTTGTATCCGGACATTCATTAGTGTAAATGTAGAAAGTATCACCCCAACCGCCATTTAAGTTTGGATCGGTAGATGGATATCCTTGACCAAATAAGCTCTTAGGGCGTCCGCTTTGTAAAGTAGCATTCCAACCTACTGTTAAGTCTTCCATCGGTTCCCAACTACCAAAGAATTTGAATGTATGGCGTCTGTCATTAGGTTGATAACCTTGTGATCCATCCATAACTGCTGGGAAGTCAAAGTCTTGGGTAATACCCGCATCAGCTTGACCAATATCTGATTTAACAGCACCTTCAAAGTTACCTACACTTCTAGCCCATGTATAACCAAACTGATAACGAATAGTGTCAGCTTTATAATCAAGACTAAACTCTACAGCGGTGTATTCATTATTTGCTTTAGGTAGGCCTATTGTTTCTGCTGAATAGGTAGTTAAAGAACCACTATCTGGAACACCGTCGTTATTGAATGATGAATCCCCCCAATCGGTTCCATTCCAGTAGTAACCATCGCTGTACCAGCTAGACGAATCACCCGGATTTATCATTACGCAGTATGGGTAGGCATATCGCCCACAGTAGTCATCTAATGCAGTTGCAACTTCGCGGTATATACCTTTAACACCTACTGTATATTCATCATTTAACGCTTGCTGTATACCAATAATATATTCATCTTTAGAGAATGGATCAGCCTCTTGCGCCTGAAAAATATCTTTTTCAGGTATAACCGGTACACCACTCACTTGCTGTGAGTTTTGAATACCACCATTTCCAAGCGTGTCAGCTAAAGGCGTGAGCCCCGTAGGTGCGCCAGTTTGCGAATCTACACCTGTGTAGGTATAAGCGGTAGTTATATCACTAACTCCTGATGCGGCTCTAAAAATTGTATTATTGGCTACGGGTAAGTAATAACGCCCATATGTACCATATACTTTAGTATCGCCTGTACCCGTAGGATCCCATGTGAAACCAAGTCGAGGAGCAATATCTGTTTCAAAGCTAGTGAGTAACTTACCAGTCGTCCCCCAGCTATCAAACTCATCAATACGTAAGCCGACTTTAACAGAGAAATCCTCTGTTACTTGCCACTGATCTTCTATGTAATAAGCCGTTAACTCCGACTCAAAGCTACCGCCACCATCAAAGATACGGTCTTCAACATAGTCAAGCGCGGCACCTGTATTATTTGTTAGCGCGCCATTATCAGCTTGCCAGCTACCATTATCTGCAAGTGTTCTGTAGTCATAGCTATGGCCACCGATAGGACTACTTATGTTCTCAGACTTACGCTCTTGGTAATCAATACCAAATGTAATTTCATGGTCATTCCATACATATTCAACATCTAAGCGGTATTGGGTATTTTCATCATTATTAGCACCAAAGCTACCGCCTGCACCACAGCCAGTGATTGGATTAGCAGTACCTCGAGAGTCGGTAATAGATGGACAAACCAAGTTTTCTGATTGCGTTTCATATTCTGTTTTAATATTACCAGCCATTGCAGTAACAACTAGGTCTTCAGTTAAAACGCCTGTATAACTTAAGCTTTGTGCTTCACCACCACGCTTTAAAATGGCGCCATCGATACGATCGCCCACAGTACCGTTATTGTATTCGTATACAGAACGCTCAATATCACGACGATTAGAGTAAGCAAAATAGCTCAACCTATGGTTTTCATTAATATCCCAATCAAGCTTACCGCCCCAAAATAAATTATCGCCACCAGAAGCCGATTCATTTCGGTATTGATCGTTTGGCGAAAATTCATCTCCACCCCAGGTGTATGTAGACTCAGTATCTCTTGGGTTAATTAATCCATAGAAAAACAACGTGTCTTCAATTAGAGGACCACCAGCAGAAATAGTTACATCTGTTTTGCTATCAGTGTCTAAGCTTTCGTCTCTAAATATTTGACCTGCGCCATTGTTACCACGAGAGATACTGCCTTCTTCTTGCAAAGAGTCTGGTTGAAATTGCACAACTGCCGCAAATTCCCACTCATTTGTACCACTTTTAGTAGTTGTGTTTATGGTACCACCGGTTGCGCGGCCAAATTTGGCAGAATAACCACCCGTTTTAACTTGGAATTGGTCATAAAACTCAAATGGCACTTCACCACAACCAAGGCCTTGGCGTGTATTAGTAACCTCTAAGCCATTAATATAACATGCATTTTCAGCTACTGATGAGCCACCAAACGACGCAGTATTACCAAAAGCACTGTCCCCTTTTACAGCGCCTGGTGCTAATAAAGCAACCGAGGTAAGGTCTCTGTTTATTGGCATACGATCTATTTCAGCATCTGTAATAACGAGACCAGAATCGGCAGTAGTTAAATCAATCGAAGAAATGCGAGCGCCTAATACTTGGATTACTTCAGGACCTGAATCACTAACCTGTGCTAAATCAAAGCTCGCTTTTGCATTAGCACCTAATGAAACGCGTACACTATCTTCAGCTACAACAGCGCCGTTTTTTAAAATTTGTATTTGATAGCTACCTGAAGGCAATGAAGCAAATCTAAATGAACCGTCTTCAGAAATATTTAATGTTCTTTCTAACCCTGTTGCAGGATTTTTTACTGTTACGGTATACCCTGCTGTAGTAGAAATATTATCGATAGAACCTACAACATCTGATGCCACTGCTGGAAGCGTTACACCTAGTGAAGCGAGAACCGCTATTGCCGTAAGATTTTTTTTGAAAATATTTTTCATACTCTTATCCCTGTTAAGTTTATAATTATTTTTGCACTTTATACAAAATGCATACAGAGAGTAACAAAAGGGTACAAATTGTAAATACGTTAATTAAACAAAGATAAAACAAGAAATAAAAGCAATAAAAATCAATACCTTAATATTATTTTCACGCGCCAACTTGTAAATTACAAAACATCAAATGTTAATTTAAAGAAACAAATTAAAAGCTTTAATAAATAATAATTCAGCTAATTAAACTATTAACATGTTAGTTACAGCACTTGTATTTCAACCTCGTAAAATGCTTTTTTAGGCAGGTTATACTCCCTCTTTATTTAATAATTTATAAAAAGGAAATAAAAGTAATTAAAATTTATTTAATTTCAAATTTTAATTACTAGGTAGATAGATAAGCTAGATATAATAAAACCGCTGAGTTAGCGGTTTTATTATTAAGGTTTTTATTTTATTAGCGTATGCATTGTGGTCTTGGCTCAAACTCACTGGCTCTTAGTGGTAGCTGAATGACCTTGCCGCATCCAGGTGGGGCTTGTAAACCCGTTTTTTCATTGACGAAAGCCCATCTAATTGATGATGGGCGGGTATCGGCAATAGCTTCAGGGTTAAGTGGTTTTAAGTAGCGAATATAAGCCTCCAATGCGCCCACACTACCTGTTAAACCGGTGCTTCTATTATCGTCTCTACCAAGCCAGGCAACGGTCACTGTATTTTGATCAAACCCTGCAAACCAGCTATCACGTAAATCATTACTAGTGCCTGTTTTACCTGCAAGCTGGATTGAAGGAAAGTGCAAATTTAGGCGCTTAGCGGTGCCGTCTTTTGTTACTCGCTTCATGGCATATTTAGTCATATAAACAGCGTCTTTTGCAAAGCGCGGTTCTGACTTAACTTTATGTTTATACAATACCTTACCTACGGAGTCTGTTAGCGCAGATATAGCTGTAAGCTCTCTATACTCGCCGTCGGCTGCAATAGTGGTATAAAGCTGGGCAACCTCAAAGCTCGACATTTCTACGGCACCAAGTAGCAGCGAGGGATACTCATCTATATTACCTTTTGCTCCTAACCCTTTGAGCGTGTTTGCAACTTTATCAACACCGACATCTAAGCCTAAATTTACTGCAGGAATATTAATGCTGTTACTAAAGGCTTTATAAAGTGGTAATGCACCTCGGTATTGGTGATCAAAGTTCTCAGGTTGCCACACTTTACCCTGCTCATTTGTTACCTGTACAGGGGAGTCATCAAGTAATGTAGCTAAGTTATAATGCGGTAGCTGTAGGGCTGTTAAATACACAGCAGGTTTAACTAAGGAGCCTATATTACGTTTAGTATCGAGCACTCGGTTGAAACCTGAGTAACGAACATCGCGCCCTGATACTAAAGCAGACACACCGCCTTTTTCGATATTAACTGAGATCATGGCTGCTTCGAGTTTATCGGTATTAGGGCGTTTTTCTAGATACGGTAAACTTTTTTGAATGGACTCTTCCATTGCCGTTTGTTTTTGTAAATCAAAGTAAGTAAATACACGCACACCCGCATCTAGTGTTTTTTGATCAGGTAATAACTGCTTAAGCTCACGATTTACCAGTTCTAAAAAGCCAGGGTATGACTTTTGTAAACTTGCTTTCATTGGCGCTATATCAATTGGGCGTTTAAGTGATGCACGGTATTCTTTTGTCGTTAGTAGTTTGTTTTCAACCATTAAGCGCAGTACTAGATCACGACGCTCCATAGTGCGTTCTTTATAACGACGAGGATTGTAATACGAAGGCCCTTTAACCATCGCCACCAGTAGCGCTATTTGGTCATATTCCAGCTCATCAACAGGCTTTGAAAAATAAAACTCAGACGCCAAGCCCATGCCATGCACGCCTTGGTTATAAGACTGTCCTAAGTAAACTTCATTTAAATAAGCTTCTAAAATCTGATCTTTTGAATAACGGTAATCTAAAATAAGCGCAATAAATGCCTCATTTATTTTACGCACCAAAGAACGCTCACGTGTTAGGTATATATTTTTTGCAAGCTGCTGCGTTAAGGTACTGCCACCTTGTACGGTACGTCCTGCTTTAATATTTGAATAAAGTGCACGTAAAATAGAAAATACCGATACACCATGGTGATTATAAAAATCACGATCTTCTACCACTAGTAATGTGTCTTTTAGCATCGGCGGAAACTTATCAAGCGGTACAAACTCTCTGTCTTGCTTTGAATCGTTGCCAATACGGGCTATTTGTACAGGCTCTAAACGCGCACTATTTAAACGCCTGCCAAATTTATCTTTTATTGTGGCTACTTTTTTCCCTGCAAAACGTAGCTCTATAATATGAGCTTGCTCTAAGCCATCATAAAACTCAAAGTCGCGTCGGTAGATTTTAATGCTGTTTGGCGTTTTAACGTATTGGCCGGTGCGGCTTAAACGGTTGACCGATGAGTAATTTAAACGCTCAAGCTCCCATACAACCTCTTGGCTTGATAAAAACTGTCCTGGGTAAAATTCCATTGAGCGTGCATATACTTGTGCTGGCAGTTGCCATTTATTGCCTTCGAATATACGAGTTGTTTTTGAATCTAAATAAATAAGATACATAGCCATCGCAATAAAAACAGCCAAGCTCAACTTCCAAAATATAGACCATGTTTTTCGCATAAATGAGCGTTTAACAACAGGGTTTGACCCTTTTTTTGTGGTTTTTGATTTGGCTTTGCGTGGCGAGCTAGCTGCTTTAGAAGCACGCTTAGGTGTGGTTTTACTACTGGGTGTTTTTTTATTGTCAGCCATTTAAGTGTAATTTATTCCAAGGTTTATTCACGAGTGTGAGCTTAGCATATTGGTTATAGCCTAACACCTGAAAAGTTAACCTCCCCTGAAACGAAAAAAAGCCCTACCTAGGTAGGGCTTTGTGAACACAATGATTAATCTATTTAATATCAGTTACTGCGAACAGATACGAATTCTGGGTAAGCATCAACACCACAATCGTGTTGGTCCATACCGCTTAACTCTTCTTCTTCTGTTACGCGAATGCCCATAGTTTGCTTTAAAATAGTCCAGACAATGAATGAAGCTACGAAAACAAAAGCTAAAATCGTTACTAAGCCAATAAGCTGAGTTACAAAGTTTGCATCGCCGTTAGATACAGGTACAAGCATAATACCTAGGGCACCACATACACCGTGTACTGAGATTGCACCTACCGGGTCATCAATCTTCGCTTTATCAAGAGCTACAATACTAAACACAACCAGAGAACCACCTAAAATGCCTAGTAAACATGCCATAAGTGGTGATGGTGAAAGTGGGTCTGCAGTAATAACAACCAAGCCTGCTAATGCGCCGTTTAGTACCATAGTTAAATCAGCTTTACCCCATAACACTTTACATACAAATAAGGCAGCAATTGCACCCATTGCCGCAGCGGCATTGGTGTTAAGTAAAATTTGACCTACCGCTGTTGCATTTTCTTTGTCTGAAAGAAGTAATTGCGAACCACCGTTAAAGCCAAACCAACCCATCCATAAAATAAACGTACCTAATGTAGCAAGGGGTAAGTTAGAGCCAGGAATTGGGTAAATTTCACCGTTTTTACCGTATTTACCTTTACGAGCGCCAAGTAAAATTACACCTGCTAACGCAGCTGCAGCACCCGCACCGTGAACAATAGCAGAGCCTGCAAAGTCAACAAAGCCCATTTCTGATAAGAAGCCACCGCCCCATGTCCAGTAACCTTCCATTGGGTAAATAAAGCCAGTTAAAATCACTGTAAATGCTAAGAAAGCAAATAACTTCATACGTTCAGCCACGGCACCCGATACAATCGACATAGCCGTTGCAACAAATACTACTTGGAAGAAAAAGTCAGATTCTAAAGAGTGGTCAGCATCGGCCGCTTGCGTGCCAATTAATGCACCAATTGAAGGAATTATGCCGCCTTCAGCGTTGTCTACATACATAATGTTGTAGCCAACTAATAAAAACATGGTACATGCGATAGAGTACAGCGCCACATTTTTAGTTAAAATTTCAGTGGTATTTTTGGAACGAACTAAACCCGCTTCTAACATGGCAAAACCTGCTGCCATCCACATTACTAATATACCCGACACCAGAAAATAAAAGGTGTCGAGAGAAAATTTGAGTTCTACAATTGTGTTTTCCATTAATCAGCCCCCTTAAATTGCTTCTTCATCAAGTTCGCCCGTACGAATACGTACGATTTGATCTAAGTCGTACACGAAAATCTTACCGTCACCAATTTTGCCCGTTGAGGCAATTTTAGTAATTGCTTCAACTACGCGTTGGCAGTTTTCGGTACGAGTCGCAATTTCAAGTTTGATTTTAGGAATAAAATCTACCTGATACTCTGCTCCACGATACAGCTCTGTGTGGCCTCGTTGACGTCCAAAACCTTTAACATCAACTACGGTCATCCCTTCAATACCTAAATCAGCGAGCGCTTCGCGCACATCATCTAATTTAAATGGTTTTATGATTGCACTAATCATTTTCATAGTGGCCCCCTCGGACGCTTTATTGTTATCCTGTTGGCTTATATAATCCAACCTTTGTGCCACTATTAAAATCTATTTTATATCAACCAGATAAGAGCAAACCAAAAGCTTAAAACAAAAAAAACGCACCATATAGGTGCGCTTTTTTAACAACTTAGCTACATTGGTGCACTACAAATAACTAACACGTGTAAGCTTGTTATTAGTGTTATTTTTATAGTTAAACAACACAATTCCTACCATTATTTTTAGCTTGGTAAAGTGCAGCGTCAGCGACACGCATAGCTTGTGTTAAATCAGTGTTTTGAAAATCAGCAACACCAATACTAATGGTGATAGAAAACGGTTTGTCATCGATTAAAAATTCATGCTTGGCGAGCTTTTTTCTAAAGCCTTCTAAGTACTCTCGCCCACGAGCGGTGTCTATATCATCTAGTATAATAGCAAACTCTTCGCCGCCTACTCTAGCGACCGTAAACTTAGAAAACGTCGTTTTAATTAATGTGGCTACCTGCTTTAGTGCCTGATCACCCGCTTCGTGGCCTAGCGTGTCATTAATGTTTTTAAAAAAATCTATATCAAGTAATGCAAGCGTATTTTGCTGCTGTTTTTTTAGTAGTTGCTCTGCATATTGGTAAAAATAGCGCCGGTTATACATTCCCGTTAAATAGTCTCTATAAGCACTTTCTTTAATATCCGCAATCAGTGACAACTGCTCCATAGTTTGCATAACACGACAATGAAACTCTTCATTCATAAAGGGCTTTGTTAAAAAGTCGTTAGCACCGTATTTAATAAAGCGAGCCGATAACCCATGTTTACCTGCCCCCGAAAGCCCAATGATGGCCAAATCATCGCGCCCTCTAAAATTGCGCACCGCTTTAACCAATTCAAAACCATCCATCAATGGCATCGCATAATCGGTCATAAGCAATTTTATATTAGGGTTACTTTTAATTATTTCGAGTGCTTGCTGACCATCTTGCGCATCGGTTACATCAAATAATTGTTTTTCTAGCATTTGCTTCATTAAGGAGCGGCTTAACACCGAATCATCGGCAACCAACGCCTTACAGCCTTGATTTCTCAAAAGCTGCGCCACTAGCTTAATCGCGTAATGGTATGAGTCACGGTTGTCTTTTATTACATAATCAATAACCCCGAGCTCTAGCATTTGTTGGCGCTTATATTCATCAATTTTTGAAGTAAGTACCACAGTAGGAATAGCATGCGAAAGTGTAAATTTAGCAACTTCGCCATTAGGGGCGTCAGGAAGGGTTAAATCAACTAATGCTAAGGAGTATTTATGTTTCTCAATATAGTCTTTGCATTCATTTAATGACCAGGCAAAATCAACAGCGACATCTAAATATTGAGCCGTTAAGTGGCGTAGTACCTGTTGTACTACTTTGCTGTCTTCGACCACTAATACTCTTTGCATAAACTTCTCTTTAATCTTGTTATTTTACTACTTAAACTTGCTCTAAATGGCAAATAATGAAAAACATCCAATAAAGTTCTGTTTATATAGCCAATAAGTAGGCTAGGTCCATTTGTGTTGCGGCCCGCTCTGTATTTTTATTCAAATCTAAAGCCGGCTAAATATACTTTATTTTTAAGCTAAGCTAAACACGCGAGGGGCAATTAACATTAAATAAACAAGTACTCAGCTAATGAGCTTAACCACTATTATCGGCTATTAGTCTCAATACTTTTGTTATTTATGTGTTTTTTATTTTAAATAGCCTCTAAACAAATATAAGGAACGACAATGAAGCTTTCCCAATTAACTCGTTATGCCTTAGCGCTTACCATTATAATGATAAGTAATGCTGCATTAGCAGATAATCAACGAAAAATAGACATTGATAGCCATGTAGTCACCAAACATAAAGCAAAAATCAATGGTGAACGCTTTAGCTACACCGTTAAAACAGGGACCCAACCTGTGTGGAATGACGGGGGGGATGCTATTGCCACGTTACAATACACCTATTACACACGAGATAAAGTCGATAACATCGCTGCTCGCCCTTTACTGATATCGTTTAATGGTGGGCCGGGTTCCGCATCGGTATGGATGCACTTAGCGTACACTGGCCCACGCGTATTAAAAATTGATGACGAAGGCTACCCCGTTCAACCTTATGGCGTAAAAGATAACCCCTATTCAGTATTAGATGTAGCAGATATTGTTTATGTTAACCCTGTAAATACAGGTTATTCACGTGTAATAGAAAACGCCAAAGGTGAGATGCTTTCAAAAGAGAAACAAAAAAAGCACTTTTTTGGTGTAAATGCCGATATCAAATACTTAGCTGAATGGCTAAATACCTTTGTAAACAGAAATGAGCGATGGCGCTCACCTAAGTTTTTAATAGGCGAAAGCTATGGCACGACTCGCGTATCAGGCCTTGCTTATGAGCTACAAAACAGTCAGTGGATGTACATTAATGGGGTGGTATTAGTATCGCCAACCGATATTGGTATAAAACGAGACGGCCCTATAAAAGCGGCAAACCGCTTACCTTATTTTGCTGCAACGGCGTGGTATCACAAAACACTTAAAAAAGATTTACAAAAAAAAGAGCTCTATGAACTTTTACCCGAAGTTGAGCAGTTTACTATTAATGAGCTTATTCCAGCCCTCGTTAAAGGCGGCTTTATCGATGCTGATAAAAAGCGCCAAATAATAAAAAAAATGGCTGAATATGCAGGCCTTTCAGAACAGTTTGTAGCGCAAAACAACTTAGATATCCCCACTCAATTTTTTTGGAAAGAACTTTTACGTGAGCGCGGACAAACTGTTGGACGTTTAGACTCGCGCTATTTAGGTATTGATAAACGCGATGCTGGCGAATCACCGGATTACTGGGCTGAGCTCACCTCTTGGCTACATTCGTTTACGCCTGCAATAAATTACTACCTACGTGAGGAGCTTAATTACAAAACGGATGTTAAATACAATTTATTCGGCAATGTTCACCCGTGGGATCGCAGTAAAAATAATACCGGCGAAAACTTACGTTTAGCGATGGCGCAAAACCCGTATTTAAACGTGATGATTCAAGCTGGCTACTACGATGGCGCAACAAATTACTTTGATGCTAAATACACATTATGGCAGCTTGACCCAAGTGGAAAAATGAAAGACAGATTAAGCTTTAAAGGGTACCGCAGCGGCCATATGATGTACCTACGCCATGAAGATCTTAAGCTTTCTAATAACGATTTACGCGACTTCATTTTAAGTTCTTTACCCGCCAAAGGACAAGCCGCTAAATATTAGTTATAAGCTAATAACCTTTATTACATGAGGCATTAAGAAAGTGCCTCATGTTTATTACAATAAACTTTTAACTGTGTAACCACTTCATTAAACCCCGTCTGTAGGGCAAATAATAACGCTTCATCGACCTTATTTTGCGCCGCTAAACTTTCTATCTGTTGGCAAATATCACTTAACTTTAACGCTGCGACCGATTTAGCAGATGACTTTAAACCATGCGCTTGAAAAGACAAATCGGCGTAATTTAAGCTATGCGTATACGCTTCAATTAATTTAACTTGTTCATAAGCGGTCTGTAAAAACGCCTGAAAAACTAAACAATGCACCTGTGCATCATGTCCTAACATCGAAAACAATAAAGGCATATCTAATTGGCTATACATAGAGCTTGCTTGCTCTGTGGTTGGTAGCGGCTGTGTATGCGCAGCAACAATGCCTTGCGAGTGCTTCATTAGCAGCTCTTTTAAGCTTTCAAGCTCTATCGGTTTAGTTAAAAAGCCATTCATTCCTGCGCTATAACAATCCTGTATATTTTTTTCCATAATATTGGCCGTAACAGCAATAATTATTAGCTCATTGAACTGTGTGTTTTTGCGTATTTTTTTTGCCAGCTCAAGCCCGTTTAACAGCGGCATTTGAATATCGGTAAGTAGCATATCAAAGCACTTATCTTGCAACATTTGCCACGCCTGCTCACCATTATTTGCAAACGTTGAGTCAACGCCAAGCATAGTCAATTGCTGCTTTAAGACCTGCTGATTGGTAAGCTGATCCTCTGCCACCAGCACATTTAATACGGGGAGTTTACCTGTAGCGGAGGTGGCGGGAGAACGGCTGGAATGATTGAGTGGTTCGTCAACTTTTGTAGTCGTTAACGTGCTTTCTTTAAAGCTATTAAAACTAATGGTAAAACACGCGCCTTTATTAATTTTGCTATGTACTTGTAGCTGCCCCTGCATACGCTCTACAAGCTCTTTAGTAATCACCAAACCAATGCCCGTACCATGTGTTTTACTGCTCTCTGCCCCTAGCCTATCAAAGGGTTTGAAAAGCCTTAAAATATCATCCTCTGAAAAACCACAACCTGTATCTTCAATATCAATTTTACAGCGGCTAGAATCAACAGTTTTACAGCGTATATCTATTTTACCGCGCACTTTATTGTATTTTATTGCGTTGGAGAGCAAGTTTAGCAGCACCTGTTTAAATCGACGCTTATCAACATATAAATAAACGCCATTAAGGGATTCAATATGATGGGTGTTAATAGTCACAAGTTCTACTCTGGCAAGTTCGCTCACCATTTCAATACTGTGCTGTAGCATGTCTTTAACAGGAGCATATTCAAAATTAAACTGCATATTCCCCGATTCAATAGACGTTAAGTCCAACACGTCGTTTATTAATAAAAGTAAATGCTCCCCAGCTTGATAAATACTTTGCGCATTGTCTTTGTGTACGTTGGTTGCTTTACTGTCATATTGATATAGCTGCGCTAACCCTAAAATGGCGTTTAAAGGCGTCCTAAGTTCATGACTCATACTTGCCATAAAGTCAGATTTAGCCTTACTAGCCGACTCAGCTTGAATTCTTAATGCATTTACTTTTTGGTGATTATTCGCCACCTCATTGGCCATTTTGTTAAAAGCATTTATAACGCTGCCAATTTCATTTTGCTGCTGTACATGAATGTGACAATCAAAATTTCCCTTCGCCAGTTTAGAAAAAGCGTCCTCCAGTGCTCGTAAAGGGCTAGTAATTCTATAATCGACTAACCAAGCTAAGCCTATAAAAAACACCACAAGTATAAAAAACTGAATATAAATTAACGTGTAATGTAGCTTTGCCGCTTCACTTATTGCGTTTTCAAAATTAACGATGAGTGTAATTTCAGCCAAAGGCTTATCTAAAAAGATAATACGCTCACTTAAGGTAACATTTCCTTTTTGATCTAGCGGTTGCCACTCATCTAAAGGGTATAATTGATTGCCTGTAGCCGAGTCTACTACCCTAATAGCTTTCCAATTAGGGTTTGTATTAAGTTGTGCGTCTATTTGCTCATACAGCTGAGCGTATTGACGGGTCAATAAAGGCGTTTTGATTGAAGTCGATAATTGCTGTAAAGAGCGCTGAGTTGCGCTAGAAAGGCCATCGTTTACCCACTTAGCTTGTTCTGGCAAAGCGTAAAATATAAATAAGCAAACCAATAACAAGCCAAATGCCATAACGGCTATAAAGCTTTGACATCGTAAGCTACGCCACCAGTTAATTTTCAACATAAAACGAGCGTAAGCCCCATTGCGTTAATTGTTTATAATCGTCAATGCTTGCCTTACTTGGGTTAATTATTGGGATCCCCGCTAATAAGTGTTTTTGATTAGGGTTACTGCCTATTTCTATAATAGCTTGTTGAACTTGCGCTTGTACTTGAGGGCTTACATTAGGGTGAGCCACTATGGGGTGGCGATTAACCTTGCGCGTTTTGTAAATAACTTTTAGTTTTTTTTGTAGATTTTGAGGCTGCTGCATTAATGTGCCCATCACCCCACCGCCTGCAGGTGTTGCATTAAGGGCCACATTTAAATAAACAGATGAGTGGGTTTGTACATACACAGGTTTTATTGTTAAACCATACAACAAAGCAAGCTCAGCACGCATCAATAAAGAAGCGCCCAATGCATTAGGTGCAGGAAAAGCAATTTCAGCGCCTTCAAGCTGCTTAACGGATTCAATATTACTGTTTTTATTGACTACTAATACCCCTTGCAAATGCCGCGCAGCATCTTTCACTATAGGTAAATAACCTTGCTTGTCGAAGGCAATAACACTGTGCCATGGGTTCATATAAGCAAAATCGTAATCGCCTTGTGCAAAACCTTGCTCAAAAACCGGAATTGATTCCACTGTCACAAGCTTTAACTGCACGCCCGTTTTTTCGGTTACTTTATTAAGAAAAGGCTGCCATATTGCAGTCAATTTTTGAGGCTCATATTGCGGAACTACACCAAAAGTGAAGGTTTGAGCATAGACCCCCATACTATTGAATAAAAAAAGCAAAACAACACTACACTTCATATTAGTCTTACCGTTGTAGGTTTATGACTATAAGCATAGTTAACGAGTGCCTAACACACCATTTTTATTACGTAGAAATTAGGAGGTTATTTAATTAAGGGAGTTTAAAAAAGTAACAAAAAAGGTTAACGCAGGTGTTAATACTGCAACACCTGCTACAAGGTATTATTGCCAATAAGGCTCTATATCAAAAGAGGCTAAACGGCTTTGCTCCATAGCACTGACTAAGTAATCCGACTTCTGATCTAGCCACTGTTGAATTTTAGCCAATTGCTCATCTTCTTGCCCGCCGCAAAGCTGTTTTAAATATTCCAGCGTGCTGAGCTCATACATACCATGAGAAATATCTAACCACGGTAGCCTAAATTCTAAACGCGCTTCTTTGTCAAACAGTGCGCCTAAGCAATTACCGCTTAATAAACTGTTTTCTAATTGCGGGCGTAAACTTAAATAGTCTTTTACCGTAAGCGTTTGCTCCTTAGGGAGTAACTTATCTAAATTTTGCCAATCTTTATTGAATAAGCGTTTAGCAATTTTAGCCACAGGCAGCTCTGCTGCCTTAAGCTCGGTTTGACCCCAAAATTTACGCCATTGCTTGTCTACTAACCAAGTAGTAAGCAACAGCAGTAACCGATTGTAACGCGCACTTTGAAACAAAGCATTAATATCATCAATACTCGGTTGAAGCTCTTTTAAATCGTTAATAACTTGCGCTAATGCTGGCGCTGCATTTATCTTTTTATAAAATGCGTGGCGCTTAGATGTATACGTTTTTAACTGAATAGCATTTTCAACCCAGGCTAATTCACTTAACAACCACTTGAGCTCTGTTCTTAACTGTTCAGTACTCTCTTTACTTACAATATCGTCGAACAACCAAAAATTGTGTCTAATTAAACTAATGCCGTCAGTCACGCGTTTGAGGGTTTTTAAACTGGGCTTGTCAAAGTAACACTGCTCATGCTTTTGCACAAAGCGAATACCAAAGTTCATGGCTTCAATCAGTGCTTGCTCTTGGGTTGCTTGTTTTTTTAATTTTACAAACCCTATCGACTTACTCGGCTTAAGCGGTGTTTCATCGGCTAGACGATAGCCTCTAGCTGCTTTTGAATAAAGACCTAAGCGGATACAATTTTGACTAACAAGTTTATCTGCCAAAGCAAATAGCTCGTCTCTATTACCCTCAACAAGCTCTATTTCAAGCTCGCTAATAATATCAACCTTACCCGATGCAGCTATTTCGCCCTTATCGAGCACGACTTCGATTTTTGCACCGTTGGGGGTTTCTATTAACCATGTACGACGAATAAAGTTAGTACTAAAAATAGGATATAAATTATCGCTAATAGCATTAACTTGCATACCATGAGGCCAAATAGCATTATTAAAAGCTAATAAATCAGGGCGACTTGATTCAATCGGCAAGTTATATTCAGGGCGTTGGTGAAGTCCGCCCACAACTTCGCCAGCAAGTTTAATGGTTTGTTCGCATTTACCGTCGGCACAGCGCGTTCTAAAACCTATATCCAGGGCTCTTAGCTCTCTACTTGGAGTATCGTAATAGGCATTTTGCAAACTACGTGAAGGTTTATTAATAACCGTTTTAGCAAATTGTGTGATTAGCGAGGGGATCAGTGGAACAACGGCATCTGATACCAAAAACTTCAGTTCTATCTCAGTATCCATTAGGGTTGAGGATTACCTTTAAAATAAATAAGTGCTCAAAATAAACAAAGCCACCTCATTTTGCAAATTTTTTAACCTTTTTGACTGAGCTATGCCATTATCGGGTTACAATATCAACCTTGCTATTAACGCGTTTAATCCATACTATCTCACTACTTATGTGAAAATCTTACTCACAACCACAACGGACACGGATAGACTAACAAGGTAGATAAATGCTAAAACACTGTTTACTAGGGCTACTTTTAACAGCCACCTCGTTTATAAGCCAAGCTCAAGAAGCTCAAACAGCCAACTCATCAGATGCAAACACAGCTTATATAATCGACAATCTATATACCTTTATGCGCTCTGGTGCAGGTAAAAACTACCGCTTACTTGGCTCTGTAGATGCGGGCACTAAATTATCCGTGCTATCAAAAGAAGAAAACGGCTTTATAAAAATCAAAGACGATAAAGACCGTGAAGGTTGGGTTGAATCTAAATTTATATCGAAAACTCCGGGTCTTCACCAGCAGTATCAAACGCTCAGTAGTGAAATGAGCAGTGTTCAAAATAAATTGCGCCAAGCACAAGTTGAGCTCCCGCAGTTACAAAAGCACAATCAAAGCTTAACCAATCAAAACAAACTACTTAACCAACAAATTACTGAGCTGCAAACAACGCTTGAGCAAGAACGTGCGCAAAAACAAGCAGCCACAGCAAAAGAAAAACGTCAGCTATTAACTTATGGCGGCGCTATTGCCTTTATAGGTTTATTTTTAGGTATTATTCTTACCGTTGTACTTTCACGCCGTAAGCGCTACGAAGGGTGGGCATAATTAACCTACACTTTTATTAGCTTATTTTGAGCTAACCACTAAAAAAAGCACCCTTAGGTGCTTTTTTAATGTGTGTGTAAGCTATTGCAATAAGCATATGGATTTTAAATATCCAAACGTAAACCAGGGTCTTGCTTGATTTTTTCTATGACCATATAAGTATGGTGAGTCCCTACCCCCGGAATGTCGACCAAATCTCCTAGCACTTGTCGGTACTCATCCATATCTGAGACCCTAATTTTTAGCAGGTAATCGTACCCGCCCGCTACCATATCGCACTCGACAACTTGCTCAATTTTAAGTATGTGCTCTTTAAACACTTTAAATACAGCCGTGTTAGATGCCACCAGCGATACTTGCACATGCGCCACTAAGCTCTGGTTCAGCTTTTGTTCGCTAAGCTTTGCAAAATACCCTTCTATATAGCCTTCTTGCTCTAACCGCTTAACACGGTCAAGGCATGGACTAGGACTTAAATTAACCTGTTTTGCTAGGTTAACATTAGAAATTCTGCCGTTCTTTTGAAGAACGTCTAATATTGCTAAATCGATACGATCAAGCAGGCGTAATCTATTTGGACTTGTCATACAGAATTTTATACGGATAAGTTGAAAATATGCCCTGTAAATTATCGTAAATCGCGAAATTTAACCAGCATATTCTGCTGAAATTTAATTAGAATGCACGCATTACATCACTGGTAATTTATTAGTAGCAAGTTTGCTTTAGCCTAGCGGCACAAGCGCATAATTTTGTTCTACTGTTTACATATTAACATTCCTGAGGGTTGCTTATGTTATTCAATGGCGATTTGACAACAACCTGTCCTACAAGACAGAAAATTCGTGATTTTTACCGCATTGACGAAAATGCCGTTATTGATCATATTTTACCACTTGCAGAAGTAGGTGTTAAAGCACGTAGCCGTGCGTGGGAAAGAGCTCGCCAGATTGTTTTAAACATTCGAAAAGACCAAGACGGTCAAAGCGGTGTAGACGCACTTTTAAATGAATTCTCACTCTCTAGTGAGGAAGGTGTAGTGTTAATGTGTTTGGCCGAAGCCCTACTTCGCGTACCAGACAAAGCCACGCAAGATACGTTAATTCGTGACAAGCTTGCTAAAGGTGATTGGAGTTCTCATTTAGGAAGCAGCGATTCTTTATTCGTTAATGCTTCTTCATGGGGATTATTAGTAACCGGTAAAATGGTTAACTACACAGATAAAACCAAAGAACAGCAATTTGGCATGCTTAAAAAGACCATAGGTCGTTTAGGCGAGCCTGTTATTCGCAAATCTGTAAACTTTGCCATGAAAATTATGGGTAAGCAGTTCGTTATGGGTCGCACCATTGATGAGGCCATTGAACGCGCTGCCGAAAAAGAGCAAAAAGGCTACGTTTACTCATATGACATGCTAGGCGAAGGCGCGCGCACAATGAAAGATGCCAAGCGTTACTTCGACAGCTACATGAACGCAATCCATGCCATTGGTAAAGCAGCAAATGGCCGTGGCCCAGTTAAAAGCCCAGGTATTTCCGTTAAACTTTCTGCTATTCATCCACGTTATGAGTTCACGCATAAAGAGCGCGTGATGGCCGAAATTGTGCCTAAACTTAAAGAGCTGGCGCTTGCAGCTAAACAATACGATATTGGCTTTACGGTTGATGCAGAAGAAGCTGACCGCTTAGATATTTCGTTAGATGTTATTGAAGCGGTATTTAGCGATGAAGATTTAGGTAACTGGCAAGGTTTTGGCTTGGCCGTACAAGCGTATCAAAAGCGCGCTATTTTTGTTATTGAATGGGTAACTGAGCTTGCTACTCGCGTAGGCCGTAAAATGATGGTGCGCCTAGTTAAAGGTGCCTACTGGGATACCGAAATCAAAACCACTCAGCAAGATGGTTTAGAGCACTACCCTGTATTTACACGTAAAGCAACGACCGATGTATCTTACAAAGCCTGTGCTATTAGAATGCTCGAAGCGCGTGATGTGCTTTACCCACAATTTGCAACACACAACGCTTACACTGCAGCCACTATTTTAGAAGTTGCTAAAGGCGATAACACCGGTTTTGAATTCCAACGTTTACACGGTATGGGCGAATCTTTATTTGACCAAATCGTAAATGAGGAAAAAATTCAATGTCGTGTGTATGCTCCAGTAGGCCAACACGAAGACTTACTTGCCTACCTAGTTCGTCGTTTACTTGAAAATGGCGCTAACTCGTCGTTTGTAAATGCCATTGTAGATACGACTAAGCCTGTTGAGTCGTTACTTCCAGACCCTGTAGAAACATTGCAAGGTTTACGCAATAAGTACAATACGCAAATTAAAATGCCAATTGACTTATACGGCGATGAACGCGCTAATTCAAAAGGCATGGACTTAACAGACATTAATGCCATTACCCCGTTCAAAGAAAATCTTGAAAGCTGGTTTAATGAGCACTTAATTGATCAAAGCCAAGTACCACAAGGCGCATTAGCGGTTAAAAACCCAGCAAATCATAACGAAATCATCGGCCACGTTAAACTGCAATCTAGCGATGAGATGAAAGATATTTTAGCCAATGCTGAAGCGGCATTTGAGTCATGGTCGCAAACATCTGTAAAAGAGCGTGCTAATTTACTACGTCGTGTAGCGGATATTTTAGAGCGCCACCACGATGAACTTGTGGCTATATGTATTAAAGAAGCCGGTAAAATTGCACAAGATGGTATCGATGAAGTACGTGAAGCTGTTGATTTTTGTCGCTACTACGCTGCCCGCGCAGAAGAACTAGCTAGCGATGAACGTTTTGAAGCCCGCGGTGTAATTTTATGTATCAGCCCATGGAACTTCCCGCTTGCTATTTTCTTAGGCCAAGTAGCTGCAGCAATCGTTACGGGTAATACAGTTATTGCTAAACCTGCAGAGCAAACAAGCTTAATTGCACTTCGTGCTATTGAATTAATGCTTTCGGTTGGCTTACCAGAGCATGTAGTGCAGCCAGTAATCGCCCGCGGTTCTGAAGTGGGTAAAACAATTGTACCTGATGAGCGTATACAAGCTGTTATGTTTACTGGTTCTACAGAAACCGGCACACTTATTTCACAAACTCTCGCTGCGCGTAACGATATTCAAGTACCGTTAATAGCAGAAACCGGCGGCCAAAACTGTATGATTGTTGATTCAACAGCGCTGCCAGAGCAAGTTGTGGATGATGTAATAAGCTCTGGTTTCCAAAGTGCTGGTCAACGCTGTTCAGCACTGCGTGTATTATTTATACAAGAAGATGTAGCTGATGGCATTATTGAAATGCTTAAAGGTGCGCTGGCAGAGCTGCATGTTGGGGACCCGTCAATGCTTTCTACCGATGTAGGCCCGGTAATTGATGAAAAAGCCCTTAAAACGCTAAATGAGCATGTTGAATACTTAAAAGGTAATGCAACACTTCATTACGAGTGTAAGATCCCTGACAACACGCAAAACGGTGCCTACTTTTTTGCGCCTCGTTTGTACGAAATCGAAGATTTATCAGTACTTAAGCGTGAAGTATTTGGTCCATGTGTACACATTATTCGCTTTAAAGCGAATGATATCGACAACGTAATTGACCAAATAAATAACACAGGTTACGGCCTAACAATGGGTGTTCACTCTCGTATAGAAGAGCGTTGTGAGTACCTAGCTAAAATGTCGCGTGCGGGTAACGTATACGTAAACCGTAATATGATTGGTGCCATTGTAGGTGTGCAACCATTTGGTGGCCGTGGTTTATCTGGTACTGGCCCTAAAGCCGGTGGTCCTAACTACCTGCAGCGTTTAGTAAAAGAGAAAGCATCACCTGATAACGTGCAAATGACTAACCTAACGCCAGATGAGCTTGATTTACACCATTACAGCGGTGCAAATGAGCAAGTTAAAAAGCTAATGGCTAACTCAATGCGCGATGAGAAAATTTGGCGTGCAACGCCGCTAAACGACCGTGTATCAGCTGTGCGTCAGTTACTTGCTAAAGTCGCAACGGTCGAAATCATTGATGATTTAGCGGATGATTTAGCGTTAACGCTTTCAGAAGCGCGTGCACAATTAAACCGCCTCGAAAAACACATGCGTAAGTTCACTACATTGCCTGGGCCGACTGGTGAGTCAAACACCTTGCATCTTGAAGCGCGTGGTTGTGTGGTGTGTTATGCAGATAAAAGCACGTCATTTAACTTTTGGGCGCTGTCAATTATTACAGCACTAGCTGCTGGTAATACAGTAATTACGGTAGCATCGGAGCTGTTTTATGATGAGGCGGTAGCTTTTAAAGACAAGTTTATTGCCACAGGCGTTGCAGAGGGCGTGTTCCAGGTTGCAAAACCTAACCAGCTTCAAGCTATTTTGGCTCACCCTCACTTAGCGGGTGCGGTGGTTGCTGCACGTTCGTCTCGTTTAGGTTACTTCAGCCAACAACTTGCACAGCGTAAAGGCGCTATTTTGCCAGTAATTACTTCAGAGTATTACGATACGTTAATTAAACGCTTAATTACCGAAAAAACGATCAGTATTGATACCACTGCCTCTGGCGGTAATACCTCACTGATGACCCTAGTAGAAGATGACGAATAACCATCTAATACTAATTAACTAAAAATGAAAAAAAAGGCACTTAAAAGTGCCTTTTTTTTTACGTTGCAACGTATAATGATGCTAATTTAAACAAAGACCCCTTATAGAAGTAAGAAAATTGAACGTTATCTCTATTTCGCAATTACAGCCTGGCATGTTTGTACAAAGTGTTACAAAGCAAACTGGGCGCATTAAAATTAAAAACCAAGGCTGGGTTAAAACTCAGGCGGGTATTGATAAGCTCAAAAAAGCGGGCATTTTAGAAATAGAGATAGATCCAGATAAAACATTAACGTCATCCGAGCCCGACACCCAAGCCCCAACGCCAACGCCAACGCCTAAGGCTGATATTAAAAAACGCGATCCATGGCTTAAAGTTCACAGTAGCGAACAAGAAATGGGCAAAGCTAAAAAGCTCTACGACGAAGCTAAAACACTTCAACAAAAGGCCTTTGGCGATATAAAAGCGGGCAGAGATATAGACATAGCGCCTTTTAAGGAGCTTGCCAGTGGTTTTATGGATTCAATTTTTAGAAACCAAGATGCCCTAGCCTGCTTAACACAAATGCGCCAAAAAGATGCATACTTACTTGAGCATTCTATTAATGTATCTATATTAATGGGGATTTTTGCAAAGCACTTAGGCATAGAGCGCGATATTATTGTAGAGCTTACTACAGGTGCTTTGTTGCATGACATAGGAAAAATTAAAACCCCTGACGAAGTGCTCAATAAACCGGGCCGCTTAAGTGATGACGAATTTAAAATTATGCAAAACCATGCTTTGCATTCAAAACAAATTTTGGAAGAAGCAGGATTAACAGGTATTGCTGTAGATATTGCCGGCCTACATCATGAGCGTTTAGATGGAAAAGGCTACCCGTTTGCCAAAAAAGGCGATGAGATAAGCCAATACGTACGCATGGCATCTATTGTAGATGTATATGATGCACTGACAGCAGAACGTGTCTATAAAGCAGGCATGGAGCCCATTAAAGCGTTTAAAATTTTAAAAGATGGCTGCCCCGATAGCTTTGATGGTGAACTACTCACTAAATTTATTCAATGTATTGGCATTCACCCGGTAGGTACCTTAGTTAAGCTTTCAAGCCAAAAAGTAGGCCTAGTAACCGAAAGCAACCCAACGACTCCTTTAAAACCTGTGGTAAAAACATTCTATAGCGCAAAGCATAGCCGCTATACCGAAGTACAAGATATTGACTTAGCCAATAAAAAAACAGCTGACGTACTCGAATCGACAGTTAAACCAGCTGATTATAATATTGATTTAGAACGCTTTTATAAAAATTCGATTTTACCTTAAAAAACCGCGTTACGGCGGCTTTTTAATAGTTCAATATTACTGTGGCCAGTCTTGCAGAGCTTTTAAGCTAAATTCATAGCCATCAAAGTCTAGTACGCTTTGCTCTGGGGTAATTTCGCGCACTTTTAGCGCACCTATATTATCGCCTTCGTGTAACTCACGGCCGTTAAGCTTTATCCAACGCTTATCCGCACTTGAAGAATATATGTGTGCTTGATATTTAATGCTCGGCAACATAGCTTGCAAACCATCGGGTAATAGCTCAATAGGTTCAACTCGCGAGGAGCTGCGTGAAGCCTGCGTTACTTCGTAGTCCTGCTCCTGCTGCGAGTCTTTGATTGCTTGTGCAAAAGCGTCTTTTAATTTGCTCGGTACAGCATCAAGCTCCGGACTACTTTGTGGCACTTGCGTACTTGGGGTATTTTCACCATTCAATGGTTTTCCAAGCACTTTGTACTTGCTCATATCTAAACCTGCTGAGCTGGTATTTTGTGCTTGCGGCTGCATAAATTGTGTGTTTTGGCCAGGTGGATTATAGTTTTGCGTGTTAGGTAAGTGTGCATTGTAAGTCGGCTGATTAAACGCATTTTGACTATAGCCATTAGCATTTATAGGGGGTTGCACATTGTAACCTTGTTGCTTTGTCGGGTTATCATTAATAGGGATATACTGCCCTTGTGGGGTAAGCAACATTTTTTGTACACCTGTTGGTGTTTGCACATACACCCACTGCCCTTCTATAGTGGCTTTATTGCTATTTTTTTCAACCTCTGTAGAAGGTGACTTTACAGGATTTGCGGCTTCATTTTGCGCTGTAATTGGCTCATCTGTTGCAACTTGTTTTTGTTTTTTACTATCAGTACTAACAACATCAACCGGCTGGCTTGCTTTTAGTAGTGCACTGGTTTGAAACCACTTACCCGCCGTAAATCCACCCGCTATAGCAATAAATGCTGCAATTGCGCCGCCAAGTAGCCACACCATCTTTTTATAACGCGTGAGTGCTTGTTGCTGTTTTAACTGCGCTGCCTGCAAATCATATTGCTCGGCGCTCATATCTGCTTGTTGAGATTGCTTTAATGCATCTAATAAATAAGACATAAATTACCTAACTATATAATAAACGACATACCAACACCCACTGCAAATAAAACAGCAAATGCTAAGTAATAATAAACATGGCCTGTGGATTTAAGTTCATTACTCTGCGTAGCCACAAAGTCCATAGGCAGTGATTCTTGCGCTGATTGTTTAACAATATCACTATCAACAATAAGCTGCTGCTTAGAAAAAGCCCCAACTAACGCCCGCTCACACACTAAATTCATTAAACGTGGAATGCCGCCAGTTAACTGATGCACAGCTTGCATAGCATCGAGCGAGAACACGCCTTTATCACACCCCGCAATATGTAAACGGTGCTTTATATAGGCAACCGTTTGCCCTTGGGTGAGCGGCAATAAATGATACCGTGCTGTAATTCGCTGTGCTAATTGCCTAAGCTCTGTGCGTTTTAATAATGCCTGAAGCTCTGGTTGCCCCACTAAAACAATTTGTAACAGCTTTTTATGATCAGTTTCTATGTTAGTTAGCAGTCGTAACTGCTCAAGTACATCGGGAGCAAGAAGCTGCGCTTCATCAATAATTAAAATTGTATGCCCGCCCGCTTTATTATTAGCCTCTAGGTGCTGCTTAATAATGTCGGTTAAACTTTTAAGGGTGGCATTTTGAACATCGTAAGTAATGTTTAGCTCATCGCAAATACTGGCCAAAAGCTCAAGCTCCGACAACGCCGGATTGTGGATCATCGCAACTTGGGTATTCTCTGGTAGTTGCTCTAGCATACTGCGGGTAATGGTGGTTTTGCCTGTTCCCACTTCGCCGGTGAGCAATACAAACCCGCCATCTTCGCCTAAACCATAGGTTAAGTGGGCAAGTGCCTCTTTATGGCGTTCGCTTAAAAATAGATAATGGGGGTTGGGCGAGATCGAAAATGGCTTTTCGCTCAAGCCAAAGTAGCTTAAATACACCGCAATGTTCCTTCGTTTTTAAAACTCGGCCTATAATGGCAAAAAAAATGACAAAGTAACAACGTTGTATGTGCTTTATTATTGAAATATCGTAAATTTATGTAAAACAAAAAGCGTCGCTAAATTTAGCGACGCCTTTATATTAACGCCACGTGCTGGCTATTTCATATACTTAGGGGCTGATGACCTTTCGAGGTTGAATTTGCAGCAGCCTGTTTGGTATTTAGGCAAGGCGGAGCCTATGTAGTGTGGTTGTTCTCCATAAATAGGCGATAACGACGTATAAATGCTAAACAGGCGCTGCCCAAAGGGTTCTGCCTAAGGGCTATTTCCTCTTTGTTGCCTACATGGATGTAGGTAAGGGCGTGAGCAGGGCGCGGAAGCTTTACTCAGTTTTTACTTATTCTTACATGGATGTAAGTCATTAGAATAACGCAGGAGCAATTATCGAGCCCACTAGGTTACAAACCTCGCGCCGCGATTAAATGGCCCTTAGATTGAACAAATTATAACCCTAAAAGGTCAACAGGCCCTAGTTTTCGTAACGCACTAAACGTAAATACACGTCACTGGTTTTAGCATGTAAACTATTGAGCCCACTATCAAACTGATAAACCCATGCTGAACTCATCGTGCTAACGCCTGACGTATTAGTCCAATAGTTTTGCAATTTAGTGCCTAAAAACACCTCTTCGTTAATACTCGGCTCGGTACAGCTGTGTTCTAATATACTGGCAAGCTCTTTAATATTAGGCACCTGCCAATCATCATAATCAGCAGTGGTGTCGTTTTCTGCTCCTCTAAGCGCTTCTTGCCAATTCAGTGATGGTGTAGACCCAGCGCACGTTTCGGTGTCGCTATCGTAAACTTGCCCATAGCTACAGCGCTGCCACATCAGGCCCGTTTCGGTATCTAATACTGTGCCATCATCATTAAGGGTAAAGCGCGTAGTGGGTGTTGTAGTATCGGCCCCGTCGTAACACGTTTGCGCTGCGGCTAGTTGAAAGCTGGCGCTAAACACAGCCAGTGAAAATAATATGCGTGTTTTCATGGTTTTCTCCTATCGGCTTCTGACTAGGCGTACATACGCGTATTTTTCTTTCGGGTAAGCTAAGTCATTCCCATTACTCATATCTATAATGTACGCTTGCGATAAGCTGGTACCATCGGCTGCAGTTTGTGATGTCCAGTACGGTAAATTAACATCATCTATAGCGCCTGCTGCTGGCATATTAGGGAAAAACGCTTCATCAATTAATACGTTTTCGCCCTGCTTGCCATAATCTATTAAGCTCAAGAGCTCAGTGTAAGTCGGTAAGCGCCAATTGGTACCGCCGCAAAAGTCTAAGTCGTTCACTTCATTTATATAGGTTTGCACACCACAGCTTGTATCATCTGGGCAGGTGGTATTTGCGGTACTGGTATCGGTAAAGGTTGTCGTGCCTAAATCCCAAAAGTAATGATTTTGGCCATCACGCAAGGTGGTATTAGGTAATGTACCTGACTCTACACTTTTAACCTCCCATACAAGCCCCGTTACGTTGTCGCGAATGCAAGTAAAGTCGTCACTATCATCAGCTACTTCATCAGCAAATTGATTTAGCTTAGTGTAGTCAAAGGCAAGGTTACCTTGGCCTGCTTTATCGAGTTGATTGGCAAAGCTGTCTCGGCCAAGCTCTGCATCTTGTCCTGGAAAATCACTACTTTGGCAATTGATACGTTGGGTATTGTTATAACACTCGCCTAGGCCACTGTCGTTGATTAACCCTAATGCTTTTGGAGATACATCAATAAATACGGTATCGATGTCAGTGCGCCCTTTAGAATCAGTAACAGTGACTTCAAAGCTCAATGTGGTATCTAAATCAACGTCGGAGGCAAAAAATGTCGTGGTACATTGGCTAGTATTTGCCAGTGTTTCGGCATTGCCTGTTAATTGTTGCCAGCTACATGAAAACGTATCTGTTAGGGTGTCACTTTCACTTGCATCTAAGGTTACTTCCTCAAATTCTTCAACGTTTTGGTCATCTCCGGCATTAGCCACAACCAGCTCGTCTGTTTTATTGAGTGTCATACTGTATTCAGTACTTGCCTCGCCGCCTTCGTCATCGGTAACGCTTAACTGCCACACTAAATTAGTATTTGACTCAAGCAGCGGGTGGCTAAAACTTACCGTTGAATTATCAAAGTCGGTTACATCTAAATCGGGGCCTGAAATTAATTCCCACTGATAACTATTAATTTGACCGTTTTCATCTGGATCGCTCGACTCTTCAGCGCTCAAAGTTACGGTATCATTATAGGTCGAAGGCAGTGTTTCAGGAGCTATTTGACTCACAACAGCAAGTGGTAACTGGTTGCTTGAAGTAATAAATATACTCACATTGTCACTCACTAAGCTGCCGTTATCTGTTTGATAGCTTACAGATAGTACAAGTTCACTATCGGCTTTAACATCGGGAGCTGTAATAGTTTGCTCTGCACCTTCAAGCGGAAAGCCGTCCACTGACGGGCCGCTAACGCGCTGCCAAGTAAAGGTACCGTCTGCCGGTGAGCCTTGCGCGGTAATGGTAAACTCTGTTTTTTCTACAACTTGAAGATCGTTTCCTGCATTGACCGTAGTTTCAACAGTAGAGTCATCACTACCGCCGCCTCCACCGCCACAGGCAGCCAATAAAAAACAAGATATAAGGGGAGCAAAAGCAAACGCTTTCATAAAACGCACCTATAATGTCAAATAATTACTATAGAGTAATTACTAGCAATAAAGATGCCATTAAGAGTTATACCAATTCGCTTAATTAGGTGATCTACTTTGAGGCAGGAAATATGTGTTAATAACTAGGTAATAAATGCGCTATTTAGTTGCTCTCGCCAATTGTTCCTGTATTGCGCGAGCTTCTGCATCCATGCAGCCGAAATGGAAAATTTTTTAACGCAGGAAGCGGCACGTTTAGCCCCGCAAAATGGTTAAATATTATTGTACATTGGTATTACATATACGTATCTTGATGAATACGCACAAACAGCTTAGTGCCTATTTTAGAGTAATCTACTTTGTATTCACGTCCATCAAGCGCCTGAATAAACAATAGCTGTTTTTCTTCGCCAAAAATATCCGCGCTACTTACATTAACAATTTCAAGGTACCGCTCTTTGGCATCTCGCCGGTTTTTAGGTAGGTCCTCTTTAAACGGCTCTAAACCATTTTGAGTTACCTTTATACGTGGGTGCTGCTCTGCATTTACAATGACTAGATCAAGCTTTTTATCTTTATGGATGATGGTATTGCGACCACTTTTAATAAAAGATCTTTCTTGGCTCATTATTTTTCCTACTATCGCATTTAGTGTCCAACTTGCGATGCTATAAACCGTTCAGGTGCGCGTTTCCATTTATTTAAGTCGGCACTAAACGACCAAATGTCTGTCTCTAATACACTTGCGGGTAACAGTAAATTATACCCCGTTAACAACTCAAGGTGCTTCGCTCTGTTAGCAAACATAGCTATGAGTCCAGTATAGCTAAATCCTTTAGGTGAAGTGTATTGTGTCTCTTCTATTAACCATTCTGATGGGCAATTGCCATTTTTGCAATGTTTTTGAACAGCTTGCATAAATAAATTACGTTGCTCTATCAGTAGTTTTCCGGCGATGCGTGGATGTATAGCGCTTAAAAATTCGTCCATATCATTGAGTTTTAAACCCACTGCGTTTAATTCAAGGTATTCAAGGCCGTCAGCCACCTTAGGAATACCGCTGTGGTGCAGATTACTGACATTTAACTGCCACTGACCGTACTTATGCTGATACACAAGTAAGTACTCACTAAGTAGTAAACTATAATATGGCTCCTGTGTTTTTAAAAAACCAATAAAGATAGCCGCTATGCACATACTGACTAAAAATATTTCTATTAAGCTAATTTCACCCGGGCGCAATAAATTAAACAGCATAATAAATACTAAACCTATGCTGCCGACAGAGAGTACTTCAATGCCATTGCGTGAGCCTTGCGCTCTGTATTTTATTATTGAATTTTGCTTAGCCATATTGGTAAAAAGCCATATAGAATAAAAACATAACAATACCCCAGAGTATTATTTTTCTAATTGTTAAACAGGTTTTACACTGTGCTTGTGGCTTCATTGTTTTATCATAATTTTAGCGTTAAATGGGAACAAGTAATTAGTCTCATAAATTTTTACGCCTAACGCACAAATTTATGAGACACATAACCGCCTTTCCACGGTCTTATTTCGTACAATACTTACAATTTATTTTCAGGTATGAAAACGATGTACTCAAAACAGTCAGGTAAAGCCCTTTTTCCATTTCTAATTTCGCTTCTTGTTATTTTAAGTGTGTACCTATATTTACCATCTAGCCATGGTGAACAATCTAATTCAAGTAATAAGGCAACAAGAGTTAGCGCTCATACGGTATCGTCTCAAGAAAACACCGTTATGATTGAAGCCATAGGCAGTGCACGTGCAAATCAAGCTATTTATATTAAAAGCGCACAAAGCGATTATGTCACCCACATTTATTTTGAAGATGGTGACTTAGTTAGTAAAGGCCAACGCCTTGTGCAATTACAAAATAAACAAGAGCAGTACGCAGTAAAAGAGTTAAACATTAACTTAAAAGAGGAGAAACGCCAGTTAAGTCGCCTTACCGAGCTTTCTCGCACACAATCTACCGCTAAATCATTGTTAGAAGAGCAACTTTCTCGTGTAGATGCTACGCAAGCACAACTAGAAAGCGCTAAAACCAAACTTGACGAGCTACTAATCACTGCACCATTTTCTGGCTTATTAGGTAAACGAGAAGTATCTATCGGTGCTTATGTAAGCAGCGATACAGTTATTACAACGCTCGATGATATTAGTATTATAAAAGTTGACTTTAAAGTTCCTGAAAAATATTTATCTCAACTTAGCCTTGGCATGAAAGTACATACCCAAAATGACGCCTACCCAGGTAACACCTTTACCGGCAAAGTTACTCATATAAGTTCCCGTATTGATTCGGTTACCCGCAGTGTTGAAGTAACCGCAAGCTTTGCTAATAAATCAGGATTACTGCGACCTGGCATGCTTTTAAATACCGCCCTTGAACTCAGTAGTAATCAGGCGCTTATGGTGCCAGAGAAAGCCGTGATCCCACTGCAAGATAAACACTATGTGTACCAAGTAAAAGAGGGCATTGTCAATAAGGTAGAAGTGCATGTTGCTGGCAGAAATAACGGGTGGGTAGCAATTGATGAAGGCCTTAGCGATGGTGTGCAAGTAATTACCGAAGGTATTATAAAAATTCGCCCTGGTAGCAAAGTAAGTGTTGAGGGTTAATCGGTGAAAATTACAGATACGAGTGTCAAACGCCCTGTTTTTGCCATAGTAATTAACTTACTACTGCTTACATTTGGGTTGGTAGCCTTTTCGATGCTACCACTTAGAGAATACCCTGATATTGAAACCCCTATTGTCAGTATTAGTACTGACTATACCGGTGCGTCGGCAGAAATAGTCGAGACAAAAATAACGCAAATATTAGAAAACAGGATATCGGGCATTGAAGGTATTAAAAGTATTAACTCTTCAAGTAGAAACGGGCGCTCTAATATTGTTATCGAATTTGATATTAGCCGTGATATTGATGCAGCCTCAAACGATGTACGAGAGCGAGTTGCGCGTGCACTAGATAACCTACCAGAGCAAGTACGCCCGCCAGAGGTCTCTAAGTCAAACAGCGACGAGAGCCCTATTGCTTGGTTTGTACTCAACAGTGAAACTATGAACTCGTTGCAATTGAGCGATTATGCACAACGCTTTATTGTCGACCGATTAGCCGTAGTAGATGGTGTATCAAATGTCCGTATTGGCGGTGAGCGTCAATACGCCATGAAAATTTGGTTAAACCGCCAAGCCATGGCTGCACGTGGTATCACTTCAAGCGATATCGAAAATACCCTGCGCAGTGAAAACGTAGAACTACCAGCAGGTGAAATTGAATCTATCGACCGCGACTTTACCGTACGTACAGCGCGTAGTTATAAAGATCAACGTGATTTTCAAAACTTAGTTATTAAACGCGGTGAAGACGGCTATCTTGTACGCTTAGGTGAAGTGGCTGACGTACAGTTAGAAGCCGCCGACGATGAAAGCCTGTTCCGTGGTAACGGCCGTAACATGATTGGTCTAGGCATCGTAAAGCAAGCTAAAGCAAACACGTTAACGGTGGTAGATAACGCGCGCAGTGAGCTTGAAAAAATAAAACGTAACCTGCCAGAGGGCACCACTATTCAAGATAGCTACGACTCGTCTGTTTTTATTAAAGAGTCAATTAGCGAGGTTTACAGTACGCTTGCCATTTCTATGGGATTAGTGGTGTTAATCATTTTTATCTTTTTAGGTAATATTCGCGCTACACTTATCCCTGCCGTTACAGTGCCCGTTGCCCTTGTTGGCAGCTTTATGTTTTTGCTTGCCATGGGGTACTCAATCAACTTATTAACCCTGCTTGCATTAGTGCTAGCGATAGGCCTAGTTGTAGATGACGCCATTGTAATGCTTGAAAATATTCACCGTCGGATTGAGCTTGGCGAGCCTCCCCTATTAGCCGCCTTTAGAGGCGCCCGTGAAGTAGGTTTTGCAATTATTGCGACAACACTTGTGCTTATTTCGGTGTTTGTACCTTTAGTGTTTATGGATGGGCGAATTGGCGCCTTATTTACAGAGTTTGCGATGGCTGTAAGCGCCGCGGTGTTTTTCTCTAGTATTACGGCCCTTACGCTTTCGCCTGCGCTATGCTCTAAAGTTTTAAAAGCGTCAGAAAAAGAAAGTAAATTTAGCCAATGGATGGACCGCGTTTTTAGCAAAATTGAAAACAGTTACCGCCAATCGCTCACCTCAAACATGACCAAAAAATGGGGGCTTATGGTAAGCCTTGTGCTAGCTGGTTTTGTGAGCTATTCATTGTTTTTACAAGTCCCCTCAGAACTGACACCAAAAGAAGACCGAGGCACCTTTTTTATTATGATGAGCGGCCCTGAAGGCGCAAGTTATGAAAATAACGCTGCCAATATGGCAAAAATAGAAGAGCGCCTGCTGCCTTACTCTGAGGCTGGAGAGTTGAGCCGCGTGCTAGTGCGTGTTCCTGGTTGGGGCGGCAGTGGCGGTGTAGCCATTGTAGGTATGGCCGATTGGGATAAACGCAAGCGCTCTACCTGGGAAGTAATGGATGAAATAAGCGCTAAAATGACCGAGGTAACAGACGTACGTGCCTTTGCTATTATGCGCCGTGGTATTGGCGGTGGAGGCTCTTCTCGTCCTATTGAGTTTGTACTGCAAGGTAACGATTACGAGCAGCTTGCTGATTGGCGCGACCGCATTATAGAGCGCGCAGAAAAGAACCCTGGCTTGGTAAGAATCGATCATGACTACAAAGAAACCTTTCCACAGTTTTTGGTCAGCATAGATAAAAACAAAGCCGCTGATTTAGGTGTATCGGTATCAGATGTAGGCACAACCCTTGAAACCATGTTAGGTCAGCGCCGCGTAACCACCTTTATTGACCGCGGTGAAGAATACGATGTAATTTTAAAAGGCACGAAGCAAGACTTTACAAACCCTACAGATATTTCAAATATTTACCTTAAATCGCGCAGTGGTGAGCTTGTTCCGCTAGATAGCCTTATCAGCTTAAAAGAAGAAGCAACAGCATCACGCTTAAACCGTTATAACCGTATGCGTGCTATTACACTTAGCGCTAACCTTGCAGAGGGCTATACGCTTGAACAAGCACTTAACTTTTTAAACAAAGTAGCCGCAGAGGAAAACGACATCGATGGCGCAGTAGATTACAAAGGTGAATCGCAGTTATTTTACGAAGGCGAATCAGCTATGACCTATGTGTTTGTGCTTGCACTGACTGTGACCTTTTTAGTTTTAGCGGCGCAATTTGAAAGCTTTATCCACCCGTTTGTAATTATGCTTACGGTCCCCCTTGGCTTAATGGGCGCTATGTTTGGCCTATGGGCCACAGGTCTTACACTCAATATTTACAGTCAAATTGGTATTGTAATGCTGATAGGATTAAGCGCTAAAAATGGTATTTTAATAGTCGAATTTACCAACCAACTGCGCGATAAGGGCATTGAATTTAGCGAGGCTATTTTGCAAGCGGCCACTCAACGCCTGCGCCCAATAATAATGACCTCTCTGACCACAGTAATGAGCGCGGTGCCTTTAGTATTAGCATCGGGCCCAGGCGCAGAAAGTCGCATGGTAATTGGTGTGGTGGTATTTACAGGCGTTATAGTATCAACATTACTAACACTGTATGTTGTCCCTACAGCGTACTATGCCCTAGCTCGCAACACACAATCGCCCGAGTTTTTGCAGCAAAAATTAAATAAGCAAGCCGACTCTCACCCGCTAAAAGACAGCGAAGAAACTTAACTGAGCTTAGACTGCGCCGTAACTTGCTGTTGCGGCGCAATCAATTTATGCTCGCTGTAATACTGCAACATACATAATTAGGACAACTTATGAGCACATCAACACAACTAGCAACATTTGGTGGAGGCTGTTTTTGGTGTATAGACGCCGCATTCAGGCGTGTAAAGGGTGTACTTAATGTCAGCTCAGGTTACACTGGCGGCAATACCGACAACCCCACATATAAATCGGTTTGCTCAGGTACAACAGGTCATGCTGAGGTTGTTCAACTGGAGTTTGACAGCGATGTAGTGAGCTTTGAAACCCTGCTTAGCATGTTTTTTACCTTACACGATGCCACACAATTAAATCGCCAAGGTAACGATATTGGCACACAGTATAGAAGTGTTGTTTATTACCACAACGATGCACAATTAAAGCAAACCAATGAGATGATAGCCCAGCTACAAAATCATATTAGCGAGCCAATAGTGACAGAGGTTAGCCCTGCTACAACGTATTACCCTGCAGAGCATTATCATCAAGATTACTACAACGAAAACCCACAGCAAGGTTACTGTAGTATTTTAATAGCACCTAAATTACACAAGTTTGAAACTGTATTTAAAGCGTTTTTAGCTGACTAGCTAATTTGCGTTGTTAAATTGATTCTAAACACACATTAAAAAGCCCGATATAAATCGGGCTTTTGTATATTAAAAAACGCTATTAAAACTGATAGCTTGCCCCTGCAAAAAAGCGGCGCTCTGGGGTGTTGTAGTAATATATTTCACCGCTTGTAAAGTCAGCTCTTGAGTCAACCACATTGTAATCTCTGTCAAATAAGTTCTCTACACGAAGCGACAACTCAATACTATCGTTTAGCTGATAGTTGCCTGCTAGGTTCCAAAGTGTATACGATCCTAGGCGCGTTACTGCCCCCTCGCGATCACTGCGGTATTGCACATCAATGCGAGCATCAAAATCTCCAAACTGCTTCGCGATTTCCCAATTAACAGTGCGCTTGGCAACATTGCGTAGCTCATCGCCGGTTTCTTTATTTTCAGCACTTAAGTACGCAAAATTAAAGCGGCTATCAAACCCAAAAATTTGCTGAGCAAGGCTAAACTCAACCCCTTCATAGCGAGCTTCGTTTATATTAGCTAATGCAAAGTTTGCATCGTAATCAATTTTATCTTCGATATCGTTTCTAAAAATTGCAACATCGACTTGTGCACTGTCAAAATTAACATTAACACCAAGTTCGCGGTTTGTTGATTTTTCAGGTTGCAGGTCCGGATTACCAAAATTTGGGTAGTATAAATCGTTAAACGTAGGTGCTTTAAAACCCGTGCTTTGACTAATTCTAAATGTTGAATTTTCAGATAAATGATAACCGGCCGCCGCAGTATAGGTTGTTTCATCGCCAAACTGTTCATCGTCGTCTTGGCGAAGAGTTAAATTGGCAAGCACAGTATCGGTGTCGTAGTAAGCCCCAACAAACACAGCTAATACATCGCGGCTATCTTCATCAAAAGCTTGAGAACTGTGTGATACATCATCCTTATACCAATTAACGCCGCCGCTAATATTAAGCGTATTAGTTAAACGGTATTGGCCGTTGTAATCTACTTGCGAACGTTTAGTAATAAACGTACTGGTTGTTTGCCCACCTGTAGAAAAATCTACATACGTGCTGTCAGAATCATCCGTTGCAAAAGCAACCTCAAGAGCATGAGATTGGTTAGTGTAGTTTTTGCTCCACTTCGCCGACAGTTGATAGTTTTTAAAGTTCCCTCTTTCAACTGTGCTCGTGGCAGGGCTAAAGCTGCTATCATAATCTGCGTAACCTTCGCTGTACTGACCTAGTAGCTTAAAATTACCATAGTGAGCGTCAGCATAATTAACTTTAAAACCTAGGTTCTTATTTTCGTAACCATCGTCATCTGGGGCAACACCTTGCAGCGCGTCAAAGCCATCTGTTTTTTCAAAACCGGCGTTAAAAGCGCTAGTTACATCAGCCGATTTAACAGAGCCCGCAAGCTGGTAGTTTTGATAGGCATTAGAGCCAAATGTGGCATCAAGCGAGATATTGCTCGCTTCGCGCGTTATTATATTAATAACACCAGCTAAGGCATCTGAGCCATAAACAGCGGCACGCGATCCTTTTATGATCTCGATTCGCTCAATACTATTTAGCGGCACATTACTTAGTGCTTTTTGGCCAAGTGTGGCTGATCCCGTGCGAACGCCATCAATTAAAATTAACGTATCGCCAGAACCCGTACCACGTAAAGACACGCCCGACGTTTGGCCAAAGCCCCCATTAGGATTAATTTGAAAACCCACTTGTGTGCTTAGTAAGGTTGGTAAATCGCGTACATTACTTTTGTCTATTTGTTCTCGACTGATAACATTAACGCTTGCTAAAACATTATTTATTGATTGTTCAAATTTATTAGCGGTTACAGTGATTTTTTCAATTGGATTTTCTGAAGCAGAGGCAGAAAAAGACAACGCAGCCGAGATAGCAACGCCAAGAGTTGTTTTATTTAGCATGATGTTCCTTATCTTTGCCCACCGCAAAGATTTAAGTAAGTAAGATTACTTCAAGGCCGGTCTCCGGACTCAGTAAACACATAAATGCGTTAATACTTTACCGTTGCGGGGGCAGTGTTGGGATCGCTTTTATCATAAAGGCTCACCAACTTCCCGATTATCTTGCTGTTAGTTTTAATACTTTAAACCCTGTATTTAGCAAACAGCAAGCACCTTGAAAATAGGCGGTTATTGTGAGCAGTTTGTTTACAAATGTCAACGGACGTCTATATAGCTAAAAGCTAAATTAATTGTTTTGTGTAAAGCTAGAGGTTATGCCATATGAGCTTAAAAGCGCGGTGATTTTTGGTTTTATTTCGGGCGCATTTAAAAGCTTATCCATTTGTTTTACCGAAATTTTACTGCGCGGAGGGTTAACTAAAAAGTGAGTATCGTATATAGCATCTGGTGTATTGCTCCTATAAAGTAGGTCCATATTAAAAATGTTATTCTTTTTAAAATATTGATAAGCAATATTGTTTATAACCCCTACATCTGCTCGCTTTAATAGCAGCATTTTTACAACGTTAAACTCATCAATTGTTAAACTAACTTGGTGTTCTTCACTTAAATATTGTGCATCAGTTTTAAAATCAGCAAAACGATAGGAATACCCCAATACCCCCGCTTTTGTTAAAGCATGTAAGTCGTCGAAATAGCTTTGCTTTTGGGCGTTCTGTGCTAACGTATACAGCTCATTTTTAGCAATAACATAAAAACTCGTTTCCTGTAAGGCGCTTCTTGATCCCTCGGGCACCCATTGCTTAGCCATTAAAAACAACACATCAAACTCACCCCACTCCACCCACTTTTTGAGCCTTTTTACAGGCAAAGAGTTAAGCGTAAATTTATAGTCATTTTGAGAATCATTGAGTATTTTAATAAACTCTGGAGCTACTCCTTGCTCTTTTTCAGCATTAATAATAATTGGAAAGTAACCGTCCTCTACCAACACATCTACATTTATTGGCTTAGCATAACTAAACTTACTGCACACAATGATCATTATAAAAATAAAAAACTTAAGCATTTAAAGCCTTTAACAGTCACTATTAAGTAATATTGATATTAAGAATAGCCTAATATACGCAACTGCGTGCTAAGCAGGTTTAATAATGCATTTAAATAATGTTCAAAGAGTATGGAAGCACAGTAGAGTGATTTTACGCAGGCAAAAGGGGTTTAGGGTTGCGAGTAAATAAAGGCTGTAATTAGGGCGGGGTAAAATGCGTGGCTAATACATTTAATAACCACACATTTAAATTTTCACTTTAAAATACTAAAGGCACTTAGCTAATTAATCGCGAAAGTTTTTAAACTGGAAAGGCTGACCTAAATCTGCAGTGCGAACGACTTGCATAGCGGCTTGTAAATCGTCACGCTTTTTACCCGTCACACGTACTTCTTCACCTTGAATAGCAGCTTGTACTTTTACTTTTGAGTCTTTAATGGCTTTAACTACTTTTTTAGCCATGTCTTTTTCGATGCCTTGTTTAAGTACAACATTACGAAACACATTTTTGCCAGCACGAGTAATATCTTGCAAATCTAAGCTTGCCACGTCCATACCTCGTTTAGAAATTTTAGCGGCTAAAATATCAAACAATTGCATTACCTGTTGATCAGCCTCTGCTTTTAACTTAATTGTTTTATCATTTAACTCAATTGATGCATCCACACCTCTAAAGTCAAAGCGTGTTTCAAGCTCTCGGTTTGCATTATCAACTGCATTTTTAGCTTCGTTCATTTCTACTTCTGATACGATATCAAATGAAGGCATTGGGTTCTCCTAACTATTAAATCTAAATTTATGCGCAGATTATAACGCTAAAATTATAAATCTTTACATTTTTCTGCCAGTTGTTCAGGTGCGATACTAATTTAGTTTGATATACTGCAGCCTCTTTTTTAAGCGGTTTTAGGATTTATCGTGACAAGGCGTGTTTACCAAGCAGTTTTTTTGATTAGTATTGTGGTGTTTACCCTCTTATTTGCCAAAGAAATAAAAGGCGGCGTTACGAACGTATTTCCACATGTTGATAAAGTTGCCCACTTTGGGATATTTTTTATACTCGCCATCATTATGGATAAAGCCTTCAAATTACCGCTGTACACGCAAATACTCCTGCTTGCGGGCTACGGTGCAGCAATAGAAATAATGCAAGATGCGCTTCCTTACAGACAAGCCTCGTTAGGTGATTTTGTTGCTGATTTTGCCGGTGCGGCCACGTACTTTTTACTAAGAAGCATTTTTACTCCTCGAAAAAAGAACCCTTATGGCTAATATTCTTATTATTGGCGACGGCGCTATTGGTTTATTGCTCAGCCATTTTTTATCTAAAGCTCATAACGTCCATGTTTTAACACGTAAAGCTACTACAAATACGCGTTTTTATTGCAAAGCAAAACAGCCTTCGCAAAAAATTAATGCACGGTTCATTACACTCACACAAATGAGTGAACAGCCCGTGTTTGATATTGTTATTTTTGCTGTAAAGGCTTTTCAGGTGCAATCGGCGTTTACGCAAGTAAAACCCTTTTTATCGTCAAATAGTGTATTAATTTTGTCGCACAACGGTATGGGGAATGTTGAAATGCTCAATGAGCAACTTGATAAGCAACACGCGTTGTATTTTTTAACCACCAGTATGGCCGGTTTTAAAACAAACGACTTTATAGTACAGCACACCGGTGAAGGAAAAAGCATATTAGGTGCCTGTAACCCATGCGCGCACAGTTACCGCCAAGCAATGTGCGAGCAATTGCAAAACGTACCGCTGCTAAGCTACTGTACTAATATTGAGCAGCTACGGTTTGAAAAACTATTAGTAAACATTGCTATTAACCCATTAAGCGCACTGCATGATATTAAAAATGGTCAGTTACGTGCCCCTTATTTTAATAGCATTATTTTTAACTTATTAACTGAAGCATGCCAAGTAGCCCATGCTTTAAAGCTTGATATTAAACTGGCCGATGCGCTTAACAACGCTTACAACGTAATGATGCTAACCGCTGAAAACTACTCTTCAATGCATCAAGACGTAGCACACAACCGGCAAACCGAAATAGACGCCATTTGTGGCTACATTAGCCAACAAGGTAAGCGATTAAATATCAGTACTCCGCTAAACGATGCCCTACTCGCTAAAATTCAGGCAAAAAAAAGCGTGGTATAAGCCACGCTCTAAATTACGTTTAACCTTTACGGGCGGTAAACTTTTACACCCGTAAAGCCTGCCTCGTGAAGAATAAGCGCTTGCAGCTGGCTCATAACCCCTCTTTCACAATACAGGTAATAGTCTTTATCTTTTGGTAAGTCACCAAACTTAGTCGCTAAGCGGAAAAACGGTAAGTGCACTACATCTATGCCGTCAATCTCAAGTGGCGCTGCATCTTCTTCCTCTGGTGAGCGAATATCAACAACCACCGCACCCGCTGGTAAATCTACAACCGACTCAGCTTCTTTAAGTTCTTGCTTAGCCTCTACGTCAATGTCGCGCACATCCATAATACGCGCGTTTTCAACAACAGTATTGAGCACATCAAAGTCAAACTTTTCTTCTTCGGCTTTAATAACGTCAATTTTAGCTTTCACCGTTGGCTTTTTAGATATTACGCCGCAGTATTCAGGCATGGTTTCGGCCATTTCTGCGGTGCCGATTTTACGGGCAATATTAATAATTTCTTGCTTATCGTGCTGAATAAGCGGGCGCAAAATAAGGGTTTCTGTTACGCGGTCAATCACACTTAAATTAGCTAAAGTTTGGCTAGAAACCTGACCAATACTTTCACCGGTTACAAGTGCTTGAATATTTAATTTTTCAGCAACTTGGCTACCAGCACGCATCATCATACGTTTTAGTACAACACCCATTTGGCTGTTTTCAACGTTTTCTAAAATCTCCGCAACAACGGGTTCAAAATCAACCGTGATAAATTTAACTTTATGGGTAGAGCTAAACTTTTTCCATAAATAGTAGCTAGCTTGTTTAACACCAATCTCGTGCGCAGCTCCTCCTAAGTTAAAGAATAAAAAGTGCGTGCGAGCACCTTTACGGATCATCTGATAACTTGCTACCCCCGAGTCAAAACCACCCGACATTAGCGAAAGCACGTCTTCTTGCGTAGGTAGAGGAAAGCCCGCCATTCCAAGGTGTGTCTTCGTCACTATGTACGCTTTATCGTCTTTTACTTCTAAGCGAATAGTGACTTCTGGGCGGCTTAGTTTAACGCGCGCGCCTTCAACGTGCTGGTTTAAACCACCGCCAACGTAGCGCTCTAAATCGGTAGAAGTAAAGTCGTGTTCACCAATACGCTTAGCGCGTACACAAAACGTTTTACCAACAATGGTGTGCCCTACTAGGTCTATGGTTTTTTTATAGATATCGTCAAGCGTAGTGAAGTCAGTTTCGGTCACTTCAATAAATTGCACAATGCCAGGAATACGCTGCAGGCTGTCTATAAAGTTTAGGCGTGTTTGTGCATCATCAAGCTTAGTTACAACAGAAATATTATCCCAGTTATTTCTTACTTGTACTTTTTCGTCAACACGGCGCAACATAATTTTAATGTTATTTTCTAACACTTTAGTAAAGCGTTTACGTACCGAACGGCTTTTAATGGCAATTTCAGGATGTAGTTTGACGATAAATTTAAGCATAGTTCACTCTTAGACTGCGGGAATTCGCGCTCCCAGGCATTGGGCGCGCGATTATAGCAAAAATTTTTGCGTCTAGGAACTAACCAACTAACACCAGTTAGGCAAGCGCTGGGGCTTGCTCTGCAAGTTGGGTGTATTTTTCACGTAACTGATTCATTTTAAGCATGCTTTTTTCGGTGCTGTAAGCCCTAAATAATGCTAATACTTTTAAAATGCCATGATAAATATCTTGCTCGGCTAAATTACCACTGAGCCTACGCGCTTTAATATATGGAGTCCAAAAACTAACGGTTAGTTTAAGCGTATGGGCAAGTTCAAGCGCATCTTGCTCTTGTATTGCAATCATTTCGTTATCACGCAGGCCTAAAATAACTTGGCGAACCTGCTCTAATAGCGTTGCCTGAAAATCTATGTAGGCCTTTTTTAAACTTTCATCTCTTGAGAGGATGTCGCCTAAGTTGTCGTAAAAAAAGTGATAGCGCCACATTAGCTCAAATAAAGAATCTAAATAAGCAGTTAAATGATCAAACGCATCATCGTTTACTTCAATAGGTTTAAAGTGAGTATGTAAGTGTTCACTATAAAGCGCAAAAATATGCCGAATAATGTCTTCTTTATTTTTAAAATGATAGTAAAGGTTACCCGGGCTCATCCCTAAATGTGATGCAATGTGATTGGTTGATATTGCACGCTCACCGTGTTCGTTAAATAACGAAATACTGGTGTGTATTATTTTATCCTTAGTATTCATATGCGACGACTCAAATTAACTTATAAACTACTTTACACTAAATAACAGTCCTGCAGTATAAACAAATCAGGTTGGTTTAAATACCATCATAATTTACTATTTTAAAAACACGCTTAGCTGATTTGTGCCACAAACACTGATAGACTACTTAAAAAATAATAGTTAGTGAAATCTATGAACGTTACGGCAATCTACCCGGGTACATTCGACCCCTTAACTAATGGTCATACCGACCTCATTCAGCGTGCAGCTAAAATGTTTAGCACGGTTATTGTTGCTATTGCACATAACCCCACTAAAAAGCCGTGTTTTAGTCTAGAAGAGCGAGTTAGCTTAGCCAACAGCATTTTAGGGCATTTGAGTAATGTAAAAGTGATTGGTTTTTCAGGTTTACTTGCCGATTTAGCTTTTGAGCATAAAGCCGATGTACTTATTCGCGGTATTAGAGCAGTGTCTGACTTTGATTACGAATTTCAGCTTGCGAACATGAACCGCCGCCTCAACCCCGATTTAGAAAGTGTGTTTTTAACACCTTCAGAGCGCAATTCGTTTATATCATCAACCTTGGTAAAAGAAGTTGCCCGCCATAATGGCGATGTAAGCGAGTTTGTAAGCCCACTTGTAGTGGATGCTTTAAAACAAAGATTAGGTGGCGAGGTAAGCTAAATAAACACAATGAGCGCACGTTGGTGCGCCAATATACCTAACTACTTTTTAGCCATAGCGTGTAATTCACCGCGGTTAAACAAAGCGCGTTTAAGCTTTATCAAGCCTAAAATATCTTTATTTATAAATAAAACTATTGCCATTACTAAGTCACTTGTAAGCTGCCCAATGCCATAAAGCCCCCAAAACCACCAATACTCTATATTTCCAACAACGATACTATCGTAATGCATACCGTAAAATAAAAACGCATTAAAACTAAGCCCCACGATTAAATAATAAAAAGCGATCGGTTTAGCTTTCGATAAAAAAATCACCCATATCATCAAAGCGATTATGGTAACGACATCAAATAAGAACAGGTTTAGGTGAGGCGTGGCTGTTTTCGGGTCCATAACCATACTTGATGTATATGAAGCCATCATAATAAATGATATTTGGGCTAAACTTTTATCTGACTTATTGATGCTTGTAGATAAGCAATATAAAAATGCAAAAACAAATAACCAAGTAATTAAAATGGTTATGTAATCATAAAGCTCAGCCAATGCCCATAACAGGTTATGCATATCGACAACGCTTCAACTTTGTAGTTAAATAATTACTTAGATTTACTAAACCTAAAACATCTTTGTTTAAAAGGCTTACTACAATCATAAGTAAATCGCTAAAATTTACACCTATAAAATAAACATCCCAAAACCACCAATACTCATAGTGATGCATAATATCGTTATCTATATACATCGCAAAAAATAAAGAAGTATTAATACTTAACCCAACAATTAAATAAATGTACAAGGTAGAAGTTTTTATAAAAAAACCACACAATACAATCGATACTAGTGTTGCAGCATCAAATAAGAAAAAATCAAAGTAGGTTATGGAGTCCATATCAATAAATAAGCCAGATGAATATGAAAGAGCCATGATTGATGTTAACCAAACTTTGCTCTTATCATCGTTATTTATTGAGCTGACCAGCGAGTACAAAAAAGCCATTAAAAAGCCCCATTGTACAAATGCACCTATATAGAAGGTTATGTTGGTATTTAACACTATATCAATCATGTAACCTTAACGTCTGAAAAGTAAAAATTGTATCGCTATCTAATTTTTTTAAGATGTAGCAAATACCAAAAAAATAGTTAATTTAACTTACTCCTTTGCCATCTCTATAAAATAGCAGTAAATACTTTCTAAGCCTGAGTAAACCTAAAAAATCTCTGTTTATAATTAACACAAGTGCCATTGTGAAATCGCTAAAATACATACCAAAAGTATATACCGCCCAAAACCACCAATAGTAAAGTGTACCCTGTATAACGATGTCGTAATGCATACCTAAAAATAAGCAAGCATTACAGCTTAGTCCTACAATTAAATAATAAAAGGACGTAGGTATGGTTTGCTTGGTGAAATTACGCCACAAAAATAAAACAAGGAGAGTTACAGCATCATAATAAAAATAATTTAAGTGAGATGGTGTAATAAGTGGGTCCATAAGCAAACTAGCTGTGTAGGATGCCATCATAATAAATGAAAGCTGTGCCCTACTTTTATCTGGCTTATTAATACTTGCCGATAAGTTATACAAAAAGGCAAGAATAAAAAACCACGTAAACAAAATGCCCACGTTGTACCCTAAATCAACAAGCTCCCAAAGGATATCAGCCACCTAGCTTCGCCCTCATAATAAAGCCTGCCAATTTATCCATAACATGCACTAACCTTAAAAAATCCTTTTTTATGAAAAAAATACTAATCATGATGATATCCATCATATTAATAACAACGGTATAAACAGACCAAAACCACCACGGTTCGTAATTACCACGTACAAACACATCTATATGCATAGCTAAAAACAATAACGAATTGATGCTCAAGCCAAATAATAAGTAAGTAGATATGCGTTTTTCAGGTAAGTAATACCGCAGAAAAAAAATAAAAAATAACGTGACTACGTCATAACAAAATAACTCTATGTAGGTAATATCATAAATATCAACAAAGAAGCTAAAGCAATAAGATATGGCCATAACTAAAGATAGCCATACCACCTGTTTTGCTGAATTGTTAATGCTAGTTGTTAGTGAATACAAAAAGGCCATTAAAAACCCCCACTGCACTAACACACCGATATAAACTGATACTTCAGGCGGGATTAGAACATTATTCACTATTGCTGTTTCTTAGCAAAAAAAGAGTAAATAAGGTTTTTAAAATAAATGATTTTTAAAAAGTCTTTATTAATAAACAAAACTAAAATCATGCTCAAATCAGAAATGGACACCACTGATGAATACAACCCCCAAAGCCACCAATAGGTGTAATTATGCAAAATATAAGAGTCTATATACATACCTAAAGCAAAGCACATATTGATACTCAGCCCGAGCATAAGATACATAAATGCAACCGTTTTCTCTTTAATATAAAAATGTTGAGCAATAATTAAAACCACTATGGTAATAGCATCTAAAATAGCGAGGTCAAGATAAGTAATGGTTTGGTAATTGAACAAAACACCTGGAAAATACGAAATAGCCATAATTGATGAAAGAATGACTAACGCTTTAAAGCGTGAATTGATAGATGATACTAAAGAATATAAAAATGCCATGAGAAATCCCCATTGCAATACCACACCGATTATATGGGCGATTCTCACATCTAATAGAAAAGACATGACATCCATCTTAAAAGTAAACGCTAATAATAAGCACCTCAAAAATAATAAACAACATTGTTAACTGAGCGCCTAGCTTAGTATTTTACTTATTAAAACTAAAAAAACTTTTATCGCCATAAACGTATCGATACATCGTCTTTAAAATGCTAGCTGCAAAGCCACCTTTTAAGCTTAATTAAGCCTAAAAAGTCTCTATTAATGATTAGTACAGCGATCATACACAAATCAGAAAACATAACAGCCGATGAATAAAAGCGCCAAAACCACCAATAGGTGTAATTATATAGAATATTGGTATCTAGATACATGCATAGGGCTAAAAAGGTGTTAACACTAAGGCCGATGATTAAGTAGGCATAAGCTGTCGTTTTCTCTTTAATAAAATAACGCTGAGCTACATATACAGCAACTAAAATAGCGATATCTAAAAGAGTAAAGTCTAAATAAGTAACCGTTTGAAAGTTTGTGAATATCCAAGGCAAATAACCTATCGCCATAATACTAGAAAGTACAACAAAGCCTTTAAAGGGGCTATTAATAGAGGATACGAATGTGTATAAAAAGGCCATGAGAAACCCCCACTGTACAATAGCGCTTAATATATAAGCGAAATCGAAGTTAGAGATTACATCCATAATAGCCATGTTGCTTGAAACACTATCTAGTTAGGCAAAAAATGAGTAATATTAGCATAATTTATCTGCCCTTCGTCAGTACCATAGGTCTAATCAGGTAACTAAACTCAATAAATAGCTCAATAAATAGCTCCATAAATGCAGTTAATATCACGTTATTAAAGTTCAGCCACACTTATAACTTTTCAATAAGCCGATTACTCTTTAGCTGGTTAACCACTAATGAAAGCATCATTAATACATCAATTACGTTTACGCCGATAGAATAAACACTCCAATACCACCATGGCTCAAAGTTATATAGAACATATAAGTCATAATACAAAAGCAACGTAAGTACGGCATTAGCAGTTAAAGCCAGAATGAGGAACAGGAAAGCTTTAGTACGTTTAAAAACAATTAAGTGTTGTAAAGAGAGCAACGCGACAATTGTAATAAAATCGTATAAAGCCCAATTAAGATATAGGTTCTCTAACAATTTTAGATAGCTGCTGAAAATATATGAGCAAAGCATTAACGCAGACAAATAAACAGGAGATTTATTGTCTTTGTTTATGCTAGAGACTAAGCAGTAGAGGAAGGCCATTAAAAAGCCCCACTGGGAAAAAGCCGCTAAGTAATCCATTAGGGCTTCAGAAATATACATTTAAGCTAGATTGTAGGCTGTGGTTTTGAAGGTTTAAACAAACTGAGCAGCTTGTTTTTGAGTTTGTGAAGACCTAAGAAATCCCTATCTACAATCAATGACACAGCCATTAATAAATCGACTGTAATAACCGAGAAAGTATAAAAATCCCAAAAAAACCATGGTCTATTGCGTAGTATAAAGGTGTCCAGTTGCATACATAAAGCTAAAATAAGATTCGTAGACAATCCAAAAATTAAATAAAGCAGTGAACTAGAGCTTGTTTTAATAAAATATTTCGCTATGAGAAGTGCAGCTATAGTGCAACCATCATATATTGCTAAATCTAAATAAGTTAATGCATAAATAGACAACCAATCTAAAAAGTACTCATACGATGAGTATGAAATAAACATGATTAATGAACTGAGTAAAAGGGTAGTATTTCTCTTATTACCAATAGAGTAAACAAAAACGTTAAACAAAAAGGCCATCATAAAAGCCCACATTGTAAAAGCTGACAAAGAAAAATGACCAAAAAACTCAGTTAAAAACATCAAGAACCTTTAGTTGTTATTTTGGTTTAGGAGCACCAGGTAAAATTGAAGCTTGTCGTTCAGTTCCCATGCTAGCAGCTATACCCTCTTGAGAGAAGCTTACTGTATCAGATTGTAGGGTTTTAGGGCTAGCAATTTGTTCCGCTGCAGGCTGTAATTGTTGTGTTTTATTGTATGCTTGCATTTGTAATTGGCTATTAGCTGAAACTTGCATGTGATTGATCCTTGTAAAAGTTTTAATATTTTTTGGCGCAACTTATAATCACACCATCATGTAGGTAATTGCATTACCTGTTTTAAGCAGTGATAGCTATTTTGCTATCTGACTTATACAAAGCAACCAGTGTGCCAATATTTTTTGACACATTAAAAATATATGCTAGCAACTACTATTTATTAAAACAAAACCTAATATTAACTAGCGCCAAACTCATCTGACCAGTTTATAATACACATAAAAAAACGTACAGGGGTAACCGTACGTTTTTTATATCCAGGGAATTTAAGCCACGTATTTACACGGGATCTCCGCACGTGTACTTGGCTTTAAAATATATTCCATTGCTACTTCGTCGCAGTTTTCTTTACGAAGGCAAAGCTCACAATCTTTCATTACTTTTTCTGGTAACGATTCTTTGCTACAAAAAGTAAAACGTTGCTGTTCAAAAAAATCTGGCACGCGGGTTAATACAATAACTCGATTAAGCGCCAATTTTTTGGCTTTTGCTAATAAGTGCTCTACAAGCTGCCTACCTTGCCCAGTTACTGCACTTTGTGGATCTACGCCTAAAGAGCGTATTTCAGCAAGCCCCGTATCGTAAATGTACAGCGATGCACAGCCCGACACCTTGCCGTCTATTTCTGTTACTGCAAATTCGTTAATTGAATGGACCATGTCGCTTTTTGCACGCGGCAAGTTTTCGCCAACGGTTGCCCAGTGCTGTATAAGCCGAGCAATATCTTCAACATCATCTAAATTTGCATCACGAACCGTTATTTGCTGTTTTTTTTTGGCTTCTTTTACTGCTTTAGTCACTTGCTCAATAGAGGTACCGCCAAGCGCTTGACGCGCTTTAATACAGGCATCTATTTCAAGTACTGGATAAACGTCATCTTCAAATACGTCATTAACTGACTTGTACTGCTCAAGCGAAAGCTCTTCAAGGGTTTTACCTTCGCTTATAGCAAGCTGCACCAGTACACCCACAATGTGGTGGCCTTCTCTAAATGGCACACCTTTAGCTACTAAGTAGTCTGCAAGCTCAGTTGCATTAGCATGGCCACCTTTTGCCGCTGCAAGCGTTTTATCGCCGTTTACTTTTACGCCTTTAATACACGCTTGCGCCATGTGAATACAAGCAAGCCACGTAGGCATAGCGTCAAATAGGCCTTCTTTGTCTTCTTGCATATCTTTATTGTACGCTAGAGGAAGTGCTTTTAAGGTCATCATCATGGCACTAAATGCGCCAAATACACGGCCAGTTTTACCACGAATAAGCTCTAGTGCATCAGGGTTCTTTTTCTGCGGCATTAACGATGAGCCAGAGGTAACATTATCAGCAAGTTCTATAAATCCGGCTTCACCAGAATTATAAAATATTAAATCTTCAGCCATACGTGATAAGTGAATCATCGAAATAGAGGCACAGCTTAAAAGCTCTACTACAAAATCACGGTCAGATACGCCATCAAGGCTGTTTTTAGTTGCGCCAGTAAAGCCTAGACCTTGCGCCAACGCTTGGCGATCAATTGGGTATGCAGTACCAGCGAGTGCACCACTGCCTAGAGGGCAAAAATTAAAACGCGCTTTGGCATCTTGTAGGCGGCTCTCATCACGCTCTAGCATTTCTACGTAAGCCATACACCAGTGGCTAAACAATACCGGTTGAGCACGTTGTAAGTGAGTGTAGCCTGGCAATATAGTGCCCAGTTCGCGCTCAGCTAACGCCACAAACTCAGCTTTTAGTGCAGCAATAGCACCCAGTAGATGATCGGCAGTATCGCGGCACCATAATCTAAAGTCGGTGGCTACTTGGTCATTACGGCTTCGGCCTGTGTGTAGCTTTTTAGCTAAATCGCCTACTTTTTCGATTAGTGCAGCTTCTACGTGCGAGTGAATGTCTTCTGCACCTGAGGTTGCCACAGCCTGTGGATCTGCTTTTACTTCTTCAAGCAGTTCATTAAGTGCTGCAACTAACTTTGTGTGCTCATCGCTTGTAAGTACATTTACTTGCTCAAGCGCACCTGCCCATGCCACAGAGCCAATAATGTCTTGCTCTGCTAACTGATAATCGAACGGAAGTGAGTCGTTAAATTGTTTAAACGCCTCATCTGGACCCGTAGAAAAACGTCCGCCCCATAATGCCATGAAATCTCTCCAAACCCTGTAATGCCCCTTATGCAAGGGGCTATAAATAATTTACTTTTTAGCCATTGCTGAAATTCTGCTCGAAAGCGAGAATAAACGAATAAAGCCTTCAGCATGTGACTGATCATATACGTCGTCTTCACCAAAGGTAGCAAAGTCTTCGCTGTATAAGCTATTAGGTGATTTTTTCTGAACGGCGGTTACTTGGCCTTTGTAAAGCTTAAGTACAACTTCACCTGTTGCTAGTGTAGAAAGCGCTTCTGCACCGGCTAAAATAGAGTCTTTTAGTGGTGTAAACCAACGACCGTCATAAACTAAATGCGAAAATTCACCGCCCAGTACTTCTTTCCACTTACGGCTTGATTTATCAAGCACTAGCTCGTCAATGGCTTGCAGTGCCGCCATAATCACGGTACCGCCTGGTGTTTCGTAACAGCCGCGCGATTTCATGCCCACTAAACGGTTTTCTACAATATCTACACGGCCAACACCATGTGGCGCAGCAATGTCGTTTAATTTAACTAAACAGTCGTAAGGTTTAAGCTGCTCACCATTTACCGCAACCACTTCGCCTTCAACAACTTTTAGAGTTACTAGCTCTGATTTATCGGGTGCTTGCTCTGGTGAGTTAGTCCACGTCCACACTTGGTCGCTCGGCTCACACCATGGGTCTTCAAGCTCGCCACCTTCGTGCGAAATATGCCACGCATTAGCATCTCGGCTGTAAATTTTTGTTGCAGAAGCAGAACACGGAATATCACGCTCAGCTAAGTAATCTAATAATGATTCACGGCTTGATAAGTCCCACTCACGCCACGGTGCAATAACTTTTAAATCAGGTGCAAGCGCTGCAAAGCACGACTCAAAACGAACTTGGTCGTTACCCTTACCAGTACAACCATGCGAAAGTGCATCAGCACCTACTTTACGTGCAATTTCAACTTGCGCTTTAGCAATAATAGGACGCGCCATTGACGTACCTAATAAATACGTACCTTCGTAAATAGAACCCGTTTTAAGGGTTGGGTAAATGTAGTCACTTACCATTTCATCTTTTAAGTCAACTACGTAACACTCTGATGCGCCTGATGCGATGGCTTTTTCTTCAACGCCTTCAAGCTCTTCAGCGCCTTGGCCTACATCGGCAACAAAGGCAATAACCTCACAACCGTAGTTTTCTTTTAACCATGGCACGATAGCTGAAGTATCAAGACCACCTGAATAGGCTAAAACGACTTTTTTAATTGAACTCATAGGTGTTCCTTAACAAAATTTGGATTTAGTAATGTAACTAGCAGAGCATTTTGCGCATGCATGCGATTTTCTGCTTGTTGAATAATTTTTGATGCTGGGCCATCCATTACCTCAGAGGTAATTTCAAACTCACGGTGTGCCGGTTGGCAATGTAATACCGTAGTCGCACCTGTTTGTTCTAGCAATGCTTGGTTTAGCTGATATGGCATGTATTTTTCTTTAACTTGCTCAAGCGGCGTATCGTCACCCATAGACACCCAGGTATCTGCATATACAACGTTTGCGCCTACAGCCGCCTCTACACGGTCGCTTACCATGACTGATGCACCGTTCATTGCCGCTATTTGCTCGGCCTTTTTAAGAATTTGCGAATCAGGCGAGCTGCCTTTTGGTGTAACAGCAACAAAATCAGTACCTAGCGTTGCCGCTAATAACATAAGTGAATGAGTAACGTTGTTACCTTCACCTAAGTAAGCCACTTTAAGCTCACTCACATCGCCATGTACTTCTTGTAGTGTTAAAAAGTCAGCCAATGCTTGGCACGGGTGATATAAATCACACAAGCTATTAACGACAGGTACACTCGAGTACTCACCTAAGGTGGTTAACGTGCTGTGCTGGTTTACACGCGCTACAATCCCATCAGCCCATGTAGAAATATTCAGCGCGAAGTCTTTTACCGATTCACGTGCACCCATAGCGCCATTTTGCTGGTCTAAATATACAGCGTGACCACCTAAACGATTAATACCAATATCAAACGATAAACGCGTACGTAAACTTTGCTTTTCAAATAAGGTAACAACTGACTTGCCTGCTAGTACTTGGCTGTATTTCGCTGGATTTGCTTTTAAATCACGCGCAAGCTTTAATAAATTAAGTGCGCCTTGTTGGTCTAATTCTAGACCCGTTAAAAAATTCTCTAACATGGTAACCCTATGGTGTAATCTTTGTTCCGACATGCTCGCCTTGTAGCAAAGCAGTTAAGTTTTCTGGCTTTTGCCAGCTGGAAATATACACACCTCGTCGTAAATGTTGGGCAGCGTGTAGGCTGGTCTTCACTTTGACCTCCATCCCGCCCAAAATCACTCCTTCATCAATTAAAGTATCAATGTGTTTTGTGTCAAGTTGATGTAGCGGTTGTTTATTTGCATCAAGTACCGCCTCTACATCGGTCATAAATATAAGTTCTGCGTTTAAGTTGCTCGCAATCGCTGCCGCAGCTTCATCGGCATTGACGTTGTACCAATTGCCTTGCTCATCAAAGCCGATTGAGCTCACAATAGGTAAGCGACCAAGCTTAAGTAAATCATTCACTATTGAATCATCATTACTTGTGCATTTACCTACTTGACCAAGTGCTTTTAGTTTTTGCGACGCCATCACACCGGCTTCATAAAGGCTTAAACCAACAGGTTTATGCCCTGCATTAATAGCTTGGCTTACCAGCTGCTTATTTGCACAGCCAGCCAACGCCCCCACTATGTAAGGCATTTGCTCACTTGGGCTAATACGTAAGCCTTGGTGTTTTGCACTAGCAAATCCAGCTTGTTGTAGCCAGGTATCAACTAACGAGCCGCCACCATGCACTATTACAAACTGATTATTTTGATCTGTGCTTAATACATCAAACAACGCTTTTGCTGCGTTTTCAGAGTTAAGTACAGCACCACCTAATTTAATTACCCACGTTTTAGTGCTCATTAAAAGGCTCCCTTTAAACCCGTTGTATGATCTAAATTCATAGATAAGTTAATGCACTGCAATGCTTGGCCTGCAGCGCCTTTTAATAAATTATCTATGGCTGCCATAACAATTAACTGCGAGCCTTGTTGCTGCCAACCAATATCAACGTACGGCTGTTTAGCTACACCTTTAATAGAGGGTATTTTATCGCCTAGCAAACGAATCAATGGCTCGTTTTCAAGTACTTTATAAGCATCAGAAACGTTTTCCTTGGTAACGTTTGGCTTAAGCTGTACATAGATAGTTTCTAAAATCCCACGCGGAAAATTACCTAAGTGCGGTGTAAATAACACCTTGTGTCCCAGGTGCTGTTCGATTTCTGGTCCATGGCGATGGTTAAATAAACCATACGGGGCAAGCGACACTTCGCAAAAGTGAGTACCTACGCTGGCTTTGCGCCCAGCACCAGTTACACCAGAAACCGCATTAATAATTACTTTTTCATCACTTAACAATCCAGCCTGCTGCAGTGGTTTTAACGCATTAAGTGCGGCTGTAGGATAACAACCTGCCACAGCAACAAGTTGTGCGCTTGCTATGGCATCACTGTTCCACTCAGCTAACCCGTAAGCCGCTTCACTTAATAGCGCTGGGTGTTGGTGCTCAAAGCCATAGTAAGTGACGTAGTCGTCATTACTAGCAAGGCGGTAGCCGCCAGATAAATCAAATACTTTTTTACCCATGGCTAAAAATTGCGGGGCTAAATCAACACTTACTTTATGATCAGTACATAAACAGATGAAATCAGCGCTTGCGCTAATATCATCAAACGCAGAGTCACTTAGAGGTAATAATGGCAAGTCCAGTAATCCGTTATGCTCTGGGTATAAATCACTTAATAATTTATGTTTATCTAAACTTCCCTCAGACACATAACAACCTGATAAAGTTAAATTAGGGTGCTTAGCAACTAAACTTGCTAATTCTGCGCCGCTGTAACCGCTTGCGCCAATAATCACTACATTCATTTGTTACTCGATTATAAATTTACTACTAAATAGGGATGGTGTTCGCTTACACTAGCTTAGATGCTAGCTAATACTTTTCTTAATGAATTGTTGATTATCGTCGCATTATCTTCATGGCTATACTTAATATATTTATGCTTAAAAAGTGAATTGATATTCATCATAAATACTTTTATATTGTTATGCAATTAAATTGAATAATTATTTTGGATTTTTTTATGTCTTTGCCGTCATTTATCTCAATGTACCAACAACTCATTGCTGCCCCCTCTATTAGTGCAATAGAGGATGATCTTTGTATGAGTAATAAAGGGGTAATAGAGTTACTTGCACAGTGGTGTGAAAGCCTTGGTTTTACATGCGAAATTATAGAATTAGAAGGCGGTAAAGGCCGATACAATTTATTAGCTAAACGCGGCCAAGGTGATGGCGGTTTAATGCTTGCAGGGCACACCGATACTGTACCGTTTGATGATAGCCGCTGGAACCACAACCCGTTTAAACTAACAGAGCACAATAATAAATTGTATGGATTAGGCAGCATTGATATGAAAGGCTTTTTTGCTTTTGTGCTGCAAGCAATTAGTGAACTTGATGAAAAGCAACAATCTCAGCCTATTTTAATACTTGCCACTGCCGATGAAGAAACCACCATGGCGGGTGCACAGCAAATTTGCAAGCACCCTAATTTAAAACCTGCTCGCTGTATAATTGGCGAACCTACTGATATGACTCCTGTATTTACCCACAAGGGGCATATGAGTACCGCTATAAGAGTGGTAGGCCGTTCAGGTCATAGCTCCGATCCCGAACGTGGACTTAACGCCATCGAAGTCATGCATAAATTGATTACAAAATTGCTGATCTTAAAAGAGCAGTTAAAGAATAAATATTCAATTGAACATTTTGAAATACCTTACCCTACTTTAAACTTAGGCAATATTCATGGTGGTGATAATGCAAACCGCATTTGTGGGTGCTGCGAAATGCACATAGATATGCGCCCACTCCCGGGGTTAAGCATTAAAGACCTACAAGCTTTGCTTATTGATGCCACCCGCGATATAAACGCGCAATACCCAAACGCAGTAAGTGTGATTGATTTACACGACCCCATTCCTGCTTTTAGTGGTAGCACCGACAGCGCACTCGTTAAAATGGCAGAAAAAATTGCAGGAGAGAAAGCTGTTGCCGTTAACTATTGCACGGAGGCGCCGTTTATCCAGCAACTTGGTTGTGAAACAATAGTCATGGGGCCTGGCTCTATTAATCAAGCTCACCAACCCGATGAGTTTTTAGCAATGGAGAAAATAAACCCATCGCAAAAAATTATAACTGACATTATTAAAGCAAACTGCTTTAACGCTTAAAAAAGACTGTATTAAAAACTAATAGCAAAAATAACAAAGGCGCCCAATGGCGCCTTTGCTTTAGTAATACCTATGCGTTACTGCATATACTTACTTAAGTACTTTTTAAATACAGGGTCTGTTTTTGCAAGCTCTTTTTGCTCAGCTAAAATCTCTTTTAATATAACCCCCGATGTTAGCGGGTTAGCCAATACAACTCTAAATACCACTGTCGGTTGATTGTCATACTTTGAAGGTGTTAAACGAGTCCGCGATACAAACGAGCGCCCTGATTCACGTTGGCGTTTTTGCATACTGGCAGTGAAGCGGTTAAGCGACGCGAAAATTTCTAATCGTGTTGCGGCATCCGCTTGGGCTATAGCCTGCTTAATTTGTTTAGGCACATAACGGTATGTAAGTAAACACAACTCAGGCTCAGAAATCAGCTCAAAGTCTTCATCGGCTTTAATTAAATCTGCAAAGTAATGTGCTTTTTTGATACTACGATCAATCAGCATTTCGTACCCTTTACGACCAATTACACGTAAGCAAGCATGTACTAACATAGCCATACCAGGGCGGCTGCCTTCGAGTGTATGGCTTCCCAAATCTTTTGAGCCCTTACGTAATATGTACTCTGCATGGTGCTCTATTGCATCCGTAGCGGTTGGGTCTTTAAATAACACCAAGCCTGCGCCCATTGGCACATACATTTGTTTGTGCGCATCAATGGTGATTGAATCTGCGCGCTCAATTCCTTTTAGTAAAGGGCGATGCGTTTGCGATAAAAGCGTAGCCCCACCCCACGCGGCATCTACATGAAAGTGGCAATTTATTTCTTGCGCTAAGTCGGCCATATCATCAAGAGGGTCGATATTGCCGGTTTCGGTAGTCCCTGCAACCCCAACAATGGCCATAACTTTTATGCCTTGCGATTCAAGCTCTAAGGCTTTTTCGCGCATGGCATTCACATCAACCTTGTTATTTTCGCAGGTTTTTACACCCATTAAGTTTTCACGGCCGATGCCTAGTAAGTCAATTGATTTACCTAAAGAATAATGCCCTCGCTCAGACACTAAAACCGCTAGCCCTTTGTAGCCATAATGCAGCATACCGGCTACGAGCCCTTGAGCGGCAATGCCTTTAAAGCTGCCGTCGGGTTTTAATAAGCGGTTACGTGCAATCCACAGGGCCGTTATGTTTGCAACTGTACCACCGGAGCAAAAAGCGCCGAGTGATGTTTTAGCGCTGTGCATCCATTTAGAATAAAACGACTCATCTTGCGAGTAAGCTAAATGATGCATCATGCCTAGTACTTGGCGCTCTAGCGGGGTAAATGCTTTTGAGGTTTCTATTTTTACTAGGTTTTGATTAAGCCCCACCATTAACTTTGACAGCGGCAGTAAAAAATGCGGAAGCGCCGATGTCATATGACCAATAAAGCTAGGCGCAGCCGTGTGCACCGAATGGGCAACTAGCTGCTCCATAATATCTTGGGCGTAAGCAGATACAAACGTTGGGTTTTCTGGGATCACCGCAGCCTGAAAATCTTTTTCAATTTCATGTAATGGTTTTTCAATTGCCGCTATATTTTCGTTTAAAAACCCTGCTAAATTACTCGAAATTTCAAGCTCAATTTTGCTTAAAGTTGAGTCTGGCGCTTCAGGTACAGTAAATATACGCTTAAGGCTTTCTTTAGAGGCGACGGCACAACGCTTTTGATCCATCTTTATACCTAGTGTGTGTAGCTAAAACACGCGTTTAACAGTTAAAAATGCCAAACTATGGCGCTATTATAAGCAGCGTGCTTCTTTTAAAAATTGCGCTAACTTTACTGCAATATAAGTAAAATGTCTCCCTTTAAGCCATAAAAGCGGCAAAACGGATGACAAATATTGTAAAAAAATTTCAATAATAGGATTTTATTAAAAAGTCACATTTTAGTTTTGGGCAAATTACATTTATGCGTATACTTAACATGTGTAACAATAAGGGACAAGTATGCTCACAGGGAAATTAAAAGGGAAGTGGTTTATAGCTGGCTTTACATTGTTTTTGGTCAGTTTATTAGTCTATGTTTATTACACCTATAGCTCTGCACGTAGTGAAATAATGCGCGCAGTAGATGAGCGTCTTCTAAATGCAGCCACTAGCGTAAAACATATTTTAGGGCAAAGTTACCACGATAGAATTAGCCAAGGCTACGATATTGGTTTTTCGGTTTACCAAACTAAAAGCAAACAACTCTCAGAGCTTGCACAAGCGCTTGATATAGCTTATGTGTATTCGATGGTTATGCGCGATAACAAAGTTTATTTTACCTCATCCAGTTACACTAAAGACGATCAAGAAAACGCACGTGTTACGCAATTTCTCGACTTATACCCAGAGGCCACCGACATCAACAAGGGCGCGTTTTATTCTACCGAGCCTGTTTTTGAGCAATCAAGCGACCAATGGGGTGATTTTAAAACTGTTTTTATTCCCTTCGTAGATAAATATGGTACTACCTTCATTACAGGTGCCGACATAACCTTAGATGATTTAAATAAAAAACTTCAATACAGCGTCACTAAAGCCATAATAACGGCGTGCTTTTTCTTTTTTATTGCGGTACTGGTTGCGGCCATTTATATATATTTGTTAAAGCGTACCCTAGCAACCGATGCCAGTACTGGCTTTGCTAATCACATTGCGCTTGAGTACTTTATTAAAAAGAGCCATTCACACCACATGCAACTTGCCATTATTTGGGTGAACGAAATTGAAGATATTAATAGCTTTTATGGCACTCAAATTGGCGACAACGTAATGAAAAGCTTGCTCAGTCATTATCAAAGTCGCAGTCCACAAAACTGTAAAGTGTACCGGCTTGCCACCAATAAAATTGCAATTCTTGCACCTAAAAACTTCAAAAATAGCGAACTGAACGATTTAGTCGAATCGTATAACGCGAATAGCCCTGTATTAACAAATCCGTTTATTTATATAACTTACTGTGCTGGTATTGCCAGCGGTAATAAATCGTTATTGATTGAAAATGCACATATTGCAACACTTCAGGCTAAGCATGGCCGTGGTAAGATCATTAGCTACTCAAAAGTAATGAGTGATGTGAAAAATCAGTATCAGTATAATGTAAGCCTTGCTAAAGAAGTGCAAGAAGCGTTTGATAACAACCGCATAGTGCCTTATTTTCAAGCTATGTTTAACACCACCAATAATGAAATAGTCCATTACCAATGTTTGGCCAGAATGGTAACTAAAAGTGGTGAAATTTTAAAACCCGACTCATTTTTAAACGTAGTGAGCCGCTCAAGAATGGGTGGACTATTAACCCGCACGCTATTTAGCCAATGTATAGAACGCTTTAGAAAAACAGATATACGCTGGTGCTTAAATATAAGTGACAAGGATATTCTCGATCCAAGTTTGAGTGAATACATTTCCAACGAGCTTAAACGTTACCCTCACCCAGAAAACATAACGCTTGGCCTTTTTGAGTCACACGCTATTACTCACTTTTTAGAGGTTAAAACGTTTATTTCTATGGTAAAAACTAAAGGGGTAAATGTCATTATTACTGGTTTTGGCAGCGGTTATTCAAATATTTCGAATGTGCTAAAGCTTGAAGTAAACGGTATAAAACTCGACGGCGCATTAGTAAAACAGGCCGTAAGCGATGAAAATATAGCATTATTTATTGAGCATACAGTTAATGCTGCAAAGCAACTTGGTTTAACGCTCATGGCAGAGTCGGTAGAAAATATAAGTATTGAAAATGCACTTAAAAATGTCGATGTGGCGCTAATGCAAGGTAATTATTTTGCTTACCCAACGCCACATGTTAACTCCCCTAGCCAAGAGGAAGTAGTCGTTTAAAGGTCAATCACTAAACGGTGGCTTTGTTGGCCGCTAGCCCAGTATTTACGTTCAAACGGAGTAATTGCTTCGTTTGACTCATACTGGGTTACCTCACAAGGCTTACCCGCAAGCTCAAGCGCTCTGGCAAATTCTTTTACATAAATATCCCAGTTACTTCGCACCTCTAAGCGACCACCTAGCTTAACAATAAACGGAAAAATAGCCGCACCATGCCACCTACGCTGAATATGCTTAGACTTAGGCCAAGGGTTAGGATAAAGCAAATAATGATGAGTAGGCTGCCAATTAGCAGCCACAGCTAAACGCCAAAAGTCGTTTAAGTCAGCTTGTACTAAAATATACTGGCCGCTGTCTGTTTGTTTATACTCAACATCGTGCTTATCTAAGCGGTGTGATGATTTATCTATACCAATAATTAACGCATCTGGATGGCGCTTAGCTAAATTGGCGCTACTTTCTCCTACCCCACAGCAGGAGTCTAAAATAAGCGGGCCATTAAACGCTTTCACTTGCTCATTTACTTCATCAAACGCTTTTTGAGTATGCTCAGCAATAGGCTTTTTAAACTCTGCGTTTAAATGCTTGTTAACGATTTCATCAAGCTTTTCGTGTATACCCGCTTGATTAGATACAATACGACGTGAATTTGCATCGCTCATTAATGTCTAAGCCCCACACCTTTTTTAATTAATGTTAGTGCTAAAGTAAATAGCACCGTAATAAATACTAATATAACACCAAGCGCGACGCTTAAATCAACATCCGACACACCTAAAAAGCCATAACGAAACGCATTAACCATATAAATAATTGGGTTTATTTGCGATACATTTTGCCAAAACTCTGGCAGTAGCGTAATTGAATAAAATACGCCGCCTAAGTATGTTAGTGGCGTTAAAATAAAGGTTGGGATAATACTAATATCGTCAAAACTATTGGCGTAAATAGCGTTAATTAAACCACCTAGTGCAAACACCGCTGAGGTTAAAATTACCGTTGCCATAATTACAAATATATTATGTATTTGAATATCCACAAACAACAGCGATACACAGGTAACAATAAAGCCCACCATCATGCCGCGGGTCATACCACCGCCCATATAGCCCAGTACAATGATGTAATTAGGCACAGGCGCAACTAGTAACTCTTCAATACTTTTTTGAAACTTGGTTGAATAAAAACTAGAAGCAACATTAGAATATGAGTTGGTAATAACCGACATCATTATTAGCCCCGGAACAATAAATTCCATGTAGCTAAAGCCGCCCATTTCACCGATGCGCGAACCTATTAAATTACCAAAAATAACAAAGTACAAACTCATCGTAATCGCCGGCGGTACTAAGGTTTGCACCCAAATACGTAAAAAACGAATACACTCTTTAATCCATAAACTCTTTAAGGCTACGCCATATTTAAACATTTATTCGCCCCGCCCTTGCTCTAATAATCCTACAAATAACTCTTCTAATCTGTTTGCTTTATTACGCATACTCAAAACAGTGTTACCTTGCTCGGTTAGCGCGCTAAAAACTGCGTTTAACCCTTGAGATTTAGCCACTTCAACTTCTATGGTGTGCTCGTCAGGCATGCTAAACGAGTACCCTTCAAGGGTGACTGGCTGCGCTGGCTGTTTTAAATCAAGTACAAAGGTTTCTTTATCAAGCTTTGCAAGTAATGCTTTTATTGTGGTGTTTTCTACAATGCGACCAGTATCAATAATGGCAATATTTTTACACAGTAGTTCGGCTTCTTCGAGGTAATGCGTGGTTAAAATAATCGTTACGCCTTGCTCATTTATTTTGCGTAAAAAGTCCCACATTGAACGGCGCAGCTCTATATCAACCCCTGCTGTAGGCTCATCAAGTATAAGTAGCTTAGGCTCATGCATTAATGCGCGGGCAATCATTAAACGACGTTTCATGCCCCCTGAAAGTGTGCGTGCTTGCTTGTCTTTTTTCTCAAGTAAACCAAGTTGAGCTAAGTATTTATCGGCACGCTTGTGCGCCTCGCTGCGAGTAACACCGTAGTAACCTGCTTGATTTACCAATATTTGTCCAAGCGTTTCAAACTGACTAAAGTTAAACTCTTGTGGTACAAGTCCTAAATGCGCTTTAGCAGCTTCAAGGTCGGTATCGATGTTGTGACCAAACACCTCCACCTTTCCTTGGGTTTTATTGACTAGTGAAGAAATAACACCAATAGTGGTGGATTTACCTGCGCCATTTGGGCCAAGCAAGGCAAAAAAGTCGCCTTCAAAAACTTGTAAATCAACCCCTTTTACGGCCTCTACGCCATTATTATAAACCTTGGTTAGGCCTTCTATATTTAAAGCAACATTTTGCTTATCCATTATTTACCCTCACCATAACCCCAACGTTTAGTTAGGTTATGTTCAATGTTTAAATGATCTAAAATTCGCGCCACCATAAAATCAACTAAGTCTTGAATGCTCTGTGGCTGGTGATAAAAGCCAGGTGCTGCTGGCATAATAGTGACCCCTAAACGCGCAAGCTTTAACATATTTTCAAGATGAATTTCGCTAAAGGGGGTTTCACGTGGTACTAAAATTAGTTGGCCTCGCTCTTTAATAACCACATCAGCTGCACGCTCGAGTAGGTTATCAGATGCCCCTAGTGCAATAGCTGATACAGAGCCCGCACTACATGGGCATACCACCATTTTTTTAGGGGCCGCAGAGCCTGAAGCAACGGGGCTAAACCAATTATCTTTACCAAATACTTTTAACTGCTCTGGCTTGGCATTAAATAAAGCGCTTAACTGCTCGGTTGCTTTATCTTCATTAGCTGAGAGTTTAATGTTTGACTCAGTATCGAGCACCACGCGCGCAGCACTTGATATAAGTACATACACTTGAAATTGCTGAGCGAGTAATACTTCAAGCAATCTTAAACCGTAAGGCGCGCCTGAAGCACCACTAAACGCCAGTGTAATTTTATCTTTGTACTGCACATTATTCTCCGCTGTATTTTTTAGCTAAACCATCAACTAAGTGTTGATGTAAGCCATTAAAGCCGCCATTGCTCATAATTAATATGTGCTGATTTGGCATGATATTTTCAAGCACAGTGTCAATAATCATTTGCGTACTATTAAAACACTGCATACCGGCATTATCGGCTTGCGCTTTTAGAGACCAATTTAGGTTATCTGGCTCAAATAGCAGCACGTCATCGGCATCACTTAACGAAGCAAGTAGCGTATGTTGGTGTACACCCATCTTCATGGTGTTTGAGCGAGGCTCTAAAATAGCAATAATTTTTTCATCGCCCACTTTTGCACGTAACCCCGCAAGGGTGGTTTTTATTGCTGTTGGGTGGTGTGCAAAATCGTCGTACACTTTAATGTTATTTATATCGGCTTTAAGCTCCATACGCCGTTTAGGGCTAATAAACTCTTCAAGCGCTGCAATGCTATGATCTACGGCTATACCAACATGGCGCGCTGCCGCGATAGCCATAATGGCATTTTTAACATTATGCTCGCCTATTGCCTGCCAATTAACTGTGCCTTGAAGTTCATTGTTTAAAAGCACATTAAATTGACTACCATCAGCGCTTAATAAGTCATAATGCCAATCACCATTTAGGGTTTCGCTTTCGCTCCAGAGCCCTTGCTTAATAACATCATTAAGCGCTAAATCGTCTTTAGGCCAAATCACTTTGCCACTGTGAGGTAATGTACGCATTAAGTGATGAAATTGTTTTTTTATTGCGTTTAAATCTTCAAAAATATCGGCGTGATCAAACTCAAGGTTATTTAAAATGAGCGTTCGTGGTAGGTAATGTACAAATTTACTGCGCTTATCAAAAAACGCAGTATCGTATTCATCCGCTTCTATTACAAAAAAGGGCGTTTCACCCACTTTAGCTGACACACCAAAGTTTTGTACTATGCCACCAATTAAAAACCCTGGCTTTAAGCCTGCATACTCTAATATCCACGCCAGCATACTTGCGGTAGTGGTTTTGCCATGCGTGCCAGCCACCGCAAGCACCCAAGCATTTTGCAACAGGTTATGTTTAAGCCACTCTGGCCCCGATGTATACGGTAAGCCCTTATCTAACACATACTCTACACAGGGGTTACCTCGGCTCATGGCATTACCAATAACAACTATATCAGGCGCAGGCTCTAACTGTGCAACATCGTAACCTTGGGTTAGCTCTATACCAAACTGCTCAAGTTGAGTGCTCATCGGCGGGTAAACATTTTGATCAGAGCCAGTTACTTTATGGCCAAGTGATTTAGCAATCGCCGCAATACCGCCCATAAAGGTGCCGCAAATGCCTAATATATGAATATGCATAACTTTTTAAATCCTTTGGTACTTCGCACGTCTGTGAAGTTTTATGGCGCTATAATGCCAAATTTTAGGCTTAATGACTACGCGCGTCTCGTCAATTCATTGATGCTAAATCTGCGTTATCAAAATAAAAAAGCCCTCCAACCTAAGTAAGAGGGCTTGTTCGTATTAATTTAAATTACAGCGTTAAAAATACAATTAAACCAACACCCAGTAACAATCTATAAATTACAAACGGCAGCATACCCATTCGTTCTATCACTTTTAAAAACATGAAAATACAGGCGTACGCCGATAAAAACGAAAGGACTACACCTAAAATTAATGTACTCCAATCAACTACATGCTCGCCTAAAGCCAGCTCTATTGTGTAATAAAGGCCCATCATAGAAATAATAGGTATAGCAAGTAAAAACGAAAAACGGGCTGCGCTTTGTTTGTTCATGCCCAGCAATAAACCCGCTGTCATGGTAATGCCTGAGCGAGAAGTTCCTGGGATCATCGCCACCGCTTGAGCAAAGCCAATAAGCAGCGCTGTTTTCCAGTTAAGCTGGTAAATTGTTTTCATTTGCTTACCTTTGGCATCGGCGTACCAAAGTAATAAACCAAAAATAATAGTCGTGGCCGCTATAACCCAGGCACTGCGCAGGTACAGCTCAACAATGTCTTTTAGCAATAAGCCTAGTATCGCAGCTGGTACAGTCCCCAGTATAATCCACCAGCCAAGTTTACTGTCATCGGTGGTACCTTGAGTACCAAACGATTTAAACCAGGCGCTAAGAATATCAGCCACTTCTTTACGAAAATAAATAACAACCGCTATCAACGTACCAACATGTACAGCTACATCAAAAGCAAGGCCTTGGTCTTCCCACCCCAAAATTTGCGAAGGTAAAATTAAGTGAGCGGAGCTCGAAATAGGTAAAAACTCAGTAAATCCTTGTATCAGGGCTAAAATAATTATTTCTAAAATACTCATGGGTTAGAAAACTCCACCTTCCATAGTTTTTGTTGAGGGTTATTATACTCACTCCATAGCGCAGCAATGGTTTGCTTTGCAACGGGGTGATAAAAATTGGGGGCTACTTCACAAAGAGGCTGAAGCACAAAAGCGTTTTTAGTAATTTCATCGCGAGGTAATTGTGCTGGCGAGTCGCAAATAACGTCATCGTAAAAAAGTAGATCTAAATCGAGCGTACGGGGACTAAATTTTTTATCGTCCGCTTTACGCCCGTTATCACGCTCAATTTGTTTTAATAATTTACATACACGTTCAAGCGGCATTGATGTGGTAGCAGCCACCACCGAGTTATAAAAGTTATTACCTTTAAACCCTACCGCTTCGCTTTCAAACACAGATGAGTGCACAATATCTGTGAAATGTTGCTTGAGCGCATCAAGCGCACAACGAATATAATGCGCTTTGTTTATATTTGAGCCTAGGCTGATATAAATTTGCGCCATTTAGCTCATTGCCTTAGTGCGTGTTATTTCTACACCTACCGTGTTTGCTTGCGCCACAGCGGCTGGTTTGCTCACTCTAATTGTTACTTGGGGTGTATTAAATTCGGTTAATATAATAGTCGCTAATTGCTCTACCAAGGTTTCAAGTAGCTCAACCGGCTTAGCCGTAGCGTGTTCAATCACCCGTTCACTTACTTTTGCGTAATCCAGTGCTAAATTTATGTCATCATTTGCTGCTGCAGGCTTTATATCGCTGAGCATTTCAATATCAAAATAAAGGCTTTGTTTACTTTCTTTTTCAAAGTCGTATACGCCAATAATGGTGTCGACGTGTAGTTGAGATATAAAAACCTTATCCATTGATACTCCAAATAACTATAAACACCCTCAAAACATACAATGCATTGATTAAATTAATACTGTATATGCTTTAAGCAGTGTTTAAATATGTAAAAATTACTTCTACAATAGCCATATAGCTAGATTAACTGCAAAAAACAGCAGTTAATAATTTTCACGATAAATTGTGCCGCCAATAATAGCGTAAAAGTGCTATCGATGGGTATAGCAATTAAAAAATAAGGGACTTTGTGTTAGCCATTTTACTGTTTGTTTTAGCCTACTTATTAGGGTCGATTTCATCGGCCATATTAGTGTCTCGGCTATTCAAACTGCCAGACCCTCGCAACAGCGGTTCAAATAACCCTGGCGCCACTAATGTGTACCGTTTAGGTGGGCCTTTTCCTGCGTGCTTAGTATTAATATTTGATATTTTAAAAGGCACCATCCCCGTATGGGGCGCTTATTTTTTAGATTTAACCCCCTTATCACTTGGTTTGGTCGCCGTCGCCGCATGTTTAGGGCATATGTACCCACTATTTTTTAGTTTTAAAGGCGGTAAAGCGGTAGCCACTGCATTTGGCTCATTATTGCCGATTGGTTTATCGCTGGCGGGGCTATTAATAAGTACCTGGATTATTGTAGTTGCTGTGACCCGCTTTTCTTCATTAGGCGCCTTGGTCACGGTGTCGCTTGCGCCACTGTATACGTGGTTGATTAAACCGCTTTACACCCTACCGGTAACCTTTATTACCGTGCTAATTATATTTCGTCATCGCACTAATATTATTCGCCTTTTTAAAGGGGAAGAACCAAAAGTGGGCGCTAAAAAAGCGCCCACTGATAAAAAAAATAATAATTAATGCTAAATCGCTTCTAAGCTGTCTATTGGCCAACGCGGTTTGGTTTTCATGTCGAGGGTGGCAAATTGGCCGGCTTTTAAGCGCTGCATACCGGCGTAGGCAATCATTGCGCCATTATCTGTACAAAACTCAGTACGCGGGTAGTAAACTTGTCCTTTCATGCCCTGCATAACACGCTCAAGCTGTAAACGCAGCTGTGTATTAGCACTCACTCCACCAGCAATCACTAAACGTTTTATCCCAGTGTGTTTAAGGGCACGCTTACATTTAATAACTAGTGTATCAATCACTGCGGTTTGAAACGCATGGGCGATATCTGCTTTGGTTTGTGCATCATCATCATTTTCGCGAATCGCGATAGAAGCCGCAGTTTTTAGACCACTAAAGCTAAAATCAAGACCAGGCTTGTCGGTCATCGGGCGTGGAAAAACAAACCGTTTTGCAACACCTTGCTCAGCCATTTTAGCTAATCGAGGGCCGCCAGGGTAATCAAGCCCTAACAGCTTAGCCGTTTTATCAAATGCTTCACCAGCAGCATCGTCAACAGACTCACCTAATACTTCGTACTGACCTATACCGGCGACTTTTACCATCATGGTATGACCGCCCGATACGAGCAACGCAATAAAGGGAAATTCTGGCACATTTTCTTCAAGCATAGGCGCAAGTAAATGCCCTTCCATGTGATGTACGGCTACAGCTGGAATATCCCAGCCATAGGCTAAAGAGCGGCCAATAGAGGTGCCTACCAATAACGCCCCTACTAAACCAGGGCCTGCAGTGTATGCAATGCCATCTAAATCTTCAGGGCCGCACCCCGCTTGAGCAAACGCAGCATCAATAAGTGGCAGTGTTTTACGAACGTGATCGCGCGATGCAAGCTCAGGCACGACACCACCATAATCTGCATGAACTTTTACTTGACTGTATAACTGGTGAGCCAATAAGCCTTTTTCATCATCGTAAATTGCAATACCGGTTTCATCACACGATGACTCAATGCCTAAAATTCGCACTGTACTTCTCCTGCCTTTTTAAACTTTACTTAATGTATTATAACGCCAAGCCAATGTTGGTTTGCCCATCTGCAATAGCTTGTTTTTTTAGTGCCTTCACGTTTTCAGAAGTTACGCGGCCCATATTTTCTACAAAGTCGATTAGCTCACTCAATACTTCAATTTCATATTGCATTAATGGGTGTTCTCGTACGGCTTTATTATCGGCTACTTCACCTTCAACTGTCATTTGGTATTCAATAAAACGCGCCACTGTAGCTTGGGATATTTTACTAACGCTAATAAATTCTTGCTCGTCTTGCCCCATCAAACCATGCATTAGGCTTAAAAGCGAGGTAGCAGCATCTATTGCGGGGTAAGTGCCAAACATATCAAAGTCGGCAAGCTCGGGGACATTTGGCTCAATTTTTTCTACTTGTTTTTCGAGATCTATTTTACTTTTGGGTAGTAATATTTTTTCCCAGCAAACATTTAACGCACTGCGTAATAAGGCTGCATCACCAAAACCGGTGGCTTCACTAAATAAACCATAATTAGGTAACATACGCTCAATTAAAGCACTTGCTAACACCGCTTTTTGTAAGTAGTTTAGCTCTCTAATACGTTGAAAGTTATTCGCTTTTGTCATTTCTTAACGTCTCACATGACCAACAAAAATCAAATGTTGATCCATTATGCTCATTACAGTTAGGGCATACCCAATCTGGAGCGGATTGTTTTACTTGTTGGTAGTTTACCAATATTTCGCGCGCGTGGCGCTCTTTTATCGAATAAACCTGCACACTAACTTGGGTTTGTTCAAAGGGAATTTCGCCCAAGGCGCCTTGAAGCATTTCACCTTGAATTTGGCACTCAATTCCCGCGCTTAATAACAGCCCTTTGATTATATTTGCCTCTAATGTGTTATCTGCTTTGTAGATCGTTACCCACTGAAAGGCTTGGTGCTTATTATGAGTATTAATATTTTGCAATTATCACCTCAATTATTTTGTGTTTACAATATCCTACGATACTCTACTAAAGTGTATAGCAGGTAACTTTTTAGGACATAACAATGACACTTACTACCCCAGGTTTACTTTTCCCAGCAATCTCACTGCTGCTTCTTGCATACACAAACCGCTTTTTAGTATTAGCGCAATTAATCCGAGAACTAAATTCAAGAGAAGGCGAGTCTATTCGCCCCGTAGTCGTAGCGCAAATAACGAACTTAAGAAAACGCATCAAGCTAATACGCACCATGCAAGTATATGGTGTAGCCTCTTTTTTATTATGTACGCTATCGATGTTTGCCTTATTTATTGAATTTAATACCACGGGCATTATTTTATTTGGAGTAAGCTTAGCGTGCTTAAGCCTGTCGTTATTAACGTCGTTATTTGAAATTCATATTTCGTGCGACGCTATAGAGATAGAGCTACAAAGTATTGAAGATAAGCCCCTCAGTAGCCGCATAACTAAAAACTTTACAAATAAAAATAATAAGTCTTAGCGGTTTATTTTTCTAAAACCATAAACAATAAAAAAGTATTGGCAGACTTGATACTTTAAGTTGCTATGCATCATATCATTACAAATCACTAAGTAAGATTTTCGTATAGCCTTTTTTCTGGCATACTTTTTTATTAATTGATGCTAAATTATGTCTAAAGTATTACTTTTGTACGCTACAAAGAGCCTAAGTTGTTGTATTTAATATTACTTGCTCATTTAACTTAGTTTAAAATAGAGTAATAAATCACTATAACTAAGCCTAATTGGTAATACTTTTAAATGCGTCTGCTCTTTAAATAATACTAAAAGAGGGATATGCTGAGGCAAATATGTCATAAATTTGCAAACACAGTTATATATTAGGCTTCGCTTATAAGCGCTTGAATCTAATATTATTGATGTTCGCGGCACACGCGACTTACTTATAAAAAGGGACTATAAAGTGAGATTTGAACAGTTAGAACAATTTGTAGCGCTTGGTGTGCTACGCCACTTCAGACAAGCAGCCGAACAAACTCAAATAAGTACATCAGCGCTCACACGTAGCATTCAAACCTTAGAAGACGAAATGGGGTACGAACTGGTGAAACGCTCAACCCGTTCAGTCAAATTAACACCCGAAGGTGAGCTGTTTCTTGATTACGCCAAAAACACCCTTGCCGAACTTGAGCATACAAAAAAAAGAATTTCTCAATCTGTTAATGGCAATTCAGATGAAAAATTAGTGATTGGCTATACCAATAAAGCCAGTAGTGTAGTGCCCGTATCATGCGGACAGTTTTTAGCGCAATACCCACATGTAAAAATAGAAATGCAATTGCAAGAACAACATGAACTTGCAAGAAAGCTCCAAGAGGGTGAAATTGATATTAGTGTTTATTCGCAGGCTATTAATAGCATCGGCAGCGACATACACCTACCGGACCAACTGGTGTTGTTTGTTTCTAAACACCACCCGCTAGCGAATAAAAGCGATATCAGCAAACACGACCTAGACAGTTACCCTATGTATGGCTGTTTTTCTCAGTCTAAACAAGTTCAAAGCATGCTTAACGAAGCTATCGATATGCTCAACAAATCAGCGAGTATTAAAGTAGGTAGCATTGAGCAAGTAATGTCAGGGCTGGTTAAGTCAGATCACTTTGCTATTGCAAGTATTGAACACGCCAATACGCTTGCTGAGCACACAGAGCTTGTACAGCTAAAAACAAATAAAGACTTAAGCCACGAACAACTTGTTGTACAAACAAGTCAACAAGCAGCGGTTGGCGAACACATTGACCATTTATTATCGCTTATCAAAAAAGCATCTACCGCGATTAATTAATCCAAGGAAAATAGCATTCAGCGTTGCCCTTAAGCTTTTAAGGGCAGCCCGTTTAGTCAATATTTCACTGTTCTACTCTTCTTTTTGCTAAGGCCTGCAGCACAGCAGCCTAACCTCAAAAGCACTTTTCGTTTATATGCTTACGTGGGAGGTTTTTTATTTGCTTTAGTAGCGCAGCACAAACCATTAGCTATTAAATTTTTTTAGGCTACACTGTCGCACCTTTTTTAATCAACTGACATGAATGAACACACTTTTTAGTCCTGATGTTTATTTAGATGCAATAAAAACCCACGGCTATGTTGTTATCCCTAACGCACTTATTAATGAGCTAGTAGAGAGTTTAATGACCGATTGCCACCGTATAAACCCGCATTTTAGCCTTGCAGGTATTGGCCGCTTAAACGATTTAAAAATAGATAAAACTATCCGTAAAGATAAAACCTATTGGTTTGATGGCAGCTCTCAAGCCCAACTAACTTATCAAGCTCTAATGGAAAGTATAAAAACAACATTTAATCGTCAGTTTTTTATGGGGTTATTTGACTACGAATGCCATTATGCAAAATATACAAATGGGGATTTTTATAAAAAGCACTTAGATGCGTTTAAAGGGCGTTCTAACCGCGTATTTACAACAGTACTTTATTTAAATACGCCCGAGCAAGGTGGCGAGCTTGTTATATACAAACCAAAAAGTAACCACATAGAAATAATAATTAAACCCACCGCAGGGACACTCGTTATGTTTGAAAGCGAGCGATTTGCACACGAGGTATTACCTGCCATTAATGAGCGTTACTCTATTGCTGGCTGGTTTAGAAAGAACGCGTCAATAAGTGGGGTAATTGACCCGCCACGATAAAAAAACATAGCCACAACAACTAGTGGCTATGCTGAGGTTAAATTAATAACGTTGAGATGAAATTAACGCGCAAATACAAATGACAAGAACAAGCCAATAAAAATGGCTAATCCAACATAGTGATTATTTAAAAACGCTTTAAAACATGCATCACGCGCACGTTTATGGATAAGCACTTGCTGATAAATAAGTAACCCAGCGGCAGTACATAAACCAGCAACAAACGCCAAGCCTAGCTGATTAATTAAGCCAATAAGTGCCAACAGCGCTATAAAATTTGCGTTTAATAAAAATATAATGTGACGGTCGTATTTACCAAACAAAATAGCAGTAGATTTAACCCCTATTTTTAAATCATCATCCCTGTCGACCATGGCATACATAGTATCGTACGCTACCGTCCAACAAATATTTGCGGTAAATAACAGCCATGCCTGCAGCGGCAATGTGTCAATTGATGCCATATATGCCATAGGTATTGCCCAACCAAATGCAGCGCCTAAGACCACCTGTGGAAGGTGCGTATAACGTTTCATAAATGGGTAGCAAAAAGCCAGTGCCAACGCCCCAAACGACAATAAAATAGTGTTGATGCCAAGCAGCAATACTAGTACAAAGGCGATGGCTATGAGTAATACAAATAAACTCAATGCTTCACCGGCACTTACTTGTCCGGTGGCTAAAGGACGCCCTGCTGTACGCTTAACTGAGCCGTCTATTTTTCTATCAGCAAAATCATTTATAACGCAGCCAGCACTGCGCATAACAATTACGCCTAAGGTAAATACAATAAAGTTAACTAGACTAGGCATACCATTGTTTGCAAGCCATAGCGCCCAATAAGTAGGCCACAGTAATAATAATGTACCTATAGGCTTATCAACGCGCATAAGTTGAATATAAAAAGGGCTATGCTGTAATTGCAAAGGGGCTAATTTCATGAGTACAAATAGGCTCCGGGTAAAAATACTTCGCACACTAAAAAGTGGTAATCATTAATAGAAAACACACTACGGCGGCCTAGTAACGGGCGCATGGTTAAATTCAACTCTTTAACAAGTGACTGCAGTGCATGCTCTGAGTCAAAGCGTCCTACTTCAATATTGCTGCGGGTAAGTTCAGGGTGTTGAAAAATAACATCGCCTAAAGGGCGTGCCCCCATATTATGCAGTGTTGTTTGTGTACTTGGCAGCCAGCTTTGGGCATACACCATAGGTGCATTGTCACACAATAAAAGCACCTCACGCTTAAGTGCTTTATTTGTGTTTGAACCAAGTAATTGCTGCTGTGCATCACTTAAAGTAAAAGTTTGCTCATTAAGCACTTTTACACTAAAACTTTGTGCATTACTTTTCAATTTAGCGGTTAACGAATGTGGCTCAAATAGCCACTCTTGTTCTAACTCAGATAAGTTATTTACCAAAGATGCACATTGCCAATTGGCAGATATAGAAAGCGGAAATGTAATCACAATAGCTCAATAAAATAAAAACCGAGACGATGATAACATTGCCAAAGCATTTGAAAAAGTGATGTTTTACTGCCGATAAATAATTGTAGAAGCTGTTTATTAAGCGCTATTAAGTATAAACTATTTGTATTAAGAAAATGGAAACACACTAAAGATGAAAAAAATAGTATACGCAGGTTTTTTAGCACTATGCCTAAGCTGTTTTAGCTTCTGGGCAAAAGCACAATCCACAGTGGGTTATTTTGGTTTTGAGCCAGATATAATTACCAATTACATAGGTGCCTCAAGTAAGAAAATGGGCTATGTACGCGTGACTATAGACTTAATGCTTAGCAATAACGCAGACATTGCAATTGTAGAGCATCACACTCCACTTTTACGCGATGCATTAGTAGAAATACTCTCAAAAGAGCCTGAAGAAAAAATAAAGTCGCTTACTGGGCGTGAAGAAATTAGAGCAAAGTGTGCTGAAAAATTAAAAAGCCTGTTAAAAGAAGAAACAGGCCAAGAGATTATCCGTGAAGTATTATTTACTAAGTACTTATACCACTAAGCTCACGCTTTTTTAGCATTAAATAAATGAGCGGTTACGGCGTAAGCCATGCCGCTTAAAAGCCCACCTAAATGTGCCCAATTAGCCATACCAACAAATAAAACATCTGCAAAGCCAAGTATTAGCCAAATTAACATAAAGCCAACAATCGCTGTGCTCACTAGCGCAGGCTGCTTAGGGTTTAAATAGCCGTGAATCCAACAAAAGCCCAATAACCCATACACAACACCGCTTAACCCGCCGAAATTGGGGCCCACTATTATAAACTGGGCCCAGTTACTAATCAGTGCAGTAACCACAAATAATCCGACTAAACTGAGCTTACCGCATTGTTTTTCAATATTATCGCCAAGCGACATCCACCAAATTAGGTTAAATACAATGTGCATTGCACTAAAATGAACAAGTGCCGGCGTAAACCAGTTCAGTGGTTGGCTCGGGTTAAACTGCAAAGCAGTGTATATTTGCTCAAAACCACCCAATAAAAATGCAAAGTAAATAGCAACGCTTACAATACTGACGGTTTTATTCAGCCAGCTTAGTGCTTTAAAGCGCGCCACTAAATTAAGCGACTGCCCTTGGTACGTTAAGCCAGATTGTGTGCTGCCAACATCCCAAGAGGCTTGTTGATAGCGCTGATGATTTGGGTTTTGTACAAACTCAGCCCATAGCGGTTGCACCTGATGAAAATGTTCAGGCTTAACGCTTATAACCACATTGCTGCCATCAGGTGAGTGTAACTGCCCTTCTAAGCCTTGGCTTTTTAAGTAGTCTATAAACCCTTGCGCAGCGCGTGGGTTATTTAAGCTACCTAATTCAATCATCGCTCTACTTGCTCGCTGTAAGCCGCTTCCCAAGCAGTAAAGCCACCATCCATGCTGTAAACATCTTCAAAACCCTGCTCGACTAGGTAGCTCGCCGCACCTTGTGAGCTCATACCGTGGTAGCAAACAATAATAATGGGCTGATCAAACTCTTTTTCCATCATAAATTGAGCTATATTGGCATTTGAAAGCGCTTCAGAGCCAGGGATATGCCCTGCTTGGTACGAGTTAGGATCGCGTATATCTGCAATTACTACGTCTTCTTTATCAAGTAGCTCATGTGTTTGTTCTATAGATATATGTTTAAAAGCCATTAAAATCTCTTTATAAATTAAATAAAAAAAGGCGGCCACAGCCGCCCTTCTTGTAATTTTGTAGAATTAATCCCAGTTTAAAATTACTTTTCCTGACTGACCTGAGATCATCATATCAAAGCCAGCTTGGAAGTCATCTACAGAATACTGATGCGTAATAATTGGATCTAAATTAAGACCAGACTGAATCAAACTTGCCATTTTGTACCAAGTTTCAAACATCTCGCGGCCATATATACCTTTTATTACTAAGCCCTTAAAAATTACTTGATTCCAATCTACTGCCATGTCTGAAGGTGGAATGCCTAACATGGCAATTTTACCACCGTGGTTCATGTTATTTAACATAGAATTGAATGCGCTTGGTACGCCTGACATTTCAAGGCCTATATCAAAACCTTCTGTCATGCCCAGGTCATTCATTACATCTTCTAACTTATCATTGGCAACGTTAACGGCACGAGTAGCGCCCATTTTACGCGCAAGCTCAAGACGGTATTCGTTAACATCGGTAATCACAACATGGCGAGCCCCCACGTGCTTCGCTACGGCTGCTGCCATAATACCAATTGGCCCTGCTCCCGTAATAAGTACATCTTCGCCTACTAAATCAAACGATAAAGCAGTGTGCACTGCATTGCCAAACGGGTCAAAAATAGACGCCAACTCATCAGAAATATTGTCGGGAATTTTAAACGCATTAAAGGCAGGAATCACTAAGTACTCTGCAAATGCACCTTCACGGTTAACGCCCACGCCGGTGGTATTTCGGCATAGATGTACACGACCAGCACGACAGTTGCGACAATGCCCACAGGTAATATGACCTTCGCCAGATACGCGATCACCCACTGCAAAGCCGCGTACTTCTTGGCCCATATCAACCACTTCACCTACGTATTCGTGGCCAACAACCATAGGCGTAGGAATAGTTTTACTCGCCCATTCGTCCCATTTGTAAATATGAACGTCGGTGCCGCAAATTGCCGTTTTACGAATTTTAATAAGTAAATCGTTATGGCCAACTTCAGGCTTTGGCGCATCTGTCATCCAGATACCCGGCTCTGCTTTTAATTTAGATAATGCTTTCATAGTTAACACTCAACTAAAAACCGAGGACTGACCTCGGCTTATAAAAATTTAAATTACACCCATTTCTTTACCAATACGGGTAAAGGCTGCAATAGCGGTATCTAGCTGTTCAATGCTATGTGCAGCAGAGATTTGTGTACGAATGCGCGCTTGACCTTTTGGCACAACGGGGAACGAAAACCCAGTAACATAAATGCCTTCTGCAAGTAGCTTGTCTGCCATTAGTGACGCTACTTTTGTATCGCCAAGCATGACAGGAATAATGGCATGATCTTTACCCGCACAAGTAAAGCCAGCAGCTTCCATTTGCTCACGAAAATATTTTGCATTAGACCAAAGTTTAGCGCGTAACTCGCCACCATTTTCAAGCATTTCGAGCACTTTAATAGACGCTGTCACAATTGAAGGCGCTAAGGAATTTGAAAATAAATAAGGACGAGAACGCTGACGCAGCCATTCAACAATCTCTTTTTTACCCGATGTATAACCGCCTGATGCACCGCCCAGCGCCTTACCTAGCGTACCGGTAATAATATCTACACGGTCAAGCACATTACAGTACTCAGGGGTGCCTTTACCATTTTCGCCAACAAAGCCTACAGCATGCGAGTCATCAACCATTACTAATGCATCGTACTTATCAGCTAAATCGCACACAGCCTCAAGGTTACAAATTACACCATCCATTGAAAACACGCCGTCGGTGGCTATTAATTTTGTTTTAGCGCCGGCTTCATCAGCTGCAATTAATTGTTTTTCAAGATCCACCATGTCGTTATTAGCATAACGAAAGCGTTTAGCTTTACATAAGCGAACACCATCAATAATTGATGCGTGATTGAGAGAGTCAGAAATAATAGCATCTTCAGCGCCTAAAATAGTTTCAAATAGGCCCGCGTTAGCATCAAAACAAGACGAATATAAAATGGTGTCTTCGGTTTCTAAAAACTCACTAATTTTTTGCTCTAGTGTTTTATGGATATCTTGCGTGCCACAGATAAAACGTACTGAGGCAACACCAAAGCCATGGTCGTCTAAACCATCTTGCGCAGCTTTAATTAATTCTGGGCTATTTGCTAAACCTAAGTAGTTGTTAGCACAAAAATTAATAACTTTATCGCCAGACGCAACCTCTATCTGAGCTTGTTGCTGCGAGGTAATAATACGCTCACTTTTATACAAACCTTGCGCTTTAACGTCTTCGATTTGCTCTTGTAGTTGGCTAAAAAAAGCAGATGCTCTCATCTGTAGTCTCCAATTAAATGAACGGGTAAACAACAACATTAAAGCCACTGTTTATGATGGGATGTATTGTAAAAGTTTAACGCGTAAAATGCACGGTTTGCAGTTCATCGCAAACACCCGAATTGGCAGGAATTCCTGCCACTTTACAGATGAACAAGAAGGCTCAATCTAAAGAGTGATAACTGTCGGTAAATCACGTATCGAGTTAATCACGAGATCAGCATGTTGCTTGGCACTTTCATCTATATGCTGGCCTGAACGCACCAGAACGCGCGTTGCAATATGTGCTTTTTCTGCCGCTTGCATATCGCTGAGTTTATCCCCTACCATAACACTGCTAGAAGGGTGAACACTATGCTCTTGCATAGCTTGTAACAGCATACCTGGCGCTGGTTTTCTGCACTGACATTGTTTTAAATATTGCGCTAGCGCTTTTTTGGGGTGGTGCGGGCAAAAGTACACATCTGTAATTTTAATATTATGCTCACTAAATTGAGTTTTCATCCACTGTGTTAAGGCTAAGAAGTCTTCTTCAGTGTAGTAACCACGGCCTATTCCCGATTGATTAGTCACTATAATAATTTTATAACCTGCATCATAAAATGCTTTACAGGCACTAAACACACCCTCTATGAATTCAAATTTTTCACTTTGATATACATAGCCATGATCAATATTTACCACGCCATCGCGGTCTAAAAAAAGCGCTTTGTTTTTTTCTTGTACACTCATTTGATAAACTCTTTTTGTACCACATGGTCAAACATAGCTTTAACACTGTCTACGGTTATTTGGCTCATTAAGTCATCGCCCTTAACGCGCGTCCCCCAAGGCAATTGTTGCGCTGTTTTACCCGTTTGCTTTAGCAAGTTTTGATGATATACCTCAACTACATAGTCTTGATATAAATAAGGGCCTGTACGTGCAGGATTAGAATGCGCATATAAACCAATAACCGGCGTACTTACCGTTACCGCCATATGTGCAGGGCCAGTATCGGGAGCGAGTACTATATCAGCGCGCTTAAGCACACATAGCAGCTCTTTAAGTTTTGTTTTACCTACTAAGTTTAAAATAGTGCAGTGACTGTGTTTTATAATTTGGTTAGCTAAATTAATCTCAAGCTCAGTTGGGCCGCCCGTTAGTACCACGTTAAAGCCCTGATCATGCGCGTAATCAGCAAGCGCTGCGTAGCGCTCAGGCAGCCAGTTGCGCTGGGCTTTACTGGCCGCAGGCGATATCACCAATAGTTTACCTGACAAATACGCAGGCCCTAACAACTCATCTGCTTTTCTCTCATCCGCTAAGGTATAAGGCATATCCCAGGTAGGTGAATAGTTTTTAACACCAATGGCCTGCGCAAAGCCTTTAAACCCCTCTAACACATGCGCTTCTTTTTGTGGGGCTATTCGTTTATTTATAAACAAGCTGTGTAATTCTTTTGAACGAGCCCAATCAAAGCCTATTTTCACTTTAGCCGGAATACAGCGCGCAACAAAGCCAGCTCTTAATGCAACTTGCATATTAAGTAGCACATCAAACTGTTGCCCTTTAAAAGAATGTTTTAATTTTTTAAGTGCATCTTTACCTTGTTTTTTATCAAAAACCACCAGCTCAACCCCAGGTAAGTCGGCAAGCAACATAGCCTCTACTTTGCCCATAACCCAGGTTATTTTTGCATTGGGGTGTGTTTTTTGAATCGCTTGTACAGCACTAACAGCATGACAAACATCACCAATGGCAGAGAGTCTTAAAATACAAATTGAGGAGTAATTAGGCACTTGAGTCATGCGTTCCATTTGGCTTTAAATAATAGACTGCGATCTTAAATTATACTCGCGCTAATGCAAGCACTTATGCTGCGCTATAAAACACGTTAATATACACGTATTATTGAATTACTTTAACGAGCTATGTTTAAAACACTAACGCAAGGCAAACACACTATTTTAAGCCACCCCGATTATACTAACGAGGTTAATTTAAATTGGTTTGATGCAGATTACTGGCAACAACAAAATAAAATAGTCGGCGCTAAAAAAGGCCGTGCCACAGCCTGGTTTTTTAAACACGATAATTTAACCGCTGTACTTAGACACTACTGGCGAGGTGGTTTAGTGGGTAAGTTATTAAGCGATCAATACCTTTACCCTGGCCTTGAAAGCACCCGCGTGTATAAAGAGTTCAGCTTAATGATAACGCTTATTGAGCTTGGTTTAAATGTGCCAAAACCCATTGCCGCTAAAGTAACAACCACAGGCTTAATTTATCGTGGTGATATAATTACTGAGGCTATAAAAGGGGCTAAAAGCCTGCTCGATATCTTAATTGAACGCCCACTAACAGAAGATGAGCTCAAGCGCATTGCCAGTACTGTGGCTCTCTTTCACTCAAAAGGCGTGTATCACGCGGATTTAAATATAAATAATATTTTATTTAATGAAACGGGTGACGTTTATATTATCGACTTTGATCGCGGTGAAATAAAACCATTAAATAAACAGTGGCAACAAAGTAATATGGCTCGTTTAGAGCGCTCATTTTTAAAAGAGCAAGGACGCAACAACGCATTTTATTGGCAAGATAATGACTGGCAAACATTATTAACGCTTTATAAAAGCCAGTTAACCACACAAAGCTAGGTATTGCTTAGCAACTTGGTCGGCCGTTACCTTTTGTAAAATATCGGCATTAGCTACATTAGGCTTAGTGTTTAAAACCAGCTCAATTTTAGCTGCTAGCTCATCGCTATTCCCTACCGGCGCTAAATATTTGGCTAAGTCGTTTGTTAAAATTTCACTCGGCCCAAACGTGCAGTTAGTACTTACCACTGGCGTACCCACAGCGAGTGCCTCAATTAACACAGTGGGGAGCCCTTCAAAATCAGAGCTTAAAACTAACGCCTCGGCCTGCTTTATCCAGTTATACGGATTTTGTTCAAACCCAGGCACTATAAGTTGCTCCTCAATACCATGCGCTTTGGCAAGCTTAAATGCTTTACTAGGCTTATTGCATAGAAGGACTAATTTGTATTTTTTATCAAGCTTTGCAAATGCCGCAAATAAAATATCATGGCGCTTTTGTTTAGCTAACCGCCCTACATGAATAATATACGGCGATTGCGGAATTTGCGCATTCACCTCATTTGAGAGCCGCTTTATATCTTCTAAATTAAAGGGATTATAAATAGTGGTGATGGCGCTTGGGCTAATTAAACGCCCTTGAGTAATTTCGTGCTCTACCCCTTTAGACACGCACACCAAAGATTTTCCGTTTAAGTTTTGCTTTGACTTTTTAAGGTAGTGATAAGATAGCGGGCCTAATTTTTTTTGCCTAGCAAGCTCTGCATTAACAGAGTTATGCATAACAAAGTGAACATTTTTAATCTGGCTTTTAGCCAATAAGTTATTGCTTCTATCTAAATTGCTAAGTACTAAATCTATGGGGCCAGTTTGTTTTTGTTTTTTATTAAACCACGCTTCTAGCTTTGCTACACTTTTATTTATTTTCCAAAAACGATCCACTTTAGTGGCTTTATCGGTGAATAAACTTTCAACCTTAATACACGCAGGGATAGTGTATTCATATTTATTAGCCAACGATAAAATAGTCACGCTATGCGCTTTTATTAACTGCTGAGCAAGGGTTAACATCACTTTTTCGGCGCCGCCACCCGCTAATGAATCTATTACAATCACTATATTCATCTATCGGCAACCATTAGCATGCTTTTAACCCCTTGCGTTATTTCTTCATAGCTATGCGTGCTTTCAAGCAAAGCGTATTTTTCTAATAGCTGGTTAAAATCAGGCTCTATTAGCAAAGCACTGACTTTATTTACTATGTCTTGAATTTCAAAGTTCGCTTTAATTACCACACCGGTTGTGGTGCAACTTGCTAAGCGTTGTGTTTGATCTTTTGAAATAGCACAGGCTACAACAGGTGTTTTAACCGCAATGGCTTGCAATAGGGTATCGCCAGCACTTAACAGTGCAAACTTTGCTTGTTCCATAAGCGACAAAAACTCACTATTTTCTAACGTATTTAAATTTAAAACCGCATTTGATACTGGCAACGCTTTATTATAGTTAGGGCCAAATACCACCACTGCTTTTAACCCTGTTTGTAATGAAACCTGCTCTGCGGCGGCAAAAAATACATCTGCACAGTTTTGGTTATCTAGCATATGACCGCCAGAGCCTGCACTCACAATAAAGTAGCCTTGTTCATCAAGCTGATATTTTTTTAACACCTGTTTGGTATCGCACGCTGATGAAAATGCTATGTAAGGGCCCACATTTTTAGGCATAGCCAAAGAAAACATATCTATTTTAGCTCTTTCAGCCCAGCTCAGAGGTTCAATGCAATAATCGGGCTGTACCACCCAATGGCTATCAATTAAATTAATACGGTTAAGCTTTAACCCTTTCGCTCTTTTTTTGGCATGTTGAGAAATAAACACCACTTTGGCGCCCACTTTTTTGGCCGCTTTCATGTGAGCTGCGCGCCCTGCACAGTCAAATATAACAATGTCAGGTTTAAAATCAGCGATAACTTCACACACTTTATCGCGCTCTTTAGTTGCAGAGCGCTCAAGCAAGGTGGCATCAAATGGGCAGTTTTTAGCGTAGGCCGTGTGTTTATTTAAAACAAAATGGATACTAAGTGAACCTGGGCATTCACTTTCTAAGCTTTGAGCTAGCAACAACGAGCGCATGTATTCGCCTATTCCTTGTGGCGATGATACGGGTATGAATAAAAGTCGTTTGTTGCTCATTGCATTCTCTATTTCCTATTTGCGCAGCAGTATACCAATCCCATTGTTTTTACGATAGCTAGGTTACATTTTTATACACAAATTTAACGCCATAAAATAGATTATTTACTGCAATAGCCTTGCTAGATTGGTAAACTTAGCCGCAATCTTAATCACAAGGATCTGAACTTTGCGAAACAGAATTTTTCTACTTTCTTCTCTTTTTTGCGCTATGAGCGCATCAGTAACGGCAGAGCCCTGGGTAAAGCCAGACGATTACGGACTCAGAGCCGATATACAACAGCTGGCTGATGCCGGTGTTATTTTAGCGCCTGTAACCACCTACCCGCTAATGTGGAAAAGTTTTATTGGGGAGTTAGAATCGAGCAAGCTTGAACTTTTATCTCCTAGCCTGCAAGATGCATTACTTCGTGTAAAACATCGTTATAAGTCAGAAAACAGTAGCTCGCACAGTGTACAACTCTCAGCGTTTGCTGCATCAGACCCAATTATAGCCACCAGCTTTGGAGCAACCAACACACAGGAGTCTGAGCTTTCTGCGGCCTACGCTTACCTTGGCGATAATTTTGCAGCAAAGGTAGCCGTTAATTACCGAAACGATGGTAAACAATGCTTAGTTGATGGCAAAACGACCAATGATATAGCCACTAACGAACAGGCGCTTGAAGAGTGTAACGATACCTCATTTGACGATAGCTACTTAGCCTACCGCTTAGGCAATTGGATTTTTAGAGCCGGTGCCGTAGAGCAGTTTTGGGGCCCGGGTGTTGATAACAGCTTAATTATGTCAGGTAATGCAAAGCCACTGCCAGCACTGAGTGTAACCCGTGAGCAAAGCACAGCGTTTGAAACGCCTTGGTTAAGTTGGCTTGGCCAATGGAGCTTTACCGCGCAAATGGCAAAGCTAGAATCAACCCGCGTTATTCCTGATGCATTACTTTGGAGTAGCCGTGTTAACTTTCGCCCAATTCAACAGCTTGAAGTTGCTTTAAGTTGGTCTGCACAGTGGGCTGGCGAAGGCCAACCAAGCTCGGCAGGTGATTTTATTGATGTAATTACTGGGCAAACAAATTGTATTGATGGCAATGAAAATTGCGATAGTTCCCTAGAGTCTAAAATCGGTAATCAGCTTGCTGGCATAGATGTGCGTTGGTCTGACACTTTATTTAGTCATCCTTATGCCATTTACGCAAGTACAATTGGCGAAGATGCCAGCTCGCAATTTAAACCAGCCGACAGAGCATACTTATTTGGCGTACAAACTACGCAGCGCATTTACAATCAAAATGTGCTCGTTAACGTTGAATACATAGACACAGGTGTATCGTGCTCGGCCGAGTCAACCAATGAAAACTGCTACTACGAACACTCAGATTATAATTCGGGCTATCGTTACCATGGTCGCACTATTGGCTCAACCTATGATAACGATGCACAGTCAGTCGTGTTAACACTACTTGGCCAACTTTCAAATGGCGATGACTGGCAAGTAAAGCTGCGTAGCGTTGATTACAACAGCGATAATCGCGATCGCTACCCTAACAACCCAGACTTAGGTAATACAATTACCAAAACTGGTTATAACTCAAAACAAGTTGAGCTTCGTTACAGACAACTTGCAATGGGTGGGCGCTTAACGCTCGGTGCTTTTGCATCAAACAATGATGGCGCTGAAAACGACACATCAGCGTTTGCTAAATACGAATATAACTTTTAAACCCTATATTTAAAAATAGCATTTAGAAGTTAGTATTTAGAACAAAAAAGGGTTGAAAACGCAGTTTTCAACCCTTTTTTGTTCGCTAAGCAAATGTTATTGCTTAATTTTTCTAATTACTTTAGATGTAGAACAACCATCTAAAAATGTCAGCACTTCTACTTTACCGCCATGGCGTAGCACATGATCAGCCCCTGCTATTTGCTCTACAGTGTAATCCCCCCCTTTAACTAAAATATCGGGGCTTATTTGCTCGATTAATTTAGCCGGTGTGTCTTTTTCATCCTCGCTGCCAAAGGGAATGACCCAATCAACAGAGGCAAGTGCACTTAACACCATTGCGCGCTCATCAAGTGGGTTTATCGGGCGTTCAGGGCCTTTTAAACGCGTAATTGAATCATCATTGTTTAGCCCCACAACGAGCCTATCCCCGCGCGCTTTGGCTTGTGCTAAATAGCGTACGTGGCCTGCGTGTAAAATATCAAAACAGCCATTGGTAAACACTATCGTTTCGCCGTTTTGCTTAGCAAATTCAATATGTTGCAGTACATCGTCAAACGGCGTTTGGTAGTGCTCGCCATTGGTGTGTAAGTATTGGCCAAGCTTTTGGCTTAGCTCTTCTGGTGACACTGTTGCCGCACCCAATTTACTTACTACAATGCCTGCCGCTAAGTTAGCAATTTCTACCGCATCTTTGGGGGCCATACCTGCACCGAGCATCACGGCAAGCGTGGCTATAACAGTATCGCCTGCGCCAGTTACATCGCTTACTTCTAACTGCTGAGCCGCAAAGTCATGTTTTTCATCGGCATTAATTAATGACATTCCCTGCTCTGAGCGTGTAAGTAGCATGGATTTAATACCATTTTTGCTAATTAGTTCACGGGCGCTTTGCGCTAAAATTTCTTCAGAGCCTGTTTTACCACCTGCTAAATTGAATTCATGTAAATTTGGGGTAATGTAGTCTGCGCCTTCGTATAAGTGTAAATCGGGCGACTTAGGATCAATCAGTACAGTTTTACCTGCGGCTTTAGCAACGCTCACCATCTCCTTAATTAAGCTTAACGAGCCTTTGCTGTAATCGGAAAATACCACAAAGTCGTATTCATCAAGTACTAGCTCTAAGCGGTTTAATAACAGCTGGCTATGCTGCTCGCTAAAGGTTTCTTCTAAATCTAGGCGCACAAGTTGTTGATGGCGGCTAATAACACGCATTTTAGAAATAGTCGGTAAATCACAAACACTCACAAGTTGAGAACTTATTTTCTCACCTTTTAAAATGGTTTCTAAAATTTGCCCGCTTTCATCTTCACCAATTAAACCAAGTAGCCCTACTTTTGCATCAAGTCTAGCAATGTTTTTTGCCACATTGGCAGCGCCACCCGCTTTATCTTCAAACTTACTTACTTTTACAACCGGTACCGGTGCCTCAGGCGAAATACGTCCTGTATCGCCATACCAGTAACGGTCTAGCATAACATCACCGACAACTAAAATACGCGCTTTAGATAAGTTTTTTAATAGCGATAAATCCATTACTGCTGCTCCGCAACAACCATATCGATGGCTTCACACAACCAATGACCAATAAACATATGTGCCTCTTGGATACGGGCTGTTTCATCGTTTTTAATAATAATGGGCAGCTTTGCAATATCTTTAACCTTACCGCCTTCTCGCCCAGTTAGGGCAACTGTAAATGCACCAATTTTGTTGGCTGCTTCAAGCGCTAGATTAATATTGGCGCTGGTACCTGAGGTTGTTAAACCAATCACTAAATCCTCAGGTTTACATAAAGCCTGAACTTGGCGCTCAAATACCGTATCAAAGTGGTAATCGTTACTGTGCGCAGTCAGGATTGAGGTATCTGTAGTGAGTGCGATAGAAGCTAATGGGCCACGCTCTAATTTATAACGCACTACAAACTCAGCGGCTAAATGCTGCGCATCAGCTGCACTGCCACCGTTACCAAACCAAATAACCTTACCACCAGCTTGCAATGCACTGTGGCACGCTTCTAATAATTGCATAGACTCTTGATGATAAGCCTCCATCGTTTCAAATAAGGCTTGATGACGGTTTAAACTTTCAACGTAGCTTGTTGCCACAGAATCGATAATTGACATGAAAAATTCCTCTAGGAACTGAAATGGCAGGAAAAAATTAAATCCATTATTCCATAGTTTTATTTAGTTGTGTGTATTTTATGGGAATATAGCTGAACTGAATTATAATTTAGTGCTTCACATGTTCAGAAATTATCACTTTCGCGTTAAACTAGCGCCACTTACCTTAATAAAAGTTCAGTATGGCACGCATTTTTTACTCACTCGCTTTAATTTTAATTAGCCCACTGATTGTATTTTACTTATATGTACTAAGAGGTAAAAAAAATAAAGGCTACCGCGCACACTTTAAAGAGCGCTTTGGTTTTATTAGCAAACACTTATTTAATAATAGCGCTAAACCGGTTGTGTTCCACTGCGCTTCTGTAGGTGAGGTGCTTGCAGCAGCGCCACTTATTAAAGCACTGCAAAAACAACACCCGCAGCTTAATATACTTATTACCTGCAATACCCCTACCGGGCGTGCGCAAATTAGCGAACAATTTAAACATACCGTGGCATCTTGTTATTTACCTATTGACTTTGCAGGTTCAAGCGCTCGATTTTTAAAGCGTATAAACCCACAAGCACTGTGTATTTTAGAAACTGAGCTGTGGCCTAACTTAATGGCCATAAGCCATAAAAAAAATATTCCGGTATTGGTGCTTAATGCTCGACTAAGCGAAAAATCGCAACAGGGGTATCAAAAGGTGGCAGGGTTAACGCAAATAATTATGCGTTCAATTTCAGTGCTTGCAAGTCATAATAAAAATGATGCTAAGCGGTTTATTGAACTTGGTTTACCTTCTTCTAAAAGCCATGTTACAGGCTCAATAAAGTTCGACATTACACCACGCAATGAGCAACTAACTAAAATTGCAAATCTTAAAACCGAGTATAAAACCAAAGAACGTTTTGTATGGGTGGCAGGCTCTACCCACCCGCTTGAACATGAAATGATATTAAACGCACATCAGCAGCTATTAAAAAAATACCCTAATGCCCTTTTAATTATTGCACCGCGCCACCCTGAACAGTTTGATAAAGTGGCCGACACGTTAGCTCAAAGTGCCCTTAGTTTTAGTCGTCGCAGCAACAATAACTATCAAAACGAGCACGTGCTATTAGCTGATACATTGGGCGAGCTACAGTGTTTATATGGCGCAGCGAATGTAAGTTACATAGGCGGCAGTTTAATTCGCCGCGGCGGGCACAACCCACTTGAAGCTGCTGCTTTTTCAGTTGGTGTTATTACAGGCCCACATACATATAATTTTGACCATGTATACCCTGAGCTAATTAAACTTAAAGGGGCCGTTGTTGTTGAAAATACCGACGAGCTTGCTAAACAATTAATTAATTTAAGCCAAAACACCAAAGCGTGCCAAAGTTTGGGGATTAAAGCGCAGCAATGTGTAGTAAAAAACCAAGGCGCCATTGAAAAAACATTGACCCTTATAAATCAGTATTTAGAGCCAAAAGCATGACTCATCAAGCAATTACCCAAACCCGCGAGTGGGTATCGTCTGTTATTGTAAAATATAACTTTTGCCCATTTGCCCGTAAAGAAGTAGAAAACAACTGTATTCATTATGTGCTTAGCCCAGCAGATAAAATTGATGACGCTGTCATGGACATGCTAGATCAGTGTGTGCAGCTTGATCAAAACCCCGAGCGTGAAACCACATTAATATTGTTTGATAACGGCTTTAGCGATTTTGAAGACTTTTTAGATTTAGTTGATTTAGCCAATGCCTTACTGGTAGCGCAAGGGTTTGAAGGTAAATACCAAATTGCTAATTTTCACCCCGATTACGTATTTGCCGACAGCGATGAAGATGATGCAGCAAATTACACCAACCGAGCCCCCTACCCTACACTGCATTTAATACGCGAACTGAGTATGAGCGAAGCGCTTGATAACTATAATGAGCCTGAATCTATACCAGAACACAATATAAAGCTTGCAAGGCGAAAAGGCATCGACTTTTGGCAGCAACTTTTAGCAAACATAAAAAAAACGAGCGCCTAAACGCTCGGTTTTAAAGTAACAAATTCAATACTACTTTTTAACCCAGTTTCCATTCACTTCAATATAGTGGCCACTTTTGGTCTTTTCGATTGTTTTAGCTGCAGCGAGTGCTTCGACTTGTGCCAGTGATAAGTCGTTCTTTTTAGCCAGCTTTAAATACTGTGCTTTGCGTTTAGCATTAATTTCCTCAACCACTGCTTTTGCCTCGCTGTTTTGTACAACAAGCCCTAAGTAACCTGAGCTATCTTCACCCACTAAGCCTTGATTTTTAGCATCATCTAAACTAATCGCCCACGCCGAAAACGACATACACACTGCACCAATTAAAGTGGCAATACTTAATTTATTTTTTATAGTCATCATTTAGCTCCTAAAATAATTCGCTGTCGTCACTGAACAGGGTATCGAGTTCTTTATCCACCTTTACACGAATTTCATGATCTACTTTTACATTAAGGTTGATAGTTATTGGCTCTTTAGCTGCTACTTCTACTCTGTGTGTACATGCGCTCAATGCGCTAATAGCAGCAAGGGCAATGATTGCCTTAATGCTTAACGAATTTTTCATCATTAGTTTCCTTTTTGAGAATATTGCTGCTCAACTTTTTGTGTTATTTCGTCGCTCAGCCTAAGCGCTCTTAGTAACGTAAACACGTTTTCTTCGTGGTTATAATTAAAGTTAACTTGCTGCTGCTCTGGCTCATTAAAACCTTGTAAGTTAACACCTAAGTTTAACCAGCCATCACTTTTAAGCACCACTGTACTATCAAGCTTTTGTATATCAAGGTTTTTGAGTAGCCCAAGTACAGGTTGTAACTCTTGTTGCTGGCGCATAACGGCGTCAAACGCTTCGTTATTACTAATAATAAGCTTACCTTGGCCTTGGTTGACTAGGCTACCATTTTTTACCTCAACCCCTGTTTCATCAAAATAAAATGGCAACGACCCTTTTAACCTACCAGTGAGGGTAATACCCGACTTATCGTCAAGCGTTATTAATTTACTAGCATCAACATTTTCAAACGTAACATATGCTGTTTGCTGCGGTTTTAAAAGCGAGTATTTATCTAATTCAAATACCCCACCAAACACATTGCCAACTACATTAAAGGCTTGCGCACTATTATTTACCACTTCTATTTTGCCATTAATATTATTAACTACCACGCCCGCTCTTAATTCATTAACGTTAAAGGTAGTAGGGGCAATATTAAGCTGCCCTGAATCGTACTGCCCACTAAATTGCGTACTAAACTGATTAGCTAAGTAATCGTTGTAAAGCGCGCTGGTATCACCAACGGTTAAATTAAAATCGGCTTTTTGTAAATTAACATCGCCACTAATACGCCCGCCAAACTCGCCTTGAGTGAGTTGAGCTAATGGCTCAAATTGGCTAATAATCGAATTTAACGAAAGCACACTTTGCTGCGGTATAATCACTTCAAACGGATGCGCTACTTTTGAAACATGGTGATTAGCGACCAGCTCAACACCATTAATAAGTAAATGATGCGACGCTTGAAGCGCGCGACTTTGCAGCCCTGTGGAGGTTACGTTTATAGTATTTAAATCGACATTTGGGCTTGTCAGTGTGTTTATTTGAGTGCTTGCATTTAAGTGAGCAAATAACTCACCCACACCTAAGTTTGCCCTGGCACTAAGGGCGTTATTAATACCGGTAAGTTTATATTCGTTGTATTGCACGCTATTAAGCTTACTTTTAAGCGTTACTTTTGCATCGAACTCTTCGTTCATACTTGCTTTAAGGTTACCTGTGTACCCGGTAAGAGCATTGCCATAAGCAGCTGCGCTATCAAAGCTAAGTTCAATACGTGCGTTACCTACGGGCTTAAAGTCAATAATCTGAGTAACTGTAAAATCCCCTGCGGCTTTTACATTATTAGCCTCAGCCGGTAAAAATTCAGGCAAAGCAGTAAGCGCAATATCGTAATTGCCACTTAGTTGTTCATTTTCAAGCTGCGTATTTAGCACTACAGCCTTTATATCATCAGTGTGTAGCTGCGCTTTAAGCTGCGTGCGCGCACTTTGTAATGGCGCAGCCGTATTTATAAACGTATCTGTAAACGTTATATCTATATTTTGCTTGGCTTGCTCTGCGCTTTTGAGCGTTATTAACGGTAAAGATAGAGTGTTATGTTCAGCACTAATTGGTTTAGCTAAAGCCCATTGCCAATTAAGTGGTAGCTGCTTTACAGCAAATGACTTGTAGGCACTTTCAGGAATAAGAGTTTGGCAGTTATTACTAAGTTTTACATTGTTTTTAAGCGTGCTTGGGTCAAGCTCAAGGTTTTGGTTATTTAAATGATAGGTAGCACTTAGCACACCTTTTGAGCTGTTTGTTATATCACAGCTTTGTATTTTATAGTCATACTGGGCTTGTAATTCACCAGTAAGGCTTGCCTCTACTCCGTTAAAGCTAAATGCCTGCGCTGAATCAAAGCTAAGCCCATTTAATAACGCGTTATCGGTTTTAAGTAACTGTTTAAGTAATTCATCATTAACTTTAAGCTGCCCTTGTACCTTATTATTGTAAAGCGTTGCACTTGCGTTTAAATCACCATTGACTACAAAGTGGTTAAGCTTAGGCTCGGTAATATTTAGCACAAGCGGGCGCTTTAAAAGCGCACTGTTTATACTTAGTTGCTCAACTGTAATTGTTGGCCTTTTTTCAGGAAGGGCTAAATCTAAAATTGTTGCAGGGCTGCTTTCTTTATCACTTTGTGGAAACGGATTGACATTAAGCGCCGCTTGCTTAATTTCAACATGGCGAGTATTTGCGGTAATGCCTGTAACAACAAGTTCTTGATTTTGATAACTTAAACACGCTTTTTGTACGTACACATTTAATTTACTCGTAAGCGAAAAGTCTAGACAACTTAAAGTAACGCCTGCTTTTTCAAGCGCAGGTGCTACAGCCCATTGCAATAGTGGCAAACGAAATACATAGCCAAGCAAAACTATACTTAGCAATACAGCACCTATAATTAAACTAACGCGCTTTAACATACTATCCTTATAAGCTTTTATTCATACCTTACAAACTATCGTAATTTTAAATCTACGCAATCAAAAAAGGCTGCACAGTGCAGCCTTTTTTATTGTACAGCTAGATTATGAATCTAACTTGTATATGTCGTTTTTAACCTACATTTTTACGTGCATTGCGGAACATACGCATCCACGGGCTATCCTCTTTCCACTCATCTGGGTGCCACGAGTTAGCAACAGTGCGGAATACACGCTCAGGGTGCGGCATCATTACAGTGGCACGGCCATCAGTAGAGGTAATACCGGTAATACCTTCTGGTGAACCATTTGGGTTAGCCGGGTATTGCATTGTCGGGTTACCGTAGTTATCTACAAATTTAACCGCAACAGTGCCGCTGTCAAGCGCAGCTTGAGTGGCAGCATCATTTGCAAACTCAGCATGGCCTTCACCATGTGATACAGCAATTGGCATACGCGACCCAGCCATGCCATTAAAGAACACTGACGGGCTTTCTTGTATTTCAACTAAGCTAAAGCGTGCTTCAAAACGCTCTGACTTATTTGTTACAAAACGTGGCCAATGCTCAGTCCCCGGAATTAACTCTTTCAACGTTGATAACATTTGACAACCATTACACACACCTAAGCTAAAGGTGTCTTCACGGTGGAAGAAGTTTTTAAACTGATCGCGTGCCATATCGTTAAACAATATAGACTTAGCCCAGCCTTCACCGGCACCTAATACGTCACCGTAAGAGAAACCGCCACATGCCACTAAGCCTTTAAATTGCTCAAGGGTTAAACGTCCTTCGAGGATATCGCTCATGTGTACATCAACAGCGGCAAAACCAGCACGGTTAAACGCAGCAGCCATTTCTAAATGCGAGTTAACGCCTTGCTCACGTAAAATAGCCATTTGCGGCTTAGCGCCCGTTGCAATGAACGGCGCGGCTATATCTTCGTTTAAATCAAAGTTAAGTTTTACGTTTAAGCCTGGATCTTTTGCATCAAACTTGGCATCAAACTCCTGCTTTGCACAATCAGGGTTATCACGACGTGCTTGCATTTGGTACGTTGTTTCGGCCCAAATTGTACGAAGCTCAGTACGAGTATGATTAAGCACTGTTTGCTCACCACGGTTAAACACAATGCTATCGTCACTATTAAGCGAGCCAATCACGTGGCTAATTGCAGCCACACCATGTTGCTCAAATACAGCATTTACGGCCTCTAAATCGCTGTTAGCAACTTGAATTACCGCGCCAAGCTCTTCGTTATATAGTGCTTCTAGGTCTGTCCCTGTTAAACCAGCTAAATCAACAGTCACTCCGGTGTGCCCTGCAAATGCCATTTCAGTTATGGTAGTAAATAAACCACCGTCTGAGCGGTCATGATAAGCAAGTAGCTTGCTATCCGCGACAAGTGCTTGCATGGCATTGAAAAAGCCTTTAAGTAGCTCAGGGCTGTCAACATCTGGCGTAACATCACCAAGCTGCTTGTAAACTTGTGCAAGGCTTGATGCACCCATTCGGTTTTTACCTGCACCTAAGTCAACTAAAATAAGCGATGTATCGCCTTTATCAGTACGTAACTGCGGAGTCACTGTTTTACGCACGTCGTCAACACGGCCAAAGGCAGTAATAATAAGTGACAAGGGCGACGTTACCGATTGCTCAGTTGCATCATCCTCGTTTTTCCATGTCGTTTTCATCGACATAGAGTCTTTACCTACAGGTATAGTTAAACCAAGCGCAGGACAAAGCTCTTCGCCTACCGCTTTTACAGCTTCATAAAGGCCTGCATCTTCACCTGGATGACCGGCTGCAGCCATCCAGTTAGCCGAAAGCTTAATGTTCTCAAGGCTGCCAATGTTGGCACAGGCAATATTGGTTAGTGACTCTGCCACAGCTAAACGTGCCGATGCACCGTAGTTTAATAGTGCAGCCGGCGTGCGCTCACCCAGTGACATCGCTTCACCGTGGTAAGTGTCGTACGTTGCTGCGGTAACTGCACAGTTAGCCACAGGTACTTGCCAAGGACCCACCATTTGATCCCGTGCTACTAAACCGGTAACCGAGCGATCGCCAATGGTAATTAAGAATGTTTTTTCTGCAATTGTCGGTAAGCGTAATAAACGCTGAGCCGCCTGTGCTATATCAATTGACTCTGCATCAATTGCCTTGCCGGTAACTTGCTTTGAAGTTACATCACGATGCATTTTAGGTGCTTTACCTAGTAATACATCAAGCGGTAAATCAACAGGGCTGTTATCAAAGTGACTGTCGGCAACAGTTAAGTGGCGCTCTTCTGTGGCTTCACCTATTACTGCGTACTGCGCACGTTCGCGCTTACAAATGGCTTCAAAGCGATCAAAGTCTTCAACAGCAACAGCCAACACATAACGTTCTTGCGATTCGTTACACCAAATTTCGTGCGGGGCCATGCCCGGCTCATCGTTAGGAATATCACGTAGTTGGAATTTACCACCACGGCCACCATCATCTACAAGCTCAGGGAATGCATTAGATAAGCCACCGGCGCCTACATCGTGAATAAAGGCAATTGGGTTTTTATCCCCTAGTTGCCAACACTTATCAATCACTTCTTGGCAACGGCGTTCCATCTCTGGGTTTTCACGCTGTACAGATGCAAAATCTAAGTCTTCGTTAGATTGACCCGATGCCATGCTTGATGCAGCACCGCCGCCTAAGCCAATATTCATTGCAGGGCCACCTAGTGCAATAAGTTTTGCACCTACTGGAATATTCCCTTTTTGCACATGATCAGCACGAATATTACCTAAACCACCGGCAAGCATAATAGGCTTGTGGTAACCGCGCACCTCTTCACCGTTGTGGCTTGTTACTTTTTCTTCGTAGGTACGGAAGTACCCTAATAAGTTAGGACGGCCAAACTCGTTATTAAATGCCGCGCCACCTAAAGGACCGTCCATCATAATATCAAGGGCATTTACGATACGGTTAGGCTTTCCAAAGTCGCTCTCCCACGGTTGCTCGTAATCCGGAATACGTAAGTTAGAAACCGTAAAACCAACTAAACCCGCTTTTGGCTTAGAGCCGCGGCCCGTTGCGCCTTCATCACGAATTTCACCACCCGAGCCTGTAGCCGCACCAGAAAATGGTGCAATCGCTGTTGGGTGGTTATGGGTTTCTACCTTCATTAAAATTTCTATGTCTTCTTGATGATACGCATATTCACCTTGCGCATTCGGGAAAAAGCGACCCGCTTTTGAGCCCTTCATTACTGCTGCGTTATCTTTGTACGCCGACAGTACATTTTCAGGGTTGTGCTCAAATGTATTTTTGATCATTTTAAACAGTGATTTAGGCTGCTCAATACCATCAATTGTCCAATCAGCGTTAAATATTTTATGACGACAATGCTCTGAGTTTGCTTGGGCAAACATAAATAACTCTATGTCGTTAGGGTTACGGCCTAACTTTTTAAAGTTTTCTACTAGGTAGTCAATCTCGTCATCAGCAAGCGCAAAACCTTGTTCAACGTTTGCAGCAGCTAATGCTTCGCGTCCACCACCTAAAATGTCAACTGATGACATTTCACGAGGCGAGTCGTTACGGAATAATTGTGCTGCCGAAGCAAGCTCGCTATGCGTTGCCTCAGTCATACGGTCGTGTAATAAAGCCGCTACCTGCGCAAGTTGCTCTGCACTTAGCTCACCTTCTACGTAATAAGCAATACCGCGCTCAACACGGTGAACCTGTTTAAGACCACAGTTATGTGCTATGTCGGTTGCTTTAGATGCCCATGGTGAAATGGTGCCAGGGCGAGGTGTAACTAAAATAAGTGTGCCAGCTGGGGTATGCTCGGCAATAGTTGGGCCATAAGTAAGTAGCTTTTCAAGCTTAGTTTGCTCATCAACACTCAAAGGCGAGGTTAAATCGGCAAAATGTGCATACTCGGCATATACATTGGTGACTGGAAGTTGCGATAGTTTGCAACGCGCTAAAATTTTATTAACTCTGAACTCTGAAAGTGCTGGTGCACCACGAAGGATCAACATAGATAATTTCATCCGGGGTTAGGGATTGAACGATATTTTAGGCGGGCATTATAGTCTAAGTAGCACTCAGTTTTAACTCCAAATTGCGCTTTTCAGAAAATTAACTTTTTATTTATATAAACAGCTGCAAAATTACCAATAAAAGCTAAACGCTAAGTGACGCCATAGTGAAGTTTTGGTATAACGGGGTATGAGCTTTATGGGGCGGTTAATGTTGAAAGAAAAGCTAATAATTATCATCACTTTAGTTATGTTGTTGTGCGCCTGTAATATGCAGGAGCAACAAACTCAACTTGCCCAAATTAAAGCACAAAATAAAATACGTGTAGGTACGCTTGCCAGTGCCAGCAACTACTACCAAGCAGTGCAGGGCGAGCAAGGCTTTGAATACGAGCTTTCGCAAGCCTTTGCCGACTACCTGGGTGTTGAGCTAGAAATAGTGCCGTTTTTTAATTTATCCGATATGTTTGAGCGCCTTGAAAGTGGTGACTTAGATATAATAGCCTCAGGCCTTACCTACAACAAAGTACGTGCACAACAATACCGCTATGGCCCCACTTACAGAACAATTAGCCAAAAGTTGGTTTATAAACAGGGTCGAGTTCGCCCACGTGAATTTGACGACCTGGATGGAAACTTTACCGTTATAGCCAAAAGTAGCCACTCTTTAACCTTACAAAAAATAAAAAAGAGCAACCCAGATTTAACCTGGCAAGAAACCGAAGAGCTCGACGAAGAGGAGCTTTTACAAGCCGTTATTGATGGCGAAATAGACTACACCCTCGCCGACTCACACACGCTTTCACTATTTAGACGTTACCACCCAAATTTAAGTATTGGCTTTTCAGTTACCCGAAATGACCCCATAGCCTGGATACTGAATAAATCAAAAGATGACTCACTTTATGCATTGCTAGTGCCTTTTTTTGGTGAGGTAAAGCAAAGCAACCAATTGTATGTGCTTGAAGAAAAGTACTTTGGACACGTACGCCAATTCAACTACGTTAATACGCTTGCATACATAGAGGCTATAAAAGAAACACTCCCCACATACAGACCTTGGTTTGAGCAGTATGCGGGCAGCCTAGACTGGCGCTTACTTGCCGCACTTAGTTATCAAGAGTCTATGTGGAACCCACGTGCTAAATCGCCTACGGGTGTACGAGGCATTATGATGCTTACACGTAGTACTGCTAAACAGGTGGGCGTGACTAATAGATTAGAGCCAGAGCAAAACATCCGCGGTGGCGCTAAATACTTAGCTAAGCTTGTTAAACGCATCCCCGATAGAATCCCGCAGCCTGATAGAACTTGGCTTGCACTGGCAGCCTATAATGTAGGCTGGGGGCATGTTAACGACGCGCGCATTATTACCGAACAACAAGGGGCCAGCCCTGATAAATGGGCCGATGTTAAAAAGCGCTTACCACTTTTAATCAAAAAACGTTATTACCGTAAAACCCGTTACGGTTATGCGCGTGGCGATGTTGCGGTAAAATATGTTGATAATATTCGCAGATATTACGATGCACTTGTTTGGCTTGATGAAAATAATGCCTTAGCGCCAGAGCCTGAAACACCTAAAGTTGAAAAAGCGGCTCAGCCAAGCAAAGAGCCTGTAAACAACGATAAAACCGAGCCTACCCCATCGCTTTCACCTGAAGAAAAAAGTAAGCAAGGTGAAAATAACACGCAGCAGTCTCAGTAAAGGGTTTATATTTACATTTTTTAATTGGCTGCTCATGCATGTTAAACATTAAATGTGAGCATTACACACTTAACTTTGCGTTTTAATGAGCGCTAATTTTTCCTTCAAGATTAACCACTGCGATAACTAAATTAAAAATCTGTTTACTTGTCATGAAATGATCACTAATGTGTGTTTATAGTATATTTACCTGATTTTTAATATATATCTTGTGCCTTTCTCACTCTCACGCATTAGGAGAACACATGCTAAAACGTAGACGCACACAAAAACTAAAACGCAATATTATTCATTCGACAGCCACCAGACGTCGTATAATGCTACGTAACTTACATAAAAAAATTATTTGGCGTCGTCGTATGTTTGCTATGCAGCAAATGATAGAAGCAGACTCAGAGGTTGCTAACTAGCCACTAATTTGACGAGCCGCTTTTTTAGCCGCTTTAATTTGCTCTCGGCGTTGTTTAAAAAACGCCGAAATAGTACTACCACAGGTTTGCCCAAGCACCCCACCTGATACTTCTACCTGATGGTTCAGCCTCGGCTCTTGCAATAAGTTCATAATAGATCCAGCCGAGCCCGTTTTAGCATCGGGCGCACCATACACCAAACGCTTTATTCTACTGTGCACTAACAGCCCAGCACACATAGAGCACGGTTCTAACGTAACGTACAAGGTGCAATCAATTAAACGGTAATTATTTAAAGCTCTTCCTCCTTCTCGCACTGCAATCATTTCAGCGTGCGCAGAAGGGTCGTTATCAGTAATTGAACGATTATACCCTGCAGCAATAAGTGTGTTGTCTTTGACAAGGACTGCTCCCACCGGAATTTCGCCCAATTGCTGCGCTTTATTGGCATACACCAATGCCTGCTCCATCCAATACTCATCGCTTTTAAGATCGTTCATATTACTTACTTTAAATAAATTTTCTGTCGCTATTATATCAATTTGCTTGTTTAAAATGCGAAATTGAATAAATTATTGCAAAAATAAAACAAAATAATGTGGTTTATCGTGGCTCATAGAGTGTGATTTACGCTATAATCTCACGCTTTTTTTATTTAGCTCACAACACAGGTAGCAAATGAAATTTCCTGGACGCCGCAGACATAAACATTATTTTCCAGTGGAAGCTAAAGATCCACTTACTAATCAACTAAACGCCACTGAGCGATTACAGCGTAGTTACATTACGGGAATCGATCAGATCGTTGTTGATATTGAAGCCAAAGTCGATCAGGCTTTTTTAGACGAGTTTCAACTTCGCCGTGGTATGTCGCAAGTTATTGATAGCGATATTACCAACGCCCTATACGACCGTTTAAAATTAAACAATATGGTTGATTACGAGTTTGCCGGTGGCACCATTGGTAACACAATGCATAACTACTCAGTACTTGCAGACGATCGCTCAGTATTGCTTGGTGTTATGAGTGAAAACATAAAAATAGGCAGCTATGCCTATCGCTTTTTATGTAACACATCAAGTCGCGTTGATTTAGACTATTTACAACCTGTAGATGGGCCTATTGGCCGTTGCTTTACCTTAATTGATGAAACTGGCGAGCGTACATTCGCGATTAGTGCTGGTTTAATGAATCATTTAAAGCCTGAGTCTATCGATAAACACTTAATCGAGCAATCTTCTGCCCTTGTGATCAGCGCCTACCTGATGCGTACACAGGGTGATGAAACAATGACTGAAGCAACCCTACAAGCAGTTAAATACGCTAACGATGCAGGTGTACCGGTAGTTTTAACACTGGGCACTAAGTTTTTAATTGAACAAGATCCAACCTGGTGGGCTAACTTTGTAAACGAGCATGTCGATATACTCGCCATGAACGAAGAAGAAGGACTGGCAATTACTGGCTTTGAAGACCCGTTATTAGCCGCAGACAAGGCACTTGACTGGGTCGACTTGGTTATTTGTACCGCCGGCGAAAAAGGCTTATTTATGGCCGGTTATGTTGATGAAAGCTTTAAACGGGCAACCGAGTATCCACTATTACCGGGGGCAATTGCCGATTTCAATCGCTATGAATTTTCTCGCGCAATGAAAAAATCCGATTGCGAAAACCCGATAAAAGCCTATAGCCACACTGCGCCATTCATGGGTGGGCCTGATTCAATCAAAAATACCAATGGTGCTGGCGATTGTGCGTTGGCTGCCGTGTTACACGATTTATCAGCAAACGTTTATCATAAATTAAATGTCGCCAATTCAGCAAAGCACGAACAAAAGGCCATTACTTATTCTTCTCTTGCACAAATTAGTAAATACGCTAACCGCGCGAGCTACGAGGTATTAGTACAACACTCGCCACGTTTATCTCGTGGCCTACCAGAGCGCGAAGACTGCCTAGAGCAAGTGTATTGGGACCAATAAATAGGGAGCTATACGTACTCCCTATTGCGGTATTTTAGAAAATCGAAATATCGAGCTTTTTAGATAGCAGCTCTAATGCTGCTATCCCCGCTACCGAATTACCAAATTCATTAAGCCCAGGTGAATATACAGCCACCGTAAACTTACCCGGTAATACTGCTAATATAGTGCCTGACACCCCAGACTTACCCGGCATACCTACTCTGTAGCCAAAATCTCCTGCTGCATCATACAAGCCACTAGTAAATAAAAGCGAATTTAGTTGTTTATTCTGACGGCTACTTAAAACACGTTTACCCGAGCTGTAATCAACGCCTTTATTTGCTAAAAAGTTATACGCTCTAGCTAACTCAATACAGTTAAGTTCGATTGCACAAAAATTAAAGTAAGACCAAAGTACATCATCTACGTCATTCTCAAAATTACCAAATGATTTCATTAAATGCGCCATTGCCGCATTTCTATGCCTAAACTCGTACTCAGAATTGGCCACTTTTTTATCAATCACTATTGCACTATTACCTGAGAGTAACCTAAACGTTTCAAGCATTGAGTGGCGAGGTGCAGATAATCGACTGTACAAAGCATCGCACGTCACAATCGCACCTGCATTAATGAAAGGATTACGTGGTACGCCTTTTTCGAACTCTAACTGTGTAAGAGAGTTAAACGCGGTTCCAGAGGGCTCTTTGCCTACCCGGTGCCATAGCTCATCACCATAGCGCTGCAGGGCCATTGTAAGTGTCATCACTTTAGAAACTGACTGAATAGTGAAACGTTTGCTGCAATCCCCCGCACAAATGGTTTCACCATCAGTGGTATAAATAGCAATAGAAAACTGCCCGCTAGAAATCTCAGCAAGTGCAGGAATGTAGTCTGCAACCTTACCTTGTGATAACAAAGGGCGCACTTCGTGCGCTATTTCATCTAGAACAGTTTGGTAGTCAGCAGTGGGCAATTGACACCTCTATTTTGGCATTATAAAAATTTGATTTTAACACGCACAACTTCTGCACGCCTAGTTATGTTACATGAATAAAATAGCAGATAAGCATGAACTTAATGTTTATTTACAAAGTGGTATTTTCTATATCTAAGTAATACCGCTTCGCAATAATGGTTAATTATTTACGGGGCATTAAACCTGATTACACTCAGCATGATGTGTGCCGTAACCTTGCATAAAATGGTTAAGCTTTCTAAAAGGATACGAATGTTATGATTCAAGGATGTACAAGTGCGGACATTACTGAGACTGTCTTCGACATGGGGTATTGGCTATTTATAAACCCCAGACAACAAAAAAACCCGTTACATCGCTGTAACGGGTTTCTTTAATTTGAATCCTGGCAATGTCGTAGTGCCCACAGCGGTAGAGAGTCACATAGCA
>NZ_LKDW01000007.1 GCF_001401805.1 Pseudoalteromonas sp. P1-25
TAAAAAATTCTCATTTACGACTGCATGGATGCAGAAGGTAGAGCAATGCAGGAGCAATTGCCGAGAACAACTAAATAGCGAATTTTTTGCCTTGCCATCAACACGTTTATCCATCCTCAAAATAGATCACTTAATTATGCGGATTGGTATAAATGTTAAATAACGCGCTTCAATAGGCCTCTGTAGTCCAGTTTAAATAAGACTTTAGTCATAAATAGTAATTTTATTTTGAAATTCGAAACTATTAACCCCTTGTTTATAAATATAAATTTTTATAAATACGATTTCATGTAAATGTTTTGTAATAAAAGATGTTGACGTTACATTATTCATTTGTGATTATGCTCACTAGCTGAGCCAATGCTCATTGAGAAGTTTAAAAACACATTTTAGTAAAATGCTCATTTGCTTTAGCTGCACACTGAAAATACACAACACACTAAATAGAGAGTTCATTATGTTAAATAATAAGAAAGCTAAATTTGCGCTAACGTTAGTAGCAGCAGCGTTGGCGGCGCCAGCACAAGCAGATATGTCAGATTACTTTGACCGCCTTGACGTTAACTTTCTAGCAATGCAAAACTTTCAGTCTATTCAAGCTAAAGACGGTTCATTTCGTCCTGAAGATGAAGAGCAATCATCAGGTTTTGGGCGTATAAGAGCTAACTTAATGCTTAAGTTTCATATCAATGAATACATTACTGCCGACATTGATATAGCCGAAGAGCCAAACGATTTTGGCGGCGGCGACCGTGATTTTTCGTTTCATAATGACTTTGCAGGTATTGAATTCGATTTACTTGGCTTATACGGCACACCAAACGAAAACGAAAATTTAACGCTTCGTTTAGGTAATATTGGTGCCTCTCCATTTCAGTTTAAAGGTTTTCAAGATGGCGCTGATAACCAAGGTAATGCCTTAATTGGTAACGGCATTAACGACTACGCAACCGCAGAAAACGGTGCACAATTAAGCTACACAGAAACATTTGACAGTGGTGTGCTTCGTTCTTACAACGTGGCGGGTCATATTACAACATCAAGTTTTGGTGAAGCATTCCAAGAAGATAGAGGCTTTAACTACCGCTTACAAGGTACGTTAGAGTTTGAAGGTGGCTTTAAAGTTGGTTTAAATTACTTACAAGCTAACCAAGGCGACCAGCTTCGTTTTGAAAATGGCGTAGCAAGCTTAGATGGACTTACTACAACAAATTACCGTTTTGGTGATGGCGAAAACTATAACTTTTCGGCTTCTCCTTCAAGCGAACGTGATACTCACGTAGGTGTTATGCCAGGCCTTGATCAGTCTATCATTCAATTAAATTTAGCGTATCAGCCATCAGATCAAACCAGCATCATATTAATGTTAGGTAAATCGTCTGACGATTACACCTTTGCAGACTCTGCAGGTAACGCAGTGGCAGGTATTACCTACTTTGGCACAAATGGCGTAGCAGACGAAAACGGCACCACATTTGATTCAAACAGCGTAATTAAAGGCGAGAGCTCAGTAGAATATTACGCAGTTGAAGCGCAGCAATACATTATTCCTGAAAAACTTTACGTAGCCGCACGCTATGCAGAGTCAGAAAACACTTCCGATTTAATCAGCCAAAACGATAACACCGTTGAGCGCTTACAAGTAGCCGCAGGTTACTGGTTTACTGATTCAACACTATTAAAAGTTGAGTATGTAAACCAAGAAGAAGGCGCAAACTCAGGTGGTCAAATTGGCCGTGGTTTTGACGGTTTCACCTCAGAAATCTCAGTTAAATTTTAAATAGCTTACTAACTTACTGTTTGGTTTAAAGGTAATTTCAGCGTTGTAAATACGTTGAAATTACTCACCGCTTTATTTACTAAGGCGCTTTACAGTTATTTTTTAAGCGTCATTTAACATATTTATGAGGGTTAACCCGATGAAAACTAAATTATTAATGCTCGCGTGTTCAGTTATGGCTATTAACGTAGCCGCTAAAGAAACCATAACCATTGCCACTGTTAACAATGGTGACATGATCACCATGAAAGAGCTAAGCAATCATTTTGAAGAACAAAACCCAGATATTTCATTAAAATGGGTAACACTTGAAGAAAATATTTTACGTCAACGTGTAACAACCGATGTTGCCACAAAAGGCGGCCAATACGACGTAATGACTATTGGCACCTATGAAGTGCCAATTTGGGGTAAACAAAACTGGCTAACTGAGCTTGATAACCTAGGTGAAAATTACGACGTTGATGACTTACTACCTGCTATTCGCAGTGGTTTAACGATAGATAACAAATTATACGCGGCCCCATTTTATGGCGAAAGCTCTATGGTTATGTACCGTACAGATCTAATGGAAAAAGCCGGTTTAGAAATGCCAAACGCGCCTACGTGGAGCTTTATTCAAAAAGCTGCAAAAGCAATGACCAATAAAGATGAAGGTGTTTATGGCCTTTGTTTACGTGGTAAGGCAGGTTGGGGCGAAAATGTGGCTTTAATTACTTCAATGGCAAATTCGTTTGGCGCTCGTTGGTTTGATGAAAATTGGAAACCACAATTTAACACCCCAGAGTGGAAGGCTACACTCCAGTACTATGTAGATGTTATGAAAGAGTCTGGTCCTGCGGGTTCGTCAGCGAATGGCTTTAACGAAAACCTAGCGTTATTTCAAACGGGTAAATGTGGTATTTGGATTGATGCAACGGTTGCTGGCGCATTTGTAACCAATAAAAAAGATTCTGAAGTAGCTGATAAAGTAGGCTTTGCACTTGCACCTGATAATGGCCTTGGTAAACGTGGTAATTGGCTATGGTCATGGACACTTGCAATTCCTTCAAGCAGTAAAAAATCTGATGCTGCAATGAAATTTATTAGCTGGGCTACATCAAAAGAATACAGCCAATTAGTTGCCGATAACAAAGGCTGGGCAAAGGTACCACCAGGGACTCGCGCATCACTTTATGAAAACGAGCAATACATGAATGCAGCACCGTTTGCACAAATAACGCTTGATTCTATTAATTCGGCCGACCCGAAAAATCCTACTGTAAAACCCGTACCTTATGTTGGCATTCAGTTTGTGGCTATTCCTGAATTTCAAGGCATTGGCACGGCTGTTGGGCAACAGTTTTCTGCTGCACTTACTGGGCAAATGACTGTTGAGCAAGCGTTAAGCACATCACAGCGCTTAGTTGAGCGCACCATGCGTAAAGCACGCTACCCTAAATAAGTAGGCGGGTAAGTTAAATGCTTACCTCGTATTTTTCGTCAGCATTAGCATGTTATCTAGTAGCCGTTTGTCGTTGTTACTAAGGTTAATGCTGACTTTTTGAAGGTCACTGATATGGCAACTACACAGTCTCGTACGCTTGCACGCATAATGCTATTTCCTAGTGTAATTTTATTACTAGGATGGATGATAGTGCCGCTGTGCATGACACTCTATTTCTCATTTGTAGATTACAACTTACTTATTCCTGGTGAACGTGAATTTGTAGGCTTTTTAAACTACGAGTTTTTTTTAACAGATCCTGCATTTGTTGAATCCTTTTTTAATACCCTTTATTTAGTAACGGGTGTATTAGCTATCACTATTTGTGGTGGTATTGGTTTAGCTGTTCTCCTCGACCAAGCAATATGGGGGCGAAACTATGTTCGTATTATGGTTCTCGCCCCATTTTTTGTTATGCCAACCGTATCGGCTTTGGTGTGGAAAAACATGTTTATGAACCCTGTAAATGGATTATTTGCACATTTTGCAATATGGCTTGGGTTTGAGCCAATCGACTTTTTTGCACAAATGCCGTTGTTTTCAATCATTATTATTGTTTCTTGGCAGTGGTTACCGTTTGCAGCGTTGATATTACTCACGGCAATTCAATCGCTTGACCGCGAACAACTCGAAGCTGCCGATTTAGATGGTGCCGGGCCTTTTAGTAAGTTTTTTTACATAGTGCTACCGCATTTATCACGCGCTGTTACCGCTGTTATTTTAATTGAAACTATATTTTTACTGTCTATTTTTGCAGAAATTTTAGTGACAACCAGTGGCGGGCCTGGGTATGCATCAACCAACATTACCTACTTAATTTACACCCAATCGTTATTACAATTTGATGTAGGCGGGGGCTCAGCAGGAGGCATAGTTGCAGTAATTATTGCCAATATTGTAGCCATATTTTTAATGCGCCTTATTGGTAAAAACTTAGAGGGTTAATCATGGCTAGTGCAGCAAATAAAAAATCAAAACTAATTTATACCCTGGCAGCATGGACCATCAGTGGGATGATTTTTTTCCCAATTTTGTGGACATTAATCACCAGTTTTAAAACCGAAGCAGAAGCAATATCAGCCACACCCGCGTTATTTGCTTTTGATTGGACGCTGGAAAACTACCAAGATGTGTTAGCGCGCTCGCCGTATTTTGACCACTTTTGGAACTCAGTGGTTATATCACTAGGCTCAAGTTTATTGGGCTTATTAATAGCGGTACCAGCCGCGTGGTCAATGGCGTTTGTACAAACGAAAAAAACTAAAAACCTACTTATGTGGATGCTTTCTACAAAAATGCTCCCGCCGGTAGGGGTGTTAATTCCTATTTATTTACTCTTTAGAGACTTTGCTTTGTTAGATACAAAACTGGGCTTAGTTATTGTTATGACCTTAATAAACTTACCAATTATGGTATGGATGTTATACACCTACTTTAGAGAAATTCCGGGTGAAATTTTAGAAGCGTCACGAATGGATGGCGCAACTATTGGCGAAGAAATATTTCATGTATTACTGCCAATCGCATTACCTGGCATAGCCTCAACATTACTGTTAAACGTAATTTTGGCATGGAACGAAGCATTTTGGACACTCATTTTAACCGCTGCGAATGCCGCACCACTAACGGCATTTATTGCCAGTTACTCAAGCCCAGAAGGGTTATTTTACGCCAAGTTGTCGGCAGCTTCTGCCATGGCCATTGTGCCAATATTAATTCTTGGTTGGTTTAGTCAAAAACAATTAGTGCGCGGCTTAAGCTTTGGCGCAGTAAAGTAGGAGAACACACATGGGCAGCATCACACTAAAAAAAGTAACTAAAAGTTTTGATGAAGTAAACGTAATTAAACCGCTTGATTTAGAGATAAAAGACGGCGAATTTATTGTATTTGTAGGGCCGTCGGGCTGTGGTAAATCAACATTACTACGTATGATTGCCGGATTAGAAGACACAACCAGCGGCACAATTGAGATTGATGGCCAAGATGCAACACAGACGCCACCGGCAAAACGTGGCTTAGCTATGGTATTTCAATCATACGCTTTATACCCGCACATGAGTGTACGCAATAATATTGCGTTTCCACTAAAGCGTGCAAAAGTAAGCCCTGCTGAAATTGAAAGTAAAATAGCAAATGCCGCTAAAATACTCAATTTAACTGATTACTTAGACCGTAAACCAGGGCAATTATCGGGCGGGCAGCGCCAACGTGTAGCAATAGGTCGCGCAATAGTAAGGCAACCGTCGGCATTTTTGTTTGACGAACCGCTTTCAAATTTAGATGCATCGTTGCGTGTAAATATGCGCTTAGAAATTTCAGAGCTACACAAAAGCTTAGCTACAACAATGATTTATGTAACACATGACCAAGTTGAAGCAATGACAATGGCAGACAGAATTGCCGTATTTAATGGTGGCATTATTGAGCAAGTTGGTACGCCACTTGAGCTGTATCAGCACCCGGTAAATAAATTTGTGGCAGGCTTTATTGGTTCACCAAAAATGAACTTTATTGAAGTAGATAACGATAGCCATGCACAAACGCACAGTTTAGGTGTGCGTCCTGAGCACTTTGAAATTTCATCTGAGACAGGTACTTGGCAAGGTACTGTAGGCGTAATCGAGCATTTAGGTTCTGAAAGCTTTTTACATGTAACCATTGAAGGTGGCAGTACGGTTACAGTAAAAGCAGATGGCGATTGCCCACTAAAATATGGCGACACTATCTATTTAAGTGCGCCTGAGCACAAGGTACATAGATTTGATAAAAATGGGTTAACGATTAAAAACCCAACAGTTTAATCCGCTGTTTTAAACCAATACTTTAGAAATAGCAAATTTACCTAAAGTATTGGTTATTAAATTAATGTGACACTTCGGCATTTTATAAATGAATGATATATTTGCAAATATTATAAAATGATTTATCGCTAAAATTAAGCGGCTTATCAAAATAAGAGGTTTATGTGGCAAAGCTATCAAATACAGAAATACGTAAGCTCGATGATGCAGCTAGAGCAGGGTGGCTCTATTATGTTGCGGGTAAAACACAAGACGAAATTGCCAAAAAGCTCAATGTATCTCGTCAATCGGCTCAGCGTATGGTGGCATTATCTGTAAGCCAAGGGCTTATAAAAGTAAGGCTCGATCATCCTATTGCTAAATGCATGGATTTAGCAGAAAAAATTAAAAGCCGCTTTGGTTTAGACTCCTGTGAAGTAGTGCCAAGTGATGGTTCAGATCCAAACTCTACAGTGGGTTTAGCGCAAGCCGGCGCAGCTGAGATACAGCGCCATTTAAAATCGGAAACACCGAAAATTTTAGCTATGGGTACTGGGCGCGTATTACGTGCATGTGTTGATGAACTGCCAACGCTAGATTGTAGCCAACACAAAGTAGTGGCTATGCTTGGTAATATGGCACTTGATGGGTCGGCTTCACCTTATGATGTGGTTGTTAGAATGGCCGAGCATATAAATGCAAAGCATTACCCAATGCCGCTTCCTGTATTACCAAGAAGTGTTGAAGAGAAACAGCAATTGCATTCACAGCATAATATTACCAGTAACTTAAAATTGGCCACTCAAGCCGATGTGACTTTTGTTGGTGTAGGTAGCTTAGGCGAAAAATCGCCATTACATATCGATGGCTTTGTAGATGAGCAAGAACTAAAAGAGCTACAAAATTTAGGAGCTGTTGGCGAAATGATCAGCTGGGTTTACGACAAACGCGGCCAATTAATTGATTGCACTGTAAACCAACGCGTTGCCAGTACGCCATTAAAAATTGAAGGTAATAAACAAATTTATGCCATAGCTGCAGGTGAAGATAAAGTACTTGCGATACTTGGTGCAGTTAGATCAAATATGATCAGCGGTTTAATTACTAATGAATACACCGCAGAACGTATTTTAAGTATGGATTAGCCTAGGTTGTTTTAGGCAACTTTTTAAAACCTACGGTAAAGCTGGCTGAATGAGTTTTTATTTTCAAAAAGGAAACCTAACTGGCTTTTTTAAATACGAACAAACTTTGTATAAATTTAGGCATTTTAAAACGTGTTTAAAAAGTACTGTGATGAATGAACGTTGATGAAAATTACAATCTAAAAGCCTATGTGTTTAAAACTTTAAAGTAACCAACGCTTAAAGTACTTTGTGAGAAATACAGTCAGTAAAGTGCTGAGTGTAATGAATAATAAAAGCGTAATGATCAGGAATAAACTAAAAAGCATAGTTTGCTAAAAACAAACCTAATGTCCGATACCGTCTAGTATTGGACATAGCAGGAGTGTATTACACACTCCTTATTATAATATACATAACTACCTATAATTTATATTATGTTAAATAAGATGAATTATTACATAACCAAAGTAAGTAGCTTCTATTATTTGTGGTTAAACCCCTATTTATGATGTTTTGAGTAATACCGTTTAAAGTTGCTCTTTCAAAGTGCTTTAATACATTCCTATTAAAATTTATGCATGATACATTTATTTAGTCAGCTTTAGTCTCTCTTTTATGTTGGGTTTCCATTTCAGGTTTTAGCTTCTCATGCCAATTCTTTGCTCTAATCCGCATTTTGACTTCGGAAAGACTATTTTCATACAGTCCATCAATTAGTGTTTCATTGTGAATAATTAATCTTTCTAAATGGTATAGTTCTTCTAAGGCATCATTTATTGTTGTGATATTTTTTATATAATCAATCTTTGAATTATATGTCTTCTCAGCATCCTTGAACCTCTTATTAGCTTCATCACTCAAGGTATCAATTAATTTCAAAATACATTTCATATTATCAGCCTCTAAATTAGAGTCAAAAACTAGGCTAGACAATGAATTAACCTTATATTTTAGATTTAGGTGAACAGAATGATATCTAGAAATTAAAACGTACAAATCTCGTTTAATTTTACTTAATTGAACAAGTTCTTCATGCTCTCTAGACATACGCGAATTTTTGTATGTTTTAACACTAATATATACAGCAGAACAACCTATCAAAAAAGTTATCAAGGGTTGAAAAGCTCCTAAAATAAGTAAAAAACTCTCTAAAAGTTTAATCAATTCTATTCCTGTATTTAAAATGTAGTTTTTCAAGTGTCTCCAAAATAGTGGCTTTTCGCAACTTATTTATTATATAAACGCTTCGCTCAATTGTATTGCCATTATCTAAACCTGTTGGGCAACCTTGTAAACAGTTGTCTGCACTTGCACTGTGCGCAAAACATAACCCTGTAAGTACTATTGATGCCTTTATTATTGTGTTCATTGTTTTATCCTCAATTAAATGAGGGTAAAAATTAGCAGTACATTATTACAGCAATATGTATCTAACTAATTGTTTATAAATACAATAATATCGTCTTAGGCTTTTGGTATTACTAATATAAGTCGTGAGTATACAGTTACCCTCGCCTTATATTTAACGCAATAACGTTGTTTGTAGACCTAGCGAATAAAGGGGTTTTTATACACCTACAAGCATTATGTTAAATTGCGCTCTTTGTGGTTTTCTATGTATAATCACCCTAATATAAAGCGTATACGCACACTTATTGCGTGTAAATATTAATCAATTAAAAGCGATTTATACTTTAATGGTTTAATACTAAAAAATAGATGAAAACAAAAAAGCGGTTTGAGTAACCTAATTATATAAAAATTAATACAGCTCTAACGGCATGGTTTTATGTACGTGTTAGCCAAAATGGTTAACTAGGCCTTTAAAACTAAGGTGTTTTGAAACTTTTTATCAGCCAAAAATTCACCCATTAACGAAGTTACTCGTACTAGTTTTTCATCCATTACTCAGTGCCGTGCTTTTTCGGTCCTAGTAGGTGTTACGTTTGCTAATAATTGAACTAATTTAAGTGTGCAACATCATAAAATCTGGGGTTCATGTTCTAAGTTTTTAAACTCACCTGTCATTATTTTTTTGCACTGGGCATTAAGGTACATCAGTATTTTTGAAGTATTTGATACACCATAGTTAAATAAATCGGGTGCAATAACTTTGTGTTATTTGGTAATGTGAAATAAAGGCGTGAACAAATGAAAGGTTTACAGCAAAGTTTATTGGTATGGTACACAACAAAGCTGAGCTGCTTTAATTTTAAAGGCGCATATTCAAATAAAGAATTAAAAATAAAAAGTATTTTAAGTCCTAATAACTATGTCCTTTAAACAAGGGCATAGTAAAAACCATACCCCAATTTATGCACAAAAAAGTGCCCTATTTATTCTTAATGCAGTGCAGCTGTAAAAGGAATGCTTTTACAAATTTCAGCTTCTGCTACTAGTAGCTCTTCTAAACGAACGTCAACTTCTTCTTTATCAAAGTATTCGTACGCTAACTCTACAAATAAGTTTTTATGTTTCTCTTCTGATTTAGCTATGGCTACATAAAAGTCTTTTTCTTTACCCTCTGGTAATGCTTGAGCAACTAACGAAAAACGCTCGTGGCCACGGGCTTCTATTACGCCGCCAACCAATAATCTATCCATTAAAAATCCATCGCGGCCATGTCTAAATAAAGCACGTATTTGTTTGATGTACGGATCTTTTTTGTCATCGCCTAAGTTTGTATCGCGTTCTATAAGCAGTTTAAGCACTTGTTTAAAATGGATTAATTCTTCTAGCGCTAAATCGGTCATGGCTTTTACCAATTTACGTTTGTCTGGGTAATGAGACAGCATAGAAATAGCCATGCCCGATGCCTTTTTTTCAGCAGCGGCGTGATCTTGTAAAAATGTATTAAAGTCGGCTAAAACCGCTTCGGTCCATTCAAATGGGGTGTTGTATTTCAATTCAAACATTTTTTGTACTACTTAGAAAATTATGCGAGGATTTTAGCGTATTTGCCAGTAAAAATCTTGCAGCCTAGCGCAAAATTATCGCAAATAAGGTAAATGCTTATCTATGCGCCCTTTTGCTGTTGAGTCAATTTTTAAAGGGTGTTTTATATCGTTCCAAGCGGTCACTTTGCCGCCACTATTCATTTTTTCAAAGTCGGTGCGCTCGGTTTTAATAGCCAAAAACGCAGTGAGCTGAGCAAAACTTTGTGGATTAGCTATATCAATTTCTAAATAATCGTTATTACGGTGCTTAAAATACTCCCGCGCCTGTGTTAAATGGGTGTCGTAACACGTTGATAAATAATCATCATTGTTAATGTTATCAATGGTTAAGTCATTAAAGGTCGTTAAGTAACAACGTTTAATATGAATATTAAACCCGCCATCTGGGCGCGTTAAATTAGTGTACATACGCTGCAATAATTGCCTAATTGAGGGGATCCAAGCTGTTTTTTCGCGGACTAAATAGATAAATTTAGCGCCGGGGTAATGGTTATCTAATGCTTTGTAGTCATTAAATACAGGGGTATCGGCTATAGCTGTGGCATTTTCAAAACAATACGCGGTGTACGCGGTGTGCGCAGTGGCAATGCCAAACTCTAAAAAAGCGTGGCATACACTCGTGGTGCCTGTACGAGGAAGTCCAATTATAAATAGTTTACTCATAAGGCTATTACTTAACTATTTCGTGTTACAAGTAATATAAAGGCACTAATAACCATTACTAAAAAGGTGGCAATGGTCCCAATTTGGCGGTATTTAAGGTTCTTTTCAACTATGCCTAAATTGTGAAACACGCGCCCTATTAATAATGCGCCACCTAAAATATTACAATAATGGCTGGCAAGGCCTTGGTATTCGGCTAAAAAAAGCAAAATAATCGCAAATGGTACGTATTCCATAAAGTTGGCGTGAGCACGCACAGCACGTTGTAATTTAGTGTTGCCGTTATCGCCTAGCGACACTTGCTCACTGCGGCGCACTTTGATCACATTAAAACTTAAGTAAATATAATAAAACGCTAAAAGCGCAGCATACGTTGAGATTATCACGGTATTGTCCTGTTTTTATTTTTGGCAATAATAACATAGTTTTGCACAATCATAAGTTTACTTGGTAAGTATGCTAAAGTGTGTATTAGTTGAACTTAATAATGCAATTAAAGGAATTTATGTTTGTCCCACGCAAAGTAGCCGACCGCTACCGTGAAATGATCAACAGTATTGGCTTTTATCCTTCTGTACTCTCGGTTGGTTTTTTACTTTTTGCTGTTTTAACCATGTCGCTAGAATATATTGCACCTGTAGAGCAGCTTAAATCGTTTATATCTGTGATGTTAGTAGATAGCGCAGAAAATGCCCGTACAATTTTAAGCACCTTAGCGGGTAGTATTATTTCGCTTACCGTATTTAGTTTTTCTATGGTGATGGTGGTATTAAATTCGGCCAGTGCCAGTTTATCACCACGAGTTGTACCTGGGCTTATTACCCGAAAATCGCATCAAATGGTATTGGGCTTTTATTTAGGTAGCATAATTTACTCAATTATTATGCTCATTAATATTAATAAGCTCGAAGGCGGCGACACGGCTATTCCATCGCTTGGGGTGTTGCTGTCTTTGGTGTTTGGCTTAGTGTCGCTTGGTTTGTTTGTATTTTTTATTCATTCAATATCTAAAGCTATTCAAGTAGATAATGTACTTAATGGTTTATTTAGCCAAACAAAACGCGAAATTAAAGCCATTGTTGATAGGCAATCAGAAAAGCCATTCACTGACTTTCCTGATTTTACACAGTGGCACTCAGTTAATAGTACGACCGAGGGGTATTACAAAGGCGTACACACAGATAAATTATGCGCCATATTAGCCGAGGAAAACATTCGGGTGTATATCTCGGTAAACCAGGGCTATTTTACCGTTAAAGGCTATCCGTTTTTAAAATGTGACAAAGACATTTCTAATAACGATGAGCTAATAGCTAAAATTTTAGATTGCTTTATTTTTTATATAGAAGAGTACATTAGCGATCATTACCGTTATGGTTTAACGCAAATTTCAGAAATTGCCGTAAAAGCGATGAGCCCAGGTATAAACGATCCCGGTACAGCGGTTAAATCGATAGATATGCTAAGTATTTTATTAATTGAGCGGCTGTCGCTTAACGATATAAACTATTCGTTTAAACACAGTGACAATGCCCCTTTGCTCTTTATACACGAAACCAGTTTTGATGAGTTGTTACACGATAACTTTACGCCACTGCGCAATTACGCAAAAGCGGATGCGTATGTGATGACGAACGTTTTAGAAGCTTTTAAAAATATATTGTTTGTGGCGCATAAAGATGAAGATGCACGAAATAGCCTATTTAATTACTTAATCGCCATAGTCGATGACATAAATGAGCATGTGAGTAACGAATATGATAGACAAGAAATTACCAACATGCTCAATGCTATAGCCCGTATTAGCAAGCCTCAAGGGGAAAAACTAGTGGCTCGTTTTACAAACCAACAGACTAGTCAATAATATAAACCGCATAGCTTGACGCAGTTATTTTAATTTCTCCAGCATGATACGCATCAGGAACAAAATTCCCTGGTGCACTATCTGCCACCATCATGGTTTTTTCTGCACGGGTATAAGGCTGCGCAGGTACGTTCATTGGGCTAAGTGACGCCGTATACAGCCCTTTTAGTTCAACACCATAATCTGTACTTAATTCTTTGGCGGCTTTACGGGCATCTTTAATGGCCAGCTTTTGCGCTTGTTTGTGTAGCTCCTCATAATTACTCGCTAAAAACTGAGTTTGGTTTATTTGGTTAATGCCATTATTTACTAAGTTTTGTAACAACTGAGGGTATTTTTCGATTTCAGAGAGTTTAACGCTTAACGTGCGTGATACCCTAAAGCCTTTAAACTCTTGATTACCCGATGTGCGGTTATATTGGCTTTCACGATTTATAGAAATATGCCCTGCATTAATATTAGCGTCTTTAATACCCAGCTCTTTTACTAATTTAATTGCTTTGGCCATGGTTTTATCGGCTTTGTTTTTAGCATCAATTAGGTCTTTATTTATTTCTACAATGCCTACGCTTAATTGTACGTAATCAGGCATAGTGGTAACGGTTGCTTCACCTTTAACATAAATATGGGGAGCGTTAGGCGTTGAGTTTGCATGCGCAGCAAGGCTTAAGGTACTTAAGGCAATTGCGCTACTTAATATAAGAATGTGTGTTTTCATTGCATTATCCATTGTATTTCGTTGTCTCTATTAAAGAGCCTACGTGGTTAACAATAAATGAACAAGCACAAAAAAACAGGCAATTGCCTGTTTTTTATAACGGGCTGTAACACAGTGTACAGCCTTATTTACTTTACGTGACTCAGCGTAATTAAATGCTACAACGTTTGTAGTTACGGTATTTAGGTAACCAGTAATTTTTGTTAATAGCAGCCCACAGTGCATCATCGCTAATCTCTAGCGCTACGCCCTCTTCGATTGCTTTTTTAGCTACTGCAAATGCAATACGCTTACTTAATGTTTCAATTTCGGTAAGTGCAGGTAATAAGCTGCCTTTGCCAGTGTTTGCACGAGGTGATGACTCAGCAAGCATTTCACTGGACATACTCAGCATTGCATCAGTAATGCGTGTTGCCTTTGCTGCAATTACACCCAGACCAATACCTGGGAAAATATAACTATTATTACATTGTGGAATTGGGAACTCTTCACCATTAAATTCTACTGGCTCAAAAGGACTACCCGTTGCTACAAGTGCTTTACCTTCAGTCCATTTAATAACATCGGCTGGGTGTGCTTCAACCTGCTTAGATGGGTTACTTAATGGGAATATAATCGGTTGCTCACAGCCTGAGTGCATAGCGCGGATAACTTGCTCAGTAAATAAGCCCGGTTGCCCCGATACACCAATTAAAATATCAGGTGCTGCACAGTGCATTACATCTAATAATGAAGCGTATTCGCCGCTGTAAGTCCAATCACTTAAAGCCGCTTTTGGTTGTGCTAGTGCTTGTTGGAAGTCGCGTAAGCCTTCCATGCCTTCTGTTAGTAGGCCAAAACGGTCAACCATAAATACTTGGCTGCGCGCTTGCGCTTCGCTAATGCCTTCAAATACCATTTGGCTAATAATTTGTTCAGCAATACCACACCCGGCTGAGCCTGCACCAACAAATACTACTTTTTGCTCGCTAAGGGTTGAGCCTTTAACACGACACGCAGCTAATAAAGAGCCTACCGTTACCGCTGCTGTACCTTGAATGTCATCGTTAAAGCTACAAATTTCGTTACGGTAGCGTTTAAGTAACGGCATAGCGTTTGGCTGTGCAAAATCTTCAAATTGCAGTAATACATTTGGCCAGCGACGTTTAACTGCTTTAATAAATAAGTCTAAAAACTCATCGTACTCATCTTGCGCTATACGCTTATGACGTGCGCCCATGTACATAGGGTCGTTAAGAAGCTTTTCGTTGTTAGTACCTACATCAAGCATTACAGGTAATGTGTACGCTGGGCTAATACCACCACACGCTGTGTAAAGTGATAATTTACCAATAGGAATACCCATGCCACCAATACCCTGATCGCCTAGGCCTAAAATACGTTCACCATCGGTAACCACTATTACTTTTACTTTGCCTTTGGTAGCGTTGCGAAGGATATCGTCAATTTGATAGCGATCTTCGTACGAGATAAATAAGCCACGTGCACTGCGGTAAATATCTGAGAATTTTTCACACGCATCGCCAACGGTTGGCGTGTAAATAATTGGCATCATTTCTTCAAGGTGATCACGCACTAAACGATAGTATAGCGTTTCGTTGTTATCTTGAATGGCACGTAAGTAAATATGCTTGTTTAAGTTATCGTTAAAGCTTGAATACTGCTGATAACAACGCTCAACCTGTTCTTCAATTGTTTCAAAACGTGGCGGAAGCAAACCGGCAAGGTTAAAGTTTTCGCGTTCTTTTTTACTAAACGCACTGCCTTTGTTTAAAAGCGGGGTTTCAATTAGGCCAGGGCCAGAGTAAGGAATATAAAGGTAGTTAGGATCAGTATTAGTTGTCATATTTCCAGGCTTTAACGGAGTCTTAAGTTATGATCTGCCATTATCATTGTAAAAGGTTAAATTGCAATGACAATTCAGCTTGTCAGACCATTGAGAGAAAACACATGCAGGCATCACTGCCTGCATGGCTATTATACATAAATTAAAATTTGATAGTGGCGTTTTTGTCAGTTAAATCCGACAAAGCAACCCCTTCGCGACGCGGGTCGGCACCGCCATACAATTTATTATCTTTGACCTCTACCGCATGTAAACCAGAGTTTAAATCAAGTACACGCACATTATGGCCGCGTTTAGTTAATTGCGGTGCTATGGCTTCAAGCGCGGTGCCTTTTTCAAGGCTAGTGTAATCGTTACGGTTGGTGGTTCTTGGCAGGTTAATCGCCTCTTGGGCCGATAAGTTCCAATCCAGTACACCAATAACCACTTGCGCCACATAATCAATGATACGGCTGCCGCCTGGCGAGCCAACCACTAAACGTAAGCTGCCGTCGTTGTTAAACACCATTACCGGCGACATAGAGCTGCGTGGGCGTTTTCCCGCTTCAACGCGGTTAGCTACTAATTTGCCGTCAATACGTGGCGAAAGCGCAAAATCGGTTAATTGGTTATTTAAAATAAAGCCATTAACCATCACCGTTGAGCCAAACGCCATTTCAATTGAGCTGGTCATAGATACGGCATTACCAAAGCTATCTACAATGGATACGTGAGAAGTTGATGGCAACTCAAAAGAATCATCTTTTGCGTAGCTTAAATAGCCTACGGGGTTACCTGCTACTGCTTTTGTGTCTTGCTCAGTAATAAGCTTGGCGCGTGATGCAATGTACTTTTTATTTAACAGCTCTTTGGTAGGCACTTGCGTAAAATCAGGGTCGCCCATGTACATATTACGATCGGCAAATGCTATGCGTGAGGCTTGGCTAAAGTAATGAATTGCCTCTTCGCTATTAGGCTTAAGCGCACTTATGTCTTTGTGTTCAAGTAAGCCTAAAATTTGTAATACCGCTACACCTCCGCTACTAGGTGGGGCCATAGAGCACACATTATAAGCACGGTATTTAATACACACAGCATCGCGTTGCTTGCTTTTATAATTAGCCAGGTCTGATTCGCTTAATGTACCCGGTGCAATTTTTGAATTTTGCACTGCGTTTACCATTTGTTTAGCGTTATCGCCTTTATAAAATGCATCAATGCCTCGTTTAGCAATGTCTTTGTATAAATTTGCTAAAGGCTGATTTTTTTTAATAGTACCGGCTTTAATTAACTTCCCATTAGGGTAAAAGTACTCGTTAATCACCGGCATGCTCATTACACCTGGGTTTAATTGGCGAGCCAATAACCCGTGTAAACGTGGCGACACCTCAAAACCCTGCTCGGCCAGTTTAATAGCGGGTTTAAATAACTCGCTCCAAGCAAGCTTACCGTATTGTTGATGCGCGTTTGCAAAGGCGTGCAAAATACCTGGCACACCTACAGAGCGACCGCCAACAACCGCCTCAATCCATTTAACGGCTTTACCGTGTTTATCTAAAAACAGGTTTTCGTCTGCATTTTGCGGTGCGGTTTCACGGCCATCAAAGCTTGTGAGAGTGTTATCGGCTTTGTTGTAGTACATCATAAATGTACCACCACCAATGCCCGACGACTGTGGCTCAACTAAGGTCAGAACTAATTGCGTTGCAATTGCCGCATCGACTGCGCTACCGCCTTTGGCTAGAATTTGCTGCCCTGCTTGCGAGGCATAAGGGTTGGCTGCGGCAACCATGTATTGCTCACCTGTGACTAATTGCTTTTGTACAATTGAGGTGGTGGCTTCTGGCTCGCGAATTTCTACTTTGGTAGGTTGTTTGGCTATTGTTGGCAGCGTTACTGCAAACAAACCAATAGTAAATAATGACTTAAGTTTAAAATGCATAAAAATACTAAAAACACTTAATTACGTAGTTGTATTTGGCATCTTAAAGTTAAACGGGCACAATATGCAAAAATTTTGACTAAAAAAATACAATAAAATGCTTAATTTACCGCTTCAACCTCGTTATTTACTTCCACCATTATTTTTGATGCTTTTTAGTATTATTTTTGCTGCATTTGATTTAAATAATTTACTTGAATTTAACCGAGCGCTCATTGAAAACGGCGAAGTTTGGCGGGTGTTTACCAGCCAATTTGTACATGCTAATTGGGTTCACTTAGGGTTAAACGCATTAGGTGTATTTTTAATTTGGTTACTTCATGGTGAGTACACATCGCCTGGGCGTTATGCCTTTAATGTGTGTTTTTTAGCCCTTTGGTGTGGGCTAGGCGTATTATGGTTCTGCCCAGCCATATCTATATATACGGGGTTAAGTGCCCTATTGCATGGTGTCATTATTTGGGGAGCGGTGAAAGACATTACCCTGTCGCTTAAATCGGGTTATTTGTTATTTATAGGCGTGTGGATAAAAATAATAATGGAGCAAGTAAACGGCCCCGATGCCACTATAGGTCAATTAATTGATTCAACCGTTGCTATTGATGCACATTTAATTGGCGCTGTTGGCGGCACATTGCTTGCCTTCCCATTGTTAACTAGCTACGTAAAAAATAAAACGCCACTTAATTAAGTGGCGTTTTTATACGTTTTATAAGCTATTTACAGGGTTTCTTTAAATAACTTATAGATACGGCGGTATTCATCTAACCAGCTTGATGGCTGCACAAAGCCATGCGGTTCAACTGGGAAAATAGCCGTTTCAAAGTTTTGTTTCTCAAGTTCAATTAATCGCTGTACTAAACGAACTGAGTCTTGGAAAAACACATTATCGTCAACCATAGGCGCGTTAATTAATAAGCGCTTGTTTAACCCCTCAGCGAAGTAAATTGGTGAGCTGCGCTCATACGCAATAGGGTCTACATCAGGGTGGTTTAAAATATTAGCCGTGTAAGCGGTGTTGTAATGTGCCCAATCGGTTACTGGACGAAGTGCTGCCCCCGATTGAAACAGCTCAGGTGCAGTAAATAGTGCCATAAAGGTCATAAACCCGCCGTATGAGCCACCGTATGTACCTACTGCGTTGGTATCAACATTGGCGTTTTGCGCCATCCATTTTACGCCATCTGCCAAATCTTGCGTTTCAGGTGTGCCCATTTGACGATAAATGGCAGTACGCCAATCGCGACCGTAACCTTTAGAAGCGCGGTAATCCATATCCATCACTATGTAGCCTTCATCGGCAAGTAATGAATGAAACATAAACTCACGAAAATACACAGACCAACCCATGTGCGAGTTTTGTAAGTACCCTGCGCCGTGGTTAAAAATAACCGCTTTACGGGTTTTGCCTGATTCACCTTCTACATAGTCACTTGGGTAATACACTTTTGCGTAAATTGGCTGGTCGGTATGACTCGATGGCACAGCAACAATTTTAGGTGCGGTGAGCTTTTTAGCTAAAAACTCCTCCGATACAGTGTAAGTTAAACGCGTAGCTTGTGTATTTGCTTTAGCATCGGCAACATAAAGCTCTGTTGGCATTGTAATTTTAGAGTGCTTAAGCAGCAATTTACTTTCATCCGGGCTTAGCGTGTAGTCGGTCATACCGTTTAGATCAGTAATTTGCTCATTTTTACCTGTCTGCGGGTTAACACGGTAAATTTCGTAAAGGCCTGGGTGCTCTACGTTTGCCTTGTAATAAATAGCACTGTTATCGTGCGTTAACGTAATGTCCGATACTTCAAACTGGCCACTCGTTAAAGCGGTTGCTTTGCCATTAAGGGGTTTTTTGTAAAGCTGGCTATAGCCCGATTCTTCTGAGAGGTAATATAAGGTGTTGGAATTATGTAACCAGCCAAAATTGTTAAACGCGTAAGCTATCCACGCATCATCATGTAAGCGGTGCTGCGATACAAGCTCGTTTTTATCAAAGTCGATTGTGGCTATCCAGCGGTCTTTGTTATCCCATGCTTCTAGCATAATAGCGACTTGTGTGCCGTCATCATTCCATACTATGGGGGCTTGGTTTAAACCCCAATTAGTGATTAAGTTAATGCCACGTGGTGACTTTTTAGATTTATACGTTTTACCCTCTCGCGCGTAGTTTTCTTTTTTAACCTCAGCTAAAACATCTTCATCAAAGCCCGGTAGCGTATCAAAGCTCAGTGGCGTTTGTGTTTTATCTACAAGATTAATGTGTATTACACGTGATGTTTGCTCTTTTGCATCAGCAACACGACGGCGCACTTTTTTAGGCTCAATGGTGGCATCATCGGTGATGTAGTTAGGCATAATATCGCCTTTATCACGCCAAGATTGCTGCTTTTGCAGAACAACAATTAAAGCATCGCCGTTTGGAGATAGCTGCGCTTCTTTAATGACGTTGCCATCACCTAAGTAAAAAGCAGTGTTAGCAATGGAGCTATTTTGCGCGTTTATTTGCTCATTGCGTGTTTGACTGTCCTGTTTGTTTTTATGCTGTAGCGCCACAAATTCAATTAGTTTGTGCTGCTCTTTGGCTAGGTAACTACTTGGCTCTTGTAACCCTTTTGGTTCATCTGCCAATTTTAAGTTAACAAGCTCTGTAGTTAGCCCTGTTTTTAAATCAACTTTAAAAAACACATTACCTTGGCGGTAAACTAAATCACCATTATTTAAAAACTGTGGTTTAGACTCGGTTGCAGAGGTAGCCGTTATTTGTTTAAGTTCACCTGTCGTTAGGTTTTTAACAAAAACATTGCCTTTAAACGTATAAGCTTGAAGTGTTCTATCAGATGAATAAACCGCTTTAGAAGCGCCTATGGTATGTAGCTTATCCAGTGATACCTGTTGAGCATTTTTACTATTAATTTGTTGGCTATAAATATCGTTTAGGGTGCTGCCTTGCTGCTTTTGAGCATAAATAATGCTAGTTGAGTCACCTGCCCAGTAGGCATTTTTAGGCTGGTTACCTATCCAATCTGGGTTTGCCATGGCCTGTTCTAAGGTAATATTTTGTGAGCCGGCATCAGCAGGTGTGTTTACAACCGCTGCAACGGGAGTTGCTTGTAAAGCGCTTTGCTGTGATAAAGAGGTATTAGCGGTAGCACTACAACCTGTAAGCATAATGCTTGAGGTTACAGCAAGCGCTACTAATGTTTTTGATGACGATAAGTTAAAAATCATAGTGCTTCTGAACGGTTATTATAATTGAACCGTATTTAAGCAGAAGCACTTGAGTTATTGCAATTTTTTAAGATAAATAACACATTTGCACGGTAAAGCTGAGTTTACTCTATTAGCAAATCTAGCCACACCAATCGATGATCGCTCGATGCGTTTCTGTCTTTTATTAATCTATATTGCTCGCTGTTTTTAGTAGGCCAAAACACGCCGCCGTCTTTTATTTTAAACCCATAGGTAGAAGGTAAAACATAATCTACACGTGCTTGCCAGTTAGCGGTAAAATGCTTAGCGTATGGCTGCGGGTATTGCTCTTTAGCACCAGCGCTTTGTGGTATAAATTGCGAATTTATTAGCGGGTTATTTAAAATTTGATAGGTGGTTTCTAGCCGTGCTTTATCCCCTTCAGCTGCGGCGTTTAAGTCACCTAATATTACAAACCGCGAGTTTGCATCTAACCCGCCTTTTTGGCCTTTATCGTCATAAATATAGGGCTGATTAGCAACATAATCAGCAATTAATCTCACTTCATCGTGATTACGTTTGCCGTTTCTGTCTTCATCACCATCAAATACCGGTGGTGTTGGGTGCGAAGCAAGTACATGCACTGTTTTATTGTTTACGACAACGGGTACATCCCAAAATGATTTAGAGCTGAGCCTAAGCGCTTGCCATTCTTGCGTGTTATACCAATTTTCTTTTGTTTTAGGGTCAATTGGCATTTGCGCATCAGGCATATCTTTATATTTAAAGGTTTGTAATGTACGTAGTTTTTCAATATTAATTGGGTATTTAGACAATACAGCCATGCCATAATGCCCTTCAAAAAAACCAAAGCCTTGTGCATCCCCCATTACTTTTGTTTTTTTACCGTTGTTATCAAGGTCAAAGTCAGTCGCTAAGCCCGTATTCACTGGGGCTATAAAGCTGTATGGGTAATCAATTGGTGATTGTTTATTTTGACTCACATTTAAAAAATGGCGTTTAAAATAATCTATACCTTGCGCTTTTGGTACGTAGTCAAACTCGTTTAATAAAATAATATCAGGGCGAACACGCTGAATTATTTCGGCAATATTTTTTATTTGCTGGTGGTTTGATTTTAGTGCATTAACAAGTGCATCAGGATTAACTTGTTCGCCTTTTGGCGTGTGATTAGTCGCATCCATACTCACGTTAAAGGTGGCAATACGAAGGCTTTCGCTGGCTGTAGCATTTAAACTAAATGAAGCGACAATGGCTAATGCGCCATAAAGTAATTTTTGTTTCATTTTTTTACTTCAAAAAATTAAAAAATAGACTTTACCAGTATTACACAAGTAATACCTATTTTTATGACAAAAAAATACCGGCTAAAGCCGGTATTAAATTACGCTACTCACTTAGCATGAGCGCAGTTGCGGCTTTTAAAACACCGGGGTAGTCCTGCTCAGGAAGGTAATCGGTAAGTTGCCCAAGTTTATCGGCTAAATTGTTAATGCTATCTGCAGATACATTAATATGCCCCATTTTACGCCCAGGTTTTGCTGCTTTTCCGTACCAGTGGCTAGTTACATCACTAACGTTTAAAACCTCGGTAGGAATACATCCTTGGCCCAGCACGTTAATCATGGCGGTAATATGTTTAAGCTCTGTATTACCTAGCGGTAGACCTGCAACAGCGCGCATATGGTTTTCGAACTGTGAACAATGGCTGCCTTGCTGTGTCCAGTGCCCAGAATTATGAACCCGCGGCGCAATTTCGTTAACCAGTAAAGTGCCGTTAACATCAAAAAATTCAATGGCAAGTACGCCAACGTAATTAAGCTCGTTGGCAATTTTTGTAAATGCACTATGGGCTTGCTGCTCAATCAGTGTGTTATTTTTACCTGCAATCGATAATGTAAGCACGCCGTTGGTGTGCTCGTTTTCAGTAATTGGGTAAATAGCTACATTACCGTGTTTATCGCGTGCGCCAATAATAGAGACTTCACGGTCAAACGGGATCATTTTTTCAGCAATAATACTGTGCGGTGCATCCTGAGTGCCTGAGGCAATAAAGTCAGCCATTTCAGACCAAATTTGCTCTATTTGGTCATCTGATTTTAAACGCCACTGGCCTTTCCCATCGTACCCTGCTTGGCAGGTTTTAATAACCAGCGGCTTACCAAGGTTTTTAACCGCTAATTCTAAGTGCGCTTTTTCTGTGATCAGTTGGTAAGGCGCACATGCAACGTTTGTTTTATCGAGTAGCGCTTTTTCTAGTGCGCGGTCCCCACCGGTTTTAATGGCGGCTTTTCCTGGATAAAATTTATTACTGTTACAGCACAGTGTTAGTACATCATCAGGAATGTGTTCAAACTCAGCGGTAATCGCATCAGCGTCACTAATTGCTTGCTCAAGTGTGGTAGTGAAAACTTCACCTGTTAGCGGGTGCATAATCTTTTGGCTGCCTACATCGTACGCAACCACATTTAAATTAAGGGGGGCGCCTGCTAGGCTCATCATTCGCGCAAGTTGGCCGGCACCTAAAATTAAAATTTTCATTTTTACTCTGCAGGATTAGGGTTAGCTAAAATACTCTCGGTTTGCTCTTTACGAAATGCTTCAATTTTTGCAAAAATCTTTGGGTTTTGGCACCCTAAAATTTGTGCAGCCAGTAAACCTGCGTTAGCAGCGCCCGGCTCACCAATGGCAAGTGTCCCTACGGCTACACCTTTCGGCATTTGGCAAATAGACAATAACGAATCGACACCGTTTAAGGCTTTAGATTTAACCGGTACACCTAGCACAGGAAGCGATGTAAATGCTGCTGCCATACCGGGTAAATGTGCAGCGCCACCGGCGCCAGCAATAATCACTTTTATGCCACGATCGCTTGCTGAATTTGCATAATCTGCAAGAAGTTGAGGAGTGCGGTGCGCAGAGACCACTTTCGTTTCGTACTCAATACCAAATTTTTCGAGCATGAGTGCTGCGTGTTCCATGGTTGGCCAATCTGATTTAGAACCCATAATAATGCCAACAGTCATAAATACTCCTCAGTAATGTATTTTAAAAATAGCGGACTTATGTCCGGTTTTAGGCGGGTATTATACCCAAACCAAGTTTAATTGCGACTCACAAAAACAAAAAAAGCCATGTTTAAACATGGCTTTTAAAGAGATGCAATTACAAAGCGATTATACTTCTTTGCTCGCTAGGTATTCACTGTAGTTGCCTCTAAAGTCAATCACCTGGCCGTCTTTAATCTCCCAAATACGGGTAGCAACTGATGATACAAACTGACGATCGTGCGAGACAAATAATAATGTGCCTTCATAGGCTTCTAATGCAAGGTTTAACGCCTCGATAGATTCCATATCCATGTGGTTTGTAGGTTCGTCCATTAACAGTATATTTGGTTTATGCATCATAATTTTACCAAATAACATACGGCCTTGTTCACCACCTGAAATAACTTTTACAGACTTTTTAATATCGTTTTGCGAAAACAACATACGCCCTAAAAAGCCTCGAACCACTTGCTCGTCGTCACCTTCTTGTTGCCATTGCTCCATCCACTCAAACAAGTTCATATCTTTTTCAAACTCGTCAGCATGATCTTGCGCATAGTAACCAATGTTCGCATTTTCAGACCATTTAAACTCACCCGTTTTAGGTGCCAAACGCCCTGCAAGTGTGTTTAGTAATGTTGTTTTACCAACACCATTTTCACCGATAATGGCAATTCGCTCGCCAACTTCCACTAAGCCTTCTAAATTTGAAAACAAGGTATTGTCTTCAAAGCCTTGGCTAAGGTTACTTATCTCCAGCGCGTTACGAAATAGTTGCTTTTCTTGCTCAAAGCGAATAAATGGAGACTGGCGAGAAGAGGCTTTCACTTCTTCTAGCTGAATTTTATCAATGCGTTTTGCACGCGAGGTAGCTTGTTTAGCCTTTGATGCGTTTGCAGAAAAGCGTGATACAAACTGCTGTAGTTCAGCAATTTGGCTTTTCTTTTTAGCGTTTTCGCTTAATAGGCGTTCACGAGCTTGCGTTGCTGCAAACATGTACTCATCGTAGTTACCCGGGTAAATACGCAGCTCACCGTAATCAATATCGGCCATGTGCGTACATACTGAGTTTAAAAAGTGACGGTCATGCGAGATGATGATCATGGTGCAGTCGCGCTGATTAAGTACATCTTCTAACCATTTAATGGTGTAAATGTCCAAGTTATTGGTGGGCTCATCCAGTAACATAATATCAGGATCAGAAAACAGCACTTGCGCAAGTAATACACGTAGTTTAAAACCTGGCGCTATTTCAGACATTGGGCCGTAATGCTGCTCAGTACCAATACCAACACCTAGTAAAAGCTCACCGGCTTTAGACTCTGCAGAATAGCCGTCCATTTCGGCAAATTCAGTTTCTAAATCGGCTACTTTCATGCCATCTTCTTCGCTCATTTCTGGTAATGAGTAAATGCGGTCGCGCTCTTGCTTAATATCCCATAATTCTTTATGACCCATGATCACCGTATCAATTACAGAGTATTCTTCGTAAGCAAACTGGTCTTGGTTTAGTTTAGCCACGCGTTCATTTGGATCTGTACTTACGTTACCTGAAGATGGTTCTAATTCACCACTTAGGATTTTCATAAATGTAGATTTACCACAGCCGTTTGCACCAATTAAACCGTAACGGTTTCCTTCGCCAAACTTTGCAGATATGTTTTCAAATAACGGTTTAGCACCAAATTGCATGGTGATGTTAGCTGTACTAATAATAGCGCTACCCTCCAAGGGGACATGATGTATTTAAATTGCGCGCAGTTTAAACTAAATACAGCTTTTTTTCTATGAAAGTTTAGGGTTGAAAGCACCCGAACTGTACCCTATTCCACTCATTAAATACCTAAATTAATCCCTAGCAAAGAGTGCTTAAAACGTGATTAAGTCAGTGAATGCTTATTCAACTAAAAAATGAGCTTATATCAAATATCACAGTTCGATTCATGCGCCATTACACAATTTTACTTGCCACCAATAAAGCCATTTAACTTAATAAGTCGATTGTTTATCGCAAAGCATTTTATAAAACAGATAGCAGCGTATATATTTATGATATAAAATGATTTTTAGAGTTTTTACACTAGCGTTTTATTTTTATTCAACTTGAAAAATTCTCATTTTTAGCGCAGTTTGAACGCGCGTTTTTTAATCCTATTTAACTAGCTTTTAATCAAATAAAACCCATTCCTTAACAGTATAAAAACACCATTAACCTCCAGTGAATATTTATTCAAATTAGATTCTAATTTCAATGATAATTTTTCACTTTTGAGCCCATAATGGCTTTGCTAGTCTCATCCTTTGAAAATTTAATCTCATATTTAAAGTTAACACACACAAGGCATCACAAATGATTAAAAACTTTGTAACCCTGCTATTAGGAACAAGCATTGTAGTCGCGCCAGCGGTTTCAGCAATAGAGCTCTATAAGGATGATAAAAACACAATTAAAGTGGGTGGTTACCTTGATGTGCGCGTTATTAATACCCAAAACCAAACCGAAGTGGTAAATGGTACATCGCGTATTAACTTTGGGTTTACTCGAGAGCTAAAAAAAGACTGGTCTGCACTTGCGCTAGTTGAATGGGGTGTAAACCCTGTTGGTAGTAGCGATATTATTTACAATAACCGCTTTGAGTCTATTCAAGATGAGTTTTTATATAATCGTTTAGGTTATGCTGGCCTATCTCACGAAAAATACGGACAAATTACCATTGGTAAACAATGGGGAGCGTGGTACGACGTCGTTTACGGCACCAATAACAGCTTTGTATGGGATGGTAATGCTGCGGGTGTTTACACATACAATAAAGACGACGGTGCAGTAAATGGCACAGGCCGCGGTGATAAATTAATTCAATACCGTAATAGCTACAATGAATTTAGCTTTGCAGTTCAGGCACAGCTTAAAAACAGCGAATTTTATACCTGTGATGTTGATAATATTTCTGAAGATGCATGTGAAGCCCTTTGGAATACTGGCGACAGTGCAGCCCAAGAAGTTGAATTTAACTACACATTTGGTGGTTCTGTAACTTATAACGCAACCGATATGCTAACGCTAACAGCGGGAATAAACCGTGGTGAATTTGATGTAACGTACGGTGATGGCACTACCCAAACCGTTGAAGATTTAATTTTTGGTGCCGGTGTTATGTGGGGCAGCATTGAAAAGCCAGGTTTATACGTTGCAGCTAACATTAATAAAAGTGAAAACCACGATACGGATAACCTAGGGCGCTTAATTAAAGACTCTATTGGTGTAGAAACGTTTATGTCGTACCGATTTGACAACGATGTGCGCCCTTTTGTCGCTTATAACATTTTAGACGCTGGTGACGACTATGTTATTCAACCAAACTTTAATGCAGATCCTAACGATGTATTTAAGCGTCAATTTGCTGTAATTGGCGTTCATTACTTAATTGATGAAAACACCATTGCCTATGCTGAAGCACGTAAAGATTTTAGTGACTTTGAAAGTGACGATAAAGTTCAACAAGCGCAAATGGAGCAATCTGAGGACGATGGTATTGCTATTGGTTTTAGATACAAGTTTTAGATGCGACTGAATTTTAAAAAGCCCTGAGATATCAGGGCTTTTTTGTGTCAATTTTGCTATAAGGCCAAGGGTAACCCCTTAATTAAACTTATAATCGAAAATGTTAGCATTGAGTCATGCTTTTTTGAATTTCTGTCCGCGCGTTCAGTGCAATTTCAACAAATGCATCAACTGCGGCGTTGGTAAGTGTTTTTTTAAATTGGATTTCTACTGGTATTTGCGTAGTAATATCGTTAAGTGAAATAAAATGGCACCCTGCACTGTACAACTTGCGAACGCAGTATGGTGCAATAGCGACCCCAAGCCCTGCTGCTACCTCCGTAACTAATGTTTGCATATGCCTAGGTTGGCTAATAATATTTGGCGAAAAACCAGCTTTTTTACATTGCATAATGGTTTCATCAAACAGGCCAAGCGCTTCTTCACGGTTGAAAATAATAAACTGCTCGTTTTTGAAAACCGCTAAATCAATACTGTCAGTAGTAGCAAGTGTATGATTGGTATTTACAATAGCGACTAAAGAATCCACATAGATACAGTGACTAAAATATTCATCAACTATTGAAACCGGTAATGGCCGTGAAAACGCAATATCTATACGCTCGTTTTTAAGCGCCTCTATTTGCTCTGTGGCTGTCATTTCAATAAGTGTAACGTGAACGTTTGGGTATTTTTCTTTGTAGCTACGCACAATCGCTGCCATAAATGTTAAACATGCAGAGCTTAAATGGGCAATGGTGAGAGAGCCAATTTGGCCGATGTGGGCACGTTTTACATTTGTTGTCGCTTGGTCTGTGAGCGCAATAATTTTATTAGCATCATTTAATAATTGCTCACCGGCTTCCGTAATAACTACATCGCGCGAGTTGCGAACAAACAAACTTACACCTAGTTCGGCTTCAAGACCAGATACATGCCTGCTTATTGCGGGTTGTACTGTATGTAATTCTCTCGCCGCAGCAGAGAAGCTCTTATGTTTAGCCACACTAATAAAACTTTTTAGTATTTTAATATCCACAACTTAACCAATAACGAAAATGTATAGATTCTATAAAATAATAACATTTTTGTTATTACAAAAAAGGTTTTATTGTTTACACATTAATTAAACATGGGTATTAAGTATGTCTAGGGTAGAAACTAGTAATCATATAAGTCGATTTTTATTATTGTTAATGACAAGTGCCATTGCTGCAACCACCGCAAACTTGTATTACAACCAACCTATCCTTCCCTTAATAAAAGAAGCGTTTAATTTAAGCGACGCGCAATTAGGAAGCATTCCGGCATTAACACAATGTGGCTATGCCTTTGCACTTTTATTCATATCCCCCCTTGGTGATTCAATCACAAGGCGAAGACTAATCACTATTTTGTCTGGTTTGTTAGTTGCAACGTCGCTCATTGCGGCATTAGCGCCCAATTTAAACGTATTACTTATAAGCGTATTTTTAATTGGCGTAGGCGCTAATATTACACAGCAGCTTATTCCTTTTGCGGCATCAATGGTAAGCGCTGAAAACAAAGGCGCTACGCTGGGTACATTAATGATGGGCTTAACCCTTGGAATATTACTTTCCCGTACGTTAAGTGGTTTTGTGGGTGAGCATTTAGGCTGGCAAAGTGTTTTTTATATGTCGGCAGCATTGGCCTTACTATTTGGCGCCCTTCTCTATGTGTTTTTACCGCTTAATAAACCATCCGCTAATTTACGTTATTTAGCACTTATAAAAAGCAGTTTGAGTTTGTTTAAACAATATAAACAACTGCGTATGTTTACGTTTTCAGGGGCTTGTTGGTTTGCTGCTTTCAATGTGCTTTGGTCAACCCTTGCTATTTATGTAAGTGATGAGCCATTTAATTACAGTGCGCAACAAGCGGGACTCTTTGGTGTTATAGCCCTTGCTGGGGTTATTGGGGCAAAATTGGCGGGTAAGTTTGTAAATAAGTTTGACTCTACAAACGTTATTACACTATCGCTTTGCTTAATTGCGATAGGCTTTTTAATTACAGGACTATTCGGTAGCAGTTTAGTGGCGTTAATCGTTGGCATAATACTCATAGACTTTGGGGTGTTTAGCGCCCAAGTTTCAAATCAAGTACGTGTTTTTAGTATAGAACTCAGTGCACAAAGCAGGATAAACGGCATTTATATGCTCGGTTATTACCTAGGCGGGGCTATTGGTTCTGCTGCGGGTGTAAAAGCATTTGATGTATATGGCTGGTATGGCGTGATCACTATCAGTATTTTTTTCATCGTTACAAGCGCCCTATTTAATGCGCTTGCTAAAAAAGCGTAAATTCAACATAAATTGGAGAGACTATGAATTCACTTAAAGCGGCCGGCAGCTTTACATTATTATGTATAGCTAGCTTAACCATTATGGTTGGCACTCTTTTAGCACCTGGTTTAGTTACCATTGCTGATGGTCTAGGCATACAAAGCAACAGCGTGTTATTAATTACTTTACCTTCTTTAGGTGCTGTGGTGTTTGCGCCTTTGGCCGGCAGGTTTATAGACAAATATGGCGCCTACACCTTACTTATTATCGGCTTATTCTTATACGGCTTATTAGGTGCATGTGCGTATTTTTTACATGGCCCAACCTTAGTATTTATTAATCGTTTTGCTTTAGGCGGAGTAACCGCAGTAGTTATGGCAAGTTGCACTGTATTAATTTCAATGTGGTATAGCGGCACAGCGCGTCTAAATATGATTGCCAAACAAGGCATGGCAATAGAGCTAGGTGGCGTTATATTTTTATTTTTAGGTGGTTTTTTAGCGTCAAAGTATTGGGGGCTACCTCTTGCTTTGTATTTAATAGCTTGGGTGTTTTTAGCAATGTTACTCATGTTTGTGCCCCGAAAACAGCAAATATACACGCAAAACACAGAGCAAACTCAACAAATCAAAAAGAGCAATTCAAACGCATTAACTCTTAAAGGAGTTTATATAGTTTCAACCCTCGCAATGACCATATTTTTTACCTCAACCGTGCTGTTACCTATTACCTTGCACGCACTAAATTTTAATGAGTCTGAAATTGGCCAACTTTTGGCTTTTATATCGTTAGTTGCTGTATTCACCGCGGGTTTTATGCCTAGAGCAACTAAACGCCTTAGTGAAAAAAACGTATTAGCGATTGCATTTATTGCCTTTGGTTTATCTTACCTTTGCTTTATACAATCCAGCACATTGATATTAGTATTAGGCGCGCTATTAATTGGTATTGGCTTTGGTTTTAGCATTCCTCTTTTAAACCACATGACCGTAGAGCTAAGCCCCGAAAACGTTCGCGGACGTAACTTGTCGTATTTTACCATGGCCGTATTCTCAGGGCAGTTTTTTACCTCGTTTATGGAATATATACCAGGGGGTGAACATAACGTATTTATAATATGCAGTATTTTAAGCGCTGTTGTGGCTATCGCCCTTTTTGTAAAACCTAAAGTAACTAAGTAATAATCAAAAGCCGATAGAGTTATCAAATAAGTAGCCAATTATCCCTTATTTGTTGGTTATTTTTATTAATGCACACTCTTTAGCTAAGTTAAGTACTTAAGAATAATTTAGTATGATGTGTTCTTTTACTGTAAGACCACCAGCAATGGTTGTTTATTTTGTAAAGTCAGTTTTTTAGCTTTAGCAAACAAGTATAAATTAAAGCGATTATAAGCAAAAAGGCGCACACTGTATATAAATACAGTGTGCGCCTTTTTTTATAACAAACCAATAAAGTAGATCAGTGCCCCAGCGTTACCCACTGCTTAATTTCAAGTGCGGTCATTATTAGCTCTACAGAAAAAGCGGCCAGTATCATCCCCATTACACGTGTTAAAATAGATGCACCTCCCGTACCTATTAGTTTTATAATTTTGCCCGACAGCAACAACAAAATTAAGGTTACACCCAGCACTGCTAATGTAATTAACGCTGTGCCCATTTGGGTGGTAATCGGGTGAATATGATTATCGGTTAATAATATAACGGCTAAAATAGCCCCTGGTGTCGCGGTAGCAGGTATAGCAAGCGGAAACACTGCAATATCATGCCCTGGGTCTTGTTTTGCTTTATTAGAATCGCTGCCAAATATCATTTGCAGGCCAAACAAAAATAAAATTATCCCGCCCCCTAACTGAAACGATACCAGCCGTATGCCCATCGCATTTAAAATAAGCTGCCCTATTAAAATAGAGCCTAGTAACACAGCCCCTGCATATAGCACCGTTTTAAACGCAGTTTTACGACGTTGTTGATCAGTTAAATGAGAAGTGAGCGCAGCAAAAAGCGCCATGGTACCTATTGGGTCTATGGTGGCCCAAATAACGAGGGCATCTTGAGATAGTTTTTCTAGCATATAAAATCCTTGTTAAGCGAACACGTTTAAAAAACTCGGGTAACAAATTCATTTGCTTACGCTTAACTATAAGCCAAACTGGCTATTTTTTATATTGCATTTGTTCCTCTTATGATGAAATTTACTAACGTGTATAATAAAATACAGCACTAAAACATTCCTAATTCAGCACTAAACGTGTTTATACCAAATAGAATGCTCACCTAAGCTAAAGCCTAATTTAACTAATAAGTTATGCGAACGCGCATTATGTTCACTTACTTGCGCCGCTAAGTAATTAAGCGGTATAGCCTGCTTAAGTGTTTTAACAAAGCCGGTAATCACCTCAAACATAATGCCCTTATCCCAATACATAGGGTCAAGCTCAAACCCAATAAACGCCCTACTTTTACAAGGCGATAAATTATAAAGCCCGCAGGTACCCATTAACTTGCCGTTAATATTATGTTCAATAGCCACTCTTATCACTTCGCCTTCGTAATAGGCGGTAATATCGTCTTGTATTAATTGCTTAACTTGGCACTTACTTAACGGGGTTTGATAGTCGTTAAATTCGCTCACCTGCGGGTGGTTCAAAATAGTAAATAACTGCGGGGCATGCTTATGAGTAATTAAACGCAATGTAACGCGTTCAAGCTGAGTTGTTTTAAACATTTTATACAGGAGTTAAAATAGCGCTTTATGGTTAAGCATTATTAACTTACCATAACGTATTCACAAGCATTATCTTTATAGCCAATATTGAGAGCAATAATGAGCGACGATTTTAAAGTAATTCAACCTACCACAACCGTATACTGCCCTAAACGGGGTGAGGGCTGGACCCTAACAGGCATTACTAATATAAACGAGTTTACTTCGGTAATGTTTAACGGCACACGTTATACACTCCCTGCTCGCGAAATTGTAGAAGAGCTGTTACCAAACCAACTCGCCCGAGAGCAAAATAGCTAGCGCCCGTGTATAAAAGCGGTAGTGGCTGCCAGTGTGCAGCCTCCTATATAAAGCGTAACTAGTGGCTAAAATGTATCGTCTTCACTGTATACATTTACTTTTAATTCGTCTTCATCTTCAAAAACAACAAACGTAATAGGCTTACAACATACTTGGCAATCTTCAATGTATTGCTCATCAGTATCTGCTGCATCTAGCAATACCTCAATACTTTCACCACAATACGGGCAACTTATCGATTTTTCGGTTAACTGGTTCATTTACCACCTGCTACTTTGATCTCAATGTTTTCACTTTAATAAACACACTCTAATAATACAACCGTGTGCTATACGGGTACTCACTCAAATGTGGCTTAAATTAAAAAGAATTACGTACATTACTTAGCACCTTATATACGCCCACGATGAAATAGTAATAACACTTAGTAGGTCTAGCTATTAAGAATATGTATTTAAACTCAAACTAAAGGTAGATTATCCTATGAAAAAATCACTGAAACTTGCATTAACATCTGCCGCCATTTTGTTTAGCACGTTTACTCATGCAGCTAAAACCGAAAAAGCAGAGTTAGCCGGTGGTTGTTTTTGGTGTATGGAAAGCGACTTTGAAAAACTCGAAGGCGTAAAAGATGTAATATCAGGTTTTACAGGCGGTAAAATTAAAAACCCGACCTACAATGGTAACCATCAAGGCCATTATGAAGCAGTACAAATTACTTACGACCCAGACGTAGTAAGCTACAAAGGCATACTTGATCATTTTTGGGTAAATATCGACCCCTTTGATGCCAAAGGCCAATTTTGTGATAAAGGTCCTAGTTATTTAAGCGCCATATTTGTAGCTAACGAGCAAGAACGCAAAATAGCAGAGCAAACCAAACAAGCAGTAATAGCGGAATTCCCTAATCAAACAGTGGTCACGCCAATACTAAATGCCAGTACTTTTTACCCAATTAAAGGTAAAGAAAGCTACCATCAGGATTATTACAAAAATAACCCTATACGCTACAATACCTACCGCTGGCGGTGTGGACGTGACAACCGCCTAGAAGAAATTTGGGGTGACAGAGTCACTCATTAAAAGCCTATAGTAAAATGCTTGATGGGTTAACACAAACCCATCAGCTAAAAGCTAAAAGCTAAAAGCTAACTCTATTTAATCAGCCCATAATTATAAACATTATTTTGATACTGTTTCCTAAAACAGCTTATTTATCTAACTTTATAAATATAATAAATTGCACTCCTAGATTGATAAAACCTAATTCAACAACTGGAGTAACACATTATGTCTGCCACCCAATTACAACTTGCTCGTGCTCTAGCGTTACCTTCAAGAGAAGCCATGTTAAATCGTGAGCACTCAGTACAGCATTTTTGGTACAACAACGACCAACTACTTACACAAGCCTGGAAAGAGTGGGAAGAAACCGAAGTAGATACAACCACCTTTACCCTTGACGATTCATTACTCGATAAAAACTTACGTGAAGCCGTTAATGCTGCATGGCAAAATCCATCAAAAGAGCATTTAGTAAAATCACTACTAGAAGAAGTAGCGACTGATGTGTATCAGTTTCAATTTTTTGATCCTGAACGCCTAGCAGTTTTACGTGGTTACCTAGAAAAAGTATGGAATGCTAATATACCTATGCGTCCACCGTACGGTATTGTATTAAACCGACGCGGCGCCATGCTCGACAAACGCTCAGAGGGCTATTTAGCTGCTCCTAGTTTTCAGGCATTTTATAACCAAGTATTAAATACATACATGCGCCCTATTTCACGTTTATTGTTTCCTGAGATCATAGGTTACGATACGCAAACGTTTGGGTTTTCTATTTATTACGACCCTAACACTGATGCATCTATTCGCCCGCATACTGATGCATCATCAGTAACACTTAATATTAATTTAAATCTGCCAGGAGAAGAATTTAGCGGCTCAGAGCTTGATTTTTATGACCAAAAAAATGGCAAAGTAGTACAACTTAGTTTTAAACCTGGCAGCGCCATGATCCATAAAGGCAGTGTACCACACGCGGCAAAACCGATAACCAGTGGCGACAGAACAAACCTAGTATTATGGCTTTTTGGCGATAATGGCCGTATACCTGCACCGGGTTCAAAGCGCACAGAAATTGATCCAATAGCGCGTTGGACTACACCTAAAACAACACCGGACGGCTATGCTCCTTTTTAAAGCGGAGTTAAACTTGTCCGCATAAGCACTCATATAGCCCATTAAAGTTATTAAATCGTACTTTAATGGGCTATTTACTTGTTATGTAATCACTTAGTTACTATCTTTTGAGTATGATGATTTAAATTATACACCCTAATGAAGTTACCCTTTTTTATAGCAATCACACTACTTTTATTTACTTTTGCCAATACAGCAGCGGCTAAACAAAAACTGGTGGTTGGGTTTGGCGAAACACTGCCGCCATTTGTAATATCACATACACACAGTGGCTTAACCATTGATATTATTAAAGCGGCCTTAACGCCTTTAGGGTACCAAATAGAACCACGCTATTACCCCTATACGCGCCGCGCTAAAGGCTACATTAAAGGCAGAATCGATGTCATTGCCGATATAAATTTAAATACCGCTAACGGAAACCTACTCAATGGGTATATTTCTGATGAGGCGTACGTATACGAAAATATGGCAATATCTCTAAAAAGCAACAACTTCAACTTTACATCAATAGCAGACTTAGCGAATTTCAGCTTAATATCATGGCCCAGCGCAGCCATTCAGTTAGGCGAAGAATACGCAAAAATGGCTAAAGCGAATACGCAATATTACGAGGTTCATGACCAATCGTTGCAAGTAAAAATGCTTTTTTCAAACAAAGCTGATGTCATTCAAATGGATAAACAAAGTTTTGATTACTATCGCTCAACCCTTAAAGGTATTGATACCACACAACCTGTAGATCGTTTCGCGTTGTTTGGTAAAAGCCCAAATGGCTATTTATTCAAGTCTAAAAAGCTACGTGATGACTTTAACTTACAGCTGCAAAAATTAAAAAACTCAGGGGAGTACTACAAAATTTTTGAAAAATACAAACACGCTAATTAATGTTTGTAGTAATTGAGTAAACAAAAATAAAGGCCGCTTTAAGTAAGCGGCCTTTTGATTTTCAGCGAATGAGTGGTCGCTGAACTTTTAGCTTAAAGCATTTTAAAACTTATAGGATGCAGAAAACTTAACGTTTCTTGGTGTACCAGGTTGTACCCACGCATCAGCAAACGAGTTTGTGTAATACGTTTCATCAAACAGGTTATTTACCTCAGCCGTAATGCCAATCGCGTCTGTTACTTGGTAATTTACAAATGCACGTACGGTTGTGTAGCTTGGTAACTCAAAGTCGGTACCAAAAAAGCCATTGCGGTTATCAACATATAATAACCCACCGCCAAATTTTATTGCTTTGCCATGTAGGTCACCCGATTTAACCAGTTGTAAGCTAAGTTGGTGCTCTGGTACGTTTAACAATGGCTCTCCGGCTTCAACGGTGTAGCCAAAGTTAGCATCAAAAAATGAGTTTTCTATTTGAGCATCAACATATGCATACGATGCCCAAATTTCTACACTATCGGTAAGCTCACCCGTTATATCAATTTCTATCCCTTTACTTTGCGCTTCACCAATCGCTGCATAAGTAAACGCGGTAGGGTCATCTACCACTAGCATGTTGTCTTGCTCTACTTTAAATACGGCAACCGTTCCAAATAACGCGCCATCGTTTAATGTAAATTTAACCCCAAGCTCTGCAGAAGTGGATTGGTTAGGCTCAAAACCGTCGCCGTTGGCATCAGCGCCCGAAAGCGGACGAAAGTTTTCACCGTATGCGCCATAAACAGAAACATAATCACTGGCTTCATAAACCACGCCAAGCTGCGGGCTCACGCGTGACTCAGTTTGTTTTGTTTTTGTGCCTGCTAAACGATTATTTAAGCGCTGCACGTAATCATCAAAACGTGCACCAATACGAATATCTAATTTATCGGTTAAGCTTATTTGGTCTTGAATGAAAATGCCTACAGACTCTTGAATTTCTACACGGTCAGTATTCGATGTGGGCGTGGGTAATTCATATGCGCCGTAAACAGGGTTAAATACATTAATGTATTGGTCGCCCCGTACACGCAGAATAACTTGGTCGTTTTCAAATTTATCGCTATCTATACCCATAATTAAACGGTGCTCAAAACCGCCCAGCTCAATACTTCCGCTTAGCTCTGCACGCAATACGTGGTATTTGGCATCAAAGTCGCGGTAGCGTCTAAAGCGATTTACTTCGCCATCTACTACGCCACCAAAACCCGTTTCGGTTGCAAAGCCTTCCATAGAGGTATCGCGGTAGTTTGCACCAAACAAAATGCTCCAGTTATCATTAAAGTCATAAATATATTCTAACTGATGCCCCAGTACGTCGGCTTCAATCGGACCATCCCCCGGCTCGCCTAAAAAGCGACTTTCAGGGATAAGCCCAAGCTCACCGTCTATGGCTAATACGCCTCTATCAAAGGGTACTTCTTGGTTAGAGTATTCAAGTTCGTATATTAATTGGCTGTTGTCGTTTATATTCCACACTATTGATGGGCTAAACCCTTGCTTTGTGGTTTCTATTGTATCTCTAAAGCTTTTTGCGTCTTGGTAAAAGCCAACCAGTCTAATTGCTACGTCGTCGTTAAGTGGCGTTGTGTAATCAACATCGCCGCGGTAAGTATCAAAACTCCCTACTGAAACTTTAATTTCACCTTCGGTATCAAACGTTGGGCGTTTTGTAACTAAGTTTACTGTGCCACCGGGTTCGCCTCGGCCAAATAAAGCGGCACGTGGGCCTTTTAATACCTCAACCGACTCAATACCCGATAAATCACGCGATCCACCAAACCCACGCCCAGCATTAAACCCATTTACTAAATAATTACTGGGTAAGTTTTCATCGCCGACAAAACCACGTAATGCAAAACTATTCCAAAGCCCACCAAAGTTGTTTTGGCGCGCAACAGAAGCTGATAAATCAAGAGCCTGGTCAAGGCTCACTGCACCTGCGTTTTCAAGCGATTCTAAATCAATTTTAAGCTCGGATTGCGGTGTTTCTAAAGGGCTAAAGTTACCTTGATAAGCTTGGCGAGATGCAACAATCGTCACTTTTTCTATTGCGTCATCCTTTACGCCTTTACTTGGTTGGTTTTGCTCAGCAGCTATAACTTGGCTGCTAAATAAGCTTACTAAGCACGTACTTAAATAAGTGAGCTTAAGCCCTGTCGGTTTGGTTTTCATTTTTAACCTTATGAATAATATAAGTATTTTATAATTATGTTGTAATTTAAATAGCGCTAAACAAGTGCGTTTAGCGCTGTATTTTTAGTTACTGCTTTGAGTGGTGTTTTCAAAACGTGGCATGTTTTCAAGTGCTCTTTTTGTTGGCTCGCCTTTGTAAAATAACCAAGGGTAGTAAAACTCCCGCAATTGCTTGTGGTAATCCCTAATTTGCTGCTCATAATCATAAGCTGCAATCGAGTCAGTTTTAGCGGCACGGGTTAAACTACGCTGTAGTAAAAGCGGTGGCGAAATCAACGATACAAAACCAGCTAGCTCATATTTTTTAGCTGCGGCATCGCGGTAGGCTTTCGAAAGCTCAGCGGCTTTTAAATCGCCCATGTGTTGAAATGCGTAATACCATTTCCATTCAAACTCGCTACTCATATCTATATAAGGCGCAAGCGCTGGGTACTCTTTAATAAAAGGTTGCATGGTTGCAGATTTTGGTAAATCCCAAGCATCGTTTACCGCTTCTCGCTGGGTAAGCATAATGTCACCCCCTTTAGGAGAGTGCACAGACTGGTTAATAGCAAGGTCGCCTAAAATAGGAATAATAAAAGCAAATAATACCCATAAACCAATTAAAGAAGAGGCAACACGCGGTGCACTACTGGCATTTTTACCCCACCACACACTAAGCGCGGTCCAAAAGGCAAGATAAGCAATACATAAAACCGATACATAAGCTACTTCAACTGCGTTGGCTCCAGCTATAATTGCCCCCACATAAAATGGCAGCATTAAACACACTATTACTGCTATAAAGCGCACGGTAATACGTGCCCCCCACAATGCAAAGTAAGACTTAGCTGTAGTAACGAGTAAATCGTGCCTGCCGCTGGTACGCTCATTTGCAAATAAATCATGGAACAGCAAAATAATAACCAATGGCGCTAACGCACTAATTACAAATACAAAATCGATTTTACCAGCTTGGGCAAGCTCAGCATTTTGTGCATCGCTTTCGTAAATTTGCCCCTCAAGTGCAAGCAAATTAATACGGTGTTTCCACGGGAATATATCGCGCTCACCTAAAGCCGCAAAGGCAAGCGTTGAAGGCTGCGAATACGTTAAATGAAAACTGTAATACGCTAGCATGCCCGCATCGTTTTGCTTTTGCTGTACTTTAGCGCGGTCGCTTTGATCTGCTGCTTTTAAGCGCTCTATTGTTTGCTGCTGGGCATTTACTTCGCTAAGCCCGCTGTATATAGCAAAACCTGATAAAACAAAGCTACACAGCAACAATACCACTAGGTATTTTTGGCGCAGTAAAAAGCCCCATTCACGTGTAAGTTGTGTAATTAAATAACTCATATCAAACGTTTTCCTACAAATTTAATACCGCCTAACAGAACTACAATCCATAGCAATAACTGTAAAAACGCAGGTACACTCCTTTGTGCACGAACATCTGCACTGTCTACATCAAAGTTAAAGTTTTGCAGTATTTGCCAGTTTTCTGCACTTACACGTGCTTTTTTAGTCGCTACGGCATCGGCATTGCGATTCATATCGGTTTGATAATCAAGTTTTTCAATGTGAACTTTGTTAAGCCCTTGAACAAAATCAAAACGTAACTGCTCGGTTTCGCGTAAAAAACGATGGTGGGTTTCTATACTTGTGCCCACCATAATCATCGACAGCGAGCGAATAGCTACCATATGCGATACCCAACCAAAGTGACGCGATACTTGTGTTTGCTCAAGTTCACTTTGCATACGCTGCTCAGCAAATTGATTAAGCACTTTAGCTTGTTTAGCTTCTGATTCGCTTGCTACTAACCCTCTAAAGTTTACCGGCAGCTCATCAATACTATTTACGTTGTACTTTTTAAGGAGTGATTGTTTAAATTGCTTAAATGCAGGATCGTTGGTGTTATGGCCATCACCTAGTTTTCTAAGCTCAGCTTTAACGGCAAAATCGGTTTCTATTTTACCGGCAGATGGCACAGCTGTTGAGGCACTGGTACTTGCTACGCGTGGCATTACAATGCACAGTAAAATCCATACAAACGCAAGCGCCGTAAAGCTACCGCTGTTTTTACTAAACACGCTCGATGCTAATAAAATAAGTAATACCCACACAGATAAATACAACGCATACCCGGCAACAAAACTTGCAACTGCTAATAGGCTTTCACCCGCCGATAGCGTCAATAAGGCCGATATAGCCAATGGCGTAATGATTAAACCCACAACAGAGAGTAAAGCCAACCCTTTACCGGCAATAAGCGTACTGCCTTTGGTGCCTTGCGCTAATAAGTACGACAGCGTTTGCGATTCACGCTCGCGGCTAATAGAGCTGTAACCAATTAATATAAGCAGTAACGGCGCTAACGTTTGCACTATAAAAGCAGGCGTTAGGCTGCCTAATTTAGTAAGCGCTGTACCTTGGCGCTGCTCTGCAAACATGGCGCTATTTTGTCTGTGCCCTTCTAAAAATATTGAGTTACCTATGTAGGCATCAATCCCAGGGTCAAGTGTGCTAAGTGGTGTTGGCGTTCTAAAAGCGTAATGCCCATAATGCACCATTCTGTGTGGATGACGATCGGGTTGATCAACAAAGTTTTCCTCAGCATGTGTTTGTAGTTCGTGGCGTGCATGGCTAAGTTCGTGCATTGTAATGGCAGTCACCACCACCGATGAAAGCGTTAATAATAAACCGATAGCTAAAACGGTCATTGCCAGTTTAGAGCGACGCCAATAGCGCCACTCATCTTTGGCAACTATCACCACCTTTGATAAATTATTTAAGCCCATTACGCGCCTCTTTGTGCAAACGCAGCATGTACTTGCTCGGTATCAATGCGGCCATTTTCAGGCGCATCAAATTCGCCCACCAGCTCACCGGCTCTTAATAAACCAATACGGTTAGCTACTTGGCACGCGCCGTATACATCATGAGTCACCATTAAAATAGTCGCACCTGTTAATGCCAGCTCGCGTACCAGCTGGTTAAACTCATCTATAGCAACAGGGTCAAGGCCCGAGGTAGGCTCATCAAGTAAAAAGATTGGTGCTTCACGTAAAATAGCCAGTGCAATCGCAGTTTTTTGTCTCATGCCTTTAGAGTACGTTTGCATAGGGCGCTCCCATGCAGCCTGTTGCAGCGCAACACGATTAAACGCTGCATTTACTTGCTCATCTGTTTTTTTAATATCAGCAAGTGATAAAAAATAGTCTACGTTTTCGCGGGCGGTTAAATGCGGGTATAGCGTTGCCGACTCGGGTAAATACGCTGTTTTACCGCGTACAAAATCAAGCGCGTGTGTTACCTCTTTACCCGCTACCTTTACAGAGCCTTGCGTTGGGTTGTTAAAACCCAGTAACGTTTTTAACGTGGTTGATTTACCCGCACCGTTACCACCAAGTAATGCGTAAATTTCGCCTGAAGCTACATTAAAATTTAAGTTTTTTAAAATGGCGTTATTTTTAATGCTAAAACTTAACGAGTCGACTTTAATAATTGCTTCGCTATTAATAGCTTGGGATTTATTCAGCGGTGTTTGATTAATTGCCGTAGGTGTACTCACATTCAAACTCTATTTAGGAAAAAACAATGCGCGGATGTTATACTATATCAAGTAATTTATGCAACACTATAACATCCCCTTTGGTTAACAAATGATAAAATTTTTATATAAAACAGTGCATATTAAAATTTTTTACGCATCACTTACTCATTTTTGGCAAATGCTAAAAACAATCCTAAATACTGTGTGTGTTTTTTAGTTATCAGCCTAATTTATTTAGTAAAATGGTGTAGTTAAGTTGGGTATATAAAATAATGTGCTATCTTTTTATTATATTAAGTGTAAATAAATACGAGCTAACATGCTGCATCGAGGCACAATTGCCATAGCGTTATTGGCAACCTTTGTAACAAATACAACCTATGCAAACGACTTTGATATACAATTTAGTGGATTTGCCTCTTTAACCCTTAGTTACACTGACGACTCAGCTATTGGCTTTGCATCTAGCTACTCAAATGAAAACGACGCCGGTTTTTCCGCAACCCGAGACTCTATTGTAGGTGGACAAGCTAATATATCACTGGCTAAAAAATGGGATTCGGTTTTTCAAGTTGTAATACAAGATCATGCCTTTAAAAGCTTTGATAATTTTTTAGAGCTGGCCTTTGTACGTTACCGCCCTAGCCGCCACTGGGCTATTCGGGCTGGCAGGCTAAACAGCGACCTTTATTTACTCTCTGAATACCCTTATGTTGGATACGCTTATTTATGGGTGCGCCCACCACATTCGTATTACTCGTTTGCTAACATTGCAGGCAATTTTGATGGTGTAGATGTTGAATACAGCAAAGCTATAAACGAGGGCTTTTTACGTATTAAACTTGCCTACGGCAGGTCCACCGCAAAGTTAGAAGCCTATAATGACGACTTTTTTATTGATTTCGATAATTTGGCCACCTTTAGTGCAGCTTATACCTTAGATGCATGGACACTGCGTTTTTCGTTATCACAATCAAACTTTGGTGATTACAAATTAACGTCTTTAGATGAGTATTTAGGTGCCCTTGATGCAGTACCGCAAAGTATATGGCCGCAAGCACGCGCTATATCAGATAAATTTAACACTAAAGGTAACAGCATAGAATACGCTGCGTTTGGGGTTACGTACGATCATAACAACTGGCTTATCCAATCTGAACTAGGTGTTTCAGAGTCTGATTGGATAGTGGCGCCTTCAGTACTAAGCACATATGTTAGCGCAGGTTACCGAGTTGACAACGCAATATTTTATACCGGATTTTCTGGTGCTAAAAATCGTCGTGATGTAGTCGAAATAACCCCCCCTGTGTTTTTGCCAGGCACGCCAGAGCAAGTGTCTCAACCTATACAACAGCTAGCAGCTGTAACTCAATCTGCGGTCAGAATTACCAACGTTCACCAGCACTCTATTAACATTGGCGTAAAATGGCACCTATCTGATCGTATTGCGCTAAAAGCCCAGTTAGACCGCTTTGATATAAAACCCCAAGGCGCTGGTTTATGGAGCTTAAATAACCGCGACGATGCCATAAAAAGTAATACAGTACATATATTTAGTTTAAACGCGAGCATGGTGTTTTAGTTATGATAAATCACCGTACCCTATTCATTAAAGCTGTAGTGCCTATATGCTTACTTATTCTTAGTGTGCATGCACAATCAACAGAGTTTGCCGTAGTCGTAAATAAAAACAACGCAATAAATAGCCTTTCAAAACGCGAAATTATTGATATTTACATGGGCCGCTATTTAACATTCCCAGACGGTGAAACCTCACAACCCTTTGATTTACCCGCACAGTCAGCACTTAAAAACGATTTTTACTTAAAGCTAGTTAATAAAGACGAGCAAAAAATAAATGCTTATTGGGCTAGGCTGTTATTTTCAGGCCGTGCTAAGCCCCCCTCGCCCTCAGCTTCTGTAAAAGATGCGTTAAACAAAATAGCATCATCACCATTTGCGATTGGCTACATTCCGCTATCGCAAGTGACCGATGCAGTAAAAGTGGTTTATACAGTTGATTAAATTTATTAGCCAAAAACTTTATATACGGGTTGCTCTATCAATAGCTATGGTTGCTATTGTTGTGTCTATCGTCTCGTCCATGCTGTCGTATTACTCAGGCTTTAAAGAAAAGAAAAACACCAATTACCTACTCGTTAAACAACTAGCGCAAACAATGGAAAAAACAGCCGCTATAGCCGCTTACTTAAACGACAAAGAATTAAGCCAAGAAATTGTTAATGGCCTTATCAGTAACGATTTAGTACAAGGCGCGAGCCTACAAGGAGAAACAAACGCACAAGGCGAAATAGCGTTGTTTATTGCCAATGGCACGATTAATAAACAAAAAGAAGCCGTGTCAGTGAAGCTCGTTCACCCTTTTTTAGAAGGCGCCTATATAGGGGGATTATCAATATACCCCGACGATAAATTTATACAGCAACAAGCACAGGCAGCACTTAAAAAAGAATTTATTTTAATGCTAATACAATCTATTGTAATCGCATTTTTTGTCTCGCTGGTTGTGCAGCGCTGGCTTACTCAACCCATTCAAAACCTAACCGACAGCTTTGCTAAAATAAACCCGAGCGAGCCAGAAACCCTTAAAATGCTAACGTTTAAGCAAGGCAAACGAGACGAAATAAGCCGCTTAACGCACGGTATAAATGCCCTTATGCACGAGCTACATTTAACCATTAGTAATGAGCAAACACTGCGTAAAAAAACCCAAGCGCTTGAAGCTAAATTTAGACTGATATTTGAACAAGCCAGCGCTGGTATTTGTTTACTTGATGATAAAAACACAATCACCACCTTCAACCCAGCATTTGAGCATTACTTTACGGTACCTGGCGAAAAAGAATTACCAACTTTGCATTTTCCTGAGCTTTTGGGCAATGTAGATGAACTACAAAGCCTACTGGTCGCTATTCGCTCGGCGCAAAACCCACCGCAAACGACCTTAGATATAGAATGCAAAGTGGGTCACAAAACGCTCTGGTTTCATTGCTTATTTGTAAGGCTAACCGACCAAAGAGAAAACAAACGACACTCACACCCACAGCAACTAGTAGAAGTTATTTTACATGATGTAACCGATCGTGCAGAACGTGAACTACAAACCCGCTTTGAAGCCGATCATGACCCACTCACAGGCCTATTAAACCGACGCGCTGGTGAAAAACGCCTTAATAAAGCCTTACAAGAATGCACTGAACACAACCAACACCTAGTTCTTATGATGATAGATTTAGATAAATTTAAACCCATAAACGACACCTACGGCCACGAAGCCGGAGACAAAGTGCTAATTGAAACAGCGCACAGATTTAAAACACTTTTTCATGAAAAAAACGATATGTGTATCCGCTTAGGCGGTGATGAATTTATTGTTGCAAGGCTCGTAACTTTTTACGATAAAGCGGCAACACATCAGCAAGCTATTACTTTACTTAATGAACTACAACAAGCCATTACTATTGCGCCAAGTAAAACATGTGCCATTGGTGCCAGCATAGGTATTGCGATAGCCCCTACTGATGGCACTCAACTTCACCAATTAATGCACAATGGCGATAAAACCCTCTATCACGTAAAAGAAACAGGCCGAGGAAAAGTGGCCTTTTATGAAGATATAAAAAATTAGCTAGCGAATGCTACAGCATTTTTAAGGCTTTTAAATAATCTTTGTTATAAAAATAAGCCGCTAAACCAAAATACGAAATAACACCTAAATAAGCGATTGGAAAGTGACTATATGCGCTAAGGTAGATAAGCAATAATATAAAGAACAGGCTAATGCTAAAGCAAACCACTGCCAAAAGCCTGCCTAACCAAGATATAGATTGGGCAGCAATATTTAAAACAAACAAAACAATAGCGCCAAATATTACATACCCTAAAGTGTTTAAATCTTCGCCATGCGCTAAACCGTCTTCGCTGTAGTACATCATGTAATGAGCAAGCGGAGTCAGTGCTAATAAAGCCCAAAAACCATAACTGCTCCACGTTGATGAAACAAAATAGTGACTACCAATGTTAGGCGCAGGAAACGATGCTTTATATCTATTTTGATTCATAAGAAATGACCTTTCATTTAGTCTGCTAAACTAAAATAGCTACGCTTATTATTGATTTTTATAAAAATAATTACAACTTACTTCATAGTTCACAAATCCACACTAGTAAAAAGTGATAAATCAGCCCTCTAAAACATAGATTTACATCCAAACCTTTAAAGTAAATTGAACAATTAAGTTTTTGATTGCTAGAATGCCAACCTATTTTTCTATAAAGAGATACAATGGCAAATTTCAATACTCATCTTAATACTGCAGTCATCATTACCGGCTTAGGTTCAGCCACTTTATTATCTGCAGGCCATATCGATTTAAACGGCGCACTTTGGTTATGGTTTTTAGGCTCAATTGGCGGCTTATTACCCGACATAGACTCAGATAACTCTACATCACTCGATACTATTTTTAACTTATTTGCACTGAGCGCTGTATTACTGGTGCTGCATTACATAACCACCGAGCTTATTATTACAATTAGTTTTGTAGAGTTAATTGTGGTGCCATTATTAGTGTACGGATTCATGAAATACATTGTTAGGCCCATTTTTAAATGGATAACCGTACATAGAGGTAGTTGCCACTCGTTATTATTTTTGCTGCTATGCGCGCTATTAACCACGCAAGTAACGTGGAAACTTAATGACCAATCAACCGCACACGCCGCTACTTTTGCTTGGTTAGCAGGTGGGTTTGTTTTACTCGGCGGGTTAATTCATTTATTACTCGATGAACTTTACAGTGTAGATTTAAATAATGTCACCATTAAACGCTCTTTTGGTACCGCGCTTAAAATTGCCGACTTTGATAATAAACTGATAACGTTAGCATCGGTTATTGCTATTGCGGGTTTAATTTATGTAGCCCCGCCTATCAAGCAAACGATTACCGCATTAAGTGATTGGTCTGATTTTAGGCTTTTATCTTAATAAGAGGGGTTAATAGCTAAAATCAATGCCACTTTGCTAGTTTAAGTTTAATTAAACGTACACATTTTAGCCTTTTTGTAATTAATTATTATTTTTATTGGTTTAAGTGAAATTTTAAAATCGCTTTACCTGTCTTATAGCGGCAATACTTTCATCTGTTTGATGTGTGCAAAGCGACTGAAACTTTTAAAGCGTCAAATATAAAATTACAAGAGGACCATAATGGAATTTACACATAAACGCACCACCCTAGTTACAGCATCGTTATTGTTGCTATTAGCAATATCACAGGGTATTTATTCAGCGCTTTATACTGCTGAAATTAGTTTTTCAAGGCAGGTTGCGTGGGGGCTAGAGGCACTGGTATTTACTTTACTTGTTGCCTTTGCAGGCACGGCTATGGTGCAAGCAAAAAACGCTCAGTTAGGCTGGTCTGCTATCGCGTTTAGCGCAGTACTTAACATAGTGCAGGTAAGCGTTGGCCTTACGTTGTTTTCAACATTTGGTAAAGTGGCGGGCACAGTAGAAGGCGCACAACCTTTAATTGGTGGTGTGGTGTCGTTGTCATTCATGATTTACTACGCAGCTAAATTATTATTAGGCTTAGCAGCACTTGTATTTGGCTTATCATTTATTGCTAAAGGTGGCAAAGCCGTAGGTAGCCTTACAGCCCTTGCAGGCGCAGTTGCAATGCTTGCCAATGCAATATTAATTACCTGTGGCCGTGACGGGTTCTTGCCATCAGGTGTTGCTGGTGCATCAGGCATGATTGCAACATTACTTTTAGCAATCTGTTTATTTAGCCTTAACCGTAAAGCAGACTAAGGTTTAATACCTTATAAGTAATGTACTTATTTAGATAAGTTATAAACATCGGCGTGTATTAGAGTGCTAATCCGCCGATGTTTTACGTTTAAAGCGTTTAGATTTAAAAAGCTAAACGCCTCAATTATTTATAGCTAATTCATAAAGAGGCTATGAGGCGCTGCGCTTAAGAGGACGTTAATAGTTTGAAATAAAAAGTTTTGGTGTTTAGAGCCAATAGCTGACTTTAATTAGCTAAAAATCACATCAACATGTATTAATCAAAAAAACCAAGTGAATTTAGCAGCGCGAAAAAAGCCCCTAACAAACCTGATAGGGTCAATGTCCAATAGAAGATACAACCAAGTACCCTATCAAATATTGATGTATTTTCGAATAAAGTAGACGAGTTAGCATACATAAATGCAAACTTACTTTTTTCTACCTTGAGCATCCAATTCCTTGGTAGTGAGAATGCTTTAGCTACATTTATTATATCCCAGCCACTTATAAACTCCATACCTAGTAGCTCTTTCGTATTAGGGTTCTTCCTTAATTTGCGCACAGTAACTTGTCCAAAAACGACATAAAGCACAGCACTAAGAAGACAGCCAACGAGAAAAATAACAAACAAAGTTTTCTCAATATCCATTAAGAGTCAAACCACTTCATAATTTCGTCGTATAAGCTACCGCTATTTTCCTTTGTATAATCATTAATTCCTATTGAAGCGGCCGCAGCGGTTCCTGCTACTGCCAATCCACCAACAACAAGACCAACCCAGCCTAAAGGAGTTGCTACAACTAAAAAAGTAAGGGCAGCAGCCCCCGCATTAACAACGCCGATTCCAGTAGCAGCACTTGCAATAAAACTAGTTGATTCTACGAACATTTCGCGCTCCCAGTTATCACCAGCTTTATAAGTGTTGTGTATGTTACCCACCCGACTACCAAAATCAATTACAGCTAAACCGTTCCCTAAAAACTTAGAATATTTAGTAAATTTAACAACATTATCTGCATGAGTAGGAGTTATTAAGTCAAGCTTAGTAACATTACGACTGCTTCTAGCTATATTGGCTCCCCTTGAAAAGTTTGTTAAGGGTGTTCCACGTTTAGACTTGATTTGGTTTGTAACTGCTTTTACTTCTAGTCTAAATTTATTTTGCATTTTATCAAAAGCAAGCTTTGCTTTTTGTTTAGCCGCAGTTTTGGTTGGTGATTTAGACTTGATAGCTTGACGATATTCGAGCAGCGATTTCTGATAATCACTAACTGCATCTGCAAAATCACCAACTCTTTTTGAATAAACGCTAGTCGAAGTTCCCATAAACCCTATATTAAATTCATTTAATTTTGCTGAGATCATGGAAAGTGCTACTAGATTATCACCACCGAAAGAAAGTGATAGATCTGTTAAATTTTTTACATTTGGAATATTGGATATTTTTGCTAAAGAATTTGTACCGGTAGTCGAATTTCCACCTTTCAATAAATATGGTTTGTTCGAAATAACATGTCAGGGTCTGGGCATGTTAAAGAGAATAACCCTTCAATTTCAATACCACACTTGTCTTTTAATGAAGTACTATTCATATTACTTTTACATAAAATTATTTCATCCATTACTCTAGTTCCTTCTAAAATTTTATTACACTATAAATACGTAATCTGCAAAGTCAATTAATTCGTCTTTGACTTAAAGAATTAGGATGACACCCATTCAATTCATTTAGACTTACACCCATCTTAATTTCAAAATTTAAGATGAGTGTCTTATTAATTTTTTGCTTGCTTAAACTTTGATGTATGAAGTCAATATTTGACCTCTTACCGTCTTAATTTCAAAATTTGAGATGGGTGTCTTGTTAAATATTTCTTTTATATCACCCTTATCAAATAGCCCTGCTGAATAGCTACACGGTGAATTTAGCGGTTTAACTAACTTAAGCTTGATGTATGAAGTCAAGATTTGACCCCAATCACCTTACAGCCCTTGCAGGCACAGTTGCAATGCTTACCAATGCAGTATTAATTACCTGTGGCCGTGATGGGTTCTTGCCATCAGGTGTTGCTGGTGCATCAGGCATGATTGCAACATTACTTCTAGCAATCTGTTTATTTAGCCTTAACCGTAAACAAAACTAAGGTTAAAACCTTACAAGTAATGTGCTTATTTGAATAAGTTATAAACATCGGCTTGTATTAGAGTGCTAGTCCGCCGATGTTTTACGTTTAGAGTTATGAGATTTAAAGTGCTAGCCACCTCAATTAGTTATAGCTAATTCACAAAGAGGATTAGAGACGCTGCGCTTTTAGAGGGCTAATAGATTGAATCAAAATTTATATTGGTAGACGCTCTCTTTGACTGAAAATGCTCAATCACTTTCTATAAATAACTTGGTGATATAATTATTGCCGTTATCTTGGATATAATGTATTTCAACATAACCTCCATTAAAAATAACCTTATCGTTATATGCACGGTTTGCAAAAAAATATGGCGCAGTTTGATAGTTATTATATTTAAAAAACACTCCTGACACTAAAAAACTCTGTGTTCGACTTGCTCCTTCTTTTTCTACTAATTTTTCAATTTCGCCTGCTACAACTCTCTGCTCATGCGATTTTATTTTAGCTATATATTGCATTTTCAAATATAAAGAAGCTGTAGAAGCAAGATTGTAAAGAATAAATATAAAAAATAAGACGAAGAAATTAAACTTAAAAAAACGTTTAATATATAAATCGTATAATTTTTTGAGCCTCCCAATAAAGATTAAACTAATAACTATAAAAAGCACATATGGCAAAAATTCAATGCTATTAAAGCTTATTGTTGTTTCGTAGTAAATTTTCATCATATGCACTTAAAATGCCTCAACTTTGGCACGTCTAAATCAAGCACCATGTTCAAAAAAAGATAAAACTTTAAAGACCAATCCATAAAGAGGATTAGAGACGCTGCGCTTTTAGGGGTTATAACTAACTTAGATTAAAAGCTTTTAACAACCCCCATCTTAATTTCAAAATTTGAGATGGGTGTCTTATTAAATTTACTATGACGAGAATTAGGATGACACCCATTCAATTCATTTAGACTTACAGCCATCTTAGTTTCAAAATATAAGATGGGTGTCTTGTTAAGTTTTTATTTTAAACCATCCCCTCAATCACTCTTTCATTTTAGCAAATTAAGGATGGATGTCTCGTTTATTCTGTTCTTACAGAAAGGCAAAAAAGAAAGACCTGACCCCATCCGTTTTTTATGTGTGAAGTCAATATTTGGATCCTTTAGCTCTTAAGTAACTTGTTAAATTTCGCTGTCATCTGCATTTAGTGCCATCTTCAAAAAGCTTGGCATTCTTGGATCTGTAAATTGAAAGCACCCTCTAGCAGGCTTATACAAAATTGTTGTTTTATCGCCTTTAGTCAATAAGGTTAATCGTCTGCTCAAGGCTTGTGGTTCAATTTTAATACCAAACTTTGAAAGAAGCTTCTCTCTTAACTCGACACTTCTGAATTCAGGTGCTTTACAGTACGCTGCGGTTAATAAAAGTAACTTATATTCATTTGGCTTGTTCAATGTTCTTAATGTTGTTTCAAACATTCGCTGGAGGGCACCCTCCGAATCTTTTACTGCTTCACTTAAAGCAACAATAAGAGTTTCTTTAGTTACGTGACGCTCATTATTCGCAATCGCATGCTCGCCACACTTAAGGCTAACTAAATGCGTAAAATGTGGATAACCAGCGCTAATATCGACAATTTTATTTACAACATAATCTTCAGGTATTAAATCCAAGCTTTTCATTCCATTTAAAATAATCTTCTTTAGATCATCATTACACATCCTTTAAAGTGAGACTTCTTTAAGACACCTTTCAACTGATGGATGCCCAGCCGTTAACTCTTCACCTGTTGCCGCTATACCAACTACAACTAATTTAAAATCTGAATTGCTGTCACTTAGCAATTTAATAAGTTCAGCTATTTTCTTCTTGTCATCATCCGATTGTATAGAGTCCGCCTCGTCAATTAAAAAAACACCTGACAAGTCTTTTAACTGATTAGCAACCCATGAGGGCGAGTCCGGTTTAAAGATAGCTGAAGTAGTAGTTTTTATTTCTCTTTTTGATGCAATATTAGCCTTGGCAATTCCAATATCAAGACCTGCTCCAGCCCCCTCATTATGTGTTTGAGTCTTTTCTTTAAAAGAAAAATCAACACCGGAGGCTTCTAATGGTTTCTCAAAAATGGTTGCAAACGTGTCTCTTGAATCACAACTTTTTTCAAAAAAAAGACCTCTTTGTAATTTATGTAAAAGTACCTTACAAGTAGTTTTAGCCAATGATGTTTTGCCCACACCTCTATCGCCATAAACTAAAATATGCTGTCCGGGAGAGTTAATAACACTAACAAGTCTTGTAGCTTCTTCTTCTCGTCCAAAAAAATGTTCTTTTTCATCTACAGGAATATGAGGAGTAAAAATATCTCGAATTCCACTTTTAATTATTTTGAATTCGCGCTCTAGTCCAAACTCACCGTTTGCCACTTAACTCTCCTTTAGAAATTTAACGCCCCACTAAGAGGCAAAAAGCAGCTTACTATAATGCCTGAGGAACGAAGGACAGCAAGCTGCTTTATGTCCTTTTGAATGGCTTATTAGAGCTTAATTAATACAAGACCATCCCCCGAGCACCTGGGCTCAGTAAAGTACAAAACTCAAGAAACCGATTTGAATCATTTTCAAAAACCCACTGAAAACCGTCTGCACCTCTAAAACCTTCAGATACAAACTCCTGAGCATTTATTAAAGGAGCAATTATTGGATCTGAATGTATCTCTACTTGTCCAGGTTCAAGGTACATGTTATGACAACCATTTTTTCTCATAGTACCATCAGCTTTCGTTGGCTGGCCTAGGTGTGATAAAGACGCAACATCCAATAACCACGTTTGTGAAAGTAGATCTGGATTTTTATACATTTCAGTTGTGTTACCGATATTAGGCAAAGCATAAAAAACGGAACGCATACTATTTTGAGCACTCTTTCGTAGAGCATTGAGTTGTTCATGTGGAGTTATGAATTTTCTTTTTGAGTTTTTTTTAAGCACATTATTTGAAGCTTTAAACTGAAAAATCAATAATCTTCCCCCAAGCTTTGTGCAAGCATCGAAACCGGCTTTGGCTTCTTGCTTTTGTGTAAGGCCAAACCAAAATACGTTTTGTCGCCCTTTAAGATGCGCAGAAACTTGAGCGCAAATATTTAATTCCAGTGTTTTTTCAGATAATCGCACAAAATTTCCCTAAGTTCTAACAGCTTATTAAACCCCACTTTTGGGGGGTATAACACCCCAAAACGGCGTATATCACGTTGTTTGATAATTACACCAAGCAACTCATTTATAAACAGGTAATTACAATTGCTACTCAGTAGCCCTTGTTATTTAACCCCAAAACGCCTTTTAATAATGTTATGAGGCAAATTACGCACCACTGTATTTTTATACAGTTCGCGGTGAAAACCATCTTAAATTCAACTTTTAACTAATCGATTTCTAAAATTACCACTCACCTTGAAACCTTGTATCCCTCTCACATGGATCACCATCACCGTCGCCATCCATTTTTGTATTTGGGCAGTTATTTATAAAAAACACCGCCTCTGCACGTGAAGTCATTTGGCTACAGTGCTGCCTGCCATCACAGGTAAAGTTTTGTGAGTTTTGAGGGATCACGATTTTTGGATATTGCTCGTCAAAGGTGGCTAAATCGGTGTTGGTAATAACGGGAGTGTGATTATTAAATTGCTCGTTACTTTTATAGTGGTTGTATTTATTTACTGCGACAAAGCCAAGTACGGCGATAATGCTAATTGAGGCAATTTTGCCTAAAAAGCTGTTGGTAAAATTAGATTTAGCAACACGATGATGGTTTGATTTTTTAGGCGTGACTTTAAGTGCAGCGACGCCTTCAATTCGGCAATTAACGGCTTTGCTTTTACCATCGGGTTGTGTGGCGACTTCAAAATAAATAGTGTCGCCCACTTTTGGCTTGCGGCTCATGTGTTTGAGTGCTGAAATGTGTATAAAGGTGTCGTGCGCTTGGGTGTCTGATTTAATAAAACCAAAGCCCTTTTCGTCATTCCACGCTTTTAACAATCCTTTGTTCATGTATTTACCTGTGCTGATTAAGCTGCGATTACGCAAATTCCATTTAAGTTAACGCTTGTTAGTATACGTTCCTAAATTAGGACGATGCAACCAAATATTCATACTAGGTTAATTTAAATGCGTCAATTAGTTGGTAAAACACCTAACCGTATAGGGAAAATACCGTGCTTTAAGCTATAAAAAACCAGAAAAAAATAGCCTGTTTTATTTTATACATTGCGGCCATTTGTCCTTTATTATTCTACTGCTAACTTTTGCCACCCCACTAGCTTAACAGCTTGTTTACACACGGTTTTGTTATTAGTTATTTCTATCTGAATTAAGCGTTTTTAGTGTGATTTTTCATTCGTTATTTACTTAATTTATCTATACAATCCACACCTTATTTTTACGCTCAGATTTTAAGTGATAATCGCATGCTACTAACCGTTGTTTATATTATTGGTATTACCGCAGAAGCCATGACCGGCGCACTTAGCGCTGGGCGAATGAAAATGGATTGGTTTGGCGTTGTACTAGTTGCAAGTGCAACAGCCATTGGTGGTGGTAGCGTACGAGATATATTACTTGGCAATTACCCCCTTACCTGGGTTCAGCACCCGGAGTATTTATTAATTACCTGTATTGCCGGTATTATCACTACGTGGCTGGCTAAATGGGTGGTTAAATTTAAAGGCATTTTTATGCGCTTAGATGCGCTGGGCCTTGCGGCGTTTAGTATTATTGGCTGCCAAGTTGGGCTAAATATGGGCTTGCATTATGGTATTTGTGCAGTGGCTGCGGTTGTAACCGGTGTATTTGGTGGATTACTGCGAGATTTAATATGTCGCCAAGCGCCGCTTGTATTACATAACGAGCTTTACGCGAGTGTATCGTTACTGGTTGCCTGCCTATACTTAGCGCTGCACTATTATAATATTGATGACAACATCAGCATTATTGTAAGCCTTGTTGCAGGCTATTTAATACGTATGGCGTCAATACGCTTTAAATGGCGCTTACCTACCTTTAGTTTGTTAGAGCAGCACGCTAAATAAATTAGGCTTTAATACAAATTAAGGCAGGTAATATACCTGCCTTAATTAATATAAGTACTAGCGCCTTACTTTATTGCTCGCTTACATCACTCAGCGCCGTTTTTATCCCGCTTTTATTTTGCTTTAGTACACTAAAACTGCCATCGGTTTCGAGCACGACGGCGGCAACATCTTCTATGGCTAATATACCCGCACCACGAATAGCCGCGCGAATTTCTGATTTAGTCACCCGCTGCGATTTAAGAGCCGCCGTGCAGTATTCACCCTCACTTAGTAACAGCGTAGGCTCTGCTTTTATAAGCGAAGCAAATGTAGATGAGCGTACACTTAGCCACGTAATAAAATATTGCAGCCCTATTAACACAATAAACGCGAGCATGCCCTCTAGCAGCGCAACGCTTTTTGTAATGATCACCGAGGCTAAAATAGAACCCAGCGCAATAGTGACAATAAAATCAAACACATTCCATTTAGAAAGCGTACGCTTACCCGATATACGTAGCCAAAATACCAGCGCGATATAACCCAACACGCCAATAATAAGTACACGTATTAAGCCCTGCATATCATCAAAAAACATAGTCACTCCTTTATATGCGATATTTACTTTGTGTAAGTAGTTCCTGCAATAGTTATTTAAACCCTACAGGGCACTTAGTTAAATAACGATGAATAAAGCGCTTTATTTTATTTTGCTAATTGTTTTAAAAACTTAATTTTACTGAGCATCGTACTTTGTTTATCGACATAGCCAGCTATGTGATAGCCATTTGTGATTAACATAGTGAGCATTTGAGGAAACTGGTTCATCGATTTTACATGTATATGGGTATAGCCTTGCTCAGCGGCCCATTGCTCCTGCTGAATAAGTAGCTTTTTAGCTATACCACGCCTTCGGTATTTAAAATGTACGCCACCAAGCCAGCTGTAAAATTGCGTAGTTGATTGTTCATAGCCAATTTTAAAACCGACTAATGTATCTTCAAGGTAGGCCACTAATATAAGTGCTTTTTTATTATTTAAGCGGCTATCCAAAGCTTGGTTATCAATAGTGGTTAAAAGTTCGGGAATATGTTTACTTACAGCGGTTATATCCTTAAATGTGCCCGTGGTTATTGTAATAGCCATGTACTTCCTTATTTTAAAATTGCGCTATGTAATTTAAACGACGGTTGATTATAATAATTTAAGCATTATATCTCTATTTTCGCTTCTTAATTTATACAAAGGATTACCATGTCTAGCTATAACGAATCGCCAGAGCAAATTGAACAAGCCACTAAAGGCTATGTGATGCAACAAACTATGTTGCGTATTAAAGATCCCAAACCGTCGCTCGAATTTTATCAAAATGTATTAGGTATGAAGCTATTAGGTAAGTATGACTTTCCTGAAATGAAGTTTACGCTGTACTTTTTAGGCTACGAGCCAGAGCAGCCGCAAGGTGATGATAAAACCAAAGCTAAATGGGTATTTGGTCGCCCTGCGCTAATTGAGCTTACCCATAATTGGGGCACAGAAGACGACGATAGCTTTGAGGGCTACCACAGTGGCAACCAAGAGCCTAAAGGCTTTGGCCATATTGGTATTAGCGTGCCAGATGTTTACGCTGCCAGCGAGCGCTTTGCAAAGTACGATGTAGAGTTTGTTAAAAAGCCAGATGATGGCTCAATGAAGGGCTTAGCATTTATAAAAGACCCCGACGGCTACTGGATAGAAATTCTCTCACCAGAGGGCATTACTGATATTATTTTTGGTAAATAACCTCAACGCTTGATAAACCAGTCAGCACATACTAAAAAGCCAGCTATTAAGCTGGCTTTTGTGTTTTAAATAAGGGTTACTTATTTACGTAGTGCGTCTATTCGCGCATCAAGTGGTGGGTGAGATGAAAACAGCTCAGCCATCCCTTTTCCACTTGCAATACCAAAGGCCATCATTGAGCCTTGTAATTGCGACGGGTGGTTTTGCTTTAATCGCTCAAGGGCAGAACGCATTTTGTCTGCACCTACCAATTTAGCGGCGCCACTGTCGGCAGCAAATTCGCGTTTACGGCTGTAACTTGCAACCACTATGCTTGCCAGTACACCAAATACAACTTGGAATAACATATCGAATAAAAAGTAAGACCAGCTGCTACCGCCCTCTTCTTCATCGCCATTTAAAAAGTTATCGACTATGCCAGCCAGTACTTTTGCGGCAAATATTACAAAGGTATTTACCACGCCTTGTATTAGCGTAAGCGTTACCATGTCGCCATTAGCTACGTGCGATACTTCGTGGGCAAGTACGGCTTCGGCCTGGTCTTGATTCATGTTATGTAATAAACCTGTGCTTACCGCCACCAGCGAGTTGTTTTTACTTGGGCCGGTTGCAAAGGCGTTCATTTCTGGGCTGTTGTAAATGGCTACTTCAGGCATGTTTATACCTGCTTTTTGAGCTTGTGCTGATACGGTTTGTACAAGCCAGTGCTCGGTTTCGTTGCGCGGTTGAGTAATTACTTGTGCGCCCGTTGATTTTTTAGCAATCCACTTAGACATAAATAACGAAATAAACGAGCCACCAAAGCCAAATACTGAGGCTATAAGTAATATTCCGCCAAGGCTACGATGGCTTAAACCCAGCGCGCTCATTATTATTGAAAGCACGACACCTAATACCAACATAACCGCTAGGTTAGTTAATAAAAACAAAAATATACGTTTCATATTGTCCTCACAAAAATAGGTTTGATCACCGAACATAAAATTAAATTAGGTTAAAGCAATCATTACGCTATGACACACTATGTCATAGCGTTGAGGCTATTCTGTGACAAACTATGTCATAACGCAAGGGTTATTTTTGGGTTTATGAATAAATTTTTAAAGAGGCTTTAAAAAGAGGGAAAGTGCGGCATAACACGATATTGAAACCTCGTTATGCCATTAAAAATAACTAGTTGCGGGTGGTTTTAATACAATTGTTAATGGTTGCCATATCGGTTGGAAAACCACGCTCTGTAGCTAATAATTTAGCAACCTTAGTGATATCTGCATGGTTATGCTGCACAAGGTAGGTCCACTGATGATGAGTGCGATGTGCGTTAATATGTTCATCGTCGCTTAGTAAGCCAAGTTTTGTAAATTCGGCGACTATTTCGTCGGCAGCAATTAAAGTTGATGACGCTTTTACGTTTTCGGCACGTGCATAGCTAATATGCGAATATAAACTAACATCTGCTACGCGCAAAGTGTCGTCTTCGCCAGGGATTTGCTGGCCACCAAACAAGGCATTGTTTTGTGTATTGGCACTTTTAAATGCTGGTACAAACTCGGCTACATAATCAATGGCTTTTTGACTACGTGCTTTTAATACCTGCTGATCCCACCCATTATTAATATAATTTAAATATTTATCAGGCAGTTGTGGCTGCGCCGTTTGCTCAGTAGTATCGGCTAGGCCATCGTTAAACAAGGTAATTGAGTTGGTCATACCATGAATTTGATAAAAGCCATTAGGATAAGGCGTTAGTTGTGCCATGCCCTCGGGTGTACCCCGATTACCATAAATAATAATTTCGGGTATTTGCCCGCCTGCCCCTTGCCAGTGCGTAATGTATGAGGCTTTAAATTCGACCATACGCTTGGGCTTTACGCCGACCATGTCATCAACAACACCAGTTTGAAAGCCACAGGCGTTTATAAGGTAATCTACCTCTACTGTTTGGGTTGTACTGCTTTGGTTGTTTTGGTATTCAATTTGCCATTTTGGCATTTGGCTGCCAGCACTGTTTTGCTCAACTTGGCTAACTTGCTTAACCTCAGTACTGGTAAGTACGTTTGCGTGTTCGTACTGAGCAAGGGCCAGTTGCGCACTGGCCGATAACCTAAAAATATTCCAGCCGTATTCTTGAGCAACAATTAGCGGGTATTTTACTTTGTTTAAGTTTAAGTGCTTAGCTACGGGGATCATCCATTCATCAAGCGTTTTAGGCTGTGCAACTTGCTCTTTTTTACTCAGCGCTATCATTTGCTCATGGCTATACAACTGATAGTAATTATCAGGTTCGCCAAGCACCTTGTTATTGCAATCTTGTTCAACGAGCTCTTTATATGCGTTGGTAATTTTGTCTAAGCGTGGCAGTAAATCGTCGGGTGAATCGTCATCGCGTGTTGGTACTGCAAACACGGTTGGGCGCACGTCTATGGTGTAGGGGTATAGGCGTAAAATATCAATACATTGTTTGAGTAAGTCTATGCAATCTTCGTCTGGTATTTCACGGTATAAGTTACCGCCCGCATGTAAATGACACATGGGCGGGCCATCTATTAGTGACTTTTTTTTCTCAAAAATAGTGGTTTGAATACCAAGCGCAGCCAAACGTATAGCTATTGTTGCTCCCGCTGTGCCGCCACCTAAAATGCCCACACGGGTTTTAGGCTGAGTACTTTGCGGTACTTGCGGCTCTGCCGTGACCTGTGTGTTTTGAGCATAGCGTTTAATATATGGGTGCGTCATATAGCGGGTTATTTCCTTAGTAACAAAAGCTGTAACCTTTAATATGTGTACTAAAGTAGGTAAATTCAAGGCGTAAATACAATTAATAAGCTCATGTATTTAATATAAAAAACTGCTTTGCATTTGAAAATGCAAAGCAGCCCAAATTAGCCTTGTATACTGAGGGTATTAAGTAAGGTTTTGTATATTTGCAGTTTAGGGGTTTGCTCGCTGTATGGGCTTATAGCCAAAATAGGAAATGGCAAGCGTGCTTTTAACGAATCAAGGTTAGCTTGGTATTCGTCCATATTTGGGTCTACTTGGTTGGCAATCCAGCCTACACAGTTTATGCCTAAACTTTGCATATGGGCAGCGGTAAGTAAGGCATGGTTTAAGCAGCCTAGTTTCATGCCTACGACTAAAATTACCGGAAGTTGCTCGGCTTTAACCCAATCGTATAAATAATCGGTGTTATTAATTGGCAGTGCCCAACCACCCGCGCCTTCGGTTAGATGATAATCGGCACCTTGTTGTTTAAGGGTTGCGTACGCTGTGCTTAATTTATCAAGCGTAATAGTGACCCCTACTTGCTCTGCTGCTATATGCGGTGCAATAGGTGGTGCAAAGGCAAACGGATTTATTACATCGTATTTGGCACTTACCGTGGCGCTTTCCATTAGCATAAGTGCATCGGCATTTACTAGCTGATCAAACGCCATTTCGCAGCCTGCTGCAAGTGGTTTAAAGCCAATTGCGTTTTTTTTATGTTGGGCGAGTAGCTTTAACAGCAAACTAGTAACGTGGGTTTTTCCGGCGTCGGTGTCGGTACCGGTAATAAAAAATTCTTTCATTTTACTGCCTTGATCAATTTTAACGTGTGCTACTTACGTATTTGTAATCGGTTTTTTTTAAAGATAATAATACCACATGGTACGACACACACGCTTGATTGTTTAAAAGCGGATATGCCTTGCATACCCGTTGCAAAGCCGACTTAGTTAATAGCCCCTGGCGTGAATTAGCATGGTTTTGCGTGGTAGCACCAATGGCCTTTATAGATTTAATGGCTTTTAGTGGGCTTGAGTAACAATCGGTATATATTACTTTTTGCGAGCTATTAATACTAAACCCCGCTTTTTGGACCGACTGGTTTATATAAGCATGTGTATTAAAGGTATTTACATGGCTGCGGTTATCAAGCGCTGCAAACGCTGTTTTAATTTCGTTAAGCGAGCCCGCCACCACTGTGCTTATATATGCCTGCCCACCTGGCTTTAAGCTTTTATAAAGCGCCTGCATTAATTTTTCAAAATTGGCCGACCATTGCACTGCAAAGTTACTAAATACAACGTCAATACTGTTGGCTTGAAGCGGCAGGTTATCCATATCGGCGCAAACTTTTGGGTTAGTTAATGCAGCGCTTTTAAGCATGTTTAAGCTTAAATCTATAGCGATTACTTGGCCGTATTGTTTGTTTAGCTGTGAAGTATTAACCAGCGGACCAGCCCCTAAATCAACACATAATTTATTTTGATTGTGTGGCTGGGTGTTTATTAATTTAAATAAATCGCTTGCTGCCTGTTTTTGTACATTTGCATGGCTGTTGTATTGCTCAGCTGCTTTAGAAAACTTATTACTTGCCCCCTTTTTAAGGGCTGAATGAGGACGAACTTGCTCAGCATTTATAGCTGAAAGCGCCGGCTTTTTATTTACAGTTTGCGTACTGTGGTTATCAGTTAAGGCCTGCGCAATCATGCTATTGCGCATTTTAAATGCTCAACAAGTGTGGTTATATCTGCACGGGTATGCGCTGCAGTTAAAGTAACACGTAACCGCGCGGTATTATGCGCAACAGTAGGCGGGCGAATAGCCGTTAACCAAATACCCTGCTGTTTAAGCTTTTGCGCTGCGTGCAAGGTTTGCTCGGCGCAGCCAAGTACAATGGGCTGAATAGCAGTGTCTGACTCCATTACAGCAATAGCGTGGTGTTTACAAAGCTGCTTAAAAAAAGCAATGTTACTACTAAGCTGCTGGCGTTTAGTATCTGCGCGCTTTATGGCTTGCAAGCGCGTAAGCGTAAGGGCTGCCATAAGTGGCGACATAGCCGTTGAATAGGTGTAGTCGCGATTAAACTGCAGCATGTAATTAATTAATTGGTTATTTGAAAGTACACAGGCCCCGCTACTTGCCACCGCTTTTCCAAAGGTAATAACCAGTATTTCGGGCAGTGCTAAGCCCTCATCCAACAATACCTCGCAGCTACCTAAACCGGTTTTACCTAATGCGCCAAAACCATGTGCATCGTCAATCATAAGCCAAGCATTGTGCTCTTTAGCTAAAGCAAGCAGCTCTTTTATGGGGGCGGTGTCGCCATCCATCGAAAACACCCCTTCGCTAATAATCAGCTTATTGTGTGCTTTTGATTTTTCGAGCCGCGAACGTAAGTGTTTTAAATCGTTATGATTAAAGCGCACTAGTGCGGCATTTGAGTGCATTGCACCATCAATCAAACTGGCGTGGTTTAGCTTATCTTGAAAAATTGCACTGTTTTGTGCAGCACTTTTATCACTAAACAACGCTTTAATTACACTGCTATTTGCACTAAACCCCGAGTTAAACACCATGCCAGCTTCGTAGCCAAGCGCGCTACATAGGTATTGCTCTAACTCTTGTTGCTGCGCCTGATAACCAGTAACTAAGGGAGAGCTGTGGCTACCAAGTACGTTGTTTTGCTCAAGCTTTATACCGCAATCACCAAAACCTAAGTAATCATTACTGGCAAAATTAAGGTAAGTTGCGTTATTTACTGTAATGGTACGTGCTGTAGCGCGTTGCACCACATGGCGTTTGCGTAATAATGCATCTTGTTGGCGCGCTTGAATATGCGTATTTATAAATTCAAATGGCATAAAGGCTAGGCTTACGCTTCGTAGAATAGTTCAGACGTTGCTTTATCAGCTACTTGCGATGAAAGTGATGCGGCAACGGCTTCGTCTGAGTAGTCTTGGTGTTTTTCTGGGTTCATGCCTAACTTTTTAATTAGCTTCATGTCGGCATCGGCCTCTGGGTTTTCTGTTGTTAATAGCTTATCACCATAAAATATTGAGTTAGCACCTGCAAAAAAACACATCGACTGCATTTGCTCGTTCATGGCGCTGCGCCCTGCCGATAAACGCACGTAGCTGTGTGGCATCATAATACGGGCAGTTGCTATGGTGCGTATAAATTCAAAATGATCTAAATCGTCTACGTTTTCAAGCGGTGTGCCTTTTACTTTTACCAGCATATTAATAGGTACGCTTTCTGGTTGCTGTGGTAAATTTGCCAATTGCATTAATAAACCGTATCGGTCTGCAGGTTGCTCGCCCATCCCTACAATACCACCTGAACATACTTTCATGCCGGCATCACGAACGTGATCTATGGTATTTAATCTGTCTTCAAAGGTACGGGTCGATATAATTTGTTCGTAATATTCAGGCGAGGTGTCGAGGTTATGGTTGTAATAATCAAGGCCTGCATTACTTAGTTCATGTGCTTTTTCGTTGGTAAGTTTACCAAGGGTCATGCAAGTTTCTAGGCCGAGTTCTTTTACTTCTTTTACCATTTTAGAAATATAGGGCATGTCTCTGTCTTTTGGATCTGACCAGGCTGCGCCCATACAAAAACGCGTCGCGCCTTTTTGTTTAGCTAAGCGTGCTTGTTCTACCACTTTTTCTACCTCGATTAAGCGCTCGCGCTCTAAGTCGGTTTTATAGTGCCCCGATTGTGGACAATATTTACAGTCTTCTGGGCAAGCGCCTGTTTTAATAGATAGTAAAGTAGATATTTGTACTTCGTTAGGATTAAAATTAGCGCGATGAACCGAGGCCGCTTTAAACAATAAGTCGTTAAATGGCATTTCAAATAATGCTTTTACTTCTGCGTGGGTCCAATCGTGGCGAACAGGTGCATGTTCCATAGTAGTCTCTTATTTTTCTCAGTGGTGATGTTGGATTAGTCTACGTCTTGAAGTACCATTGTCAACGAAACCCATCACCTCAAAGTTTACATATGAATAAAAAACAAACGATTGACCTAGATTTTGATCGTGACCACATTTGGCACCCCTACACATCTATGACACAGCCTATCCCTGTGTATCCTGTTACTCATGCCAAACACAATATAATTTACTTAGAAACCGGCGAGCAACTTATAGATGGTATGGCGTCATGGTGGAGTGCTATACACGGCTATAATCATCCAATTTTGAATAACGCCATGATTGAACAAATTAATAGTATGAGCCATGTAATGTTTGGCGGCATTACCCATAACAGCGCGGTAGAGCTGTGTAAAAGGCTTATTACAATTACCCCACCGGGTTTAACTAAAGTATTTTTAGCCGATAGTGGTTCGGTTAGTGTAGAAGTAGCCATAAAAATGGCGCTGCAATATTGGCTAAGCCAAGGCATTACCAGCAAGCAAAAGTTAATGACGCCGTATAAGGGTTACCATGGCGATACGTTTGCCGCTATGAGCGTGTGCGATCCGGTTAATTCTATGCACAGTTTGTATAAAGGTTTTTTACCTGAGCATGTGTTTGTACCTGCCCCTGTAAGTAAATTTGATGGCGATTTTGACCAAGCAGAAGCACAAACGCTAGAGCGCTACTTTAAAGCGCACCACCACGAGGTAGCCGCTTTTATAATTGAGCCTATTGTACAAAATGCCGGAGGCATGAACTTTTATCACCCCGCGTATTTGGCCTGCGTTCGTAAATTATGCACGCAATATAATGTTTTACTGATTTGCGATGAAATAGCCACTGGGTTTGGCCGCACAGGTAAATTATTTGCTTTAGAGCACGCTAATATCGAACCCGATATTATGTGTATAGGTAAAGCACTTACCGGAGGCTCAATGACACTTTCGGCAACGCTTACCAGTAATAAAATAGCCACAGGTATTAGCGAGGGGGAGGCCGGCGTTTTGATGCACGGACCTACTTTTATGGGGAACCCCCTTGCCTGCGCAGTGGCGTGCGCCAGTATAGATTTGCTCCTAGCGCAAAACTGGCAGCAACGCATTAGCGATATAAATACGCAACTACAACAACTTAATAAGTGTAATGAATTAGATGCTGTAGCCAATGTACGTACTTTAGGTGCTATAGGCGTTGTAGAGCTAACTGATGTTGCTGGGAGTGTGGATGTTGCAAAAATTCAAGCTTACTTTGTTGAGCAAGGCGTATGGATTCGCCCGTTTGGCAAACTTATTTATCTAATGCCCCCGTATATTAGCGACTCAGCCAGTATAAAAACCCTATGCGATGCTATTTACAAAGCTATTGCTGGTAAGCATTACTGCTAAGCGTTAAATTATACCTAAGAAGCAGAGCCATCATTTGCCTGTTAGGTATTAATTTTTCTCAGGTTTTGAGCTTTTTATTAGCGTATTAGTTATATTGATTTTAGTAAATATTACGGATATGATAATGTCTATCATTTACAATTACCTTTTCGGACTCTCTACTATGAAACACCTTTCTAAATCTGTAAAAACACTAGGTGCAAGCCTATTGTTAGCTTCTGCTTTTGCTACACAGCCTGTGCTAGCTAACGGCCCAATTGGTGAGCACGTAAACCACTTACAAGAAAACATTAAAGACTATTCAGAAGAAGTTGAATGGATGGTTGGTAAAGTCGACACCATGGTAACTGACTACAGCAAAAACGGTGCTAAAGCAGTTAAAAGTGATGATTTAATTGAGTATTGGGAGTCGGTTAAGTTTCATAGTGCTATTGAAACTAACTACGTACCCGTGTACGCCTCTATTTGGCAAGGAATTTATGGCGTAAAAATGGCTATTGATAACAACAAGCCTGCCCAAGAAGTGCGCAAACAGCAAAAAGCCATGAACATAGCCTTGTGGCAAGGTCTTGGTGCTGTTAAGCTTGCCGCAAAATTCCAGCAAAAAGGCTTACTTGATACAGTTAAAGCCACTGCAACAGAAAGCATGACCCAAAGTGCCACAATTGACGAAATCAAGCATAAGCTTGACCGTGTTGTTGCTAAGTTTGCAGAGCGCTTAAACGAAGAAGCCACTGAAATTGTTCACGATACGTATTTACACCTGTTTGAAGGCGTAGAAGGTACGCTTATTGAGCAAGATGCAAAACTAGTAGAAGTACTGGAAAAAGATTTTAACGTAACACTTCCACAAACTATTAAAAGCGCTAAAAGCGTTGATGAAGTACGTGACGTGGTAAGTGATATGCACACTAAATTAGACCGCGCTAAAACGCTAATTGAAAAAGCGGAGAAGTCGCGTAAGGATGTTTTTTAAGTGAAGCGTAGGACCTTTATACAAGGCCTAGCTGCGTTAGGGGTTGTTGGCGCTATGCCACTGCCCCTTTCTCGCGCACTAGCTGCCGATATAGCAAACCCAGTGTCTGTTGATAATTTACCAAAGCTTAAAGGTGATTTAACCTTATACCTTGGCCGTGGTGAAGGTGGTTTGTATGAAAATGTATTACAAGCGATTCAGAAAAAAAATCCCGATTTTAATTTAGCTATTCGCCGAGGTCCAACCGCTGCGCTTGCCAATACCATAGTAGCAGAAGCCAAAGCAGGCGTACGTAGAGCCGATTTGTTTTGGGCAGTAGACTCAGGCGCTATAGGCCTAGTGACTGATGCAGGCCTTGCAAAGCCGCTGCCTAGTGATTTATCTGCGCAATTACAGCCGCAATTTAGATACGATCAATGGGCGCCTGTAACTGGCCGTATACGTACATTACCGTATAACACGTCGCGCTTAACTAAAGATCAAATTCCTACAAGCATAATGGACATTGCAGATAGCGATTTATCAATTGGTTGGGCCCCTGCTTATGCTTCGTTTCAATCGTTTGTAACCGCTATGCGTATTTTAGAAGGCGATGATAAAACGGCTAAATGGCTTAAAAAAGTTAAAAAGCGCGCTAAAACCTACGCCGGTGAACTCGGTGTTGTTATGGCGGTTGAACGTGGTGAAGTAGATATTGGCTTTGCTAATCACTATTACACATTACGTCTAAAATCAGGTAAACCCGATGCTAAACTAGATTTAGCCTTTACCGAGCAAGATGCAGGTTGTTTAGTCAATGCCTCTGGCATACTAACGCTAAACGATGACCCGCTTGCAACCAACTTTATGCGATATTTACTAAGCGAAGAAGTGCAAGGTTATTTAGCTCGCGAAGCTTACGAAATACCGCTGGTTAATGGTATTACTCAACCTCAAGGTTTACCATCGCTAAGTGATATATCTCCACCAAAAGTTGATTTAACGCAACTTGCGGATTTACGCCCTACCATCAACTTGATGCGCAACAACGGCGTTTTATAAATGCGAATACCTGCTTCTTACCCAATGGCGCTGCTTGCAGCGCTCATTACGATTACCCCTGTTTATATTTTAATTACCCTTGCTAGCGACACCAGTACCCTTTTTGACAGTCATAACTTAAAAATACTGGGCAATACGTTATCGCTAATGGGATTGACCGTATTAGGTTCAATTCTAATTGGGGTGCCACTGGCTTTTATTAGTGCATATGTGCATTTGCCTTTTAAGAAAATATGGCTGGTAATTTTTGCCGCGCCATTGGCTATTCCAAGTTATATTGGCGCATTTACTTTATATGCTGCGTTTGGCCCAGGCGGTGAAATAAATAATCTACTTGGCTTTGAAACCCCACCCATGTACGGGTTAAGTGGTGCAGCCATTGTAATGACCTTATATACATTTCCTTTTGTAATGATGACCACACGCTCATCTTTACTTAGTTTAGATGCCAGCATGGTAAACGCAGCGCGTACTTTGGGTATGTCGATGACACAAAGTGTGTTTAAAGTGATTTTACCTCGTGTGGTAAATGGTATTGCAGCAGGCTCGTTATTAGTAGCGCTTTATACCCTTTCGGATTTTGGTACTCCTGCCATGATGCGCTTAGATACCTTCACTCGGGTAATTTACGTAGAATACAATGCGTTTGCGTTAGGGCGTGCTGCTATGTTGTCGTTACAATTAATGGTAATTGTGGGCTTTTTACTATTAATAGAGTCACAAATAAAAACCGCCTCTGAGCGCCACGGTCGTCCACTTGTGTTGTTTCCATCTAAATGGCAAGTAACTGCGATGATTGCTACCTTTGGCCCTATTTTATTACTCGCTATTGGTTTACCGCTGGCAATATTTTTTGTTTGGTTAGCGCGTGATGGTTACAGCAATTTTGACTTTAGCATAGCGTGGAATTCAGCCTATGCCTCAGCGATTGCCGCCATAGTGGCAGTTATTGTGGCTATTCCTGTAGCTCATGCTGCTTTAAGCGGAAAGGCCGGTAGAATTATGGAGCGTGTTACCTACTTTGGTTTTGGTATTCCCGGTATTGTAATGGGCACCGCCCTTGTTTATGGTGGTTTACAGCTGCCATTTTTATACCAAACGTTAGCGCTTTTAATTATCGCTTATATGCTTAGGTTTTTACCACTTGCCGTAGGCTCTGTTCGCACTAGCACAGAACATTTAGATCAAAGCTTAATTAAATCGGCACGCGTACTCGGTGCAAGCCCACGTGAAGCCTTTACTCGCATTACCTTACCATTAACAATGCGTGGAATTATTGCCGGCGCTGCATTAGTGTTTTTAGAGTCAATGCGCGAACTTGAAGCAACACTATTGCTAGGCCCTACCGGGTTTGAAACCCTTTCAACTTATTTATGGCGGGTCTACGAAGCCGGATATTTTGGCCGTGCTGCCATTCCCGGTTTATTGTTAGTGGTGATTTCTGCTTGTGGCTTAGCTATTATGATGTCTGGCGAAAAACGTAACCAACTCGAACATTGAGGATTTAAATACAAATGCTATCTGTAAGCCAGTTGTCTATAGATTACGGCAGTAACCGTGTTGTAAGCGATTTAAATATATCGTTAGGTGACAATGAAATTCTCATGCTAGTGGGCCCTACGGGTTGTGGTAAAAGTACAATATTGCAAGCACTTGCAGGGCTTATCCCTATCAGTGAGGGTGAAATAAACGTAGGTAAGTGGCGAGCAACGCCCACCCTCAATGTGCCTCCTGAAAAACGCAGTGTGGGCATGGTATTTCAAGATTTTGCGTTGTTCCCTCATTTAACCGTTGAGCAAAACATTTGTTTTAGATTAAAAAACACTGCCATTGCGGATCACTGGATTAAACTACTTGGTCTAAATGACTTTAGAGCAAAAAAACCAGCCACCCTCTCTGGTGGTCAAAAACAGCGTGTGGCACTTGCCCGTACACTTGCCCACCAGCCTGATTTTGTGTTGCTTGATGAGCCACTTTCTAACCTCGATGCCGCATTAAAAGATATGCTGCGCTGGGATATTAGAAATGCCCTTAAAGAAGCTGGTGTGCCTGCAGTGTGGGTTACTCATGACCAAGAAGAAGCGCTTTCTGTAGGTGATCGTGTGGGTGTATTACAAAACGGTAAAATACAGCAACTCGATAGCCCTGAACAATGTTTTAGCATGCCAAACAACCGCTTTGTGGCACGCTTTTTAGGTGAGGCAAGCTTTATTGCTGGGCAGTTTGAAAATGGCCAAGCAACCACCAGCATTGGTGTAGCACCTGGCCAAGGTGTAGACTGTGATAGCGGCGATGTAGATGTATTACTGCGTCCCGATGATGTACAGCTTATCCAAAACTTAAATCAACCTAACGGTGAAGTTGTTTGGGTACGCTTTGAAGGTGGCAGCCGTTTATGTGCGGTTAAATTAAGCTGTAATACGCTCGTTACTAGCCGTGTCAGCCACGAGGTTGTGGTCAACCCCGGCGACAGCGTTCATGTTTCAATTGTGACTACTCACCCGCTGGCTGTGTATAAAAGACAATAATTAAACGATGAGGTAGCTATGCCTAAACAGGGTCCTAATCCAAATAACCCAGCCCCTGTTGAGGGCTTTCCTCAGGTAGGCTTTTTAAAAAACTTTATTACCTCGCCTAATATAGTTGTGGGTGATTATACCTATTACGACGATCCTGATGGCCCTGAAAACTTCGAAAAAAATGTTCTTTACCATTTCGATTTTATTGGAGACCGCCTCATTATTGGGAAATTTTGCGCCATAGCTAAAAACGTAACCTTTATAATGAACGGCGCAAATCATCAAACCGCGGGGTTTTCTACCTATCCATTTTTTATATTTGGCAACGGCTGGGAAAAATCAGCCCCGCAGGCTGGCGAGTTACCCTTTAAAGGCAATACGGTTATCGGTCACGATGTATGGATTGGTTATGACGCAACCATAATGCCGGGGGTTAATATTGGCAGTGGCTCTATCATTGCAAGTAAATCGGTGGTGACCTGTGATGTACCTGCTTATAGTGTGGTAGGTGGTAACCCAGCAAAAGTAATTAAAACTAGGTTTGATGGCAACACTATAAGCACCTTATTAGATATAGCCTGGTGGGATTGGAGCAATGAAAAAATCACTGCTCATCTAGATGCCATTACTCAGTGTAACTTAAGCGCTTTAATAAAGCTTAAGTAATCCATAAGTAACATTCACCTACCATTCAAACATATACGCCATTTTGCTAATAGTTTTTAAGGGCACATTATGCGTATTGCGCTTGGCGTATAAGTGTTGCATAGATTTATCTTTAACCTCACCTACAATCACCTCTTTAACTTGGTAGCCAAGTGCATGTGCAGCTTGAGAGTACGCAATAAACTCCCATTTTTTTATATTGGTGTTATCAACAATGACAAGCGGAATATTTTGCGCTAACGCATTTATAAAGCGCGCTAAATTTAAGTTATGGTATTGCGGTAATTTAAATTTATCAAAGTGGTATTCACCTTGCTCATTAACGAAGTAATCATCGGTTGAACAAATCAAATACTGGCTTGAATCTACTCCACCTAGCTCATCTGCTAGGGTTTGGGCATAGTAAGACTTACCACTTCCTGGTAGCCCTCTTAAAATAAAAACTTGTTTCATAGCATCCATTTTTGGGTAATGGTAAACGTTTATACGAATACTTTAATAATGCCACAAAATCAGTAAATTTAAGAGTACCAAATAATAATAGTGGTAATTTAAAGCAAAAAACGCTGTAAAAGTAACCCACATGCATAAAAACTTTTAAAGAGTTGCTCACAATAGTTTTTTTATTTTATTTAACTAGGTAAGATACACGGTTCAAGTTCAACGCACTAAATTTAACCGCTGCGTTGAGTAGTTAATATTATACAGTTAGGCAACTTATATCATTGGAGTGAAGATGAGCCATTTAGCGATTTCAGAGCTATTAAAAGGCAATGTTGCGGTAGACAGCCAAGTAACAGTAAAAGGCTGGATCCGTACACGCCGCGATTCAAAAGCAGGAATATCATTTTTAGCCGTTCATGACGGTTCGTGTTTTGATCCTATACAAGCGGTAGTTCCTAATTCACTAAATAATTATGATGAAGTTACTAGCTTAACAGCCGGTTGTTCTGTGTCGGTTACTGGTGTGTTAGTACAATCTGCAGGTAAAGGACAGTCTTTTGAAATTCAAGCTAATTCTGTCACTGTGTTAGGTTGGGTAGAAAACCCTGATTCATACCCTATGTCGGCTAAACGCCACAGCATTGAGTATTTACGTGAGCACGCTCACCTTCGCCCTCGCACAAACATGATTGGCGCAGTAACACGTGTACGTAACTGTTTAGCACAAGCTATTCACCGTTTTTACCACGAGCAAGGTTTTTACTGGATCAGCACACCAATCATCACAGCAAGTGACTGTGAAGGTGCAGGTGAAATGTTCCGCGTTTCAACGCTAGACATGCAAAACTTGCCGCGCACTGATAAAGGCGATGTTGATTACAGCGAAGACTTTTTTGGTAAAGAAGCCTTTTTAACGGTATCTGGCCAATTAAATGGTGAAACATACGCATCGGCTATGTCAAAAATTTACACCTTTGGTCCTACGTTCCGCGCAGAAAACTCAAACACATCTCGCCACTTGGCTGAGTTTTGGATGGTTGAGCCTGAAGTTGCATTTGCTGATTTAGAAGACATTGCAAAACTTGCTGAAAACATGCTTAAGTATGTATTTAAAGCGGTACTAGAAGAGCGCCGTGATGATATGGAGTTTTTTGCTCAGCGTATCGAAAAAACAGCGATTAGCCGTTTAGAAGAGTTTGTAGAAAAAGACTTCGCGCAAGTTGATTACACTGATGCCGTAGAAATACTTAAGTCATGTGGTAAAAAGTTTGAATACGCTGTTGAATGGGGTGTAGATTTACAATCAGAGCACGAGCGCTACTTAGCAGAAGAGCACTTTAAAGCACCGGTTGTTATTAAAAACTACCCGCGCGATATTAAAGCGTTTTACATGCGCCAAAACGAAGACGGTAAAACCGTTGCCGCTATGGACGTTGTAGCACCTGGCATTGGTGAAATTATTGGTGGTTCACAACGTGAAGAGCGCCTTGATGTGCTTGATGCGCGTTTAGATGAAATGGGCTTAAACAAAGAAGACTACAGCTGGTACCGCGATTTACGTAAATACGGTAGCGTGCCACACTCTGGCTTTGGTTTAGGTTTTGAACGCCTGGTTGCCTATGTAACAGGTATGGGCAACGTACGTGATGTAATTGCCTTCCCTCGTACTAAAGGTAGCGCGACCTACTAGTCAAGTTAATTGATTTAAAAGCCAGCTTTTTTGCTGGCTTTTTAATGCCTGTTTAAGATACTGTTTATAAATTAGAGATTTATAAATTTTGAGCTATAGTTTTATAACGAATTCGTTATCGGACTAATAGCATGATAAAAAACCTTATTTTAGCAGCTACTGTACTGCTTTCTTCATCAAACATAGCAACATCCGTTTCCAATATTGATCCACAACACAAACCGTTACTTATTGGTGGCTCCTCTTCGGTTACACACCTTTTGCATTTAATCAAACCTACCTTTGAAAAACAAACCAATACCGCCATGCAAATTCGCTCTATGGGAAGTACTAAAGGCATTAAAGCCATAGCGGAGAACATTATAGATATTGGCACGTCTTCGCGTTATTTAACCAACGCCGAACAAGAAAAATACCCTCACGTTCGCCAAATTATTATTGCGCAAGATGCGTTGGTCTTTTTCACTAACAAGAAAAATAGTATCGACTCGCTAAGTATTGAGCAGCTTAGTAATATTTATGCGGGTAAATATAAAACATGGCAAGAAGTTAACCCAGGTTATGTACCAGAGACACAAAGAGATAACAAAATTTTACTTTTTAGTAAGGCCTATAATCATGGCACATTTGATATTTTGTTAGAATTTTTAAACCTAACGTTTATGCGCGTACCAAATGCCAATACTATTAAATTAAAGCAAACCGGTAACCGCGGTTTATTTCCAAAAACTGAAGTACAAATGTACGACGAATTTAATCAAGCGCTTGGCATAGTACAACGTATGCCTAATGCTATTGCCTTTGACTCTTATGGCGCTGTATCTCAACTACAGGGGTCTAAAAAAATTAATAAAATAAATTTACTGGGCATCAATGGCGTTGACGTTTCCGATGAAACCATTAAAAACGGTGAATATACGTTTGTTCGCCCCCTTATTTTATTAGTAAATAGCCAATCTAGCCGCTCTGTAGAGCAAACCGATTTGTTGCTTAATTTATTAAAAAATAAACGTGTTTTAGATACTTTGTCAGCACATCATTACTCTATGGTTGAGGTGGAATAAAAAAGCCGCAGGAACCTAAGTTCACCGCGGCTTTACAACCAGAATGTGTTTAAAGCGCGTTTTCAAGCTGCGGTAATACATCAAATAAATCAGCAACTAGACCGTAATCTGCTACCTGAAATATTGGCGCGTCTGGGTCTTTGTTTATTGCAACAATGACTTTTGAATCTTTCATACCTGCTAAGTGCTGAATAGCACCACTAATACCGACTGCAATATATAAGTTAGGGGCAACAATTTTACCTGTTTGCCCCACTTGCATATCATTAGGTACAAAGCCTGCATCAACGGCTGCGCGTGATGCACCAATAGCTGCACCTAACTTATCGGCAATACCGTTTAATAACGCGAAATTTTCACCGTTTTGCATACCGCGACCACCAGAAATAACCACTTCTGCAGCTGTAAGCTCAGGACGTTCCGACTCAGTTTGCTCAACGCTTACAAAGTCACTTAGTTGTACATCATTCGCAGCTTCCAATGCACTAATATTGGCAGGTGATTGTTCGTTTTGTAAGTCAAAGCTGCTCGCACGTACGGTGATTACTTTTTTGTTATCTAGCGACTTAACCGTGGCAATGGCATTACCAGCGTAAATTGGACGTTTAAAAGTTTCGCTATCTACCACTTCAATTATTTCTGAGATTTGCGCCACATCCAAAAGAGCGGCCACGCGTGGCATAAAGTTTTTGCCGGTGGTCGTTGCACTGGCAACAATATGTGTATAGTCATCGGCTATGCTTAAAACAAGTTCAGCCATATTTTCAGCTAATTGATGCTCATAAAGGGTATTGTCAGAGGTCAATACATTAGTAACCCCTTCAATACAGGCCGCTTTCTCACTCATTGCGCCTAGTTTTGTCCCTGCTATAAGCACATCTATATCAAAACCTAATTTACTTGCCGCATTTATTGTTTTTGAGGTTTCTGGTTTTAGTGCACCGTTATCGTGCTCTGCAATTACAAGTGTTTTCATTTAAATCACCTTTGCCTCTGTTTTAAGTTTTTCAACTAGTTGGGCAACATCTTCAACAATAATGCCCCCACTGCGCTTAGCCGGCTCTTCTACTTTTATTAATTCTACGCGCGGTGTTAAGTCAACACCTAACGAATCTGCTGCTATGACATCGAGAGGTTTGCGCTTCGCTTTCATGATATTAGGCAGCGATGCATAGCGCGGCTCGTTTAAGCGCAAATCGGTAGTTACAATAGCAGGCAGTTTCAGAGCAACCGTTTGTAAGCCACCATCTACTTCTCGGGTAACACTAACTGTATTACCGTTTATATCTACTTTAGAGGCAAATGTACCTTGGCTGCGCTTAGTTAAAGCCGCTAACATTTGGCCTGTTTGATTGTTGTCTGAATCAATAGATTGCTTGCCAAGGATAACCAACTCAGGAGCCTCTTGCTCCACTAATTTTGCTAATAATTTAGCGATGTGCAATGACTCTAGTTTTTCATCCGTTTCGATGTGAATGGCTTTATCTGCACCTAATGCAAGTGCAGTGCGTAGCTGCTCTTGTGCAGCTTTTGCACCAATTGTTACTGCGATAACCTCAGTGGCTGTACCCGCTTCTTTTAATCGAATCGCTTCTTCTATAGCAATTTCACAAAATGGGTTCATTGCCATTTTTACATTTGCTAAGTCAACGTCACTGTTATCAGCCTTTACGCGTGCTTTAACGTTGTAATCGATCACTCTTTTTATTGGAACGAGAACTTTCATAGGAACTCCATCTATATTTAAACCTACAAGCTAACGTGTACGTCAACCTATTTATTTTATGAATTCAGACTACTTCCTGTTGACGTAAACGTCAACCTAAAATAACCTTAAAGTATTCACAGCCTGTAACATTTAATGTGTAAGTATTAAAAAGGCTGCATTGCTTATCTAATTTAGCTAAGCCCGTCATTGATTAAGAGGTTATTATGGTCGAACGTGAAACCATGGAATTTGATGTAGTTATCGTAGGCGCGGGCCCAGCAGGTCTTGCCAGTGCCATTAAACTCGCGCAATTAGCTCAAGAAAAACAACAAGAGCTGAGTATTTGTGTAGTAGAAAAAGGCTCCGAAGTAGGCGCGCATATTCTTTCAGGGGCGGTATTTGAAACTAAAGCCTTAGACGAGCTTTTACCAAACTGGCAAGAACTTGATGCGCCTATTACAACGCAAGTCTCCCACGATGAAATTTATTGGTTTAATAACAGTGAGAAAGCCACCGCTCTCCCTCGCTTTGCGACCCCTAAAACATTTCATAATGAAGGCAATTACATTGTATCGATGGGGAATGTGTGCAGGTGGCTTGCAGAGCAAGCCGAAAACTTAGGCGTTGAGATATTCCCAGGCTTTAGTGCTCACTCTTTAATTATTGAGCAAGACATTGTCAAAGGGATTATCACAGGTGACATGGGTGTTGATAAAGATGGCAATGAAAAAGATGGCTATATGCCAGGTATGGAGCTTCGTGCGAAATACACGATATTTGCTGAGGGTTGTCGCGGCCATTTAGGGAAACAACTTATCAATGAGTTTGCGCTTGATAAAGAAGCTTCGCCACAACACTATGGCTTAGGCTTTAAAGAAATATGGCAAATTGATGCAAGCAAACACCAACAAGGCAAAGTCGTTCATGGTACGGGCTGGCCACTGTGTGGCAATACTAATGGCGGCTCATTTATGTACCATTGTGAAAACAATCAGGTGGTTGTAGGTTTAATTGTTGACTTAAATTACGCGAACCCTCACCTAAGTCCATTTGATGAGTTCCAACGAATGAAACACCACCCTGTGTTTAAACACACCCTTGAAGGGGGTGAACGTATTGCTTATGGTGCTCGCGCTATTGCCAAAGGCGGCCTTTATTCATTACCAAAAATGCATTTTGCAGGTGGACTATTAATAGGTTGCGATGCAGGTACACTCAATTTTGCCAAAATCAAGGGTAATCATACTGCAATGAAGTCGGGAATGGTGGCGGCAGAAGTTATTTTTAATGCACTCAACATGGGCCACGCCAATACAGATTTAGCTGAATACAAAAACGCGTTTGAAAATTCATGGGCTTATAAAGAGCTATACCAATCTCGCAATTTTGGCCCTGCGATGCATACATTGGGTAAATTTGTTGGAGGTGCGTACAACACCCTAGATCAAAACATATTCAAAGGTGCTCTGCCCTTTACCTTTAAAGATAACACGCCCGATTACGACACGCTTAAAGATGCAGCTAACAGCCCTAACATTAACTACCCTAAGCCAGATGGACAAATTAGCTTTGATAAACTCTCTAGCGTATTTTTATCAAACACTAACCATGAAGAATCGCAGCCGTGCCACTTAAAATTAAAAGATGACTCAATTCCTATCTCAGTTAACTTAGTTAAATTTGATGAACCCGCACAGCGTTATTGTCCGGCTGGTGTATATGAAGTGCAAAAAATAGAAGGCGAAAACCAATTGGTCATCAACGAACAAAACTGTGTGCATTGTAAAACCTGCGACATTAAAGATCCTAGCCAAAATATTACCTGGGTTACACCCGAAGGCGCTGGCGGCCCTAACTACCCAAATATGTAACTATTTTATGCATAAAGGCGTATAAAAAACGCCTCTTTTACATATAAATTATAAACCTATCCTAAATTGCAGGGGCTTCGGCCCCTTTTTTACGTTATGCTCTTAATTAAGTTTAACAAAGTGAGAGTTTAATATGCCGTCGTCAAATGTTGTATTTCGTTTTTTAGCAGAGCCAACCGATGTAAATTTTGGTGGAAAGGTCCACGGTGGTGTGGTCATGAAATGGATTGACCAAGCGGGCTATGCCTGTGCTGCCGGATGGAGTGGTCATTACTGTGTGACTGTTTCTGTAGCTGGGGTTAAATTTAGACGCCCTATCCTTGTAGGTCAAATTGTAGAGGTAGAAGCCAAAATAGCGCATACAGGCTCAACCAGCATGCAAATATTTATTCAAGTTCGCTGTGGCGATCCTAAAACACAAAACATGGTTGAAACTAACCACTGTGTTATTAGCTTTGTAGCTATGGACGAAACAGGTTACCCAGTAGAGGTTCCTGCATTTAAAGCAGTAACAGATGAAGATAAAAAATTAGAAAACTATGCAATTAAGATGAAGCAGATTGCGATAGAGACAGAAAACTTGCTTCATAAAGTATAAACGTACAATGTAAAACTCACAAAAAACCGTGTAAAAGGTACAAGTTTTATTTAGAAAACAAAAATTCAAAAAAGTTCACTCTGCTTATAAAAAATACAAAAACAACCTATATTAGCCGTAAATGTCCTTTTTACGGCTATTTTGCAATCAATTATTGTTGTTGGCATGCTCGCTGCAAATATCTAATTGTCGTTTGATAAGTTGGTCAAACATATATTATTTTTTAAAGGAGCTATACAATGATTAAAACACTTTCTCTTTCTGCAATTGCTTTAGCAACACTGGGTTTTAACTCTGCAGCACACGCTGATATTACGGATTTTGATTCTCCTCGCATTTATACAGGTGTAGGCTATGGTCAATACTCGTTTGAATTTGAAGACAGCGAAAATGACACTGAATTTGACGACGATGCACAAATGCTTAAAGGGTACATTGGTACACAGTTTAATGAACACTTTGGCCTTGAATTGGCTTATCAAAACTTTGATGAAGTAAGTGACATCGACAGTAAAGCGGAAGTTGATGGTGTATCATTAGCAGCCACTTTAGCGGCACCGCTTTCTGAAAGCTTTTCGGTATATGCTAAAGGTGGTTGGTTTGAATGGGATGCAGATGTAGAGCAAGAGCTTCCTGTTGGTAGCATTTCAGCCTCACAAGACGGCGGCGACATATTTTACGGTGCAGGTATTCAATACGCGTTTTCTAGCAATGTTCAAATGCGTTTAGAATACGAACGTTACGAATTAGATGATGACATTGACCCAGAAATGGACGTAGCATCAGTGTCAATTCAATACATGTTTTAAGAATAATTAAATTAAAGTTAAGGGTGGGCCATGTGCTCACCTTTTTTAATTAACCCATGTTTACCCGCCACCTTGACCTTTGTTTTAGATGCATATAAACCATACGGTCTAAAATATTACTCACTAACTGTACTGCTATAACTCATAAATAGAGGTAGAATACTCCCCTATTTTTTAAATAAATAAGCATTATGAGCGAATATAGCATTTCGGCAGTTGGTCACATTCAGTCTCCCTATAAACAAAAGTTTGCAATACCTAGACAACCCCGTTTAGTACCTCAAGCAAAGGCCAAACTTATTTTTACCACTGAGTTTAACCGCGAAGAGTTTGTGCGTGGTATTGAAGAATTTAGCCACATTTGGTTATTGTTTAGATTTCATGAAACTGCTGATAAAGGCTACTCTGCGATGGTGCGCCCTCCACGATTAGGCGGAAATGAGCGTAAAGGGGTATTTGCAACCCGTGCTACGTTTAGACCCAACGCTATTGGTATGAGTGCTGTAAAACTTGAAGGTGTAGAGTATAAAAATGGCCAACTTAGTTTACTGCTTGCTGGTATAGATTTACTCGATGGCACGCCTATTGTGGATATAAAGCCTTATTTACCGTATTCAGATGCAATGCACGACGCCAGTGCAGGCTTTGCCGATACCCGCCCAGAAACACAAATGAGCGTTGAGTTTACACCCGAGGCAATTGACTTTATTGCGACACAAACACACTACCCTGAGCTTAAAGATTTTATTGCTAATGTACTAAAACAAGACCCACGCCCAGCTTATAAAAAACAAAAACAAGGCGAGCAAAGTTATGGCATGACACTGTATAATTATAATATACGCTGGCAAGTCAACGGCGAGCATAACTTAGTAACAAGTATAGAAAATACCTAAAAAGTGCAGTTAGCGCTTTAGTGTAAAAGCAAGCGCTGGTAAACTTAGCGCCCTATTAAAAAGAACATATTACTTAATTTCGGAAAAATCATGCGTACCAGTCAATATATACTCGCAACACTTAAAGAAACGCCATCAGATGCTGAAATTATTTCGCATCAATTAATGCTTAGAGCCGGTATGATCCGTCGCGTCGCTTCGGGTTTATATACTTGGTTGCCCTCTGGTTTACGCGTACTTCGTAAAGTAGAAAATATTGTTCGTGAAGAAATGGATAAAGCCGGTGCAATAGAGATGCTTATGCCGGTAATTCAACCTGCCGATTTATGGCAAGAGTCTGGCCGTTGGGAACAATTTGGCCCTGAGCTGGTACGATTTAATGACCGTCATAATCGTGAATTTGCGCTTGGTCCTACTCATGAAGAAGTGATCACCGATTTTGTTCGCAAAGAAATTAGCAGTTACAAACAACTGCCTGTTACTTTGTACCAAGTACAAACTAAAGTACGTGATGAAAGACGCCCTCGTTTTGGTGTAATGCGTGCGCGTGAATTTACGATGAAAGACGCCTATTCATTTCACTTAAGTGAAGCGTGTTTAGACGAAACCTATCAAGTTATGCATAAAGCATACTGCAATATTTTTGAACGTTTAGACTTAGAGTACCGCCCTGTGCTTGCTGATACAGGCTCTATTGGTGGTAGCTTGTCGCATGAGTTCCATGTACTTGCTGAATCGGGTGAAGATGCAATTGCCTTTAGTGATGCAAGCGATTATGCAGCTAACATTGAAAAAGCAGAAGCGCTAGCACCAACTCAAAGTCGTCCTGAGCCTTCTAAAGAGCTTAAAGCGTTTCCTACACCGAATGCTAAAACAATTAGCGAGCTTAAAAAGCACTACGGTGTTAAACCACACCGCGGCGTTAAAACATTAATTGTGTACGGAGCACCAGATGAAAACGGTCAACGTGGTTTAGTTGCTCTCGTACTGCGTGGCGATCATGAGTTAAACGAATTAAAAGCAGAAAAGCACCCACTGGTTGATTCACCGCTAGAAATGGCAACTGAGGCCGACATAGTTGCTGCCGTTGGCGCAAAGCCTGGGTCACTTGGCCCTGTGGGCTTAACAATGCCTATTATCGTTGATAGAACTGCTAACGTAATGGCTGATTTTGTAGCTGGTGCTAATAAAGATGACGAGCACTTTAGCGGAATTAACTGGGATCGCGATGTTAAAGAATATCAAGTTGCTGATATTCGTAACATTGTTGAAGGCGATCCAAGCCCGTGTGGACAAGGCTCTTTACAAATTAAACGCGGTATTGAAGTTGGCCATATTTTCCAACTGGGTACTAAGTACTCAGAAGCCATGAAAGCAGGCGTACTGAGCGAGTCGGGTAAAAACCAAGTAATGACGATGGGTTGTTACGGTATTGGTGTATCGCGCATTGTAGCAGCGGCTATTGAGCAAAATAATGATGATTACGGTATCATTTGGCCACAATCTATCGCCCCATTTGATTTAGCGATAGTGCCAATGAACATGCATAAGTCGCATCGTATTCCTGATATTGCTAATAATCTATATCAAGGTTTGAAAGATGCCGGCCTCGATGTTTTATTTGATGACCGTAAAGAGCGCCCAGGCGTTATGTTTAACGACATGGAATTAATGGGTGTACCTTATACTTTAGTTATTGGTGAGCGTAATCTTGATGAAAACAAGGTTGAGCTTAAAAATCGCCGCACCGGTGAAAAGTTAATGGTTGATTTAGACACCGCAATTGAGACTATCAAAGCGGCTGTTAAAGGTTAATAACATCTACGCTTAAGCACACTACGAGGCCGCATTTAAACATGCGGCCTTTTTTATATGCCTTTAATCGTAATGTATATAAGAGCCGCTCGGCTAATCGCCTCTTCTAACACAATAAACTTTTAATTGCTTGGCATAAGATAATTGTCATGGAGGCTTCGCTAAAGTGTCTCATAAGTGTCATTAGATTTATCTACAGTGTTTAATTATTACACTATGGATGACGGGCATGACAAACAATCAACAGCGCAAAAAGCAGCATTATCCAGCCGTTTGGATATCGGATGTACACTTAGGCTATAAAGACTGTAGAGCCGACTATTTATTAGATTTTTTAAACGCAATTGAATGCGATACGCTTTATTTAGTGGGTGATATTGTTGATTTATGGTCGATGAAACGGCACTTTTATTGGCACCCATCCCATTACCAAGTGCTTAGTTGCATTCAACAAAAAGCCCTTGACGGCACCCGTGTAATATATATACCTGGCAATCACGACGAGACCTTTCGCCACTACATAAATCAAACTTTATTTGGTGTAGAAGTCCACCAGCAGTTTATTCACACAACTAAAGCCAATAAGCGCTTTTTGCTGCTACACGGTGATGATTTTGACTCGGCAACCCGCTACAACAAGCTAATTAGTATTGCAGGCGATGCAGGTTACGACTTGCTACTGTTTTTAAATCGTTGGACTAACCGCGTTCGTAAAGTGTTTGTCGGTAACTACTATTCGCTTGCTGCGTGGATAAAAGCACGCGTACATAAAGCCCGTGAAGCCATTTCTGCTTTTGAAGATGCCGCTATTCATGAGGCAAAAAAACAAAAGGTCGATGGCATTATTTGCGGACACATCCACCACCCTAAAATTAAAGTGGTAGATGGCATAGTGTACTGTAATGATGGTGATTGGGTTGAAAGCTGTACCGCATTAGTTGAGCAACCAAACGGAAAAATAGCGCTGTTGCATTGGTCTGATACGCAAAAAGTACTTGATACAGCCGATGTAACCAGCATAGTTAAACCTATTCAAACTGATACCAAACCAAATAAGTCAGCAGCGTAACTGCTGACTTAGCCAATTTAGTTTAACCAGGTTAATAGCCTATTTTTAAGCGTTTTAGGCTTTATTGGCTTGGTAATATAATCATTCATGCCAGCGGTGATACAGCGTTCTCTATCGCCTTCCATAGCACTTGCGGTCATAGCAATAATTGGGATACTAATATACTCAACCCCCGCTTTAGCATTTCTTATCTCGCTGGTGGTATCGTAGCCATCTAGGTTAGGCATTTGGCAGTCCATTAAAATTAAGTCAAACGGTTGCTCTTGATTAAATTTAAGTGCAGAGAGCGCTTCTATGCCATCATTGGCACAGGTAATTTTTATACCAGTGCGTTTTAAAATGGCTTTAGCTACCTCAATATTGATCATGTTGTCATCAACCAATAATACATGATACCGCGATAACTCCGGCTCTGGCTCCAAGTCATTTGGTTGTTTGGGTGCGGTTAAAACAAACTCACTATTAGCGCCAAAAATACTGCCAAGCTTATAAGTAAATTGATCTTGCGTAAGCGGTTTGTGCAAAATGTGGCTATGATCGGGAAACACTTTTTTAGATTGTTTATTAACCACCATGTCTCGCAATATAAGCACGTATTTTTTATCTGCCTTTTCGCAATAGCTTATTAGCGCATTAACTTGCGGGTGCTCGTCATCAATAATCAGTAAATCGGCGTCAAACTCACTGTGCTCGCTAAAATAGTCGAGCCGTGTAATGCGGCTTGGCAGAATTTTACAGGTTTGGGTTAGTAAACCACACACGTTTTTAAATACGTTATCACGTGCAATAAGTGCTGCCACGCTTACCTCTTTTGCAAGCTCAATACCCGTATTAAGTTTTTTCTGTTGCGCCACATGTAATTCTACCGTTGCAACAAATGTGCTGCCTACTCCTTTCTCACTGTTCACAGTGATATTGCCACCCATTAACTGTGCCAGCTTTTTACAAATAGATAACCCTAACCCCGTACCACCAAAATGGCGCGTCGTGCTTGAGTCCTCTTGAGTAAACACATCAAAGAGTTTATCTATGTTTTCAGGAGCAATACCAATACCAGTGTCTTTAATTATAAAGCTCATTAAAATTTTACTGTCGGTAATGTATTTAGAGTTTAGGGTTAAACTTACTTCGCCTTTATGCGTAAACTTAAACGCATTATTGATTAAATTAATTAAAATTTGCTTAAGTCGGTGGCTATCTCCGATAACCATTCTATCAATAACATTTTGGGTATTTAAAAACACCTCTAACCCTTTACGCTGACCTTGAAGTGCAATCGAATTAATCATATCGCTGCAAACCGAGATTACGTCAAACGAGTGATTATCAATATCTAACTTACCCGCTTCAATTTTAGAAAAGTCTAAAATATCGTTAATTAAATTCATTAACGAGTGAGCGCTGTTATTAGCCAATTTTAAATAATGCTGTTGTTGCTCAGAGAGGCTGTCTTCTTTTAGCATTTCAAGCATGCCTAAAACGCCGTTCATAGGGGTACGTATTTCGTGGGAAATATTAGCGACAAAGTCACTTTTTGCTTGGCTTGCAGCTAGTGCCTGATCAATTGCTCGCTCTAGCTCTACAGTACGCTGAGTTACCTTAAGTTCTAACGTGCTATTGAGCCCCTGTAACTGTGATTGAATGTACTTTAACGAGCTAATATTACGTAAAATAGCAGCCACTTGATAACGATTGCTAAATACATCAAATACACTGGTAAGCGTAATTGAGTAATATTCTTTTTTGCCATCATCAGTATACACCGCTTCAAATGGCATTTTAGAACCCTGCTCAATGGTTTCTCTAATACAGTCTTTGTCTTCATCTGCAAGGATAAATAAGTCATTAAAGCGGATGTTGTCATTACCGAGCCTAGTTGCAAATACCTTTTTAGCGGTTTGGTTACAATGAATAATAGTTTCATCATTGTCTATGGTAAAAATGGCATCGAGTGAATTTTCAATTACTTTATTATTTTGCTCTGTCAAAGAGTTTATCAGCAGCTTGCGCTTAATATAACGCTGGTACAATAACGTAATAATTATAAATATGGTAAAAAATGAAGCAATTATAGCAATAAAGCTTTCTCGCCTTTTTGCAACGCGTTCAAGTAACGTTTTTGAATCAATAGAAACCGCAAGCTCTAAAGGCAGCATGGCAACATCGCCTTCAAAACTTACTCGTTTATTTAAAAAATACTGCTTTGGTATATCACCTATTAACAAGGTTTCGTGTAAATTCATGTTTTGTGAAGGGCTAAATTCATCACCCCACGTTTTGCCTTGGTTAAATTCAAAACCAAAACGTAAATCAGGGTTTGGATGGTATAAAAACTCGCTTTCATTGTTAAGCAGGTAAATATTAACCCCAGGAGGGAGTTCAAAAGTTAAACTTTCAAACAATTTATCGGCAGAATAATTTGTCACCAAAATAGCAAATACTTGCTTTAAGTTATCAAAAACAGGTTTAGCTACACGGTATGTGCTTACAAAGGGCTTTTGTATTTCACCGTTTTCACGATTGTAATTAATTGGCGATATATACACGCTTTTTTCATCAAGCATACTGGCTTTAAGTACATAATCTCGCCCCCCTTTTTTTTGTAATTGCGCGCCCTCAAGTCTATTTATATCTCCTAGCATGCGATCAACACGTACTATTTCTTGGCCGTTTTCTGCCAGCATAATGTATCGTGCTTGCAAAATAGAATCGTCTGTACGCATAAACCCGCTAAAAATATCCGCAAGGCGGTCTTGCCATACAGCAATGGGGGTCTGTAAAAGTGGGTCAATTAATTGATTGTCGGTTGCTCTAGAAATACCTTGAATGGGTGGAGTCGCGTTTAAAAAGCGAATAGCGGTAATACTGTCGTTTAAATGATTTTTTAAAGACGCCGCTTTTGTTTCAAGCTCACGACTAAGCTCATTGTGCGCATCGCTGTATATTTCCGCACGCACTTTTTGTTCAAACACATACGCTGAAGGCAATGCAATAACTAAAAAAACAATAATAGCAACAAGTAATAATTTATTACCTCTTGCTGCTGTTATAAATACATTCCTTTTTAGCATTGAACCCTTACTCCTCACTATTTTCTAGCTTAGATTATAGAGGATTATTTAATAAAAAATAGAAGTAAAAATAATTAGTTATTTAAAAATACGTAATTAAAATTCGAACAAATACTCTAAATTAATCACTTAGTATTACTATTAAGTTGCAGCATTAATTTAAGATGAATTAAAGACAAAAAAACACACAAATAAGAGCCCTTTAATAATAAACGCGCTAAAAATTACATTTATAAAAATACACAAACGGGCAAGATAAAAACCCTGCCCGCTTCCAAAAATATTTAATTACCTAAACAATACATCTTCGCGGTTAAACCACTTAACACAAAAGGCAAGTAATGCCCCGGCAATTAATGCCGTTGCTAAAAAGATTAAGCCTACTAAGGTGTAATCAACTGTGCCTTTTACTATTTCTTTTATAGCCAGTGCTACGTTAGTGACAGGTATAAATGCTGTTTTGGCTGTAAGTTCCATATTCGGCATGATAGAAACAATAATAGGAAAAAACACCCCCATGCTTAAAGGAGCCATATAATTTTGTGCTTCTTTAAAGGTGCGTGCATATATTGATATAGCCAAAGCAAGGGCTGAAAATATTGCTGCAATGGGTAATAACAGAACAAAAATCATCAATAAGTCACTTACCGCAAGTGAACTAAACGCTGTTTTAATTACTTCAAGGTCTGCAAATGCAAGGGCTACGGCTATCCACCCGCCCATACTCAACACTGTTATTGTGGTAGATGCAATTGAGGTGGTTAATAAAGTGATAAATTTGCCCAATACCAACTCTGTACGCGTTATGGGTGTAAGCAGTAAAGTCTCTAATGTGCCGCGCTCTTTTTCACCTGCACCTAAATCAATTGCTGGGTACGTTGCCCCCATCAAAACTAAAGGTATAAGTAAATAAGGTAAAAATCCGCCGAGCTTTTCACCTAGGTTTTCTCGTTTGTCTGCGGTGTCAACTTTCACAACTTCAATAGGAGTAAGTAAAGCTGTGTGGGCCTTTTTATCAATACCAAAGCTTTCTAATTTTTCGCTTTGCAGCACATCGCTGTATTCTTTAGCCAGCTCTTTTACACGCTGGAATAAAAAGTTTATAGACTTAGCATCATTGAATACTACTTGCCATTTACTTTGTTCAAATTGATCTAAAGATTGCTTAGCGTTGGCTGGTAAATAAATACCCATATCAATCTCACCATCAATAACACCCGCTTTTAGCTCTTCAATGTTGTTAAAGGTTCTAGACCCTTTATAAAGCTCAAAGCTTTTATGGTAAAACACGTTTTCGGTAAATTCTGGGGCGTATTCGCCATTAATAATCGCGTAGGTATGTACTTCTTGTTCAGCGTCTAATGCAGCTTGAGAGCTAATGAAAGCCATAACAGCAAACAAGAGTGGAAATACGGCAACAGGCAGTGCCACTACAAATAACAGGGTTTTTTTGTCGCGTAGGAGTTCTTTTAATTCCTTTTTAAACACTTCAAACATCATGCTTCTCCGTTAATATATTCATAAACGCTTGGTTTAGCTCTTCACTGTTGCCTTTTTGTTTAAATTCAGCAAGCGTGCCATCAAAGCAGCTAATTCCTTCATTAATTACCGCTACGCGGTCACATAAAAGTGCGACTTCATCTAAATGGTGCGTTGAAAAAATAACAGGCGTGCCTTGCACCTTTAACCCTTTAATAAAGTTAATCACTGTTTGTGTTGTCATGATGTCGAGGCCTGTTGTTGGCTCATCGAGTACCACTACCTCTGGGTGGTGTACCACAGCGCGAGCAATATTGGCTTTTTGCTTCATGCCGGTAGATAAGTTTTCTGCACGTTTATCAATAAATTTATGCATGTCGAGCAAAGTAAAAAGCTCTTCACAACGCGCCGCTATTTGCTCTTTGTTCATGCGATGAAGCTTTGCAAAGTATTCAATATTTTCTTTAACAGTCAGACGTCCATATAAGCCCGTCGAGCCTGATAAAAAACCTATTGATTTACGCCCTACTAACGGCTTTTTAATTATGTCATTGCCGGCAACAGTGATTGCACCTTCATCAGGCTTAAGTGCAGTTGAGAGCATGCGTAAGGTAGTGGTCTTTCCTGCGCCATTAGGGCCAAGTAAGCCTAATACTTCGCCTTTTGCGCATTGAAAGCTGACACCTCTCACTGAATGAAAAAAATCTTTATCTTCACGGGGGTCTATATCATCAACTTTATTTTTCTTATGATCCTTGGTTAACTTAAACTTTTTTTTAAGCCCTGCGACTTCTATCATTTTCGTATCCTTCGTTTAGCTCTAAAGTAGTCGGTATTATCATAGAACGATTCATTTACATTTGCGTCATGCCATCCTGGTACACCTAATAATGGCAATGGAGAAAGCTGTTTATTATCGGCTAAGCAATGCTCTATTTTTATCTTCTCATAAAGTAATTGGTCTAGGTACTGATATTGAGTAACTAAATCTTTACAAAATATTTCATCAGGTACACATACAAATAGTGCTTTACCCGTGAGTCCTATATATGGCTTTGTCATCATTTCATAATTAGCATGTCCAAACATAAATGGTTTTATTGTTTTGCTCCACTCATCTCGGTGCGTAACAAATGCAGTTTTCCATTGGTGCTCTGTTAAAAGTGCTTGCCACTTAGACTCACTAATGGCAAGCACCACACCACATTCGTCAAACAAGGTAAGAGCATTGCGATGCTTAGTACGCTGTTTTAAACCGTGTTGCGCTATTTCTTCTACGTGTCGCTGATTTATAAGTGCCTTTGTTTTTGGAAACAAGCACCAAATAAACCCACCAAACAAATCGTGCCAATTTTTAGTTCGGGTTGGGACTATGCCGGTTTCAAAAATAACTTGTTCATAATAGCGCTCACCAAAATCTATGGTTGCATCGTCTTCAAACCTTATTGGGAGGTTATTTGCATTAATGGCTTTTAAATACGGGGCAAACCAATCAGGGCATGGCCAATCAGTTTGTTTATCAATATTAAACAGTGTTCGTAAGTGCTCAAACGCACCGCTTTTTAAACTACTAACTTGCCATTGCTCGGGCGGAGTAAAGCGCTTCATTTATACCTTTAACAATTTATCCTGTTAATTTGCGGGCAGTTTACCGCAAAAACTGGTTCTAATTAATAGAAGTTAATATACTAATCTCATCTTAGAACAAGAATAGAGCTACTATGAAACGATATTTCTCTCTCACACTAATTGCTGGCGCTGTTGTAGCTGGCTGTGCAACAACAAGTATTACACCTACCGATGTAACAAATGGTTACAACAGTATTAAAGAAGATGAACTTGCGGCCCACATTAAGGTACTTGCATCTGACAAATTTGGCGGCAGAGCCCCATCATCTGAAGGCGAAAAACTAACTTTAGATTACTTAACAACACAATTTAAAGCATTAGGGTATGAACCCGGTAATGGCGATAGCTTTTTGCAAAAAGTACCGCTTGTTTCGTTAGAAGCAGATTCAGATATGGTATTAAGTATTGGTGGTAAAGACTATCAATATAAAAAAGATATGGTTATGGGCAGTAGCCGTATCAGTGAACAAGAAGGCATAGAAAATTCAGAGCTTGTATTTGTTGGTTACGGTGTAAACGCCCCCGAATATAACTGGAACGATTACGAAGGCCTAGACGTAAAAGGCAAAACTGTTGTTATGCTAGTTAACGACCCAGGTTTTGCTACTAAAGATCCTGCGCTATTTACGGGTGATGCTATGACCTATTACGGACGTTGGACCTATAAGTACGAAGAAGCGAGTCGTCAAGGCGCCGCAGGTGCAATTATCATTCATGAAACAGCACCTGCATCTTACCCATGGTCGGTAGTTGAAAACTCGTGGAGTGGAGAGCAGTTTGGCTTTCAAAAAGAAAACAACAATATGGACCGCGTTGCCGCTGAAGGTTGGGTAACTAGTGATGTAGCAAAAGAGCTATTTACTAAGGCTGGCCTTGATTTTGAGACTGCTAAGGCCAATGCTGCTAAAGGTGCTTATAACGTTGATATGGGCGATTTAACTGCAACGGTTAATGTAAAAAACACAATTAAAAAGTCAGTATCGTATAATTTTATCGCCACGCTACCGGGTAGCGAGAAAGCAGATGAGCATGTTATTTATTCAGCGCATTGGGATCACTTAGGAACAGATACAACCCGTAAGGGCGATCAAATTTATAATGGTGCACACGATAACGCCACAGGTACCGCAGGGCTAATTGAAGTAGCAGAGGCATTTACTAAGTTGCCAAAGCACCCTACTCGCTCAATGACTTTTTTAGCTGTTACGGCTGAAGAGCAAGGCTTACTTGGCTCTAAATACTACGCTGCAAACCCAGTTATTGCGGCTGATAAAACTGTCGCCAATATAAACATGGATAGCCTAAACTTATTAGGTAAAGTAAAAGACATGAACGTCGTTGGTTTAGGTAAATCGCAAATGGACGACCTGCTAGCAAAAGCCGCAAAAGAGCAAGGTAGAACCATAGCTGGCGACCCTAAACCATCATCAGGTGGTTATTACCGCTCTGATCACTTTGCATTTGCAAACATGGGTATTCCGGCTATGTATGCAGGCGGCGGTACAATTGCCGCTGATGAAGATACAGCCAATTACCGAAAGCGTATGAGTTTAGTTCTACGTGGATGTTACCATCAGCCATGTGATAGATACCGCGACGAGTGGGATTTATCTGGTGCGGTGCAAGACTTACAGCTGTTTTATAAAGTAGGCTTTGATATATCAGAGCAAGCACAATGGCCGTTATGGTACGAAAACTCAGAATTTCAACGTAAATAGCAAATAGCCCGTAATCGATAAACTCAAACTGAGCCATCGATTTAAATAGATGCAAATGATATTGATTATCATTTGCAAAAATTATACAGTGTGTCCTAGATAAAATAAAACTGGGGCACACTTATGATTTTACTCTCTCAAATAGGATTTATTACGCCAGCTTCCAAACGGTTTGTTAGCCAAAATAAACGCTTACTCCTACCACTTTTTTTATTGGTATGTTTAGCTGTACCTAGCCTTCGCGAAATAACCATTACTGCACTCAGTGATGCGTTTTTTCAAGTTAGTGTATTTGTAGCAGCTACGTTACTTATTTACTACTACGCAATAGAACATATCCCTCAGTTAGAAATGAGCTACTTAAGCGCTAAATCTAAACCACTTGAGGTATTGTTTGCATCCGTCCTTGGCGCTTTACCTGGCTGTGGTGGTGCTATTATTGTGGTGACTCAATATACTAAAGGCCAAGCAAGTTTCGGGGCCATTGTTGCAGTACTTACCGCTACAATGGGTGATGCTGCTTTTTTACTGCTTGCTACGCGCCCTACTGAAGGTTTAACAATAATGGCTATAGGTTTAGTGGTAGGCACACTATGTGGGTTAATAGTCAATGCAATTCATACACCTGATTTTTTACGCCCAAGCGCACAAGAGCAAAAACACCAAGTAAAAGTTTTGCCTACAAAAATAATAAAAGTAAGCAAACCTGTGTGGATGTTTGCCATTATTCCAAGTTTAATCATTGCGCTTTTAATTGCATTTAATGTTGATTTTAGCCAATTTGGTCAGTATACCAGCACCGGAATTAGCTTATTTGGTGCAGCAATGGCCCTGTTTACGGTTGTTATTTGGGCCTACTCTTCTAAAGGTGAAACCTATAAAGAGATCACCTCAGAGGAGGATGAATGTAATCCGCCTTCAAAGCTTATAAAAGTACTTCAAGATACGCATTTTGTTACTGCATGGGTGGTTGCTTCGTTCATGCTGTTTGAAATATTAGTCAGTGTAGTAGGCCTTGATTTAAAAACGTGGTTTATGCACTACGCCTATTTAGCACCGTTGATTGCAGTCATCATTGGTTTTTTACCAGGTTGTGGACCACAAATAATTGTTACCACACTTTATATACAAGGCATTATTCCTTTTAGTGCATTAGCTGCTAATGCAATTTCAAACGATGGCGATGCACTATTTCCGGCAATTGCAATGGCACCAAAAGCGGCTGTAATTGCTACCTTGTATACCTCTATACCTGCTTTAGTTGTTGGTTACGGACTCTACTTTTTAAGTTAACAGTTTTAAAAATCATAAGTACAAAAAAGCTCAGCAATTGCTGAGCTTTTTTAATACTCGCGTGTTATTTATACCGAAGCAGGTTCAGCCGATAACTCTTTAGGATTTGGACCAAAATCATTCTCACCTTCATGTGAGTCTTGCGCAAGGAACACAATTAAGACAATCCAACCAATAATTGGCACTAACCAAAGTAGCTGCCACCAGCCAGAACGGCCAGTATCGTGTAAACGGCGTGCGCCAGCGCTCAAACCTGGTATTAATAGCGCTAAACTATAAATAGAGCCAATAAACATAGTACCTAGTGCGCTATCAATCACATTGCAGATGATTGAAAAGATAGTATTAAACAATACAAACATCCAGTAAGCTTTGCGACGATTACGTCCTGAAAAATCTGCGTAGCTACGCAGTGCGTTCATATAATGTTCCATAAAAATTCCTTAGTGTTAGTTTTATATTCCCTAGCGGGTTTTAGCTGTTACTTTTTAGTAACAATTGTATCTTAATTAAAAACACAGCGTTTTAAAACAAAAAACCAGCAAATTGCTGGTTTTTTACGAGGCTAATTTTAGCTCATTGCCATCATCATTACAGATGGGTTTTCTAAATACGACTTCCACAAATTATTGAAGCGCGCAATTGTACCGCCATCAATAACACGGTGATCGCCCGACCAACTTACTTGCATAATCGCTCTGCTTACAACTTCGCCGCTTTCATCAAAACGCGGTAAGTGTTGTAACTTTCCTAGGGCAACAATTGCAACCTCGGGCTTGTTAATGATTGGGGTCGCAATAGTGCCACCAATTGCACCAATATTTGAAATGCTAATGGTGCCCCCTTTTAGGTCATCGGGAGATACGCGCCCTTCGCGTGCAGCATCAGTTAAGCGAGTTAGGCTGTTTGCAACGTCAACAATACTCTTAGATTGGCACGATTTAATGTTAGGGACTAATAAACCCACCTTGGAGTCCACCGCTACCCCAATATTGTGTTCGTCATAGTAGGTAAGCTCAGTGCAGTCATCATTTACTTTAGAATTAAGCAATGGGTACTCTTTCATCGCAAGCGATAACGCTTTGATAAAAAATGGCATCATAGTGAGCTTTATGCCTTGCGCTTTATACTGCTCTTTTAAGCTGGCTCGCAGGGCAATTAATTGCGTCAAGTCTATCTCGTCACTAAAAGTAAAATGCGGGATTGTAGAGACCGAGGCCATCATTTGCTTTGCCATAGCCGCTTTAATGCCTTTAATTGGCTCTGTACGCATACCCCCGCTTTGTGTTTTTGGTTCTGTGCTTTGTGTCACACTATTTTTAGAACTAGCGCCGCTAAGTGGTGATGTATCTATTGTGTTAGGTACCTCACCTTTAATAAATTCTTCTATGTCTTGTTTATAAATACGGCCATTTTTTCCGCTGCCCGGCACGCATGTTAAATCAACATCTAACTCGCGTGCTTTTCGCCTTACAGCAGGTGAGGCAACCGCTTTTTTATTAACAATTTTATTTGCTGCTGTTTGTGGCTTTGCCACAGCTTTATCTGCCGCTTTGCTTTGAGCTTTTACAACGGCTTCGTTTACATCAACATTTGGTTTTGCTGAACTGCCAGCTATGCTCATTTGAAATAGCGGGCTGTGTACTTGAGCAATTTCACCTTTTTGATAGTAAAGCTTTTTCACTGTACCTGTATATTTAGCAGGAATTTGTACCAGCGCTTTATCGGTCATAACATCACACACAGCCTGATCTTCTTGTATTTCATCGCCTTCAGCTACCAGCCAATCGACAATTTCACACTCAACAATGCCTTCACCAATATCCGGTAGGATAAAATCTTCTAATTGTGCTGAGGATGAGGTATCACTTTGTGTATTTTTTACTTCATCTGTGGGAGTTTCCTCGCTTTGGCTTTCGCCAGCTACATCCATAGCAAACAAGGGGGCATGAACCTGCGCTATTTCCCCTTTTTGATAATACAGTTTAGTGATTACGCCATCGTGCACAGCCGGTATTTGTACGAGTGCTTTGTCTGTCATTACATCACAAATGGGTTGATCTTCTTTTACTGTGTCACCCTCTTGTATTAGCCACTCAACCACTTCGCACTCAACAATGCCTTCACCAATATCGGGTAATATAAAATCTTTAGCCATGGTATCCCCTAAAAATCCATTGATTGTTTAATTGCGGCCATTACTTTTAGCGCATCAGGTACATATTCTTTTTCAAGCGCAAGTGGATAAGGTGTATCTAAACCACAAACCCGCATAATGGGTGACTCTAGGTGTAAAAAGCATTCTTGCTGAATAGTCGCCGCAATTTCGGCGCCAAAACCATTGGTAATAGGCGCTTCGTGGCTTATCACTAAACGCCCTGTTTTAGTGACCGACTTCGCAATTGTCTCAACATCCCACGGTAATATGCTTCTAAGGTCAATCACCTCACAACTAATACCTTGTTCATTGGCTTGTTTTGCTGCGTTTTCAACAATTTCCATTTGCGCACCCCACGCAAGCACGGTGATATCTGTGCCTTCTTGTACTACTTCGGCTTTACCAAGCTCAATGCTGTAATCATCCTCTGGTACTTCGCCGGTAGAAGCGCGGTATAAGCGTTTAGGCTCGAAGAAAATAACGGGGTTATCGTCTTTAATGCAAGCGCGTAGTAACCCTTTTGCTTGGTAAGGGTTACGCGGTACCACTATTTTTAGCCCTGGCGTATGGGCAAAGTAGGCCTCTGGTGATTGTGAGTGATATAAGCCCCCCGCTATACCGCCACCATACGGTGTGCGAATCGTTAAATTGCCCACATTAAATTCATTACCACTACGGTATCTAAATTTGGCAGACTCATTCACTATTTGGTCAAATGCCGGGAAAATATAATCAGCAAATTGAATTTCAGCAAGTGCAGGCGCGCCAAACGCGGCTAAGCCATTGGCAAAACCTAAAATACCTTGCTCTGTAAGCGGGGTGTTAAATACGCGGTGTTTACCGTACTTTTCTTGCAAACCTGAGGTCGCTCTAAAAACCCCCCCAAAATAGCCAACATCTTCACCAAAAATACACGCCTGAGGGTGCTCATTCATAGTGATATCAAGTGCAGAGTTAATTGCGTGTAGCATGTTCATTTTAGCCATTACTTAATTCTCCCTGCAGTGACTGGGTACGCGTCTGGGTGTTGCTTTATATGTGCTTTTAAATCATTATATTGGCGAGTAAGCGAAGGAATTGGCGTATCGTAAACATCTGATATAAGCTCTTCAAGTGCTGGCTTTTGCACTTTTTCAGCACGTTTTAGGGCGGCTAAAATATCTTCTCGAATAACCTCTTTGGCCTTAGCATCGTCCTCTTCATTTAACCAATCTTGTTTAATTAACCATTTTTTAAATTTATCTATTGGGCAAACTTTATGTGTAGCTTCTTCATCTTTTGAGCGGTAACCACTTGGATCATCTGAGGTAGAATGAGCACCCAATCTATACGCTATTGACTCAATTAATACCGGCTCACCTTGCGTTGCTGCAATGTCGCGAGCCTTTTGTGTTGCTGCAAACACAGCTAATGCATCTGAGCCGTCAACACGTATGGTTTTAATACCATAGCCCACGCCTCGAGAGGCTATGCCATCACCTTTAAATTGCTCATCAGCAGGCGTTGAAATAGCATAACCATTATTTCGTGCAAAAAATATCACAGGGGCTTTGTGCACCGCAGCCATATTTAACCCCGCATGAAAGTCACCTTCAGAGGCAGCGCCTTCACCAAAGTAACATATCGTTACATTATCTATGGTGCTTGCAAGCTCGCCGGTTTTTGCGTCAATGTGTTTTACTTTTTGACCATAGGCATACCCTGTCGCTTGAGGGATTTGCGTACCGAGAGGCGATGATATGGTCATATAATTTAATTCTTTTGAACCATAATGAATCGGCATTTGGCGCCCTTTTCCTAAATCTAATTCATTAGAAAACATCTGATTCATAAATTGATCAAGCGTAAACCCGCGGTAATGCAAAGCTGCTTGTTCGCGGTATTGCGCCATAATCATGTCGTTTTGGTCAAGTGCAGCAGCAGACGCTGTAACAGCAGCCTCTTCGCCTAAACACTGCATGTAAAAACTCACGCGGCCTTGGCGCTGCGCGCCTTGCATACGCTCATCAAGTAAGCGAATAAAACGCATTGTTTCATAAAGTTTAAGTGCTGTGTGTTTAGAAATAGTCGGTGCGGTAGCACTAGGATGAATGTCGCCGTCCTCAGTTAAAATACTAAGGGTTGGAATAGTTAGCGCATGACCGTCTATAAACTCGAGGTCGTGGTTAATATTCAGCGATACGTTATTTGGGTTACTCATAACCTACCTTCTCTTGTTGTCTGTGATACAGCACCCCTTTTAAGTTTTTGTTATGGGTGAGGCTTGCGAATAAACTTTGCAGCATCTGCGCTGTATTTAATTAAAGCTGCCACCACCTTACGTTAACGTAAGCTGTTATTCAACACGTGTAAGACGAAACAAAAGTAAAATACGATTAAAAAGCTGGAAAGTTAACTGTACGCATTTATTAAACCAATAAAAACATACAGTTAAACATATAAGAAAAGTGGTCTGATGAGTTTTATTAGACGAAATTACTATCTACTTGCATAGGAGTAACGGTAAGCAATGCCCTTTGCCCGAGCGCAACGTTTGCATTTGGAAAGATAATCGCTTCCCCTTCAACATCGGCATAATAAGGAGTATCGCCGTCTGTTGCTAGCAACTCACCTTTAGCAAACCCAGTGAAATTTTCTGCATCGTCTGAAAAAGGAAAGCTAAAATCTTCCTGGGTTCTATTAATGGTACGATGCACAGCAAACAACTCAAAGTCACTTGCATTAAAATGCGGGTATTGCACCTCTTTTTGACTAATTAATGCAGTTAGTGTTTGCTTGGTTTTTGCAAAGCGAGCCATGTCGTTTTCACCAAACGGTTTAACTTGACCTAATTCAACCGTAAATGAATCTGCGCCGTGCACATACGAAGAATAATAACTAAATGTGGTTGCAGGCGATTTCATCATCAATACGGTATTAACGCCGCAGCTAAGTAAAAATTGTAACTGCGATTTTTTCCATGGTTTACCATGAAGATATGGATACACAGCAAATTTCTCATTTTTTGAGCCACGAATAGCAGTATGCAAATCATAGTGGTATCGTGCACTGCCTTGCTGACCACGTGAAAAGAAGTCAGTTACATATTGTTCTAGTTTTGCCGCACGTTTGCGCTCGTCATTCATTGGCACACCTTCAACAGTGTGGTGCCCGTTAAACAAACGATTTAAGTTTTCTTCTACAAAACGCAGGCCAATATTTATTGATTTTGGATTACCAAAAATAAAGAGCACACGCTGATTTAATTCAAGCTCACCTTTTATTATTGTTTTTATTAAATCGTCACATATTTCTATGGGTGCGGTTTCGTTACCATGTACCGCACTTGACAGTACTATATCTTTTGTCGTTGTAACCTTTGGTTGAAACTCAATAACACCTGTATCGTGAACAGTAACGCCTGTGCCATTCTCTAACGTAAATTCACTTGGCTCTATATGCCATTCATTATTACGACTAAGCGTTAAAAAATCACCGGTATTTTTTAAATCATTTAAATAATCTGGTTTGGCTAACATGATAAGCCCTTTTCTAATGTGAGAGATACAAACAAAAACGGCTGAATAAATCAGCCGTTTTAAACTAGTTTTACTTGTTTTAGCTGATCACAGAATCAACTAATTGTTTAGCTTCTTTTTCCAGTAGCGCCAAGTGTTCTTCACCTTTGAACGACTCAAGGTATATTTTATAAATATCCTCAGTTCCTGAAGGGCGTGCTGCGAACCAGCCATTTTCAGTCACTACTTTTAAGCCGCCGATCGCTGCATCATTACCTGGAGCATGCGTCAGTTTTTGTAAAATAGGTTCGCCAGCCAGCGTATCCGCTTTTACATCACTTGCACTAAGCGCTTTTAAGCGTGACTTTTGTTCACTGCTAGCAGGGGCATCTAAACGCTTGTATAGCGGAGAGCCAAATTCTTGCTCTAACTCTTTATAAAGCGCTGATGGTGTTTTACCCGTCACAGCTAGTATTTCAGCTGCAAGTAAACCCATAATAAAGCCGTCTTTGTCGGTACACCACACGCTACCATCGAAACGCAAAAATGCAGCGCCAGCACTTTCTTCGCCACCAAAAGCAAGTTTGCCTTTATTCAAGCCATCTACAAACCACTTAAAGCCAACCGGTACTTCTTTAACTTTGCGCTCATTGCGAGCAACAACACGGTCAATCATAGAGCTGGAAACCAGCGTTTTACCAATTTCTACACTGCTGTCCCAGTCGCGGTGCTTTAGTAAATAATCAATCGCTACAGCTAAAAAATGATTAGGGTTCATTAATCCATCTGGCGTAACAATACCGTGGCGGTCATAATCTGGGTCATTGCCTATGGCAATATCAAAGTCGTCTTTTAACTTAATTAAATTTGCCATTGAATACGGTGATGAACAATCCATACGGATTTTGCCGTCTTTATCAAGGGGCATAAATGCAAAACGCGGGTCAACACTGTCGTTTACTACGGTTAAATCTAAATTATATTTTTGCGCTATTAGCGGCCAAAAGTTAATACCAGAGCCACCAAGCGGGTCAATACCCACTTTAATATCCGCATCGCTAACAGCTTTCAAATTAACAATATTTTCTAAGTCGTTAATGTATGGCGTCATTAAGTCTTCGTATTTAATAAAGCCAGAGCGAGATGCTTTAGCAAATGGAAATAGCTCAACTTCGACTAAATCTTCTAATAGCAATTGATTTGCTCTATCTTCAATCCATTTAGTTACATCGGTATCAGCTGGGCCGCCGTTTGGTGGATTGTATTTAAAGCCACCGTCTTCAGGCGGGTTATGTGAAGGCGTTACCACAATACCGTCGGCTAATTCGTTAGGGTTTAATTTGTTATGGCAAACAATCGCATGGCTAATAACAGGGGTCGGAGTGTAATCATGATTTTGCTGGGTGATTACTTGCACCTCATTAGCGACTAATACTTCTATGGCAGAGTTAAAAGCAGCTTCACTTAATGCATGTGTATCTTTACCTAAAAAAAGCGGACCAAAAATATCATTTTGCTTTCTGTAGTCACAAATAGCTTGTGTAATGGCTAAAATATGAGATTCGTTAAACTTAACATCGTAAGAGCAACCACGGTGACCCGACGTACCAAAAGCAACACAATGCGCTGGGTTTTGTTCTAAATCTGGCTCATTTAAGTAATAAGCCGATACCAATTTTGGTACGTTAACTAAAGATGATTGTGGCGCAGATTTCCCAGCACCTGAATGAATAGCCATGTTTATTTCCTTACAAGTAATCGCGAATTTCTTCTGCTTGCTCTGCTGAATAACCTAAGCACAGTGCAACCTCGTGTAGCATCATTTTTTTACGTGTTGTATTTGAATTCGTCATAACCCAGTACTCACTGTCAGTAATATTTTTAGGATTCATACTACTGCCACTATTAATTAAGTCTTCTTTGCTGGTGGCAAAGTAAACGCGGTCACGCCCTTTTATATCAAGCACAGCACTAAATTCTTTTTTATGTGTTCTATAAAAAGCACTTAAAATAAATAAAAACCTACCGACAACCCCTTTTTGCATTGCTAGTTCTTCTTTATTTAAGATATTAAATACATTAGCGTTTGTTTGCTTCACGGGTGTGACAACCTCTTGCTCTTGGCTGTCGTCGTTAGCTGGCGTGTCATCAAGTGGGGCTTGAGTCGTTGTTTGGTTGTTTTGATTGTTGTTAGCAACGGTCGTGTTGTCAGTGCCGTTTAGATTTAATAAACGACGTAAAATAGTGGATGCGCTTTCGCCAATACTTTGTGTATTACTAGCAATATACTGATATAACTCGTCGTCTATGTCGATTTGTTTCATGTTGTTCCTGTCATTACGGGCCACATTTTTCTTTCCCCGTGATTATACCCAAACCAAATATAAATGCGAGTTACAACAAGCACTCGCATAAATATATCCGTTAAGCGCGAAAATTAAAGTGTGTTGTTTATTTTTTCATAAACCCAATGTAGTAAATAGTCAGTCACTAAAAATTTAAAGTGTTTACTTTGTTTATTTATAAACCGCTTTGGGCTGATATCTCTAAATAGCAAAAGTGGCGTAAAAATAAACTTTCTGTCGTTTAAAAACGCGTACAGCAAAGTTAGCCGCTATATTTTTTGCTTTTTAAAGCAATGCTCGGCAAACTAAGCCAAAATTTGAGGAGACGGTCATGCTTTTAAACTATAAACAATATGGTGAAGGCCCTGATGTAGTGATTATTCATGGTTTATTTGGGTCTTTAGAAAACCTAAATGTGATTGCAAAACCATTAAGCGAGCACTTTAGGGTAACTAATGTGGACTTACGTAACCATGGCGCGTCACCGCATAGCGAAGAAATGAACTACCCTGCAATGGCGGCGGATATTGTTGAGCTGATGAACGCATTAAATATTAATAATGCGCACCTGATTGGCCACTCAATGGGCGGTAAAGTGGCAATGGAAGTGGCGCTAATGCATAGCCAAAAAGTAAATAAACTGGTGGTACTTGATATAGCCCCTGTGAGTTACCCTGCCCGCCACACACAAATTATTAGCGCACTTAAAGACGTAGCAACCAGTCATATTACTGATAGAAAACAAGCCGATGCAATTATGAGCGAGTACATAAATGAGCTAGGTGTTAGGCAATTTTTGTTAAAAAGCTTGGTTAAAAACGAAGATGGTGAGTACCGCTGGCGTTTTAATTTAGATGTACTTGATAAAAAATATTCGACAATCACTGCCAATGTTAATGAAAATAATTCTTGTTTGTGCGATACTTTATTTATCAAAGGGAATGACTCTGATTATATACTGCCAGAATACCGCGATGAAATAACAAAGCGCTTTAAAAATACTCGAGCAAAAATTATACACGGTGCAGGACATTGGCTTCATGCACAAAAACCTGTTGCGGTTAATAAAGCAATAAATGACTTTTTAACAGGGCTTTAATGCAATTTTAATCATGTGTTTTTGGTTATCCGTACTAAATTAATGCATATTTATATGCTATAGTACGCGCCGTTTAATTTAAAGGTTATACGTTGATGGTCAGTCAGTTTATTAACGAATTTGATACCCTAGGGTTGTACTTTGGCTTAGCCGGTATTTTTGTATTCATCGGCTTGGCAATTAAAGACGTACTTAATAGTGGTAATGTACCTAAGTTTGGTCGCTACATTGTATGGGGCGTCCTCTTTTTAGGTTGTTCTGGCTTTATTGCGAAAGGGCTTATACAAGTTTTTTGGCAAGGTGCAGGTGTAGGTTAGGCATGGCGAAGTCAGAAACAGATAGAACAACTCCCGATTTATTTGAATACGAAAAGCGCCCTGGTAGGCCGAAAACAAACCCTTTACCAAGGGATATGCAGTTAAAGGTTAATAAACGTAATCAAATAAAACGAGATAAAGCACGTGGTTTAAAGCGTGTAGAATTTAAAGTTTCATCACAGTTATATCAGGCACTGAGTGATATGGCGGATGCACAAAATATTAGCCGTAGTGCGCTGATTGAAACAATTTTACAAGAAAGATTGGCTATTGATAGATAAAAGGTTTGAAGTCCATGGCAAGTGTAGGCATTTTTTTCGGAAGTGACACAGGTAATACAGAGCACGTAGCAAAAATGATCCAAAAAGAATTGGGTAAAAAGCTAGTGGCTGTTCACGACATTGCAAAAAGCTCTAAAGAAGAGATTGCAGAGTTCGATTTAATCTTATTTGGTATTCCTACTTGGTACTACGGTGAAGCACAATGTGATTGGGATGATTTTTTCCCTGAACTTGAAGAGATAGACTTTGAAGGTAAGCTAGTGGCTATTTTTGGCTGTGGCGACCAAGAAGACTACGCTGAATACTTCTTAGATGCTATGGGAATGATTAACGATATCGTTACCGAGCGTGGCGCTATTGTTGTTGGACATTGGTCAACTGAAGGATACGATTTCGAAGCATCTAAAGGCATGGCCGATGACACCCATTTTGTAGGTTTAGGCATTGATGAAGACCGCCAACCAGAACTGACAGAGCAACGTGTTAAAGCATGGTGCGCGCAAGTGTATGACGAAATGTGCTTAAGCGAACTAGCAGACTAACCTCCCCCCTTTTTATCGCTAACTGTTTAAATATTTATCAAACAGTTAGCGACTTTAGATTTAATAGCAAAATTGATCAATTGTTCTTTGCACTCAGTGCTTAGGCGCGTTATCCTTGTTATTGCTAATGTGTCGTGTGCATCTGTAAGAGATGTCTAGTATAACCAAACAAATTTGAGACAGATTTAATGACTGATCATAACTTGGAACTTAAAAAAGCCGGTCTAAAAGTAACTTTACCGCGTATTAAAATCTTAGAAATTTTACAATCTCCAGATAACCAACACATCAGCGCTGAAGATGTATACAAAATTCTATTAGATTTAGGTGAAGAAATTGGTCTTGCGACTGTTTACCGCGTACTAAACCAATTTGACGACGCAGGTATTGTAAGCCGTCACCATTTTGAAGGCGGAAAATCAGTATTCGAACTTTCTGGCAGCACTCACCACGACCACCTTGTGTGTTTGAAGTGTGGTAAGGTTGTTGAATTTGAAGATGACTTAATTGAGCGTCGTCAGTTAGAAATAGCCGAAGAAAACGGCATCACGTTGACGAACCACTCTTTATACCTATACGGTGAGTGTCAAGACAAAGTAGCGTGCAAAGCATTTAGCGAGTCAAATAGCTAACAACAACGCTTAATGAATTATAAAAAAACCTGCAATTGCAGGTTTTTTTATGTTCTAAATTAAGCATTTAAACTATGTTAAATACCAATTTGCAATAATGATATATTATGCAAATTGGTATTTTAAAGCGTTACTGCTTCTCGATTTTAGCCCAAGAATCTCTAAGGCCAACCGTTTGGTTGAATACTAAATGTTCTGACTTAGTATCACGTGAGAAATAGCCGGTACGCTCAAACTGAAAACCTTGTGCTGGTTCGGCTTTAGCAAGCGACGCTTCTAGTTTTGCATTTTCAAGTACAACTAACGAATCAGGGTTTAATGTTGATTCGAACTCTTCAGCCGCAGCTGGGTTTGGCACATTAAATAAACGGTCATACAATCTAACTTCTGCATTAACCGATTCAGGCGCTGAAACCCAATGAATAACCCCTTTTACTTTTCGGCCATCACTTGGGTTTTTACCTAAAGTTTCGCTGTCGTAAGTACAGTAAATAGTGGTAATTTCACCACTTTCGTCTTTTTCTACACGCTGAGCTTTAATTACATAAGCACCACGTAAGCGTACTTCTTTATCGAGTACTAAGCGTTTAAATTTATTATTTGCTTCTTCGCGGAAATCTTCACGCTCGATGTAAAGCTCACGAGTAAACGGTACTTCACGACGACCCATTTCTTCTTTATTAGGGTGGTTAGCTACCGACAATGTTTCTACTTTATCAGCGTCAAAGTTTTCTATTACCACTTTAACGGGATCGAGTACTGCCATTGCCCGTGGTGCGTTTTCATTTAAGTCTTCACGGATACATGCTTCAAGCATGCCCATTTCAACCATGTTTTCTTGCTTAGTCACACCTATACGTAAGCAAAACTCACGAATAGAAGCCGGTGTATAACCACGACGACGTAAACCAGCAATCGTTGGCATACGTGGGTCATCCCACCCTTCTACATAGTTATTCACAACTAAATCGTTTAGCTTACGCTTAGACATAATTGTGTATTCAAGATTTAAGCGCGAAAACTCAATTTGTTGTGGGTGGCATTCAAGGCTGATGTTATCAAGTACCCAATCGTATAAACGGCGGTTATCTTGAAACTCAAGCGTACACAATGAATGGGTTATGCCCTCAAGTGCATCAGAAATACAGTGCGTAAAGTCATACATTGGGTATATGCACCACTTGTCACCTGTTTGATGGTGGTGAGCAAAACGAACGCGATAAATAATTGGATCGCGAAGCACCATAAATGAGCTTGCCATATCAATCTTAGCGCGCAGGACACACTCGCCTTCTTTGAATTCACCCGCACGCATTTTTTCAAATAATGCAAGGTTTTCTTCTACTGAAGTGTCTCTGTATGGGCTGTTTTTACCTGGCTCTTTCAACGTACCGCGATACTCACGTGCTTGATCGGCAGTTAAAAAACACACATACGCTAAGCCTTTTTCAATAAGCTCAACTGCATAGCCGTATAGAGTATCAAAATAGTTTGACGAGTATTTTATCTCGCCACTCCAATTAAAGCCTAACCACTGTACGTCTTCTTTGATTGAATTAACGTAGTTAATATCTTCTTTTTCTGGATTTGTATCATCAAAGCGTAGGTTACATAAACCATCGTAATCTTTTGCAATGCCAAAATTCAAACAAATTGATTTTGCATGGCCAATATGTAAAAAGCCATTTGGTTCAGGTGGAAAACGTGTATGCGTAGTTGCATGTTTGCCACTTGCTAAATCTTCATCAATTCGAGTTCTTATAAAGTTACTTGGGCGATTCTCAATTTCCGCCATAGGAGTGCGATCCTCTGAATATTCGTGATAACAAAACTAATGCATTATTACAAAAACAAACACTAACATACAGCACTAGATGCGCCTTTATTCTAGTTATTATGGCAATGCTGCATTAGTTTATTACTTAAATTTGTTTTAGCGCAATATTTGAGTCATGAAAGCCATTTATAGTACCTAAACTTAAGCACCATAAAAGGATTCTAAAATGGCCAGTTCTACACAACACAGAGTTTATATTCCAACAAATGCGCGCGCTAATCACTATTTACTCGCTGAAATTACCCCCTCTGATGACTTTTATACTAGCTTTACAAACATTGATAGTTGCTATAACCGTATTGCTAAACAACTATTCGCAAGTTGTGATGAATACGAGCTGCATAATGTACACCTACTCGCTAACGACAAATTACCCGTTGTGAGATTTCATGATGAGTCGTATCAATTAGAAACAGCAAAGCAAATGTTGTTTTTTTACAACCCGCGTTACCACGAAGCGCATAAACTACACTACACCCCTACTTGTAAAAGTAAAAAAATTCGCTTGTTATTTTTAGCAACTGGTGATGATTTACGTGCAAGCTCGGCACAGTTTCACAGCAAAGTGCAAAAAGTGTTAGATAATTTACAATCCCAATTATTTATTGAACAACCTCAGTTTAAACTTCGCGATCATCAACATTTAACCTATGACTTGTTTGCTAAGAACAAAGGCTGCAACCAAAGTTACGGCTACAAGCTAAGAAGCCTGTATCCTCGCTATTTAGCTCGCCAATGTAAAATACCCGCAGAGCATGCAGAAATGACCTATGCAACATTTTCTGTACAGGTTTCTCGGGGCATTAAAACGCAGTTTCAAAGCTTAATAAATAAAAATAACTACACTGATTTTTACAATTACTTTGCCACATCTTTTAAAGACTGCTGTGAGCGATACGCTTTAACTCACGGTGCTATGGTTGCCAATGGTGCAAGGCCAATAGTGCGAAATAGCCAAATAGATAAAAATGATGGGAATGCAGAATTACAAAAAATAAGTTTTGATGTAAATGGTACAGCCACGCAAATACATATTTTTTTCAATGCTGAAAAGTTAGTCGAGTCTCTACATTTTGTGATTGTTGCCACTCATAAAGATAAACATGAAATGGGATATGGCCGCTTTATGAATCAAGTAGAGAAAACAATACACGCTATGTGCTCAGAATTGGCAATAAATAAAGAACGGCAAGATTTATCAGTAAGATTTTTTCAACACATTAGTTACCCGTACTAATTTTTAAACTAATAACAAAAAGGCTCGCATTCGCGAGCCTTTTTTAAAGATTAAGCAAACTGATTACCAGCCTGTTTTCTCTTTAAGTGCTTTACCAATATCAGCAAGTGAACGTACAGTTTGTACGCCAGCAGCTTCTAGTGCAGCAAATTTTTCATCAGCAGTACCTTTACCGCCTGCGATGATTGCGCCAGCGTGACCCATACGCTTACCTTCAGGTGCAGTTACACCCGCAATGTAAGAAACAACAGGCTTAGTTACGTTAGCTTTAATGTACTCTGCAGCTTCTTCTTCTGCAGTACCACCGATTTCACCAATCATTACGATTGCTTCAGTTTGTGGATCTTTTTCGAACATTTCTAGCACGTCGATAAAGTTAGTACCTGGGATTGGGTCACCACCAATACCAACACACGTAGACTGACCAAAACCAGCGTCTGTAGTTTGTTTAACTGCTTCGTACGTTAAAGTACCAGAGCGAGAAACAATACCTACTTTACCAGGTTTGTGGATGTGACCAGGCATGATACCAATTTTAGTCTCGCCCGGAGTGATAACTCCTGGACAGTTAGGACCGATCATACGAACACCCGAGTTATCAAGCTTAACTTTAACGTCAACCATGTCGAGTGTTGGGATACCTTCAGTGATACAAACAATTAGCTCGATGCCCGCATCGATAGCTTCTAAGATTGCATCTTTACAGAACGGTGCTGGTACGTAGATCACTGACGCTGTTGCGCCTGTTTCTTTAACTGCATCGCGTACTGTGTTGAATACTGGAAGACCAAGGTGCGTTTGACCGCCTTTACCTGGGCTTACACCACCAACCATTTGTGTACCGTACTCAAGCGCTTGCTCAGAGTGGAAAGTACCTTGTCCACCAGTGAAACCTTGACAGATAACTTTTGTATCTTTATTGATTAATACAGACATTATTTGCCCTCCGCAGCAGCTACAACTTTCTCAGCAGCGTCTGTTAGTGATTCAGCAGCGATGATATCAAGGCCTGAGTTCTTAAGAACGTCACGACCTAGTTCAGCGTTAGTACCTTCTAAACGTACAACTACAGGCACGTTTACACCTACTTCTTTAACTGCGCCAATGATACCTTCAGCAATCATGTCACAACGTACGATACCACCAAAGATGTTAACTAAAACAGCTTTTACGTTATCGTCAGAAAGGATGATTTTGAATGCTTCAGAAACACGCTCTTTAGTTGCGCCGCCACCAACATCTAGGAAGTTAGCTGGCTTGCCGCCGTGTAGGTTTACGATGTCCATAGTACCCATCGCTAGGCCAGCACCGTTAACCATACAACCTACGTTACCGTCTAGTGCTACGTAGTTAAGCTCGAAGCTTGCTGCGTGTGCTTCACGAGCATCTTCTTGAGATGGATCGTGCATTTCACGGATTTTTGGTTGACGGTAAAGTGCATTTCCATCGATACCGATTTTGCCGTCAAGACAGTGAAGGTTACCTTCGTCTGTGATTACTAACGGGTTGATTTCAAGAAGTGCGAAATCAAAATCATTGAACATGTTGCCAAGACCCATAAAGATCTTAACGAACTGCTTCATTTGTGTAGGGTTAAGACCCAGTTTAAAACCTAACTCACGTGCTTGGTAAGCTTGAGGACCCACTAATGGATCGATCTCTGCTTTGTGGATAAGCTCTGGAGTTTCTTCAGCAACCGTTTCAATTTCAACACCGCCTTCAGTAGACGCCATGAAAACAACTTTGCGAGAAGCACGGTCAACAACTGCACCTAAGTACAATTCGTTAGCGATATCTGTACAGCTTTCTACTAAAATTTTAGCAACAGGCTGACCATTTTCGTCTGTTTGGTAAGTAACTAAGTTTTTACCTAACCAGTTAGCAGCGAATTCTTTTACTTCTTCGATTGTTTTAACTAGCTTAACACCGCCAGCTTTACCACGGCCACCTGCGTGAACCTGAGTTTTAACAACCCACATATCACCGCCAATTTTTTCGGCAGCTGCTGCAGCTTCTTCAGGTGTATCGCAAGCGAAACCCTGAGAAACTGGTAAACCATATTCGGCAAAAAGTTGTTTTGCCTGATACTCATGCAAATTCATGATGCTTTATCCAATTTTTTATACTAAAAGAGCTGAATATTTATGCAAATAAACAGCTATCCCAAATTGCGCACCTAGTATAGATCCCAAGGCTTAACATGAAAACCCCAGTAAGACCAAAGGCGCAAAAAAAAAGCTGTGAATTGTCATTCACAGCTTATATTTCATACTACTCGATTAAACATCCAGTAATAAGCGAGTTGGATCTTCAAGTAACTCTTTAATAGTCACTAGGAAACCAACTGATTCTTTACCATCGATTTGGCGGTGATCGTAAGATAGTGCCAAATACATCATTGGAAGAATTTCAACTTTACCATTTACAGCCATAGGACGCTCTTGGATTTTGTGCATACCCAAAATTGATGACTGTGGTAAGTTGATAATAGGCGTAGAAAGTAACGAGCCAAATACACCACCGTTAGTAATGGTAAAGTTACCACCTGTCATATCGTCAAGTGTTAGTTTACCGTCACGGCCTTTAAGGGCTAATTCACGAATACCTTTTTCGATTTCTGCAACAGACAGCTTGTCACAATCTTTAAGTACTGGTGTAACCAAACCACGTGGCGTAGATACAGCGATGCTGATATCAAAGTAATTGTGATAAACAATATCATCGCCATCAATTGATGCATTTACTTCAGGGAAGCGTTTAAGTGCTTCAGTTACTGCTTTCACATAGAAAGACATAAAGCCTAAACGAATACCGTGACGCTTTTCAAATACTTCTTGGTACTGCTTACGAAGGTCCATAATAGGTTTCATGTTTACTTCGTTAAACGTAGTTAACATTGCTGTTGAGTTTTTCGCTTCTAATAAACGATTAGCAATGGTTTTACGTAAGCGCGTCATTGGTACACGTTTTTGTGTACGGTCACCCATAGGTGCAGCTGGTGCTGAAGTATCTTCTTTCTTAGCCGCTGGAGCAGGCGCTTTTAAGAAAGTATCAACGTCTTCTTTCGTTACGCGGCCATTTTTACCTGTGCCTTTAATTTTAGACGCATCAAGACCTTTTTCAGCAATTAAACGACGTACAGAAGGCGTTAACACATCTGAGCTATCGTTAGACTCACTTGCAGCCGGCGCTTCTTCTGCTTTAGCTGCAGGTGCAGCTGGAGCACCGCCCGCTTTAACGTTACCAATAACTTGTTCACCAAGTACAGTATCGCCTTCTGCGTTTAGTTGCTCGCCCATGATACCGTCTTCTTGAGCTACTACTTCAAGAACAACTTTATCAGTTTCAATATCTACCAAGTTTTGGTCGCGAGTTACCGCTTCACCTGGTTGTACATGCCATGTAGCAATTGTTGCGTCTGCAACTGATTCTGGAAGTACAGGTACTTTAATGTCCACTTCTTTACCTTCTGATGCTGGAGCTGATTGCGCCGCAGGCGCGTCTTCTGATTTTTCAGGTGCGGCTTCTTCTTTTGCCGGAGCACTGTCACTTGCTGGTGCTGCATCAGCATCACCAAGTAAACCGATAACTTGGTCACCAAGTACCGTTGCACCTTCTTCTTGTGATATTTCAGTAATTACACCATCGTTTTGTGCAACCACTTCTAAAACCACTTTATCTGTTTCAATGTCTACTAAGTTTTGGTCACGGCTTACTTTGTCGCCTACACTTACATGCCATGTAGCAACGGTAGCATCTGCAACCGACTCAGGAAGAACAGGAACTTTAATTTCTGTGCTCATTGCTTATCCTTTCTTTTGTATAGTAAGCGCGTCTGCAACGAGCGCTTGTTGTTCTTTAGTATGTACTGACATGTAACCACACGCTGGAGATGCTGATGCCTTACGTCCCGCGTAAGTTAATTTAGCACCTTGTGGGATTGCATCAATAAAGTGATGTTGCGAACAGTACCAAGCACCTTGGTTTTGTGGCTCTTCTTGACACCAAACAAAATCAGTAACGTGCTGGTAACGCTCCATAATCGTGTCCATTTCTGCATGTGGGAACGGGTAAAGTTGCTCCACACGTACAATAGCAATGTTGTCTTGCTCAAGCTTACGACGCTCTTGTAATAGTTCGTAATAAACCTTACCACTACAAAATACCACGCGCTCTACTTTCTCAGGATTAATATCATCGATTTCGTCGATCATATTATGGAATACACCCTGTGAAAGTTCTTCAAGCGAAGATACCGCAAGTGGATGACGAAGTAATGATTTTGGTGTCATTACAATCAGTGGTCGACGAAGTGGTCTTACAGATTGACGACGAAGCATAGCGTAAACTTGTGCAGGTGTTGAAGGAACACACACTTGCATGTTGTGATCAGCACATAGTTGTAAAAAACGCTCTAAACGTGCAGAGCTATGCTCTGGACCTTGTCCCTCGTAGCCATGCGGCAGTAAACACGTTAGGCCACATAAACGCCCCCACTTTTGTTCGCCAGAACTTAAGAATTGGTCAAATACTACCTGTGCACCATTAGCAAAGTCACCAAATTGGGCTTCCCAAAGTACTAATGAAGTAGGTTCAGCTGTTGCATAACCATACTCAAAAGCAAGCACGGCTTCTTCAGATAATACTGAATCGTATACTTCAAACGTACCTTGTTCTTCACTTAAGTGCTGAAGAGGTAAGTACGTTGAACCATCTGATTGACTATGAACTACAGCATGGCGGTGGAAGAAAGTTCCACGGCCTGAATCTTGACCCGTTAGACGAATATCAGTGCCTTCAGAGGCAATTGTTGCATATGCAAGTGTTTCTGCCATACCCCAATCTAGTGGTTTTTCGCCACTGGCCATAAGCTTACGGTCATCGTAAATCTTTTTAACACGAGACTGTGCTTTATATTCTTCAGGGAACTGCGCAACTTGTTCGCCAAGTGCTTTTAGCTTGTCTACCGGTACGCTTGCGTCGTAGTCAACATTCCACTCGTGTCCTACATACTTAGCCCAATCAGATGAGTGTGAAGTCTCTGGCTGGATTTCTTCAACAACACAGTTACCTTCATCTAAGCCGTTACGATATTCATCGGCTAAAGCTTTCACCTCATTCTCTGTGAATGAACCTTCAGAAATAAGTTGATCAGCGTAGATAAGGCGAGGTACCGCATGTTTTTTAATTTTTTGATACATAAGAGGCTGTGTAGCATTAGGCTCATCAGCTTCGTTATGGCCGTGGCGGCGGTAACATACTAAATCGATTACTACGTCACGTTTAAACTGATTTCTGAAATCAAGTGCAAGTTGAGTAACAAATGCAACGGCTTCAGGATCATCAGAATTAACGTGGAAGATTGGCGACTGAACCATTTTTGCAATGTCAGTACAATAATCAGTAGAACGTACGTCATCTTGTTTTGAGGTTGTAAAACCAACTTGGTTATTTACAACTATACGGATACTACCACCACATGAGAAGGCGTTTGTTTGTGACAAGTTAAATGTTTCTTGTACAACACCTTGGCCTGTAATTGCCGAGTCACCGTGGATGGTAATTGGTAATGCTTTACTACCTGAGCTGTCACCTAAGCGGTCTAAACGAGCTCTTACAGAACCCATAACCACAGGATTAACAATTTCTAGGTGAGATGGGTTGAACGCAAGCGCCATGTGAACATTGCCACCTTTGGTCGCAAAGTCAGAAGAATAACCCATATGGTATTTAACATCACCCGAGCCTAACGTATCGTTGTGTTTGCCAGCAAACTCATCAAACAACTCAGATGGGTTTTTACCTAACACGTTAACTAGTACGTTTAGACGCCCGCGGTGAGCCATACCAATAACAGCTTCTTTTTGCCCGCTTTCGCCAGCACGGTGAATAAGTTCTTTAAGCATAGGAACTAACGCATCACCACCTTCAAGTGAGAAACGTTTAGCACCAGGGAACTTTGCACCTAAATATTTTTCAAGACCATCTGCTGCGGTTAATCCTTTAAGGATACGCAATTTTTCTTCTTTAGAAAAAGTAGGTCGTGATTGAACAGACTCTAAACGCTGTTGTAACCAACGCTTTTCTTCTGTTGATGTGATGTGCATATACTCAGCACCGATAGAACCACAATAAGTAGTTTTTAGTGCTTGGTATAGTTCACCTAAAGGCATAGTATCGCGGCCTACGGCAAACGATCCTACATTAAATTCGCGGTCAAAATCAGCTTTAGATAAGTCGTGGTACTCTAGCTCTAAATCTCGAACACGCTCTCGTTGCCAAATGCCTAGCGGATCTAGGTTAGCATTTTGGTGTCCTCGAAAGCGGAAAGCATTAATAAGTTGTAGTACTTTGACCTGTTTAAGATCACCGCCACTACCCTCAGCTACCACTACCTCTCTATGCTTGTTTTTAGCAAGCGCCGCAAACTGTGAACGAACTTCTGAATGCTTTACTTCAACATCCACACCATCTACTTTTGGTAATTGTTCGAACACTTCTCGCCATTCTTCTGGCACAGAAGTCGCATCATCTAAATACGCTTCATAAAGCTCTTCTACATAAGCAACGTTGCCGCCGTTTAAATGTGAAGATTCTAGCCATGCCTTCATCACACCTTCGTGCATTTATAAGCCCTTTTCTTTAGCGCAGAAATTAATAGTTGTTATAACAAGATGGCTAATAAAAATATTAGCCATCTTACGTTACTAAGTGATTAAACCGCGCGGTTTAATAACATAGATTTGATTTGTCCAATTGCTTTGGTCGGGTTAAGACCCTTAGGACAAACGCTAACACAGTTCATGATACTGTGGCAACGGAACACACTGAACGCATCGTCTAAGTCTGCTAAACGCTCTTCAGTTGCCGTATCGCGGCTATCAGCCAAGAAACGGTAAGCATGAAGAAGGCCTGCTGGACCAATGAACTTGTCTGGATTCCACCAGAACGAAGGACACGATGTAGAACAACATGCACATAAAATACACTCGTAAAGCCCATCTAATTTATCACGTTCTTCAATAGATTGAAGACGTTCACCAGCCGCTGGCTGATCGTTAATTAGGTATGGTTTAACTTTTTCGTACTGAGTGTAGAACTGACTCATGTCAATAACAAGGTCACGTACCACAGGTAAGCCAGGTAAAGGACGAATTACAATAGTACCTTTGCCACCTTTTTGCAGCGTAGATAATGGTGTAATACATGCTAAACCATTTTTACCATTCATGTTAACACCATCAGAACCACACACGCCTTCACGACATGAGCGACGGAATGATAAAGTAGGATCTTGCTCTTTTAATAATAAAAGTGCGTCCAATACCATCATGTCCTGACCTTCCTCTGTTTGCAAAGTGTATTCTTGCATTCGAGGTGCGTTATCAACGTCCGGATTGTAACGATAAACTGAAAATTGTACTTGTGCCATCGTCTCGCTCCTAGTAGGTACGTGCTTTAGGTGGGAACGCTTCACGCGTCTTAGGCGCGTAGTTTACTTCACGCTTGCTCATTTCATCCGTAACAGGATTGAATACTGAGTGACATAACCAGTTTTCGTCATCACGATCTGGGTAGTCAAAGCGAGAGTGTGCACCACGGCTTTCAGTACGGAAGTTTGCAGCAACTGCAGTTGAGTATGCTGTTTCCATAAGGTTATCTAGTTCAAGACATTCGATACGCTGCGTATTAAAGTCAGATGATTTATCATCAAGACGCGCATGTTGTAGACGTTCACGAATCTCTTTAAGCTCTTTAAGGCCTGTCGCCATAGAGTCACCTTCACGGAATACCGAGAAGTTAAGCTGCATACATTGTTGTAAGTCTTTTTTGATTTGTACTGGGTCTTCACCTTGACCAGCCGTTGAATTTTCCCAACGATTAAAGCGAGCAAGCGAAGCATCTATGTCAGATGCAGAAGGCGCTTTAGTAATTTCAACTTCGTTTAGGTATTTACCTAAGAAGTTACCAGCAGCACGACCAAATACAACTAAATCAAGTAATGAGTTACCACCTAGGCGGTTTGCACCATGAACAGATACACAGGCAATCTCACCAACTGCAAACAAGCCTTCTACTACTTTTTCGTTACCATTGGCATCGATTTGTAGCGCTTGACCATTTACGTTAGTTGGAACACCACCCATCATGTAATGACACGTAGGTATTACCGGAATTGGCTCTTTAGCAGGGTCAACGTGAGCGAATGTTTTAGCAAGATCACAAACACCTGGTAGGCGTAGATTAAGTGTCTCTTCACCTAAGTGGTCAAGTTTCAACTTAATATGTGGACCCCATGGACCATCACAACCACGACCTTCACGGATTTCAGTCATCATTGAACGTGCAACTACATCACGAGACGCTAAGTCTTTTGCGTTTGGTGCATAACGTTCCATGAAGCGTTCGCCATCTTTATTTAAAAGATAACCCCCTTCACCACGACAACCTTCTGTTACAAGTGTACCAGCACCTGCTATACCCGTTGGGTGGAATTGCCACATTTCCATATCTTGCATAGCAACGCCAGCGCGGGCTGCCATACCAACACCATCACCCGTATTAATGTGGGCATTCGTTGTCGATGCGAAAATACGACCAGCACCGCCGGTTGCAAGCACAACAGCTTTTGATTTGAAGAAAGTGATTTCACCTGTTTCAATCTCAATTGCTGTACAACCTACTACATCACCGTTATCGTTTTTAACTAAATCAAGTGCATACCATTCAGAGAATACATTGGTTTGGTTTTTTACGTTTTGTTGGTATAGAAGGTGTAATAAAGCATGACCAGTACGGTCAGCTGCTGCTGCAGTACGTGCAGCTTGTTCACCACCAAAGTTTTTCGATTGACCACCGAAAGGACGTTGGTAAACACGGCCATTTTCAAAACGCGAAAATGGTAAACCCATGTTTTCTAATTCAGTAATAGCTTCTGGGCCAGTTTGACACATGTATTCGATAGCGTCTTGGTCGCCGATAAAATCGGAACCTTTAACGGTATCGTACATATGCCATTCCCAGTTATCTTCGTGCGAATTACCTAGCGCTACTGTAATACCACCCTGTGCAGATACAGTGTGAGAGCGTGTTGGGAATACTTTAGATATTAACGCACACGTTTTGCCTGATTCTGTAATGGCAAGAGCGGCGCGCATACCTGCACCACCTGCACCAATTACAACGGCGTCAAATTCACGAACAGAATATTTCACTTAAACACCCCATAAAACGATTAGACCAATAGCTACGTAAGCAACGGCCATCAGGTTTAATACAAAGCCTAAAACAGCGCGTAGTTTAGCGTTTTTAACGTAATCCGTTAAAACTTGCCAAAGGCCAATGCGGGTATGAACCATCATGCATACTAGGGTAATTAGCGTAAACCCCTTCATAGCAAGATTAGAGAATAGGCCTGTCCAGGCTTCGAAAGTGACTTCAGGCATTGCTAAAAAATAGCCGATAATAAAAATCGCATATGCGGTAATTACTAGAGCCGTGGTACGTAAAGATACGAAATCTTGTACACCATCACGTTTAAGAGTTGCTTGATTTAAGACCATATCCACACCCCTGCCAGTACGGCAAATACAACGCCAAGTGCCATTGCAACTTTAGCGCTCAGGTTACCCGATTCAAGTTCTTCCCAGTGGCCCATATCCATAATGATGTGACGGATACCACCAATAAGGTGATAACCCAATACAGAAAGTGTGCCCCAAGCTATGAATTTGGCAATGAATCCGCTAAACAGACCCTTGACGGATTCAAAACCTTCAGCTGAAGAAAGAGACTCAGACCAAGCCCAAATGACAAACGTTAAAGCAAAAAATAATGCAACACCGGTGACGCGGTGAAAAATTGATGCTTTAGCCGTTGCCGGCATAGATATAGTTGTTAGATCTAGATTTACAGGTCTTTGCTTTTTCACAGTTACTTGCCCATCTTGCTCACATTGGAGCTCATCTACTTGTTTTTCTAAAACCCACCAAAATTTCTGGTGGAACTATCAAAGTAAACGTGTCAATACAGCAAAAGTTCACAAATCTGCAAAAATTACGCTGTAAAAATATGTTTACCTAAATACAAAGCGGTTTAAAACCTCCGATAGTATATATACCCAAAGGTTGTTTTACAATTCTTGTTTAGTTAGAGACGTTTGCGAATTAGCCGATAGTATAATATTTAATTGATGGCGAATATTTATTATACATATGTGCATAATGTTTATAAAAATTGACTTTAACCCCCTCTTTCACGTTAAAATGCGAAGATGTGCTTAAAACAAGATTTCAGAACTTTAAAAATCTAAAAATCAGAATAGATATCTTAATAGGAGATACATAGATGGCAGATAAAAAAGCCACAGTCCATATTGATGGACTAGATCCAATCGAACTTCCAATTTATCAAGGCACTGCTGGCCAAGATGTAATCGACGTACGTACGCTCGGTTCACATGGTCACTTTACTTATGACCCAGGTTTCATGTCGACTGGCTCTTGTGAATCTGCAATCACCTACATTGATGGTGGTAAAGGCGTATTATTACACCGTGGTTACCCAATTGAGCAATTAGCTGAAGACTCTAACTACATCGAGCTTTGTTACTTACTATTAAACGGTGAGTTACCAACTCAGGCGCAATACGATGCATTTGCAAAAGAAATCACGCATAACACTATGCTTGATGAAAAAATTGCTAACTTTTTCCAAGGTTTCCGCTTCGATGCTCACCCAATGGCCATGCTATGTGGTGTAGTAGGAGCATTATCTTCTTTTTACCACGAAGATCTTGATATTACTGATGCAAGCCAACGTAAAACAAGCGCGATTAAACTTGTTGCTAAATTACCAACTATTGCAGCTATGGCGTACAAAACAAACATTGGTCAACCGTTTGTTTACCCACGTAACGACTTAAGCTATGCAGAAAACTTCTTACACATGATGTTCTCTGTACCGGCTGAAGAATACAAAGTTAACCCTGTTACAGCCAAAGCAATGGATAAAATCTTCATGCTTCATGCTGATCACGAGCAAAACGCTTCAACGTCAACAGTACGTTTAGCGGGTTCTTCAGGCGCTAACCCATATGCTTGTATTGCTGCTGGTATCGCGTCTCTTTGGGGTCCTGCTCACGGCGGTGCTAACGAAGCATGTTTAAACATGTTAGAAGAAATTGGCTCTGTTGATCGTATTGATGAGTACGTTGCAAAAGCAAAAGATAAGTCTGACCCGTTCCGTCTTATGGGCTTTGGCCACCGTGTTTACAAAAACTTCGACCCACGCGCTACGGTAATGCGTCAAACATGTCATGAAGTTTTAGCAGAGCTTAACATTCAAGATCCACTTCTTGATATCGCTATGAAGCTTGAACAAATTGCCCTTGAAGACCCATACTTTGTAGAGAAGAAACTTTACCCTAACGTTGACTTCTACTCAGGTATTATCTTAAAAGCGATTGGTATTCCAACAAGCATGTTCACTGTAATTTTTGCTATGGCACGTACAGTTGGTTGGATCACTCACTGGGATGAGATGCTATCTCAACCTGGCCATAAGATCAGCCGCCCTCGTCAAATGTATACTGGTTACACGCAACGTGACTTCGTATCAACTGACAAGCGCTAAACTTAGTTAGTTAAAAAAGGCCGCTTTTGCGGCCTTTTTTGTGCGCTTTGCTTGTCAATTTTATGAAACCGATTACAATTCCTGCCTAAATTTATAGATGTTGAATAGCCATGCCTTCTCAAGAGTTTGATATAACAAAAATCCGCAATGACTTCCCTACTTTAAACCAAACCCTTAATGGCAACCCTTTAGTTTATTTAGACTCTGGCGCAACGTCGCAAAAGCCACAAAGCGTGATTGATGCAACCACTCGTTTTTATAATTTAAGCAACGCAAACGTTCACAGAGGCCGTCACACCTTAAGCGAGCGCGCTACTGAGCAGTATGAAGCAGCAAGATTAAAAATAGCAGATTACTTTAACGTAAAGGCTAATGAAATAGTCTGGACAAAAGGTGCAACAGAGGCACTAAATTTACTTGCTCATGGCCTACAAAATCAAATTACTCACGAAGATACGGTATTAATTACGCCACTTGAGCACCATGCTAATATCGTTCCTTGGCAGGTATTAACGCAAAATACGGGGGCAACGCTATCTGTACTCCCCCTTGAGCAAAACGCGACGTTTAATATAGCGCGCTGCATAGACTTTATCACACACACTAAAGCAAAGGTGCTATGTATCAGCCAGGCCTCTAACACATTAGGTAATATTACCAATTTAGCTCCACTAATAGCTGCAGCGAAAGCAGTCGGCACGTTAGTTGTTGTCGATGGCGCACAAGGAGCTATGCATTTACGCCCTAATTTAAAACAGCTCGGGTGCGATTTTTATGTTTTCTCAGCGCATAAAATGCTTGGCCCTACGGGTGTTGGGGGCTTATATGGACGCTATGAATTACTCAATGCGCTTACCCCGTACCAAACGGGTGGTGAGATGATTGATACCGTTACCCTTGAAAAAAGCACCTATCGAGACGCTCCTGCAAAATTTGAGACTGGCACCCCAAACATAGCCGGAGTAATTGGCTTTAGTGCAGCAATTGATTATTTATCAGCCCTAAACATACAACAATTGCAGCGCTATGAGCAGACAATTTTTAATTATGCAGCGACACAGCTAAGCAAAATTGATGGGGTTACTATCTATAGTGACTTAAACAATAATATTGGTACCCTTAGTTTCAATTATAAAACTGAACACCCTTACGATTTGGCAACTTTGCTTGACGGATTTGGCGTTGCAGTGCGTAGCGGTCACCATTGTACGCAACCATTAATGCATCATTTAGGGGTAACAGGCACTGTTAGAGCAAGCTTAGCATTTTACAATACTCATCAAGATGTTGATAATTTCATCCATGCCTTGAAAGAATCGATTGATTTATTAGACTAATTTAGGATAACTCATGACAAATACGTTTAACAGCGTAATTAAAACTATACAACATGCGCAATCTTGGCAGCAAAAATATCGCGAAATAATGCTTTTGGGCAAAACACTTCCCGCTTTAGCGGATGTACTTAAAACCGATGACGCACTTGTTCCTGGGTGTGAGAGCAAAGTGTGGATGTTTATGGAGTTTGACGATAGCGAGAATCGTTTAGTGGTTATTGGCGATTCAGACACCCGCATTGTAAAAGGCTTATTAGCGATTATTTTAGCGCTTTATAATGGCTTAACACCTGAAGAAGTCGTGAATATTAATGCGTATGACGAATTTGAAAAGTTAGGCTTGATTAAACACCTTAGTGCATCTCGTGGGAACGGAATAAAAGCCATGGTAGAAGCAATTCAAAGCATGGCAGCAAACAAGCTCAATTAAACTATTGAGCTTGTTGTAAACGCTGTTTTTTATCTAAATATTTACGTACCGCTTTAGCCGCTACAAAAAAGCCAAAACTTCCTGTGATCATAGTGACCGAGCCAAACCCGTTATTACAATCCATATTCATTGTACCATCGGTATTTTGTTTAGCATGGCATACACTGCCATCACTGCCTGGGTAAACTAGTTGCTCAGTTGAGTACACACAATCAATATTAAATTTGCGTTTTGGGTTGTTACTAAAATTATATTGTTTGCGTAAAATATAACGCACTTTAGCAAGTAGCGGATCTTGCGTGGTTTTAGCCACATCGCCAAATGTTATTTGGCTAGGATCAGTTTGCCCGCCCGCGCCGCCTGTAGTAATAATAGGCATTTTATTACGCTTACAATGAGCAATAAGCGCTGCTTTTTCCTTAACTGCATCAATACAGTCAATAACGTAATCAAAACCTTGAATATGCTCACGAATATTTTCAAGAGTAATAAAGTCATCTATCACAGTTACTTTACACTCTGGGTTTATCAGTTCGCAGCGACTTTTCATTGCATCTACTTTGGCTTGGCCAATACTGCCGCTAAGCGCATGAATTTGCCTATTTACGTTCGTCGCGCAAATATCATCTAAGTCAATTAAAGTGATCTTACCCACGCCTGTACGTGCTAAAGCTTCGGCGGTCCAACTTCCTACACCGCCTATTCCCACTACACAAAAATGGGCTTGTTGTAGCCAATCAAATTGTTGGTTACCGTATAGGCGTTTAATTCCGCCAAAACGAATATCTGTTACTTGTTCGCTCATTTACCAATCCAGTTCCCACGGCGATTGCCATGCTTGAAATTCTTGCTGATTAATTAATTGCTGGTACTCATCACCCGTAGCAGGCAGCAAAGTGCAATTAATTTGCTCCCCATGCCATACAAAACTTAACGCATAGGCATGAAGATACGCTCTCTCAGCTGCGCTACCGCTATAGAGTGAATCGCCTAAAATTGGCGCCCCTAAACTTTTTAATGCCACTCTAAGTTGGTGAGTTTTACCCGAATATGGCTTTAATATATACGCCCTAAACCCCGGCTTATAACTAAAAGAATAAAAGCGGGTAATGGCTGGGTTTTGCATGGTCGGTAAAAGCTTAAACATGCCCCTACGAGACTTAGCCATATCACCTTTTATCCACCCTTGCTTTTTTTTAGGTTTAGTATTGCTTATTGCTAAATAAAACTTGTTTATTGCATGCTCAGTAAAAAGAGACGTAAATTTAGCAGCGGCTTCTTTATTGCGACTAAGAATAATAAGGCCAGAGGTCACTTTATCAAGGCGGTGAACAGCAAATAATTTTTCGCCCGTTTGCTGCTCAGCTAACACCACAAACCCTTTTTCACTTTCTGAGTGAAAATTAAGCCCCGCTGGTTTTTCAAATATGTAAAAATCAGCGTGGCTAAACACTATGGGTAATTCTCTTTTTACCATTATTAAGCTTGCTTAGCTTTTAGGTAGGCAATCACTTTTTCTAGATCCTCGGGCGTATCAACCCCAGCATGTGGCGTTACTTTAGCCTGCTCAATTTTGATAGCGTAACCATGGTATAACACCCTAAGTTGCTCTAGCGACTCAAGTACTTCAAGCGGCGATACACTTAGCTCAATATACTGCTTAATGAAGCCCGCGCGATAAGCATATATACCCACATGACGTTGAAAAGGCGTTATATCTAACACACTGTCGTTATTTAACATTGCGCTTCTGTCAAACGGAATACTGGCACGTGAAAAGTACAACGCATTTTTATTAATATCACTAACTACTTTCACTGCATTAGGATTAAATACTTCATCTTGTTCTTCAATGGCTACACTTAATGTTGCCATTGGCGCGCTCGAATTATTAAGTAAAGTGGCAACTTGAGATACGTTTTCGCTTGCAAGTAATGGCTCATCACCTTGTACATTTACCACCACGGTTTCAGCATCTAGCTTAAGTAAGTCAACCACCTCGGCCAAGCGTTCAGTACCCGATTGATGATCTTCTCTCGTCATGAGCACATCATTTGTGAACGATTTAACAGCATCAAACACTTTTTGATGATCGGTTGCAATAACCACTTTACTTGCACCTGACATACACGCTTTTTCATACACATGTTGAATCATAGGCTTACCGCAAATGTCGGCTAATGGTTTGCCAGGTAAACGGGTAGACGCGTAACGTGCAGGTATTACAACTACGAATTCCACTTATCAACCTCATCTTGAGATAGCTCACGTGCTTCATTTTCTAAAAGTACTGGTATATCGTCGCGTACAGGGTATGCAAGTTTGGCTGCGGTGCTGATAAGCTCTGCATTGTCTTTATCAAAACGAAGCTTTCCTTTACACACAGGGCAAGCAATTATTTCAAGTAATTTTGTATCAAAGGCCATTGAGGATCCCTTTTTGTTTTAATAATAAATCTAATTTATGTATAACAGCATCTGTAGGTTTTGCATTAACAGGTAGGTAGTACCAATTATCTTTTGCAAAGTCTCTACATTTTACCGCATCTTTTTCTGTCATTAATACGTTGTCGTCATTAAATTGAGTAAAATCAGCCAAGCTATAAGCATAGTGATCTCTAAAATGATGCGTTGAAAGCAGCTGAATATTTTGATCTTCTAGTGTATTTTCAAAACGCTTCGGGTTACCAATAGCACTAACCGCATGGCCTTGTTCAATTGTTTTGTTCACTGGAGTATTGTCAGCAACGTGCCTAAGCCCACTCGTTTTTAAAACGTAGCTATGTGGTGCGCCCCCACCATTTTCAATCACTAAATCAACGCTATTTAATCTGTGTTTTGTTTCACGTAATGGTCCTGCGGGCATAACAAAGCCATTGCCAAACTGCCTTTGGCTATCAACAATACAACACTCTATATCGCGCGCCATTTTATAATGTTGCATACCATCATCAGAAATAATGACATCCACACAAAATTGCTGCTCTAATAATGTAATATTGGCTTCTCTATCCGGCCCAACAACTAGAGGACACTTTAAACGATTAAATAAAAGTATTGGCTCATCACCGGCTTGCGCACTTGTTACACCGCGCTCTACCACCAGCGGGTAGCTTTTTACTTTACCGCCGTAGCCACGGCTAATAATACCCACTTTTAGGCCTTGCTCTGACAAGTATTCGTACAGCCATAATACAAATGGGGTTTTGCCATTTCCACCTACACTTATATTGCCCACCACAATCACTTTAGATTTAGCTTTAAAAGGTTTAGCAATACCACATTGATAAAACCCTTTTCTAATACTGGCAATTAACCAAAAAAGTGCAGCTAACGGCAATAAAAGTAGTGTTATAAAACCAAATGGTTTATACCAGCTTTGCTCGATTTTACTCACCCGTGTTCACCAAATTGCATTTTGCAAAGCGCAGAATACGTGCCGTCTTTGGCAAGTAAACTTTGGTGATCACCACTTTCAATCACCCGACCGCCGTCGATAACGTATATTTTGTCGCTGTTTTCAATTGTTGATAAACGATGCGCAATAACAATCGACGTTTTATCTTGCATTAACGTGTCTAGTGCGTGCTGAATGAGCTTTTCTGACTCGGTGTCTAGTGCTGATGTTGCTTCATCTAAAATTAAAATAGGCGCATCTTTTAATATAGCACGCGCAATTGCTATACGTTGACGTTGACCACCAGAGAGCATCACCCCGTTTTCACCAACCATGGTATTGAGCTGTTCAGGTAAATCTTTAACAAATTCCCATACGTGGGCTTGTTTGACCACCTCTTCTAACTGCTGCGGTGTTATTTTACGGGTTAGTCCATAACAAATATTGTTGGCTATTGTGTCATTAAATAACACCACTTGCTGAGATACCAAAGCAAACTGGCGGCGTAAATCTGCCAGTTTATATTTATCAAGCGCAACGCCGTCGAGTAAAATTTCACTGGGTGCTTCTAAGTCATAATAACGTGGTAATAAATTAGAAATAGTTGACTTACCCGAGCCTGAACGCCCTACAAGCGCGATGCTTTCACCGGCCTTTATACTTATTGATAGGTTATTTAAAACAGCTTCATCTTTAGTGGGGTATTTAAAGGTCACATTTTTAACCTCAATTTCACCCTTCACTTTATCTACGCTGTAAGTACCTTTATCTTTTTCTATTTCTTCATCTAAAACTAAAAAAATACTTTGCGCTGCAGAAATACCACGCTGCATATCACTGTTCACGTTTGCTAATTGTTTAAGCGGACGTAAAAGCATCATCATAGATGAAATAAGTACAACAAAATCGCCGGAGCTTATCGTATCTATCATTGAAGGCATAGAAACAACCCATAAAATAACAGCCATTGCACTGGCCGCTAGTACTTGAATGACCGACACGCTTAACGCTTTAGTGGCATCCATTTTTATACGTTGCTGGCGATTATGATTATTGATTTTTGAAAACTGGTCGATTTCCTGTTGTTGGCCACCAAACCCATGTATAACCTTATGGCCACTTAACATTTGCTCAGAGCTTCGGGTAACCTGGCCCATGGCCGACTGTATGTTCTTCGAAATATGGCGAAAACGTTTAGATACAAACGTAACAATAATTGCCACTAAAGGAATGATCACTAAAAATATCAGTGAAAGCTTCCAGCTGGTATAAAACATAACGCCAAGTAAAAAAACCACAAAAGCGCCTTCACGTACTACAATTAGTAATGCTTTAGTAATTGCTTGCTGAACTTGTTCTGTGTCAAAGGTGATTTTTGAAATTAAATCACCTGTAGAGTTTTTATCATGAAACGACACAGGCAAATGTAATATGTGTTCAAATAACTGCTGGCGTAAAGCGCGTACTACTTGCGAGCCTACATAGCTTAAGCAATAAGAAGACATAAAATTAAACAGGCCACGCCCTATAACTAACGCAATAACTACAAAAGGAGCATAAGCTAACACTTCGTTATTTCGTTGATTTAAGCCTTCATCAATAAAAGGTTTCATTAATTGAATAAATAAAGCATCCATACCTGAGTAGCCGATCATTCCAATAATAGCAACGAAGGCAACGCTTTTATAATCACCGACGTAAGAAATCAACCGCTTATAGATTTGTGTAGTACTTTGACTCATATTACTCTCGTTATACAATTTCAGCCCTTATTGTATCCTTCAAACAGCCAAAACTAAACGTCAATCTTCTATAAACCAATAACTTTCGTGTTTGCGAGCCGTTGTCACTTCAAAGCCATCTTTATATATACTCACAGTAATTTGCCCATCACGTGCAGTCACATATTGTTTAGCATTTATTGCTTTGTAGCGTGAAACTACACTTTCACTGGGAAATTGCCACTGTCCTTCAAAGGCTGTTGAATGAATAACGGTGTGCGGATTAACATGGTCGATAAATTCCATGCTAGAAGACGTATCACTACCGTGATGAGGGCTTAAAACCACATCGGCTTGCAATGAATGAGTTTTAATAAGACTCAGCTCACGCGCTTTAGAAATGTCACCTGTTAATAGCATCGTAAGTTGTGGCGATTTAACTAATAACACACAGGAGTTATCGTTTTCATTATCATATTTATCACTCGAAAAACTACTGATATGCAAGTCATTAAAGTTATAGTCCAAAGAGTTACATCGCGTGGTAATGCCATGTGGATGAAACCGTTTAAAGCTATCACCAAACCCTGCTTTAATAAAATGAGCAGCCCCTCCTGCATGGTCATTATCTTGATGGCTTATTATGGAATCACTAACAGTTAAATTGTGGGCTTTTAAATACGGAATTAACACACTGTATGTACGGCTAAATCGGTTGAAGTAGCTAGGCCCAAAGTCATAAACCAATGCTTGATTATCTTTTTCTAGTAATGTCATTAGCCCGTGCCCCACATCAAACACATGTAACTGCCAAAGCGGTTTAGGTAAAAACATGTAATCAACCAATGCGACACACAAGGGAATAATTGCCAAGCGTTTAAACGGGCTAAACCACGCTATTAAAATAAATATATAAGCCGCAATTAAATACAGCGTGCGTGGTTTCGCTATATCTAACCACCTGTATTGCCAAGGTATAGCATCCATATAATCAAGTAAAATGCGCAGCATATTATCGAACAACACTATAACCGGCGTTATATCTACCACCGTGCTAATAATCGTAATTAGCAGCAAACATGGCATAATTACTACGCTCAATAATGGAATGGCTACTAGGTTAATAATAAGCCCTACAATACTCACACCACTAAAATAAATAAGGGTAATAGGCATAAGCGCAATAAACAAAGCAACCTGAATAATACACAGCGCCAATAGTACGCTAAGCCAATTATATTTCGTTTTAGGAAGTCGTTTTATAACTAGATAAATAATTGCAACAGCAATAAAAGAAAAATATAACCCGGGGTTTAAAACATTAAAGGGGTTAATAAGTAATACCGCGACTAGGGCATATAATATGCTTCGCCATCTTAATGGCTGTTTAGCCACAAAGTACAGCACCCAAGCGCATGTTAACATTATAAAAGCGCGAGTGGCTGAGAGTAAAAAATCACTTAAATACACATAAATAAATGCAGCTAACCAACCGGTAAAACTATAAAAAAATGTTAAGTTGATGGACTGTGCTACTCTAACTTTCAAAATGTATACTGTGTACTTACATAATAAATAAAAACAGCTGAATATAAGCCCTATATGTAACCCTGAAATTGCTAATAAATGGCTCAAGCCTAAGCTTTGCATCGTTTGCTTATTTTCAAAGGACATAAGAGACTTGTCACCACTTAATAGCGCATAATAAAGCCAATTAAGTGATGTTTTTTGAAATGTGCGTTTTAAAAATTCTCTATACTTAATAATTATTGAAGGAGAAGCCCCATGCAAAATACTGAGTTGTTTATTCAGTACCTTCCCTTTGAATAGTATGCGTTTTTTAAATGCATGCACGTTGTTATCAAACACGTTGATATTTTTTATTGTTCTAAATTCTTTCAACGCTATTGCTGCATCAAAGGTATCACCGTGCTTAATAAGTTGCTCAGAATCGACACTTAACATCGCTTTTGGCGCTTTAAATTTATGTATTTCATCCCCATTAAGCTTTAATAACGTTGCTTTTATATACTGGGGTTGCTTTGCTGAGATGACTTCATCGACATAGATTGTGGCTGGATAAGCGTAGTTATTTTCAACATTTGGCAACTTATAGCTATAAAACAGGTAAAAGTGCACAACAATGCAGCAAATAGCTAAAATAAACCCTAACAAAACATTTAAAAACGGCTTAAAATAGGCGCTCGCAATAAGGACAGATATTGTGATGACTGTAAACTCAAGGGTTTGATAATAAAATACGGTTGAAATACAGCCAATTACAAATCCAAGACTAATCCACACTGAAGTAAATGGTTGCTTGAAATGCCTAAGAAAACGATTCAACGATTTTTACCTGATCCTAATAAAATTAGGCATCATAAAACACTTAGAATATTCGGCCGCCTATTACAAGACGCCAATCTATGGCATTTGAACAGACGCTCTGCAAGAGGCGCATTTGCAGTAGGTTTATTTTTTGCGTTCATCCCTGTTCCTTTTCAGATGGTTTTAGCAGCCGCAGCAGCCATTGTTTTTAGAGTAAACTTACCTATTTCTGTTGCATTAGTATGGCTTACCAATCCACTAACAATGCCGCCAATTTTTTATGGCTCATACCTTGTAGGTACGCTCGTTTTAAACCAACCAGAGCAGCATTTTGCATTTGAAGCCAGTTGGGCATGGTTTTTAGAAAGTCTTTCTACCATAGGCCCTGCATTTTTAATTGGCTCATTGGTTTGCGCTTCTATCGCTTCTGTTATTGCTTATTTTAGTATTGATATTATTTGGCGCCGCTCTGTGCGAAAAGCATGGCTTGCGCGTAATCAGTAAATTATAGACGAAAAAAAACCAACTTTTATAAGTTGGTTTTTTATCAACAGACTTAAGCTAAAATCTAAATACTCTTCGCAAGCCAACAAGCGGTAACAACAGTAGTGTATACCACGGGAAGCTTGCAGAGCTTCTTTCATAAAGCTCTTTTTCAATAGCGGCACAGTCTTCTACTTCGCCATCAATAGGTGTAAGTTTTACTGCAACAGCAACACTCTCGTACTCAATATTACCTTCAATATCGGTTTCTACATTACCAAAGGTATCGCGCTTTTCAACGGTTTTAGTAGCTACACCAAAGATTTCATTATCTTCATTAATAACCTTGGCTTCTGCCATCGTGTAGGCGTAGTCTGTTTCACCATCTGCTTCGTAACAAGGGAGCAAATCGTTTAGGTTGGTAATTTTATCGTCACCAATTTTATAGATAAACGCTTCTTTACGGCGGCTGTTTTCAGATGTACCCACTTCGCCTTCACCAACAACATATCCTTGGTTATTAATGTCATTGCCATAAGCACTTGAGCTATTAAAGTAACCAGTAGGGAAAACGGTATTGCCCGTACTTATATCATGATAGAAAAACTGATCACGAAGTGTGGTTTCAATACGCTTTGAAGCATAACCAACAATTATATCGTTGTCGTTTACTGCAAGTGCTTTACCCGAAAGCCAATCGTCTTCTTGGTCTATAAAATTAAACACGTCACCATTTTTAAAATACACAGGCATTGTTAAAATCGTGTCGTCGTTTTTATAGTAGCGAGCGTTAGACGAGCCTACAATTGTGCCATTGTTATTAAGTGCAAGCGCAGTGCTTGTAAAGGCAAAATCGTCATCATCTTCTGGTGTTAAGGCCAAGCCCAGTATTTCAGTAGAAGTGATATTAAATGCTTCATCAAGCTCCCACTTTACCGCACGCTCATCAAATACGCCTGTAGTAACACTCGAATTTAATAATTGTACACATGTAGAGGTTGGTTCGTCTTCGTTATCACAGTTATCTTCAATATTATCAAGACGATCTTCAGGAATACCTGTAGAAACATAGCCAACTACCGTATAGCCGTCGTTTGTTTTTATAATATCGTTAGCGCGGCTAGTACCGCCGTAATCGTCAAAATCAGGAACTAGCTCAACCTTTTGCGTGCCATCTTCAGAAATAACAATACCGCGTTCTATAAAGTCATGAGTAAACCATGTTTCTTCTTCATCTTCACCATCTGGGGTAAATGAAACTTTATCGTATGGTGCTGCACTCCAGCCAACACTCACGCCATCTTCGCTTACCGCGTTATAAAAGTTACTAATAGAACGTGTTAAACCATCGTAATCAACCGACTCTTCGTCAAATAAAACTTGCTCAGTAACATTGCCATCGTCAAATTTAATACCCACTACCGCACTTAGTTTTTGGTATTCAAAATCAGTGGGTCTGCCAGCTAAAAAGCTGACCATAAATGAATGTGCATCGGCGTTATTAAAAACAGCATCGTTATTTTCTATATCATCAAGTGTAAACGTGATTTCTTTATCACTTAATTCAAAATTGTACTCTTCACTGTCGTATGCATTTTCAATCACGCTTTCGGTAAAGTCGATATAGCTTATATCGATTGGTAAATTATACAATCCGTTGGCAGTACCAATAATGTGCCCGCTTTCGCTTACGTCAGTTACGTAAGAATGTTTAGCGCCGTCAAGAGTACCTAGTTCTGTTAATTCATAGGTTGCACTTAATGCAGATGTACTCAATGTCGCTAAAATACTGGCAGCGAGTAATTTATATTTCATTTTAATCCTTACTACTGATTCTGTAATTCTTCAAGTTCTTCCCAGCGCTCAAACGCGGCTTCAAGGTCAGACTCAAGTTTTGCTAAATGGTTCAATGCATTAGTGGTAACGTCACTATCTTGTTTGAAAAAGTCAGGATCGCTCACTACAGCTTGCTGCGCTTCTACAGCGGCTTCAAGTTGTTCCATTTTATTGGGTAGCTGCTCTAATTCAAGTTTTAATTTGTAAGAAAGCTTAGTACTTTTGTTTTCAGGTTTTTTAACAGAAACAGGCGCAGGTTTTACGTCTTTTTTTGGTGCTTGATGCTGTTTTTCTTGCTCGGCTAAATAACTTAAATAAGCTTGGTAATCGGTATACCCCCCCACCATATCAGTTATTTTACCATCCCCTTCAAACGCCCATACACTGCTACATGTATTATCAATAAACTCACGGTCATGGCTTACTATAAGCACAGTTCCTTGATACTGATTAATAATTTCTTCGAGTAACTCTAATGTTTCAATATCCAAATCATTGGTTGGCTCATCGAGTACTAAAATATTGGATGGTTTTAAAAATAATTTCGCGAGTAAAAGCCTATTTTTTTCACCACCAGAGAGTGCTTTTACAGGTGTACGCGCACGTGCCGGGGGAAATAAAAAGTCTTGCAAGTAACCAAGTACATGACGAGAGCGCCCGCCCATCATTACCTCTTGTTTACCCTCGGCAACGTTATCTTGAACAGTAGCCTCTTCATCAAGCTTTTGTCTGTATTGGTCAAAGTAAGCAAATTCAAGGTTCACCCCTTGCTTAACATGCCCACTATCAGCTTCTAACTCACCAAACAGCAGCTTGAGTAGTGTTGTTTTACCAATACCATTTGGGCCCACTAAACCAATGCGATCTCCCCGCATAACAAGGGTAGAGAAATCATCAGCAATCACTTTATCTTTAAATGCATGATTCAAGTGCTTTGCTTCAAATACTAACTTGCCTGATCTGTCTGCCGTTTCAATATTAAAATCAGTTTTACCTACTTGCTCTACACGGGCTTTGCGTTCAACACGTAGCTGTTTTAGTTCACGTACACGGCCTTCGTTGCGTGTACGACGCGCTTTAACCCCTTGACGGATCCATGCTTCTTCTTCAGCTAAACGCTTATCAAAAAGCGCATTTTGTGTTTCTTCTACTTTTAAATCGTGCGCTTTTTGTTCAAGGTAGGTTGCATAATCACCAGGGTAAGATATAAGTTTACCGCGGTCTAAATCTAAAATACGCGTTGCAACAGCACGAATGAACGCACGGTCATGGGATATAAATACAATACCGCCTTTAAACTCTTTTAAAAACTGCTCTAACCATTTAACGCTGTCTACATCTAAATGGTTAGTTGGCTCATCGAGCAACAGTAAATCAGGCTCGCTGACTAATGCCCGAGCTAAAGCAACTTTACGCAACCACCCACCCGATAATGATTCTAACTTAGCATCTGGGCTAAGCTCTAAACGCGTTAATACTAGTTGAATTCGCGAATCAAAGCGCCAACCGTCACACGCTTCTAATTCGTTAGATAATCGCTCAAGTTTATTTAGTAATTTGTCGGTACAATCAGTTTGTAGTTGCGTGCTCACATGATGATAATCAATTAATAAATTGGCTATATCAGGCATGCCTTGCGCTACGTAATCAAATACTGAGCCGTTTGCCCCTTTAGGTGGATCTTGCTCTAAACGAGAGATTTTAATGCCACCTAATTGGTTAATTTCGCCATCATCTAAAATTACTTGGCCATCAAGTACTTTTAAAAGTGTTGATTTACCTGCGCCGTTTCGCCCTACAATACAGACGCGCTCGCCACTTTCAATAACCGCATCGGCATTATCTAATAATGGGTGGGTGCCATAAGCTAACTGCGCTTTTTGTATTCTTATTAAATCCATAAATACTGCTCTTTTATTCTTGCGCTAAAAATTCATGCACTGTTTGTGCATCAAACGGCCAATACAAAAGTTGGCCAGTTTTGCTTTCAAATACAGGAATACTTAACTGAAAACGCGCTAATAATTGCTCATCAGTCATAATATCGGTTAATTGAAGTGTGTTTTTATTACCTAAAACTGATAATAAAACCTGCTCCGCTTGCTCACATAAGTGACAGCCATCAGTGTGGTACAAAACAAAACTAGCCATGGGTAATCAACCAGCTGTTGTGTATTTTTTTATTCCGTTTGAAGTCAGGTGATAACGTTTTGTCTGAAATATTTTCAGCTTTTAACCCCAAGCCCATTAAACCTACTTCATCCATTACAAAACCACGTTTGTTATTAGAAAAAATTAATGTACCCGACGGGCTCAAGATTTTTTTAACCCAAGTAAGTAATTTAATATGATCGGTTTGCACATCAAACGCATCTTTCATTCGTTTAGAATTAGAAAACGTTGGAGGATCTAAAAATATTAAATCGTATTGGCCTTGAGCGTATTCTAGCCATTTTAAACAATCAGCCTGCTCAAAACGGTAACGGGTATTGCTAATATCATTTAACGCAAAGTTATCTTGGGCCCACTTGAGGTAGGTTTTTGATAAATCAACAGTGGTAATTGCTTTTGCACCACCGAGTGCCGCGTGCACAGAGGCTGTACCTGTGTAGGCGAATAAGTTTAAAAAGCGTTTGTCTTTTGCATTTTGCTGAATATAACGACGCGCTAAACGATGGTCTAAAAATAGCCCTGTATCGAGGTAATCAAACAAGTTTACTTTAAACTTAGCGCCAAACTCTTCCACCACCATAGTACGGTTTTGTTTAGCCATTGGGGTATACTGCTCTTCCCCTTTTTGTTTTTTACGCACTTTAACGGCTATGTTTTCAGGCGCAATGTTTAGCTGCTGTGCAGTTAAGCTAATCACATCTTGAAGACGCTTTTCTGATGTTTTTTCATCAATTTCTTTCGGCGCTGCGTATTCAAAAATAACAGCAGAGTCGCCATAAATATCAACCGCTACGTTGTACTCAGGAATATCAGCATCATAAACGCGATAAGCTTGTACTTCGTTTTGTTTAAGCCAATTTTTGAGGCTCTGCTTATTCTTTTTTAGACGATTAGCAAACGACATTGAGCCTTCAAAATTAAGCGCCGGTTTGTCGTCACTTGTCAGGCTTACTTGTTTATCATCTAACTGATATAAATTTAGTTCTACATCTAATGGGCCATTTTTAAATTTATAACGCTTTTGTTTAACCAGTTTTAACAGCTTAAATAGGCTTTCATCCATGCCTAGTAACGCAAGCTTCCAATGATTAAAGTGCTTTTTAAAACCCACTCCCATGCTGCGGTGTAAATTTACCAGCTCGGCCATAGAACCAATACGCTCACCGTACGGTAAGTTAGAAATTACCACGCCAGGTAATTTAGCGACAGAGGTAAGCTTAGTCGCATCACTTTGCTTAAACTTAATAACATTACCCAGCTCTGCTCGCTCAGCATTGGCAATGGCTTTATCAAGAACTTGCGCATCGTAATCATGGCCAATTAACCACAATTTAGGATCGGTAATTTGTGCAATTAATTCCTCACGCAGTTGTTTAAATTTAGCCGCTCTAAAACTGGGTAGACGCTCAAACGCAAACCCTTCTCTAAATAAACCAGGTGCTTCGTTACGCGCCATGCCCGCCGCTTCTATTAAAATAGTGCCGGCACCACAACATGGATCAAATAAAGGTTGATTTACATTTTCAAGCCAACCACTGCGTTTAATAATCGCTGCCGCTAAATGCTCTTTAATTGGGGCTTTACCTTGGCCTTGGCGATAACCACGCTCAGATAAACGAGGACCCGAGTAATCAATATACAGAGCAACACCATGACGGTTTAAACGCGCAACAACACGCACGTTGGCATCTTGCTTATCCACATTTGGGCGCTGTTCGTATAAATCATTAAAATAGTCAACAATTGCATCTTTAATTACCAAGCCTGAGAACTGGGTATTTTTTAAAGCGTCGTTGGTACCAGTAAAATCAACAGCAAATGTTTGTGTTGGTCCAAACCATTCTTGCCATGGCTGAAATCGAGCAAATTTATACAGGCTATCTTTATCATTAACGCCTTCTTTTTCTTCAATAAGCATCAGCACACGTGTTGCATAACGAGTTGATAGACAAACCTTTTGCGCCAATGTTGAATCTGCCTCAAAGCGAACAGAACCCACAGTTTGTTTAGACACGGCAGCGCCTAGTTCTGTTAGTTCATCAACAAGTAAATTTTCGATTCCGATAGAAGTAAGTGCGATAAATTGCAAAGTAATAACCCTTAATAGCTAATTGCGCAGGATTATAACATAGGTTGGCTGACAAACACTTGATAAACGCAGCTCGATTTATAAATTTGCTAAGCTGATTTACTCTGGTATTGCTCAAGTAATAGAGGGTGAACGCGGTTGTTTAAAACGCGGATAACTTCAAATTGCTCAAGAGACAAATTATCATCAAGTTTGAATGTTTCATTAAGGTTTAGGCAAATTGACGCATCAGGGCAATGTTCAACAATTAAAAACTCACCAGTTTGTGCTTTTGAGGTAAGTTTAACGATGGCTTCTGTACTTGGCTGGGTGCCAGTGTACTCTTCAAAAAACCAACTTTTAGCCAGTACCGGTTTTAAGTGAAATTTTACAGCAGTGGCATTGAGCGCAATTTGGCAAATTTGTGCAGGCTTATACAGCTCAAAACCATCTAAGTAATTGTATACTTGCTCATAAAAAGCAGCATCTTCTAAGCTAAAACGCGGGTTTTCAAATACACAGTCGGTGAGCTGTCTTAATTTATACGGTGTGCATAATTGCATATCGTCATTTAAATCAAGTAGTAAGCGGTTTTTATTTGCACATGCAATCCACTGCCATTGTTTTGTTGCTTGTAACATTTGCCTCCTCCTTGTTTAAAAATTTATTTTTAATTAAGACATTAATATTAGATTATAACGGCTTTTGACCATTTTTAAAACATTTGTTTAGAACATTTATTGAACGATCAAAAGCTTACATAACTGATCCTTATAAGGAATCAACGATCGATTTTACCAATTGTGGCCCTTTGTAGATGAACCCAGTATAAACCTGCACTAAATTTGCCCCAGCATTTAACTTTTCTTGAGCGGATTGCGCATCATCAATACCGCCTACACCAATGATGGGTAATTTACCTTGTGTTAAACGTTTCAGTTCGCTAATTACCTGCGTAGAGCGCGCTCTTACAGGGCTGCCAGATAAACCACCGGCCTCATCGGCGTATTGCTGACCCATTACTGCACTGCGTTCAAGCGTAGTATTTGTGGCAATAACACCATCAATTTTATTATTTAAAAGTGACTCGCTTACCTGCTCAATTTGTATTTCATCAAGATCTGGCGCTATTTTAACCAGCATAGGTACTTGCTTATTATGTTTGGCAATTAAATCGAGCTGCTCATTTTTTAAACTTTGCAATAGATCATCAAGTGCAGCGCCATATTGTAAATCACGCAGACCTGGCGTATTAGGAGAGGATATATTGACAGTAATATACGAAGCATGCTCAAACACTTTACGCATACAATGAATGTAGTCGTCTTTGCCTTGCTCATTTGGAGTATCTTTATTTTTACCAATATTAATACCTAAAATACCGGTGTATTTGGCATTTTTTACGTTATTAACTAAATTATCAACCCCTTTGTTATTAAAGCCCATTCGGTTAATAATGGCATTTGACTGAGGTAACCTAAAAATACGCGGCTTATCATTGCCTGCTTGCGGGCGCGGGGTAACTGTGCCGACTTCTACAAAACCAAAACCCATTTGGCTAAAGGCATCAATACATTCAGCGTTTTTATCTAAACCTGCAGCTAAACCTACAGGGTTTTTAAACTCAAGGCCTAAAAAGTTGACTGGTTTATCTTGTAATTGTTGAGACCAAGCTGCGTTTAAAGGGGTGTGAGCAAAACGGCGTAAGTTATTAAGTGCAAACTCATGTGCCCATTCAGCATCTCGGGTGAACATAAAACGGCGGGCTAGATCGTAAAACATGAATTGTTCCTCTTAAAATTACAGACAAAAAAATACCTCAGACTAGGCTGAGGTATTGTATAACAATTTTAACAATTAACTGATTATTTACTGAATAAATAACCCATTAAAGCTAAATTATTTTCCTGAAGTATCACAGTTGTGGCTTAACAACATCAATTCGCGCAGTGCAACTGAGAACTTAGCAAAGTCATGGCTTTGTGACGTTTTAAACTCAGCTAACATTTGCTTCCAACGCTGTAACAATAGATCTTGGCTTGCCATCCACTGGTCAATTTGATTATCAACATCGTTTTCGTCACCTTCAAAGCTGTTTAGCACAACATGAGAAAGTGTACGTTGTTGCCAATCAAGCTCTTCACGGTACGACGCTCGAGCTAGTGCTTGCCAATGGTTAGAGACAGGCTGATTAGTAATTTGGTCTAAGAACCAGTGTAAGCCCATACGCGAGCCAAGTTTAAAGTAGGTATTAGATACCATCGCCACGCTGCGGCCAGAATTATGCGCTATTTCAGCAATATCCATAACAGAAAACAGGCTAGAAAGGTCAATAATACGCTTAGCGATTTGCTTAGGCACACCTTTCTCTGCTAGCTCGTTAGCCTTACCCGCAAGGCATTCATGCTCTTTATCTTGCATGTACGTATTTAAGTTTTCGCTTAAATCTTTAAACGTGGGTGCAAAGAACTCGATTGCTTGTTCAATTGTTTGTGATTTATTACGATGACGTAAGAACCAGCGTGTTGCACGGCGAACAGTACGACGTAGTTGGTACAACATTTCTGTTTGAACTGCAGCTGGGATTTTATTATCTAGCGCGCTGATTGATGACCAGGTTTCACGCATTTCAAAAATCTCACTCGCAATTGAATAACACATTGCGATTTCCGCTTCGTTAGCACCGGTCTCTTCGTTCATGCGTACCATGAAGTTTAAGCCCATATCATTAACGATATTGTTCGCCAGTTTTGTCGCAATGATTTCTTTACGCAGTGGGTGATTATCCATCGCGTCGTTAAATTTTTCACGCAGTGGACGCGGGAAAGACTTAACTAGTAGCTGACGGTAATAAGGGTTTTCAGTAATTTCATCTGTTACTAACGACTCTTTAAGCACCATTTTTGCGTACGAAACTAATACTGAAAGCTCTGGACGTGTTAGATCTTTTCCTGCTGCCGCGCGCTCTGCCAGCTCTTCATCAGTTGGTAAAAACTCAATGGCACGGTTTAGGTTACCTTCTTTTTCAAGGGCATGAATAAAGCGGATCTTTTCTTTAAGCGTTGATGCACCTTTAGACTGTGTAATCGACAATGTATGTGTTTGACGGTAACAATCTTTAAGTACAAGCTCAGACACTTCGTCGGTCATAGAGTAAAGTAATTCATCACGTTGTTTACGTGTTAAATCACCTTCTGAAACTAAGCCGTTAAGTAAAATTTTAATATTTACTTCGTTATCTGAACACGCAACACCGCCTACGTTATCAATAAAGTCGGTATTTACACGCCCGCCTTTGGCTGCAAACTCGATACGCCCTAATTGGGTTGCACCTAAGTTACCACCCTCACCTAAAATTTTAGCGCCAAGGTCTTTACCGTTTATGCGCAGCGCATCGTTTGCCCGATCGCCTACATCAGCGTCTGTTTCGTGGCTATTTTTAATGTAAGTACCAATACCACCGTTCCACAGTAAATCAAATTCCATCATTAATGAGGCTTTGATTAACTCGTTCGGTGTCATGCTTGCTTTTTTAGTGCCCAACATTTTTTTCATTTCTGGGCTTAAAGAAATCGACTTAGCTGCGCGCGAGAAAATCCCACCACCCGCTGAAATCAGATCTTTATTGTAATCTTCCCACGATGAACGAGGCAGGTTAAACAAGCGCTCACGTTCTGGGTAAGACGTTGCTGCATCTGGTGTTGGGTCTACAAATATATGCATGTGGTTAAACGCAACTTGCAAGCGAATGTGCTTAGACAATAGCATGCCGTTACCAAATACATCGCCGGCCATATCACCAATCGCAACCACAGTGAAGTCAGTAGTTTGACAGTCAATATCCATTTCACGGAAGTGACGTTTAACAGACTCCCATGCACCTTTTGCTGTTATGCCCATTTTCTTGTGGTCATAACCTACTGAACCACCTGATGCAAACGCATCACCTAGCCAGAAGTTGTATTCGTTAGCAATACCATTAGCAATATCAGAGAAGGTAGCTGTGCCTTTATCGGCTGCAACTACTAGGTATGGGTCGTCTTCATCGTGACGAGTTACATTAGCTGGCGGTACAATTTCACCTCGCTCAATGTTATCGGTAATGTCTAATAAACCACGGATGAAAATTTTGTAACACTCTTGACCTTCTTTAATAAAAGCTTCGCGCTCACTTGGTAGTTGCTTACATACAAAGCCACCTTTAGAACCTACAGGAACAATTACAGTGTTCTTAACTTGTTGCGCTTTTACTAAGCCCAGTACCTCAGTACGGAAATCTTCACGACGGTCTGACCAACGAAGACCACCACGCGCAACTTTACCACCACGTAAATGCACCCCTTCTACACGCGGAGAGTATACAAAAATCTCAAATGCTGGCAGCGGAAGCGGCATATCAGGAATTAAGCTAGGCTGTACTTTAAACGACACGTAAGATTTAAACTGACCTGTTTCATCTTTTTGGAAGTAGTTTGTACGCAGTGTTGCCACAATCATATCTACATATAAACGTATAATACGGTCATCATCAAGGTTCGCTACGTTTTCAAGCTCTAAGTAAATTTGTGCACTTAATTTCTCAAGTGTTTTAGGGCTTGCAGGGCTTTTAACCGAGAATTTTTTAGCAAATAAGTTAACTATTTGCGCAGCAATATGCGGGTAGTTTGCAAACGTGCTCTCAATATAAGTTTGCGAGAAGGTAACCCCAATTTGGCGCATGTATTTTGCGTAGGCACGTAATATAGAGGCTTCACGACCTGTTAACCCCCCCATTAATACTAATCGGTTAAAGCCGTCGTTTTCAAGGCGGTTGCCCCATACATTAGTTAATGCAGCGCGAAAACGAGCGGAAATTTTATCAAAGTCGGCCATTCCTTTGCTGTCAATCAGCATAGAGAAGTCCATGATCCAATTGATACGACCATCACTTGTTTTAACAGAATATGGCGTTTCACCAACAACACGTAAACCAAAGTTTTCTAGCATTGGCATAACATCAGATAAGTGAATTGGCTCATCTTTATGGAACAAGCTTAGGCGTACGATATTGCTGTTAGCTTCTTCTTGCGGACGATAAAACAGCATTTCGAGCTTATTCTCGTCAGTTAGCAACTCTAGCTTTTCAATATCAACTACCGCAGCACTAGGAAGCACTTCATCTTTGTAAGAGCGTGCAAAGGCGTTGCAATATTTACGATTTAGATCATTACCGCGGGCTTCCCCTGCTGACTCTAACAGTGCAGATTGTAATTTATCTTCCCATGTACGAGCAGCTTCTACTAGGTTGTTTTCGATGTCTTTCACGTTATATTCGATATTGTTATCGGTCACACGAACGGTGTAATGGGTACGCGCCAGTGTTGACTCAGAGAAATAGGTAGTAAATTCGACTTTTTCGTCGGAATTAAAGGCGTTAGCTAAAATGTCTTGTGTTTCTCGGCGCAGCGCTGTGTTATATCGCTCACGCGGGACATACACCATGCAAGAGAAGAAGCGTCCGTAGGCATCTTTGCGAACAAATAAGCGACACATGTCACGTTCTTGTATTTGTAAAACACCCATTGCAACTTCAAGTAACTCGCTCTCGCGAGCTTGAACTAATTCATCACGTGGGTAAGTTTCTAAAATATTAAGTACCGCTTTGTATGCATGGGTGCCTTTAGCAAAGTCACACATATCCATAATGCGGTTAATTTTAGTTTTTAGAACGGGCACATCAGCTGCACTGTTGTTATAAAAGCTTGATGAGAATAAACCGATAAACCGGTCTTCACCAACCACATTACCTTCATCATCAAAGCGTTTAATACCTACGTAATCTATGTACGCTGGGCGATGAACGCGCGATACTGAGTTCGTTTTTGTTAATACTAGTAAGTTGCTACTAAGGGCCTCTTGGCGCGCAAATTCAGGTAATTCAGATAATAAACGCGTATGCTCATCAGTTGAGTTTTTCATCAAACCAAGGCTTGTGTCCATTTTACCTTTTAACTGGTAATCACCTTGTACAGGGGTAAGCTCGTACTCGCGATAGCCCATTAACGTAAAGTTATCTTTAGCCAGCCAATCTAAAAACTCTACGGCTTCAGATACTTCGTTTTTGTTTTTATTATGCTTACGTTTTGGTACTTCTTTAGTAACAGAGACTAGTTTTTCGCGAATTGGCTGCCAATCATCTACTGCAATAGAAACATCAACCAATACAGATTCGAGTTCTTTTTTAAAAGAGGCAATAACAGATGCATCAGTTTGGCGGTCAATCTCTATAAAGAATACTGTTTTAGTCGAGGTTGATTCTTGCTCTGCTTTTAAATTCGATAAGCCAGAGATTTGCGCGTTATCACCGCGCTGAATTTTTAGTGGGCAGTGAAGTAATAAGTGAGAAGCTATATTTTCACGAGTCATAGCCATACGAACAGAATCTACTAAAAATGGCATATCTTTAGCAATAATTTCTACAATTGTATGTGATGACTGCCAGCCATCTTTTGCTACTTCAGGATTGAAAACGCGAATTACTGCGTCGTCCGTGGTGTTTTTTTCTAGTGCATTCCAAAGGCTGAGTGCAGCACCGTATAGGTCACTATCATTGCGATTTGCCAAATCCTCTTTAGACATGTTGCTGTACAAGGCTTTGGCGAATTTCTCAACGAGTAACACATTATCAGCGTGAACTTTTTTCTGGATAAGCTTACAGACATTATCTAGGATAACCGAGGCTTGGCCTTCATTTCGTGTCATTGTATGTTCCTTAATCTATTACTGCTTTTAGTTAAGCAGAATATTTGTACAGCCATTTATTAGCGTGGAGTCAGTTAAATTCTAACCCTTTTAGCGCTAATAAACAGCCTTTTCGATGAAAACATTTTAAGCATTTCAGCTATTTGGTCATCTATTCACAAAATATAGATATAAATGACCATTACTGGTCATTTAGGAGCACAATTATTCACTTTATTTTTTCTGGTCGGTCCACAGTAAACTACCAATTGCAGGCAATAACAGCACTGCACCTAGCATATTTACTAAAAACATGAAGGTAAGTAGTATTCCCATGTCAACCTGAAACTTAAGATCAGAGAATATCCACGTACTAACACCTATCGCCAGAGTAATACCCGTAAACAAAACAGCGCTGCCACGCTCAACAAGTGCATTACGGTACGCCACACTCAGCGGCACGTTTTGCTTGAGTTGGCCCATCATTGACGAAAGTATATAGATACCGTAGTCAACACCAATACCCACACCCAGAGCTATAACAGGTAAAGTAGATACCGTTAAGCCAATTTCTAATTGCACCATAAGCGCTTGTGCTAGCGTTGATACGATATAAAGTGGTAATACCACTGCTATAGTCGCTTTTACGCTCTTAAAGCTTAACAAACACAAAATGATAACCGCGCCATAAACGTATAGCATCATCGGAATTTGCGCCGCAGAAACAGACTCGTTTGTTGCCGCCATTACTCCAACAGGACCCGAGGCTAATTTAAAGGCTAACTTATCTGTGCCTTCTTCTTGCGCAAATTGCTTAACACGTTGAATAACGGTATCGATTGTATTTGCTTTGTGATCATCTAAAAATATAATCACTGGCATAACTGAACAATCGCCATTAAGTAAGCCTGTGCTTGTTTCTACACGGGCAGTTGATTGTACTAAGCTGGCTGAATTACGCGGTAAGCTTTGCCATTTTAAGTTACCTTCGTTGTAACCTGCGTTAACCGATTGCGCCACAGAGCTTAAGCTCACAGCCGATTGCACGCCAGGCACATTTTCTACCTTGTACTGAAAACGGCTAATACGCGCCATCACATCGTGCTCTGTACACGCTGCAGGGTAAGCCTCAACTATCACTTTTAATATATCTGATGAAATAGTGTATTTGTCCGATATTAAAAAAGTATCCTGATTGTAGCGAGCATCTTGGTGCAGTGAAGGCGCACCTGCATGTAAATCACCTATACGCATTTTATCGGCTTGCCAGTAACCTATTGCAAATAACACTAGCGTAAACCCGATAATAATTTTTGCGGTTTTAGGGTTTGTGGCTTTTACCAGTAAATCGCGTATCGCATCTAGCATATTAGGCTTTTGCGAATCGCCAGATTGAATATGCACAGTATTGGCAAAATTCATATACGAAGCCCACACAGGCAATAAAATCAGATTAGTAAATATAATTACTGCTACACCTAAACTAGCTGTTATAGCAAGTTCACGAATAATACCAATATCAATAGTAAGTAGGGTTAAAAAACCCACCGTGTCAGAAAGTAGCGCAATACCACCGGGTACAAGTAATGCTCTAAAGCTTGACTGACAGCAAATACGGGTACTTTTGCCCTCGCCTACTTTTTTACCAATGGCGTTTATCATCTGCACGCCGTGGCTTACACCAATCGCAAATACTAAAAACGGTACTAATATAGACATAGGATCGAGCCCAAAACCTAAACTCGACAACAAACCCATTTGCCAAATTACGGCAATAATTGAACACGCTATAGGTAAAATGGTGAGCTTTAAACTGCCACAAAATAGCCATACCATAATAAAGGTAAAACCAATGGCAATAGCAAAAAACAGTACAACCCCTTTTGCACCTTGAGCGATATCGCCGGCCATTTTGGCAAATCCAATAATATGAATACTGACTTTATCTGTACTTAAAGGCTCTCTAACTTGCGTTTCTAACTTTTCTGCAAATGCAAGAGTATCTAGTTTTTGCTGAGTTTGAGGGTCTGTTTCAAGTAGTTGAGCGGTCACCATTGCACACGAGTAATCGCTGGCAATCATTCGCCCTACTACTTTTGCTTTTTCAATGTTTTCTTTTACAACCGCTAAGCCTTTTTGATCAGCTTTAAAGTTTGCAGGAATAATGGGGCCGCCAGCAAAGCCATCTTCAACCACTTCGACAAAACGCGCACTAGGCGCAAAAATAGAGTTAACTAATGGACGGTTTACACCAGGAATAAAATACAGTTGATCGTGTACTGCTTTTAATTGGGTGAAAAATTCGGGATTAAAAATGTTGCCACTGTCATCACACACCGAAATTAAAATGCTATTTGCGCCGCCAAATTGTTTTTCATGCTTTGTGTACACTTTCATGTATTCGTGATTTAGCGGTATATTTTTGTTAAACGAGGCGTCTAATTCAATGTGAGTGGCTTTATAGCCTAAAAAACATGTTATTAGCGCAAAAGCGATTAACATGATAGCACGGTGTCTAAACACCGCTTTTTCTAAAAAGTCTAAAAACGTATGCATTAAGGGTTCAACTCCTTCACTTTAATGCCATCTTCTGTTGCCATGACCAATTTATTATTAATTATTACCCCATCAAGAATAGCTTTCCCATCGGGGCGTTGCTCATGTGTAAGTAAGCCGTCTTTTAAATGAAAGATCACACCACTATTAGCCAATAATAACCAATGCGCGTTATTGTAATTTATGATGTTATTAACCGTGGCCGTTTTAACATTTTCAAAATGCTGCCATCGCTGTTCATTTTTATTTTTGGCAAATACATTTCCTCGAAGCCCTGCGACTATTTCTTGATCAGAGTCTGAGGCTACCGCAAAAAAAGAACCAGGGTAAATTTCATCGAGGCGTTGCCATGTTTGACCATTATCAGTGCTTTTGGCCATTAACCCCATTTCACCCACTAACATTAAACCACTGTCTGTTTTTTCAATTCGGTTAAAGTGAGGGAGTATAGATGCTGTTTCGGCTTCGTAGCCTTCGGGGTCATGTTCTTTTAAATCATTCAAATACTCTCTATCTTCACTAAAAAGTAAAGAGTCTAAAAAGCGTTTTTGCCAGTGCTTGCCACCATCACTGGTTTGATAAAACATGCCATAAGCGCCCACAGCAAACCCCTTTGAGTCATCCTCAAAGTAAATATCTAAACACGGCTTATCAAGCTCTGGCTTTGCTTGTTGTAGTTGCCAGTTTAACCCACCATCAGTGGTGTTAATTATTGTGGCATCGTGCCCACACGCCCAGCCATGGGTTTCATTAGAAAAGTCGACAGCCGTTAATAAAACTTGCGTAGGTACAGTTTGCGCTTGCTGCCATTGCTCAGCATTTTTACTTGTAATTACTGTACCGTGCTTGCCAACAGCTACTAAACTAGCACCTGTATGGGTAATATCAGTTAGTAAGGTTTTATTTGCGTTTATTGCGCTAATAGCATAGTGAGGTGCATCTTGTGCAACACTCGCACCGCTTATTATCAGGCTGGCATATACCAAATACTTCATAAATTTTAATCGCCTTGAACTGAAGGATTGTTTGTCTGTTTGCTGAGGAAAACCCTGCGTGTCGTATAGACAAACGCGATGAGAAAGAAAAAAGCAGCTAACGGGTTGTTAGCTGCATATTAGGATGTTACCTACCTTCACGGCGTAGTGCGCTTGAAGTAAACTCATTATCGTTAAACGACTCTGAAAAGTCGTACATTTTTTCTTGGTTATCTAAACCAATAGCTAAGTAACGACGCGAATTTAGATCATGATACACTTCTAAAGTACTCCACTGCGTAGGTACTTCGTAGTAGTTTAAGCCATATGCCATTGCTACGCGGTAAAGTTGGTCGCGATTATCATAAATATCGGTCACTTGTACTTGCCAGCTATCTTCGTCAATGTAAAACACCCGTTTTTTATAAATATGACGGGTATCATCTTTTAAGTTAGCTTCAACAACCCATACACGGTGCTTTTCATAACGCGTATGTTCTGGGTTAATGTGCCCTGGTTTTAATATATCATCGTACTCTAATTTATCACTGTGTAACTTGTAGCTATTGTACGGAATATATAGCTCTTGCTTACCTTTTAACGTCCAGTTATAACGGTTAGGTGAGCCATTAAACATATCAAAATCATCGGTAGTACGTAAGCTATCTGCCGCTGTACCTGGTGCGTCATATGCAACATTTGGTGCACGACGAACACGACGCTGACCTGAATTATAAGTCCACGCTTGGCGAGGCGTTAAAATTTGATCCATGGTTTCGTGTACAAGTAGCGCTGTACCGGCAAGGCGTGCAGGCTCTGTCACCTTTTGTTTAAATTTAAACAAAATGTTTGAGTCTTGAAGCTCTGCAGGCGTCGCTTTAGGATCTGAATATTTAACCAATAGTTGTTCATCAAAGCCCACATAATTGTACGAACCCGATGCGGTGGGTGCAGCTTGTCCACCAAAACGCTCTATTGATTGTCCACGATAGCGTAATAAGTGATTCCAAATAGCCTCTAAGCCTGATTTAGGAATAGGAAATGGAATACCAATTGCGGTATTTTTTATTCCGTTGCCACCTTCAATAAGCTCAGCCGTTGCAGCAAACTCTTTTGTTGCATCGTATACAAACTGTGGATAAGAGGCAGAGCGGCGCGTTTCATAAACAGGCATTTTAAACGTATCTGGGTATGCTTCAAATAAAGCAATTTGACCAGGGCTTAAGTTAGCTTTGTATTTATCAAGGTTTGTTTTATCAATAGTAAACAACACTTTGTCCGCTGAGTAAGGGTCAATGTGGTGCATACCAGGCTCGTAACCTTCTGGTGCAGTTGTAATACCGCCATTCCACGCTGGAATAGACCCATCAGCATTGGCTGCTTTTTCTGCGCCAAACGGCGTTAAGTCTTGTCCTAAACGTGCAACTTCTTCAGCGCTCATTTTTGCCATAGCCGCTGAACTTAAAAACATGCTACACAAAGCGGTAGCGATGAGGGTAGGTTTTTTAATCATACTAATATTACCCCTAAATAGAATATTTTAAATTGAAAGAAACGTAGTCACGATCTGAGAAAGTATTGATATCGCCACCACCCCAAAATGAGTTGTAGCTCACATCAAGTGACCATGCATTTTGGTAATTAAAGTTCATCGTTACACCCAGCGATTTACGGTCTTCAATAAACAAGAACATAGGATCAGGTGTGTTACCGTTTACATCATGAGAAAATACAAATCGTGGAGAGAAGTTAATACCGTTGTAAAGGTTAAAGTAATCACCTTTAGCAATTAGACGGTAACCCCAAGACGAGGCCGTAGCAAACGACTTTTCTTCTGGGCCATTAGAAAGGCCTAGTTGTAATGTTGTGTAGTCAGTAGTGCCTGGGCCTGTGATCACACCGCTTCGCCCTGTACCCGACACATTCAAACGCATTTCGTCGTAATCAGGCATATCATGAATTTTAACAGCGCCGACTTCGCCTACTACAGCCCAACTATCAGCACCTAATGACGGGCCAAATAAATGTGTTGCAGTAAATTGAATTTGTGATGTGTCGCGTTCAATATAACCTTGCGCAACTTCACCTGCAGCCACTGAGCTAACTGCATCCCCAAAACTCATTTGCGAAATACCCGCAAAGTCTGGGCGAATGCCAGCCAGTGCTAATTGTTCAGGCATGGCGGTGTAAAGTAGCTCTACATCGTCTATTTGTAATGGCTCGTCTTGACGGTAGGCAAACTCACCCGCAAATGCGGTCTCACCAATACTCGTATTAAAGCTTAAACCGTAAAGTTTAATATCTTCTGGGTATTCATTTTCGGCTTTAGAAAACGCGAGGAGATCTGCTACGTTGTCATCAGTAATTTCGGTTGTTGCAATCATTGCTAAATCTTGTGCAATTGCAGCTTGTGAAAAGTTCGATACACGACCAGAAATAAGCGGACGACGACTGTGATAATTAACATGATATAAAGCGACCTCTGTGTCGTTCCACTCAGGTAAAAATACACCTAAACGTAAACCATATTGACCGCCGTCATCTGGCTCTGTTTTACCGTTATCGCCTTTACCTTTAAGCGCCACTTTAGTGGGATGCGCTAGATACATATTTGCTAGTAGAGCTTGACCTTCAGCACTTGTAGGATCAATGCCCTGTGCAGCCGCTACCTGTGCAAAGTTAGAGTACAGGTTGTTAAGGCTATCAGTTAAAAATGCCATATCAATATCAGGATTTGAGGTAAAGCCTAACTGTACATTTTGTTGATAGCCGTTTTCTGCCGCAAAGTCATTGGTAGAAAAATAAGTACCTGCAGCTGGCAGGCGTGTTTCATGCCATTGATACTGGTAAAAACCTTCTAGGGTAATATTTTCAGTAATACCTAATGACGCCCAGAGCATACCCACTGGGATAAATGCTTCTTTAAGCTCAGCACCCGGTGCTTTTAAGCGGTCAATGTCAACTGGGTTTACGTTAATACCATGAGAGATAAGCGTACTTTCACCCCAGTTAACGACTTGTTGGCCTAAACGAATTGAAAGTGGATTATTGCCATCATTTAAATCAAAGTTAGCCCAAACGTAAGCGTCTAATAAACGAATGTCGGCACAACTTTGCTCTTTTGTGTCGTCGTCATCACATGGATCTACGCCTTGTCCTGAGGTTGGGTTAACGTAGGCTCTATCACCATCCATTAACTCAAAATCGTAAAAGTACATAAAACGCGTGAATAAGCCGTAGTTATCTTTATTAATTGAAAGGTCGTGTGTGCCTTTCAACAATTTTGAAAACGAATCACCGCTATCAAAATTAAGATTACCTGCATCGCCATTATTAGAGTATGAGCCCGGTTGAGCCCAAACATCTTGAGAAGAATAAATTGTATTTAATGAAGGATTATACCCAGTCCAATCAAATGCAGGATTATTGCTTTTGCCAATAATGTCGAAATCTCTGTCTTCAACACGGACGCTTTGACCATAGGAAAAAGTTGAGTCGAAGGTGATATCAAAGCCCCCTACCTCAAAATTTGCTGCATTCGCTGCTGCTGATAAACCTAAGCTTGCGGCTGCTAAACCTATAGCTATTTTGTTTTTAACAAAAAGCGATCTTCTTATCATTGTGTATCCCCCCTGTCGTGGGTAATTATGTGTGATCAAGTTATTGTTTTTAGTGTAATCTTAACGATAGAAGCGATTATAAAAAATTACAAATGGTCGCGTTCAATCAATTATTATATTTTTTGAGCTGACGTTTACGTATTGGTAAGACGTCATACCAGATATTTTATACACGTAAATTAACAATAGAACAAATTGAAATTAACAAAAAGATAATATTTTTATGTATCTATAACATAAAAACAGTAGGTTAGGCGATACGTTCGAGACGAATAAATTTATTCTCAGAGGTTAGTAAAAGTCTAAAGCGCCCTCTAATTCCAATAGATGAAATATAAGGGCGTAGGTGTGACGCGGCAAAACGTATCGTTTTGCCATTGTCCTCAACCACTTGTACAGAGCTATAACGGCCATGATAGTAATCCATGCATTTGTTATAGCTCAAGTTTAGGTAAAAGTAATACTCAATCATTTAATTAAGTGCTTTTTCAACCTTCTCATATAAGTCAGCACTCAGTCCTTCAAGGCTTGCTAAGCGTTGCAATTGCGCTTTCATTGCTTGAGCACGTGTTGGATCAAATCGTTTCCACGACATGAAAGGCGTTAACATTCTAGAGGCATTTTGCGGATTAATCGCGTTTAGCTTAATGAGTAAGTCCCCTAATAATGCGTAACCTTCACCATCTTTTCGGTGAAATTGCGCGGTGTTAAAATGACTAAAGCTGCCTACTAATGCACGGACTCTATTTGGGTTTGAAAAGTCAAAACTAGGATGCTCATAGAGCGCTTTAATATTCTCAATAGTATCAGCACCAGACTGCATAGCTTGTAGTGCAAACCATTTATCCATTACTAAAACGTCATGACGCCACTGGCTATCAAAATGATCTAACAACGCATTTCTTAATGGGTGCGATGATTTTACTACCGCACTCAGTGAGGCTAAAACGTTGGTCATATTCGAAGAGCCTGCGGCTTCTTTGATAACGTGGTCGACTTGCTCAGATGGTATTTTAGCTAAATAATGTAAACACACGCCTTTGAGTGCTCTTATAGCGACCGCGTCTGGATTAATACTGCCATCATCAACTAACGAACTGTAACATGCCAAAAGCTCATCAAATAATTGCTCAGCAATTTGCTGTTCAAACAGTTTTGTAACAGTGATAATTTCATCCACAGGGATCGTGTCAAACTCAGCTGCAAACGTGTCAAAGCTTGGGAGTTTAATCAGTTCAGCAATTAATGCTAAATCACCATTTTTCTCGCTAATTAAAACACGTAATGCATTGATAACGTTATCACTAAGTGCGGCATGTTCAGGTGCATTAACGCCCTGCTTAACTGCCTTAATAAATAACTGTTGCTGTGCGTCCCAACGCGAAAAGTCGCTGCGTGCAAAACGCATTATGTGCAGTAAGTCATGCTCTGAATTTTGCTGACTTAAAATACACGGCGCAGAAAAATCTTCAAGTAAAACGGCCACTGGGCGAGTCGGGATCTGATCAAAGTAAAATGTTTGCGTTGATGCCGTAACGTTAAGCACATGGCCGCGCTTTTCTCCTTGATAAGTAAGCGCAATACTTTGCCCGTTTTCATCTAATAATTCGATAGCAAACGGGATATGTAAACTCTTGTTATCGGGCTGATTTAGCGGGGCTAATTGCTCAATTGTTAGGGTATAAAGTTGTTTATCGTGATCATAGTGCTGTGTGGCATTTAAACGAGGTGTACCTGATTGGCTATACCAGCGTTTAAATTGCATCAAGTCTATGCCTGAAGCATCACTCATTGCTGCAACAAAGTCATCACAGGTAACCGCTTGGCCATCATGACGCTCAAAGTAAAGCTGCATCCCTTTTTGAAAGTTAACTTCACCTAACAGGGTATGCATCATTCGGATAACTTCAGCCCCTTTATCGTATACCGTTACGGTATAAAAGTTATTCATTTCGATAACTTTTTCAGGGCGAATTGGGTGCGCCATTGGCCCCGCATCTTCACTAAATTGATGAGTACGCATTACTTTAACGGCATCAATGCGATTAAGTGCACGTGAGCCTAAATCGCTACTAAATTCTTGGTCTCTAAATACAGTAAGCCCTTCTTTTAGCGATAATTGAAACCAGTCTCTGCAGGTAACGCGGTTGCCTGTCCAGTTATGAAAATACTCATGCCCAACAATCGACTCTATAGTATGGTAATCTTTATCCGTTGCGGTTTCTTGGTTAGCCAATACACATTTACTATTAAATACATTTAGCCCTTTGTTTTCCATTGCGCCCATATTGAAAAAATCCACGGCTACAATCATATATATGTCTAAATCGTATTCTAGGTTAAAGCGCTCTTCATCCCATTGCATTGCTTTTTTTAATGAGCTAATTGCATGCGGCGTTTTAGATAAATTGCCTTTATCAACAAATAACGCAAGTTCAATTTCGCGTCCGCTTTTTGTAGTGTAGGTGTCTTTTAGTACATCAAAATCGCCCGCTACTAATGCAAATAAGTAACTTGGTTTTTTAAATGGGTCTTGCCATTTAGCGAAATGGCGGCCATCAGCTGTTTCGCCGCTGTCAATTTGGTTACCATTTGATAGTAAATGCCTAAAGTTTTTATCTGCAATAATTGTTACATCATAGGTACTTAGCACGTCAGGGCGATCTAAAAAGTAGGTTATTTTTCTAAAACCTTGCGCTTCACATTGGGTGCAATACGCCCCACCAGATAAATACAAGCCTTCCAAAGAGGTATTGGTTTCAGGAGAAATTACTGTAACTATTTTAAGCTGGCATGTGTGAGGTAAATCATTAATGATTAAGTGCTCACCTTCAATCTTATAATTTGTGTAAGCAATATTGTCTACGTGTAGTTCCAGTAATTGTAAGTCTATACCGTCTAAAACAAGTGCAGAGTTTTCATTAGTTGTTCTTTTAAGCGTAAGTAGCGCAGTCACTTTTGTATTAAGGGGTTGTAAGTCAAAAGTGAGTTCTGTGTGTTCTATTGAAAAATTAGGCGCCGTGTAATCTTTTAGATATTGCGCTTTTGGCTTTGCCGAAACAGTCATAGTTACTCCCACGAAAGCCCCTTAAAAAAGGGGCTATTAAGATTTAAGCAGGTTGCTTAGGTTCAATGCGTAAAATTTTAATACCTACGTACGCATAAATAATAGCTAAGAAAGGGTTAATTAAATTAAAGAAAGCATACAAAGCATAGTCAAATGGATTTATTAATAAAACGCTTTGCATGTACGCACCACACGTATTCCAAGGAATTAACGGGCTTGTTATTGTTCCGCCATCTTCTAAAGTACGCGATAAATTAACCGGTTTTAATCCTCGATTTTTATATTCTTCTTTAAACATACGACCAGGGACTACAATAGCGATGTATTGATCCGCTGCAATTAAGTTTGTACCCACACAAGTTGCGATGGTTGATGTAATAAGCGAACCTGTGCTTTTAGCTATTTTTAAAATACTCTTAACAAAAATATCCAGTAAGCCGGTTTTCTCCATTATGGCGCCAAACATAAGTGCCGTCATGATCAACCAAGTTGTGGTTAACATACCTGCCATACCACCACCACTGAGCAATGAATCCATTTTTTCATCGCCCGTATCGATACTAAATCCATCGAAAAAAGTCGTCCAAATAATTTTAAAATAACCAACCAGCTCACCTTGAGACAGGTCAATTTGTGTCGCGATTAAATCTGACTGAAACAGCATTGCCCACACAGCACCAATTACAGCGCCAATCGAAATAGCTGGAAACGCCGGCATTTTTTTAATAGCTAAAACTAGGAGCACAATTAATGGAATTAACATCTCAAAGCCAATATTAAAGCTTTGCTCTAAAATTACCGTAATTTCGTCAATTCTGCCGGCTTCGTTAGAAGCTGTTGCATTAAAGCCCATAAAAATAAAAATGATCAGTGCAATGACAAAGCTAGGAACAGTCGTCCATAGCATATGGTGAATATGTTCGAATAAATCAGCGCCTACAACAGCCGGCGCTAAATTAGTCGTTTCAGAAAGTGGGCTTAGTTTGTCTCCAAAGTAAGCTCCCGAAATAACCGCCCCTGCCGTCACCGTTTGGTCTAATCCAAGGCCTGTAGCAACACCTAAAAGTGCAACACCTATGGTGGCAGCTGTAGTCCAAGAGCTGCCAATACTCATTGCAACAATGCCACAGATTAAACAGCTGGCAGCATAAAACCAACTAGGGTTAATAACCTGTAAGCCATAATAAATGAGAGTTGGCACGGTGCCCGACAACAGCCAAGTACCAATTAAAGCACCCACCATCAATAAAATTAAAATTGCCCCCAATGATAAAGTAATACCTTCAATCATGGCTTCTTCAAGCTTTTTCCACGTATAGCCATTTTTAAGTCCTATTAGTGCCGCCGCAAAAGTGGCAAATAATAACGCTATTTGGTTGGGACCTGACGACGAGTTATCGCCAAATAAATAGACCGCTGCGCCTAATAGGCAGATAAGAACAGAGATAGGAATAAGTGCATCAAAAAACGAGGCGGGTTTAATTGGTTTTTCTAAAGGCTTCAAAATAGTGACTCCTGCACACCACATACAAGGGCGTGTTTATTTATTATTTTTAGCGTATCAGTGCTTTTTTTAAGCCACAGTAATGTAACTCAATTAAGTGATTCGCGATTATAGCAATTTAGCAAAATTTAGGTAACAAAAAAGGCGCAAAAAGCGCCTTTTTAAAAGAGGTATACACGTATTTTATTTCTTAGCGATACGGCCAAAGTTAATATAGTCTTGCGTAATGAGTGCTGCCTCTTCTAAGAAAGGGTCTAACTCTTCAATTACCTCTGGTACATCATCTAGGTTTTCAATCGGATCTTTACCTAAACGCTTTAAACGCTCATTAGTGCGCGCTAAAGTACGTGCTTCATTTTCATCTTTTTCTTTAATACGGTCTGCTTCAACTAAAGAAATAGTTTTACGGTCTTTTTCTTCATTGTAACGAGCAATATCATCAAATACATAACCAAATTCGGGCTCTGTTTTAATACGTAGTTCGTGTTGTTTCTCTAGATAACTAATCACAGGGGTTAAATTACCCTGCTTTTTGTACTTAGCTCGCACTATGCTATCCCAAGGTAATGCATTATCCTGCTTGCTCTCACCCCATTCTGCTGGGTCTATCGCCGAAGGGAAAGAAATATCAGGAATAACCCCTTTGTGCTGAGTACTGCCACCATTTATACGGTAAAATTTAGCAATAGTGTACTGTACACTCCCTAAATCGTTGTCGTATAAATCATACGCACGGCCTAAGCCTTTGTGTTGTTGAACCGTTCCCTTACCAAAGGTTTGCTCGCCAATAATCACTGCACGGCCATAATCTTGCATTGCGGCAGCAAAAATTTCAGAGGCTGAAGCACTGTAGCGGTCAACTAAAACAGTTAGTGGGCCATCGTAATAGGTAATGCCATCACGATCTTTTTGCTCTTCAATACGGTTATTTAACGTATGAATTTGTACTACCGGACCTTGATCAAAAAAGAGGCCTGATAGTTGCGTAGCTTCATATAGTGATCCACCGCCATTTTGGCGCAAGTCAATAATAATACCGTCTACATTTTCTTCTTTGAGTTTAGCTAATTCAACTTTAACGTCTTTCGAAAGGTTGTTATAAAAACCAGGGATCTCAATAACACCGATTTTTGACGTTAAATTTGAATAACTGGCCTCAAATACTTCAGATTTAGCCGCTCTGTCTTCTAAGCGAATTTTATCACGGGTGATCTCAACAACTTTTGGCGTGCCATGCGCATCAGAGCCTTTAAGATACTGTAAACGTACCTTGGTTCCTTTCGGGCCTTTGATTAGATCAACGACATCATCTAAACGCCAACCAATAACATCAACAAACTCTTTTTGATCTTGAGCAACACCAATAATTTTGTCGTCAGCTTTTAGCTGCTCTGTTTTATCGGCGGGACCACCTGGTACTAAGCTGCGAATAACGGTGTAATCTTCATCCGGACTTAAAACGGCTCCAATGCCTTCAAGCTCTAAGTCCATATCCATTTTAAATTGTTCTGCGCGGCGCGGCGATAAGTACGACGTATGTGCCTCGATACTGCGCGCTAGCGAGTTCATTACAATTTGAAATGCATCTTCTGAATTTGTTTGCACTAAACGTTTTTGTGCATTTTTGTAACGCTTGGTAAGAACGTCCTTAATACCTTCCCAATCTTTACCTGTCATTTTTAAACGAAGGGCATCGTATTTAACACGTTCACGCCAGATTTCATCAAGCTCTGCTTGCGATGCTGGCCATGCCGCATCTTCACGATCGAAAAAGTATTCATCGTCTTTATCAAACGTCATTTCTTTATCTAGTAACGATAAAGAGTAATCATAGCGTTCAAAACGGCGTTTTAAACTTAAGTTAAAAATATCAAACGTAAACCCAAGTTTTCCCGTGGTAATCGCATTATCAAAATCGTCGCGGTATTTTTCAAACGTTGCAATGTCACTTGCTAAAAACACGCTTTTGTTGAAATCAAGGGATTCGATATAACGATCATACACTTTACTGGAAAGCGCATCGTTAAATCGAACCGGTGTATAGTGTGAACGAGCAAATAAGTTAGCCACTCGTTTGCTGGCAGTGCCATGTTGACTTTCTTGTTTAAGTACAGGCAAGTCTTCAAGTTTTGCCGCTTCAACTGAAGCGAATAAAGAACCCGAAAACAGGGCAGCCACTAACGGAATGAGCGTAAACTTTTTACTCATACACAACTCCTTAATTTATTTACAACTTAAATAATGTATAAGCTGTCAGCTTTGGTTTTAACTTGCATGCCTGTTACTAATTCAACATGAACTTCGTCTTTGTTTACTTCAGTAATTACTGCATTAACAAGTGCTTGGCCAAGTTTTACCTTAACCTTGTTATTAACCTTGACCTCACTTGCAGGTAAAGGTTCAACTTTTCCTGAACGTTTAGCAGGGGCTGCTTTAGCTGGTTTGTTAGCTGGAGCATTGTTTTTGCTAGCGTGGGCTGGCTTTTTCTTGAAAGATTTAGAGTCTGAATCTTGGCGTGGACGCTGTTGTTTTTTGCGTTTAGCCATTTTAGCACGGCTTTCTTCTAGTGCTTTTTGAGCGTGGTCAATGTGCTCTTGCTCAACTTTTTCACCTTGATTACCATCAAGGTCAATACGAAACTCTGACTTGGTTACAGCTTCTAAATAACGCCAATTAGACGTGTATTTTCTAAGTGCTTGGCGTACTTGTGTCTTACTTACTTTTTCAGACCCTTCGATACGCTCGGCAATATCTTTAAAAATACCGACTTTAAGCGGTTTAATACCGTCTTTTTGTTTAAAACATTGTGGAAATTCTTGATAAAGAAATTCCAACACTTCATTAATATCTTTTAGCTTGTTTGTGGTTTCCATTTTAGAACCTATTTTTCACATCTTTTCGTCAAGGGAGGAATCAACATAGTGTATTACCCAGTCAATTAACTCTTCGAAGTCAGCTTCTAGTACTGCCAAGTCACCTCGAAGGTGTTCCCAAATACCATTTATTATTTCATCGATTGATTCACAGTCTAAATCATTTGGGATTTTATCCCAGGCTATGTGAATCAAATCATTGAGCGTTTCCGCTACATGTTCTTCATCCCCTTCCCAATCGCCTACATCTTGTACTGCGAATAGGTAGTCTTGAACATTTAGCAAATCTTTCATTACAAGCTTGCCTCTAAGCATTTAACTAATGCTTCTAAACCAGCTTGGTCATCAGTATCAAAGCGACCAATAGTTGGGCTATCAATATCAAGAACAGCAACTATCTTATCATTTTTCATGATAGGTACAACAATCTCAGAATTAGACGCTGCGTCACAGGCTATATGACCTTCAAACGCATGCACATCTTCAATTAACTGTGTTTCTAGGGTTGCTGCAGCCGTACCACACACTCCTTTACCAACAGGAATACGAATACATGCAGGGTTGCCTTGAAAAGGCCCAAGCACTAATTCACTCGGCGAATCCATAAAGTAAAAGCCCGCCCAATTTACATCTTCTAAAGAGGTAAATAATAGCGCACTTACGTTAGCCATATTAGCAATGACATTAGATTCACCAGCGATTAGTGATTCAGTTTGCTTAACTAATGACTGGTAAAAATCGTGCTTTTGCATACCAAACTACTTCTTATTGAACATACAGTAGCTAAAGGTACTCTTTGTCGTGAAAAATTGAAACCTTTTACAAGTAAAAAAACAGAAATAGCGCCGTTTTTCAGCACGCTTGGTCAATATTTCTGCAATTATTTTTTTGCTGATTTACGCAGTCCAAATAAAAATAGTCCCGCAGCAAAAGCAGCCATTATACTATTAATTAAAAATACCTCGCCTGATGTCGCACTTAGTAAGTAACTAAAAATTGCGCCGCCCAGCAGCCCAAGGGTTAGTACCCCTGAATAATTGACTTTTGCATACTTAAACATAAGCAAATAACCAGGCACTACAAAAGCAGCCATCGTAAGACCAACAATATGTGCGTTCGCAATTGCGCTCATTAATAGTTGCAGAAAAATGGTAGTGGTATCACCATTAACAGTAAGTCCATAATAAAGACCTAGTGTACTACCAACTATAACGGGGGATAATAAAGAAAGCGCGACACTTTTGGCTAGTTGATGTTTCATATAAGTTCCTAAATACACACTACAAACATTATCTTAAGCATGCACCAAGTTCTTAAGGTTAGAAACAGAGACTATGGTCGTAATTTATGATGGGAAAACAAGCACTCTTTAAACGTCTGTTACTAGACATTTTAACAAATAGTTTTGCTAACTAAAAACAGACACCTATTTTGTTGGCAGCTCACGCTTACTTTTAGCTGTTTATTCGCCCATAACGTAAAGCTCACTACCTTACAGGCGCTAACCTCAATAAAAACATAGCCTTAAGGTTGCAATATAAATGCGTTCTTAAATGAACGGCTAATTTGTGCATTTAGGCTTCGGCAGTCATCTGCGGTTTGAACGGGGGATTAAGCGTAGATGCTGATGTATTAATAAATAATGAGGCCATAGTGACTTCACGTTTTTTCCCTCGGCGGATCAGTGCTTCAACATACACGATACTTAATACAATAGCAGTGGCTTTATAAACGTTGCCGTGCAAATCCCCCACGGCACCACCCGACATACTAAAGATGCCATAAGCTGCATTCATAAAAATATGCATCCACATAGGAAACCAAATTTTATAACCACACTCACAATAAAGCCACGCAAACCAAGTGCCTGCAACAGTGGTTACTGCTACCGCCATTAGTGCAGAAATGGCATCGCCACCTTGGTACATGTGCCCTACTCCAAATACTACCGAGCTTGTCAACGCTGCGGGAATGAACCCCCAGCGGCAAAACCTGTATAAAGCACCAAATAAAGCCGCCCTAAATATTAGCTCTTCAAAAAAACCAGCATAGATTGAGCCTGTTATTAGTCCAGACAAAGATAAATTTAAATTACTACTCAAGTATGCATAGCCAAGTGTCATAGGTATACAGCAGAGCAAAGCTGCAAAGGTATAGTTATTAAAGCCTTCGGTGTTAAGGCCAATTGCGTCAAGCATGTTATCTCTTTTAAATAGCAATGTGGTTATCACTAATAAAGGAGCATATAAAAATAAGTATTTAGCGGGGATAAATAAAACCCCAGTAGACGCATCGGCCTGGGTTAATATTTTCGTCCATTCGCTACCCCAAAAGCTTTTCATTATGTAATGGCAAAAAACAAACGTGGCTATCACTAACAGTGATTTTAAAATAGTGTTCATAGTAACCTTCTTAAGTTGTATTTTTAGTTCAACTTAAGCATGCCTACTCCAGCGTAAAACTACGAACTGTTAGGGATTAACAACATTTTTAGGTATCAAATACAAGTATTTGGGCTGACTAACAAGCACTTGGGGTGAGTAACAAAGCGGTTTTTATATTGTCTACGTAGCTTCGCGATACCGGAACAGGCATGGGTGTGTTTTTAAGCGTTAATTGCAAGCCGCCAGCGTTGCCACTATACGAGTGAATAAAGGCAACATTAACTGCATAAGAGCGATGGCATCTAATAATTGCAGTATTAATAGAGAGCTGTTTAAGTAAGCGAGTTAAAGAAATGCGCAGTAGAGTTTGCTGTATTGCGTGTCCGTCATAAACACTAATTTCGCAATAATTATCAGCCGCTTTTATAAACAAAACACGCTCTAAAACTATGCTGATTGCATCATTTTTATTATCGCCAACTAACGTAATTTGCTCGAGTTTTAAAGGAAGGGCTTCACATTGCTTGATTTGTTGCCGCTGTGGTGTTTGATCAATATTAAGCTGACTAACATGGCGATTTAACATATACATAAAAATTAGCGGAAATACGCCAATAGCAAATATATAGCCAATAAACAGCATCTGATTTTGCCAATGCCACTGTCCTAAAAATGCCACAACAAAATAAGCGTGGTTAAATAAAGCACAAATTAAAATATAAAAGCCGCTTATAAGCATAATACGAAGTGGCTTATAAAAATCATAACGTAACAGCGCTATTTCGATAAAGCCCGATAATAGTAACGCAACAAAAGTGACTAAACCATAACCTGAAAGCCTGAGTATTTTATATGACGATGTATCGTTAATTGTACCAAAAGGTTGGAATACGAATAAAACAAACAACGTTACCAACGAGAACATCATTGCACGATAAACAATAAGTTTTCTTGAATGTAAATCACCCTTGAGCCACAACATACTATTTTAATTACCAATTTTAAAATCTAAAAGTAGCATATTAATATGTTAATAATCTATTAATGATCTATTAATAATCGCTAATAGCAAACCGAAACGGGGAAATAAGCGAGAAAACCTAAAGGTGAGCTGATAATAAAGCGTAGATACAAAAAAGCCCGCTTTAAGCGGGCTTTAATATAATGGTGGAGAGATAGGGATTTGAACCCTAGATGGGCTACAAACCCATGCCGGTTTTCAAGACCGGTGCATTCGACCACTCTGCCATCTCTCCGAAAGTGCTATAAACTACAAGTAAGAGTGTACTCATAGTTATTGTAATTAGGTGGTGGAGAGATAGGGATTTGAACCCTAGATAGGCTACAAACCTATGCCGGTTTTCAAGACCGGTGCATTCGACCACTCTGCCATCTC
>NZ_LKDW01000008.1 GCF_001401805.1 Pseudoalteromonas sp. P1-25
TTTGTGAATAGTATTTTGGCTATCTGAAAATAAGCACACGTAATACATACCCATCCAACACCTACCATCTAGGTCAGGCGAGCTAGTGAATCCCAACGCTAAAAAAACATATTGATTAAAATTATAGTGTTCTTATTTCACGAGCAGGGTTACCCGCAACAACTGTATTTGCCTCTACATTTTTGGTAACGCCCGATCCCGCAGCAATAAAACTGTTACCCAAAATGATATGGGTTTGGTCTATTATCAATTTTTTTTAGAAAGTCTTTTAAGTATTCTGCTAATTATCAATTGGCATCAAGTACTATAGACTTACTCCATCTTGTATTTACATACCTCACAAAGGGGAGAAAAGCATGTCTCATCAGATTATTAAAGACTTACATAACCGTTATACGGCTAAAAAGTACGATGTGAACAAACGTATTTCATCAGCAGATATTGACGTAATTAAAGAAGCTATTCGCTTGTCTGCTTCTTCGATCAACTCTCAACCTTGGAAGTTTGTATTGGTAGAAAGTGACGAAGCAAAGCAGCGTTTACACGATACATTTGCTAACAAGCATCAATTCAATCAACTTCATGCAAAAGAAGCATCGCATACGCTGTTATTAGCTTATGATCCTAAATTTACTAAGGAGAAGTTTGTTAAACGTGTGGATGTCGAAGTGAGCTCTGGTCATTTACCAGCAGAGTTACGTGAGAGCTTTATGGGTGCTTATGCTTTTGCAGAAATGAATACAGATGAAAATGGCTATAATGGCAGCTGGACTAAAGCACAGGTTTACCTAGCACTGGGTAACATTATGCATACACTGGCGCGTTTAAATATTGCATCTACACCCATGGAAGGTGTTGACCCAGAGTTAATTGGCGAGAAGTTTAGCGAAGAGCTAGATGGCCATATTTGTGAAGTGGCACTTGCAATGGGTTACCCTGTTGAAGAAGAAGACTGGAACTTTGGCAAACCTAAAGCGCGTTTACCAGTTGAAGATATTATTGCTACTGTATAACGTGTTGCTATAAGTTAATTAGCCGAGAATCTTCTCGGCTTTTTATTTTTAGAATAAACCATACGCTTGTGTTTCTTCGTCTTCCTCTTGTGCTAATTGATCAGGTCTAAATATTGCGCTAGGATCTATTAAAACACTGTGTTTTTCGGCTAACTTTATTAGCCCTCGCATCATGCCTTTGGTTTGCGGGTCTATATCAAAGCCTACTTCGGTTAATTTATCGAGTGGCTTAATGTCTTCTTTTTTATAATCTATATTGTCCTCTACTTTATCTACTAGTAACCCGATATGTGGGTTGAGCCCGTCTTTAGTAGTAAAAACAATAATAGGTTTATAGTCGAGTGTTATTTGCTCTTTTGCCGCATCAAACACTCGTTGCAATTGCATAAAGCTATTGCGCTTTATACTCGCTACATATTTACTGGCTTGTTTATAGTCCTGCTCGCTATGAGCACTAACTGCGTGATCTGTTGCTGTAACTAGCGCTTGAAAAGGCTCATCAAATTTTTCTATGATAGTTTTTAGGTCACTGTTGTCGGTTTTAAACTCTTTATAAAATACGGCGATGTTGTGCAGCTGAATTTTATCGTTCGTTATTATCTGGCTCTGCTGCGCGATGCTTTTTTCAAATTGGCTAAACCAATCATTAAGCGAGGCTTGCCAGGTTCTTAGCTCATTAAGTGCTTTTTTATTACTTTGCTCTGTAGAGCTGCCATTTAAAATAACACCTAGGTCGAACACTGGCGTAGGTGTTTCCATGTAGTCTTTTACACCAATAAAGCTCTTATTGTTATTTGGCAATGTAGTAAGGTTATTATCAAACCGCTCGGTGAGTAAAATATCGAGAATTTTAAGTGAAATGGTTTTACAGCCCACTTGAAAGTTTATGAATTCCATACCTTTATCTTTAATTGCCTTGTAATGCTTTAAGGATAGAACAAAATGGATAAATAGCTTAAAGGTTGAGTGGTTTTTTAATTAGTGATTTAACAGCGAGTTTAAATTGCTGCTCTAATGCTTTTCTCCCACTTAGGCGGTGTTGTTTGATTAGCTGCTCATTATTGTGGTTTTGTAATACCATTTGTATCAGCAAGTGGCGATCTTCACTTTTAGTTGCCATTAGGCAGGACGGTGAGTGGTTAAATAAATACCATAGTTTTGGCGCGGTATTAAAGCGATTTATTGCACTAATTGCAGTGTTAATAGGTGGGCTGGGCACGCTAGATTCATCGAGAAATTTACTTATTAGCTCACTGACTAACTCACTGTCGAGTTGGCTAAAGTGCGTTAATAAACCATAAAACAAATCACTTTTAAATTGCTGAGCTAAGGTATGTAAGCCCTGCGGGGATGTGTCTAATGCTTTAACAACAAGGGCTGAGTGCTCACCGGTGCTTTTATCTCGCTGATAACCTAGCTTAACAGTACTAAAGCCCTGAGATTGCCAAAAACGTAAAAGCCCAGCTGTAGCCCCAAAACTTGCACCTATATAACTACAGGTGGGTGTTAGCTGATGCTGGCAATGCGCTAGCAATGCTTTACCTACGCCTTGTTGGTGCAGGTTAGGTGCAACAGCTATACGAATAACGCGTGCGCTTTGTTTTGTTAAATAGCTTGGCTGTGCGCTTAATTGCGCGAGTGATTGTGCCATTAAATGCCCTTGTGGGCGCCGCTCACCACTGATTACTTGCTTAGCTAACTCTGCATCCATACCGCCCTCAACAGCTATTAAACACACTCCCACAACATGCATGTCGCATCTACTAATAAACAGTCTTTGCGCTGGGGCATCAAGTAAGTGGCGTAAATCGTTAACACTGCTTTGATAATGGGCAAGTGCGAGCAGCGCAACTATTTGCTGCAGTAAAGACTCATTGTCAACGAGTTGCTGTTGAGTGACTTCAACGTGCTCAATGCTACTTAATGCGGGCGGGTATTCTTTATATTGTGCATCTAAAGCAAAGAGTGTGCGTACATGTTGCTCAAGAGGGTCGCTCTTGGCAAAACGTATAGGGTCTTCTAAGTTTACAACTTTTGCCGCTTTGTAATTTGCTTTAATATGTTGCGTAAAACGAATGGTATAGCCTCGGCCATTACCCTCGTAACCTACCAAGGTGCTTGCAAAGACTATACGCGGGTAGTGCTTTAACATGGCGAATAGTAGTGGTACAGGGATTGCGGCGGCTTCATCGACCAGTAATAGTTCACATTGCGGCAACTGATTAAGCAGTGCATCTGGGGCCATGTATTGTAAATTAGCTAAATGTTTTTGCTGAGCCTTGTATTCAACCTGTAAGGTTTTAGCTAAATGCTTAAAACAGCTATGGGTGGCTCTGAATTGTGTTGCGCATACAATGATTTTTTTATCATGTAATGCTGCGGCTGCAAGACCAAGCGCGGCTGATTTTCCTCGCCCTCTGTCGGCATTAATAATTAAAGGCCTGTTCGCGCGGCCTGTGGCCACCTTAATTATTTGTTCAACGCATTGTTGCTGCGCCTGATACTCAATTTTATTCGTTACATTGCTTTTGATCGGCGGCTGTTTAAAGTCAGTGTGTTCATCAAAGTGTATGACGGGTAGCGTTTGTAAAAGGCGAGAAAAACGTAAATTAAAATAGCTTTGCCGATTACTACTTCCATGAGATTGCACGCTTTTAAGTGCAGGGTCTTGCCAAGAGGCTAAACTTTGTAAGTCAGGCAGTAATAAAAATAACAAACCGCCTGCTTTTATGGTACCGGCAAGGGCAGCAAATTTATCGGGGTAAATGCCACTAAAGCCATCATAAACGGCATGAATAAACTCTTGTCCAAGTAGTTCATGGGTATGCTCAGGCCAACTTGAATTAGCAATGCCGCTGTTTGACAGCAGTTTTACATTATCTGAGTCTGTTAATGCGCTTAGTAGCTCGTAGCACCAATCGGCTTGGCCTGTGATAAGTACTAACTGACGATGTTTTGCGTCAGTTAGTTGCTGTGTTAATTGTTCAACATAGTGCTTATACAGCTTGAAGTCGTGCATATGCGGTCACTAGCCATTTGCTGCCAAGGTCGTCAAAGTTAACTTGTACACGCGATTGTGCGCCACTGCCTTCGTAATTTAGCACAGTGCCAATACCAAATTTAGCGTGCAGTACACGTTGACCTAAGTTAAACCCACTTTCTTCAAAAGCTGCATGGCTTACTGACGCGCTAAAGCGCCCAGCAGCAGGTGGTCGCGATACCTGCGTTTTAATACGAATTTCTTCTACGCAGTCTTCGGGTATTTCGCGTAAAAATCGCGATGGGCTGTGGTATTTCTCTTGGCCGTATAAACGGCGGCTTTCGGCATGGCTTATGTAAAGCTTGTCCATTGCACGGGTCATACCCACGTAACAGAGGCGGCGTTCTTCTTCTAAGCGCCCTGATTCTTCATTACTTTGCTGCGATGGGAACATACCTTCTTCAACGCCCACCATAAACACAAGTGGAAACTCTAATCCTTTAGCAGAGTGAAGAGTCATCATTTGTACAGCGTCTTCGTGCTCATCCGCTTGGCCTTCACCAGATTCGAGTGAGGTGTAGGCTAAAAAGCCCTGTAATGGTGAGCTAAACTCTTCTTCTTCAGGGAGCTCGTACTGATCGCATGCACTGATAAGCTCTTCTAAGTTTTCTACGCGAGCGCGGCCTTTTTCGCCTTTTTCAGCTTGATACATAGCCATTAAACCAGACGTTTGAATCGTGTATTTGGCTTGCTCTTGTAGTGTAAGGTCGCTAATTTTATCTTCTATGTGTTCGACCAACTCTACAAACTTTGTAACAGCGCTTGCCGCACGACCCGATAAATGCTGTTGTTCAACAATTGCTTTAGCCGCGTACCAAAGAGGCAGCGACTCAGCACGCGCACAGTCGCGTATATGGCTAAGAGTTTTATCGCCAATACCGCGCGCAGGGGTGTTAATTACACGCTCAAATGCGGCGTCGTCTTGGCGGTTTCCTACCAATCGTAAGTACGATAGCGCATCTTTAATTTCTTGACGTTCGAAGAAACGCATACCGCCGTAAATACGGTATTTTAAGCCTTCTTGAAGCATGGCTTCCTCGAGTACACGAGATTGCGCGTTACTGCGGTATAAAATGGCGGCGTCTTGCAGCGCATTACCGGCATTTAACCAGCTGCGTAGCTTACTACTTACAAAGCGGGCTTCGTCTAGCTCGTTAAAGGCTGCATAAATTGATATCGGCTCGCCTTCGTTGCCATCGGTCCACAAGCTTTTACCCATGCGCTCTGCATTGTTTTTTATAAGCGCATTAGATGCTTTTAGAATGGTTGCGGTTGAGCGATAGTTTTGCTCAAGGCGAATAGTTTCAGCATTAAAGTCTGTTAAAAAACGCTTTATATTTTCTATTTTAGCGCCGCGCCAACCGTAAATACTTTGGTCATCGTCGCCTACAATCATAATGCTTTGCGTATCGCCTGCAAGTAGCTTTAACCATGCGTATTGAATGGTATTGGTATCTTGGAATTCGTCTACCAGCATGTGGGCAAAGCGCTGCTGGTAATGGCGAAGTAGCGTAGGGTTATTTTTAAGAACCTCGTAGCTACGTAGCAGTATTTCTGCAAAATCGACTAAACCAGCGCGGTCACATGCTTCTTGATAGGCTGCATATACACGCAGCATCATTTGCTCGTTTATATCGTAGGCTTGAATATCTTTAGGACGCAGGGCTTCATCTTTCTTAGCGCTGATGTACCAGCCAAATTGTTTAGCTGGCCATTTTTTATCATCAATATTCATTGACTTTAATAAGCGCTTGATCATTCTTAGTTGATCGTCAGAGTCTAAAATTTGAAAGGCTTCTGGTAGGTTTGCTTCACGATGATGAGCGCGCAAAATACGGTGTGATAAACCATGGAATGTACCAATCCACATGCCTCCCACGGGGGCTTTTAGGGTTTCTTCAACACGGGTGCGCATTTCTTTAGCGGCTTTATTAGTAAAGGTAACCGCAAAAATACTATAAGCAGAAGCTTGCTCAACCTGCATTAACCACGCGATACGATGAACTAAAACACGTGTTTTACCCGAACCAGCACCTGCTAATACCAGCATGTTTTGTAGTGGGGCTGCAACGGCATCGCGTTGTTTGTCATTTAAGCCATCGAGTAATTCAGAAACGTCCATCGTTACGCCTTTTCAATCAATAATGAGAGGGAGTATAACAGGTGTTTTTGTTAGGCTAAATAAAATACTGTTTTTATGAACAGCTATTCTAAAAATACTTGTAAAACTAATTGCTTAGCTGTTTATTTATGCTGTTAAGTAACTGCAATTAAGAATAAAAATAATCAAATTGACCTATATTTAGTAAAAAACACTAAATCAGTTATTTTGTGCTAGTTTAACTAATTGATTTTTAAGCTTTAAAAAATTGGCATAAAGTGTGATAGTAAGTAAATAACTAAAATTTAAAATTAATTAACTACAGAGGTAAGTATGGCTGATCAAGGTTCTGGCGGTAATGTAATTGCGGCGTTGTGTAATATATTTTTTCCTGGTTTAGGGCAACTGGTACAAGGGCGTATTTTAGCTGCTATCTTCTTTGCGCTAGCTATTATAATTAGTTACGCACTTATTTATGTATTGGTAGGCTTTGTACTTGTGCCTATTATTTATTTATGGTCGATTATAGATGCTGCACGTTTTAGATCGCGAAGTTAGCTTTTATGCCACCTATTTAAATAGCGCCCATTGGCGCTATTTTGCGTTTTAGGGGCGGTGTTCAGGGCTATTTATGGGTATAATTAGTGCATTAGCGTTTTATAAGTAAAAATTATGGAATATCAATTTATACGTGACCCTATTAGCGGGCTGCGCATTAAAATAAGCAGCGAGCATGCCCTAATTGGCCGCTGGTTAAATGAAGAAATTGGCAAAGAAAAAGTGGCGATGGTACAAGCACTTATCAACTCAGTTAAAACAAGCTACGAGCCAATAACGTTAAAAGGCCAAGAAATAGACTTAATACTCTCTAAAGACGAAGCCTTATTTGAAGCCCATGCCCTACACCAAGACAGTGAAGACTTAGTTGCCTATCAAGATGATGACTTAATGCTTGAAGAAAATGGCCTAGTGAGTGGTTGTGGCTTTGAAGATTTTATAGATTTAATTGAATCTTGGGCTGACTTTAGCGGCTCAAAGTAAAACCAGAATTATTAAAATAGTGCTGATGCATTGCGCTTTTTTTATCTGTACTATTACACCAATCAAAAACGTCAGGAATGAATATGTCTGCCAATTTAAATAAGCTAGTCGTTATGCTAGAAATGCAAAATGCCATGAATACTAAGGTTCATGAGCAATGGTTTAGCCAAGGTTTTGAGTGGTATAGAGCCATTTGGGTAGAGTGTGCAGAAATGCTAGACCACTACGGTTGGAAGTGGTGGAAAAAGCAAACCCCAGATACTGAGCAAGTCATTTTAGAATTGGTTGATATATTTCATTTTGGTTTGTCATTAAGAATCGATGGAACAACACCCTACGAAGAATTAGCTAAACAGTTGGAGAAAGAACTTAGCGCGCCTCAAGCCGCAGAAGATTTTAAACAAACGCTTGAAGTATTAGCCGCTTCAGCAGTGGCTAACAAAACCTTTAACGCTGCTGCATTTGCAGGGTGTATGGCGCAAATAGGGATGGATATTGACGATTTATACCGGGGTTACGTAGGGAAAAATACGTTAAACTTTTTCCGCCAAGATCATGGCTACAAAGATGGCAGCTACATTAAAGTGTGGAACGGTCAAGAAGATAACGAGCATTTGGTTGAAGTCGTAAAAAGCCTTGATACCGAACATGCCGACTTTGCAAAGTTAGTATACCAAGGTTTGGAAGCTCGTTACCCAAAAAGCTAATTATATAATAGTGCGGTAGTCGGTTACGTTTAAGTAATCGGCTATTACATTATGTGGTTGCTTACTATCAGGGTTAGCAACCGCAAGTAAATGTTCTATGCCGTATTCTCGGGCTGCATTTAAAACAGGCACACTGTCATCAACAAACAAAGTGCGCTGCTTATTAAACCCTAAGTCTTTTTGTACTTGATGCCACAAACTTTGCTGCTCTTTACTCACGCCGTATTGGTGAGTCGACACCACGCCATCTAAATAATTATCTATCGCGGTGTGTTCAAATTTGAGCATGACGTTTTCAGGGTGGGCGTTAGTTAACAAAATCAGCTCTTTACCTGCTTTTTTTAACTCAGTTAAAAAGTGAGGCACATCTTCGCGTACTTTTATTAGGTGTTGGGTTTGACGTTTTAGTTCCATTATCGGCAACTTTAACTGTTCTTCCCAATAATCTAAACAATACCACTGTATTTGGCCACTTACCGCTTGGTAGCGTTTGTGCATATCGGCTTTTGCTTCATCAAGGGTGATATTGCGAGTGCGTGCAAGTTGTTCTGGAACAACGTTAAGCCAAAAGTGACTATCGAAATGCAAATCGAGTAATGTTCCGTCCATATCAAGTAAAACGGTATCGATTTTTGACCAATTTAGCATGGGCTTTTCCTTGTGAAAAGTTTATGATTAAGCACAACTGCCATGATAGCAAAATAACGCCAATGACACAGAAAAAGCACCCAACTCCACCGCAAATTATTAGTAATAATGTAGTTGCTAAAAGCCGTTTATTTACTGTTGAATCATTAGAGCTTAAGTTTTCTAATGACGAAGAGCGCCAGTATGAGCGAATACGCGGCGGTGGCCGTGGGGCAGTAATGATTGTGCCAATAACTGCGGACAACGAAATGCTACTGGTACGTGAATATTGTGCAGGCACGAACGACTACCAATTAGGTTTTCCTAAAGGCTTAATAGACCCAGGCGAAACGCCCCAACAAGCTGCAAACAGAGAGCTTAAAGAAGAAGTGGGTTTTGGCGCTGAATTTTTTGAGCCATTAAAAGTAGTATCAATGGCGCCAAGTTACTTTAACGCAACTATGCATATTTTATTTGCTAAGCAGCTATACCCGCAAACGTTAGAAGGGGATGAGCCTGAACCGCTAGTGGTTGTTAAGTGGCCATTAACAGATTGGCAGTCATTATTAGAGCAAGACGATTTTACCGAAGCTCGCAGTGTTGCCGCTTTGTTATTATTAAATAAGTATTTAGCGTCTGGAGCTGCAAATGAATAAACTACTAGAGCCTTGTATAGAGCTTGCACAACGAGCAGGCGATGCCATTATGGCTATTTATAAAAAAGATGATATTGGCCAACAAGAAAAGTCAGACGCTACGCCCGTCACAAAAGCAGACTTAGCGTCTAACGATGTGCTCGTTGCTGGTTTAAAAGACCTTGCGCCCGAGATTCCTATTATGTCAGAAGAGACGCCTATTCCGGCACTTGCCCAAAGACAAGACTGGCAACGCTATTGGTTATTAGATCCGATGGACGGCACGGGCGAGTTTATTTTAGAAAGTGGTGACTTTGCCGTTAATATTGCGCTTATTGAAAATAACCACCCCGTTTTAGGTGTGATCCATTGGCCAGCAAAAGGCATTACTTACTTTGCTACTGCTAATCAGGGGGCATTTAAACGAGAAAATGGTAGCGATACAAAAATGTCGGTAGCAACACCCGATAACCTAACGCTAGCAGTAAGCCGTAGACAAAAAATTGAAGCGGTCAGTCAGTATTTAAATACGCAATTTGCCACTATTGCTGTAGGCTCGTGCTCGCTAAAAGCATGTATTGTTGCCGAGGGTAAAGCTGACTGCTTTTTACGAATTGGCCCTACTGGCGAGTGGGATACCGGCGCGTCACAAGTGATTGTAGAAGAGGCGGGCGGGTGTATTACCGATGCAGAGTTTAACCCGCTTACATATAACCAGCGTGAGAGCACCGAAAATCCAGATTTTATTGTGATGGGACACCCAGATTGGGAGTTTCAAAAAATGATAAGCCCGCATCAAAGATAGCGATTTAAAGAGTGGTTTGATTGCTTTTTGTTCGGTTGAACGCAATTAACGAGTGAAAGCCTTGCAATATAAGTTTATTCCTATATTATAGCGCTCTCTTCGAAACAGGCTCGTTATTAACACGAAACTATTTCAAAGAAATTACAGGCGCGGGATGGAGCAGAATGATAAATCATTCGCCGGACTGCTTAAACCTGAAGTCGAAGGTCGTCGGTTAAAATCCGCCCCTTAGACTATAAACATACAGGCGCGGGATGGAGCAGCCTGGTAGCTCGTCGGGCTCATAACCCGAAGGTCGTCGGTTCAAATCCGGCTCCCGCAACCACTTTCCTTTATGGGTTTGAGGTTACTGTAAACTCTAACTTAAGAGATTAAATTAAGTAGTCGATAGACTTAAAATATACAGGCGCGGGATGGAGCAGCCTGGTAGCTCGTCGGGCTCATAACCCGAAGGTCGTCGGTTCAAATCCGGCTCCCGCAACCAATTTCCTTTAGGGGTTTGAGGTTACTGTAAAACGTTAGTTAAAGAAAAGCTTGTCGGTCTCAGCTCTTCATTAGCCAGCAAAGGTAGTCGTTTTAAATCCGGCTCCCGCAACCAATTTCCTTTAGGAAGTTGACAGCCACGTTGTAATGTAAGCAACGCTAAATAAGTATGCATATTTCAGGCGCGGGATGGAGCAGCCTGGTAGCTCGTCGGGCTCATAACCCGAAGGTCGTCGGTTCAAATCCGGCTCCCGCAACCACTGAAATACATAAAATGAAACGACACGCTTAAAGCGTGTTTTTTTATGCCTAAAATTCAGGGAAATGGATAGCTCGTCGGTCTCAGCTCTCCACAAGCCAGCAAAGGTGGTCGTTTTAAATTCGGCTCCCGCAACCACTGAAATACATAAAATGAAACGACACGCTTAAAGCGTGTTTTTTATGCCTAAAATTCAGTGAAATGAATAGCTCTTCGGTCTCAGCTTTCCATTAGCCAGCAAAGGTCGTCGGTTCCCTTCACAAGCTCTGGCTCCCGCAACCACAGAAATAACACCCCTCATAAACTTATGCCTTCCAAAATAGTGTTTTATACACGTTATAAATTTTCCAAAAAAAAGTGTTATTACTTAAAACTTTGTATAGTTTGTGTTAAAACGGCACAAATAATTTTGGGTGTGTTACACATGACTGAGCTTTACCACTGGTTTGATTTAATTGGCATTGCCGTGTTTGCTATTACGGGTACATTGGTTGCACATGAAAAGAAAATGGATGGTTTTGGTGTTGTAGTATTAGCTGCTGTAACAGCGATTGGAGGCGGTACGGTTCGTGACCTTATATTGGATGTTCCGGTATTTTGGTTACACGACCAAAGTTTTTTTTATGCTATTTTAGCAGCGGTATTTATTAGCACTCGGCTTATTAACAAGCAAAAGTCGATTCCACATTACACATTACAAATTGCCGATGCATTTGGGTTAGCATTTTTTTCGGTTATGGGTACCCAAAAAGCATTACTTGCCGGCATGCCAAATATGACCGCCATTATTATGGGTGTAATTACCGGTTGCTTTGGTGGCATGCTCCGAGATGTGCTGGCCCGTGAAATCCCTATGTTGCTAAAAGGCGAGCTATACGCAATTACCTGTATTGCAGGCGGTGTTGTTTATACTTTGGGTATTCACTTTGCGTTAGCGACTGAACTTGCCATGGTAATGGCAATGCTAACCACCTTATTGCTTCGTATTGCAGCTATTAAATGGCAAATCACAGTACACGTTTTTAAATATTCTGACTAAACTAATTAATTAAACCATTAATTAGGATAAGGAATGTCGCTAGCTCGCATTTATTCTCGTGCCCAAGTGGGTATAAACGCCCCTGAGGTTATTGTAGAGGTACACCTTGGTAATGGTTTGCCAGCTTTTCATATTGTAGGGCTTCCTGAGGCCTCAGTTAAAGAATCAAAAGATAGGGTGCGTAGCGCCCTAGAAAACTCTCAATTTGGTTTCCCCGATCAGCGCATTACCGTCAATTTAGCGCCTGCCGATTTACCTAAAGATGGTGGACGCTTTGACTTAGCTATTGCGGTAGGTATTTTAGTGGCCTCTGGGCAGGTTGTTTGCCCTGATATACATAAATATGAGTTTTACGGAGAGCTTGCACTCAATGGCGAAGTGCGTGGCGTAAATGCCATTTTGCCCTCTGTACTTGCAGCAAAAGAGCAAAACCGCTGCTGCTTTTTACCTTTTACCAACGACAGCCTCGCAAGTTTGGTGAACGGCGTTAAACGCAAAGCGGTTAATTCATTACAAGAAGTGTGGGGTGATTTATTAAATCAGCAGCCTTTACCTTTAAATATTGAATACCCTGATTGCGCCCAGTCTCCCGACTTTTTGCTCGATTTAAGTGATGTTAAAGGCCAACCCGGTGCTAAGCGAGTGCTAGAAATAGCCGCAGCTGGAGGTCATAACTTACTTTTTTTAGGGCCACCTGGAACGGGTAAATCAATGCTTGCTCAGCGAATGGCAACCATAATGCCAACTATGTCTGACGATGAGGCGATATCAACCGCTGCACTTTACTCTATTATTGGTCAATCTATCGATTTAAATAATTGGCGCCAGCGGCCGTTTCGAAACCCCCACCACACTTGCTCAGCAGTTGCTTTAGTCGGTGGCTCTTCAAACCCTAAGCCGGGTGAAATTTCACTTGCGCATAACGGGGTGTTGTTTTTAGACGAGCTTCCAGAATTTGAACGTAAGGTGCTTGATTCTCTGCGTGAGCCTATGGAAACCGGCTCTGTGGTTATCTCCCGTGCTGCAAGGCAAATGGAGTTTCCGGCGCAGTTTCAGCTAATAGCTGCACTTAACCCTAGCCCAACGGGGTGCCATAATGATAAGCGAGCAACACCTGACCAAGTTATGCGTTATTTATCTCGCGTCTCAGGCCCATTTATCGACCGCATCGATTTGCAAATTGAGCTACCCCGTTTAACCAGTGTTGAGCTGCAAAGTACTCAGCCCGAGGAAAGCAGTGCTCAAGTTAGGCAGAGGGTTGAAGCTGCATACCATATACAGTTAAAGCGCCAAGGTAAGGTTAACGCGCGTTTAAATAACAAAGAAATGAATATACATTGTGAGCTTGCGCCTGCTGAGTTGCAGTTTTTAGCACGAGCCAGCGAAAAACTGTCGTTATCACCGCGCTCTTATCATAGGGTCATTAAAGTGGCACGTACGATTAGTGATTTAAAAGGCGCAGAACACATTAGTTTAGAAGAGCTAAAAGAGGCGCTAAATTACCGCGCTTTCGAGCGGTTGCTAGCGCAGTTAACTAAATAATACCGAACCGCAATAAGGCTTAATTATTGTAAGGTGTTAAGCTCGGCGTATTTTTACTATGTTAAAACTTTAATGCGCTAAATTGACAGCATATAGCCTTTGCCACGCACGGTTACAATGCGTTTTTGGTCTTTTTCATCGTAGAGCTTTTTACGCAAACGGCCAATTAAAACATCCACAGTGCGATCATTTGGGCTCCAATCGGGCTGACCTATTTCTTCTGATATTTTCTCACGCGAGGTGGCTTTGCCTGCGTTGCTAATTAAACAAATTAGCACTTTGTGTTCGGCTTCGGTTAAGCGCGATTCAGTGCCTGATGAGGTAATTAATGTTCGATTGTCGGGGTGAAGTTTAAAGTCGGCGTATTCTATAAATTCTTCGCTTTCGTCATCGTCTTGATTAATTGCAATGCGTTTATAAAGCGCACGCATGCGTAGTTCAAGCTCTAATAAGTCAACAGGCTTGCAAATATAATCATCAGCGCCTTGGGCAAGCCCTGCAATACGATCGGCTTGTGAGTCGCGGCTGGATAAAACAATGACGCCGATATCGGTCAAAGTGTTGAGCTCTTTGGCAAGCTGCAACCCATCACGCTTGGGTAATACAATATCAATAATGGCAAGAGAAATAGCACTGCGCAGGTTTACGCGTTGCCTAACTATGTTTAGGGCATCAGCACCTGTGGAGTCTATTTCTATCGAAAATTCGGTGTCTGTAAAGTGATTTTGGATGCGCTTAACGAGTAGCTCGTCGTCTTCAACCAATAAAACGTTAATTGCCATAGGACTTATTTTTGTATATTTATAGCTCTGTATGGTAGCACCAATCGTTTAATGCTGAGAAGAGGGGGCTGTAACTTTTCGGTAACTTTATGTTTCAAATATAAAAGGCGCCTCATAAAGCACCTGTTTATGGGGTTAAGCTCAGCACACCTAGTAAAATGTGCTGAGCGCTGTATTACTTACCTGAGTACATAGCATCCCACCACTGTGGTTCGCCTTTTAGATGTTTATCAAAATAAGCAAGCATAGTGTTCCACCAATCAAAGCGCTTATCACGAGCAAAAATTTGATGGTCGGCGCCTTTGTATTCAATTAGATCTACATCTTTATTTAAGAGCTTTAAGGCAGTATACATGGTTAAACTCTCGCCAATAGGTACATTGGTATCGCTATCGCCATGTAAAAGCAGCAAAGGTGTTGTTACTTTATCGGCATGAAATACAGGGCTGTGCTCGCTGTACAGTTTAGCGTTATTCCATGGAAAGCTATTTTTAGAGGCTTCGCCTGAGTATAAATACCCCCACCAACCTTCGCCCCAATATGAGGTTAAGTTTGATATGCCCGCGTGCGCAATAGATGCACTAAACATGTCTGTTTTGGTAGCAAGTATCATGGTCATGAACCCCCCGTATGAGGCGCCTAAATTACCCACTTTTTTGCTATCAACAAAATCGTATTTTTTCAAAAAGGCTTGGGTTCCTTGTATTATATCGCTAGCGGTATAATCGCCCCAGGCATTGACGTGCTGTGCAGAGAACTTTTGTCCAAACCCTGTTGCTCCTGTGGGCTGTAATACATAAACAACATAGCCATTTTCTGCCCATAAGTTGAACGGGTATCGACCTGTAAAGCCACGAGTAACAGGTGAAGTACCGCCGTAGTAATATACAAGTGCAGGGTGTTTTTTAGTTTTATCTAGGTTAGTAGGTAGGTATACACGCCCTGTTATTTCTACGCCGTCTTTATTTGTGAAATTAAACTCTTCTAGGGTTGGGATTTGTGTATTAGCGTAAGCAAGCGGCTTAGAATCCCAAATAAGATCTGTTTTGTTTTTACTAATATTTAAGCGCTTAAGCTGCTGCGGCGTAGATGCTGTGGTACCGCTTAGTAGTACTTGCGGGTTTCTCTCGTGCGAATAGCTAAACTGCTCGACGATATCTAGACCTGTATTAAGCTTTTTAAAGCGCTGTTTGCTTAAGTCGAATAAATACAAAGGTTGAGTATCTTGCTCGGTTACTTTTATAAGCGCATCGCCGTTATCAAGTACATGTAATTCACCTATAGCGGGGTCAAACTGTTTACTTAGCGCTTTTACGTTTTTACCGTTATCGCTAAGTAAGTACAACTGACCGTCGTAATTATTAGCTAACATCCCTTTTGGAAGGGCGCGGCCCGCGCCATTTTTAAAGTCTGGGCCAGCAACAACGTAAACATCTTTGTTGGCGTACTTTGCATGATTAAAGGTTTTAAATTTACCAAAAGACGTTATTTTGTTCGATTGTAAGTCAAGCTCCACCAGTTCAGTTTCTGGATGGGTGCTGGCTTGCATAACCATAACTTGGCGGCTCATGAGTACCTTGCTACGATTAGTGTGCGCATCTTCAAAGCTATGCGAAATTGGCCCTTGGCTAAGCGCTTTAATTAAGCCGCTGTGTGTATCTAGCATATAAAGTTGGCTTACGTTACGTGCGTATGACCACCTATCTTGAAGCCCCTTGTAATGCTTAGTTAAGCTGTTGTTGTCTTCGGGTGATTTAGACCAACTGAAAATGAGGCTGCTGTTATCATAAAAATTAAAGTTACTCGCGCCTTCTAGCCCTTCGGCTAAGGTTTTAATACTGAGGTTTTTACGGTTTAGCTGTTTTAGCTCATTCCCTAACGTATAAACTAAAAATTTGTTATCGGGACTCCACGCTATATTGCTTGGCTGTTGGCCTTCAAAGCGATACAAGGTTTGATTTTGGCTATTTTTAAGCTCGGTTACCACGTTTGCCTGGTTAGCTGTTTTATTTGAATAGCTGCGTGTGCTGGTAACATATTGTTTAGCATCGGGCGCTAAAGAAAGCCCACTAACCGTGGGGGCATCAAAAAGCTGAACGGCAGAAAGTCGCTGAGTTGTAGAGGTGTTAATTGTAATGTTGTCAGTGTCGGCGTTGGGTTCAAAATCGAGGGAAACGTTGTTCCAGTTAGCCACTTGTTGCGCCACTAAAATCACACTATGAGAGCCATTCGTTAACGATAAAGAGTAAGTGTGGTTATCCCCTTTTTGAAGCTTAGCATCGATAAATAACTGAGCGCTCTCTACTCCTTTTATAGTTAATGTGCCTTGGCTAAAGCGCCTTGTTTCAATATTGAACTTAAGCGCTTGTAGGCCACCTAAAGTCAGTGCGTTTACTTTATTAAACGGCTGCCAGCTATGCTTTTTACCAAATACAGACACGCTTTGCGTATTACGCTGCAGCTGCTCTAATAAGTTATTAATAATGGCTTGGCCGTGTGGCGTTTGAAATGGCTTAACTTGCATGTTTTCGCCTAAAGGGCCAATAAACTCGATATTTGATTTATCAAGCGGGGCTGCTATTGCTGTCAAACTGAAGCTGCCAAGAGCAAAAAAGGTAGCTGCTTGTTTTAGTAATTTATTTTTTGTGGTCCAAGGTGAGCTAATTCTCATATTTGTGCCTATTATTGATAGTTATTTGGCCAAATATAGCATGTATTGTTACCATGCCCATATGTTCAACTCATCGGAGAAAAAGTGACTTTACTGATTGTGTACATGGTTGCTGCCATTGTCATTTCTTTTTTATGTTCTGTAATGGAAGCAGTGTTGTTGAGTATTTCGCCAAGTTACGTGGCGCTTTTACGTAAAAACCAACCAGAACTTGCTAAGCAACTCGAAAAGCTAAAAAATAATGTAGATCAACCGCTTGCTGCAATACTAACGCTCAACACGGTTGCTCATACTGCGGGAGCTGCTGGCGTGGGCGCGCAAGCGGCTGTGGTTTTTTCAGATGCGGCGGTTGGTATTGCCTCTGCGATAATGACACTCTTAGTATTGGTACTTTCAGAGATTATTCCCAAAACGTTAGGGGCCAACTATTGGCGTGCTTTAACGCCTAGCGTCACTTACTCTTTACGTTTTTTAGTGATATCGCTAAAGCCATTTGTGTGGTTCGCCCAAAAGCTCACTAATTTAATGGGGGCTAAGCACGATGAGGCTTTTTATATTCGCCAAGAAATAGAAGCCATGGCAGATATAGGCACCGAAACAGGGGCGATCCATGAAGATGAGTCTGAAATCATTCGCAACCTTTTACACTTTAGGCATGCTAAATTAAGCGATTTAATGACGCCGCGCACTGTGCTTTATAAAGTACATAAAGGGTTAACAGTCGATCAATACATGAGCGAGCACGGCTCGTCATCGTTTTCGCGGGTGTTGGTGTTTGATAAAGACGCTGATGACATTATCGGCTTTGTGCATAAAAACGATATTATGCTGGCTTATCATCGCTTAGGCACCGACTATAAAATTAGTAAATTAGTTAAGCCTATCCATACGGTGCCCGAAGGGCATAATGTGTCGTCGTTACTACAAACCTTGCTTAAGCAGCGCACTCACATATGTTTAATTGTTGATGAATACGGTGATGTACAAGGCATTGTAACCCTAGAGGATATGATAGAAGCACTTATGGGGCTAGAAATTGTTGATGAACGTGACCAATCGACCAATATGCGTATGGTTGCTAAGCAGCGCTGGCGACAACGTTTAGCAAGCAGTAAGCATATAGTAAGTGAAGATGATAATTCGCCCCGAGATAAAAACTAGTTACCTCGGGGAGAAGGCTAGCGTTTAATTGTGCCCCCCGTACTATTTACCCAATTTATTGCCCACTCTATAAATTCGTCTTTGGCTTTAGGGCAGGTAAATAAAAATCCTTGCATGGCTAAATTAGTACGGTAATTTTTTAAATAGAGTGACTCCTCTGCGCGCTCAACCCCCTCAGCCACCAGGGCTAGTTGCTCTTGACATGCAATATCAACGAGTGAGCTCACCACTACTTGCGAGAACTGATCTGTTTCAATATTACTAATAAGTGTACGGTCAATTTTTATTTCAGTAAAAGGGAGGCGTTTGAGCTGGTTCATATTGGTAAAGCCCACCCCAAAGTCATCTAATGATATACCAAAGCCATGCATTCTTAATCTGTTTAGCGTTTCTAGCTGAGAAAGGCTAGATAGCGCGTGTTGCTCGGTTATCTCTAAAATAATATCACTTGGTGATAACTCATTGAGCTGTAAAATAAGCATTAGCTTATTAGGGCAGCTTAAATCATCTAATTGCGTAGGTGATAGGTTAAAAGCCAGTTTTAGGTGCGCGGCAATACTTGTGCGTATGGCTTTTAAATCGCTGGTGGCTTGTTCAAATAAGCTAAAGGTAATTTGATTAATTAATCCGCATTGCTCCGATAATGAAATAAAGCGGTTGGGTGCGATGATTTCGCCAGTATCCGTTTTAACTATGCGCGCTAATACTTCAATACTTTCTATTTCACTGGTTTGAGAATTTATTTTGGGCTGATAGTAAGGTGTTATTTCGTTTAATTTTATTGCCTCATGCAATGCTTTTTCTGAGATAGAAGTATGGGAATGTTCGTTGTGCACGGCTAAGTGTTTTGCTTTTTGTAAAACAGTTTTTACTTGATTAAGTTGCACGGGTTTAGCTAAATTTGCGACTAAGTGAATATTGCTATGACGCGCTAAATTTGCAGCCAAATTAATAACCTTGTGATCCATCTCCGAAATTATAACTACTGCACCTGTAAAATTAAGCTCGCCTAGTTTTCTTATAAACTCCATACCATCCATTTCGGGCATGTTTAGGTCTGTAAATACAATGTCGTAAAAGTTTATATCGTCAGTTACATGAGTCAGCGCTTGCTGAGCACTCAGGCATTTTGTAACTTTATTCGAGACTCCTAGCTCATTTAAAATGGCCTCCATAACAATTAAAATCGCCTTAGAGTCATCCACAACTAAAATATTGGGTACCGAAATCGACATGCTCTATCCTTGTAACTACTTAATATATTAGTACTGTAAAAGTAGCTTCTGATCAGCCTTTTGTCAGCTTAGTTTTATATAAATTTTTAACTTCCTAGTGCTATTGTGCTTATAGTCTGTAGCAATTCGTGTTTTTTTAATTCATCGGTATACTAGCGCTATTGTTTTAACTGGTTTTAGTCATGATAAAAATCGACCTCATGCTTGCAGAGCAACCATTAACCCTTATGGTATCTGGGCAAAAAATAGTACAAATATTCCATAATCAACAAGCTATAGCATTTGAAAACCCTAAGGATAATTATGTTGAATTTGCTTTATCTAACCAAAGAATAGGTATAGATAGCTCGCAGATTCAGGAGCAATCACTTTCGTTATTTGTAGATGGTGTGTTTGCTACACAGCTTGCTTTACCTGCGCCGGTAAATAGCCAGCCCAAAAAAGGCTTTTTAGGGCTCGCGGCACTGGGCTTTAAATTATTTAAAAGTGCAAAAGTAATTAAAGTAGCGCTGGCCGGTGCATCGGTTGCTGGCTATGCGTGGCTATTTAGCATTGAGTTTGCGCTGATGCTTATTGCGTGTTTAGTCGTGCATGAGTACGGACACGTAAGAGCCATGAAATACTTTGGCATAAAAACCAAAGGTATTTACCTTATTCCCTTTGTAGGCGGGTTGGCTGTTAGCGATGATAAAATAACAACGCGCTGGCAAGATGTAGTTATATCATTAATGGGTCCTGCGTTTGGTTTGTTTACATCAGTGCTAGGTGTAGTGCTTTATTACGCCACCGAGATGGAGATATTTGCAGGTGTTGCGGTATTAAGCGCACTACTTAACTTATTTAATCTATTACCCATTTTACCGCTTGATGGCGGCCATGTACTAAAAAGTATCAGCTTTTCAATGCGCTCTTGGGTCGGTTTAAGTGTGTGTTTACTCGGTGTGTTATTTGGCTTATGGCTTAGTTATACATTTGGCTTAATGTTACTGGTGTTCTTTTTGTTTGTTGGCGCACTAGAAATTGTATTTGAATGGCGAGGCCGACATTACTCGCATTTATTGCCGCTTGATAAATACGGCCAAGGTTTTTCAGCTGCTATGTACGCTATTGTAGTTGCAGGCCATGTGGCAGTAATGATGCACTTTGCCGATTCAGAGAATCCAATACTTAGCCTGCCGATGACTATTTTATCGAGTTAATAGTTATACGCGCAGTATCCCTAAATACTGCGCGTAATGAGGGTTTAGTAAAAGCTCAACACGAGTGATACAAACACCCCTGTAACAAATAGCTGCACTACACAAAACCCCATAATATCTTTTGCTTTTAAGCCTGCTATTGCCAGTACAGGTAGCGCCCAAAAGGGTTGAATTAGATTAGTCCACGCATCACCCCAGGCAACTGCCATAGCAACGCGTGATATATCGGCGCCCAGCTCTTGCGCTGCGGGTATAACAATAGGTGCTTGTACTGCCCATTGGCCGCCGCCAGAAGGTACAAACATATTTACCAGGCCTGCACTTATAAAGCTAAAAAATGGCAAGCTATCGGCATCTGCTACGGCAATAAAACCATGCGATATTTGCTGGGCTAAACCGCTGTCGACCATAACGGCCATAATACCTGCATAAAACGGAAATTGAATAACAATACCTGCGCCGCTAGGAATTGCTTGTTGTAAGCTATTAAGTAAGTTATGGGGTGTTTGGTGTAATGTAATGGCTAAAAACAAAAACATCGCAATAACGCTATTGAGGTTTAGGCTACCGCCTGCAATTACAAAGTAATACGCCAAATAACACAGGCCGAGCAAGCCAATTGCTATGCCTAGCAGTTTACTGTGTTCTAAATGTTGAGCAGGGCGGGTTACATTTTCATTATTAGCGGGGATCTCTTTTATTAGCGCAGGGTCTACATACACGCTGTTTTTATCACTGGGTAGCATGTAGCGGTTAACCAGCGGCATAATGATAAATAAGCCAATGAGTATGGCTATGTTAAAACCAGCAAACAGGGTTTGTTCAGTACCAATTATACCAATGCTACTTTGTGAAAAGTGGCCTTGCGTGGCTATAGTGAGCGGTATAGAGCCGGCTAAACCGCCATGCCATACTACGAAGCCCGAATAGGCACTGGCGACTAACAGCCTGTAATCAACCTTGGTTTGCTTAGCAATGGCTTTCGCAAATAAAGCGCCAATCACTAAGCCAAACCCCCAATTTAACCAACTTGCTAATAACGAAATAAGCGTGACTAAAATTATTGCTTTTGGCGGAGTATTGGCAAGTGTAGCTAGTTTTTCTAATAGTTTACTTACAGGCGATGTACTTGCCAGCATATAGCCTGTGATTAGCACTAACAGCATTTGCATAGCAAAGCTTAGTAGGTTCCAGAAACCATTACCCCATGCGTTGATAACTTCAATACTTGTGGCGGGAGTAAATAGGCATGCCCCTAGCAAGGTAATAATGCTTAGCAATATTACAAATATAAAAGGGTCGGGTAAGTAGCGCTCTACTAATTTGGTAAACGGTGTGGCAATTTTATTAAGCATAATGTGTCTGTGTGTTTTTTCGTCCTCTTATAATTAATCATGCTATAAAGGTATTAGCAAACCCACATTTAGTCTTATATTTGTAGGATCTGCTTATTTTCTAGGGTGGGAAAGCTGTAATCTACAGCGGTTTACAGATCTTTACTTAAAAGCTTAAACGTTGCTTAAATGCATGGCTTACAGTAACGTACTGTTTATAGATAATTTACTAACAAAAATTTGTATTATGCTGGGAATATTTAAGAGGCTAACGCTACTTCTTCGTGCTCATATCGATCAGCTGAGTTGGCAAGCGGTGATGCTCGCGATACTTGCTCATATGTTAGTGACTTGGGGGCTACTGCTTATTGCAAATGAGCAAGCGCTTACTTCGTTTAGCACCTATTTTTACTACTATACAGTCACTACTTCAACTGTGGGTTACGGCGATTTTAGTCCAACTAGCGAGCTAGGTCGTTGGGTGGTGGCATTAATACAAATTCCGTTTGGATTAGCTTTATTTGGCGTTCTGTTAGGAAAAACAGGGCAAACAGTGACTTACTTAATTAGGCGCGCTATGACTGGTGATAAAAACTTTGCTCACAGTAACAACCATATTATTATTTTTGGCTGGCACGATACCCGAACAAAAAAAATGATTGATTATATTCTTGCCGATACTAAACGTACTGATCGCCGTATTTTATTGGCGGTAACTGAGCAAATGGAGCACCCATTTTTAACCAACGAAAATGTCGACTTTGCCCGCCTTACCAGTTTTACCGATTTAGAAGAACTTGAACGTGTTGCTATAAATCGTGCCGACAAAATTATTATTGATGGGCAAGATGACAACCAAACATTTACAACAGCATTGCGTATTAGCCGCTTAGTCAAAAGTGAATGTCACATTAGTGCGCATTTCTTAGATGAAACTAAGGTCGATATGCTACTAGAGCACTGCCAAAATGTGGAATGTAGCAGTGCTAAGTCGGCTGAGATTTTAGTGCGCTCAATGCAAGACCCTGGCTCTAGCCGAGTACAAGAAGAGCTATTATCTACGTTACATGGCGACACGCAGTTTAGCTTAGCTATTCCTAGTGGGTGTGATGAAATGGAGTTTGGTACTTTGTTTCACCATTTTAAGCATGACTATAATGCGATTTTGTTAGGGGTAGCGCACAATTTAAGCGCGCAAAATATGGATTTAAACCCACCGCTTGACTACAAAGTAAATGCAGGCGATATACTTCATTATATTGCGCTTGAGCGTGTGCTAACAAATGAAGTTGATTGGCAAAGCTTGGCAAAATAACCAAGGCCTAGATTAAATAATGAATGAAGTAGTATTTTTAATAATTATTTTAAGTGCTTATATTTTACCCGTGGTAATTGTGGTTAATAGTAAGCGCACCCAAGGCCACGAAAAAAATGGCTGGTTATTAGGCGTAATTATTTTTTCGTGGTTGGGGCTTTTTATGTATTTTACTATTGTGCCCAAGCAGGGGCATAAAAAAAGAAAGAAGAATAAACCATCGTAGACCTATTCTAGCTGCTTGAGTTTGTGCTCAACCAGCGGGTCATCCGGCACAATTTGTTGAGCAACTTCTAATAACTGAATAGCATCATTTGGGTGTTCATCTTGATGTTTAAGTGCGACATCAATAAGCGGCTGAATATCTATTTTGGCCTGATGCTCTTGCACATGCTCTTCTTTTTCATCTGCTAAAATTTGATGTGCCGTACTTAATAACGCCAAGCGGTGAGGCGAGCTCGCGTTTGCTTTATTTAGGCTTTGGTAATACTCCTCCTTTAGTCGCAAGGTTTTAGTTTGCAAACGAAACTGCGCTATATCAATTTGCTGGTGGCGAATAAAATCAACGGCTACTTGTTTGTAAAAGCCAAACTTAGTGAGGTAGCTGGCATGAGTGCCGTGCCCCATACCAAATACACGTAAATGAGTAAGTTGAGGGTATCGTTTTGCATGTAAGCGGTCTATTTTATTGGTGGGGTCATAAATTATGTAACCCTTAGCATGGCCTAAATCAACATCGTTATATTCACTTTGCCAATCAAACTGCTGCGCAAGCTCAGTGCTTGAGCGGTTATCCCACGGCACTATTTCAGTGTTTTTGGTGCTAACTGGGTGAAAAAATAGTACTTGATCAAGCTTTAATAATTTAGCAAATGCACCCACAGCAAAACCACCGCGGCTAAGGCCATAGCCTAATCGGCACTTGAATGGGCTAAGTAGTGTCGATAACTGCTCTAAAAAGAAAATTAAATTACGGCTTCTAAACCAATTACTTTTGCCTAAATGCTGAAACGCAATAATATTAACATTTTGTTTTTGCGCTAAGTGATAGCCCCAAGGGGCAAAGTCATCGGTTAGATCGTGTTCTTGGAGGTTGGTGCCCGCGGGTGAGAAAGTAAAAAGCAGGGGCTTACTTAAATCAACAAATTCGTATTTTACGTACACATCGCCGAGTAGGTCACTGCCAGACATGGGCAGCCTAGTTTGTTGTTCATCACGGCAAAGCGTTAACCATTCATCTAACCAATACAGTAGTTTCATTAATCCCCCAATTATAACTCGCGGGGGATCGTATCAAACACGGATAAATGAGGTCAAACATAGTCAAAACTACCCTCTTAAACATTCGGATATTATTATGGCTAATTGCTCATAGCTATTATTTGCTCCCAATCGTTTTGAGTGACTGGCATAACTGATAGTCGGCCTGCCTTTTTAAGGGCTAGTTCGTTAATTGCCTCGTTAGCTTTAATGTCTTTTAAACTCACCCGTTTATTTAAATGGCATTTATAGGTTACCTCAACAACAAACCAGCGAGGGTTGTCGGGCGTTGCTTTCGCATCGTAATAATCGCTATTTAAATCAAACTGGGTTGGATCAGGATAAGATTCTTTAGTAACGGTTGCTATACCCACAACGCCTACGTGTTTACAACTAGAGTGATAAATGAATACTAAGTCTCCTAGTTTTATATCATCGCGCATAAAGTTACGTGCTTGGTAATTACGCACACCTTCCCACAAGGTGGTTTGCAGTGGCGCTTTTTTTAAATCATCAATCGAAAAAGCGTCGGGCTCAGTTTTAAATAGCCAATAATTCATAGCCTTACTCATTTAGTTAGATTTACATACATGTATTGTATAGTATCATTAACTTATCTGGGGATTGAGAGAACAGCAAATGAGCCAAGTATTAGATGATTTATTGTCGTTATTGTCACTTGAAGAAATTGAACAGGGTTTATATCGCGGTCAAAGCCAGGATTTAGGGTTTAGAGCGGTATTTGGTGGTCAAGTTATGGGGCAGGCATTATCTGCAGCAAAAGAAACACTACCAAAAGGACGCGTTGTTCATTCATTACACTCTTACTTTTTACGCCCTGGCGATGCGGCAAAGCCGATTGTTTATGATGTAGAAACTATACGCGATGGTAAAAGTTTTAGTACTCGACGTGTGAGCGCCATTCAATATGGTAAACCGATTTTTTATATGACCGCATCGTTTCAAGGGGAAGAAGACGGCTTATCGCATCAAGCAACTATGCCTAATGTACCGCCCCCTGAAGAACTGCGCTCATCGCTTGAGTTTTACCAAGAAAACGCCCATCACATACCCGAGGCTATTCGTAATAAATTTATACGGGAAATGCCCATTGAAATGCGCCCGGTGACTTTTCATAATCCGTTTAAACCTGAGGTTATTGAACCAGTAAAACATATTTGGATTAAAGCCAATGGCGATATGCCAGATGACCAACGTATTCATAATTACTTATTAGCGTATGCCTCTGACTTTGAGTTTTTACCTACTGCATTACAGCCGCATGGCGTATCGTTTATGCAGCCAAATATGCAAGTGGCAACGATTGACCATGCGATGTGGTTCCACCGCCCATTTAGGATGGACGATTGGATTTTATACACCATAGACAGCCCAAGCGCTAGCTCTGGGCGAGGCTTAGTGAGAGGGCAGTTTTTTGACCGCCAAGGTAATTTAGTCGCATCAACTATTCAAGAAGGGGTGATGCGCCAGCGCTAAGTTAATAACGCTATTTACTATTATTTATAGTGCGTTGTGAGCGCTTAGGTTAAACAACGAAACTTACAAAAAAGCCTCAATATTATGAATATTGAGGCTTTTTAATGGTATTTAGTTAATATGTTTAGCGTTAGTTACATTGATCTTGCACTATGTCGCTAACCGACTGCCATATACGAGCCGGTAGTAAGGTTTTTAAGTACATGTATATTTCGCACAGCTGTGTGCTGCCGTGAATACCATTCTCACCATCGGTAATTAACAGCTCACCGCGTAAATTGTCTATAAAACTTACCAGCACTTTTTTATCAAAAAACTCTGGTGTTTTTATCCCATGCAAGGTGCCCAAACGGTTTGCCAGCACTTGGCTTTCTCGCTCAAGCTCAGCCTTTTCAATACCGTTACTGGTTTGAATAAAGCCCACAACAATAGCGTAGCGTTGCAATGTAAAGCTAAGCGACCTTCCTAGCATTTCAAGTTTAGCTAACGAATCATTCGTGTTAGTAACATGAATGCTATCGCCATCGAGCTCAATTAAGTTTTGATCGCTAAAGTTAGCCAAAATACGGCTTATGTAGTTTTCCTCTAGTGGCTGTAAATACCACTCTTTGGCAAACAGAGGGTAAAAAGCCGACACTAACTTTTGGCATTGCTCAACCGTACTACTGTGTTGCTTAAATAAGTGCAAAGCAATCAGGCTTGGCACGGCAAATAAGTGCAAAATATTATTACGGTAATAGTTAAATAAAGTTTTTTCTTTATCGTTAATTGCAATAATTTCACCAAATTCATCGCTAATAACATCAAACTTATTAAGCTTAATAGCGTGTGTTAATAGCTGCTCTGGTGTTTCATCGGGTGCAGTTACTTTATTACTATAGCTTGCATCGCGTTGTAAGCGCAGGTAAAAATCAAGCTGTGCTAATAGCTTAGGTTTACTTAGTGCGTGCTTGTCATTAACTAGCAAAATCATAGCCAGTAAATTCACGGCATTAAGGGCTGCAGCATTATTAATTTTTACCATTACTTGGTCGGTAAGCGCCGCCACTTGCGGACCTAGCCATTGTGGCTTTTGTACATCAGTTGAGTGTACAGCATCGCGCCAATCAGGTTGGTTATCGTTTAAGTATTGGTTGATAGAAATAGGGTCGCCAAAGTTTAGGTAACCACGGCCATAGTTTTTAAGGTTTTTAATGGCTTTAAAAATACCAAAAACTGACTCGCCTTTTTTATCTTTACCGGCAAGCTCTTTTAAATAAGTATTAATTTCCATTACATGTTCGTAGCCAATGTATACCGGCACAATAGATACAGGGCGATCTATGCCGCGTAGCATGGCTTGCAACGTCATCGCAAGCATACCGGTTTTTGGCGGTAGTAATCGGCCAGTGCGGCTGCGCCCACCCTCAGTGTAAAACTTAACTGAGTAGCCTTTAATAAATAGCTGGCTTAAATATTCTTTAAATACGGCAGAGTAAAGTTTATTACCGGCAAACGAGCGGCGAATAAAAAATGCCCCTGAACGACGAAAAATACCGCCGGCAGGGAAAAAGTTAAGATTAATACCCGCGGCAATATGCGGCGGCACCAAACCTTGATGGTATATAGCATAGGTAAGTAACAAATAATCCATGTGGCTACGATGGCACGGCATATAGATTATCTCGTGACCTTTATTGGTAAGCTCATGGATTTGCTCGGTGTACTTTATATCTATACCGTTGTAGAGCTTAGTCCATAGCCAGGTTAAAATTCTGTCGCCTACACGTATCATCGCCTCAGAATAATTAGCCGCTATTTCATCTAGTAGCTTTAATGCGTTTTGGCGTGCTTCTGCTTGACTTATCCCTTTTGACTTTGCTTCATCTTGAATCGCTTTTTTTATAGTAGGTGAAGCTAAAAGTGAGTTAAATAATTGCTCACGCGAGGGCATTTTAGGGCCGGTAGCGGCCAGTTTTTGACGCTTAAAGTGCACACGAGCAACACGCAATAGTTTTTGTGGTAGCTCGTTAACATCGGCTTTTTCATTCACAATAAGTGATAAATCGAGCGGTTGGCTAAAGCGAATAAAATTATCTCGCCCAGAAAACAACACAACAAAAAACTTTCTAAACCAGCTAGGCGTAAGCGAGTGGGTAATTAAGGTACGAATTCCCGGCTTTTCTTTACCTGGGTCGCGTCCCCATAAAATAGTGACTGGCACCACCTGTACATTCTTTTGACCGCTATTTAGTAAATGTTCAATTATTTGTTTACCCTGAGAGAGGGCCGCAGTCGGCTTAGCGGTATCGCCAAATAACGGTGGTGGGTTTTTAATACCTATAAAACGTTCAAGCTCTTGGTTTCCTAGAGTCTGATAGTCGCATGGGTTAGGCAAGCCATGCTTTTTACATACATTAGTAAGGGCAGCTAAATCGAAGCGCGAATTTAACCGAACTATATAAAAAGTAGGATGCTCCGGATTTAGGTCATATTGTTCTATTGGGCTTTGGGGAAGGACCTTACTTTTTACCAAAACACGGCTTACGCAGCTAGTAAGAAAATTCAAACAATAATTTAATAAACGCATCGACTCACCATATTGAGAGTATTAAAAGCAAAATTAGCGCATAGGATACCATAATATCTATAAAATCCTGTAATTTGCGTAATCGGTTAAATTATAAGCTTAGGACTGATTCGGTGCTGAGCAGTTCAATTATAGCTATAAATAACTGGCGGCGGTTATTTGCACAGCTTTGCCCCCGTAATTAAATTGCAATTAGTTGTTGCATTTATCACCAATATCACTATAATACGCAGGCTTTCAAGATTCCTCTGGAACTTGAAGGGATAAATTAAGCTTGGATTTCAAGCTAATAAACAGGAGTTCCGATTTGGAGCTCATCGTAGATATAAATTAACAACCGGCATCTTAATTATTAAGATTGTTTCGGTCGTTTTTTTATGCTCTTTAAATGCTCTTTATATTGAGGTTTAAGAATGTCAAATCAACGCATTCGTATTCGCCTAAAAGCTTTTGACCACCGTTTGATTGACCAATCAACGGCGGAAATCGTGGAAACTGCGAAACGCACAGGCGCACAAGTACGTGGTCCAATCCCACTACCTACACGCTTTGAACGTTTTACTGTACTAACTTCACCGCACGTAAACAAAGATGCGCGTGATCAGTACGAGATCCGCACCCATAAACGTCTGATCGACATCGTAGAACCAACTGACAAGACTGTTGACGCATTAATGCGTTTAGATCTTGCTGCTGGTGTTGATGTTCAAATCAGCCTGGGTTAATCGAAAGATTAGAGAGGTTATAGGAAAATGGCATTAGGTCTAGTCGGTCGTAAAGTGGGTATGACACGTATCTTCACTGAAGATGGTGTATCTATCCCTGTGACAGTTATCGAAGCGACTCCTAACCGCATTGCTCAGATCAAATCTGACGCAACAGACGGTTATAACGCGCTTCAAGTAACCGCAGGCACTAAAAAAGCAAGCCGTGTAAACAAAGCAGCAGCGGGTCATTTCGCTAAAGCTGGTGTTGAAGCGGGTCGCGGTCTGTGGGAATTCCGCCTAAATGGTGGTGAAGGCGATTTTGAAGTAGGCGCTGAGCTTACTGTTGAATTATTCAACGAAATCAACAAAGTTGACGTAACCGGTACTTCTAAAGGTAAAGGTTTCCAAGGTGGTGTTAAGCGCTGGAATTTCAGCATGCAAGACGCTACACATGGTAACTCTCTATCTCACCGTGCTCCTGGTTCAATCGGTCAAAACCAATCACCTGGTAAGGTGTTTAAAGGTAAGAAAATGGCCGGTCATATGGGTGCTGAGCGTGTAACGACTCAAAACTTAGAACTAGTTCGCGTTGACGCTGAGCGTAACTTGCTTTTAGTTAAAGGTGCAGTACCTGGCGCTATCGGCGGTGACGTTATCGTTAAACCAGCTGTTAAAGCATAAGTCCTGGAGATTTAGTGATGGAATTAGCAATTAAAGACGCTTCTGGCGCTCTTGAAGTTTCTGAAGCTACTTTTGGACGTGAGTTTAACGAAGCATTAGTACACCAAGTAGTTGTTGCATACGCAGCAGGTGCTCGTCAAGGTACTCGTGCTCAGAAGACACGTTCTGAAGTAAGCGGTGGTGGTAAAAAACCATGGGCTCAAAAAGGTACTGGCCGTGCACGTGCTGGTACAATCCGTAGCCCAATTTGGCGTTCAGGTGGCGTTAGCTTCGCAGCTAAACCACAAGACCACAGCCAAAAAGTAAACCGTAAAATGTACCGCGGTGCGATCAAAAGCATCTTATCTGAATTAGTTCGTCAAGAGCGTTTAATCGTTGTTGAAAGCTTTGGTTTAGAAGCACCAAAAACTAAAGAACTAGTTTCTAAGCTTAAAGAACTTGAGCTTAAAGATGTTCTTATCGTGACTGAAGAAGTAGATGAAAATCTTTTCTTATCGGCACGTAACCTGTACAAGGTTGACACGCGTGATGTAGCTGGTATCGATCCTGTAAGCTTAATTGCTTTCGACAAGGTACTTATTACAGCTGCTGCTGTTAAGCAACTTGAGGAGGCGCTAGCATGATCCGTGAAGAACGTCTTTTAAAAGTGATCCTTGCTCCACATATCTCTGAAAAAAGCACAATTGCTGCTGAAGAAAACAACACGATTGTTTTCAAAGTAACAAATGATGCAACTAAAGCTGAAATTAAAGCGGCAGTTGAGAAGCTTTTTGAAGTAGAAGTAACGGGTGTTCGCACACTTAACGTTAAGGGTAAAACAAAACGTACTGGCATGCGTTTCGGTCGTCGTAGCGACTGGAAGAAAGCTTACGTTACTCTTAAAGAAGGTAGCGAGCTAGACTTTGTCGGCGGCGCCGAGTAATAAGGGGAGTTAGAATTATGGCACTTCAAAAGTGTAAACCAACTTCTGCGGGTCGTCGTCACCTAGTTAAAGTGGTTAACCCAGATTTACATAAGGGTAAACCTTACGCTCCACTTTTAGAGAAAAACTCTAAATCAGGTGGTCGTAATAACAACGGTCGTATTACGGTTCGTCACATTGGTGGTGGTCATAAGCATCATTACCGTGTAATCGATTTTAAACGTACTAAAGATGGCATTCCTGCTACTGTTGAGCGTTTAGAATATGATCCAAATCGTAGCGCAAACATCGCTCTTGTATTATATGCAGACGGTGAGCGTCGTTACATTATCGCACCAAAAGGCTTAAAAGCTGGCGATGCAATCCAGTCTGGTGTTGATGCACCAATTAAGACTGGTAATGCATTACCTATGCGTAATATGCCTGTAGGTTCGACTGTTCACAACGTAGAATTAAAACCAGGTAAAGGTGCTCAAATTGCACGTTCTGCTGGTGCATACGTTCAAATCCTTGCGCGTGATGGTCAATACGTAACATTACGTCTTCGTTCTGGCGAAGTTCGTAAAGTACAATCTGATTGTCGTGCAACACTTGGTGAAGTAGGCAATGCTGAGCATATGCTTCGTTCACTTGGTAAAGCAGGTGCAAATCGCTGGCGTGGTATCCGTCCGACAGTTCGTGGTGTTGCCATGAACCCGGTAGATCACCCACACGGTGGTGGTGAAGGTCGTACATCTGGTGGTCGTCATCCTGTGTCTCCATGGGGTAAGCCGACTAAAGGTGCTAAGACACGTAAGAACAAGCGTACTGATAAATTCATCGTACGTCGTCGTACTAAATAATAGTTGAGGAATAGCCATGCCACGTTCTCTCAAGAAGGGTCCATTTATAGACCTACACTTGCTGAAGAAGGTAGAGAAAGCGTTGGAAAGCGGTGACAAGAAGCCAATTAAAACTTGGAGCCGTCGTTCAATGATCATACCTAACATGATCGGATTGACCATCGCTGTCCATAATGGTCGTCAGCACGTTCCTGTGTTTATCACAGACGAAATGATCGGTCACAAACTGGGTGAATTTGCACCAACTCGCACTTACCGCGGCCATGCTGCGGATAAGAAAGCGAAGAAACGTTAAGAGGGGAATGATAAATGCAAGCATTAGCTAAACATAAATTCGCCTCTGGTTCGGCGCAAAAAGCACGTCTAGTTGCAGATCAGATCCGCGGATTACCTGTCGATCGCGCTCTAGAAATCCTGGCGTACAGCCCTAAGAAAGCGGCTGTATTAGTTAAAAAAGTACTTGAGTCTGCTATTGCTAACGCAGAGCATAACGAAGGTGCTGACATTGATGAGCTTCGTGTAGCTACGATTTTTGTGGACGATGGTCCTACAATGAAACGTATTATGCCACGTGCTAAAGGACGCGCAGACCGCATCCTTAAGCGTACAAGCCACATCACTGTTGTGGTTTCAGATAGCTAGGAGTATAAGTAATGGGACAAAAAGTTCATCCTACTGGTATTCGCCTAGGTATATCTAAACCTTGGGTTTCTACCTGGTACGCGAGTTCTAAAGATTTCTCTGATCAGCTTTTTGGCGATCACAAAGTACGTACTTTCCTTACTAAGGAATTAAAAGCGGCTTCTGTGTCTAAAATCGTTATTGAGCGTCCAGCTAAATCTATCCGTGTAACAATTCATACGGCTCGTCCGGGTGTTGTTATCGGTAAAAAAGGCGAAGACGTAGAAAAATTACGTCAAGCGGTAACTAAGATTGCTGGTGTACCTGCTCAGATTAATATTTCTGAAGTACGTAAACCAGAATTAGATGCACAATTAGTTGCAGACGGCATTGCCTCTCAGCTAGAGCGTCGTGTTATGTTCCGTCGCGCTATGAAGCGTTCGGTACAAAATGCAATGCGCATCGGTTCTAAAGGGATCAAAGTTGAAGTTAGCGGTCGTCTTGGCGGCGCAGAAATCGCACGTTCAGAATGGTATCGTGAAGGTCGTGTACCTCTACATACTCTTCGTGCTGATATCGACTACGCAACTTCTGAAGCCTTAACCACTTATGGTATCATTGGTGTTAAAGTTTGGATCTTCAAAGGCGAAGTTATTGGTGGTTTACCACTAGTACAAGAGCAAGAGAAGCCAGCTAAACGCGCACCAAAGAAAGCCAAAAAAAGTGCTAAGTAGAGGTAGCGAGTAATGTTACAGCCAAAACGTACAAAATTCCGTAAAATGCACAAAGGCCGCAACCGCGGTTTAGCGCAAAACGGTAACAAAGTAAGCTTCGGTACTTTCGGTTTGAAAGCTACTGGTCGTGGCCGCATGACTGCTCGTCAAATCGAAGCAGCTCGTCGTGCTATGACGCGTCACGTGAAACGTCAAGGTAAAATCTGGATCCGTGTCTTCCCTGACAAGCCGATCACAGAAAAGCCTCTTGAAGTTCGTATGGGTAAAGGTAAAGGTTCTGTTGAATATTGGGTTGCTGAAATTCAGCCTGGTAAAGTACTTTACGAAATGGAAGGTGTTTCTGAAGAGCTTGCTCGTGAAGCATTTGACCTTGCAGCTCGTAAACTGCCATTCAAAACAACTTTCGTAACTCGGACGGTAATGTGATGAAAGCAAGCGAACTAAAAGACAAAAGCGTAGAAGAGCTAAATGCTGAACTTCTAGGACTTCTTCGTGAGCAGTTCAACCTGCGCATGCAAGCAAGCACTGGTCAGTTAGCTCAGACACACACGCTAAGAACAGTACGTCGCGATATCGCGCGTGTAAAAACAATTATTAACCAGAAGGCAGGTCAATAATGAGCGATAAAATTCGTACTCTTCAAGGCCGTGTAGTAAGCGACAAGATGGAAAAATCTTTCACTGTTGCTATCGCACGTTACGTGAAGCACCCAATCTATGGGAAATTCATCAAACGTACTACTAAGCTACACGTACATGACGAAAACAACACAGCAAAAGCGGGTGACGTAGTTACTATCCGTGAATGCGCGCCAATTTCTAAGAATAAATCTTGGACTTTAGTAGACGTTGTTTCTAGTCCAAAACAAGCTTAATTTTTAAATTAAGTAAGTTTTGTAAAAAGCCCTGGCATTAGCCGGGGCTTTTTGTGTGTAAAGAAAGAAGCGATAAGCGGTAAGTTTTTAGCTGTAAGCTGCTCAAAGTGAATATGAGCACCGCAGTTTGGCCTGAGCCTAGGGCATTTCTTAGAATAAAAGAGCCATTAATACGCAATAGTCTAAATACCAACCTGCATTAATAGTAAGCTGAATTGAAGGGGGAACAGTCACTGCTGACATTAAAATTGCTTACAACGCACTATCGGGGTTTTAAATTAATAAATCTGTGTCTTTGTGAAAGCAGGGCTATAACAAAAGATATTACTATGCACACGGCAGAGCCTACCACTATGAAGCGGTTCTCGATACGACTAACCTGCCTTTCTCCTACAATTTGATAGGTCACATCTCCCTCTATAAAGCGCTCGCCTTGGTATTGCTGAGTGATATTAAATGCTAAAAAGTCATCTAGCTTTGCTTGATAGGTGAAGTAGGTTTGTGGATAAAAAATTTCATATGCTGCACATAACCACGCTATCAGCCCGCACATAAATAAAGTCAGGCTCATAATTAAAGTGATGTTTGAGGGCGTATCTTTAGTTGAATTTATAGGTAGGCATTTGTCAAAACAGGTTTGGCCATAGCAAAGTTTAAGCTTTTCAATCACCTCAGCTGAAGGGATAAACTGTCCATTTTCAAGCTTTGAAAGGTACGACTGTTGAATTCCAATTTCACGCGCTGCAAAAGCTTGCGTCCACTTTTTATTTGCTCTAAGGCGCTTCAACTCCATTCCTAATGCTTGCATACCCTTTGCTCTTATTTGATTAGTTAAGCGTTTTATTATCGCTAAAATTTGTATTTATAAATAGCCTAAAAGCGCATATTCATGCTTATTAATATAAAGAATATTATGAATATTAATAGCTTATGTTCACTTTAACAAAATATAAGGTATGCTCAATTCGATTTTAATAAGGAGATATAATATGTCTAATAAATTCACTAGTGCTATTTTAGTGCTTATCAGTTCACTGTTTTTTACAAACTCTAGTTACGCAGAGCCTGTTTTTGCAATTAAAGCCAGTATTTATAAATTACAGAATGAGATTACGGTAGATAGTAAAATAGAACAGGCTTTAAAAAACCTAAGCCCCACGCATCAGCCTCAGCTACTCACGCTATTAAATAAAAGTGCAATGATAGAAATTGGTGATGATACTCAAATGACGGCGCTTGAAGTAAAGCCAAACGCAGAGGGAACGCACTTTAACGCCAGCCTGAAGTTAAAAGAGCAGATTGGTGGCAAGTGGGAATCTATTTCTTCTTTTATGCCGCAAATCCCAAATGGGCAAACAGTGTATTTAAGCCGCACCTTTACAGATAAAGTATGGCTGATAAAAATTACAGGCAAGCGCTACGAATCAATAGCGCGTGCAGAGCAGGCCTTAAATCAAAAGTAGTGCCTGCTAATTTACCGCACAGGCGAGTGGCTGAAAAAAAAGTTTAATATAAGTTTGCTGGTAAAGAATAGCGGGCACGTTAGTATGCGCTATTAAAGGTACAAGGAGTGTAAAATGACTAAGCAAACAGTGTTGATTATAGGTAATTGCCCCGTCGAAAAGGATGTAAGTAAAGCCTTAAGCAGCTTTGATAGAGTGGTGCGCTTTAATATGTGTGCAAATATGCCTGCAAACTTAGGCCAAAAATGTACTGATTTATGGCTAGTAGGAAGAGGTAAGCAAGGCGCAATGCTTTGCGCAGCGTTTCCATGTATAGATATAACGCAGCTGAAAAATGTCATGATCACCGACCCAAAACCTAGCTTATTTACCCAACCTTTTTATAAGCTAATTAACCGCAGGGGCTGTATTGACCATGGTGATGAAATAATACGTAAATATAGCCCGCACGCCAACGTGAGTCGCATCGCCCAGCACGATAAAACAGCATTATTAAAACACTTATATACGTTTGGTAAACCTGCTTTTAGAGCTAAAACACCCAGTTCAGGAATGTTAGCCATAGAGTACTTTTTAAAGCAGCAAGCACAGGTGTATATTATCGGCTTTGGTTTTAAGGGCTGGAAGCGTCATCCGTGGGATTTAGAAAAGCGGTATGTGGAGTCACTTATTGCTGAGCAAAAAGTTCAGGTATTAAAAAGCCCCAGTTAATGCTGGGGCTAAAAGTTATTACCAAATCATCTCAACAAATTCAGGGTGATCGATATATGGGTTGCGATTCCCCTGAAACTCAAAAGCTGCTTGGTTTCGGTCAAGCTCCATTTGGCTAACAGGGTCGGCGTTATGCCAGTTTAGTAGCATAGCTACCACCCAACTCTCGAATACTTGATTACTAGTACCGTTAAGGACTGCATTACTGGCGGTTGTGTTGTTTTGCCACGAGCCAATTACGTTCTCATAGCGAGTTGCCATGTAAAAGTATGCGCGTGCAAAGTCGCCTTTAAATTCATCAATGGGTTCAAAAACCGTTCCTGTGTAATTTAATGAACTAGTGGCACTGCCTAATTTACTGCCATTTGTTGATGTGAACGTTGCGCTTGCTACTTCACCAAACGGGAAGTTACTGCGTTTTGAATTAACATACCCATCGGTAGCGTAGATGTGGTGCACGTCTGAATTCATTGGTTCAACAGTGCCACCAAACCAGCTTTTAGGGAATGAATGCTCACGGTTATAGCAATCGGCTTCACTGTTATACGTACCACACTGATCGCTCACCGCGGTATAGGTATAGCTGTCGCTACCATTTGGCTTTTCACTATACATATCTAAAATACTGTTATCGTTTTCAAAGTATTTATCGCGTGCTGAGGAGTCGTAAAAATTCCAAATAGCTGAGTAACCTTGCGAGCTGTGATTTTTGATAATGTTATAAAGCTCAGTTTTTAATGCATAGCCCGATAAACCCTGAGTTGTTACGTAGTAACCTGTGGGTGTTGGGTTAGTGCCGCCACCAGTATCACCGCCAGAGCCACTGCCTAGCTCAAACGTGGTGCTATCAGTGCTGCTAAAGCTTGCACCGCTTGCAAGCTCTGTAGAGCCATAAGTTAGGCTATAGCTACCGTTACCAACATTACAGCACATACCGTCGCCATAACTGTCGCTCATAACTAAAGAGTAAGTACCATCAGTTAAACAAACTTGCTCATTGTATTGCGTATTTGAGGCGTAGCCACTGCCGTTTGCGATACCGCTACCTTGGCTGTTATTAATCACCCAGCTGGTTTCGCTGCCGTAGTTATCGGTATTAAGTGTTAAGGTAAGGCTATGGTCGTTACAGCTGCCTGAAGCGCCACCGTCTGTATTAGGCAAAAAGTTATCTACATAAACGGTTTCATTGCCGTCAAAGCCGCTCATATCGTAAAAACGTAAACCCACATTAATGGTTTTGTTACTGCTTGGCGTATAGCTGTGGCTAATAGTTTGCCATTGGTTAGTTTGTGCTTGGTTAGAGTACCCTTGGTAGCCATCTACATAAAGGCGAGCTCTTATATTTCCTTCAGTGTGATATACATCCACGGAGAAATCATATGTTTTGCCAGCTTCCACACTGACTTGTTGTAATAAGTCGGTATTGCTTTGCGAGCCGGTGGTTACGTTAACAGCTGCTGCGCTGTTTGCGTTATTTATGATATTGGTCGAGCGCGATACATTAATGCCGCTATCAATGGTAGTCCATGCGTCAGGGGTATTCCCTGTCCACTGCTCAAAGCCGCCATTTGTGATATTGGCCATTGCTGGGGTGGCGGCAATGAGTAATGCCGTGCTAAGTAATTTATTTTTGTATGTCCCGTGTGACATGATTGTTCCTATTTTTATAGTTGAGTAAATAACATACACTATCTGCGTTAGGTTACAAAATTGTTAAATGAAAAATTAATAAAATAGCAATAATAAGCCTTTAAGCTGTTTTTGAAGGTCTTAATATAAATTAATAACTAAATGGAATAACAAAGCAGATTCTATTCTTTTTTTCTCACCGCATAGCCCGCTATCCTGCACACTAATAAAACCTCAGCAGAGTTACTCTGGGTGGGGTAAAACTCATTTTGAACAGCGCATAACGTGGGCTGTATGTAATTTTCAGGGTTATGGGGAACAAATTCATGTTGTTAGGTCAACTTAACGCAGCGGCAAGCCCGCTAACGCAAGAGCAAGTACAAAAGCTGCAAGGCTTAGTGGCAGAACTTAATCCGATTCAGCAGGCGTGGGTAAGTGGTTACTTAGCAGCAAATGCAAACGCGTCAGCTCTTGGTGGGCAAACGCCTACGGCCGCTGCAGGCGATGCTGCACCGTTAACTATTTTGTATGGCTCGCAAACGGGTAATGCAAAAGGTGTGGCGACTAAGCTTAAAGAGCAAGCAGAGTCGCGCGGTTTAGCTGTAAAACTTGTGAGCATGTCTGACTACAAACCTACAGCCCTGAAAAAAGAAAAGTTTTTAACCGTTGTTGTATCTACCTACGGTGAGGGTGAACCACCTGAAGACGCTGAAACATTGTATGAGTTTTTAACCACCAAAAAAGCACCTAAGCTTGATGGTGTTAAAGTCGCCGTACTTGGTTTAGGTGATTCTAGCTATGAGTTTTTCTGTCAAACAGCAAAAGACTTTGAAGCGCGTTTAAACAAACTTGGCGCAGAAACTATTTTCCAACGTGCCGACCTAGATGTTGATTATGATGACGAAGCAGCCACGTGGATCACTGGTGCACTTGATGCATTCGAACCTGATTTAAAAGCACAGCAAGACGCAGCAGGCGGGCAAGTCGTTTCTATGCCATTTGGTGCGCCAACAGCGGCAGCAAGCCAATACACTAAGCAAAACCCATTTGCGGCAGAGCTTGTTACCGTACAAAAAATTACAGGGCGTGATTCTACTAAAGATGTTCGCCATGTTGAGATTTCGCTTGAAGGTTCAGACATTACCTACTTACCTGGTGACTCATTAGGTGTGTACTTTTTAAATGACGAAGCGCGTGTAGATGAGCTACTAACACACACGCAAATCGATGCAAGTGCACAGGTAAAAGTGGGCGAAGAGTCATTGTCTATTCGCGATGCATTAATCGAAAAGTTAGAGCTTACTCAGTCATATCCTGGCTTTGTAGAAAAATACGCAGTTGCAACGGGCACACCTGAGCTACTTAAGCTTGTAGAAGATAAAGCTGCGATGCGTGAATACATTGAACCCCGTCAAATCTTTGATGTAGTGGCACAAAATCCTGCAAAAATAGATGCACAAACTTTAGTTGATTGCCTACGTAAACTACAAGCGCGCTTGTACTCAATCGCTTCAAGCCAAAGCGAGGTTGAAGAAGAAGTGCACTTAACGGTAGGGTTAGTTGAGTTTGACGCCTTTGGCAGCGAACATTTAGGCGGATGCTCTGGTTATTTAGCGCGTCGTGCTGAAGAAGGGTGTAAAGTTAAAGTATTCAGTGAGCATAACGATAACTTCCGCTTACCTAGCGATGATAATACCCCCATTATTATGGTTGGCCCAGGTACCGGTATTGCGCCATTCCGTGCATTTTTACAAGAGCGTGACTCGCGAGAAGCACAAGGCAAAAATTGGCTGTTTTTCGGTAACCCACACTTTACACAAGACTTCTTGTACCAAGTAGAAATTCAGGGTTATTTAAAATCAGGCTTATTAAGCAAAGTTGACGTTGCATTTAGCCGTGACCAAGCCGAAAAAGTATACGTTCAAGACAAACTACGCAAAAACTCAAAAGAAATTTTTGAGTGGCTAGAAGCGGGTGCTCATTTTTATGTGTGTGGCGATGCAAACCGCATGGCAAAAGATGTACACAATGCCTTAGTTGATATCATCAGCGAAAACACCGGTAAAAGCTACGAAGACGCCGAGCAATATTTAAAAGACTTACGTAGCGCTAACCGCTATCAGAAAGACGTGTATTAATCACGTTTCTTATTTTATTAACAGCTAGCAGCCGTCACTGTAACAAATTTAGGATTTAAAATGAGCGAACAAGATAAAAACGTAAAACTTTCTGATAACGAACGTTTAAAAAGAGAAAGTAACTTTTTACGTGGCACCATAGAGCAAGATTTAAAAGATGAAATTACCGGTGGTTTTACAGCCGATAACTTCCAACTTATACGTTTTCACGGTATGTACCAGCAAGATGACCGCGATATACGCCCAGAGCGTGCAAAGCAAAAGCTAGAGCCGTTGCACAATGTAATGCTACGTGCACGTATGCCAGGCGGTATCATCAAGCCAGAGCAATGGCTTGCAATTGATAAATTTGCCGATGAAAAAACAAGCTACGGCAGTATTCGTTTAACAACACGTCAAACGTTTCAATTTCATGGTGTATTAAAGCCAAATATTAAAGGCATGCACCAAATGCTAAATAGCGTTGGCATTGACTCTATAGCAACTGCAGGTGACGTAAACCGTAACGTACTATGTACAACTAACCCTGTTGAGTCAGAGCTGCACCAAGAAGCGTACGAGTGGGCTGCAAAAATTTCTGAGCATTTATTACCAAAAACAAAAGCATACGCTGAAATTTGGTTAAATGGCGAAAAGGCAGAAACCACAGAAGAGCCAATTTTAGGCTCAACGTATTTACCGCGTAAGTTTAAAACCACGGTCACTATTCCGCCTAACAACGAAGTTGATGTGCATGCGAACGACTTAAACTTTGTCGCTATTGCAGAGGATGGCAAGCTTGTGGGCTTTAACGTACTCGTAGGTGGTGGCCTTGCTATGACTCACGGTGATACGGCTACGTATCCGCGAAAAGCAGATGACTTTGGTTTTATCCCACTTGAGCACACACTGAAAATTGCTGAGCACGTTGTATCAGTGCAGCGCGATTGGGGTAACCGCTCAAACCGTAAAAATGCAAAAACTAAATACACACTAGACCGCGTTGGCACAGATGTATTTAAAGCGGAAGTAGAAAAACGTGCTGGTGTAAGCTTTGCGCCAAGTCGCCCTTATGAGTTTACTCACCGTGGCGACCGTATCGGTTGGGTAGAAGGCATTGATGGTAAACACCATTTAACGCTATTTATTCAAAGCGGCCGTATTTTAGATTACCCAGGTAAGCCATTAAAAACAGGTTGTCGTAAAATTGCAGAAGTGCACCAAGGCGATATGCGCATGACGGCTAACCAAAACTTAATTATTGCTGGGGTACCTGCCGATCAAAAAGCAGTCATTGAAGAAATTGCTCGTAACCACGGCCTAATTGATGACAAAGACACTGAGCAACGTAAAAACTCAATGGCATGTGTAGCATTACCAACGTGTCCGCTTGCTATGGCTGAAGCTGAGCGTTACTTACCCAGCTTAATTGAAAAAACCGAAGCGCTACTTGCTAAGCATGGCATACCTGATGACAGTATTATTATGCGTGTTGTAGGTTGCCCTAACGGTTGTGGCCGCGCAATGCTTGCAGAAGCCGGTTTAGTAGGTAAAGGCCCTGGTAAATACAACGTTTACCTAGGAGGTAATTTAGAAGGTACACGCATTCCAAAACTGTACCTAGAAAACGTAGGTGAAGATGTTTACCTAGACGCGTTTGATAAGCTAATTGGCCAGTGGGCAAGCGAGCGAAACGACGGTGAATGTTTTGGTGACTTTGTAATTCGCAAAGGCATTGTTGCTGAAGTAAAAGTATCAGTAACCGATTTTCACGCTTAAATTAAATACCCACGCAGCGCGTGGGTGAGGTTTAAAATTGACCATGAGTGAATTTAAAAACATATTACAGCTTGATAAGCAAAGCCAAGCGGCATTGCTTGCAGATGCAAACGGCATACTAGCACCAATGAGTGCGGAGCAGCGTGTTGCATGGGCGCTAGAGCACTTACCGGATACCGCTTTTTTATCATCAAGTTTTGGTATTCAAGCGGCGGTAATGCTGCATTTAGTAACATCGCAGCGTCCTGATATTCCTGTGGTATTAACCGATACAGGTTATTTATTTCCAGAGACGTATCAGTTTATTGAACAAATGACTACGCGTTTATCACTTAATTTAAAAGTGTATAAAGCCGAGCTAAGCCCAGCGTGGCAAGAAGCTAAGTACGGTAAATTGTGGGAACAAGGCGAAGCCGGTATTAAGCAATATAATCAGCTTAATAAAGTTGAGCCAATGACACGTGCATTAAAAGAAATAGGTGCAGGTACCTGGTTTAGTGGCCTGCGCCGTGACCAATCATCGACCCGAGCAGACAAACAATTTGTCGAAATAAGCCGAGGTACGGTAAAAGTATACCCAATTATTGAATGGTCAAACCGCGATGTATACCAATACCTTACTAAGCATGATTTACCTTACCACCCGTTATGGGAGCAAGGTTATGTGTCGATGGGTGATGTGCACACTACGCGTAAACTAGAGCCGGGTATGAGCGAAGAAGAAACGCGCTTTTTTGGTTTAAACCGCGAATGCGGGCTGCATATTGACGGCGACGGTATTTAAAAAAGCGAATACTAAACAACTATTTAAACGCAACTTAGGTTGCGTTTTTTATTGCAAAAAAATTGCCTGATTAAGAATTTTTTATTAGAATTGTTTTTCAAGGATTCATTTTTAAGCAGGAACGCTATGAAATACTTCACCTACTTGGCAATATCAGTCATGATCATTGCTGTTATCTCTTTGTTTTACCTTAAAAAGCCTGATGGCCAAACGTGGCTTTCTGGTTCGTTAATTAGTGCTGAATCTCACAAAATTAAAGAAAAAATGGTCGCGTTATCTACTAATACGCTTAATCAGGCTGTGCAAGGTGCAAAGCAAGCGGGCGATAAAATTGCGCAAAGTGTAAACAGTGATGCCGCAACAATTAAACCAGGTAGCAAAATTTATAAGTGGCAAGATACAAACGGCCAATGGCATTTTTCTGATACGCCTAATGAAGATGGTAAAAGCATTGAGGTAACACTTGATGCCCGTGATGTAACGGTTGTAGCTGCAGAAGATACTTCAATTCTAAGCAGTGCGAACACTTCAAAAAAGAGTATCCAGCCACCTACACCTACCGTTTACAACGCTGAATCTATTCAAAAACTGTTTGAAGATGCCGAAAAGGCAAAGCAAAAATTAGAGCAACGCAGTAAAGAAATACAAAGTATAGGTGGGTACTAGGCAAGTATAATTTGCTTGTAAAAAGCGATGAAATATTCGCGCATAAAAAAGCCTAGCAACTGCTAGGCTTTTTAGTTTTAAGTATATGATTAGTCAAGCATATTACGTAAAACGTATTGTAGAATGCCGCCGTGTTTGTAGTAATCCCACTCTTTAGGGGTATCTATACGTACATCGGCACTAAAGCTGACTTTTTTCCCCTCAGCATTAGTGGCAATAATGCTCACTTCATTCGTTTTATCGTACAAACCTTCAATATCAAATTGCTCTTGGCCAGTTAGGTTTAATGATTCGTGGCTTTCACCCTCTTTAAACTGTAAAGGCAGAACACCCATACCAATAAGGTTAGAGCGGTGAATACGCTCATAACTTTGTGCAACCACCGCTTTTACACCTAATAAAAGCGAGCCTTTTGCTGCCCAATCGCGTGATGACCCAGTACCGTACTCTTTACCCGCTAACACAATTAATGGTGTGTTACTTTTTTCATATTCCATTGCGGCATCGTAAATGCTGGCAAGTTTGTCATCAGGTTGGGTGCGAGTAACGCCACCTTCAGTACCTGGGGCGAGTAAGTTTTTAAGCCTAACATTTGCAAATGTGCCTCGCATCATCACTTCGTGGTTACCACGGCGAGAACCATACGAGTTAAACTGCGCTTTTTCTACGCCTTTTTCCTGTAAGTAAATACCGGCTGGCGCTTCAGCTTTAATTGCCCCCGCAGGAGAGATATGATCTGTTGTTACTGAATCGCCAAGTTTAGCCAAACAACGCGCCCCTTCAATTGTTGGCACGCCTGGTGGCTCAACGCTCATGCCCTCAAAGAATGGTGCTTTTTTGATGTAAGTTGACCCCTCATCCCAATCGTAGAGCTTACCATCAGGTATTTGAATTTTTTGCCAACGGCTGTCGCCTTCGTATACGTTAGCATAGCTTTTTTCGAACATTTCTTTGGTTACCGTTTTTTGTACTAGTTCGTTGACTTCGCTTACGCTTGGCCAAATGTTTTTAAGGTAAATATCGTTACCGTTTTCATCTTGCGCAAGTGGCTCGTTATATACATCTATGTCTGTACGCCCTGCAATTGCATACGCTACCACAAGTGGAGGCGAGGCTAAAAAGTTCATTTTAACGTCTTGGTGTATACGCCCTTCAAAGTTACGGTTACCCGATAAAATAGAGCTTACAACCAATTTGTGTTTTTGAATAGCTTCGCTAATTTCATCTGCAAGCGGGCCTGAGTTACCTATACACGTGGTACAGCCATAACCGACCAAATTAAAGCCTAATGCCTCTAGGTCATCCATTAGGTCGGCTTTTTCAAGGTAGTCGGTGACCACTTGTGAGCCCGGTGCAAGCGATGTTTTAACCCAAGGTTTTACGTTAATACCTAGCTGCTTGGCTTTTTTAGCTACTAAGCCTGCGGCTAAAATTACACTGGGGTTAGAAGTGTTTGTACAGCTTGTAATGGCGGCAATAACACAGGCACCGTCGTTTAGCTCAAATTCTTGGCCTTTAAATTTTACTTTGGCTGCCCCCATAAACTGCGCTTCGTCTACTGGTTCATCTGGGTTAGTGGTTGGGCCTTCACTTTCAATGCGTGCTTCTTCAATATCGCTTTTATCACGACGCGCCATACGCTCATCTTGGAAACCTTTAAGGTGCTGGCCTATCACATCACCAGCTTTATCAAGTGTAATTCTGTCTTGTGGGCGCTTAGGACCTGCAAGGCTTGGCACTACATCGTCTAATTTAAGCTCTAGGGTATCGGTGTAATGCGCTTCGTCGCCTTCATGGCGCCATAAGCCTTGGTGTTTAGCGTAGTCTTCAATCAGTTTAAGGTGATCTTCATCGCGGTTTGTTAAACGCAGGTAGTTAATGGTTTCATCATCAATTGGGAAAATACCACATGTTGCACCGTACTCTGGCGCCATGTTAGCAATAGTTGCTCTATCAGCTAGCGGTAAATCAGCTAGGCCGTCACCATAAAATTCAACAAATTTACCCACCACTCCATGGTTTCGTAGCATTTCGGTAACGGTAAGTACTAAATCGGTAGCAGTGGTACCCTCGGGTAAACGGCCATTTAATTTAAAGCCCACCACTTGAGGAATAAGTAAGCTAATCGGTTGTCCAAGCATGGCGGCTTCGGCTTCGATACCGCCTACGCCCCAGCCTAGCACACCTAAGCCATTAATCATGGTGGTGTGCGAATCAGTCCCTACTAGGGTGTCTGGGTAGGCTATTGATTTTCCGTTCTTATTGTCGTTAAAAACAACACGCGCTAAAAACTCCAAGTTTACTTGGTGAACAATACCTGTAGCAGGTGGGACTACCTTTAAATTATCAAAAGCAGTTTGCCCCCAGCGTAAAAATTCGTAGCGTTCTTTGTTACGCTCGTACTCTAGCTTGGCATTTAAATCAAACGCACCGTCGTCACCGTAGCCATCTACTTGTACAGAATGATCTATTACAAGTTCAGCAGGAGAAAGCGGGTTTATTTTTGCAGGATCGCCCCCTAGCTTTTCCATTGCATCACGCATAGCGGCTAAATCAACAATGGCGGGAACACCTGTAAAATCTTGCATGACAACACGGGCGGGTGTAAAAGCCACCTCAGCTGAGGGTTTTGCTTTAGGGTCCCAGTCAAGGAGGGCCTGAATGTCTTGTTCTTTTATATTTACACCATCTTCATTGCGTAGCAGGTTTTCTAGTAATACTTTGAGAGAAAAGGGCAATCGCTTTGCTTTGTCGCCTAATCCTTTAAGTGAGTGAATATGGTATTGCTCGCCATTAATCGTTAATTGTTGTTGGGTGTCGAAACTATTCATTTTTTGCCCCTTTGATAGTTAGGATTATGTCCTTGATAAAATAACGTGTTTATTTGCCATTAGTTTGCAAAGTGCATACCAGAGATAATAAATATGACAAATCAGGCTAAAAAGCAGGTTGTGCAATGCATGTTTTTTAGACAGTCTTAGTATAGAAGTGCTACCTAAAATTGTTTTTTCAAGTAGCAAAAAATGAGTTTAAAAAAGGAGGTAAGGTTAGTTTAACCAACCTTGCTGTTTGCTTTTTATGCTTAAATATAAAAGCAAAAACGCAATAACAATCACTAAAATAGGCATAAACACTGCGCTTATCCCCAGCATTTTAATGCTATTTATCACAAAGAAGTTATAAAACTGCTGAATAAATATCGCTACCAACGATAGCGCAAATGTAGGTGTTGCAAGCGCATTTTTGGCCAGTAGTAGTATGCAGCCAAGGGTGCCACCTAATACCGCTACAGCAAATGCAATGGTCGACCACAAAGGCACGTTTGAATAGGCAGCTTGTTGATCTAGCGGGAGTTTACTTATCATTTCGGGGGTCATCATAAGGTGCATTACAAATGCAAAAACACCTAGTAAATTCCAAATAAGTGCTGCCCATAGGGCGGGTTTAAACCAATTAGGGGTGACGGAGGTTGCCATATTATTACCTTGTTTTTATTGTAATTTACGAGGTAATTAAAGAGCAAAAAGGCTCACTGTTCAAGCGAGCCTATACATATAATAAAAATGGCACAAAGCGCTAATGGCTAGCCAAATGAGATAGGGCGGCGCCCTGTTTTTTCATCAACCTTTGGTTTTTTAGTGCGTTTTCTTTTATTTTTTGCAGGCTTTTGCGCTGTTTCATTGGGCGCTTTTTCTACCTGCGGCTGGGTTGTTACCACTGGGCGCTCTACAGGGGTTGCATCTTCACTTAAAGTGAGTTGAAAAAGCTCGCCATCAAATTCAAGTACATCGCCACTGTATAATTTTTTCCGTTTTATTGTACATATTTCATGGTTAACCCCAACATAACCTTCAGCTATAAGGTTTTTAGCTTGACCGCCACCTTCTACTAAATCGAGTACTTTTAGTAATTTACAAAGCTCTATGGGCTCTTCTTCAAGTTCAATTTCTATATATTCTTCTGACATGGTTATCTCTGTTGGTGGCGCATAAGCAGCAAGTATAAAGGCTTGCACTGTTTTTTGCACCTAGCAAGCGCGCCCTAGCGGGATAAAAAAAGTGTGATAAATATAAAACTTTTTCAACTTTAAAAAAACTGCAGCATTTGATGCGTATGCTCTGGCAAAAATTTGGTGTGCTATTTGCTATTGCTTTGGCAAATAAAAAGTGTACCTACATAAATGGTAAGAATTTAACCGTTTTAATTGTTTAGGTCTGCATATAATTGGAGCAGTAAATGGGCATTAGATTAGCAATGAAAAAAGAGCTAATGGGCTTAGATAATTCAGATATGCTGACAGCAGATGATGTAAGAGCTCACCTGGCTAACTCGGTAAAAACAGAAAAAGAGAAAGATGAACGCGGTTTTTCGGTTATTTCTAAGTTCAATGATACGCACAGTCGGCTAATTAGTGGTGATCCACTTAAAAAATCAAAGTTAGAATTTGAACGTCATCGCTTATTTAACGAAGTTTTATACACTCGACAAAGTGTTGATGCATGGTTGGATAGCCAAACACGTTAATTTTGCTATCAATAGTTACTTCTACTAGACTACATTTGTAATCAATAGGGGTAACTATGAAAAGTGGAATTTTAATTTGTGCGTGGGTACTTCTATTAACTGCGTGCCAACAACCAACTGTTTATGTTTTTAGCGAAAACTTGCAAGAGGAGCAACGCAAACAGCTAGACGCTGCACTAAATGCACAAAACCTCCCTTTTGAATACGTAGAGCTAGATATCCCATCGGATTTTGGTGAAGCCACATTGCTTTTATCAAGTGATAAAATTTACCAAAAAGAGACAGAGCAGCTAGCTACTATTATGCAGGGGCTAGGTTACGAGCCACAAGTTAACTATACAACGCGATCAAATCATTTTTATGGCGATGGCAATATAGGCTTTTATTTAAAAAATGCAGATAGCAATAGCCAATTTGTTATGCCTAAGCAGCTAAGAACAACCCAATGCAGCGACGATAAATACAATGATTTAGTGGTCAAATTTGTAAATGAGCATGTTGATTTTACGCTACCCAGTGGTGCAGTAGTGAGACTGAAGTGGGAGTATTTATATGGTTATGTTGTTATTTATTATAAATCCTACTCGCAAACATACAGCCACTCACAGCCATTGGTAAATACACCCTTTGGGGCTAAACCATCCGATACTTACACATTTACGGCACACGTAAATAATCCCGGTTGGCTTGATTGCTCATTGCAGATTGTTTATATGGATTGATCTAACCGTGGGTTTCTATGTGCTCACTAAGTTTAGCAATGCGTAAGCTCATGCCCTCTATAATTCGGTCTTTAATTTTTTCGCGTATCACATTTGGTAAGCGAGTCAGTGCTTCTGGGGTAATGGCAAGTACTATGGTGTCGGTTTTAGCGCGAGCGCTCGTACTGCGCTCGCGGTTATTTATAAATGCGCCTTCACCGATAAACTCACCGGGCTCTATAGTTCCAAGCTCCAGCAAGTGGTTATGTTTAAAAACAAGTAACGCACCACTTAATACAATGTATAAGCGTTTGTCGTTATCGTATTGTTTAAATAAATACTGATGCTGGTTAACTAAATACAATAACCCAAACGACTCTAGTAGCACTTGGCGTTCAGCAAGGGTGAATTCTTTAAAAAAGTGCAATCTATTCACTATTTCCATTTGTTTAAATAATGGAATGTGTTCTATTAATTTCATCCTAAGGCCAACGAGTAACAGTTAGAAACTAGTTAATATTGCGCTCTTTTAATTTGCGGGTCAACGTGTTGCGCCCCCAGCCAATTTTTATGGCTGCATCTTGTTTATGGCCAGAGCAATTAGCTAATGCTGTTTTTATCAGGCGAGTTTCAAGTTGTGCTTGAATATCAGGCCAAATATTTTCTTTACCTTGCTTAAGCTCTTGGTTGAGCCATTGCTGAAACGCATCAAGCCAATCACCTTCTTGTTGAACAGGCGCCGCATCAATGATCTCTGGTGGTAGGTCTTGCTCACTTACTAATTCACCAGGGGCCATAACGGTTAACCAGCGACAGGTATTTTCGAGTTGGCGCACATTACCAGGCCAGCTAAATAGCCTAAGTTGCTCTGTGGCTTTTGGGCTGAGAACTTTACTTTCTACTTGTAGGTCTTTTGCGCTTTTGTGTAAAAAGTGTTGCGCTAAGCGTTCGATGTCTTCGGTTCTTTCTCTAAGAGCTGGTAAACGAAGGCGCACAACGTTTAAACGATGAAATAAATCGTCCCTAAATTTACCCTGTTTTACCAAATCTTCTAAATTTTGATGCGTTGCAGCAATAATGCGTACATCAACCTTAATACTTTGGTGTCCGCCCACACGGTAAAACTCACCATCGGCGAGTACGCGTAATAAACGTGTTTGCACATCCAGTGGCATATCGCCTATTTCATCTAAAAACAGTGTGCCGCCATTGGCTTGTTCAAAGCGGCCTTTACGAACGCTATCGGCACCCGTAAATGCGCCTTTTTCGTGGCCAAATAACTCAGACTCCACAAGCTCTTTTGGAATAGCGGCCATGTTTAATGCAATAAACTGGTTTTCTTTACGCGGGCTGTGGTTATGTAAAGCACTGGCCACAAGCTCTTTACCTGTGCCTGACTCACCATTAATGAGTACACTCATACTTGAAGCCGAAAGTTTACCTATCGCTCTGAACACTTCCTGCATCGCAGGGGCTTCGCCAATAATATGGGCACTTTTAGGTGGGGCTTGTTTACGTTTGGTTTTTTTAGTTGAGTTTGCTCTGCAGGCGCTTTCGATTAAGGCCACTGCTTCGTTTAAATCAAAGGGTTTGGCTAAGTACTCAAACGCGCCTTTTTGAAACGCGTTAACTGCAGAGTCTAAATCTGAGTGCGCGGTCATTATAATAACCGGCAGCCCAGGGTTTTGCTCTGCTATCAGTTCAAGCAGTGCCATGCCATCCATGCCTGGCATCCGTACGTCAGATACCAGCACGGTTGGCTGGCTAAATTTTAGCGCACTTAACACGTCTTGCGCATTGGCGAAGCTTTCTGCTTCAAATCCTGCACGTGTTAGCGCCTTTTCTAATACAAAGCGAATTGATGCGTCATCATCTACAAGCCAAACTGTTTTCATGCCAACTCCAAAACATTAATCTGCAAAAGGCAGATAGATATTAAATTCAGTATGGCCAGGCCAGCTATCGCAGTCTATATAACCATCGTGCTGATCGATGAGCGTTTGTGCGATTGAAAGCCCTAGCCCTGAGCCACCTTCTTTGTTGGTGATCATCGGGTAAAACAATGTCTCGCGAACGCTAGGGTCTATGCCTGGTCCATTATCAGAAACCTGGATCAACAAGGCTTTTTTAGGGGCTTTTCCGGGGCGGCGATATTGATGATTAATGCGGGTCTTTATTTTTATCTCACCGCCATCCACTAACGCCTGTTGAGCATTACGAACTATGTTAAGTACTACTTGCTGAACTTTGCCTTGGTCTATAAACACATCTGGAATACTTGGATCGTAGTCTTTAACTAGATTAATATTTTTACAGTTATCTAATGTGCTTAATTTGACAACCGACTCAAGTGTTTGGTGAATATTGCCATACGACTTTTGCGGAAGCTGATTTGGCCCAAGTAGCCTATCAACTAATTCACGTAATCGGTCTGCTTGCTCAATTATAAGTTCAGCGCATTCGTCCCTTTCTTGTTGATCCACCTCGTACTGCAATAACTGCGCCGCTCCGCGTATTCCTCCTAAAGGATTTTTAATTTCGTGAGCAAGTCCTCTAATCAAATTTCGCGCTGCTTGATATTGATGCATTTGATTAGAGGCTTTGTCGTGTTTTATTTCTTCATCGGTTTTACGACACTCGAGCAAAATATAGCGCTCGTTTTCAAATTTAACTTGGCGTGATGTAATGGCTATTTTCGCATGTCGAGAATCTATAAAGACCACGTCAGCTCTGTGCTGGCTGCAATCTACACCATCAATAAGTGAGTACTGAGCTATGCGTTCTAAATCCACAGAGTGGTAATTAAATAAGCTGTTAAAGGTCTGCCCAATAATGCGTTTTTTACCCAGGCCAAGTAGCTCGCTAGTGCTGGTATTGGCATAAACAAGGATAAAATTTTTATCAAGTAACATGACCGATGTTGTTTGGTTTTGCCAAATGGCATTAAGAAGTTCGGGGCTGAAATTTTGATTGTTTGGCATCTTTGCACCACTTTAGTGCGTTAATATTTGCAAGCAAGTTTTGATCAGTAAATACTGCTGCGCTAATTTTATTATCTGAGTCATTGTACTTAGTTTATAGCCTTTCTTTGCATAACAAAGGTGCTAGGCTGACTGATAGCAATGGCTTGATTTTGTTTGTTATAAAGTTTGAGATACAAAGTATGAGTGCCGTTTTCAACATTCCGTATAGCAAATGTTGATAAACCGCTTGCAGGCCCATACGCATTACCGTTTAAAAATAGCTGTACAGTAAAGCCTGCCTCAAAACGCGGTGTTATTCGGCTTGTGACGTACACTGAGCCTGTGTTCTCGCGCACAGTTTGGTTATGAGTAGGTGACGATATCATAATTTGAAAACGATTAAGGCGCGTTGGTTGTAGTGAATCAGGGGTGTGTTTATCGGCATCAGACAAAGTAAGATCTTGGCTATTTAATTTTATTTCATGCGCGCCGCTGCGTGGTGTATCTGAGAACACTAAAACACCATTTTTATCTTTCCAAGCATAAATCTTATCATTGCCTGCGTAACTATAAATGCTTAATCCTAAAGCAAAAAATAGTAATAATATCCTGTAATTCACATTGCTACCCTGCATCTTTTGTAATTACATAACTTTAGTGGAGATAACCCTAATTTACCATAAAAAAAAGCCCGCTAAGCGGGCTTGAGAACACACATTTATTATCTTATCGATAATTTACTCTACAGCGTATTAAACGCTGTAGTACATTTCAAACTCAACTGGGTGAGTTGTCATGTTAAGCTTTTCAACTTCTTGAGATTTAAGAGCAATGTAAGCGTCGATTAAATCATCGGTAAATACGCCACCTTGCGTTAAGAATTCACGATCAGCACTTAGTGCTTCTAGCGCTTCTTCTAAAGAAGATGCAACTTGTGGAATTTCTGCTGCTTCTTCTGCAGGTAGGTCATATAAATCCTTATCCATAGCATCGCCAGGGTGGATTTTGTTTTTAATACCGTCAAGGCCAGCCATTAGCATTGAAGCAAATGCTAGGTAAGGGTTAGCTGTTGGATCAGGGAAACGTACTTCTATACGACGACCCTTTTCAGATGGTACTACTGGGATACGGATTGATGCAGAGCGGTTACGCGCAGAGTATGCAAGCATTACTGGCGCTTCAAAACCCGGTACTAAACGTTTGTACGAGTTAGTAGAAGCGTTTGCAAATGCGTTAATTGCTTTAGCATGCTTAATAATACCGCCAATGTAGTAAAGTGCATCTTCAGAAAGACCGCCGTACTTATCACCAGCAAAAAGGTTAACACCGTCTTTTGCTAAAGATTGGTGACAGTGCATACCAGAGCCGTTATCACCTACAACAGGCTTAGGCATAAATGTGGCTGTTTTTCCGTAAAGGTGAGCCATGTTATGGATAACATATTTCATCTCTTGGATTTCATCCGCTTTTAATACCATTGTATTAAAGCGAGTCGCGATTTCGTTTTGACCAGCTGTAGCAACTTCGTGGTGGTGCGCTTCTACTACTTGGCCTAGCTCTTCAAGTACTAAACACGTAGCTGAACGCCAATCTTGTGAAGAGTCAACAGGTGAACAAGGGAAGTAACCACCTTTAACACCTGGACGGTGGCCAGTGTTACCACCTTCATACTCTTTGTCTGAGTTCCATGCTGCTTCAACAGCATCAATTTTGTACATAGAACCAGACATATCTGACTTGTATTTAACATCATCAAATAGGAAGAATTCTGGCTCAGGGCCAAATAAAACAGTGTCTGCGATACCGGTAGATTTCATGTACTCTTCAGCGCGCTTAGCAACCGAACGAGGGTCACGCTCGTAACCTTGTAATGTAGATGGTTCTACAACATCACAACGCACGATAAGCGTTGCTTCTTCTGTAAATGGGTCTAATTTTACTGAATCAGCAACAGGCATAAGTACCATGTCTGATTCGTTAATGCCTTTCCAACCTGCAATTGAAGAGCCGTCGAACATTTTGCCGTCTTCAAAAAAATCTTCATCTACTTGGTGATGAGGAATAGAAACATGTTGTTCTTTACCTCGAGTATCAGTAAAGCGTAAATCAATGAACTTAACGTCATTTTCTTTAATAAAATCTAAAACCGATTGTGACATGTGTCCTCCAACTGTTGGGTTTTATTATTGCTGCATTAAATGCTTTGGGTTTAGGTAAGCCGATTTTATGCCATTATTTTAACTTGCTGTTTATAAAGACTAAAATTGTTATTGCACAAAAGTGGTCATGCACTTTGCACTTTTGTGGTGCGTAAAATATCCATATTGGTGCAAAAATTTCACGCTTTATTCTGCACGTATTTTAATCACCTAAATCAGCTTAACTTAAATAGTAAATAGTGCCAAAGCAAACAACAAATTAGCTAAAAAACGACAATTTATGTAATTTTCCGAAATTTATTTCATATAATTGTCATATAAAAAACAGATACTTAGTAAAAGTATTGAGAAAGTTTTTAAAATTATATTGGATAAACTTTCATCCATGTCATTAATGAGGGATAATATGCGCCCTTTTAAATCCTATGCTGGGACATCTGGTGAAAACGCAGATGAGTGCGTAGATCTTGCAGGATCAATGAGAATAAACTTCTCTGAGTAAAAATATGAGCATCGAACAGTTAAGAAATATAGCGATTATCGCGCACGTTGACCACGGTAAAACAACGTTGGTTGACAAACTACTTGAGCAATCAGGTACATTAGAAACACGCGGCGGTAACGAAGAGCGTGTGATGGACTCAAACGACATTGAGAAAGAACGTGGTATTACCATTTTGGCTAAAAATACGGCCATTTCATGGAAAGATTACCATATCAATATCGTAGATACCCCGGGACACGCCGATTTTGGTGGTGAAGTTGAACGCGTACTTTCGATGGCTGACTCAGTATTATTACTTGTTGATGCTCAAGAAGGTCCAATGCCGCAAACGCGTTTCGTAACGCAAAAAGCATTTGCGCAAGGCTTAAAGCCAATTGTTGTTATCAATAAAATTGACAAACCAGGTGCACGCCCTGATTGGGTTATGGATCAAATCTTTGATTTATTTGATAACCTAGGTGCAACTGATGAACAGTTAGATTTTAAAGTAATCTACGCTTCAGCAATCAACGGCTGGGCTACATTAGATTTAGACGAGCCGTCTGACAACATGGAACCTATGTTCCAAATGATTGTTGACGAAGTATCACCACCAGAAGCTGATCCTGAAGGTGATTTCCAAATGCAAATCTCTCAGCTTGATTACAACTCTTATAAAGGTGTAATTGGTGTTGGTCGTATTAAGCGTGGTTCTGTTGCGCCAAACCAACAAGTGACTATCATCAGTGCTGATGGTACAACTCGTAACGGTAAAATTGGTTCAGTGCAAAGCTACTTAGGCCTTGAGCGTATTGAAACTGACCGTGGTTACGCAGGTAATATCGTAACAGTAACGGGTATTGGTGAGCTTAAAATTTCAGACACAGTGTGTGCACCTAACAATGTTGAAGCGCTACCTCCACTAAGTGTTGATGAGCCTACAGTAACAATGACGTTCTCTGTAAATACATCACCGTTTGCTGGTAAAGAAGGTAAATTTGTAACCTCACGTAACATTCTTGAGCGTTTACAAAACGAGCTTGTACACAACGTTGCACTTCGTGTTGAAGAAACGGATAACCCAGATAGCTTCCGTGTATCTGGCCGTGGTGAATTACACCTTGGTATCTTAATCGAAAACATGCGTCGTGAAGGTTACGAGCTAGCTGTATCACGTCCTGAAGTTATTCTACGTGAAGTAGACGGTGTACTAGAAGAACCGTACGAAACAGTAACAATTGACTGTGAAGAAGAACACCAAGGTTCTATCATGGAGCAAATTGGTCTTCGTAAAGGTGAACTTACCGACATGTCTCCAGATGGTAAAGGCCGTATGCGTATGGACTTTATGATCCCAAGCCGTGGTTTAATCGGTTTCCAAACTGATTTCATGACGCTTACCTCTGGTTCAGGTCTTATGTACCATACGTTCGATCACTACGGTCCTCATAAAGGTGGTACTATTGGCTCACGTAAGAACGGTGTAATGATTGCAAATGCAACTGGTAAAGCACTTACTAATGCATTATTCAACCTACAAGAGCGTGGTAAATTATTCATCGGTCACGGTGTTGAAGTTTACGAAGGTATGGTTATCGGTATTCATAGCCGTGATAACGACCTAACAGTTAACGCACTTAAAGGTAAGCAACTTACTAACGTTCGTGCATCTGGTACAGATGAAGCGCAAACACTTACGCCACCATTGAACTACACACTTGAGCAAGCGCTTGAGTTTATCGATGATGACGAGTTAGTAGAAGTAACACCTGAGAACATCCGTATTCGTAAACGTCACTTAACTGAAAGTGAGCGTAAGCGTGCGGGTCGTGCTGCTAAAGCTTAATTGCCTTTAGAATAAGCATAGTAAAAGCCGCTGTATTGCAAAATACAGCGGCTTTTTTGTTTTTAAAGTAGAGAAGCTTTCAGTTTTTAGTTATTAGTATTGAGATCTAAAGGGCAATGCCTCTTATCCTCTTTGTGAATAATTCACTTAAAAAATATTTGCACAAAGAGAAGGGAGTGAGCAGTAAAAGAGTCATAGCTGAAATACTCGATAATGCAAAGTATCTGTAATTGATGCTAGGATATTTTTTCGTTGAGTTTCGCTGCGCTCAACCCAACCTACGTTTTCAATTATTTTGTTAGTGGTTACTTACTTTTTGGCAGCAGAGTAATTTTGCCAAATACGTCTGCATCTATAAAACCACGGTTTCTGTCGCCGTTTACTGGCTGTACTTCGTGAGAGCCCATAAAGTGCTCACGCACCTTGCTGCCATCGTTATCGCAATACGCGAGCATAAAACCAATGACGTGTTTTTCACTTAGCGTAATGGGTGTGTTTACAGCGCCTTCTTGGTAATCGTTAGGGTAGAGCTTTATAGCGACTTCCCAGGTGATGTTATAGGGCGCTTTGGTATTGCGCTTCCAGTTACTGATTAGGTGGTCGGTATACAAATGGGCCTTTTTATCGGGGCCGTAATCGGCAGCCTGATTATCAAGACCAATATGATAAGCCATTGCAGTATGGTTAAATTGGTGAATCCCACCCGAGGCATCGCTGTCGATAAAAATTTCCAGCGCATCGTCATCCCAATATTTTACGGTCGGGTCTGGGTGCGTATCAATAAGTACATCGTCAGTTATATCCGCTTGTAAATACAGGTAGTTTTTATCCCACAATAGGCGGTAACGGCCTTTAAAGTCGGCCTCTGATGTGGGCAAGGTGCCATCCATTAAATGAGGCATATCATGCCACGTTGCTTTATCCCATGCGCTTTCAGACACGCCATCAATAGTAATTGGGGTTGATGTGTGTGCTACATCAATGGCCATTACTGGGGCGCTTAATAAACAGCTTAAAGCTAATGCGTGTTTTTTCATTAATTTCTCAATGTTAATATGTATTTAGGTATAACAATCATCCTAAAACAGTTCAGCAATGAGTTACAGTGAAATACTTTCGCCTTCGTTTAAAATATATAAGGGTGTGGTTGAAGCCATTTTATTGTGCATATGTAGCAATCTTAACAATGCTGAATGGCTTGTCCGGTCGCCCATTTTCCAACTTGAGTTACCATAACCCCACGGTATCATTACTTTGCAGTTAAGATCTTGCGACGCGTTCAGTGCATCCTCTGGTGTGGTGTGTACATAACGATACCATTTAGGGTTCTCTTCACTGTAATACGAGGCTATGGGCAATAGGCATATGTCTATATCACCATATTTTTGCTGAATGTCTTTAAAGTGCTTTGAATAACCGGTGTCGCCTGCAAAAAATAAGGTATTGCCGTTTTGCTCAAGCAACCAGCCATTCCATAGGTCTTTATCGTTATCTTCGTAAATAAAGGGCACCAATACGCGGCTACTAAAGTGGTGCGCTGGTAGGGCATGAATCGTTAAATCATCAAGCTGGGTTTTTGCATACCAGGCCATTTCGCTAATGTTATACCCACCAGTAGGGAAGTTGTCGGCCATACCTAATGGCGTTAAGTAGCGAGGTTTATTACCAAGCTCTTCTATATCGGCTTTATTAAAGTGATCGTAATGAATATGCGAGTACATCACTGCACTTAAGTTTTTAAGCTCGTTTTGTGTAAGCCAATCGCCGGGTTGCCTGTAAAACCCTGAGGCTAACCTAAAGGCTAAATCAACAGGTGAGTCGAACTGCTCTTTTACAGGGTCAAATAGCACGTATTGTCCGTTAGGTGTGCGGATCATAAACCCAGCGTGTCCTAGCCAGCGTACGGTAAAGCCCGTATTTAAATTAATTGGCTTTTGCGCAGCAATAAATTGGCAATCTTCAGCGTTTTGTTTGCATTGTAATTTAGGGCTTGGTGGGTAGCAGTCGGTTTCGCAGGTGGTGGGGTAGATTTTTTTGCCAGGGTAGAGGTTATAAAAGCGTCCTTTTCGCTCGCCTGTTTGATGCTGCGGGGTGAGCGTGTTTTCTCCTGCAATCACCTCAATGCGATTGGCGGTTTCGCAAGCGCTAAGTAATCCACAAATAAATACAAGGCTGGTGGTTTTTAGTTTCATTGTTGTTTTCTATTATTATTTTTATAAAAGTATAGCAACATCGGTGAATTGAAGAATGCTTCAAAGGTAACAAAACGTAACAAAAAAGCCTGCATTATGCAGGCTTTGTCAGGCAAATTTAAACACTTAGCCTGCGTTATTCATTTGTTCTATAAACTTGTTTGAATCAGCAATTGATTTATTCATGTCGTTCATCAGCACTTGAATATCACGTTTTAAATTAGTGAACTCGCCTTTAATGGCGGCAACCGCTTGTGCGTTTAAGTTATGCTTTAAGTACAGTACGTTATCTTGTAAAGAGGATAGCACAGGCTCCATTTTGCTCTCTGCACTGCGCATAGAACGCAGTAACTGGCTAAATTGGCGTTGTGTAGCCGCTAGCTTTTTACTGCTTTCGCGTTTAAGCGACGCGCTTTTGTATTGCTCAAGCTCATCGCTCCATTCGTCAAATAAAGCTTCTGCTACATCTTCTACTTTATTAATATTGCTCGACACTTCATTAGCGGCTGCTAAGCTCGACTCATAATCGTCGTTAAGTTGATTGTAGGCATCTTGTAACTCGCCGCCATCAAAATTAATTAAAGTTGTTAGGCGCTCAAGTGCTGATTGAAATTCTTCTTGCGACTCTTCTTGTGAATCTTTGGTTTCTTCTACGCGGTCAATAAGAATGTCGCGCTTATGTACACCTACTTTTTCCATTGCAGAATAATAGGCCGATTGACAGCCCGATAAAGTAAGCGTAATGGCCAGTACCGAGACGCTAAGTAATGTTTGTTTTTTCATTTGGATCCCTATTTACCAGTAAGTGCTGTAAATTATGGTGCTGATTGTTATGATAATCAAAATTAGATTAGCACAAGTCAATTGTATGAATGATAAGCTCTCCCTTTATAAACAGCAAGCTATCTCCTTTTTAAGGCAACAGCCAGGCTGGTGGATGCAGTACGTTAACCGTTGTATAGACGATCAAATTACAGTTAATGCAGGGTACCTTGCCTATGTTACTTTGCTTTCTTTAGTACCGTTAATTGCGGTAGGCGTGGCAATATTTTCGGCCTTTCCGGGATTTGAGTCCACTCGCATAGCCATAGAAAGCTTTTTGTTTACCAATTTTGTACCTACTTCATCTGATGTTATTAAAGAGCACATTAGCTCCTTTGCTGGCAATGCTAACCAAATGACCGCTGTGGGTATTGGCTTTCTAGCGGCGATTGCGCTGCTGCTTATACGTAATGTTGATGCTACGCTGAATCGCATTTGGCGAATTAAGAAAAAGCGCCCCATGATGATCTCTTTTGCTGTTTACTGGATGGTATTAAGCTTAGGCCCGGTACTATTAGGGGCAAGTATTGGTGTTACGTCGTACATTGTATCGTTAGTGTCGTTTGCCGATCAGGGCATTCCTGGATTTAGTGGTTTTTTGTTAAAATTGGTACCTTATGGCTTTTCAATGGTTGGCTTTTTAATGCTATACACCTTAGTGCCAAATACACCTGTATCTATTAGAGCTGCGTTACCTGGGGCGCTTTTTGCCGCTGTATTATTTGAGCTGACTAAAAAGGGATTTGCGCTTTATATAAGTCACTTCCCTTCTTACGAAGTTATTTACGGCGCCGTAGCCACTATTCCTATTTTATTTGTGTGGGTGTATTTGTCGTGGGTGGTGGTGTTATTAGGGGCCGAATTTACCGCCTGTATTAGCCCTAACCATGTACCACAAACACCAGAAATTGATATAGATGATGAGCTAAAAACCGAGGAAACTAATTAAATGCAAGGGTTAATACAGCGTGTAAAACACGCAAAAGTAGAAGTTGATAACCAAGTTATCGGTCAAATAGAGCAAGGTATATTATTGTTACTCGGTGTTGAAAAACCAGATGATGAGCAAACCGCAGATAAGCTATTGCACAAGGTTAGTAACTACCGAATATTTAACGATGAAAACGACAAAATGAATTTAAGCCTAAAAGACATAGGTGGTGAGTTACTCGTGGTGTCGCAATTTACGTTAGCGGCGGATACTAAAAAAGGTATGCGTCCAAGCTTTTCATCAGCAGCCACACCTAGCCAAGCTAACGCGCTTTACGAGTACTTTGTAAAGCAAGCTAAAGCGCAGGGAGTTCGCGTTGCAACGGGAGAGTTTGGTGCCGATATGCAAGTGAGCTCGTGTAACGATGGGCCTGTTACGTTTAACTTATCGGTTTAATTACCAGCTTTAGTAACAATAATAATATGATTCACAAAGCCCGCAATTTTATTCGGGCTTACTTTTACGCCAAACACATTAAATAGTAATTGCTGTAACTGAATTAACTGCGACTCATGTTGCGACAAAAAGTTTATAAATAGCGTGCCACCTGCGTTTAGCGCATCGTATATTTTTTGATAAAAAGCGCGTTCAAACAAAAATCGTGGTGCATCTATTTGGCTAAATAAATCAAGAATAATCCAGTCATAGTTATGTGCTTTGCTAAGTACATTTTGCGCGTCATCACACTGCACGTCACTTTGGCTTTTAAGAGCGAAAAAATCTGTATAGCAGGCAATTATATCTGCATTTTTTTCAACTGATGTTACGTGTGCCTGCGGGTAAGTGTATTGTAAGTAATTACGTATAGCGCCACCGCCAAGGCCAAGTTCTAACATATGATTTGGTGGTGCTAAGGTTTGCCACTGCTTAGCTAAATAGGTTAAATGTGGAAATAGTAAGCGCTGTGGATTGTTAAGCGCTATCACCGATTGCAATGTATCGTTAATTAGCAGCCAGCGAAGCTGCCCGGATTGGCGAACCTGTATGTGATCGCCTGCATATTTATGCCAGTAAACTAGTTGCCCAATATCTTGGCTGTGGCTAATAAAGTGGCTACTCACTACACCCGTTGAAGGGTTTATAAAATCGCTCATAACATTAAGGGCCTGTTGACCTTTCAGGATTAAAGTTTGTTCAATCTAGGGGCGATTTAATCGCGGCGCGAGATTTGTTACCTAGTGGGCTAGGTAACTGCTCCTGCGTTACTCTACTGGCTTACACCCATGTAGGCAACAAAGAGTAAATTTCCCCTAGGCAGAACTCTTCGCTCAGTGCATGTTCAATCTCTAAAGGCCCAGCATAAACTAGTTGATGCGATGGGTAAAACAGTTATTTTTTCGCTTGCTTACCAAAGTCGTATTGGCAGTGTTTAAAAGATGGAGTATGGTATTTGCCATAATAATTCCAACCAACTTAATCTTTAATTTTCTAATGTAAAAACCAATGTGCAGGTTAAAGAGTTATTCAGTTGGATTACATGCCGTAGCCTTTATTTTTTATTTACGGCAAAACAACAGGAGTATATATGTTTCAAGTAACTACACCGCAGAGCAGCGAAGACTGGCAAGCATACTATCAATTACGTTGGGAAGTACTACGTGCGCCTTGGAATGAGCCTCGTGGCTCTGAACAAGATGATATGGAACAAGACTCAGAGCATCGCTTTATAAAAAATAACAACGGTGATGTGCTTGGTGTGGCCCGTTTACACTTTAACAACCATGAGCAAGCGCAAGTACGTTATATGGCCGTAGCCGAAGGTAACCGTAACCAGCATATTGGTAGCCGTTTATTACACGAGCTTGAAAAAATAGCATGGACCCAAAACGCAGGCGAATTAGTGTTATTTGCTCGCGAGCGTGCGCTTGAGTTTTATAAGCGCCACGGCTATGAGCTAAAAGAAAAAGCCCATTTAGCGTATGGCGATGTTCAACATTTCAAAATGATTAAGCAAAAGCCTAGTGAGCCGGGTTGGTTTCGCCACCCTGATTGGACGCAAGTACTGCAAAATATTTGGCGTGAATCAATCCCAATTAGTGATGCAATGGGTATAAAAGTAGAAAGCTACACAGATTGGCAGTTTACAACGCGTGCAGATTTAGACGCTAACTTAAACTTACACAACACTATGTTTGCAGGCTCTATATACAGCTTAGCAACCTTAACAGGTTGGGGCGCAACGTACTTAGCGCTTAAAGAGGCAGGGCTTGAGGGTAATATTGTATTAGCCGATGCCACTATAAAATACTTAAAACCACTTAATACCGACCCACGCGGTTGTGTTGATGTGCAAACCTGTAAAGGTAAGCTAAGTGAGCTGGAAACAACAGGCAAAGCAAGCTACGTAGTACCTGTTACTATATTTGATGGCAGCGATGTTGTTGCAGAGTTTGAAGGGGTGTTTGCCGTTAAAAAATAACGAGTAACGCTTTAATAAAAATGCCAAGCACTTTATAAAAGGGCTTGGCTTTTTTTATGGTGTATTAATAAATTAAAGTAAATCGGTAAGTAATATACCCACGCCAACACGCTCAATATCGGCGTTGTAATCAATCAGGCTTTCGCCGTAACCGTTAAAGTACTGGGCGTAACCACGTAAACGACCCCAAAGCGGGAATGACCAATCTAACTGAATTGCACCACGGTTATCTGAATTTAAATTATTACGTGTCATAAAGCTAAACTCATGATCATGATAGCGGTAGGCACCGCTAAATTCAAAGTAACCCATGTATTTGTAAATATCAGGATTGTCGTCGCCATCGGCTTCTAATATATTGTCTTTTTCATCCTCGGCAATGCGATACCAAGGTTTGAAACTAAATACAAAGCCTTCGTTTTCCCAAATGAAATTGGCATAAACTCGGTTCCATGAACGAGAGTTTGGCTGGCTGCGGCCATTAGATTGGTGCGAAATACCCAGCGCTATGGCCATTTCGTCGCCCCAAAGTACGTTTTCTTGGTCTAGGTAATTTACCCAGAAAATTTCTGGCTCATAGTTGGTTTCACGAAACGGAGAAGAAATCTCTGAGTTATAAATCTGCCAATACGACTGCAAAGTAAAGCCAAAAAAGATGGCTTGGTCGTCATCTGAAAAGTCATCATATAATGGAACCTTTATAGAAAGCTGGTATTTAGCCTCTAGGTTATCAAGTGGCTCGCCATCTTGCTCATCGGTTAGTTCGTCAAAGCCATCAAACGGGCGATCGTTAGGGTGCGATACATACGACAAAGGTAAAATGTAATTACGTTTATGTGGTGTAATTACATTTCGGTTTTTTTTACTTACTTCTTCGCGCGCTTTGCGTTTATCCAGCGCAGTAAGTTGCTTTTCTTCTTCAAGTGATGAGCATTTTTCACGAAGTTCATAGAGCGTTTGTTTTCCATCACCGCCAATTACCTCATTTAAAATACACTGTTTAACCAATTCAATATCGTTATCTTGTTCGTTTTCTTGTACCTCTTCTTGGGCAAAAGAGGGTGTGCTAAGTAAAGCCGTAACTACTATCCAATAACGCCAGCTCATTGTTTTTCCTTTGAGAGTAGGGGAGATTTATAAATTATAACGTGTTTTTACATATGTAACGGTGAACTTTCACTGAATTTACACTTAATTAGTTACTTTACGTTTACAGTGTTATCACAGATCAAAAAAAGCGGCATATAGCCGCTTATAGAGTAAGTTAGTTAACTTACTCTCACGCAATGAGAAGGGGGAGTTATAGCGCGATGCGTTATAACTCAAATACGTTAGTAAAAAACTTATAAAGCTCTGTGCCTTGGTTTACGCTTGCCGAGGCAAAATGCAAAATAGCGACAGCATCGCAATCAAGGCTTAGCGTTTGTAATGGTTGCTCACTCAAGTAGCGCTCCATTCGTAATACATGTGCAATGGGCTCACCTGCTTTAATATGCCCACCTAGAGGGGCTACATATTCAACCATGCCGCCAATAGGGGCATAATAAGCAAAGTAGTCATCTAAATGGCACGCATAACGGGTCATCTGCTTAGGTTGATGCGCTGCATCTACCAATACATTTTTATGGTTCAAATAGCTTAAAATGCTGTTTGCATCGTTGAGTGCTTCTTGTAAATCTATTTTTTCTTGGCTACCAAGTTCTACTGTAAAGGCTTCAACCTGTACATTGAAGTCCCTATCTTGCGCACTCAGTGCATCACTTAGGTGCCACCAGGGGCAAAAACTGGCTTCATCCATTGCACCATCAAAGTCGCTTGGAATAAGCAGCACATGTTCAATATTAAAATAGCGAGCACTGTCGGTTGCATAGGTTGGACAGTACAGGTGCTTACTTGAAATAGGCCCCGTGTGTAAATCAAGGACTATGTCGGCTTGGTGCGCAAGTTTTTGTAGGTTAAGCGCAATGCGTTTACCGGTATTAAGTAAATAAGCTGGGCCGTTGAGTTTTGTGTCTATTTCATCAACCAAAGCCTGTTTAAAATGATTTTTTAAAGCTGCATCGTCGTAGTGGCTATGATCTTTGGCAAACTGAGTCACTAAATCACTATTGTAGTGATACATGCGGTTCCAGTTAGTGCCAGTAATTGGGTCGAATCGCCCAAGGGTAAACTCCCCTGATTTTTGATTACAACCAATAGGATTAGCGTAAGGCACTAAGGTAATGTCGCCTTTTAAATTGAGTTGTTTTAATTGCTCTAACAGCTGAAAAATAACCGCGTTACCTTGTACCTCGGCGCCGTGCATATTTGCTTGAATATACACGCTTGGCCCGCTGCCATCACCTTTTAAGCGATACACAGGAATGGTGAGCGGTAAGCCGTTTGCCACTTCTCCAACTACTATGTTTTCTTGGCTGATGGGGGTTGTTATGCTCATATTTATTACCTTAGGTAGTGGCTAGCATCTTCAGCTTGGCGTACACACGTGAGCTCGCCATTTTGTAATACGTATTCTGCAGCTAGCTCATGGCATAAAAAAAAGGGCATGCTTTCGGTAAAACCATAGGCGCCACATTGGCTAAACACCAGCCAGTCTTGCTCGTTTAAATCGCTTGGTAGGGTATGCTCGCCCAAGCAATCAAGGGCAGTACATAATGGGCCATATAAGCTCATTGCTTGTTCGGGCGCCGTTGATTCGCGTAGTAGCGCTGCAGGAAAGTCTTGGCTTGTAACTGCTGGGCGTAATAAGTGGTTAATACCACCGGTTAAAATAACTTGCTGTTGCCCGTAGTTTTGTTTGCACTCAACAACGGGGTTAGCGTAATGACCGCATTCGCCTACAGCATAGCGGCCAAGCTCCATCCAAAGCTCGTCTACACCTGCGCCTTTTTTAATTTTTGCCAGTGCGGTGATTAATTCATTCCACTCAAGTGTTGCATCGTTTGGTATGTAAGGAATACCTAAACCGCCGCCTAAGTCTAAAATTTTCAGGTTTACATTTAGGTTACTGGCAAGGGCTGTAAGCGGTGCAATCATTTGCGACCACAGCTCGCTTAGCTTTTGCGTGCTAAGCATGTTGCCCCACTGGAAAATATGTAGGCCATCAAAGCTTAGGGCTGGGTAATCGCCAGTATTGAGTGCTTGCCATTCATCGCAGCCAAGCCCAAACGGAGTTAGGCTGTCACCCCCTAGTGGATTTTTTTCACCTTCAGGCCAGCGTAGTTGCACACGCAATAAAACTTGCAACTGCGTATTTTGCAGCTGCGCTTGTTGGTTTAACCAATGTACTTGATTGAGGCTTTCGGCAACAAATATACGTACGCCGCGCTCAATAAAGTGTTTAATTTGTTTAGGGCTCTTTGCAGGCCCTGTGTTGAGCACGCGCTGCGAACTAATACCTTGTGCAAGGACTTGTTCAAGCTCACCTTTACTTGCTACGTCAAAGTTAAATCCGGCGTTGTCTAGGCATTGAATAACCTTAGAGAGCGGGTTCGCTTTTACTGCATACCAAAGCTTTACATCGGTTTGCGCAACTAAACGCGCAAGGTGTGCGTTTAGTTTATCTAAGTCGTAAACGAAAAAAGGGGTATCAAGTTGCTGTGTAAGCGTATTAACAGCGTTTTTGATTGGCGTGCTCAAAAAGCTCATTATCGTAAAACCTCTTCTAGCAATAATGATGCATCGCTTTGCTCGTCGCGGTATTTAACAATTAACGCACACGACATGCTTAGGTCTTGCTCACGAGCCCATTCGTTAGACGCTGGGCGAGAGCCTGGTATTACAATTGCGTATTCTGGAATTGGCTCGCCTTTTTCAAGCTGGCGCTCGTTTACGCAGTCGTATACTGGAATGGTTGCTGATAAGCGCACACCTGGTGCAAGTACCGCGCCTTTTTTAACCACTACACCTTCTACTATCACGCAGCCTGCGCCAATAAACGCATCGTCTTCAACCACGACTGGGCTAGCACCGATTGGCTCTAACACACCACCAAGTTGAACAGCTGCACTTAAATGTACATTTTTACCCACTTGTGCACACGAGCCCACTAATGCGTGGCTATCAACCATAGTGCCTTCGTCGATGTATGCGCCAATATTTACGTACGCTGGTGGCATAATAATCGTGCCTTTAGCTACGTATGCACCACGGCGAACACTGGTGCCACCTGGTACCATACGCACGCCATCTTCAGTGCTAAATTCTTGTGGTGCAAGGTTATGCTTATCTACAAAGCCACCTGCAAACTCAGTGTTAGTGCCATTTTTAAAGGCTTCTAAAATGCCTTGTTTTACTTTTACGTTAGCTTCCCATTGGCCGCTTTCGTTTTGTGATGCTGCGCGTACTGCGCCCGATTCTAAATTATTTAGTAGTTCTAACCAGCTCATTATAAAAACCTGTGTTTAATGCCAAGATAAAATGGTGTCGTTTGCAGTGGTAATGCAATCGGTTTGCGTTAACTCAAGATGCGTTAAAGGTGGACGCAACAGTGGGCTATTTAAACGCCCTTGCTGGTGCATTAGCACTTTAACGGGAATAGGGTTTGCTACAGCAAATAGGCTATTGATAGCCCGGGTCCACTGAGCAAATAAATTGGGGTGTTGACCGCTTAGGCTGCGCCTTACAAACTCGTGTGTTTGCAAGGGCCATGCATTGGCCGCAACCGAAACCAAGCCTTTTGCACCTGCTTGGGCAAAGTAGGGCATAAGTGCATCGTCGCCACTGTATAGCGCTAAATTAGGCGCGGCTTGACGGTATGCTTCGAATTGGGTGATGTTGCCACTGGCTTCTTTTAACGCCCACAAGTTTGGGTGCGCTTTTAAGTTTTCAATGGTTTCGATAGGAATGCTTACACCGCTGCGCCCAGGTACGTTGTACAACATACACGGATGCGCGCTTTCGCTTAATAAGCTTTCGTACCAATGTGTTTGACCTACAGCACCTGGTTTAGCATAAAGCGGCGAGCCTAGTAAGTAACTGTGAATAGGTAGCTGATTACAATAGCTAACCCATTCTTTTTGTTGGGCTAAATTGCTACCGCCTACAGCAACCATAAGCGGTACACTGGGCTTTAATTGGCACACGTGCTCAACAATGCCTTGCTGCTCTTTAAGCGTAAGGGCTAAGCCTTCACCTGTACTACCAAGCAGTAAAATACCGTTTTGTGCCGCTTCTTGTTCGCTAACAAGTGTTGTGAGCGTGTCGTAGTCAACATTACCTTGTTGATCAAACGGCGTAACAAGCGCTGTCCACAGTGCGTAGTCGTCTAAATTGAAGTTGTGAATCATCTCTTACGAACCTATAAGGTGTTCGAGATATTAAGGAGGCTGTATGATGTGAGCCGCATTAACGTCGTTCGAACAGTATTCGAAGAGCGAATGGGCTTAAAATAATAGGGCGCACGGCCTTATTATTTAAGACCAGAAGCTCTCCACCAAACTAATAAGCTGCTTTAAAACAGCTATTGGTGACAGTCGCTAGGATTCAACCTAGTCGCCCGAAGTAATTGCCTCGCAAAAGCGTTTACCTCTCGGCGGTATTCCCCTCACATATGCTCACTGGAGTTTGCGCTCCTAACATACGCTACCTGAATAACGCACCTCTTCTAGCCCTTTGTATTTTGTTTAACCGCAAAAGGTTTAACAAAATACAATTTAAATAGGGTAATTGCGACGATTAAAACATTTTAGCCGTCTAGGTGTCAAGTTGCAGGATACAGATTAGTTCATCGAAAATGTGGGTGGTTACGTATTGGCTGCTTTTCTCGTAAACTAACCCTATGAGCAGTGATGAGGTATTTAATAAGTATGGAAAAATTTAGCGATATTTATAAGCGAGCTGTAGAGCGAAAAGGCTCTGAAAAAATGCTTAAGTTATTAATCGCAAAACCCTTATCTAAAAAAGCATTAAGCGCATTAAGTGACGACGATTGGCTTGAAGAATTTACCCGAAAAGTATTTCAAAGCGGGTTTTACTGGTCGGTAATAAACAGTAAATGGCCGGGTTTTAGAGAGGTTTTTTGGCAGTTTAGTGTTGATAAATTACTTATGATGCCGCCCGATATGCTTGAGCAAAAAGCAACGGATGAGCGCATTATTCGTAATTATAAAAAGGTAAAAACAATTCCTGAAAATGCCTACATGATCCACGAAATAGCTCAGCAACATGGCAGTTTTAGCAAGTTTGTAGCTAACTGGCCAAACGATGACATTATTGGTTTATGGGCATATTTAAAAAAACACGGCGCACGTTTGGGTGGAAATACTGGCCCGTATGCCTTAAGAGCGCTTGGTAAAGATACTTTTTTACTTTCGCGAGATGTAGAAAGCTACCTAAGAGCGCACAAAATTATCGATGGCGGCCTGCAAACTAAAAAATCCCTCACTGCCGCACAAGCGTTTTTTAACGAAATGCAAAAGCAAAGTGGTTTGAGCCTGCAAGAACTTAGCTTAATTGTGGCTTACAGCGTGGGCGACAATCGCGTAGGCATAAGCCAACAAACAGAGGATTAACCATGAAACTAGTGCCAAGATACGCAGACATAGCAGATAACTTCGCAATAGAGGACAGTCCATCAAGCGTTGCAGCCGCGCAATTGCTTTTATGGAATGAAGCGTTAGCACAGCAGTTTAATATAGATGTTGAGCCTGCGCTGCGCGCTAGTACTTTTGCTGGTAACGAGCCACAACCGGTAAGTGCTGTAGCGCTTGGCTATTCTGGGCACCAGTTTGGGCACTTTTCGCCGCGCTTGGGTGATGGGCGAGCGCACTTACTGGGTGCTATCAGCGATGATAAAAGTCAGCTGTGGGATATTCAGCTAAAAGGCTCAGGGGCCACTCCTTTTTCAAGAGGAGGCGATGGACGATGTGCACTAGGTCCCGCTATTCGTGAGTATATCATGAGCGAAGCTATGCATGGGTTAGGAATTAAAACTACGCGGTGTTTGGCTGTTGTTGGCACAGGCGAAGCCGTTTATCGTAATCCACCGCAACCAGGCGCAATTGTGACTCGCTTAGCAAGTAGTCATATTCGCGTTGGCTCGTTTCAGTATTTAGCAACCCAAGGTGATGTAGAGGGATTAAAAAAACTAGCTGATGCAGCCATTGAACGCCATTACCCAAGTATTCAGTCAACAGGCGCACAGCGTTATTTAGACTTTTTAGCAGCCGTTATAAATAGTCAGCTAGCACTGGTTATTAGCTGGATGCGAGTGGGGTTTATTCATGGCGTTATGAACACTGACAACACACTTGTAAGCGGCGAAACTATCGACTACGGCCCGTGCGCAATGATGAATACATTTGATTTTGATACCGTGTTTAGCTCAATTGATAAGCAAGGTCGCTATGCCTATGGTAATCAGCCAAATATTGTAAGTTGGAACTGCGCGCGTTTAGCCGAGAGCCTAATACCGCTGATAGATGAAGATGACGAACAAGCTGTAAGTTTAATGACGCCGCTAATTAATCAGTTTTCTACGTTATTTAACGAGCAATATAATCAAATGTGGGCACAAAAATTAGGCTTAGCAGGTTATCACGAAGACGATGTGGAGCTTGTAAGTAAGTTATTATTGTTATTCCAAGAGCATAAGCTCGATTATACCAATACCTTTGATGCCCTTACCGAGTCACTAAATGGTGGCAAAGTGCCAGATGAATTAACGCAATGGGCCCAGTTATGGCAAAAAAGGTGTGATGAAAACAGCTACAACCTAATGAGAGCGGCCAACCCAAGGGTTATTCCACGTAATCACATCGTCGAAGAAATCCTTGCACAATATAATCAATACGGCGAGAGCGATCTGCTAAGCGACTTCTTAACGGTGATGAGTAAGCCCTATGATAAAACAGCTAATTTAGCCCGCTTTCAAGAGACAGGTAAAGATGACAAGGGCTATCAAACTTTTTGCGGTACTTAAGTATTGTAATTAATTGTAAGTTTTTGATTATAAATAGTCATTTTTAAATAATGCAGTGTACAATGATTGAGCAGTTAGGCGCTCAGTGGTATTGTGCGCATTCACAAACAGTAACTATTAATAAATTACCCTAATTTATTAATTGCAGATTAGGTAAAAATTTTTACTTAACCTACAATTGGTGGTTGGAATGCCTGTAGATCGTTGAAAAAATTTATAAACTTTATTTTTCGTTAAGTATCGATTAACAAAAGCTCGGGTAGTGTGTACAAAACTGGTTGAGCTAGTATTGATTAGCTACAATTTTCTAAGTTGTTAAAATGGGAAGAAAACAATGAAATTAAAATCACTTACAATTGCAATTGCGTTAGCTGCAACTAGCGCGTCTACATTCGCTGCTGATAAAGAAGAAGGTTTCTACATTGGTGCATTTGGTGACTACTATGATGCGTCATGGGAAAACATGCGCGCTCAAGCTGGTCTTGACGTAAACGAGTCAACTGGTTGGGGTGTAGAAGCAGGTTACCGTTTCAGCGATTACTGGAGCGCACGCCTTGAGTATGCAGATATGGACTTTAACGCGTTCGATAAAGCTGCGGGCAATCGTAATAATATCGACGGCGAGCGTTACGGTATTGATGCACTTTACCACCTTGACGGCGGTCCTTTCTACGGTCTATTCGGTATTAAAGAAATGGACGTAGTAGATGACAACACATTCTTAAACGCAGGTGTTGGTTACCAACACTTTATTACTGATGGCTTTTTCGTAAACGCTGAAACTGCGGTATATCAAGGTCTTGATAAAGGTTACACAGATGTAGGCGCTAAAATTGGTATTAACTACTTATTTGGCCAAAACTCTATGCCTGCACAGCCGGTAGAACCAGCACCTACCACAGTGGTAGAGGTTCCTGTTGAACCTAAAGACAGCGATAACGATAACATCTTAGACAAAGATGATAAGTGTCCTAATACGCCAATGACAGACGCTGTTGATGGCGATGGCTGTACTTTATACGAAGACCGTGAAGTAACAACTAGCTTATTAGTTACTTTCCCACATGATTCTGCACAAGTTGGTCAACGTTACTTTGACGACATCGCATCAGTATCTGAGTTTTTAAAAGAGCACGAAGATACAACTGTACTACTTGAAGGCCACGCGTCAGCGGTAGGTAATGCAAACTACAACAAGATGCTTTCTAAAAAGCGTGCTGATGATGTAGCACAAGAGCTAATTAAAGATGGTATTGCTGAAGATCGCATTACAACTGTTGGTCTAGGTGAAGAACGTCTTAAAAATACAGCTAACACGAAAGAAGCCCACGCTGAAAACCGTCGTGTAGAAGCACATGTAAAATCTATTGAACGTGTAAAAGTTAAGCGTTAATAGTTACTTACTTTATTTTAAAAACCCAGCTTAGTGCTGGGTTTTTTTATGCCTTTAAAACAGCATATGCAATATTAATCAGATTAAACAAGAATGATTATTACTTAACAAACATTCACGAAAATAGAATTTGCGCTCACCACTATTCATAATATTTATAGTCGGTATAATCAGTTGCTTAGCTGGATGGATTTTCATCTATACATAAAAGCTTTATAATCCCGCGTTAGAATACTATAAGTATTGGGTTACTTTTTTTGCGCATGAGGCGCTACCGAATACTTTCACGTCACCAAGAGGGCAATATTGTGCTACAAGAATATCGTAAACACGTAGAAGAACGTGCCGCGTTAGGTATCGTACCAGCGCCATTAGATGCTCAGCAAACGGCTGATCTTATTGAACTAATTAAAAACCCGCCAGCGGGCGAAGAAGAGTTCATCTTAGATTTACTCGTCAACCGTGTACCACCAGGTGTTGATGATGCAGCATACATCAAAGCAGGCTTTTTAGCGGCAGTTGCTAAAGGCGAAGCACAATCTCCATTAGTATCTAAAGAAAAAGCAGCAGAACTATTAGGTACAATGCTAGGTGGTTACAACATCGCCCCAATGATTGAGCTACTTGATGACGAAACACTTGCGCCTATCGCTGTAAAAGGTCTATCAAACACATTATTAATGTTTGATGCATTTTATGACGTAGAAGAAAAAGCAAAAGCAGGTAATGAGCATGCTAAAAAGATTATCCAATCTTGGGCAGATGCAGAATGGTTTACTAACAAGCCAGCCGTTGCTGAAAAAATCTCTGTTACAGTATTTAAAGTAACGGGTGAAACAAATACAGATGATTTATCACCTGCACCAGATGCATGGTCACGTCCAGATATTCCGCTTCATGCTTTAGCTATGCTGAAAAATGAGCGCGACGGTATTAACCCTGAAAAACCAGGTGAAGTTGGTCCAATTTCACAGTTAGAAGAGTTAAAAGCGAAAGGTTTACCGCTTGCATACGTAGGTGACGTTGTAGGTACGGGTTCTTCTCGTAAATCGGCAACCAACTCTGTGCTTTGGTTTATGGGCGATGACATCCCATACGTACCTAATAAGCGCGTGGGTGGTGTATGTTTAGGTAACAAAATTGCGCCTATCTTCTTCAACACAATGGAAGATTCGGGTGCGTTACCAATTGAGTTAAATGTTGATGAGTTCAACATGGGTGATCAAATTGATATTTACCCATACGAAGGTGTAGTTAAGCGTCACGGTACTGATGACGTTATCTCTACTTTTGAACTTAAATCAGACGTTATTTTAGATGAAGTACGTGCCGGCGGCCGTATTCCTCTAATCATTGGTCGTGGTCTAACAGACAAAGCACGTACCTCTTTAGGTTTAGGTGCGACTGACGTATTTAAAGTACCAGCAGTAACAGAAGTGTCTGATAAAGGCTTTACACTAGCACAAAAAATGGTTGGTAAAGCATGTAACGTAGCAGGTATTCGCCCTGGCCAATACTGTGAGCCAAAAATGACCACTGTAGGTTCGCAAGATACTACAGGTCCTATGACACGTGATGAGCTTAAAGACTTAGCATGTTTAGGTTTCTCTGCAGATTTAACAATGCAGTCATTCTGTCATACCTCTGCTTACCCTAAACCAATTGACGTAAACACTCACCATACGCTTCCTGATTTCATCATGAACCGTGGCGGTGTTTCACTTCGCCCTGGCGACGGTGTAATTCACTCTTGGTTAAACCGTATGTTATTACCAGATACTGTAGGTACCGGTGGTGACTCACATACACGTTTCCCATTAGGTATTTCGTTCCCAGCGGGTTCAGGCGCAGTAGCGTTCGCAGCAGCAACAGGTGTTATGCCACTTGACATGCCTGAGTCTATTTTGGTTCGCTTTAAAGGTGAAATGCAGCCAGGTATCACTTTACGTGACCTAGTACACGCAATCCCTTACTACGGTATTAAGCAAGGCTTATTAACAGTAGAGAAAAAAGGTAAAATCAACGAATTCTCTGGTCGCGTACTAGAAATTGAAGGTGTTGAGCACTTAACTGTTGAGCAAGCGTTTGAATTATCAGATGCATCAGCAGAGCGTTCAGCTGCAGGTTGTACTGTTAAGCTTTCTAAAGAGTCTATCAGCGAATACCTTGAGTCTAACATTGTTATGCTTAAGTGGATGATCTCTGAAGGTTACGGCGATGTACGTACAATCGAGCGTCGTATTACAGCAATGCAAGAGTGGTTAGCAAACCCAGAACTTATGGAAGCTGATGCTGATGCAGAGTACAAGCACGTTGTAGAAATCGACCTAGCAGAAATTAAAGAGCCAATCCTTTGTGCTCCAAATGACCCAGATGATGCGCGTTTACTTTCTGATGTTACTGGCGAGAAAATCGACGAAGTATTCATCGGTTCTTGTATGACTAACATTGGTCACTTCCGTGCTGCGGGTAAATTACTAGATGGCTTTACTGGTCGTATCCCAACTCAACTTTGGGTAGCTCCACCAACGAAGATGGATAAAGACCAACTCACTGACGAAGGTTACTACGGTATCTTTGGTCGTGTTGGTGCGCGTATCGAAACGCCAGGGTGTTCACTGTGTATGGGTAACCAAGCACGTGTTGCTGATAAAGCAACGGTTGTTTCTACCTCAACACGTAACTTCCCTAACCGTCTAGGTACAGGCGCAAATGTATTCTTAGCATCAGCCGAACTTGCTGCTGTTGCGGCAATCTTAGGTAAATTACCTACACCTGCTGAGTACCAAGAATACGCAGAGAAAATCAATGCAACGGCTGCAGATACATATCGTTACTTGAACTTCCACCGTATGCCTCAGTACACTAAAAAAGCAGACAACGTAATTATTCAGCAAGCTGTATAATTTAAATCTGTTTTAAAAAAACCCGCTTAGGCGGGTTTTTTATTGGTTGAAATAAAATTGAATATTTCATGCTGTAATGAGTTTTAATTGAATTAAATATAACCATTACCCACTTTTTATATAAATAATAAAGCAAACATTCCTTTCTATATGCATTAAAATCTCTTTTAATATTCTCATTATTTTAAGCGAGATTTTATGACTGCATTAAACAACCAGAATTTACTGCAACTACGTTTTATTAACCAAGCAAATATTGATTTGGTTAAGCCTTCTTTTGATAACCTACCTGCGAATCCATATGCAGATGGTGAATTTCGTAAGCGTCGTTACTCGGTAATTAAATTTCAAAATGGTGAGCTAAAACTACAAGCTGCCAAAGCATTTGTTCAAGACGATTCTATCAATACCTTTCAGGGTAATGTTGAGCGTACTTATGAAAACTTAGAGCAAAGCTTACTTGAGTCAGAGGGTATGAAAAGCATTGTAAGTGAGTTTTGTGAGCTTACCGGCATTGATGAAGGCCGTGATATTGAAATACATCAATTTAGAATGCTTGCTATTGATAGCGATACGCCAGCGGCACCTGAAGGCGTGCACCAAGATGGCTTTGACCATGTTTGTGTGTGTGGTGTTTCTCACGAAAACCTAGAAGGCGGTGAGCTGTTAGTATACGAACACAAGCAAGCCGAACCGTGTTTTAAAATGGAAATTAAAGACGGCATGTTTGCACTAATAAACGACCGTCAAGTTTGGCACAATGCAACGCCAATGAACAAAGTAGATGCAAGCAAGCCAGGTTACCTGGATTGTTTTGTACTTACCTCTTAAGGAGTGCTCATGAACATAGCGCAATTACGTGAGCAGTTTCCTGCATTAATACAAACTGTTGATGGTAAATCGCCAATATTTTTAGATGGTCCAGGTGGCTCTCAAGTACCTCAGTCTGTTCTAAATGCAATGACTGCTTATTTAGGGCATTACAACTCAAACTTAGGTGGTGCGTTTTTTTCAAGTGATAAAACCGTTGAGTTAATGGCCAATGCGCGCCAAGCAGCGGCCGACTTACTGAATGCGCCAAGTGCACAAAATATAGTGTTTGGCCCTAACATGACCAGCCTTACCTTTAGCTTTAGTCGCGCTATTTCACGTGATTGGCAAGCCGGTGATGAGATTATTGTGACTAACGCTGATCACTTCTCAAATGTATCGTCTTGGCAGCAAGCAGCGCAAGATAAAGGCGTTAAAGTTCAAACAGCTTTAATTAACGAGACTGATTGCAGCTTAGATATGGCGCAGTTTGCAAGCTTATTAAACAGCAATACTAAACTGGTTGCGGTAACTTACGCTTCAAATACCACAGGTTCTATTAACGATATAAAACGTATTATAGAGCTTGCTCATGCTGTAGGCGCATTAGTGTACGTTGATGCCGTGCATTATGCACCGCATGAGCTTGTTGACGTGCAGGCCCTAGGTTGCGACTTCTTGGCCTGTTCAGCGTATAAGTTTTTTGGCCCTCACTTAGGTATGGTGTACGGTAAAACACAGCATCTTGAAGGTTTTACGCCTTACAAAGTAGAACCAGCTAAAGATGTAGCACCAGGCAGATGGGAAACAGGCACGCAAAGCTTTGAAGCGTTAGCTGGTTTTATTGCCGCTGTTGATTACATTGCTGCAATTAGCGAACTTGACGACAGCCACACACGCCGTGAAAAGTTAACTGCGGCGTTTGCTAAAACAAAGCAGCACGAAATGGCGCTGAGTGAGTACTTTTTAACGCGTTTAGTAAATTACCCGCGTATTAAGCTATTTGGCATTGATGACCTTGAGCGCTTAAACGAACGTACGCCTACATTTGCTTTAACCTTTGAAGGGTTAGAGCCGCGTGAGGTGTCTGAGTTTTTAGGCAAACAGCATATTTGTGTGTGGGATGGTAACTTTTATGCACAAGGCTTATGTCAGCAATTAGGCGTGCTTGATAAAGGCGGTGTAGTGCGCATTGGTTGTATGCATTATAACACTACCGAAGAGCTAGATAAGTTATTTGATTTATTTGATGAGTTATTGGGCTAAAGCCTTATCCAGCAAGTATTTTAAAAGCCATAAGTAAAAACCTTATGGCTTTTTTATTGGTTGATCACTTAGGAGCTAGCTCTTAGGTGTACCGTATATGTACTCTGCACGATTAAATAGCACCCATGACGTTAATATATATTTATCGTTCGAAACCGGCTTATTACCTCGATGGGTGTGCGTAAAGTAGCCAGGGGCAATGACCATAGTGCCTTTTTTAGGCGCAATTTTACGTTTTTGATAATAAAACTCTGTTTCGCCACCTTCCTCTACATCGTTTAAATAAAACATAAATAATAATACACGGTGCAGCGCTTCATTATGTTGTAGTTGTGGATACACTTCACTATGCCAGTAAGGGTAGCCGCCTTTATTTATTTCGTACTTTTGCGCCTGAATGTTTCCAAGTCTAAATATTTGCTGTACCAGAACAGAGAGTTGGGGTTTGCCCACTTCGTCAAAGTTATCCTGTGTTAAATCCACCACATCCCCCGTTTTTGGGTGGTAAACTTTTAAGCCAAATGCGCCAATTAACATAAAAAAGTGGGCTTCTACATAGTTAAAAACATGCTGTGCAGTGGTTTGCTGAATATGCTTTAATTGTTGTGCGTATTCTGGGTAAGCGTTTAGTTGTAGGTCGTGGCTGTCTTTCTTTTTTAAGTCCACACCACCAGAAGTTACACCTTGTTTTACATGCGGGCTGTTAGAAAATGTGGTAATAAAATTATCGCAAAAATCATCGCTTAACGCGTTATCAATAACGTGGATAAAGTCCGTCATGATTTACCTTTTTATTTAGTTATTATTTGGATTTTTATGTTTATTGAAAAAGTGATGCCGCGCTTTAGCGAAACAGATGCACTCGGACATATTAACAATACCGTACTACCAGTATGGTTTGAAGCCGCACGTGTCCCTATTTTTAAATTTTTTACTCCCGATCTAAACCCACACGACTGGAAACTGATCATCGCTAAAATAGAAGCATCGTTTGTAGGGGAGTTATTTTATGGTCACGAAGTCACTGTCAAAACCTCTGTAGAGAATATAGGAAATAGCTCCTTTACCATTAAGCAAGAGGCGTGGCAGCAAGGTAAATGCTGTGTTGTGGGTAAAACGGTATTAGTGCGTTATAACTTTAAAAACAAAGCTAAGCAAAATTTAAGTGAGGCAGAAGTCGCAGCACTTGACGAGCACCTAATTTAACTAGGTGTATGTACTCCACGCAACGAGGAGCGGTTATGTAAACCACAAGCGACAGCTGTAAATTTTTATAGCTGTTTTTTTAACGTAATTTGATTGAGTTACGCTCCTTACTTATATACTATTTATATTATATATTGTTGCACCGCTATAACAGGTACTGTTGAGCAGGTAGTTTATGGAGAATGAATGTGGCATCTACAACTGGCAATAAACCGTTAGAGGTGATAACGCTTAGCGATGGTAAAAGCTTAACTGCAGAAATATTGCCATTTGGCGCTATTATCAAAAGCATAAAGTTTAATAACCAAGAGATGACGCTCGCAGTGAGCGACCCACAGTATTATTTAGAAAACCCATTTTATTTAGGTGCAACAGTCGGGCGCTACGCAAATCGTATTGAAAACGCACATTTTGTATTATCAGGCACAGAGTACCAACTTAAAGCAAATAATGGCCCAAATAGCTTACATGGCGGCGAAAAAGGCTTTAATAAAGTACTGTGGCAAGTCACTAAACAAAACAGTAATGAAGTGGAGCTTTATTATTGCTCGGCAGATGGTGAAGAAGGCTTTCCTGGTCAATTACACGTTTGGCAAACCATAACCGCTTGTAACGGTGAGCTTATACTTTCTTATAAAGCCAAAACCGATAAAGAAACCCTCGTTAACTTTACTAACCACTGCTATTTTAATCTTGAAGGCAGCGAGAGCATTAACGATCACCTGCTGCAAATAAATACCGCAACCTATTTACCTATCGATAGTAACAGTATACCGCTTGCCCATCATGAAGATGGTTCGGGCAGTTGTTTTGATTTTACCAACCCTAAGCGCATTGGCGATGCACTGTGTGCACACCATGCGCAACTTAATGCCGGCAGTGGCTTTGATCATTGCTATATTTTTAGTGATGACAGCCGCTTAAAAACTATGGCTATATTAACCTCGCCACACACGGGCGTTAATTTAACCCTTAAAAGTACCCAACCTGGTATGCAGCTTTATACAGCAAATTTTGTAGGCTCCCCGTTTAAAGCCCGCCAGGCCGTATGCTTAGAGGCACAAAACTGGCCTAACGCCGCAAATAGAAGTGATTTTCCTAAAGCTAATTTATTACCAAATGAAGAATATTCTCAGCAAATAATTTTTTCATTTACACAATAACGTACTAATTCCACTGTTAAATTAAAGAAAACAAAAAGAAAAATACACGTAACAAAAAGATAGCCATAATTAAGGAAAAGGTTGCACTTTTCCTCAATTTAAAGTATTTATATTATAAATAGTATTTGAAGCTATACACACCGCACAACAACAAAATGACTACACACAATCAGGAGTTTTTAAAAAATGATAATTAACAATAAGTTATCGTTCAACAAGAAAACCGCACTCAGTATTGCTATTACAGGCATATTGGCAAGCGGTAACGTTGCAGCTCAAGGCGCTGAAGGCGACACACCGACAGTAGATAAAGATGTTGAGGTTATCGCAGTAACGGGTATTCGCAGCAGCTTACGTTCATCAATGTTAGATAAAAAAGCATCTAATGTTGTAACCGATGGGATTAAAGCAGAAGATCTTGGTAAATTTCCTGATTTAAACGTCGCAGAGTCTTTGCAACGTATCACAGGTGTAGCCATTGACCGTAGTGGTGGTGAAGGGCAAGCAGTAACCATTCGTGGTTTTGGTCCACAATTTAATACGGTCCTTGTAAATGGTCGTCAAATTGCAACAGACAGCGCGGGTCGTGAATTTAACTTTGATGTATTAGCAGCAGATCAAATCACCGGTGCAGATATTTATAAAAGTAACAGTGCAACGCTTCAAGAAGGTGGCATTGGGGGGACGGTTAACGTAACCACAGCCCGTCCATTCGATTTTGGTGGCTTACACGTAATTGGTTCAGTAAAAGGTATGTACGAAAGCCTTTCTGAAGAAGTATCTCCATCGGCTTCATTTTTAGTAAGTAATACGTTTAACGACGACAAGCTTGGTGTGCTTTTTGCCATCACTAACCAACAACGTAAGCTGCAAAACAACCAAATTTTAACGGCGGGTTGGCGTGGTGGACAAACAATTTCAAACCCACAAGATGGCGTGTTATACGACAATGCATACATCCCACGTAACTGGGACCAAGTTGTAGATGAGCAAGACCGCGAACGTACCAATGCAAGCTTAGTATTACAATATGCACCGTCTGATGATATTACTATTACCGTAGATGGTTTAATTTCAAAATTTGAAGTGGACTCATCAGTGCGCGATTTAGCGTCTTGGTTTGAACCAGACCGCGTCGGTAGCGCAACAATCGACCCAGAAACGGGCACCTTACTTACCTTTACGCAAGAAGTAGGTTTAGGTAACGCCAGTGGCAACCCAGCAACCGACTTTGTATCGCACACACGTAACTCGCGTGATGTAACTAACAAAGCGTTTGGCGTTAACGTTGACTGGCAAGTAAACGAGTCATTAAAAGCAAAATTTGACGTGTCTCGCTCAACAGCTGAAAACGACCGTGCAGGTAACGACCGCTTTAACGTAGTGGGTATTATTAACAGCTACAGCTTTGATGGCACCGGTAGCGTTCCTACCGTACAGCATGATGGCTTTGAAAATGGCTCGCTGCCAGATGCAAGCCTTGCGCGTCTTCACTACAACGAAATTGGTAACCAGTTTACTGATGAAGATGAAATTACCGAAATTAAAGCCGATTTTGAGTACGTACCAGATAAAGGCCCAGTTGATCGCATTAACTTTGGTGCATATCGTCAAGAACGTGAAAAATCAAGCTTCCAAATTTTTGGTAGCCAATGTCAATTTTGTGGTTACGGCACTGAAGCACCACTTGATGAAATTGATTTTGAAGCGTATTCAGCAAGTAACTACTTCCCAGGTTTGATCGATACATTTTATAGCTACGACGGCGACAAAATGCTTGATTACCTAGCTGATCAGGGTTTCCCTGTTGAGCCAACACTACAAAATAACCGTTACACAATTAACGAAGATATCACTAGCCTTTACATGGACTTTACCATTGGTTTTGACCTAGCTGATATGCCAGTAACAGTTAACATGGGTGCACGTTACTCAGAAACAGATATTGAAGTAGCTGCTGTACAAAGTTTTATCAGTGATGTTATTCCTACCTCTGATGCCACTTTATTCCAAAATGTATTTGGCCCGGCAACAGACATTAAAGAAGGGACAAGTTACTCAAACTTACTTCCGTCGTTTAACGTTAAGCTTGAACTGCAAGACAACATGATTTTACGCTTTGCAGCGTACGACAGTATTACTCGTCCTACTATGTCACAGTTATCACCTGCGACCACGTTTAACGAGCCTCGTCGTCAAAACTTAACAGCAAGTGGTGGTAACCCAGCTCTTAAGCCGTTCCAGTCTGAAAACTGGGATATCTCTTACGAGTGGTATTACAACGATGCTAACTTATTTAGCTTTGCCGTATTTAGTAAAGAAGTGGATGACTTTATTGTTACCCTAACCGGCGACGAAACATACGACATGACTGACCGTACAGGCCCTGATTTTGCGTGTACAACCTGTACTGACCAAACCGATGCCGAGCTTAACGGTAGCTCAGAAGTTTACACTGTGAGCCGCCCGCAAAATGGTGAGTCTGCAACGGTAACGGGTTACGAAATCGGTGTAACTCATATGTTTGAAAACGGCTTTGGTTTTATTGCTAATGCCACAGTAGTAGATAGCGACATTAGTGTTGGCTCTGATACTTCACAAACATTTGCCCTTGAAGGCTTAGGTGATTCGCAAAACTTAGTATTGTTTTACGAGCAAGATAATTGGCAGGCACGTGTTGCATTTAACAACCGTGAAGGCTTTTTACGCTTAGTTGATAACGGCTTTAACGGCGAACCAGTGAACGTAGAAACGTACGGTCAATGGGATATTAGTGCAAGCTACGACATCAACGAAAACTTCACTATTTTTGCCGAAGGCATCAACATTACTGAAGAAGAGCTAGTGCAAACGGGCCGTTTTGCTAATCAAATCTACTCTGTAGAAGATAATGGCTCACGTTACGCGTTTGGTATTCGCGGTACGTTTTAATTGATAGCAGAGGCAGCGATAGCCTCTTAGTTTTCATTGCAGTGCATAATAAGTACTGTTACTAATAAAGTTAGTAGCTAATTTGCACAAAATGAGACTAATTTAAACAAATGCCCGAAAGGGCATTTGTTGTCTAATCGGTTATCAATAAAGTACTCAAAGAGTAGTCCGTTATGAATAAAGCAATAAAAACAATCGCCGTAATTGGTGGCGGTACAGCAGGATGGCTGAGCGCTGCAATTATCGCTTCGTATCACCAAGGTAATAAGGGTGATGGCTTAAAAGTGATGTTGGTAGAATCATCTGATATTCCAACAATTGGTGTAGGTGAAGGTACCTGGCCCACGATGAAAAACACGCTTCAGCAAATTGGTTTGCGAGAAGTGGACGTATTTAAAGCCTGTAATGCCACCTTTAAACAAGGCGGAAAATTTGTAAACTGGACACATGGCAACAACGATTTTTACTACCATCCCTTTACGGTACCGCTAGGCTACGGCCGTATAGATTTAGCCCCCTATTTAGATAATGTTGAAAACTTTGCCCAGCAAACTAATTTTCAGCACGATATTTGCGAAGCAAACTTAGCGCCAAGAGGCATTGCACAAGGTGAGTATCAAGCTAATTGTAATTATGCATATCATTTAGATGCCGGTGCCTTTGCGGAACTATTAAAGCAACATTGTAAGAGCAAACTAGGCATTGAGCATATTATTGGCACCGTTGAACAGGTAAAGCTTGATGAAAGCGGGGCTATAAACACCCTTACCTTAAAAGATCAAACCCGCACCATAAACGCCGATTTATACATAGATTGCACGGGTTTTTCATCGCTGTTATTAGGCCAAGCCCTTAACGTGCCATTTAAAAAAATGGACCACGTATTATTTAACGACAGCGCCCTAGCTATGCAAGTCCCCTATGAAGAAGGCGATGAGTCACTGGCAAGTCATACCATTGCCACCGCACAAAATGCTGGGTGGATTTGGGATATAGGCCTAACGCATCGCCGTGGTGTAGGGCATGTATATTCAAGCAAGTTTTTATCAGATGAAGAAGCCGAACAAAACTTACGTAACTATTTAGGTGATGCCGCTAAAGGTTTAACCGCCCGAAAAATAAATTTTGAGTCGGGTTACAGAGAAAAGTTTTGGCACAAAAACTGTGTTGCAGTGGGGATGTCGGCAGGGTTTGTAGAGCCGCTTGAGGCAACCGCCATTATGTTAGTTGAAATTTCCTCTCGCTTTGTTGCAGAGCATATGCCAGCCGATACCCAAGTAATGCCCATAGTTGCAAAGCGCTTTAATGAACAAATGGATTATCGCTGGCAGCGTATTATCGACTTTTTAAAACTACATTACATGCTAACTAAGCGCCCAGAGCCTTATTGGCAAGCGCACGTACAACCGCAAAGCATTCCGCAAAGCTTACAAGAAGACTTATTGCTTTGGGGCGCACGTGGCCCACTTATTCAAGATTTTCATGGCGCATTAGAGCTATTTCCTGCCGCCAGTTACCAGTATGTTTTATACGGTATGGGCTTTAAGCCTGACTTTACTAAGCAAGCGTATTTGTACTCAAACGATGCGCAAGCAAACCAAATAATTGAACGTAACAGCCAGCTTACACAGCAGATGTTGCAAACGTTGCCGCCTCACCGTGCTTATATTGAGCAGTGGCTTGCGGCTAACCCAGTTTAAGGATGTGTAACTATGGCAATTAGTGAACTATCAAATACTCAACACCAAGCAATAAAAATTAACCCTAATGCGGGTGTTGAATACGCAAAAACACAGCATTTAGTCAATCTACGTGCAAACGAAGTAGCAAAAGCTGCCTGCGATTTACCTATTTTTTTAGCGCGTAATGCACACAACGGCAGCTACACTATTTCGGGCTTAACCAGCTTTAGGGCTGGGCAAAGTTTATTTGTGAGTAACAATCACTGGCAAGCGCTTTATACGCCTGTGTGCATGCAAGCCCAGCCGCTTTATTTACTCACTCGTGAGGCAAATAGCAGTGATTACTTTATTGCTATTGATGAGCAAAGCTCAGCCGTTAACACGCAGCAAGGCGAGCCGTTATTTGATGCCAAAGGCAACCCAAGCCTGTATTTAAGTGCGCAGCAAAAGCTACTAGAAAACGATTTAAAAAATGATTACCAAACGTATCAATTTACCCAAGAAATTGCCCGTTTAGGGCTTATCAAAAACATAGATATTGTTTTGCAGTTTGAACAAGGCGAGGCGCAAACTATTCAAGGTTTGAGCACTGTTGATGAAGATAAACTGCAAACTTTAGACAGCGATACCATTGCCAATTTACACAAACAAGGTTACCTAAGCGTACTTAACAGCATGCTTATTTCGTTGTTTCAGTTAAATGCGTTAGTAAAGCGTCATAACCAGCATCCTGAACTTATGCCATTAAAACAAATTAAGTTAGAACTAAGTCGAGATGCTCACGCACTGTAAGGTGCAATTTATTATTTAGCCTTCATAGGCTAATACGTTCACATAGACAGACATTGCGTTTAACGCGCTGGAGACACACACATGTCAGACAACATTTTGCAGTTGGTGGTTTTTTTCTTTGTAACCGCCTTAATTGGTGGGCTTACATATTGGAAGTGCCGAGGCCAAAACCGTAATAGTGGTGATAATCAAACAAAAGAGTATTTTTTAGCAGGCGGTGGCCTTACTTGGATGTTTGTTGCAGGTTCAATTACGCTCACAAATTTAAGTACCGACCAGCTGGTGGGCATGAATGGCAATCAAATGGCTTTGCTCGTGTGGTGGGAATTAGCGGCTATTTTAGGGCTTATTATTTTAGCCAAAGTATTTATTCCTGTTTATTACAAGTACAACTGTACAACCACCACAGAGCTGTTAGAAAAACGCTACAACAATAAGCATATTCGTGCTGTTATTGGTGGCTTATTCTTTTTAGGTAACGCGCTAATTTACATGCCTGCGGTTATATATTCTGGTGCGCTATTTATGCAAACCATGTTTAAAGTTGATATTCCGCTAATGTACATAGCGACCGCATTTGCATTGGTAGGCGCTATTTATGCATTTTTTGGAGGCTTACGCGCGGTTGCTGTATCAGATACTTATAATGGTTTATTAGTGTTAGGTATGGCAATACTGGTTGTATTTTTAGCGCTTAATGCGATTGATTACGACTTTAGCGACATTCCACAAGAGCGCTTAACACTTATTGGTGACGCTGACTCGCCAATCCCATGGCCTACGCTTTTAACCGGTATGATCTTTATTCAAATGTATTACTGGGGAACTAACCAAACCATTACCCAGCGTGCGATGGCTGCGCCAAACGTTAAAGAAGCGCAAAAAGGGATATTTGCAGCAGCGGGTATTCGCTTTTTAATTGTTCCGGCAATTGTGGTGTTACCGGGTATTATTTCGTACAAACTGTATGGCGACATTGGCGATGCAGCTTATGGCCGAATTGTAGGAGACGTAATGCCCGCATGGTTAACGGGTGTGTTTGCTGCAGCAATGGCAGCAGCAGTGCTTTCTACTTATAACAGCTTATTAAACTCTGCAACTGCATTATATGTGTGTGATATTCACGAAGCATACTTTAATAAAGAACCAAGTGTAGTAAAGCTAAGTGGCTACGTTACGTTGTTACTTACTAGTTTAACGCTTGTGCTTGTGCCTATTTACCAGCAAGCCGACAGCATTATTAACTTACTACAACAGTTAAACGGCTTATTAAGTATGCCTATATTCTCAATTTTTGTCGTGGGCTTATTGTTTAAAAATGTGGATGCGCGTGCAGGTATTGCCGCGGTTATTTTAGGTGTGGTTATGTATGGCATGCTGACATTTGAAAACTCGCCGCTACATACGGAACTACACTATATTCACTTAATGCCAATTACACTTATTGTTTGTGTAGCCTTTGCACTAACCGTTAATAAAGTGGTATTTGGTTTAAATGCACAGTGGTCAGGTAAATCTCCCGTTATTGAAGATACGCCCCAAGTGCACGCACCAAAATAACCAGCAGTAAAAAGTTAAATTACTTTTTATTAGCCAGTTAACACATTACTAAATCGGCCTAAGGTAACTTAGGCCGATTTTTATTTATTAAATTAACCTACACTACACGTAGAAAATCCACCTATCACTCGTTGCGACTTTGAGCGCTAACTACGTAGAGATATTACAAAATTGCCCTGGCTGAAAGTCTGCTAAATAAATATTGCTGAAGGTGTTGTTAAATTTTTTAACCTCAGTTTAATTTAATTACTGGTACAGCCAGTAATAATATTGGCTAAATTACAGTGTAAACACTATCTAAAAGTAATTTGTATGATATATACTATTATTTTAAAATCACTGACTGCAATTTGATGCAGTAAGCGGCGAGTAAGCACACAAATAATGTACTCGCGTATTAAACTCATCTTCATTAAAGAGGACAGGAGAATCATGGCTGATATTAAACCATTCTTTCGATTAGACAGCGCAAACTGCACCGTTATTTTCGACTGCCAGAGCAAAACCCCAGCGTTACTTTATTTTGGTAAGCGTTTATCTGAGCAAACAACTGAAACAATGCTAACTCAGCTTGCGACTCGTCAGGAAGTAAAATGTGCCGTGGTTGAAGAAGCACCTATTTCTCTTTCTCCGCTATTAGGTGAAGGTTTTACTGGTGCACCCGGTTTAGAGTTGAGCAACGACACAATTGCTTGGTCAGTTGGGCCAAAGCTTCAAGAAGTTCGTCAGCCTTGTGCGTCAACCCTTGAGTTTGTAAGCGTAGATGAGCTTCGCGGTATTGAAGTTGTGCACAGTATAACGCTTGATAGCCACACCGATGTACTAAGTGCGCACACGGTTTTAACTAATTTAAGTGATGCACCGTTAAGCGTTAATTTTTGCGCCGCACCCACGTTCCAATTACCCGATAGCATGAACAAGCTAGTGAGCTTTGAAGGGCGTTGGTCTAACGAATTTCAACGCCAATCGGTTGATTTAGTGCTAGGCAGCTTTGTTCGCGAAAACCGTAAAGGTAAAACCTCGCACGATGTATTCCCTGGTTTACTAGTACACGCTGAAGGCGCAGGCGAGCAACAAGGTGAGTGTTACGGCTTTCATTTAGGTTGGAGCGGTAACAATAAGCTACGTGCAGAGCTACTACCTGAAGGGCGCCGTTATGTGCAAATGGGCGAGTTATTATTACCTGGCGAGCTTACCCTTGCCAAAGGCCAAACGTATCAAAGCCCAAGTATTTATGGCTCGTTTTCGAGCGACGGCTTTACTGCACTGTCGCGTAATTTTCATCGTTTTGTTAAAGCTAACTTACTTAGCCAAGCACAGCGCGAAAAAACACGCCCTGTGCATTACAACACGTGGGAAGGCATTTATTTTGACCACGATGTAGACACGCTAAAGCAATTAGCCGACAAAGTAGCGCCATTAGGTGTGGAGCGTTTTGTACTAGACGACGGTTGGTTTAAAGGCCGCCGTGGTGATTATGCAGGCTTAGGTGATTGGACAGTAGATTACGAAATTTATCCAGACGGCCTATCGCCAGTGATTGATCATGTAAACAGTTTAGGCATGGAGTTTGGTATTTGGTTTGAACCTGAAATGGTAAACCCTGACAGTGACTTATACCGCGCTCATCCTGATTGGGTATTAGGCTCAGAAAATAACGAACAACTTAGCTTTAGAAACCAGCTGGTGCTTGATTTAACGCGTACAGAGGTTGTTGAATACCTATACAAAGCGATTGATGACATTTTAGTTGAATACCCAACAATTAAGTACATTAAATGGGATATGAACCGCGATATTAACCACGCGGGTAACTTCTCAGGCAAGCCTGCAGTGCATCAGCAAACACTGGCACTGTATCGTTTAATTGACCGCATTAAAGCGGCGCACCCAGGCCTTGAAATTGAAAGCTGCTCATCAGGCGGTGCCCGTGTAGATTACGGCGTGCTTGCACACACAGACCGTGTATGGACGTCAGATTCTAACGATGCACTTGACCGTCTTGAAATTCAACGTGGTTGTTCTTTCTTCTTTCCATCGTCGGTTATGGGTGCACACGTAGGACCGCGTGATTGTCATATCACAGGGCGTAATGTCAGTATTGAAATGCGTGCTGCGGTATCACTGTTTGGCCACATGGGTATTGAAATGGACCCACGGGAACTGACCGATCATGAATACAATGCGCTTAAAGCGGCTATTGCGCTACACAAAGAGCACCGTGACTTTATTCATGCAGCCGATTTGTATCGCCTCGATAGCGACGATTTATCAATTAACTTTGGTTTAATCGACGAGCAAAAATCAAAAGCGTTATTTGCATATAACAGTGTACGCGAAACACCGCGCACTGCGCCTAATAAGCTTCGTTTTGTTGGTTTAGATGCAGATACGCAGTACACACTTAATTTAGTGTGGCCTGTTAAATTTGAAGAATACCGACCTTCGTCTATTGCCGCTGTTAACGGACAAACATTTACCGGTGAAGCGCTGATGGAATTTGGCCTACAAATGCCAATTTCATTCCCGCAAACATCGCTTATTTTTGAGCTTACTAAAGTATAGCAAGCAGCAAAAAGGGAGCTCATTAGCTCCCTTTTTAATTACTCGAAAAATTATTAATCGAGTTTAGATTCAATCAGCTCAAGCGCTTCTTCTAAAATGGTTTCTACTGCTTGTTTAGCGCGCTCTGGGTTACGCGATTTAATCGTATCTAAAATGTCAGCGTGTTTTGCAACGTCCGCCCCTGGCACACCTTTAATATGATTGGTATAGCGAATACTTACACGTAGCGCGGTGCTAATAAATTCTGTTAACTGCACAAAAAAACGGTTATTACTGGCCACTAAAATACTAGTATGAAAAGCAATATCTGCCTCTAATGGGTCATCTAAGCCTTGATCTGCATCGGCCATACGGGCAAGTGCGTTGTCTATTTCAGCAAGTTGTTCGGCGTTGGCATTTTCAGCAGCTAAGGCGGCAGCTTGTGGCTCAAGTGCTACACGTACTTGTGTAAACTCTTTTAATAAAGAAAGTGACGGTTTACTGCTTAAAATCCAGCGTAATACGTCGGTGTCAAACATATTCCAGCTGCTTTCTGGCAGTACGCGAATACCTTGCTTAGGGCGAGAAGATATTAAACCCTTAGCAGAGAGCATTTTGACGGCTTCGCGCGTGGCACTGCGACTCACATCGTATTTTACGCATAGGTCAGCTTCTGAGGGCAGGCCTTCGTTAACTGGGTATACGCCACGCACAATTGCAAAGCCTAAATCATGGGTTAATTGTTGTGTTAAGTTTTGACGAGGTTGGCTTTTCATTGAGCGGTATCCGAGTGAGTTATTGCTTTATTATATATCATATATCATATTAATGTACGAAAGGATATGTTATAAACTTTGCTAAAGGCAAGTATTTTAACACAGCTGTAATAGTAATCTCTTTAGCAAATAATTATAAGTACTAAGAGAAGCAGTTTGTATTATGGAGAAACGCATTTGAATAATCACGCTCAGTACCCCAGTATTTCTGGCAAAGTTGTTTTTATTACTGGGGGGGCTTCAGGCATTGGCCGAGCAATGGTAAAAGCATTTGCCGCTCAGTCTGCCAAAATAGCCTTTATAGATATTAATAACGACGCTGCTCAATCTCTTATTGCCTCATTGCCTAACGCTAAATTATGGTTTAGACAGGTTGATGTTACCGACTCAAATGCTTTGCAGCAATCTTTGGTAGATGCATGCGCTGAACTAGGGGCTATCAATGTTCTGGTAAACAATGTAGCCAACGACCGCCGCCAAGCCAGTGAAGATGTTACTGTCCAAGATTGGGACCAATGCCTACAAATTAACTTAAATCCGGCGTTTTTTGCCTCGCAAGTTGCTATGTCTTTTATGAAAAGCGAAGGCGCGGGGAGTATTATTAATTTTAGCTCTATCAATGCCATTATGGGGCAGCCGCAAATGGCGGGTTATGTTACAGCAAAGGCTGGCTTAATCGGCATGACTAAGGCACTTGCTCGCGATTATGGTGAGTTTGGCATAAGAGTAAATGCTATCTTGCCGGGTTGGGTTGCCACCGACCGCCAATTAGCCAGTTGGTTTACTAAAGAAGAGCAAGTGAAGTGGATGGAAGCCATGGCACTTAAAAAGTTAGTAACCCCTGAAGATGTGGCTAACTTGGCACTTTTTTTAGCTGCCGACGAAAGCAGTATGATCACAGGTCAAGGCATTAAAATTGACGGTGGGAGGCTCTAAGTTGCAGCACTTAAACCTTTTTATAGCCGTAGATTGGGGCACGAGTCATTTACGCGCTTATTTATGCAGCGTAAATACCACAGGGCAATTAACGCTAATTGCTCAGCGCGACGGCCCAGGTGTGATTAGAGATAAACAAAATTTTGAACACACTTTAATTGGTGTCGTTGCACCATGGACCAGTGAATACGGCGTTTTACCTATTTATATGGCTGGGCAAATCACCTCAAGTATTGGCTGGAAAGAGACCCCTTATTTGGCGTGCCCTATAAACCCCGAAAGCCTACTCAGTGGCGCAATTAACTTTGATTGCGCAGGTAATAAAGTCAGTGCCTTGCCTGGCACAAAGTGTACATTAAAAAACAATTTATTTGATGTAATGCGCGGCGAAGAACTGCAAATTTTAGGGTTTTTAAAACAAAATCCGACCTATCAGCACGGTGAGGTACTCATTTGTTTACCCGGTACCCATACTAAATGGGTGCTGTTAAAAGATGGCCATATTATCTGTTTTAAAACCGCAATGACGGGCGAATTATACGACTTGCTATGCCATCAAAGTGTACTTATTCCTAACGATTGTGAGGCAGGGGAGTTTGATTGGCATGCCTTTGAGCAAGGTTGTGAACTTACCCTAGGCAGTGACAGCGGTAATTTGGCGCATGGTATTTTTAGTGTCCGTACGCGCCAGCTTTCAAAAGAGCTAACCCCCGTGCAAGCCAAGGCGTATTTGTCGGGCGTGTTAATAGGTAGTGATGTACGCGCAGCACGCCATGCCAGCGAATGGCAATTAGTGAATAACTCTAAAGTGGTGGTTATTGGCACAGAGCAACTAAATACCTGTTTTACCCATGCGTTAAATTGCATTGGTGTGCAATGTTTAGAGTTTGACGTGAAAGAGGCTACGTTAAGTGGTTTTAACTACTTATTTAATAGTAATAAAACCAAGTAAATATAAAAAAGCCCCTAATATTGATTGTGCAATTATTGGGGGCTAGTTCTTAAATTAAGTAAGGGGGAAATTGGCTGTAGCCTGCTGTCAGGCTGTTTTAGCCCCTTGGTTTTGCGCAATATAATGATTAAGCGTGGCCACTTGCGCGTCATTAAAACGCAGGCCTAATTTACTTCTGCGCCATAAAATGTTGTAAGAGTTGCCCGCCCATTCTTCGTTTAGTAAGTAATCGACTTCTGCTGCAAATAAGCCATGGCCAAAGTCTTGGCCTAAATCACTTAGCTGGGTTGCATTGCCTAAAATTAATTTTGCACGAGTCCCGTAGGTACGTACAAAACGTTTAAGAGTGATCTCTGGTAACCAACTATAAGCCGTTTTAAGCTCATTAGTGAGTGCTTCTACCGAGCTAAAATCGCCACCAGGCAGTGCGCTGTGTTTAGTCCATGCTGCACTCATTTGCGGGTAAAACTCTTCAAGTTTATTCACCGCAGCTTCGGCAAGTTTACGGTAGGTAGTAATTTTACCACCAAACACACTTAACAGGGGTGTGTGTTTGCCTTCGCTTGATAGCTCTAACTTGTAATCTCGCGTTACTTTTTGTGCATTAACTGACTCGTCATCAAGCAGTGGGCGCACACCCGAAAAGGTATGTACTATGTCTTCGCGCTTAATGTGGTTTTTAAAGTAGCTGTTAGTAATATTAATTAAGTAGTCGATTTCTTCATTGCTGATTTTCACATCTTGCGCTGCGCCTTTGTGTTCAACATCGGTGGTGCCTACCAGTGAGTAATCATCTTCAAACGGTATAACAAACACAATACGCTGATCTTTATTTTGTAAAATATATGCTTGTTTTTCATCGTGAATTCGCGGCACTACAATGTGGCTGCCTTTTACAAGGCGAATATTTTGAGGTGACTTTTCTATCAGGGCTTCGTCAAATAGTTTAGCAACCCACGGACCTGCGGCATTTACAATGCCTTTGGCTTTAATCGTCTGTTGCGACTTAGTTTGCGGTTGCTCAAGCGTTACCTGCCATTGGTTATCAATGCGTTTTGCACTGACACACTTGGTTTGCGTAGCAATGGTCGCGCCTTTATCTTGAGCGGCTAGGGCGTTTAAAATAACTAAACGAGAGTCATCAACCCAGCCATCTGAGTATTCAAACCCTTTTGTAATTGAAGGTTCTAATACGCTGTTTTCACCAAACGTAATGCCACGCGAACCAGCAAGTGTTTCGCGCTTAGCTAGGTTGTCGTACATAAATAAGCCAATGCGGATCATCCATGCTGGGCGTAGGTGCGATTGGTGCGGTAGCCTAAAGGTGAGCGGCCACATAATGTGCGGGGCATTTTTAAGCAGCACTTCACGCTCTGCAAGTGCTTCTTTTACTAATCTAAATTCGTAATGCTCAAGGTAGCGTAAACCGCCGTGGATCAGCTTAGAACTATTTGAAGACGTTGCACTGGCAAGGTCTGATTGTTCGCACAAAAGCACCTTTAATCCTCTGCCTGCTGCATCAGCTGCTATTCCAGTGCCGTTTACACCGCCACCGACGACAAGTAAGTCGTATTCGTTATCTGCTAATTCCACCGAGCTAACCTTTTTATTTGTAATATAAATAAGACATATAACATCATAAAGCGGCGGTTCTTATTTGACAATAGATAACCGCGCTTTTTGCGTGTTAATTTTTAATCCTGATCTTTTTAAAACATACAGCGTACAACGCGCTATTTAGCTGACTTTGTTTATGTTTGATAAGCCGCCAACTTTATTAGCGGCTAGTTTTTATTGCTGTTGGCAATCGTCACTAGATAAACGCACTTGCGCTACACAGTGCTGCCATTTTGCGTATAAATCATTACGCTCGTCAGCGCTCATTACTGGCTCAAAGCGACGGTCACAGGTCCACATTTTTGCTAATTGCTCCGTTGACTCATACACACCGGTTTGTAGGCCTGCTAAGTATGCTACGCCTAAAGAGGTGGTTTCGGTCACTGTTGGGCGCTCTACGGTTGCGCCTAAAATGTTTGATAAAAAGGCAAGTACCCAGTTATTTTTAACCATACCGCCATCAACCCTTAACACACTTGGGCGTAAGCCATCACGCTCCATTGCTTTTTGTAAGTCTTTGGTTTGATATCCAACCGATTGCAACGCCGCAGCCACAATGGTGCTAATGCCTGAGTCGCGCGTTAAACCTAAAATAGCGCCCCGTGCATTTGGGTCCCAATACGGCGCACCTAAACCTGTAAACGAAGGCACTAAAAATACCCCATGGTCGAGCGGTACATCTTTTACTAACGATTCGCTCTCGCCGGCATGGCTTAATAGTTTTAGGCCTTCAACAATCCACTGCATAGTGGCGCCTGCCATAAAAATACTGCCTTCAATGGCGTAAGTAGGCTTACCATTTAATCTATAAGCAACCGTAGTCAGTAAGCGGTTTTCAGAGGTAAGCGCTTTTTCGCCGGTATTAAGCATTAAAAAACAGCCCGTACCATAGGTGCTTTTCGCCATGCCTTGTTCAAAACATGCGTGGCCCACAAGGGCTGCTTGTTGGTCGCCGGCAATACCACATACACGTATTGGCGCGCCAAAAATATCGTCGCTGGTTGAGCCAAATTCGTCGGCTGAGTCCATTACTTGCGGCAGCATAGATTCAGGAATTTCGAATAAATCGAGTAACTCTTCATCCCATTGCTGAGTATGGATATTAAATAACATAGTGCGTGATGCGTTAGTTGCATCGGTACGGTGCTCTTTGCCACCCGTTAGGTGCCAAAGTAAATAGGTATCAACGGTGCCAAAAGCCAGTTCGCCTGCAAGGGCTTGTTCGCGTGCGCCTTCTACGTTGTCTAAAATCCAGCGTACTTTAGTAGCCGAAAAATACGGGTCTAGCAGTAAGCCGGTTTTATCACTTATGGTTTGGCAAAGCTCGTCAGTGCTTAGGCTTTCGCAGTAATCGCTGGTGCGGCGGTCTTGCCACACAATGGCGTTATAAATTGGTTTGCCGGTTTTTTTGTTCCACACTAAGGTGGTTTCACGTTGGTTGGTGATACCAATGGCAATAATTTCTTCAGGCTTTACGTTTTTATCGGCTAGCACTTTGCGGCTGGTACTTAGCACGGTTTGCCAAATATCGTTAGGGTCGTGTTCTACCCAGCCATTTTGCGGAAAATGCTGCGAAAATTCTTGCTGTGCTGTACCAAAAACGTCTGCATCTTTTGTAAACAAGATGGCCCGAGAGCTTGTGGTTCCTTGATCAATTGAGAGTATGTATTTGGACATGATATTTATGTTATTTATCTTATCTTATATATGACTAGATTGCCTTTAACTAAGATTAATGGCAACGATTTTTTCTTAAAATAGCCGTTTAAAAAACAAACATACTGTTTTTATTTGCTAACTCTTTTAAATAACAGGTGTTTATAGCAGCATTATTTTAAGTCCGAGTGCGGCTATTTATAAAAATAGCCGCTTAAAGCTTAATATTACTTGGTGTGTGGTTTAGCTTGTTGCCAATCCATACCTGTAGAAAAACGATTATCAAACCCGTGCCATTGTGGCAGTGGCTTACCATCAACAATAGCTTGGTCGCCGTTTTGTGGTAAGTCTAGGTATTCACATTGGCTTGCAATGCCTTTTACATGGCAATCCATCATAGCAAGTACAAAGTGTTTGTTGGTCTCGTTTAGGGTGCGCATTGACCACGATGGCTCGTAGTAATGGCCTATATCTAACTCGCTGCTACGTTTGGCAATAGCAGGCGCAGGGTGCGGCGCAATATTATGGCGGGCGTTTTTGTAGGTAAGCATGTACTTATCTTTGCTGCCCGTTTGGTCATAAAGGTGTTTAATACCTTCATAGCCGGATATATCGTCTAAGCTGCCCGCTACATAAAGCGAAGGCACTTTTATGTTTTGCATAGCACTGGCATTAAATAAGTTATGTTGCCCGCCCCAAGGCGCAAAGGCCACCATAGCTTTTATGCGTGTATCTACTTGTGGGTTTTTATATTGCCCACCAGCACAGCTATTGAGTAATTGCTGTACTTGCTTAATTTGTGCAGGGTCTTTTATACCGGTAAACATGGCGGTAGTTTGCTCGTTAAAATCATAACAGCCACCAATCGTATTAACTGCGCCAAAACCACCCATAGAGTAACCAATTACGCCTGCGTTTTTGTTATCTACTTGCTTGCTGGCAAAGTTGTTTTGTTCATTAAAGTAGTTAAGTACAAATTGCTGATCGCGTGAGCGGTTAATAAGGGTACTAAAAAAGCCCGAAAACGGCGCATTTTTAAAATCAACATCGGCATTGGTTGAGTCGGTATGATCTATGGCTGCCACAATGTATCCGTGCGATGCTAAATGTTCGCCCAAGTAATACATAATTGTACGATAGCCGGTATACCCGTGCGAGAGCACAATAACGGGATAGTGCTCTTTGTTATTTATAGCTACATCGCGCATGGCATCAGCTTGTAAGGTAAACCCTTTACCTGTACGGGTTATGTCGCTGTAGCTGGTTAAGGGTGCGTTTGCACTGTTTGCTGCCGGGTACCACACTTCTACCTTTAAGGGGCGATCTTTTTGAGTTTGGGTTGCAGGGTCAAACTGTGCGGGATTTACTAAATCAAGCGTTTGTACGCCAACGCTGTAATTCCCTTTAGCAGCAAGCTCAGGAAGTACTTCGCTGGTTAAAGGTGGGTAGAGTTGCTCAGGCGTTTTTTGAGCTGCAAAAACAGTACTTGCTGTTAAGCAGCCAGTCGCTAGCAGCAAGGCTTTTGAAAGCGCCTTTAAAGTGTGTGTGCTTGTCATTGTGTATCCTTGTTGTGTGTATTTTTTATTATTAACCTAGCTCATGGGTTTCAACGCTATCACTGTATTTAAGCTGCCACTGCGCACGAAGCGTATCCATTATGTGCATTACCCGCAGGCTGGTACTCAGTGGTAATACATTGCTTTGTGTTTGTTGTTGTAAAATACATTCGCTAACGTGAGCAATTTCAAATTTAAAGTTTTCATCGTCATTAAAGCTAAAATCAAAATGCTGCACTTGTTGTGCGTTTAAATGAAGCTCTAACGACTGCGCACCGACAAAGTCAGCAATGCGAATATATCCGTGCTCCCCTAAAACAAAGGCTTCGGTAGGGCCACTTTGTTGTAATGCGCTACTAAGCTGTGCAAATTGCCCTTGGCCGTAATTTATAAGGGTTACACTGCGCTCATCTACGCCAGTTGTGCTTTTATGTACTAATGATTTAATTTGCTCAGGGGCTTTATTAAATACCACATCGGCAATTGATATAGGGTAAATACCTAAATCAAGCAATGCGCCACCTGCGGTCGCTGGGTTCATTAAGCGGTGCGAGTCAGCAAAGTTGCCCGCTAAGCTAAAGTTGGCATTCACACTGTGTACTTTGCCTATTACGCCCTCACTTAATAGCTGCTGCAGTTTTACTATGGCAGGTAAAAAGCGCATCCATACACCTTCCATTAAAAAGCAGTTTTGGTGCTCGGCTAACTGGCTAAGGGTAGTGAGTTGCTGTGCATTAACCGTAATGGGTTTTTCGCTGAGTACATGCTTATTGTGCATTAAGCATTGCGCAATGGTTTTAAAGTGTTGCTCGTGGGTATTGGCAATATAAATGGCGTCAATGTGTGGGCATTGCATAAGAGCTTGGTAGCTCTCATAGCCTTTAATACAATAGTGTGTGGCAAATTCATTTGCGCGCTGCTCGCTTGTAGATGCTGCGCCAATAAGCTGAGCATTGGCGCAATGCGTAATGCTTTTAGCAAAGGTGTGAGCAATATTGCCACACCCAATAATACCCCAATTAACCTTTGCCATGCTTATTCCTTAATGATGTTTAAAAAGACGTAATTTGTAATCCTGAACCTGCTGAACATACGTAAATGTCGGCATTTAAGTTAAAGCGTTCAAAGTAGTGCTGTTCAACCGCTGCTTTAATAAGGGGGACTTCTGCATCACGGCATAAACATACAATCGCACCGCCAAAGCCGCCGCCGGTCATACGTACTGCACCGCGTTCGCCCATGGCTTCTTTACAAATTTCGACTAGGCCGTCGGTCGCTGGCACGGTTACTTCAAAGTAATGTTTAAGCGATTGGTGCGATGCCGCCATTAGCTCGCGCAGCGTATCAATGTCGTTATTTTGCAGCGCTTTAGTTGCTGCAATTACACGCTCATTTTCGCTAATTACGTGGTGTGCACGTTTGTACTCGTTTTCGCTTAATGCATCTTTTGTTGCTTCAAGCGTAGCCATAGTGGCTTTACGAAGTGTAGCTACGTTCATTTTTGCAGCTGCTTGCTCACAGTCAACACGACGTTGGTTGTATTCGCTATCTACTAACTTACGTGGGTAGTTAGAGTTAACAATAACAATGTTTAAATCATCCGGTACTTTTACAGACTCAGTGGCTAGGTTTTCACAGTCAATTAAAAGGGCATGACCGTTTTCGCCTTTTGCCGAAATAAGCTGATCCATAATGCCCGATTGGCAATGCATAAAGTCGTTTTCGGCCTCTTGGCCTAGTAATGCAATTTTTTCTTCGCTTAAACCTAGTTGTGCAATATGGTTAAACATACCACCAATGGCTACTTCTAATGCGGCCGATGACGATAAACCACTGCCTTGTGGTAAGTTACTGTCAATAAGTAAATCGGCGCCACGTAAAGTGTGGCCTGCACGCTTTAATACAAATGCCACGGCACGAATATAGTTGCCCCATTGCGATTGTCCTTCACTGATGTCTTCATCAACACTAAAGCTGTCTTTTTCGCCTGGGTAATTTAACGAATGCACGGTAATTATGTTGTCGTCGCGCTCTTTAAACATAACTTGAGTACGAAACTCTAACGAGCACGGAAATACAAAGCCGTCATTGTAATCGGTAAATTCGCCAATGAGGTTTACACGCCCAGGTGCAGCAGCAATACCTTGAGCAGGCGCACCGTACAGTGATAAAAAGTGTTGTTTAAAATCGTTAAGCGTCATCTGTGTGTCCTGCTGTTTTTTTGTAGTGTGTGGTACTGGCTGCTTGTAAAATAGAGGCAGCTGTTTCTGCGCTTAAATCGCGCTGGCTTTCGCCTAGCATTTCGTAGCCAACCATGTGTTTTTTCACGGTAGCAGAGCGAAGTAGCGGCGGGTAAAAATGAGCATGTAAGCGCCAATGTTGCTCATCAGAGCCTCGATTAGCGGGGGCATTGTGCCACCCCATAGAATACGGGAAGCTACAATTAAATACGTTGTCGTATTTAGTCGTTAATACTTTTAGTGCCTGTGCTAAGGCGTCTGTTTGCGCATCGTTTAGCTGGCTAAAGTTTTGAATGTTATCTTTAGTTACAAGCAGTGTTTCAAACGGCCATGCTGCCCAAAATGGCACTACAACAAGCCAGTGCTCGTTTTCAAATACGACGCGGGTTTTATCTGCTTGCTCTTTTTGCACGTAATCGGCAAGCATTGCGCTGCCATGCTTTTTATAATAAGCAAGCTGTTGGGTATCTTCGGCTTCTATTTCGGTTGATAAGTGCGAGTGAGCCCATACTTGGCCATGGGGGTGAGGTTGCGAGCAACCCATTATCTCGCCTTTATTTTCAAATACCTGAACACATTCATAGTGCTGTGCAAGTTCTGTGTAGTTGTCTTTCCAGGTTTTTACGACTTCGTGTAAGGCATCGTGCTCAAGCTCTGGCAGCGTTTTATTATGTTCTGGCGAAAAACAAATAACACGGCATTCGCCACTTGCTTCATCAGCAATAAATAAATCGCTGTCTGACGCTAAGCTTTGCGTTTGCTCGCTTTCATTAGGTGTCAGAGCGCCAAAGTCATTTTTAAATACATGGGTGTATTTGTAATCTGGATTGCTATCGCCATTTGCACGGGTGTTACCTGGGCAAAGTGGGCAGCTTTCATCGTGTTTTGGCAGTACGCTTTCGTTTACTGCTTCTGTTGCGCCTAACCACGGGCGATTATTACGATGCGGTGATACTAATACCCAACGCCCCGTTAGCGGGTTTTTACGTCTGTGAGTACTTTCTAATAAAGCCATGTTAACTCTCCAACCCACTTGGGTAATTAGTTTGCCAGCGCCATGTATCGTTTGTCATGTCGCTCAGTGTTAGTTCTGCGTGCCAGTTAAGTGTGGTTTGCGCTTTTGTGGCATCGGCGTAATTACAGGCAATATCGCCTGCACGGCGCGGTGCAATTTTATAAGGAATATCTTTATTGGCTGATGCGCTAAAAGCGTTGATCATATCAAGTACTGAATAACCTTGCCCTGTGCCTAGGTTATAGGCATGAAAGGCAGTATCTGTTTTGTGCTGCATAAAGGCTGCTACATGGCCTTTAGCTAAATCTAAAACGTGAATATAGTCGCGCACGCCAGTGCCATCTTTAGTGTCGTAGTCGTCACCAAAAATATTAACCACTTCACGTTTGCCTACCGCAGTTTGGGCAATAAAAGGCATTAAATTATTTGGAATACCATTTGGGCTTTCGCCTAATAAACCGCTTGGGTGAGCACCTACTGGGTTAAAGTAACGAAGCGCTATACCCATAAATTTGCTGTTAGCCTTACATACGTCTTGCATGGCTTGTTCAACCATAACTTTGGTCCAACCGTAAGGGTTAGTAGCGCGTATAGGGTGCTTTTCATCAATAGGGAGGTAATCTGGCTCGCCATACACAGTGGCTGATGAGCTAAATATAATATGGTTTACGCCTACCTCTTGCATGTTTTGTAGCATGCTTAATGTGCCTGACACATTGTTTTGGTAATAACGCAGTGGTTGCTCGGTTGATTCACCTACCGCTTTAAGCGCTGCAAAGTGAAATACAGCCTCTGCCTTGCTGTGTTTAAGGGCAAGTTTAAACTGCTGCTCGTCTTGAATGTCACCTAAAATAAACTCAAAACGAGTACCGGTAATTTTTTCGAGTTGATCAAGCACACGGGGGCTTGCGTTAGATAAGTTGTCGTAAATAACCGGGGTAATGCCTGCCTCATGAAGGGCAATACATGTGTGGCTACCTATATAACCCATACCGCCTGTAACTAAAACTTTCATGTGTTTTCTCGAAAAGTGTATTTATATGATAAATACTACTATTAAGGTAATTTAAAAACAATAGTTATGATTGCTCGTTATTTCAAATAAACGCTTAAAATTCGCCCTAGCAAAGGCACAGTGCTATGCCTACTTAATAAAGGTGCCTAGGTTTATCAATTAATTCTATAAACTGATTCTACTGAGTCACTAATTATTAGTCGTTAAAAGGGGTGCTAATATAAAAAAATAGCAGTGAGTTAATGCCTGTGTAATTTGGCATTAATGCAATGGGCTAGTCTTAATAGAGAAGGATTGATCAACATGAAAAAAACAATTTTATTAACCGGTGCCACCGACGGTATTGGCCTAGAGACCGCTAAAATGTTGTTAGCGCAAGGGCATACTGTATTATTGCACGGGCGCAACCAAGACAAGTTAAAGGCCGTACAAGCAAGCCTAAACGCTGATTACCCGCAAGCAAGCACAGCGACCTACATTGCTGATTTAAGCGATATGGCGCAAGTAAACACATTAGCTCAGTCAGTGTTAGCCGACTTACAAAACGCGAATAAAACACTCGATGTACTTATTAATAACGCCGGTGTATATAAATTGCCTAATATCACCACTGTAGATGGGCTAGATGCACGTTTTGCAGTTAATACGTTAGCGCCTTATTTGCTTACTAAAGCGTTACTGCCTGTAATGAACACGCAATCACGTGTGGTTAACGTGTCATCGGCTGCACAAACCAGCGTTAACTTTGACTCGTTAGTGGGCAAAAAGCCACTGTCAGATAGCGCAGCTTACGCGCAAAGCAAATTGGCTATCACTATGTGGTCGCGTCACTTAGGTTTAGCACTTAAAGGTAACGGGCCATTAGTCGTTGCAGTAAATCCTAAGTCGTTACTAGGTAGTAAAATGGTAAAAGATGCCTACGGGCTTGCTGGTGGCGACTTAAAACTAGGCGCCGATATTTTTTGCCGCGCTGCATTAAGTGACGAATTTAAAGATGCCACTGGCCTTTATTTCGATAACGATGCAGAGCGCTTTGCACCGCCGCATCCAGATGCGCTCAACCCGGATAAAAATCAACAGTTAGTTGATACGTTAGATAGCCTGCTTACTCAGCTAAATGTTGATAGCTAGTGGGCTATTAATGCGAAAAATTTTACTCATGCCTAATAAGACCTAGTCGTTTTTTATAAAGCCCATATGTGCTTTAAATGTTTTACCCTTTGTTGACCGTCAAAGAGTTCACCTAACGGTGAACTCTTTTTTTTGTGCAATATTACTCTTGCTGTAAACGCTCGTATAACCAGTCTTTTAATTCTGAACGCTCATGCTTTAGCTGATTCATTTGCTCGTCGCTAATGGGCGCATCTTTAAGCTCTAAAGTGCGTATTTCTTTATCTAGCTTGTCGTATTTATCTGCCTTTTTGGCAAATTCTGTATCGTTTTTATTTAGCTCTGCAATGGTATTTAGGTACTGTGGAAAGTCATTGGTCAGTGAGTGGTCTTCGCCTAACATAGTCGCTCCTTAGTAGGATAAATGAGTTATTTAAGTGAATTACTACCTTTTCATTTATTACTCTGGGGTTTATACAACCATAAATCAACCACAGCAAACCTAAATGGGTATAGCGCAACGACTGGGTAGGGTTTGCCTTAATCCCTATTTTTAAAAAGGATGGGAGATACCTAAACACTATTATCAATATTATTTTGAAACTGATTGTTTATTTAGCCTTATTATCATTTGTAAAGCGGGTGTCTACAATGAAACTTCACTACATAATGACTTATCAACAGATAACAGAGGCAATACCCATGAAAGCAATGATAATTAATAATTTTGGTGGCACTGAAGAATTTGTAGCAACAGAGGTTGCAAAACCACAAGTAACAGCAGGTAATGTGTTAGTTCGTATAGCGGCAACAAGCGTAAATACAATTGATATGATGATTCGTCAAATGGGTGCTGACTTGCCCTTTGCTCCAGAATTACCGGGCATTTTAGGGATGGACTTTGCAGGCACTGTTGAAGCTGTTGGCGAAGGCGTAACAGACTTTGCAGTAGGTGATGAAGTATATGGTTGTGCTGGTGGCCTAGGCGATTTACCCGGTACACTTGCTGAGTTTATTCTTGCTGATAAGCGCTTAATCGCTCACAAACCTAAAAACCTAAGCATGAAAGAAGCAGCCGCTATTCCACTTGTAGGTATTACAGCACTTGAAGGCTTAACACGTGCAAGTGTAAATGCAGGGCAAAAAGTATTAGTGCACGGCGGCGCAGGTGGCGTAGGCCATTTAGCAGTACAACTAGCTAAGCATTTTGGCGCTGATGTTTACTCAACGGGCGGTAATGCAGAGCAACTAGCACTAATAGAAAGCTTTGGCGCTACAGGCATAAACTTTAAAGACGAAACCGTAGAGCAGTATGTTGAAAAGCACACTAATAATGCGGGTTTTGACATGGTGTTTGACACCGTAGGTGGCGGTAACCTGACTAACTCATTTGCTGCAGCAAAGCTAAATGCTCAGGTATCTACAACGCTCTCTTTATTAGAGGTGGATTTAAGCCCTGTACACTTTAAAGGGTTATCGTTAAACGTAATCTTTATGCTTATTCCAATGATCCACGACTTTAACCGTCAAGACCACGGCGACAAACTTACTAAACTTGCACAAATTGTTGAAGCAGGCGGTATGCGCCCTGTACTTGACGAACAAGACTTTAGTTTAGAAGACGCAGCTAAAGCGCATGACCGCTTAGCAAGTGGCCAAGCCATGGGTAAAGTTGTTATTTCTGTACAATAAATTATACCAATCCGCATAATTAAGTGATCTATTTTGAGGATGGAAAAGCGTGTTGATAGCAAGGCAAGAAATTCGCTATTTAGTTGTTCTAAATGAGAATTTTTTAACGCAGATAGCGACACGTTTAGCCCCTAAAAATGACTAAGTATTATTGCGGATTGGTATCATTAAGGCCGGCATACTCGCCGGCTTTTTCTTTTGCGCCCGCCTGATTAACGTTTGTACACCCTTTTTTATAACTAAATATAAACAATAGTGCTTTTATTAATCGTATATAATTACGTTTTAAAATTAGTTGTTAATATTTTAGGGTCAAAGCAAGCGTTTATATGAAAATATTCACTAATAAATTTGCCAGTAAGGCTAAGCAATTTTATATCGGTATTGTGCTGGTAGGCTGTGTACTGTCTGCGATGGTTTATTATCAGGCAGAAACCATTAAGCGCACCTCATCGACCTTAATGGAACAACAAATTCCGGCGCTGCGCGATATTCGATTAATCGAAACCTACCTAGTAAAGCAAGAGCGCTTATTATATGAGTATTACGCAACGAGCAAGCGTGAACTTTATTTAATCGACTTTTTAGAAAACCATGTACGTATACTTGCGCTAATAAAAAACCTAGATCACAACCACAGCACATTAGCGCTAGAAAGCAGCTTAAGTGATGAGTTTAAAAGTGGTTTAGACTTAGCACTTAAATTACACGAAAACCTATCAAGCAGCAGCACTAGTTGGGATTTAGCCAGAGAACAACTAGAGCAACTCACTGAACTGCAAGCCCAAGTGATGGGGCACTTAACAAATGCAGAAACGATTATTTCAAATGCAGTTGATAGCGGCTACACAGACACCGAAAGCAACCTGCACACCACAGTCAATATTGTGTTTTTGTTTACGTTTGCCATAGTGCTGGTAAGCATTTATACAGGGCGTTACGCATCTAAATTTATAAAACTTAGTACCCGTAACGAACGTTTAGCGCTATTTCCAACGCGCAACCCTAACCCAATTGTGAGTTTAAGCGCCAACCTTGAGCTTAACTACTGTAACCCTGCCGCTATTGCTATGCATAAAGCGTATGTAAGCGATAAACACAGCACGCCCATTGCATTACTAAGCCCTAATATAAAGCAGCAACTAATAGACACTAAGCAGTCGGCTAGTCATGTTGAGCGCTTTTATACACAGCTAGATAACCATTACCTCACTTACCAAATACATTGGCTGCAAGAAATAGATGCCTTTGATATACACATACGCGATGTAACAGAGCAATTTGAGGCAGAGCGCTCATTAGAGTATTTAGCCTTTCACCATCCGTATTCAAAGTTGCCTAACCAAGCCAGTTTAGAAACATACACCAATGAGCTAATTTCGCTTGAGCAACCTTTTAGTTTAATGCTGATTGATGTAAGCCACTTTAAGCTATTGCTTGAGCAATATGGTTTATCGGGGGCTAACGAGTGTATAAATGCCTTTGCTATGCACTTATCGCGCAGCGCTAATAAATTTTCTCAGCAGTTAAAAAGCAAAAACAAACTGACCTTCTACCACATTGCCGATGCTAACTTTGTGGTTATTTATACCGAGCAAGATTGCTCAACAACCCTAGATGACTTACTCAAAGGCGTACAAAGCCGTTTAAGCCAAGCTATTAGCACACCGTACGGTGAAATGCGTATGAGCTTTAACTGTGGTGTAACACGCTACCCAACCAGTAATGACTATGAAACGCTTCTATTGCACGCCAATATTGCCTTAGAAGAAGCGGTAAAACGTAATATTCCCTACGCTTATTTTGATACCGAAAGCGGAGTTAAGCATGCCCAGCAGCTGCATATTGCTCGGCGTCTTGATACCGCCATTGAAAAGCAGCAGTTTGAGCTTTATTTTCAGCCTAAAATGCACCTTAAATCGCAAACCATAAACAGCTGCGAATGTTTAATTAGGTGGTTTGATGATGGGAAGTTTGTCTCTCCGGCGCAGTTTATTCCTATTGCCGAACACAGCGGGTTTATATTGCCATTAGGCGAATGGATACTTGATAGTGCCTTTGCCCAAGCTAAAAAATGGCATCAGCAAAACTTAAATATCCGCTTGGCTATTAATATATCTGCAAGGCAATTTACACAGCAAGGCTTTGTGCAAAGCATAAAACAGCGGTTGGCGCATTTTAACGTGCCCGCGCATTTAATTGAGCTAGAAATTACCGAAACCGCCATTATGGACGATGAAGAGTTTGGTATTTCAGTACTGCAGGCGCTGAGTACACTGGGTATTAGCTTATCAATTGATGACTTTGGAACGGGCTATTCGTCGCTGGGTTACTTACAGCGTTTTCCAGTTAATAAATTAAAAATAGATCAGTCGTTTGTGCGCAATATGGCCACTGACACACGCGATCAGGCTTTAGTGTTGAGTATTTGCCAATTAGCTAAAAACTTAGGGCTCGATATTATCGCCGAAGGCGTAGAAGAGCATGCCCAACTTGAAAAACTAAAAGAGTATAACTGCGACCTAATTCAAGGGTACTTGTTAAGCCGGCCAATACCTGCAAACGAATTTGAAGTGTTTTTAGCTAAAGGCGTAAGTTTTTAAGGTGTTTTGCTAATGTATGTTGGGGAATTATTAGTGATAGAATAGGCATTATAAATGCTTATACTGCTCATTATACAAGCCACACATGTGAGCAAAGGGCACTCCATTTTAAATAAGGTCGTTGTGTAATGCTGTTGATGATCGACAACTACGATTCGTTTACTTATAACCTAGTACAATATTTTCAGCGCTTAAACCAAGAGGTGCTGGTAAAGCGTAATGACGAAATATCGGTTGCGCAAATTAAGCAACTTAACCCCAAGCATATTGTTATTTCTCCGGGGCCTTGTACGCCAAACGAAGCGGGTGTGTCACTCAATGTCGTTGAGCAACTAAAAGGCATTTACCCTATTTTGGGGATCTGCTTAGGGCATCAAACCATAGCGCAAGCGCTAGGAGGCAAGGTTATACGTGCTAAGCAAGTTATGCATGGTAAAACCTCACCTATTGTTCATAATAATAAAGGGGTATTTACCGGTTTAGAAAACCCGCTTACTGTGTGTCGTTATCACTCGCTGGTGGTCGAAAAACACAGTTTACCAAGTGAATTAGCCATTACTGCGTGGAGCCAAACCGAGCAAGGTGAGTTTGACGAAATTATGGGGCTACTTCACACAGAGCTTGCTCTTGAAGGCGTACAATTTCATCCTGAGGCTATTTTAACTACTCAAGGGCTCGAATTGCTTGCTAACTTTTTATCTCGCTTCTAACCTTACAGTAACCACCGAATGGTAACACTTTACTGAATGGACTTTATGACTGAACTTGCGTCGCAAAAGCGAATAGCCTCCATGCTTGACCAGCGTGCTCACGATTTGCTGCTTGGCCATAGCTTTGCACATCAACAAATTGGCTTTATTCATACGCTAGAAATTGATTATGGTGAACCCATAAAGCAGCGCACTTTATTAGAAGTAGAAGTTGCCGCACAGCATAAACGCCAGCAAAGTAGTACTGCGCATCACAAGTACCGAGCACAAGCGAGTAAACAACTTCATAAAGTAATTGAAACAGCCATATTTAAGCAATTAGAAGATATGGATGCTGTTATTCAAAACACCATAGGTATAGAAGATAACGTGGCCACCATGCTAGATATACTAGCGGCTAAGTCGGCAAGTGTGGGGCGTTTAGAGCCATTGGTAAATGATTCTAGCTGGCTTGGCCGTGAATTAGTGTCATTAGTAAACCTGCCTTACTATCGAAAACAACGAAGTAAAAGTACCTCAGTAAAAGTAGACAGCCCCGCACTTGCACTGCGTTATATTGGGCTTGATAACCTGCAATTAGTTATCCCCACTTTTGCTGTGCGCCACTGGATGCCACATAGTACCGAGCCATTTCCATTATTAAAGCGCCGCCTTCGTGATGCTGCCATGGCTAATGCAATAGCGGCACAAAAAATTGCAGAGCTGAATGATGTAAACCCTATACATGCTTTTACACTGGGCATGCTAATAGATGTAGGGCGCATAGCTTTAGTGCGCTTGTACTTAAAAACGTTTGAACAGGTATGGCAACGCAAGGTGCAAATAGCACGCGAGGCACAACAAAAAGACTTACACACGGCCTTGATGGAATTAAAGCCCGATCCGTTATTTTTAACTACGTTGTTAAGCACTAAGTCGCTTGCGTTAAGTGCTAAAGTAATCCGCAAAATGGCTTTTAAGGCTTTACCGTTTAATCACGTGATGGCGCAACTTGCTCATGGTGTTGAGCAAAGTAGTGATGTTTTCCCCATGAGTGAGGTCATGCTAAAAGCGCGATGCTATTCGCAATACTTAAACCTAAAACAACATCAACTTATTGAGCAAGATGAAATACATGCGTGGTTTTCGTATCACGGCTTCACTAAAAATGAGCTAAAAGTCCTCGAAACAAGCAATTTTACCAACCTAGCTATTCAAATTGACTAAAAAGCAGCTTATTGGCTGGTCCTTATATCGGTAATTTGCGACTGGTGGCGGCAAATTTTCATTAACTATTGAATTTTTTGTTAATTTTTTTGCGACTATTCATTCATTAACATCTTCATAAGTACCCCTTACTTTAAGCACTTAATGTAAGGCGCGACTCACTGCACAGGGGCATAACTCTTAAAAAGTGACATTTATTTTCTATGCAAATAGTTATTCACTATCTATGAAATAATATCCCAAGGCCTTTATTTTAAAGGCCTGCATGAAAGTTTTTAACGAGACAGCACCACAAATATCTGAAATAATGAGCGCCTGAAAATTGAACCACAAGGCAGTTTTACGCTCAACCTTTTGCTATTTAGTGCGTAAATATCTTGGTTACATTTATAACCAAACACCTATTTTGATGTTTTGTGTTGCTCACAATTAAGAGGAAAAAAAATGACAGTCAATCGCGAATTATTTGATCACGTAATGGTTCCTAACTACGCGCCTTCAAGCGTTATTCCTGTTCGAGGCGAAGGCTCTCGCGTATGGGATCAACAAGGTAAAGAATTTATCGACTTTGCCGGTGGTATTGCTGTTAACTGTCTGGGCCATTGCCACCCTGCATTAGTAGGTGCGTTAAAAGAGCAAGGCGAAAAAATTTGGCACCTATCAAATGTAATGACTAACGAGCCTGCGCTACGTTTAGCTAAAAAAATGGTCGATGCGACCTTTGCAGAAAAAGTTTACTTTGCAAACTCAGGCGCAGAAGCAAACGAAGCGGCACTTAAATTAGCACGTCGTTTTGCACTGGATAAATTTGGTGCTGAAAAATCACAAATTATCTCATTTAACAAAGGCTTTCACGGTCGTACTTTCTTTACCGTAACCGTAGGCGGCCAAGCTGCATACTCAGATGGTTTTGGTCCTAAGCCTGGCGATATCGTACATTGTGATTACAACGACCTAGCTGCATTTGAAGCGCTAATTAGCGACAAAACATGTGCAGTAATGATGGAGCCACTGCAAGGTGAAGGCGGTATTATTTCGCCAACTAACGAATTTGCACAAGGCGTTCGTGAACTATGTACTAAACACAATGCACTACTTATTTTTGATGAAGTACAAACAGGTGTCGGCCGTACTGGTGAGCTATACGCATACCAAGGTTTAAACGTAGTGCCTGATATTTTAACATCAGCTAAAGCACTTGGCGGCGGTTTCCCAATTGGCGCTATGCTAACTACTACCGAGATTGCACAGCACTTAAAAGTAGGTACTCATGGTTCTACTTACGGTGGTAACCCTTTGGCATGTGCCGTAGCCGAAGCCGCATTTGACACTGTAAATACCCCTGAAGTACTAGCGGGTGTAAAAGAAAAAGCGGCATTATTTAACGAGCTTCTTAACGCGGTAAACGAAAAATACAATGTATTTAGCGAAATTCGTGGCCAAGGTTTATTAATTGGTGCAGCCGTTAACGAGCAATACAAAGGCCGTGCAAAAGAGTTTTTAGTAGCAGCTACCGAGCAAGGGCTTATGTCGCTTGTAGCGGGTGCCGATGTAGTACGCTTTACGCCATCGTTAGTAATCACCGAAGCGGATATTCGCGAAGGTATGGTGCGTTTTGAAAAAGCAGTCGCAAGCGTAGTAAACGCTTAAACGCGTTAAACCACCTTATTAAGGGCAAGCCTGCTTGCCCTGCATATTCTATTTACCGTTATTGATAAGGGAGCAAGCGGACTCATGATGATCCTTCGCCCAATCCAGCAAAATGATTACGCAGCGTTATTAAAAATTGCCCACGAATCGGGCCATGGTTTTACATCTTTGCCGTTAAACGAAGAGTTACTGCAAAAGAAAATTGACCATTCTGTAAGTTCATTTGCTAAACAAACGTCACAACCTGGTGATGAAGGCTACCTGTTTGTTCTTGAAGATACCGAAACCGGTGAAGTAGTGGGTACTTCAGCTATTGAAGCTGCAGTAGGGCTTGATGATGCGTTTTATCATTACCACTTAAGTAAAGTGATTCATTCATCACGCACGCTCGATGTATACAAAGCGGTTGATATTTTAACCCTATGTAACGACTACACCGGCGCAACAGAACTATGTACCTTATTTTTGAAAGATGGATACCGTAAAAACTGTAACGGTAAACTTCTTTCAAAAGCGCGCTTTATGTTTATAAAACAACATGAGCAGCGTTTTGCACAAACAGTAATAGCAGAAATGCGTGGCGTGTCTGACGAAAATGGCAGCAGCCCGTTTTGGCAGTGGCTAGAAGAGCACTTTTTTTCAATGGACTTTCCAACCGCCGATTACCTAACAGGTATAGGCCAAAAAGTGTTTATTGCTGAGCTAATGCCAAAATACCCAATTTACGTAAACTTGCTAAGCAAAGATGCGCAAGCGGTGATTGGTAAAGTACACGACAACACGCGCCCAGCTATCGAGCTATTAAAAAATGAAGGGTTTACCTTCAACGGTTACGTGGATATTTTTGATGCGGGCCCAACAGTAGAAGCAAAAGTAGATAACATTGCCACAATTCGTAATGCGAAAGACTTTAAAGTAGTAATAGGCGAAGCGTCAGGCGATACCATGGTACTGCTCGCTAACGGCGAGTTAGAAAACTACCGTGCAACGGTTGCAGCGCTTAGCTTTGATGAGCGTGCAAGCAGCCTTATTTTATCGCAAGCAATAGCTGATGCCCTACAGCTTCAATCGGGCGACACCGTAAGCGCAACCCCAGTTTAATTAAGGAGAAAGTATAATGACTCATCCTGCACAATTTATTAATGGTCAGTGGTCACCAGGCCAAGGCAATGCATTTAATTCAGTAAACCCTGCAAATAACGACGTTATTTGGCAGGCATCTTCAGCGACTGCAGAGCAAGTAGATAGCGCGGTTAATGCAGCGAGCGAAGCATTTTACAGCTGGGCTGATAAAAGCTTTAATGAGCGCCTAGAGGTAGTAAAAACCTTTGCGGCAACCCTTAAAGAGCACAGCGAAGAGCTTGCTGTGGCGATTGCGCAAGAAACGGGTAAGCCGCTTTGGGAAACGCGTACAGAAGCGGGCGCTATGGTAGGTAAAATTGCCATTTCTGAAAAAGCATTTTTAGAGCGCACCGGCGACGTTGAAAACGCTATGCCAGTAGGGCGTGCGATGATCCGCCATAAACCACACGGTGTAGTGGCTGTATTTGGCCCATATAACTTCCCTGGGCACTTACCAAATGGCCACATTGTGCCAGCGCTTTTAGCCGGTAACACAGTCGTATTTAAGCCATCTGATCTTACGCCAATGGTAGCAGAGCTTACCCTTAAACTTTGGGAAAAAGCGGGTTTACCTGCCGGTGTAATTAACCTTGTTCAAGGTGAAGTAGAAACAGGTAAAGCCCTTGCTGCGCATAAAGGCATAGATGGTTTATTCTTTACCGGTTCTTCGCGCACGGGTCATATTTTACATGAGCAGTTTGCAGGCCAGCCAGGTAAAATTTTAGCGCTTGAAATGGGTGGCAATAACCCACTAATTATTAAAGATGTGGCAGATACTAAAGCCGCGGTACACGATATTATTCAATCGGCGTTTATTTCAAGCGGCCAACGTTGTACTTGTGCACGTAAAGTATTTTTACCTAAAGGCCAACAAGGCGATGACATTTTAGCAAGCCTTATTACGGCTACTAAAGCCATAAAAGTAGGCAACTACGATGATGAAGATCAGCCATTTATGGGTTCTATGATCTCAGCTGCGGCTGCAGCAGGCATGGTTAAAGCACAAAGCGAGTTGGTTGAACTTGGCGGTGAAGTACTAGTAGAGCTTGAGCACACAGCTAATACGGGCTTTGTAACGCCGGGTATTATTGAGTGTTCAGCAATTAGCGACTTCCCCGATGAAGAGCACTTTGGCCCATTATTAAAAGTGTTCCGCTTTGATGACTTTGACCACGCAATTAATAAAGCTAACGACACCAGCTTTGGTTTATCAGCAGGTTTATTAAGCGACAGCGAAGCCGACTACAATCACTTTTTACGTCGTATTCGTGCCGGTATTGTTAACTGGAACCGCCCAATTACAGGTGCATCAAGTGCAGCCCCATTTGGTGGTATTGGCGCATCGGGTAACCACAGAGCCAGCGCATATTATGCAGCTGACTACTGCGCATACCCTGTTGCCTCGGTAGAACTTGAAAAAGTAACGATGCCAGCAACACTAAGCCCAGGCTTAAAAATAGATTAATTACTAGTCTATTTATAGTTATAAAGAATGAGAAAAGCAGCTTAGGCTGCTTTTTTTGTATTGGTATCGTGCAAAGCTAGTAATTAGTGGCGCTTTCTGCTTAAATCTATGCAATTAGTTATTCAAAGGTGAAAATCACAATGGTTTTAGACAGGCAAGGGTACGATGACTTGATCATGTATCTAACTCAAAATTTAGCGTTATTTGAGAAGCCAGGCGAAATCAAACCCGGTGCGCCAACCGTTATGGAACTCATAGAAGACGTTATAGCGCAAAACGTGATGCTAATTTGTGAACAGCATACCAATCTTAATACCGAGCAACGCAGCCAAATAGTGCGCGAGGTAGACGGTATTGTTTACGACTTACAAGAAGTACTAAGCAGCATAACCTCTCAGCCCGTTACGGTTGAACAGCACGCATTTATAGACGAGTTTGCTGGGCTTATTAAAAATCTATTTGATAACGCGGTCACACAAACCGCTTAACGTTACCCGTTAACACAGCGCAGTGTGACCTAATTGCTGCGCTCCTATTACTTCTCGCCTTATTAATAACACCACTAAATTTAATCTCAGCGTTCACGTATCGTTGCAGATTGTTATACAATCAATAAAACTTTTTTTAGAGATAATCACATGCAAGCAAATGTAAAATGGGTTGAAGGCGACACCTTTATTGGCCGTTCTAATTCTAATCACAATGTCGTTTTTGATGCTGGTAGCGATAGCGCTGCACCAAGCCCTATGGAAATGGTACTTATGTCGGTGGGCTGTTGCTCGTCGGTAGATGTTGTAAGTATTTTAAAAAAAGCCAAACAAGATTTTTCTGATGTCCAAGTGCAGCTAAGCTCTGAGCGCGCAGAAACAGCGCCGCGAGTATTTACTAAAATTAACTTACACTTTGTTGTTACAGGCAATAATGTGTCGGAAAAACACCTCGCGAGGGCGGTTTCTCTCTCTGCTGAAAAGTATTGTTCTGTTGCTTTAATGCTTGATAAAACAGTAGAAATTACCCACAGCCACGAAGTTGTGCAAGAACAGGTAAAATAACGCTTTTTCCGTGAGGAAAATTCGTATAAAATCCGCGAACTTTTCATTCTGCAGGTGCAGATTTCACTAATTTATAGGTTGGTTTATCATGAACAAACCCTTCGATAAACTTAAACTTCATGGCTTTAATAATTTAACCAAAAGTTTAAGCTTTAGTATTTACGACATTTGCTACGCAAAGACCGAGCAACAGCGTAAAGAATATATTGAATATATCGACGAGCAGTACAGTGCAGATAGACTAACCGACATACTAGGCGATGTTGTTGATATTATTGGTGCTAACATTTTAAATGTGGCGCGCCAAGATTATGAACCACAAGGCGCAAGTGTGACTATTTTGGTGTCTGAAGAGCCGGTAGAAGAGCAGCAAAATTACGATGCTGACGAAGCGCCAGGCCCATTACCCGATTCTGTTGTTGCGCACCTAGATAAAAGCCACATTTGTGTACATACCTACCCAGAAGCGCACCCTGATGATGGTATTTGTACATTCCGTGCTGATATTGAAGTATCTACCTGTGGCATTATTTCGCCACTTAAAGCGTTAAACTTCTTAATTCATAGCCTAGAGTCAGACGTAGTAACTATTGACTACCGTGTACGTGGTTTTACTCGCGATGTAAACGGCGTTAAGCACTACATTGATCACGCTATTAACTCGATTCAAAACTTCATGACAGAAGATACCAAAGAAGCGTACCAAATGATGGACGTGAACGTGTATCAAGAAAACCTGTTCCACACTAAAATGATGTTAAAAGAAACCGACTTAAACACTTACCTGTTCGGCCTATCGACTGATGAGTTATCGGATGAAGAAGAAGAAGAAATTCGCTCTAAGCTAACCCGCGAAATGCAGGAAATATTCTACGGTCGTAATTTACCAGACGCAGAATAAATTAGTTTAAAAGCAATTAAATTGTATAAAAAATGGCGCTCAATGAGCGCCATTTTTAATGGGGTATTTATAGCAAATCGCTTAATTAAGCATGCTGTAAATAAGCGCACATACGGCCAGAGAGCCCACAGCAAGTACAAACAAGGTACTTAAACGGTTGCGGTATTTACTCAGCGCAGGCACTTTGTACACGGCAATCATAGGCATAATAAATAAAATCATCGCAATGATAGGGCCAGAGAGCTGATCCATCATGTCTAAAATGCTTGGGTTTTTAACCGCGCAAAACCAAATAGCAAAAAACATAATGAGTACGCCAATTTTGTCGGCTACTTTTGCGCTTAAGCTCGTTTGCTTAGTTACCAAACCGGTAAAGCTTTCGCGTGCTCCTAAAAAGTGCCCTAAAAACGATGAGGTAATAGCAATAAAGGCAACCAGCGGTCCAAGGGTCGCGATATACGAATTACTAGTAATATTAGCAAGGTAAGATAAAATCGATACGTTCGCCGCTTTAGCAGTAGCCATTTGCTCGCTAGTAAGCGAAAGCACGCACGAAAACACAAATAGCAGTACAAATACAATAAGTAGTAAACTAGTGCGCTTTAAAATAGCCTCAGCCTTATTAGTGGCCTGATCGCCATAATGCCCACGCTGCACGTTCACAAAGCTTGAAATAGCCGCCGCATGGCTAAACGAAAACACAATGATAGGAATAGATAACCACAGCGTTTTAGTAAAGCTGCCTGCCTCTGGGAGGCTCATATCTGGCATTTGCCAGCTGGGTATTAAATAAAGCGATAAGCAAAATAAAATACCCACAAGCGGATACACCAAAATAGCGAACGCGCGAAGCATTAAGCGCTCGCCGCCCATCATTAGGCTAATCATACCGGCAACTAATACACCCGAAAGCAACACCCGAGAAGGTGACTCAAGGCCCATTTGGTTAACCATAAAGCTGTCAACGGTATTGGTTAAGCCTACGCCGTAAATAAGCAAAATGGGAAATATAGATAAAAAGTATAATAAAGAGATTAACCTACCTGCCGTTACACCAAAGTGCTCCTCAACAACATCAGTAAAATCTGAATCTTTGTTTTTAGACGACAACACAAAGCGGGCTAAGCCACGGTGTGCTAAAAAGGTCATTGGAAAGGCTAAACAGGCTAAAATAATTAGTGGCCAAAAACCCCCAATACCAATATTAATAGGTAAAAATAAAATGCCCGCGCCAACGGCGGTACCAAAAAGGCTTAACGTCCACTGCGTATCGTGCAGGTTCCATTTAGAAGTAGGTGTGTGTTCACCTGTTTGTGATGCATTTGAAAGCGTTGCATCTTGTGATGGTGTCATGTGTGTGCTCATCCATTATTTAAATAATAATCGCGCGCAAGAATATAGTTTTTAGCTAAAAGTTTCATGTTTTGAGGCATTTTGTAGACTAATTAATTAGACGCCGTTGCAGCAAAAGTGTCATGAATACGAAACAGCGCTGTAAAAATAAACAAATACCTCAACCAGCACAGTTTGTAGGTTGGGTAGAGCGAAGCGAAACCCAACACGCCCATAGTGTTATTCAAGCACTAAAGCAAAAATAGGCGGTTGTAATAACGTAAAAATAGGGGAGCCATTTTTTATTGATTGCAACTAATATCAAAGCTTGCTCACAAAACCTGTTAAGTAGCAGCCATTGAGCCGAACTTCATAGGAGGTTTATACTAAACTCCGTTATACTTCCTGCTATTAAATATGCCAAATGAAGTAAACAGGCTGCTAACTGCAATGAGCAAAGACATTCTTTTTCATACTACTTTTGCACACGAAACCAGTAAAACATGGGTTGTATTTGTTCATGGTGCAGGGGGGAGTTCGGCAATTTGGTTTCGCCAACTTAAAGCCTATAAAAAAGAATATAATGTATTGCTGCTCGATCTTCGTGGTCACGGTAAATCAAATAACTTAGTGCAAAACTTTGTAGATAATAATTACTCGTTTAATAAGGTCTCTAAAGACATTATCGATGTGCTAGATCATAACAACATCCCTAACGCACACTTTGTTGGTATTTCACTGGGCACCATTTTGATTCGAAATATTGCTGAAATTGCGCCGCAATATGTTTCTAGCATGGTGCTAGGTGGAGCGGTTACTCGGTTTAATACGCGCAGTAATACCTTGGTTTATTTAGGCAATACGTTTAAACACTTATTGCCTTATATGTGGTTGTATCGCTTATTTGCTTTTATTATGATGCCGAAAAAGCGCCATAAAGAATCTCGACTTTTGTTTGTTCGTGAAGCAAAACGCTTGTGCCAAAAAGAGTTTATAAAATGGTTTAAACTAGCCATGGACGTAAACCCCTTAATGCAGTACTTCAAAGAAAAAGACATTGATATACCCATTCTTTACATTATGGGTAAAGAAGATCACATGTTCCTTGGCCCTGTTAAAGAAATGGTAAAGCGCCATAAAAATAGCGTACTGCAAACTATTCACCATTGCGGCCATGTTTGTAACGTAGAGCGCCCTGACTTATTCAACCAGCACTCGCTTGCTTTTATCGCCCAGCAAAACCGTTAAGGGTTGTAGAAGGAATAGAGATAGGACTTTCTTTTTTGACTTACAAAAGTTAAAAAAGATCTAAATGGGTTAACTTAAAAGGAGTTTAAATTGGAAGCACTAAGTACAGCTAAGCAAATTATTGATATTTTTTCTGCTTTATTGAGCCCTGTAATTGCAATCTCAGTAGGTTTTATTGCATATCAGCAGTGGAAGCTTAATGTTGATAAAGAGAAGCGTGAAAGTAACTCAAATAAGCTGCATATTTATATAGTTGTAAAAAGGTTTTTGCGTAGTGTTGATATAAATCGTGTGGTCGATGATAAGTTATATGAAGAGCTTCAAGAGGCACTTGCCTTAGCTGATTTCTATTTTGATGGTATTGTTACCGATTGGTTATTTCAAGTAGACTTAGATGCATCAGCCTGGCTAAACTTAATGCAAATTAATTCACTACCTGACATGAAAGTATCAAACCCCGAGTTTACTCGTAATCAGAGAGAAATTGAGGAGCTAATTGATAATCTTCAAAACTTCCATTGTGAGTTATTTGATATATTTAAAGGTAGTATGATGTACTTGAAAACTAGTTAGTAATTAATAAGGCTTATTTTTCTTACCGCTTGCTAGATACAGTTTGATGACTCAAGAAGCTAAAGCTATCACTTGTCTTGCTGACAACTGATAGCTAACCACTCAAAACTGCTCTTATCCCTCTATCGCCGAAACAATAAAATACGGATTCAAATACTCATCTTTGGTGTTATATAAAAGCGGGCTGCCATCAAGCTTAGTGACTTTAGCACCGGCTATTTCGGCGATTGCATGGCCTGCGCCCGTATCCCATTCACAGGTTGGGCCTAAGCGTGGGTAAATATCGGCGCTGCCTTCGGCCACTAAACATAATTTTAGTGAGCTGCCTTTTGACACCATTTCAACGTCTTCAAAGCGTTTTACAAACTCGGCTAAATCAGGTGATGGGTGCGAGCGGCTGCCTACAACACGTATTAGGCCTTTATTAGGTTTGGTGGTTACTTTAAGCTCAATGCGCTCATCGCCTTTGTCTTTAAACGCACCAATGGCTTCTGCAGCAAGGTACGATACGCCAAGTGCGGGCGCATCAACTACAGCCAGTACAGGTTTACCGTTTTCGATAAGCGCTATGTTTACGGTAAATTCGCCGTTCTTTTTAATAAACTCTTTAGTGCCATCGATGGGGTCTACTAACCAGTAGCTTTTCCATGTTTGACGAATATCCCAGCTTATATCAGCGCTTTCTTCGCTAAGTATAGGTGTGTCGGGAGTGAGCTGTTTTAACCCTGCCACAATCACTTTATGAGCTGCTAAGTCGGCGTCGGTTACTGGGCTTTCATCGGCTTTGTATTCAACGTTAAAGTCCTTTTCGTAAATCCCCATTATGGCTTGGCCTGCTTTGCGGGCAAGGATGAGGGTTTCTTCTAGTAGCTCGGTTTGGTTCATTGGGGTTAACCTATAATATGCTTTTGTTTTAGATACGTTATCAGTTGTGTAACCGATTGGTCTAGGGTGTTTTTACTGGTATCTAAAATTATTTCTGGGTTGTTGGGTATTTCGTAGCTTGAGTCGATTCCGGTGAAGTGTTTTATCTCTCCTGCGCGGGCTTTTTTGTATAAGCCTTTAGGATCGCGGCTTTCACATACATCAAGTGGAGTATCTATAAATACTTCAATAAACTCGCCGTTGTCTACTAAGTTACGCACCATGTCGCGCTCTGCTCTAAATGGCGATATAAACGCGGTAAGCACTAATAAGCCTGCATCGGTCATTAGTTTTGCGGTTTCGCCAACGCGGCGTATGTTTTCAATACGATCTTCGTCGCTAAAGCCTAAGTCTTTACATAGGCCGTGGCGTACGTTGTCGCCGTCAAGCAGGTAGGTGTGCGCGCCTTGTTGGTTAAGCGCTGCTTCTAGTGCATTCGCTACAGTGCTTTTGCCAGAGCCAGAAAAACCGGTAAACCATAAAATAGCCGGTTTATGCTTTTTTTGCTCACTACGCTGTGACTTGGTGATTGCGTAGTTATGCCAAACAATATTTTCATCCATAGTGGTGAGTCTCTTGTACTTTAAGCGCCCGTATTAAAACGGAAATACGAGCGGGATCAGGGTTAATACCGTGATTGAATAAATAATAGAAAGGGGCAAGCCCATTGTTATGTAATCTTTTAAGCGGTAGTTGCCCGCACTATAAACCATAAGGTTTGTTTGATACCCAAATGGTGATATAAAACTGGCCGATGCGCCAAACGCTACCGCCATAATAAAGGGCAGAGGGTCTACATTAAAACCCACGGCTAGCGAGTAAGCTACAGGGAATGAAAGCGCAGCTGCGGCATTATTAGTAATAAGCTCGGTGAATAATACGGTCATTAAAAATATGGCGATAAACGCGCCATACGGGCCAAAATCGCCTAATACCATAAATAGAGCGCTTGATATTTGCCCGGCAAGTCCGGTTTCTATCATTAATTTAGCAAGCCCTATAGCACTGCCTACGACGGCAAGTAGTTCAATGGGAAAGCGACGTTTTACTTCGCTAAGTTTAACTGTGCCGCTAAGCAGTAAGCCAATAAGTAACACCAGTAGGCCTTTTACTAAGGGGACTATACCTACAATGCTTAACCCTAATACCGCGGCAAAGCCTGCCAATACAATATTAGACTGCTTAGGTTTTAAGTGTGTTTGTAAATCAAACCCCGATATATACACAAATTCGCGGTTTAAATTAGGTAAAGAATAAAAATTTTTACCTGGGGCGAGTATTAAAGAGTCGCCAGCTTGCAATTGCACTTGCCCAAGGCCGCCTTGTAAGCGGTCGTGCCCGCGGCGAATGGCAATAACCGCGGCATGAAACTGCTCTCTAAAACGGGCTTCTTTTACGGTTTTGCCAATAAATTTAGAGGATTGACTTACCACTACTTCCACTAGGTGTTCTATGTCTTTTTCGTGGTTGTCGTGCACTACTTTTAATCCGTCAAAGCGCCTTAATAAGGGAACAGATTTAATGTCGCCAACAAACAGTAGTACGTCGTTTTGTCTAATAATTTGCTGAGGTGTTACTGCGTATATACGCTCATCGCCACGAATAATTTCGGCGAGGAATAAATCTTTTAATTCGCGTAGGCCGTTTTCTTCTACGGTACGGCCAATAAGCTTAGAGTCTGCCTGCACTTTACCCTCTAAATAAAAGGGAATAACCTCTTGCGCGTTTTTGCCGTTGTCGGGCAGGTATTTGAGCATCACTAAAATAGTAACAAGGCCCACACTTAATGCGCCAATGCCTATTAAGGTAAAATCAAAAAAGCCAAGTGGTGCCATGCCAGCATCCACAGCAAAGCCGTTCACTATTAAATTGGTTGATGTACCAATAAGTGTAATGGTGCCGCCTAATATAGCAGTGTACGACAGCGGTAAGAGTAGCTTTGAGGGTGAATGATTTGGGTTGTCTTTTATGGCGGTAATAAGCGATGCAACCACCGCGGTGTTATTAGTAAACGATGACAAAAAGGCGGTAGATAAGCCAAGTTTGGTAACCGATTTTACTAAGCTTCCTTTAGATAGTGATTGCGATAGTTTTTGAATTAAAGTGGTTTTTTCAATCGCAATTGAAACAAGTACTAATAACACTAAGGTAATGAGTGATGGGTTTGCGTAGTTTACTAACATGCTTTCAAGGTCAATCAGGCCTGTTAAATAACCCGTACCAATAGCACTTACAAATAACCATGCTGGATTAATGCGGGTGCCAAAAAGGCACCCAACTAAGGTAAGCATAATGCCTGTTAAAACGAGCTGCTCTACCATGCTTTTATATTCCTAACAGACATTTTTATACTTACAGTTTTGAAATATCAAGCGCTTGCCAATGTGGGAAGTGCTTGCGTACTAAGCTATTAAACTCAATTTCAAAGTCGCTGAAATCGCTGTTTTGTTTTTCGCTTTTTAGTACTTGCTCAATCATACCTGCGGCAACCGTTAAGTTAGATAAACGGTCGATAAGGATAAATGAGCCAGTTTCGTGGTTGTTGTGATACTCATCAGCTAATATTGTTTCGCTTAGTTCAAGCGTAACAATGGCAATTTCGTTTAGCTGAAGTGAATCGGCTGTACCGTGCTCTAAGGTGTTTACATCAATGGTGTGATCAATTTTTTTAACCACGGCTGATGTATTTTTGCTACCTAGTTTAATGTTGTAGCTTTTACCTAGTACCAGCGGCTCTTCGTGCATCCACACAAGTTTAGCTTGTATAAGGTTAGTAACCGTTGCACTTGAACTTTGCGGCACAATAACATCGCCGCGGCTAATATCAATTTCGCTATTGAGGGTAACGGTAATTGCTTGGCCGGCTTCTGCGTGATCTAGGTTGCCATTAAAGGTCACAATTTCTTTTATGCTTGATGTTTTACCCGACGGTAATACTTTTATTGCATCGCCAACTTGTAACTTACCTGATGCCAATGTGCCCTGAAAACCACGGAAGTTTAAGTTAGGGCGCACTACATATTGCACTGGTAAGCGTGCTTCAAAGCCGGTATCGGTTTCGGCCGCTGGTGAGTCTTCTAAAAGCTCAAGCAATGGCTTATCTGTGTAATAAGGCGTATGTGCAGAGCGTATTACTACGTTGTCGCCTTTAAGCGCCGACATAGGTACAAACTTAATGTTTGTTACATTAAGTTGCTCAGCAAATTTAAGGTAGTCGGCTTTAATTTTTTCATAAACGGTTTCGTCAAAATCAACGATATCCATTTTATTAATGGCTACCACAAACTGTTTAATACCGAGCGAGTCACAAATAAAACTATGACGCTTAGTTTGTACTTGCACACCGTAGCGAGCATCAACCAAAATAATGGCTACATCGCTGGTTGATGCGCCTGTTACCATGTTGCGTGTGTATTGCTCGTGCCCTGGGGTGTCGGCAATAATAAACTTACGCTTAGCGGTTGAAAAATAACGATATGCTACGTCAATAGTAATGCCTTGCTCACGCTCAGCTTGTAGGCCATCTACAAGTAGCGCTAAGTCGAGCTCTTCGCCTGCGTTACCCACTTTTTCGTTATCTTTGTGAAGGGCAGCTAGCTGATCTTCATAAATTTGGTGGCTGTCGTGCAAAAGGCGGCCAATCAGTGTTGATTTACCGTCATCTACGCTACCACAGGTAAGCATGCGTAATAAGCTTTTATCTTGTTGGCGTGCTAGGTAGGCGTCTATGCCAATTTCTTTTACTTCGTTAATGGTGTCGTTAGTATTGGTAGACATTAGAAATACCCCTCACGTTTTTTCTTCTCCATTGAGCCTGCTGAGTCGTGATCGATTACACGGCCTTCACGTTCAGATGACGTAGATAGCAGCATTTCTTCAATAATTTCTGTTAGGTTGCTGGCTGTAGATTCAACTGCACCGGTAAGTGGATAACAGCCTAAAGTACGAAAACGTACTGACTTCATTTGTGGTACTTCACCCTCATTAAGTGGCATGCGCTCATCGTCAACCATTATTAGGGTGCCATCGCGCTCTACTACTGGGCGCTCTTTCGCTAAATAAAGCGGAACCATTTCAATGTTTTCTTGGTAAATGTATTGCCAAATATCAAGCTCAGTCCAGTTAGATAGTGGGAACACACGAATGCTCTCACCTGGGTTAACTTGGCTGTTGTAGGTATTCCAAAGTTCAGGACGCTGGTTTTTAGGGTCCCAACGGTGGTGTTTATCGCGGAACGAGTAAACACGCTCTTTAGCGCGAGATTTTTCTTCATCGCGGCGTGCGCCACCAAATGCAGCATCAAAGCCGTATTTATCTAATGCTTGCTTTAAGCCTTGGGTTTTCATTATGTCGGTATGTTTACCTGAGCCATGCTCAAACGGGCTAATATTCATAGCCATGCCTTCTGGGTTTTTGTGTACCAGCAGGTCAAAACCGTATTCTTTTGCAAGGCGATCGCGAAATTCAATCATTTCACGAAACTTCCAGTTGGTGTCTACGTGTAATAACGGAAACGGAATTTTTGCAGGGTAAAATGCTTTACGCGCTAAGTGCAAAAGTACCGACGAGTCTTTACCGATTGAGTAAAGCATTACTGGGTTCTCAAACTCAGCGGCGACTTCGCGCATGATTTTGATACTTTCAGCTTCAAGTTGCTGAAGGTGAGTTAAAGCCATTGTTAGTCGTCCTACTAAAATGATTAAAAGTGATTAAGGTAAATATAATTATGTATTTGATACACCAGTTAGCGGCTGAGCAAAGCTACTGGTTTGCTCGTTTTGGCTAAACCACGCAAGCTGCGAGTGAAGAGCGGCTACTTCGCCAATAATAAGTAAGGCTGGCGATACAACACTGTTGCGCTCTATTAAATCTGCCAGCTCACCCAATTGCCCTGTAATAACACGTTGGTTTTTACGCGTGCCGTTTTCTATTATGGCAACGGGTGTAGTTGCACTGCGGCCATGTTTTAACAGCTGAGCTTGTATATGTGGCGATTTAATAACGCCCATATAAATTGCTAAAGTTTGATGTGCTTTAGCAAGCGATTGCCAATTAAGCTCTTGGCCATCTTTTTTACAGTGCCCCGTTACAAACTGTATAGCTTGTGCGTGGTCGCGATGCGTAAGCGGAATACCTGCATATGCACTACAACCTGCAGCTGCTGTAATACCTGGCACTATTTGATAATTCACGTTATTGGCAGCCAGTGATTGTACTTCTTCACCGCCACGGCCGTAAATAAAGGGGTCACCGCCTTTAATGCGGCACACTTTTTTGCCTTGCTTGGCAAAATCAACCAACATTTGGTTGGTATCTTCTTGGGCTACACTGTGATCGCCTAAACGTTTGCCTACGCAGACTAAATCGGCATCACGGCGTACTAATTCCATAATTTCATCTGACACTAAGTAGTCGTATACAACAACGTCAGCTTGTTGCATTAATTGCAGTGCTTTAAGGGTTAAAAGCTCAGGGTCGCCAGGGCCTGCACCTACTACATACACTTCGCCCTCTGGCTCTGCTTTGGCATCAAGCATTTGCTCTAGCTGCGCTTGTGCTGCACCGGTATTACCGGTTTGTACTTTGCTCACGACTGATGAATCAAACACGCCTTCCCAAAACTGGCGGCGGTCGGCAAAGTGTTTAAAGCGCTGTTTTACTTTATCTCTAAAGCTGCCAACTAAAGTAGCCAGTGGGCCAATGTGTTGTGGGATTAACGTTTCGAGCTTTTCACGTAAACGCCGTGCAAGTACTGGTGCGGTGCCTGCACTTGATATAGCAATGGTGATTGGGTCGCGATCTACTATTGATGGGAATATAAACGTACATTTAGGCTGGTCATCAACCACGTTTACAAACACGTTGCGCGCATTTGCAAGCTCAAATACATTATTGTTTACTTCGTCTAAGTCTGTGGCTGCTATAACCAGCATTTTGCCATCAAGGTGCGACTCATCAAAATAGGCATCAATAAGCGTTACTTCATTGTTGTGTGCATGCTCTTTTAGTTCATCACAAAACCAAGGTGCCACTAAGGTTACATTTGCGCGGGCTTTTAAAAACGCGCGACATTTGCGTAATGCAACCTCTCCACCGCCAACAACCAGCACGGGTTTGTTGTCGAGTTTGGTAAAGATAGGTAAATACTGCACGTGGTTAACACCTCTAAGTTAAATCTAAAATAAAACGCTATTGAGCAGATGGCAGAATATAGCGCGCATTAGTAAGTAAAAAATAATTAAAACCAAGTTTATATAACCAAAAGTTATAATGGGTGGTCGTTTTAGGTTTAAGGCTTAATCTATAGGGGATTAAGGCGAGTTACACGCACAATATTGTGCTTATAGTGTTTGGTTATGAGCTATAGCGAGATTACGTTAATTTGTTACTATGATACTAAACCTAATTTATCGCCTACCTAAAGGGGTTACTGATGACTGAACAACTCAACGACGCACACTTAGCGGTTTCGTTAATGGACCTGACCAGCCTTAATACAGCTGATACTTCAAACGATATTCAGCAGCTTGTAAATAGTATAAACCCACAATTGGGCACACCGGCTGCGGTATGTATTTACAGCGATTTTGTAGATGATGCAAAAATAGCATTAGCTGCGCGCAAGCTTAACCATGTAAAAGTAGCAACGGTTACAAATTTTCCGAGTGGTGATGCGCCACTGAGCGATGTGATAAACGAAACGCTAATTGCTATTGAGCGTGGTGCCGATGAAATAGATTTAGTGATCCCCTACAAAGCGCTTATTGCGGGTGAGCACAGCAAAGTGCTCGAGTATGTAACTCAAAGTAAAAAAGTCTGTGGTACAAAAGCGCAATTAAAAGTAATTATAGAAAGTGGCGAGCTAAAAACTGAAGAGCTAATCGCTAAAGCAACTAACTTAGCGATTCAAGGTGGGGCTGATTTTGTAAAAACCAGCACAGGTAAAGTAGCTGTAAATGCAACGCTTGATGCCACAAACGTGATGCTTAATACTATTAAAAAATCGGGTAAAGTAGTGGGCTTTAAAGCCGCTGGCGGTGTTAAAACTGTAAGTGATGCAAGTGAATACCTAGCACTTACACGCTCAATAATGGGCGAGGATTATTTACAAGCCGCTACATTTAGGTTTGGTGCCTCAAGCTTATTAAGCAATGTATATAAAGTATTAGAAAAATAACTAAGGACATAGAATGAAACCAAGAAATTCAGGGATGCAAACACTGGTTAATAACCTTGCTAAAGGTGCCATTTTGGCCGGGGTTGTTGGGTTTGGCTTAACGGCGTGTACTAACCCAAGCACGCCAGCGGGTGAAGAAGGGTATGTGTACGAAAAACCGCGTATATTCGGTGAGGGGGGCTATCAAGGCACCATGAAAGGCCCTGCAAATTATGGGGTATCGTTGCTTCGCAATGAGGTTGTAAATATTGATATGCGACCAAATACGTATACTGAGGCATTTCAAATACTGGCCAATGATGACTTAAATATTCAGTTTGATTTTCATGCAGTAATAGGTATTCAAAGTGGCTCAGTTAAAACGGTTGTAGAAGAGTACGGCGCAGAGAATTGGTATAAACGCTTTGTGCGTGAAACATTTAGAACCTATGTGCGTGACATCGTGCAAAAGTACGACAGTGGTGAGCTGAAAACCAACCGCGAAAAAATAGCGCAAGAAGTTAGCCTGCGTTTACAAACTTATTTATCATCAACGCCCTTTAAATTAGCAAATGTAGTAGTGGGAGATATTAATTACCCTGCTATTGTGGCTAACGCTGTAGAGAAAAAACTTGCTGCGCAGCAACTACTAGCAGAAAAAGAAACACAAAAAGAAATAGCCCGCAAAGATGCTGAAATAAGAGTGGAAGAAGCAAAAGGTATTGCCCAAGCCCAAAAAATTATTAACGCAACGCTCACAGCAAATTATTTACAACATGAAGCTATAAACGCTCAGGTAAAAATGGCTGAGTCGCCAAACCATACAACCGTTTATATTCCAGTGGGTAACAATGGCGTGCCGCTAGTAAAAGGCGCTAATTAAGCCTAAGGACTTGGGTAGCTAAATTATAGCTACCCAAGTTGCTGTTACTAAAAGGCTTTAAACATACTACCTAAGCTATCAAGACCAGATTTATTGCTTTTAGCTATACATTCAGAATCGTCTAAAGACTTTTTAGTAGCGGCATCAGCAAGCCCTGTTACGTCGAGTTTATTCTCTTGTTGATATTCTCGAAGTGCAATGACTGTTTTACGGTCGTATTCTACGTCTTGCGTTTCAAATTCTTCGTAGTTGGGCTGGTTTCTTAGATAGCCTAAACACACTAAGTTTAAGCGTGACATGGCTAAGTCCATTTTTTCATAATGAGGCATTCTATGATTTGGTACCTTTATATCATCAACAGGTTTGCTTGCTGCTTTTACTTTACTTACTTTTAGTGGCGGTGGGGCTGTGTAACCCGATGCTAATGTGTTATTGCTGTTGTAACGGTAGTAAGTATCAGGAATTTTTGTTTCCAGAAACTCTACTGCTTTGATGATAACTTCACGAAGTGCTTTTTCTTTAGGTGTGTCAGACCAGCCGCTTATATTGCCACCTACCAATGAACCACCAAAGTTTGTTGCGGCGCCTGTAAAATCGAAATCGGTACTGCCGCCCTCTACACTTGTGGCTGCTAAAATACGTGATGTGCGAGTATCTATCAGGCGTAAATCTATTGCCATATGTGTGCCTGAAAACCCTGCTGATACAGAGCTAAATACATCACCAATAAAGCCGCCTGAACCAACACTGCCACCGGAACTACCATCATCAAACTCTGTTACGGCCGCAACAACAACAATTTCAGCCCCTTCAATTTCACCATATGCTGCACCTGTTGTAGCGCTTACTCTACCTGAGGTTGCTAGATCTTGTTCAGACAATACGGCATCTAAAGCTTGGCGCTCCAATACTATAAAACGGTTAGTTGTAACAAGCGCCGTTGTAAGCTGATCAGCCATTCCTTCGCCAATTTCTTTTCTCCACCACCTTGAGTCGTTCGATTTATCGGTAAAGCGTGCAACAGCTATTCGTGCTTTGGGCCCATTATATTGCTCTTTAGCTACTGTGTTTATGTTGGGGGAATTTTGACCTGAAGTGACATTTGTTGATGTACTTTGACAAGCGCAAAGTGCGCCTGTTAATAGCGTAGTTAGCAGTAATTTTTTAGGCATTTTTAACATATGACTGTCCTTAATTAATATGCTTAAGGGAGAATGTGTTACTCCCTTAATGTTTATATATTAATGTTAATGTATTTAAATCAATAGGTTAAAAATAGTACTGAAACGAAAATCTTAGTCACACACACGAACTTTTGTATGTTTATCGCGAAATTGTTTAGGTGAGACTTGGTACTTTGCCTTAAAGCACCTAGCAAAATAACTTTGTGAACTAAACCCCACTTTTTGTGCTACCAATCCAATGGCAAGGTCGCTCTCGCTCAATAGTGATTGAGCGAGCTCTAGGCGTGTATTTCGAATGTAATCACTCGGGGTTAAATTGTAGAGTGCTTTCATTTTTAATTGTAAAGCCCTTGGGCTTAAACATAGCGAATCGGCAAAGTCTTCAACACTAAACTCTTCGTTATAGTAATTTTCTTTTACGACTGTTTTAACTCGTTCGGTAAACTCATAATCTTTACTTTGTACCATTTGTGGGTCGAGTTTAACTGATGCTGATAAGGCCGGTAGCTGCTTTTGTAAGTGTTGGTTAAGAACTTCTCTGATTGTTAAAAGCCCTTGAACGCGACTAAGTAAAAGTTCAGGTTCAAAAGGTTTGCTTAGATAGTCATCTGCGAGTAAATCTAAACCTTTTAACTTGCTGTTTGTATCGGCTTTTGCTGAAAGCAATAGAGTAGGAATATGGCTTATAGCTATATCGTTGCGCAGTGCTGAAATAAATTGATAGCCGTCCATAACAGGCATCATGACATCACTAATTATTAAATCAGGCATTTCTTTTTTGCATAAGACTAGGCCGTCTTCACCATTATGTGCGCTCATACACTTATAGCGCTCAAAGAAAATAGAGGTAAGCAAACTTCGCATTTCCTCATTATCTTCAATAATTAGGATCTTATGCTTATTTAAAGGCTTTATGGACTCTTTCATAGGAATATAGCGCGTTACAGAAGGGCACGCAGTAGGTAATGAAATTGTAAAACAACTGCCTTGGTCAATTTCGCTTGTTACAGCGACTGTACCCCCATATTGCTGCGTTAATTGTTTTACGAGCGCTAAGCCAATACCATTGCCATGTTGTTTTATAGGACTGACACGGGTAAATCGTTCAAAAATACGCGCCTTATCTTGTGGCTTTATACCTACGCCAGTATCAGATACAGAGATAACAACTTCCTTATTCTCTTGCGAAAGTGTTAACGATACGTGCCCATTATTTAACGTGTACTTTTGTGCATTACTTAAAAGATTAGTAATAATTGAAATTACATGCTCATGTTCCATGGTTATATAGCACTCTTGCGAGGTTAAATCTTTATATTTAAATTCAATTGCCTTTTGCTCAAATAAAGGCGAAAAGTCTTCAATTATTTGAACAATAAGTGGCTTTAATGGGTAAGGTGAAACATGCTGGATCATTGTGCTTGGGCGCTGACTTAATTGTAAAAGCTGATTTATTTGATTTAATAACTTTTGAGTGTTGCGGTGAATCATTGCCAGTTTTTGTTGGGTATCGTCATCAGTATGACGCTTTTTAAGAGTTGCTAGAGGCGCCATTATTAAGCTTAAAGGGGTTTTTAGTTCGTGACTTACGTTATCTAATAATTGTGTTTTTAAATGGCTAAGCTCTTGCTCTTTTTTTCGTTCTTGTTCTGCTACCTTTGCTCTATATTTTAAAGCGATAATTAACCAAGTTAATGCAAGTACAATTAAAATGTAACTTGCATAAGCTACTTTGCTTTTCCACCATGGCGGAACCACCGTAATGTTAAGCACGGTTTTATCGTTGCTCCAGTGACCGTATTGACTTTTCGCTTTTAAAATTAATTTGTAATTTCCTGCAGGAAGTAAGGAGTAATTCACTTGCCTTTGGCTTTGGTCTGCATATATGAATTGTTTGTTAAGCCCTTTTAATTTATAGGCATACTGATACTGTGAGGGGGCTGCGGCACTTTTCAGTGCAGAAAACTTAAAACCAACCACATCTTCTTTTTCTTTTAGAAAAAGCTCACTGGTATAGTTTATCAGTTTAGGAGTTAACTCTTTACTTTTACTGTATTGCGCGGATGATGTTGGCTGGTTATAAATAAGTAAATCGGTAATAACAGGCTGTGGTGGTGATGATGAGAGAGAAAGTGATAACGGATCAAACTGATTAAAACCATTAATGCCACCAAAGAAAAGTTCGCCATTGGCTGCTTTGAAAGCGGCTCCTAAAATAAAGGAATTATGCTGCACCCCATTAGCGGGTAAAAAATGCAGCATCTGTTTCGTCCCATCAGAGTAGCGAGTTAAGCCTTGATTGCTACTTAGCCATAAGTTGCCACTATTATCTTGTTTTATTGCAAAAATATTTTCATTAATTAAACCGTCAAATTGAGTTATTTTTATTATCTTATTCGTCGCTATGTCTAATTTGTTTAACCCGTTAAATGTGCCTACCCATAGAGTGTTTTTGTCCTCTAAATATAAAGAAGTAACCATATTATGGGTAATACTATTAGGCTCATTTAAATGGCTTTTATAGTGTGTAAATGTTTCGTCATTTATAGAGAGCTTATTTAAACCTTCTCGCGTTCCTACCCATACAACATTATTGTGAGTGTCATATGTAATACTAAAAATAGTGTTATTTGAAATGCTATTAGTTTGTTTATCGTACTTAAAATGCGTTACTTCAAGCGTATCAGGGTTAAATCGAGTTAAACCATTATTGCCGCCAAGCCATAAATTGCCACTGTCGTCTTCAGTAATGGCATATATGCGATTGCTGCTAAGTTTATGGCTTTGCACAGTAAATGAAGAGAAACTGTCATCAATTGGATTATACAGCAACAACCCCCCGCCATATGTACCTATCCAAACACGCTGCTTGTTATCTTCATAAAGGCTGAAAATATTACTATTAGTAAAACCTTTGTCCTGTGCGTTATCAACTTTATAACGGTTAAAGCCTTTTGGTGTCTGTTTATTTAGCCCATCGCGTGTACCTATCCACAGAGTATTGCGGCTGTCTTTGAGTATGGCCCTTACGAAATCATGTGATATAGACGTTGGGTCATTGGGCAAATGTTTTTGGTGGCCAAACTGGGATTGTTTTTTGTCATACCGATGCAGTCCATAACCATCTGTGCCTATCCAAATGATTCCTGTTGGGTCTTGATAAAGTGATAAAAGATGGTCATTGGCTAAACCATGTTTTTCTGATGGCGAGTAGGATACTTGTTCAAATTTGTTGTTTGATAAAGAGGTAAATGATTGGCTGAATAGGCCCTGTCCATAAGTGCTAACTAATAAGGTGTATTCATCATCCAATAGTATATCTGTTACCCAATGATCTTTTAATTGTTCAATATGATGAAATTCAGCGGTCGTGGGGTTAAACGAGGCAAGGCCCATTTTACTTCCTAATAATATTTGGTTATCAGGGGCGTTTTTCAAACGCCAAAGTTGTTTAGGACTGTTGGCTATGAGTGTAAACTTCTCAGTTATAGTATCGAACTTAATAAGCCCTATATTACTTGCCAACCAAAGAGTATTTTGTTGACCAAACATTATGTCTTTAAATTCGATATTTGCCTGCTGTAAGTTTGGATAGGTAAATAGCTTTATTTTATTTGTTTTTGTGTTTAATTGACTAAGCTGGCCTTTATCATGACCAATCCAAAGTGTTGTTTTGTCTTGTGAGGTGATTGAAAAAATAGCTGAGTTGCTTAGGAGAGGTGCAGAAAACTGATTATATACTTTGAATTTACCTGTTTCAGTATCCAATAAATTTAACCCATTTGCAGCTGTAGAAAACCATATGTACTTGTTTGAAAAGTTAAAACAATCAGTAATCCAGTTGCCTGAAATACTATTTTGGGATGGGTCAAATTTATAATGCTTAAATTCGTAGCCATCAAATTTGTTTAATCCCCCTTGGGTGGCAAACCAATAAAACCCCGCGTTATCTGTTGTGCTGCAGGTGATGGAGTTTTGCGATAACCCTTGTTCGCTTGTGTAAGTATCGAGATAGATAGGTTTTGCAAAAACACCACAATGGCAGAGTAAAAGAGTGCAAATAATTTGATATTTAATAACTGTTAGAAGTGTGTTCACGGATATCCTATCGTGGTGTATTTCCCTAAAATTAGTACAATCATAAACGGCTTTTTAATCAATGTTAAGATGGATTTATTAGTGCATTAAAGAGATTTTGCTAAGTGGGTATCTTTTAGGCTTGTGTTAATGATTTGCGTAAGTATAATAGGCATCCACTTTGCAGGGGCGTAGTTCCAATTGGTAGAACAGCGGTCTCCAAAACCGACGGTTGGGAGTTCGAATCTCTCCGCCCCTGCCATTTTTACTCATAAGTTGAGTAAGTCTGGGGTTAAAAATCGGTTTAAATAAGTCTGTTTTTAAGTTTAGATTTTAATGGATTAACCCTGCCGTTGTGTAGGGTTGTTGTGTCTGTAGTTAAGGTAATAATATTATGAGCACGAATGTAGAAACACCATCAAGTGCGATGGAGTCGGTAAAGTGGTTAGTAGCAATCGCGCTACTTGCAGGCGCAGTTGTTGGTAATCACATGTTTGCAGATCAGTCTGTATTACTACGTGCAATTGGCGTTGTGGTTGCTATAGCAGCAGGTTTAGGTATTGCCTCGCAAACCGCTAAAGGCCGTGACTTTTTAGCATTTGCTAAAGAAGCACGCATTGAAGTACGCAAAGTTGTTTGGCCAACGCGTCAAGAAACTACCCACACGACATTAATCGTAATGGTTGCAACAGTGATTATGGCGCTTATCCTTTGGGGATTAGATGGCATTTTATTCCGCGCTGTAGGCTTTTTAACTGGATTGGAGATCTGATCCCATGTCGGATGAGAACAAAGAAATTAAATTACGCTGGTACGTTGTACAAGCATTCTCTGGTTACGAAAAGCGTGTAGCGCAAACGTTATCAGAGCACATTAAAATTGAAGGTCTTGAAGAGAGCTTTGGTGAAATATTAGTACCAACAGAAGAAGTTGTTGAGATGCGCGCCGGTCAAAAGCGTAAATCTGAGCGTAAATTCTTCCCAGGTTACGTACTAGTACAAATGGATATGAACGATGCAAGCTGGCACTTAGTGAACAGCACTGAACGTGTAATGGGCTTTATTGGTGGTACGTCTGACCGTCCAGCGCCTATTAGTTCTAAAGAAGCAGAACGCATTCTTAACCGCTTACAAGAGAACGCTGAAGCACCTAAACCAGCTACATTATTTGAGCCAGGTGAAGTTGTTCGTGTAACTGATGGTCCATTTGCTGACTTTAGCGGTGTGGTTGAAGAAGTTGACTACGAAAAGAGCCGCGTAAAAGTGTCGGTACTTATTTTTGGTCGTTCTACACCGGTTGAACTTGAATTTGGTCAAGTTGAACAAGATAAGTAATTGATTAAAAAAGCTTCGCCATTATTTACTTAAATTTTGGCACGAAGCTTGAAAAAGGCCGCTGATTAACTTATAATCAGCGGCCTTTTTGTATTACGGCAAAAATTTATTTTTGCTCGCAAAAAGTACGAAACCAATTTTTAAACTGGGAAGCCGTTAGAGTACGCGTCCTCGCGCGCACAAGGCTAAGACCCACCAAATGAGGTATTTATAATGGCTAAAAAAGTTGAAGCTTTAATCAAGCTACAAGTTGCCGCTGGTATGGCTAATCCTAGTCCTCCAGTAGGTCCTGCACTAGGTCAACACGGTGTAAACATCATGGAATTCTGTAAAGCGTTTAACGCGCGTACAGAGTCTATCGAAAAAGGCGCTCCAGTTCCTGTAGTGATCTCTGTTTACGGTGACCGTTCATTTACGTTCGATATGAAAACGCCACCTGCTGCTTACTTACTTAAGAAAGCTGCTGGTATCAAATCAGGCTCAGGCCGTCCTAACACTGAAAAAGTAGGCACAGTAACTCGTGCTCAACTTGAAGAGATCGTTGAGACAAAACGAGCTGACCTTACAGCGGCTGATATGGACGCTGCGGTTCGCACTATCGCAGGTTCTGCGCGTGCGATGGGCTTGAACGTAGAGGACTAAGAAATGGCTAAATTAACTAAACGTATGCGTACTATCCGCGAAAAAGTGGAAGTAACTAAAGATTACGAAATCAATGAAGCAGTTGCTCTTTTAAAAGAATTAGCAACAGCTAAATTCGTAGAAAGTGTTGACGTTGCTGTTAACCTTGGTATTGACGCTCGTAAATCTGACCAGAACGTTCGTGGTGCAACTGTACTACCTCACGGTACTGGCCGTGATGTTCGTGTTGCTGTATTCACTCAAGGCGCTAATGCAGAAGCTGCAAAAGAAGCCGGTGCTGAATTAGTAGGCATGGAAGATCTTGCTGAGCTAGTTAAGAAAGGCGAGATGGATTTTGACGTTGTTGTTGCATCACCAGACGCGATGCGTGTTGTTGGTCAACTAGGTCAAATCTTAGGTCCACGTGGTCTTATGCCTAACCCTAAAACTGGTACTGTAACGCCTAACGTTGCAGAAGCAGTTAAAAACGCGAAAGCAGGTCAAGTACGTTACCGTAATGACAAAAATGGTATCATCCATACTACTATCGGTAAGGTTGATTTCACTGCTGAGCAAATTCAACAAAACCTTGAAGCTCTAATCGTTGCGCTTAAGAAGGCTAAACCTTCTCAAGCTAAAGGTGTTTACGTTAAGAAAGTAACCATCTCTACAACAATGGGCGCAGGTGTTGCTGTTGACCAAAACACGTTAAGCACTTCTGTAGCTTAATAGGTGTTTACATGGCGTGAAATTTGTACTATAATTTTGCGCCATTTTGTTGAATAATTTATTGTTTAACAAGTAAAGAATTCGGGTTGAAGTCCATAATTTCGCTAAGCTCTTGAGTGATGCGATAAATTGGGCTTCCGTCCAAGACCGTAGGCGGCTTCGGCCTTAATATTACCTACGTAGACGGTGTGAATCCCCAGATAGATTTTCCTAATCTCTTCTGGCTCTCGCCGTAAAAAGCATCTCTATCAGTTTTTTGGTAGGGAAGAGTAAAACAGGGAAGCCGAGTGTCGGCGACCCATTAAACCAGGAGTAACACCCATGGCTTTAAATCTTCAAGGCAAAAAAGCAATTGTTGCTGAAGTCAACGAAGCAGCCAATGGTGCTCTTTCTGCAGTTGTTGCAGATTCTCGTGGTGTAACAGTAGGCGCAATTACAGCCCTTCGTAAAGAAGCGCGTGAAGCTGGTGTATGGATGAAAGTTGTTCGTAACACTCTAGCAAAACGTGCTGTTGAAGGTACTGAGTTTGAATGTCTATCTGATTCGTTAGTTGGTCCAAGCTTAATCGCTTTCTCATCAGAGCACCCAGGTGCTGCTGCGCGTATCTTCTCAGATTTCGCGAAAAAGAATGAGAAATTCGAAGTTAAAACGGCCGCTTTTGAAGGAAATGTTGTAGATGCAGCAATGCTTGCTACATTACCTACATACGATGAAGCTGTTGCACGCTTAATGAGCGCTATGAAAGAAGCGTCTGCTGGCAAATTGTGTAAAACAATTGAAGCAGTACGTGTACAGAAAGAAGAGCAAGCTGCTTAATTTTAAGCTGTTTAACCTCCCTTTCGGTGTAAAATTTATTTGGACCTAGAGTCCGTTAATTATTAGGAAATTTGTAATGTCTGTAACTAAAGACCAAATCCTTGACGCGATTGCTGAAATGTCAGTAATGGACGTTGTTGCTCTTGTTGAAGCAATGGAAGAAAAATTCGGCGTAACTGCTGCAGCTGCTATGGTAGCAGGTCCTGCTGCTGAAGCTGCTGAAGAGAAAACTGAATTTGACGTAATCCTTACTGGCGCTGGCGCTAACAAGGTTGCGGCAATCAAAGCTGTACGTAGCGCAACTGGCCTAGGCCTTAAAGAAGCGAAAGCGCTTGTTGAAGCTGCTCCTGCACCTATCAAAGAAGGTGTATCTAAAGAAGAAGCTGAAGCACTTCAAAAAGACCTTACTGAAGCTGGTGCTGAAGTTGAGGTTAAGTAATCTAGCTCACGCTAGGTTCGCTGCCTGAGTAATCAGGCAAGGGCTGGTGATTATTTAATCACCGGCCTTTTTGCGCTATAGAGTTATGTATTCCTGTAGCTCAAATAAAATCTGATTTTCTCTTTACTTTCAACGCTTTATAGTTTGCTAGTGTTGCAGGGGCGGAGTTAATTAGAACAACAATTAAATGTTGTAAATCTTGGCATAGATGCCAGTTAAGTCTGTTCTTACAAGAACAGGTCGGGTCAAAGATCAGCAAGCTGAGGAACCCCATGGCTTACTCTTATTCTGAAAAGAAACGTATCCGTAAGGATTTTGGTAAACGTCCACAAGTTTTGGATATACCTTTCTTACTGTCGACACAGTTAGAATCGTTTAAAAAATTCTTAGTCCCAGACGCTGATGGCGATCATGGTTTGGAAGCAGCCTTCCGTTCTGTGTTCCCTATTAAAAGCTACTCGGGAAATTCTGAGCTTCAATACGTAAGTTATCGTATTGGTGAGCCAGTATTCGATGTAAAAGAATGTCAAATTCGCGGTGTGACTTATTCTGCTCCACTTCGCGTGAAACTGCGTCTTGTAGTTATGGACAAAGAAGCTCCAGGCACAGTTAAAGACATTAAAGAGCAAGAAGTTTACATGGGCGAAATTCCGCTCATGACTGATACCGGTACTTTTGTAATCAATGGTACAGAGCGTGTTATCGTTTCTCAGCTACACCGTAGCCCTGGTGTATTCTTTGATAACGACCGCGGTAAAACCCATTCATCGGGTAAAGTATTATATAACGCACGCGTTATTCCTTACCGTGGTTCATGGTTAGACTTCGAATTTGATGCAAAAGATAACTTATATGTACGTATAGACCGTCGTCGTAAATTACCGGCGTCTATTATTTTACGTGCACTTGAGTACTCTAGCGAAGAAATCCTAGATATGTTCTTCGACACCACTGCGTTTGAAGTAACTGACGGTAAAGTTCTTATGGAACTTGTGCCTTCACGTTTACGTGGTGAAACTGCCGCTTTTGATATCAAAGGCGAAGACGGTGAAGTACTTGTTGAAAGCGGTCGTCGTATTACGGCACGCCACATCAAGAGCATCGAGAAAAAAGGCATTAATCAATTAGAAGTACCACATGAGTACATCATTGGCCGTATTGTAGCTAAAAACTATGTTGATGAATCAACAGGTGAAGTTATTGCAAACGCTAATGACGAGCTATCACTAGAGTTGATGGCTGAATTGGTTAAAGCAGGTCACACTAAAATTGATACGTTATACATCAATGAAGTGGACAGCGGCGCTTACATGTCAAATACATTAAATATTGACTCATCAAGCAACCGTTTAGAAGCATTAGTAGAAATTTACCGCATGATGCGCCCAGGCGAGCCACCGACGAAAGACGCGGCTGAAGCCTTATTTGAGAACCTATTCTTCTCAGAAGAACGTTATGACTTATCTACTGTAGGTCGTATGAAGTTCAATAGCCGTGTTGGTTATGATACAGACACAGGCCCTGGCACATTAAGCAAAGAAGACATTGTAGCTGTTATGAAAGTATTAATTGCTATTCGTAACGGTCAAGGCGATGTTGATGATATTGACCACTTAGGCAACCGTCGTATCCGTAGTGTTGGCGAAATGGCTGAGAACCAATTCCGTGTTGGTCTAGTACGTGTAGAACGTGCTGTACGTGAGCGTTTAAGCTTAGGTGACCTTGACGCGATCATGCCACAAGACCTTATTAACGCTAAGCCTATTTCGGCAGCGGTGAAAGAGTTCTTCGGTTCGTCTCAGTTATCACAGTTTATGGACCAAAATAACCCGCTATCAGAAGTAACGCACAAGCGTCGTATTTCTGCATTAGGTCCGGGCGGTCTAACACGTGAGCGCGCTGGCTTTGAAGTACGTGACGTTCACGTAACTCACTACGGTCGCGTATGTCCAATCGAGACTCCTGAGGGTCCAAACATCGGTCTAATTAACTCGTTATCTACGTACGCACGTACAAATGATTACGGTTTCTTAGAAACACCTTACCGTAAAGTGGTAGATGGTGTAGTAACTGATGAAGTTGATTATTTATCAGCCATTGAAGAAGGTCAGTTTGTTATCGCACAGGCGAACTCAAACTTAACCGAAACCAATGAGTTTGTTGATGAACTTATCCCGTGTCGTCACAAAGGTGAATCAACCTTTATGGGCCGCATGGATCAGCAATATATGGATGTATCACCACAACAGGTGATCTCTGTAGCGGCAGCACTTATCCCGTTCCTAGAACACGATGATGCTAACCGTGCATTGATGGGTTCAAACATGCAACGTCAAGCAGTACCAACATTGAAAGCGGATAAGCCGTTAGTAGGTACTGGTATTGAGTTAACACTAGCGAAAGACTCTGGTGTAACGATTGTTGCTAAACGTGGTGGTGAGGTAATGTACGCCGATGCTAGCCGCATCGTTGTAAATGTAAATGATGATGAGCGTATTCCTGGTGAAGCGGGCATCGACATTTATAACCTTACTAAATACACACGTTCTAACCAAAATACATGTATTAACCAAAAACCAACGTGCATGGTTGGTGAACCGGTTACTCGTGGTGACGTGTTAGCAGATGGTCCTTCGACTGACTTAGGTGACTTAGCCCTTGGTCAAAACCTTCGCGTGGCATTCATGCCATGGAACGGTTATAACTTCGAGGATTCAATCTTACTATCAGAGCGCGTAGTTGAAGAAGATCGTCTAACGACTATCCACATTCAAGAACTACAGTGTGTTGCCCGTGATACTAAATTAGGTCCTGAAGAGATCACTGCAGATATCCCGAATGTGGGTGAGTCTGCGCTAGGCAAGCTTGATGAATCAGGCGTTGTTTATATTGGTGCTGAAGTTAAAGGCGGCGATATCCTAGTAGGTAAAGTGACTCCGAAAGGCGAGACGCAATTAACACCTGAAGAAAAGCTACTACGTGCTATCTTCGGCGAAAAAGCGTCTGACGTTAAAGACAGCTCTTTACGTGTACCAAACTCTGTAACTGGTACTGTAATTGACGTACAAGTTTTCACCCGTGATGGTGTTGAAAAAGATAAGCGTGCGTTAGAAGTTGAAGACATGCAGCTTCGCGAAGCGAAGAAAGACTTCAACGAAGAGTTCCGTATTCTAGAAGCCGGTGTTTTAGACCGTGCTCGCAAGCTACTAGCTTCAGCAGGCTTCGATGAAGACAACTTAGCGTCACTAAATGCTGAAAAGCTACTTACTCAAAGTCTTGCACAAGAAGACAAGCAAGCTGAACTTGAGCAACTAGCTGCACAGTACGATGAGCTTAAAGCTGAATACGATAAGAAGTTTGAAAACAAACGTCGTAAAATTACTCAAGGTGATGACTTAGCACCAGGCGTACTTAAGATTGTTAAAGTATACCTAGCTGTTAAACGTCGTATCCAACCGGGTGATAAAATGGCGGGTCGTCACGGTAACAAAGGTGTTATCTCGACTATCGTACCAGTAGAAGATATGCCATACGATGATAAAGGTCGTACGGTAGATATCGTACTAAATCCACTAGGTGTACCATCACGAATGAACATCGGTCAGATCCTTGAAACACATATGGGTCTAGCTGCACGTGGTATTGGTGAGCGCTTAGAGGAAATGATGAAGGAACAACGTGAGCTACATGAGCTACGTGAATTCATCAAGCAAGCTTACGAAATCGGTGAATCTCGTCAAGAAGTAGATATTGCTAGCTTCTCTGATGATGAAATTCGTCGTTTAGCTGATAACTTAAAAGGTGGTTTACCAATCGCTACTCCTGCATTTGATGGCGCTAAAGAAGACGAAATCAAAGACATGCTAGAGCTTGGTGGATACCCAAGAAGTGGTCAGGTTACACTCTATGATGGCCGTACTGGCGATCAGTTTGAACGTCAAGTAACTGTAGGTTACATGTACATGCTTAAACTTAACCACTTGGTTGACGATAAGATGCACGCACGTTCAACTGGTTCTTACAGCCTTGTTACTCAGCAGCCGCTGGGTGGTAAAGCACAGTTCGGTGGCCAGCGTTTTGGTGAGATGGAAGTATGGGCACTTGAAGCTTACGGTGCTGCTTACACGCTACAAGAAATGCTAACAGTGAAATCGGATGACGTGAACGGTCGTACTAAGATGTATAAAAACATCGTTGATGGTAACCATAAGATGGAACCAGGTATGCCAGAATCGTTCAACGTATTGTTGAAAGAAATCCGCTCACTGGGTATCAACATCGAGTTGGAAGAAAATTAAGCCAATTAGATGCTGCAGTTAACCCTGCAGCATCTGTTACGGCTGAATAGAATGTAGGGGCGAGGTTATCCGCCCTCAAGATTAACTCCGACAGGAGAGCTAAGGTGAAAGACTTACTTAAGTTTCTGAAGCAACAAAATAAGACCGAAGAATTCGATGCAATTCGCATTGGTCTTGCTTCACCAGACATGGTTCGTTCATGGTCATACGGTGAAGTAAAGAAACCTGAGACTATTAACTACCGTACTTTCAAGCCTGAGCGCGATGGCTTATTCTGTGCCCGTATTTTCGGCCCAGTGAAAGATTATGAGTGTTTATGTGGTAAATATAAACGCCTTAAACACCGTGGTGTGATCTGTGAGAAGTGTGGCGTTGAAGTTACACTTACAAAAGTGCGTCGTGATCGTATGGGTCATATCGACCTTGCGAGCCCAGTAGCACATATATGGTTTTTAAAATCATTACCGTCTCGTATTGGCTTAATGCTTGATATGACACTTCGTGATATTGAACGTGTTCTTTACTTCGAATCATTCGTAGTAACTGAGCCTGGTATGACAACGCTTGAGCGTGGTCAACTATTAGGTGAAGAAGAATACTTAGATGCGCTTGAAGAGCACGGTGATGAGTTTGAAGCGAAGATGGGTGCAGAAGCAGTATTAGACTTGCTTCGTGAACTTGATCTTGGCCAACTAATTGCAGAAATGCGTGAAGAGTTACCAACAATTAACTCTGAAACTAAGCGTAAAAAGATCACTAAGCGTCTTAAGTTAATGGAATCGTTCCACCAATCAGGTAATAACCCTGAGTGGATGATCATGACAGTACTTCCAGTATTGCCACCTGACTTACGTCCATTAGTACCACTAGACGGTGGTCGTTTTGCGACATCTGATCTAAATGACCTTTACCGTCGTGTTATTAACCGTAATAACCGTCTTAAGCGTCTATTAGATTTAGCTGCACCAGATATTATCGTACGCAACGAAAAACGTATGTTACAAGAAGCGGTAGATGCGCTACTTGATAACGGTCGTCGTGGTCGTGCAATTACAGGTTCTAACAAGCGTCCGCTTAAATCTCTTGCTGATATGATCAAGGGTAAGCAAGGTCGTTTCCGTCAGAACTTACTTGGTAAGCGTGTAGATTACTCTGGCCGTTCTGTAATCACGGTTGGTCCTACACTTAAGCTTCACCAATGTGGTCTTCCTAAGAAGATGGCACTTGAGCTATTCAAACCATTCATCTATGGCAAATTAGAGCGTCGCGGCATGGCTACGACAATCAAAGCTGCTAAGAAAATGGTAGAGCGCGAAGTAGCGGAAGTATGGGATGTACTAGACGAAGTAATTCGTGAACATCCAGTACTACTTAACCGTGCACCTACACTTCACCGTTTAGGTATCCAAGCGTTCGAACCTGTACTAATTGAAGGTAAAGCAATCCATTTACACCCATTAGTTTGTGCGGCTTACAACGCCGACTTCGATGGTGACCAAATGGCGGTACACGTACCGTTAACGCTTGAAGCTCAGTTAGAAGCTCGTGCACTAATGATGTCTACTAACAACATTCTATCTCCAGCGAATGGTGAGCCAATCATCGTTCCTTCACAGGATGTTGTATTAGGTCTTTACTACATGACGCGCGATCGCATTAATGCGAAAGGCGAAGGCATTGTATTTAAAGATCCTAAAGAAGCAGAAAAAGCATACCGTAGTGGTAACGCAGAACTTCACGCACGCGTTAAAGTGCGTATTAGTCAGTCAATCACTAACGAAGCAGGTGTTGTTGAAGACACTGTAACGCTTATCGACACTACTGTTGGTCGTGCAATTCTGTCTCTAATTTTACCTAAAGGTATGCCGTTTGAGTCAATCAACCAAGCATTAGGTAAAAAGCAGATTTCTGGCTTATTAAACGAGTGTTACCGTCGTCTAGGTCTTAAAGACACTGTTGTGTTTGCTGACCAAGTTATGTACACCGGTTTCCACTACGCAATGAAGTCAGGTGTTTCAATTGGTATCGATGACTTAGTTATCCCACCAGTTAAAGCATCAATCATTGAATCAGCTGAAGCTGAAGTAACTGAAATCAACCAACAATTCCAATCAGGTCTTGTAACGGCTGGTGAAAAGTACAACAAAGTTATCGATATCTGGTCACGTGTAAATGAAAACTTATCACGTGAAATGATGGCCAACTTGTCAAAAGACACGGTTATCAATGCTAAAGGTGAAGAAGAAGAGCAACCGTCATTTAACTCAGTGTTTATGATGGCCGACTCAGGTGCTCGTGGTAGTGCCGCTCAGATCCGTCAGCTAGCAGGTATGCGTGGTCTAATGGCACGTCCAGATGGTTCAATCATCGAGACGCCAATCACGGCTAACTTCCGTGAAGGTCTAAACGTACTACAGTACTTCATCTCAACGCACGGTGCGCGTAAAGGTCTTGCCGATACAGCACTTAAAACAGCTAACTCAGGTTACCTAACGCGTCGTCTAGTAGACGTTGCACAAGATTTGGTAATCAACGAAGATGACTGTGGCACAGAAGATGGCTTAACAATGAAACCGCTTATTGAAGGTGGTGACGTTGTAGAAGCACTTCGTGAACGTGTACTAGGTCGTGTTGTTGCTGAGCCTGTGCTTATTCCTAATACAGACACTGTATTAGTAGAGCGTAATGTAATGCTTGATGAAAAACTGTGTGACCTTTTAGAAGAGCACTCAGTAGATGAAGTTCGCGTACGTTCTGTTATCACATGTGATAACGACTTTGGTGTATGTGCTAAGTGTTATGGTCGTGACCTTGCACGTGGTCATATCATCAACGCAGGTGAATCAGTAGGTGTTATCGCGGCACAATCAATCGGTGAGCCGGGTACACAGCTTACGATGCGTACATTCCACATCGGTGGTGCGGCATCAAGAGCATCAGCTGAAAACAATGTACAAGTTAAAACTGACGGTACGTTAAAACTACATAACGCTAAGTATGTACTTAATACCGACGGTAAGATTGTAATTACTTCACGTTCAACTGAAATCACTATCATTGATAGCTTCGGTCGTGAAAAAGAGCGTTATAAAGTACCTTACGGTGCGGTACTAACAGTACAAGACAATGCAGAAGTTCAAGGTAACGACATCGTTGCTACTTGGGACCCGCATAGTCACCCAATCGTTCTTGAGCATAAGTCAAAAATCTCGTTCAGCGATGTTGATGACTCAAATACGGAAGCACAAACTGATGAACTAACCGGCTTAACCCGTGTAGTTGTTAAAGACCTTGCTAAAGTAAATGCGAAAGAGCCTAAGCTTATCATCGAAAGTGAAGAGCGCGGCTTGCAGGAAACACGTCTACCTTCATTCACTACGATTGAAGTGACAGATGGCGTTACAGCAAACCCAGGTGACGTACTTGCACGTATTCCGCAAGAAGGTTCGAAAACTCGTGATATCACGGGTGGTCTACCACGCGTAGCCGACTTATTTGAAGCACGTAAGCCAAAAGATCCAGCTATCTTAGCTGAAATCACAGGTACAATTAGCTTCGGTAAAGAGACTAAAGGTAAGAAACGTTTAGTTATTACACCTGCTGAAGGCGATCATTACGAAGAAATGATTCCTAAGTGGCGTCAACTTAACGTGTTTGAAGGTGAGCAAGTGTCTAAAGGTGAAGTTATCGCCGATGGTCCTGAATCACCACATGACATCTTACGCCTACGTGGTGTGACTCATGTTGCTAACTACATTGTTAACGAAGTGCAAGAGGTTTACCGTTTGCAGGGCGTTAAGATCAATGATAAGCACATTGAAACAATTATTCGTCAGATGCTACGTAAATGTACCATCCTTGACGGCGGTGATACTGAGTTCTTAGCGGGTGAGCAAATTGAAGTAGCTCGCGTTAATATCGCTAATCGTGACCTTGAAAAACAAGGTAAGATCCCAGCGAAGTTTGAAATACAGCTAATGGGTATTACGAAAGCATCACTTGCAACAGAATCTTTCATCTCAGCAGCGTCTTTCCAAGAAACAACACGTGTTCTTACAGATGCCGCCGTGAATGGTAAGAGCGATGAGCTTCGTGGTCTGAAAGAAAACGTAATTGTGGGTCGTCTGATCCCAGCCGGTACTGGCTTTGCGTATCACCAAGACCGTATGGCTCGCCGCAAGCAGGGTGAAGTTGTTGAAGAGCAAACAGTAAGTGCAGAAGAGGCAACTCAAGCACTAACAGATGCTCTGAACGCAGACTTATCTGGAAATCAATAAACTCTTATTAATCAACAGATTAATAAATCGTAAGGCAGTTATCTACTGTCTTACGATGAGTTTAGGTTGACAGGTTAAACTTTGCTCATTAAAATTCCGCCACCCATTTACTTGCATGTATGTTACAAGCTTGTAAAAAGGGCGGATTTTTTTATTTTTTTCAGTAGTAATTTTAATTTCAGGAGCTATTTAAATGGCAACTATTAACCAGCTAGTGCGTAAGCCACGTCGTAGCAAGGTTACTAAAAGTAACTCAGCTGCGCTTAAAGCGTGTCCGCAAAAGCGTGGTGTATGTACTCGCGTATATACAACTACACCTAAGAAACCAAACTCAGCGTTACGTAAAGTAGCTCGTGTACGTTTAACTAACGGTTTCGAAGTAACATCATACATCGGTGGTGAAGGTCATAACCTTCAAGAGCACAGTGTAATCCTAATCCGTGGTGGTCGTGTTAAAGATTTACCAGGTGTGCGTTTTCACACTGTACGTGGTGCACTTGACTGTGCAGGCGTTAGCGACCGTCGTCAAGCTCGTTCTAAATACGGTGCAAAACGCCCTAAAGGCTAATTGTTTTCCGTTAGTAAGGCCAAGCACTAAATATTATTAATTATTGTTTTGGGTGATTGTTCCAAAAGGACAAACCTGAATAAACCGGAGATACAAAATGCCTAGAAGACGCGTAATAGGTCAACGTAAAATTCTTCCAGATCCTAAGTTCGGATCGGAACTTCTTGCTAAATTCGTTAACATCGTAATGTTAGACGGCAAGAAATCTACTGCTGAAAAAATTGTTTATGGTGCGCTAGACGTGGCTGCTGAGAAATCAGGCAAGTCGCACCTAGAAATCTTTGAATCTGCACTTGATAACATCCGTCCACAGGTAGAGGTTAAATCTCGCCGTGTTGGTGGTTCAACTTATCAAGTTCCAGTTGAAGTACGTCCAGTACGTCGCAACGCATTAGGTATGCGTTGGTTAGTAGACGCTGCACGTAAGCGTGGCGAAAAATCTATGGGCTTACGTTTAGCTCAAGAAATCGTTGACGCTGCTGACAACAAAGGCACTGCGGTTAAGAAACGTGAAGACGTTCACCGTATGGCTGAAGCGAATAAAGCATTCGCACATTACCGTTGGTAATCTGTCCTTAACCTTTAAGAGGATCATATGGCACGTACAACTCCACTTGAGCGCTACCGTAATATCGGCATAGTAGCTCACGTAGATGCAGGCAAAACCACCACAACAGAACGTGTTCTGTTCTACACGGGTCTTTCTCATAAGATCGGTGAAGTACATGATGGCGCCGCAACTATGGATTGGATGGAGCAGGAACAAGAGCGTGGTATCACAATCACTTCTGCTGCAACAACGTGTTTCTGGAAAGGGATGGACGCGCAATTTGACGACCATCGAATCAATATTATTGATACGCCAGGACACGTAGATTTCACTATCGAAGTAGAGCGTTCTTTACGTGTACTTGATGGTGCGGTAGTTGTTCTTTGTGCTTCATCAGGTGTACAGCCGCAAACTGAGACAGTTTGGCGCCAAGCGAACAAATACGAAGTTCCGAGAATGATCTTCGTAAATAAAATGGATCGCACTGGCGCTGACTTCTTAACGGTTGTTGACCAGGTGAAATCTCGTCTTGGAGCAACGCCTGTTCCAATCCAGTTGCCTATTGGCGCTGAAGACGACTTTAAAGGTGTTATTGACCTTATAAAAATGAAAGCCATTAACTGGAACGAAGCGGACCAGGGTATGACTTTCTCTTATGAGGCAATACCGGCAGAACTTCAAGAGCTCGCTCAAGAGTGGCACTCTCATTTAGTTGAAAGTGCAGCTGAAGCCTCTGAAGAACTAATGGATAAGTACTTAGAAGGTGAAGAGTTAAGTGAAGCAGAAATTAAATCTGCCTTACGTCAACGCACATTAGCGAACGAAATTGTTCCCATTACGTGTGGTAGTGCATTTAAAAACAAAGGCGTTCAAGCTGTGCTTGATGGCGTTGTTGAATACATGCCTGCACCAACACAAGTGAAACAAATCCAAGGTATCCTAGAAAATGGAACTGAGGAAGAACGTCCAGCTGATGATAAAGCGCCGTTTGCTGCACTTGCATTTAAAATTGCAACAGACCCGTTTGTTGGCACTTTAACCTTTTTCCGTGTTTACTCTGGTACTGTTAAACAGGGTGACGCGGTTTATAACCCAGTTAAAGGTAAGCGTGAGCGATTTGGTCGTATCGTACAGATGCATTCAAACTCACGTGAAGAGATCAAAGAAGTTCACGCAGGCGATATTGCGGCAGCTATTGGTCTCAAAGACGTAACAACAGGTGAGACACTGTGTGATCCGAACTCTATTATTACGCTAGAGCGTATGGAGTTCCCAGAGCCAGTTATCTCTGTTGCGGTTGAGCCTCGCACAATCGCTGACCAAGATAAGATGGGTATAGCACTAGGTAAACTAGCCGCAGAAGATCCGTCTTTTCGTGTACAAACTGACGAAGAATCAGGCCAGACTATAATCTCTGGCATGGGTGAACTTCACCTTGATATCATTGTCGACCGTATGAAACGTGAATTCAGTGTTGAATGTAACGTTGGTAAGCCGCAGGTTGCATACCGAGAAGCTATCCGTTCAACTGTTGAAGTTGAAGGGAAGTTTGTACGTCAATCAGGTGGTCGTGGTCAGTATGGTCACGTCTGGGTTAAACTTGAACCGATGGATATTTCGGAAGATGAAGCGCCGACGTATGAGTTCGTTAACGAAACAGTAGGTGGTTCGGTTCCTAAAGAATTTATCCCTGCGGTAGACAAAGGTATCCAAGAGCAAATGTCTCAGGGTGTACTGGCTGGCTACCCATTACTTGGCGTTAAAGCGACTCTATATGATGGTTCATTCCATGATGTAGACTCGAATGAAATGGCATTTAAGATTGCAGGTTCAATGGCAATGAAAGCGGGGGCGCTTAAAGCTGACCCTGTACTTTTAGAGCCAATGATGAAGGTTGAAGTAATCACTCCTGACTCAAACATGGGTGATGTAGTTGGCGACCTTAACCGTCGTCGCGGCATAATCGAAGGCATGGAAGATGCAATAGGTGGACTTAAGCAAGTTAATGCCCAAGTTCCTCTTTCTGAAATGTTTGGTTATGCAACTGCTTTACGATCTGCAACACAGGGCCGTGCTTCTTACTCTATGGAGTTTTTGAAGTATGCTGAAGCCTCTAAACAGGTTGCAGATACAATAATTTCAGCTCGCGCTGTTATATGATTTTAGCTCGTCTGGCTCAATAGTGAGTCAGGCTTTAATTTCTTAATTAGGAATTTTTTAAGATGGCAAAAGAAAAGTTTGAACGCGTAAAACCGCACGTAAACGTTGGTACAATCGGCCACGTTGACCACGGTAAAACTACACTAACTGC
>NZ_LKDW01000009.1 GCF_001401805.1 Pseudoalteromonas sp. P1-25
TCAGCTATCAGCTATCAGCTATCAGCTATCAGCTATCAGCTATCAGCTATCAGCTATCAGCTATCAGCTATCAGCTATCAGCTATCAAAAGCTTAAAAAAATCGAGAAATGAATGTAAAGCTACTTCAGTTTATTAACACAAATAACTGAACCTTCATCTTGATCAGCTAAAAACTGACGGCTGAAAGCTGAAAGCGCTAAAACAAAAAACCGCTGTAGAGACCAAGCAACTACAGCGGTTTTTACGAAATCAAAGCCGTTTAGAATTAATGCTCTTCATTAACGATATTGAGATTGTACTTAGGTATTTCAACCACTAAGTCTTCATCTCTAATAACTGCTTGGCATCCTAAGCGTGATTCTGGCTCTAAGCCCCATGCTTTATCTAACATGTCGTCTTCTAGCTCGTCGCTTTCATCTAGTGAGTCAAAGCCTTCGCGAATTACTAAGTGGCACGTGGTACATGCACACGATTTTTCACATGCATGGGGAATACTAATGCCATTTTTAAGGGCCACATCAAGGACTGTTTCGCCCTGTGGCGCTTCTAGTGCTGCACCGTCAGGACATAATTCCGGATGGGGAAGAAAAATAATTTGTGGCATTCTAACCTCTTTAAACGTTGTCTACTGACTGCCCTGTAAGGGCTTTTTTAATTGATGCATCCATTCTGCGCGAGGCAAAATCGCTGCTAGCGTTATCTACTTTTTCAATTGCGGCTTTAATATCACTTGGTTGTGTCGCTGTTTCGCGCACCTTAGCAAGCTCGCTTATTTCAGCTCTTAAATTAGCAAGCTGAATATCATCAAGCAAATCACCATCCGTCGCAAGTGATGCTTCTAGCGCTTCTATAACACGAAGAGCTTCAACTTGCTGCTCTTTAAGCATGCGTGCTTGCATATCGTCTTTAGCATTGCTCATTGACTCTTTTAGCATGTTAGCCACTTGGTCATCAGATAAGCCAAACGAAGGTTTAACTTGTATTTCAGCTTGCACACCTGTTGATTTTTCCATTGCTGATACACTCAGCAAGCCATCGGCATCCACTTTAAAGGTAACACGAATATGTGCAGCACCTGCAGCCATAGCCGGTATGCCTTTTAAACTAAATTTAGCGAGCGAGCGGCAATCGTCAACCAGTTCGCGTTCACCTTGAAGTACGTGTAAAGACATAGCTGTTTGGCCATCTTTAAACGTAGTAAATTCTTGTGCTCGAGCCACAGGAATAGTGGTATTACGCGGAATTATTTTTTCAACTAACCCACCCATCGTTTCAAGTCCAAGCGACAGTGGCAATACATCAAGTAATAGCATGTCAGAATCAGGCTTGTTGCCCACTAATACATCAGCTTGTAATGCGGCACCTAATGCCACAACGCGATCAGGGTCGATAGATGTAAGCGGTTCTTTTTCAAAAAAGCTTTCCACTTGGCTGCGAACCAGTGGCATACGTGTTGAGCCACCTACCATTACAACCTGCAGCACTTCTTCGTTTTCAATGCCAGCATCTTTTACCGCACGGCGACACGAGCGAAGCGTTTTTTTAACAAGCGGCATAGCCAACTCGTCAAAAGTCTCGCGTGTAACTTCTACGGTGTGTTTTTGCTCGTCAAATTCAAGTACTACATTCACTTTTGCGTACTGGCTCAGTGCTTCTTTACAGGCTTTTGCTTTATTTATAAATAAGCGCAGCACAGAAGGCGATAATGTAGAAATACCGGTTTGCTGCTTAAAGTAGTCCACCAATAACGCATCGAAATCATCACCGCCTAAGCTTGAGTCACCGCCGGTAGCCATTACTTCAAACACACCTTGGTGCAAACGAAGTATTGAAATATCAAAGGTGCCTCCACCTAAATCATAAACAGCGATAATGCCTTCTTGGCCTGAATCTAAACCATAGGCAACTGCCGCAGCGGTTGGCTCGTTTAATAAGCGCAATACGTTAATGCCCGCAAGCTCGGCTGCATCTTTAGTGCTTTGACGTTGTGCATCATCAAAGTAAGCCGGTACGGTTATGACAGCACCTAAAATGTCTTGGTTACCAAAACTTTGCTCTGCACGTGCTTTTAATGCTGATAAAATATGGCTAGAAGCTGTTACAGGGCTTATTTTTCCAGCTTCTGTTTGAATAGCTAGTGAACCGTTGTCTTCACAAAATTGATAAGGTAGCTGGCCATAACTTTGTTCAATTTCAGCTTGGGTTTTACCTAAAAAACGTTTAACTGAAATTAGGGTGTTTGCTGGGTCTTGTGTTGCTGCTTGTGCAGCTTCAGTACCGACTGTTATACCACCGGCTTGATAGCGTACAACCGATGGCAGCATGGCAGCACCAAGCTCATCTGTTAATGTACGGGCTTCGCCACTTTGTACCGTTGCTACCAATGAATTTGTGGTGCCTAGGTCAATTCCTATAGCTAATTTATGTTCATGTGGTGCCGCGCTCTGCCCCGGCTCAGCAATTTGCAATAATGCCATAATGCTCTTTTAACTCGTGTTGCTCGCTTTACAGCAAGTAATTAATCGTCAAATAAACTGTCTTCAATGCGCTCAAGCTCGTCTTTCAGTTTATATACAAACTTTAATTTGCGAATATTATCAGCAGCTTGTTGATATTGCGCCTCATCGTTACTTGCAAGTTGCTCGGCAAGTTCATTACTGTACTGGGCTTTTAATTGTTTTATTTGTGATTCAAAATTAGCAATTGCGGTATCAGGGTCACTCGCCGATGCAAGCTCTTCAAGCTCTTCACGCAGCTCCATTTGCTGCATTAAAAACATTGGATCTTGCAGTGTTTGCTGCTCTGCACGAATATCAACACCTAACTCACTTAGCATATATTCGGCCCGTTTAACTGGGTGCTTAAGTGTTTGTAGGGCATCGTTAATTTCAGCCGTGCTTTGTACAGCCATCAACTTATCGCGACTACTCGCATTAGCCTGACGATCAGGGTGCACTGCGCGTTGCAGCTCAAGGTAGTGCTTATTTATTGTGGCCATGTCGATATTATAATCAACAGGTATCGCAAATAACTCAAAATAACGCATAACTTCAACCAATATAATTCACAAATAATAAAGCCCTACAATTACTGGCAGGGCTTATAAATACTACAAAGGTAGTTGAGCTTAAACGGTAAAACTTTCGCCACAACCACACTCATCGGCTTGGTTAGGGTTATTAAATTTAAACCCTTCATTTAAACCTTCTTTGGTGTAGTCAAGCTCTGTGCCATCGATATAAACCAAGCTTTTAGCATCCACAATTAATGTAACGCCTTTAGCTTTAAAGGTTTCATCGTCTTCGTTTAGCTCATCAACAAACTCAAGTACATAAGCAAGACCTGAACAGCCCGTCGTTTTAATGCCAACGCGCAGGCCTAAACCCTTACCGCGGTTTGCTAAAAATGATTGTACGCGGTTTGCTGCCGCATCTGTCAATGTCACTGCCATGAGTATCTCTTACTTCGCTTGTTTGCTTTTGTAATCAGCAATTGCTGCTTGAATTGCATCTTCAGCTAAAATTGAACAGTGAATTTTCACTGGTGGTAATTCAAGCTCTGCACTGATATCAGTGTTTTTAATGGTTGCTGCTTCGTCTAGTGTTTTACCTTTCACCCACTCTGTTACCAGTGACGATGAAGCAATTGCACTACCACAACCGTATGTTTTAAATTTAGCATCTTCAATAACGCCTTCAGACGATACTTTAATTTGCAATTTCATTACGTCACCACATGCTGGTGCGCCAACCATACCCGTTGCCACTGACGGATCGTTTTTGTCAAGAACGCCCACGTTACGTGGGTTTTCTACGTGGTCGATTACTTTATCACTATAAGCCATAATTCTATCCTCATTACCTGCTACGGTAGATGCTCACACGTATTAGTGGTGAGCCCATTCAACTGAATCTAAATCAATACCTTCTTGATGCATTTCCCACAAAGGAGACATCTCGCGTAGGCGACCGATAGAGTTTTTAATTAATTCAACGGTGTAATCAATTTCTTCTTCGGTAGTGAAACGACCAATACTGAAGCGAATTGAACTGTGTGCTAGTTCGTCGTTGCGACCAAGTGCGCGCAATACATATGAAGGCTCTAAACTTGCTGATGTACACGCAGAACCAGACGATACCGCTATATCTTTTACTGCCATAAGTAGCGACTCACCTTCAACAAAGTTAAAGCTGATATTCACAATACCTGGAACAGATTGGTCTTGTGCGCCGTTAAAGTATACTTCGTCCATATCAGCCATAATGCCATCAATTAGGCGCTTACGTAATGCGCTGATATGTGCGTGATCTTTTTCAAAATCTTGCTTAGCAATTCTAAATGCTGCACCCATACCTACTAGCTGATGCGTTGCAAGTGTACCTGAACGCATACCACGTTCGTGACCGCCACCGTGCATTTGCGCTTCTAAGCGAGCACGTGGTTTACGACGCACATAAAGTGCACCAATACCTTTAGGACCGTATACTTTGTGAGCAGAGAACGACATAAAGTCAACTTTAAGTTGCTGCACATCGATTAATACTTTACCTGCGCTTTGTGCTGCGTCTACGTGGAACATTATCTTACGTTCACGACACATTTCACCAATGGTGTTAATGTCTTGAATTACACCTAGCTCGTTATTTACGTGCATGATGCTTACAAGTACAGTGTCTTCACGCATTGTTTCTTCAAGCTTTTTAAGATCTAGTAGGCCGTTCTCTTCAACGTCCATGTAGGTTACTTCAAAGCCTTGACGCTCGAGCTCACGACACGTGTCGATTACTGCTTTGTGCTCAGTTTTAGCGGTAATAACGTGCTTACCTTTCTTTTTGTAAAACTGCGCTGCACCTTTAATTGCAAGGTTATTTGATTCTGTAGCGCCCGAGGTGAAAACAATTTCACGTGGGTCGGCATTAATTAAATCGGCAATGTCAGTACGCGCTTGGTCAACTACTTCTTCAGCTTGCCAACCAAAACGGTGCGAACGTGACGCAGGATTACCAAAATTACCGTCCATTGTCAGGCATTGCATCATTTCTTTTGCAACACGCTCATCAACAGGCGTGGTCGCTGCGTAATCTAAATAAATCGGTAACTTCATTTCTCTCTCCGCTGCAGGTCAACTTTATAGTTGACAGCTTACTTGAATGTTTTCCAACTGCTTAATTGCATTATTGATGCTGTTATCTTGGCGAGATGCAATTTCTTTTACATCTGACTTTTCCACCAATTCAGCTAAGGTAATATTATTTAAAAACTCTTCGATGCGTGCGCTTAAATCAGACCATAAGCTGTGAGTTAAACACCGCATACCACTTTGACACCCGGTATCGGCACCTTGGCAGCGTGTTGCATCTACCGATTCGTCTACAGCGCTAATAACGTCGCCAACAGAGATAACCGTGGCTTCTCGACCTAGCAAATACCCCCCGCCAGGACCACGAACCGAGCTCACTAGGCCATTCTTACGTAAACGGGCAAATAATTGCTCAAGGTAAGACAAAGAAATTTCTTGTCTTTGTGAAATATCAGCAAGGGCTACAGGGCCTACACTCGCATGTAGTGCAACATCCAGCATAGCTGTTACGGCATATCTGCCTTTTGATGTTAACTTCATAACGCCCCCCGCACAAAAGAGTGCAAATTTTAATTACCAGAGTAAAATAGTCAAGTATTATCACTTGATAAAAATTTGATTAAGAACCTTGTTCTATTAACAAATTTTTAATACTTGACCTTTTTGGTCAAGTATTAGGTGTATTGTAATTACCTGAGTGTTTTAGTCAAGTATTAGCTCATTATTTACCCGCAGGTTTTTATAACCAAATGCTATACCTTACTTAGGAATAGATTTATTAATTGAGGTAAGAATACCGCGCAGTATGTTTAGCTCAGCCTCTTCTGGGCGAGCTCGGTTAAACAAACGACGTAGCTTAGTCATCACTAAACCTGGGTGCTGCTTAATAATAAAACCAGTGTTATCAAGCGTCTGTTCTAAATGCTCGTAAAATAACTCTGTTTGTTTTGAACTAGGATAAGCAGTCTCATCGTCTGCTTGCTCTGCCTTTGGCTGCTGATTTAAAAACGCCATACGCGTTTCGTAACTTAGTGTTTGCACGGCCATAGCTAAATTAAGCGAGCTATATTCAGGATTTGCAGGAATGCATACATGGTAGTTACACAGTTGTAGCTCTTCGTTGGTCAATCCGCTATTTTCACGACCAAATACAAGTGCTACTGGGCCATTCGCCGCCTCAGCAACTAGCTTTTCACCGCACTCACGCGGCTCGACCATAGGCCAAGACAACGTGCGCGAGCGTGCGCTTGTGCCAATTGTTAATGCACAATCGGCAATGGCATCAGCCACGGTATCAACAATAACCGCATTGCCTAATACATCGGTAGCACCGGCTGCAAGCGCGCTTGCATGGCTATCTACTTCACAAGCAGGGTCTACTAAATAAAGCTTTGATAAGCCCATGGTTTTCATGGCGCGGGCCGCCGAACCAATGTTGCCAGAGTGTGAGGTGTTAACTAAAACGATGCGAATATCATCTAAGATCATTGCTGTGCTACTTTTCTATGCCAAAAAATTGTGCGAATTCTAACATAAAACAGCAATAAGATCCTAGATCCTTAAAGCCCGATCAACACGCTAAATGCCGTTAAACCATGGCCGCTTTTACATACACATCAAAACGGTTCTTTTTTGTTTTAATTTGCATGCTGGGTGTTTTGTCATTTAAAAATGGGGCGTAATCGGGGCGCTTTACAACAACACGCTTACTAGCAAGTGGATAGGCAAAATCAAGTAGATCATCTGCGTCGGTGTCTGCGCCAACAAGCTCTTGAAATACGCGCATTTCTTTTTTAACTAGCGCTGATTTTTCACGGTGTGGAAACATAGGATCTAAATACACTACATCGGGCATGCTCTCGCATTGCTCTAACAATGTATGGCTTGAGCCAAACACTAAGCTCATATTTTGCTGCATCCAAGGGCCAATTTCAGCGTCGTCGTAGGCACGTTTTAAGCCATCAAACAATAAAGCAGCTACCACAGGGTGACGCTCGTGCAGTATTACTTTGCAACCAAGAGAGGCCAGCACAAAGCCATCTCGTCCAAGGCCTGCGGTGGCATCAAGTACAACAGGCGTTGCGCCTTTATTTAGGCCCACCGCTTTAGCTATAGATTGCCCTTTTCCGCCACCAAATTTTCGCCTGTGCGCCACAGCCCCCGTTACAAAGTCTACGTTTATAGCGCCGAGCTTAGGTTCATCAGTTTTTAGTAGGTTTAGGCCTGTTTCGTCAAAATATAGGCTAAAACCGCTACAACTTTGCGCCCATTGGGTTAAGTTAAAGCGCGTTTCTAGCTCATTTAAATACGGGCGACACTCTTTAAAAGCACACTGAATAACCACTACACTCTCCGACGAAAAATTTCGGCTGCAGTATAACAAGCGTTAACGCACTAAAATAGCTCTATATCGCTTTGATGCGCAAGACTATGTGAGCTGGCCTCTTCTACTTTACTACGCAGGTTACACAATAATTCGTTGCGGCTCTCGGTCACTTGTTTAAGCTGGTATTTTATAAACGCTAGATCACTATTTGCGGTTACTAACAGCTGCATCGTTTCGTCTAATTGAGACATGTATAAGGTTAAATCTGCAGGGTTTGCCTGTGCTTGTGTTTGTTTAATAGCGCAGTTTAGTTCATGCAGCTGCTCTATAAACTGCCTGGTGTAGTCATTTTGTACAACATTTTGGCTGGTAAGTTGCTTTACGATATCTTGCAAAGCAGTGCTAATTTGAGTGGCTTGCTCAAAGCTATTTTCGTTTCTTTCCATAGCAACGACCTTTTCGTTTGTCACCTCGAGTATGTGCGGGAATAAGTCTTTATAGCGGCCGTATAAAGCACGATTATCAGCCGGCATATTTTTAATTAATAAAGATATTTTGGGGTAGTTAATAATGGTGCTACTACCAATATCAACAAATCGATTAGCATTGCGATGCTGCTCTAAAAGCTCTTGCTCGAGTGGGCATACACCACTTTCTAAACTATAAAAATAGCTTCCCCCTTGATACCAAAATACAATGACCACATCTAAATTAAACGGGGTAAAAAAAGCAAGTAAGTGCTCGCTTAATGACTGAAAGTTATGACAGTGATAGCTTTGCCCTACAAACCTTACTATACGGCCCATGTCTCCCGATTCAGCTAAGGCCATTGCCGCTGTGTTTTGTGCTTTAGCGACATCATGTTTAAGTTTTACGCATTGCTGTCGGTACTCATAAAGCACTTTAATACGCGCCATAAGTTCTTCTGTATTAAAGGGTTTGATGATGTAGTCAGACGCGCCTACACTGTAGCCTTTTACTCTATCGTTAAGCTCCACCTTAGAGGACAAAAACATAATAGGTATATCGTGTGTTGACTCATCTGCTTTTAATGCTTGGCAAATTTCATAGCCTGATTTACCGGGCATTTCTATATCGAGTAAAACGATGTCGGGCGTGTGCTTTTTGGCTAGCTTAAATCCTTGTTCACCATCTTTAGCGTGAATAAGCTTACAAAAGCCTGCTAAAGCCTCTTCAATAATTCGATGAACATACAAATCGTCATCAATTGTCAGTACCAACTTGGCCATGCCCTAGTCCATTTTGCTATGTATATACAAAGCATAGTACGGGTGCTTAAAATTACTAAAAACAATTGTCCAATATATTAAAAAATATAAAAAAAGCGCCATATAGGCGCTTTATAAGGTTAACTAATTGTTTATGCAGCTATACCACTGTGACGCAGTAACGCATCAACGTTTGGCTCGCGCCCGCGGAACTTTTTAAATAACGCCATAGGCTCTTCACTGCCGCCTTTTTCTAAAATATTTTCTAAGAAGGCTTTGCCTGTCTCGGCATTAAAAATACCGTCTTCTTCAAATTTAGAAAATGCATCTGCAGAGAGTACTTCAGCCCACTTGTACGAGTAATAACCAGCACTGTAGCCGCCTGCAAAAATATGACTAAAGCCATGTTGAAAACGGTTGAATTCAGGCGGATTAACAACCGATGTACGGCTGCGAACGTCGTTTAAAATCGCTTGAATTTGGCACGCCTGATTTGCTTGGTAGTCGTGGTGAATTTTAAAATCGAACAATGAAAACTCAATTTGACGCAGCATTTGCATACCCGAATTATAGTTTTTAGCAGCCAGTAGTTTATCAAGTAATTCTTTTGGTAATGGCTCACCGGTTTCAAAGTGGCCTGAAATAAAGCTCAGTGCTTGTTCGTCGTAACACCAGTTTTCTAAAAATTGGCTTGGTAGCTCAACGGCATCCCATGCAACGCCGTTGATACCCGCAACAGGCGCGGCATCAACTTGGGTAAGCATGTGATGAATACCGTGGCCAAATTCGTGGAATAATGTGGTTACTTCATCATGTGTAAATAGCGCCGGTTTATCACCGACTGCTTTGTTAAAGTTACACACTAAATACGCCACTGGCGTTTGTAGCTCACCACTGGCTCGCACTTTGCGGCCCATGCAGTCGTCCATCCAAGCGCCGCCGCGTTTGCGTTCGCGTGCATATAAATCAAGGTAAAAACGACCGCGCAATGTATTGCTGCTATCAAAAATTTCAAAAAAGCGCACATCGCTATGGTAAGTGTCAAAATCGCTGACTTCTTTTACCTGAATACCAAAAAGGCGATTAACGGTTTCAAATAAACCACTCAGCACTTTGTCCGCAGGGAAGTAAGGGCGTAATACTTCATCTGAAATGGCGTATTTTTCTTGCTTAAGCTTTTCGCTGTAGTAACCAAAATCCCATGCTTCTAGTTCAGCTATACCATGCCTTTTCTCAGCATAGGCTTTTAACTCTGCTACTTCTTGCTCTGCTTGAGGTTTAGACTTAGCTGCTAAATCTTCTAAAAAAGAGAAAACTTGCGCAGGCGATTCTGCCATTTTAGTTGCTAATGATTTTTCAGCATAGTTATTAAACCCTAACAGCTGCGCTAGTTCATGGCGCAGCGCAAGCTCTTCTTTCATAATGTCTGAGTTATCAAACTCACCTGCATTAGGGCCTTGATCCGAAGCGCGCGTACAAAACGCCGTGTAGGTTTCTTTTCGTAGTTCACGATCATCTGCATAGGTCATTACCGGTAAGTAAGACGGAAAATCAAGCGTAAATACCCAGCCATCTAAACCTTTGCTTTTAGCTGTTTCGCTGGCAAGCGCCAAGGCCGACTCTGGCAAGCCTGCCAATTGGCTTTCATCGGTAATATGCTTATGCCATGCAAGCGTAGCATCCATTACATTATTACCAAATTTAGAGGCCAGTTCAGATAAACGCGTGCTAATTTCGCCGTAACGCTTTTTGTCATCTGCTGATAGGGCAATGCCTGAGAGTTTAAAATCACGTAGGGCGTTGGTAATGGTTTTTTGCTGTGCAGTGCTCAGTGTTTTAAATTCATCGCTGTTATAAAGTGTGTTATACGCATCGTACAGACCTTGATGCTGCCCTACAAACGTTGAGTACTCAGATATAAGTGGTAAACATTGCTCGTAGGCTTCACGTAATTCATCGTTATTCATGACTGAATTTAGGTGCGATACCGGTGAGAACATACGCGAGAGTTTATCGTCCGCTTCTTCAAGGGGTAATACTAAATCGTTCCATGTAAACGAGCCTTTCGCTAGCACCTCATCTATAGCTTTACGACATTGCTCTATACCGTGCTTTAGTGCCGGTACTACGTACGCTGGCTTTATTTTTGAAAACGGGGGTAAGCCTTCTAGGCCAATGAGTGGATTTGTTTGTGCTTCGCTCATGAATTTTCTCAATTTAAATGACTATGAATTTGAAGTTGGGGCAAAACGATGAAATACAAGCCTCCATTAATGGGTCTAATATAGCTTAGAATGAAACTGATCCGCATAATAAACAATTTCGTTTGTTGTATTTATCAGCTTTTTAGCGCGCCGCGCTGGGTGACTTGCACTTAGCATATGCTATCATCGGCACATTATAGTTAAATATTTTTTTGAGGATAAAACATGGCTCAGCATTTTGATTACATTGCGATTGGTGGTGGTAGTGGTGGTATTGCCTCTGCTAACCGTGCGGCAATGCGTGGCGCTAAAGTAGCACTTATCGAAGCAAAACATATGGGCGGCACCTGTGTTAATGTAGGTTGTGTGCCTAAAAAAGTAATGTGGCATGGCGCACAAGTTGCTGAAGCAATTAATTTATATGCACCTGATTACGGTTTTAACGTAGAAGTAAAAGACTTTAACTGGGGCAAACTCGTTGAAAGCCGCGAAGCCTACATTGGTCGCATTCATAAAGGGTACGACAACGGTTTAGCTAACAATGGCGTAACCGTAATTAACGGGTTTGCTAAATTTGTTGATAGCAAAACCGTAGAAGTAAACGGCGAGCATTACACGGCTGATCATATTTTGATTGCAGTAGGTGGCCGTCCTCACACACCTAATATACCCGGTGCAGAATACGGCATAGACTCAAATGGCTTTTTTGAATTAACAGAGCAACCTAAACGAGTTGCAGTTATTGGCGCAGGCTACATTGCTGTAGAGCTTGCCGGTGTATTGCATGGTCTGGGCACTGAAACCCATTTATTTGTACGTAAACATGCGCCACTTCGTAATTTTGATACGCTACTGGTTGATACCCTTGTAGAGATCATGAAAAAAGAAGGCCCGACACTACATACTGAGTGCTCGCCTAAAGAAGTGGTTAAAGAAAGTGATGGTAGCTTAACCATACATTTTGAAAATGGTTACAGCCAAAACGTTGACCAAGTAATTTGGGCTATTGGCCGTGAGCCAAGCACTGATGTTATTAACATTGCAGCAGCAGGGGTTGAGCTAAATAGCTCTGGTTATGTAAAAGTAGATGAATATCAAAACACCAATGTACCTGGTATTTATGCTGTAGGCGATATTATTGAACACGGTATTGAACTTACACCTGTCGCTGTTAAAGCCGGCCGTACCCTATCAGAGCGCTTATTTAATAAAGATCTCCCTGATGATTTAAAAATGGATTACAGCCTTGTACCTACCGTGGTATTTAGCCATCCACCTATTGGCACTATTGGTGAAACCGAGCAAGAAGCCATTGCTCGCCACGGCGAAGAAAACGTGAAAGTGTACAAGTCGGGCTTTGCCGCTATGTACACAGCTGTTACGCAACATCGCCAACCGTGTGCAATGAAGCTGGTATGTGTAGGCCCTGAAGAAAAAGTTGTTGGCTTACACGGCATTGGCTTTGCTGTTGATGAGATGATTCAAGGCTTTGCAGTAGCAATGAAAATGGGCGCAACTAAAGCTGATTTTGATGCCGTGGTTGCGCTGCATCCGACAGGCTCTGAAGAGTTTGTAACAATGCGCTAGGCATATCCGGCCTATAACATTAAATGCCCTTACTCTGTTTGCGTAAGGGCTTTTTTATACTTGCATGCTTATACGTATATTGATCAATTAATCAACTCATAGCGTTACAAATAACACATCATAAATACACAAAACAAACATCCAACCCATTAATTTAACAGTAAAAAATTTAGACAGATAAATAACGTAAAAGTTTCGAGAATGCTTTGGCTTTTGTCCATTTTTGCAATTAAACTGCCGCGCATTGTTCTCAAATTAGGTTTTTATATGTTCTTATTGCGATCGTTTATTTACTTACTATGCTTAGCAGGTGTGGCTTTTTTAATTCAACTTGAAGGCTTTGATTTACAGCAAAACGCACTTTACAGTGAAGAAACCCTAACCGAACACATGCAAGATATTTTAACCTTGTTGAGTTGCCTGCTTTTCTTCTACGCCTCACGCATTCACTCTGAGCTTAAAATAGCCGCTTTGTTACTGGCTGCATTATCAGCTGCTATGTTTGTCAGAGAATTTGATACTTACCTAGATATGTATGTGTTTGATGGCGCGTGGCAAACTATCGTGTACACGCTGTTAGGGGGCGTAATATTCTATTTAAAAACCCAGCGAGGCTTTATCTACCGCTCCTTAAAAGCTTATGCGCAAACACCGAGCTATGGTATTTGCCTATCTGGCTTAGTGACCTTACTCGCATTTTCGAGAATGATGGGTAAGGGCGAGTTTTGGCACTCAGTGATGGGAGAACACTACGTTCGGGTGGTTAAAAACATTATTGAGGAAGGCATAGAAACCCTAGGATATACACTTATTTTTATCGCTGCTATTGAGCTTGTATTGTTTTGCCTAAAACACGCTAAACACGCGCAGGTCTCTATTACACAGCAAACAGCCTAGCTGCTAAGTATTAGCAACTAAGTTAAATATTTAGTCATTTAGGCGTGCTAAATAAAGCGCTAACGGCATTATAAGTATCTTAAGTAGAGTAACTACATATTAAAATTTATGCCTGTTATCACGCTATTTGCCTGCTGCTATAAATGACTCATAACCTAACACAATTGGTATACGTTATTTTATGTAGGTTAAATTTGCTAATTGGATTGATTACTCAATATACTTAGCGTGCATATCCCTTCTCCTATTTGGACGTTATGATTAAAGACATACTCATGCACCCTTTTTTAGTGTCGCTATTCGTGCTTGCCATTGCCTTCGTACTTAAAGTACTGGTTGATAAACTGGCAAGAAACCGCGCTGAAAAAAAAGAAAAAGATATTCGTTACATCACTCATAATATTAAGCACTTTATTAATTTTGTTATGGTGTTGTCGCTGCTATTTGTATGGTCGACCGAAATACAAAATTTTGCGCTGTCTATTGCTGCGTTTGCGGTGGCTATAGTGCTTGCAACTCGCGAGTTTATACAGTGCGTTATCGGCTTTTTTTACCTTGTTACGACGCGCCCATTTAGAGTGGGTGACTGGATACAAGTAGGTGATTACTTTGGCGAAGTGGCCGAGACTGATTGGATAAAAACCACCTTACATGAAATTGATATTCACACTTATCAATTTTCACGTAAAACTATATACATCCCCAACAACAAGCTTATTACCAGCTCTATAATAAATTTAAACTTTGTAAAACGTTTTGCCACCCATCACTTTGCAATAGTAAGAAGAGAAAGTTTTAACCCTTACCCTATTCACGCACCACTCACCGAAAAAGCGAAGCAATACTGTGAAGAGTTTGAAGAAGTAGCAAGCCGTTACAACTCAATGATAGAGCGTAAGTTAGATGCTAAAATTTCAGGACCTGAACCTGTAATACATTTTAGCACTACAGAGCTTGGGGAGTTTAAAGCAAACTTTACGCTATTTTGCCCAACTAATAAGGCCCTTGAGATTGAGCATAAGTTAACTGAGAGCTTTATGGATTTGTGGTACGAAGAAGCGAAGAAAAATAAAGAAGATCAAAGCGAGACGTAAACCTCGCATTGCTAACCTATAAAGCGCGAATTGCTTCGCGCTTTATTGTTTTATGCGGTGCCACCTACTGTAAGTTGGTCTATTTTAAGGCTTGGTTGACCTACCCCTACAGGAACGCTTTGGCCATCTTTACCACAGACACCTACGCCTTTATCAAGGGCTAAATCGTTGCCTACCATAGAAATATGCTGCATAACCTCTGGGCCATTACCAATTAGCGTTGCGCCTTTAATTGGCTGGGTAATTTTACCGTTTTCAATTAAATACGCCTCTGATGCGCTAAATACAAACTTACCTGACGTAATATCTACTTGGCCGCCGCCAAAGTTTGGTGCAAATACCCCTTTTTTAACTGAGCTGATAATATCGGCTTGGCTATGCTCGCCCCCTAGCATGTAGGTGTTAGTCATACGTGGCATAGGTAAATGCGCATACGACTCACGACGTGCATTACCGGTTGGGTTTACGCCCATTAAACGCGCATTGAGCTTATCTTGCATGTAGCCTTTTAATATACCGTTTTCGATAAGTACGTTATAAGCTGCAGGTGTGCCTTCATCATCAACGTTAAGTGAACCACGGCGATCGGCCATGGTGCCATCATCAACTACAGTACACAGCTCAGACGCTACTTTTTGCCCCACTTTACCGCTAAATGCCGACGCGCCTTTACGGTTAAAGTCGCCTTCAAGACCATGCCCTACCGCTTCGTGTAGCAACACACCTGGCCAACCATTACCAAGTACAACTTCCATTGTGCCAGCCGGTGCATCAATTGCCTCTAGGTTTACTTTAGCCTGGCGTACGGCTTCTTCTGCAAAGCCCATCCAACGTGGCTTGCCTTCAACTAGCTCTTTAAAGTAACCATAATCTAAACGTGCACCGCCCCCTGCGCCACCACGTTCACGGCGACCGTTTTTTTCAAGCAAAACGGAGCAGTTTAAACGAATAAGCGGGCGTATATCAGTAGCAAACGTGCCATCGCTGGCAGCAATTAATACCTCTTCATATACCGCCGACATTGAACTAATTACTTGCTGCGCATCAGGGGCGAGTTCGCGAATGTAGTTTTCAAGCTCACGCAATAAACTGACTTTATCGCTGTCACTCATGCTTGATATTGGCTGATGCGGGGCAAATTGCTCTTTTGCTTTCACATCACTAAATACTTTAATGGTTTTATCTTCGCCTGCATCGGCAATGCTACGAGCCGCCGTTGCGGCTTTGTTTAACGCTTCAAGGTTAATGGCATCAGAGTAAGAAAAACCTGTTTTTTCACCACTAACGGCACGTACACCTACGCCACGCTCTACATTGTAAGAGCCTTCTTTTACTAAGCCATCTTCAAGCACCCATGACTCATGATGGCTTGATTGAAAGTATAAATCGGCGTAATCCACTTTGTGCTGATGAATATACCCGAGCGTTTTTTCGAGTTCTTCTCGATTTAGCTGGCTGTCGTGTAATAAATGCTGTTCAACCGAATTCATAATAAATGCTCTCTAAATCGTTGATGAGATTGCACGGGCATATCTCTTCTAATTTTATTTAATTGGTTTAGGTCGGCGTAACCGCTTATAAACCCTACCCCACTTTTAAGCGTTGCTATTTGCTCGCCCCACGGTGAAATAATAATACTGTGGCCGTATGTTTGGCGGCCATTTTGATGCGTTCCATACTGCGCCGCTGCAATAACGTAACATTGCGTTTCTATTGCACGTGCCCTTAATAAGGGTTGCCAATGTGCTTGCCCGGTAGGGACTGTAAATGCACTGGGCACTAAAATTATTTCTGCCCCTTGGCGTACAACTGCGCTAAATAATCCACTAAAGCGCAAATCATAACACACTGTTAAGCCAATTTTACCAAACGGTGTAGCAACCACTACCACATCGTCGCCTGCCTGGGTAAAGTCTGACTCTCGGTAGCTAGCGGTTTTATCGGCCACATCAACATCAAATAAATGCATTTTATTATACGTGGCTACGCATTCACCTTGGCTATTAAATAAGTGCGAAGCCGCAAAGTATTTATCATTTTTATGTGGCTCGGGGATAGTGCCCGCATTTAACCAAATATTATGCTTTTTACACAATGCACTAAGTTGCTGCTTGTAGTGTGTAATGCGTTTAGCAACCGCTAGCGTATCATAGCCACTTTTACTAAATACTAAAAACGCCTCGGGTAAACACACAAGCATTGGTCTCGTTGCGGGTAGTTTATTTAAGGCATCAGCGAGGGTTGCTAAGTTTTCATCAGGGTTAGTGCCTGAGCACATTTGCAAAGCAACAATATTGGCGTTTAGTGTACTCATTGTGTTGCTGTTACCGCGGCATCTTTAAGCTTGAGCGTACTGGCTGCTTGGGGCTGATTTTGTGCAGCTTGCGGTAAGGTCACTTCTTTACTTTTACGATCAAGCTCTTGCACTACTGGATCGTTCATTTTACCGGTTACTTTAAAGTTAATTTCAGATATCACCCTTGCTGAGTGAATCACTTTATCTAGCGCGAGTGCAGCAAGCCCCGTAACAGGATTAACCATCCAAGCCACAATAACTGGAATGCTGGATGTTACTTGCGGTGCCACTGCTAAATCGTAATCTATTTCAAGGGTGTTTAAATTAGCATAGCCGTTAATCGTTAAATCGGCAGGCACGCCATCCATTTTGGTATTTTTAGTGTAGGCTATGCCTTTATCTAGCTGCATAGAGCCTTGTAAGCTGTTATAAAAAAAGCCTTTTGAGAATACGTCTCTAAAATCGAGTTTTAATTTACGCACTAGCGAGTCAAGGCTAAGTAACGAAAATACGCGCGCGCCCCCATCGCTTATTTCAGCAATGTGACCTTCGCCTAAATCCCATTTAACTTCACCGCCTAAACTTGGTATATCAAAGTCATACGGGGCACCTTGCCAAGCAAGATTATAGTTAATATCGGCTTTAGAATCTTTTATGGCGGTGGTGATATCAAATTCATCAAATAGCGCGCCTATATCGTCACTTTTAAGCTCACCATTAAATTGCGTAAAGCCACCTTGCCATTGCCCTTTGGTACGTAAAATATGATCGCCCTTATCAACCACAAGCTCAGAAATAGTAAGCTTGTCGCCTTCCCCGACCAACGAAGCGCTCACTTTATCAAGCTGGTAATTGGCCACTTTACAATCTGCACATTCAAATTCAATAGCAGGGACTGTGTTAAGCCACGCTAGGTTTTGCTCTGGCAGTACATCGGTGATCTCAAGATTGTCTTCTGCTTTAGGTGCAAAGTTAAGTCTTAAGTAATCGCTATTTATACGTATCGGCTGGCTTGGTTGAGAGCTGGGAATAAACACGCCAGCACGCAGCTCTTTGGCATTAAGCTTTAAATATAAGTCGTTTTGCTGGGGTGCTAAGCGCATTTCAAAATCGTTAAAAATAATGTCGCTAGCATTAACTTTGTCAATATGCGCAACCACTTCATTTAATGGCGGCATAATACCCTTAGACTGCTGGCCAGGCTCCGTTTGAGCAGCTTTAATTATTTGGTCTATTAATTCAAACCATGCTTCGAGTTGCGTTTGTTCAAGATTGATATTAACGCTTAAATCTTTTTGATTTAGCCCTAAATCTTGCTCGCCAAGTACAATATGCATATTACTAAATTGCGGCTGACCGTTTTCTAAAATCGCATTAAAATAGAGCTGCTGATTAGCATTAGCCGTAATAAGATTTGAAATATCATCGCCTTGCACAACGCCCGTTAACGGCCAAACCTGCTCACTTGTTTTGCCATAAGGCGCAGGTAATGTGCTCGTCAAGCCGCGTAGCTCTGAGCTAACCTGAGCGCGATAATTAAAGCCTTGCTCGGTAAAGTTAAGGGAAAGGCCTATATCAACTTCACTTTGCCCACTCAGGTACCCTTTCAGCACGCCTTGCGCCTGGGTTGTTAGCGTATCTGCATTTAACAGCGCCGTTATATCAATATTAGCGGTGTACTGCTGAGCTTCGCTTGAACTATTATAGTTAATGCTAAGCGGCATACCCAACCATGAAGCACTGGCGTTTTGCATGCTAATTGTATCGTTTTCAAAACTAAGCTCGCCGTTTAGTTTTTCAAGCGCAATACCTGGGGCTGCAATATAAACAGGCAAATCCTTTAGTTTAACTTTACCGCTTACACTCGCTCCACCTTTAAATTTAGAGCCAATTAAAAGTGTTACGCTTGCATCAGCTTGACCTTTACCCTGTACCACCTCAAAAATATTAGCCAGAGGGTTTGCAATCGGCGTGGCGGCAAAAAAGTTATGCAGTTTTTCCATTTGCGCGCGTTTATCTATTTGTACAATAAGCTCATCAGCATGCATTAAATCGGCAATACTAACGTGCACGCTATCGCCTACTTCTAAATTAACTAACTGGCCTTGCTGGCTGTAAATATCCATTCGCTCGTTAGCAAAATGCAGTTGCACATTAGCATTACTCACCGCTGGCCACTCAGGGTCAAACGCGTAGGTTGCATCGTCTATTTGCGCAAGTACATCAAACTGGCCGCTGCCATCAGTAAAAGGAAAGCCAGATAACGGGCCTGCAAATAATACTTGCGCTTTAGCTACTTCGCCCCCTTTTATTGCGCCGTTTAAGTAGCTTACAAGTTGAGAGCTCATAGCCTTTAAAGGAAAGTAGTGACCGGCTACTGTTGCATCCTCTGCATAGGCTTCTGCATAAAGATCTAAACGCGGATCGTCGCTAAGGCTTAGATTAAGCTCCGCAGCTAAAGTAACTTCGTTATTATCAAACCAAATATTATTACTGCTTACAGACCAGTAATTATCTGTTTTTGCTAAATCCAGATCGATATTAATTTGGTTGTAATCAATGTTTTTACTGAAACTATCGCCGGTTATTAAAGTGCCGTTTTCGCCAAATAGCTGCACTCGCCCACGCTGCTGATTTATAAGCCCCGAGACTCTAAGTGCCTGCGCTGCGGGAATACCAGAGACTTCTTGCCAGCCAATTTTATTAGCTGAAAACCATAACTGCCATTGCTCATCAGGATTAAGTTCTAGGTAGGCTTGGTCGATGAAGCCACTTGGTTTGCGGTTTAAAAGTGGCTGTAATGCTTCAAAATTAGTTAACGACGCCAAGTTACTCAGTAAAGAAAGATCAACCTGCTGCAGCCACAACTTATTTTGCTTACCTAAGTTTGCCTCAAATTCTAGACTGGGCCAGGTTGTGTCGTTATTACTAAATGTCAGACCCGTGCTTTTTAAGTGCCAAGCATTTGCCTCAGGAAATAAATGAAATCCCCCTTCGCTTAAGCTCACTTGCTTGGCTTGCTGGTTATTTTGCCAGTGCACAAAACTCGGTAACCACTGCATTTTTACATCGCTGATAAACCCATTTTCGAGCTTAAGCCAAGACTTTAAGTTTATGTCGGTGTAAAGCTGTTGTTTTTCAGTATTAATATATTGCGCTAACCAGTTAGATACATCTACGCTATTTGCTTGTACGTAAATATCACCTGCAATCTGCTCTATAGTTTTGCCACTAAGCGCGATACGTGCGTCAAAGCTACCCACACTAATACCTGGCAAAGCCAGGCTGCCGCTGCCTAAGTGTTGTTCATCTTGGTTTTGCCATACTATGTTTTCGAGTAATAATTTACGCTCTCTACCATCTTCTAAAATAAAATTAATACTCGAATTTTCAATAGCGAAATGCCCTGTATCTCCTAAAAACAACTCTTCAATTAACTCTTTTTGCTCAAACGAGACGTCATCGTTGTTGGTGTTATTAAATAAATTTTGAATATTTACACTGGTATGAAAGCCATTAATAACAAAATAATTAGACTTTACCTGAAAGGCTTTAATGCTCTCCCATAAGTTAAGTTCTAGGCTTGTTTTGGCAATAGTAAGCGATATGGGCGCTGTTTCGTTATCCTTAAAGGACAGATCTTCTAATACCAAGGCTGGGCCTGCGCCATGCCAGCTGGCAGAGATTGCGCCTATAGAAAGACTAATGGCAAATTTATCGTGCAGGTAGGTTTCTATGTCGCCTTTGTAGTCGTTTGCATAAGGTAAGGTGTACTTTAAAATAGAAACAATTACGGCCAGTAATACTAAAATTATGGCGCAGGTTTGCCATAACTTTCTAAAACAAAAAAAACAGACCGCTTTTGTTTTCATTACATCATTACCACATCAAACTGCTCTTGGCTGTATAGGCTCTCTGTTTGGATATTGACCTGTTTACCAATGAATAGTTCAAGTTCGGCTAGGTTATGGTACTCATCGTTGAGTAAGGCTTCACTTACTGCAGGCGCTGCATACACCATAAATTTATCGGCATCATAGGCACGGTTAACACGCACTATTTCGCGCAGTATTTCATAGCATACGGTTTCAACTGTTTTTTGTGAGCCACGCCCAGAGCAAGCAGGACATACATCACACAGAATATGCTCAAGGCTTTCGCGAGTGCGCTTTCGGGTCATTTCTACTAGTCCTAATGCGCTTAAGCCATTTATGTTGGCTTTTGCACGGTCTTTTGATAACGCCGATTCTAGTGAATGTAATACTCTGCGTTTGTGATCTTCGCTGATCATATCGATAAAATCGATAATAATAATACCACCTAAGTTACGCAGTCGTAGCTGCCTAGCAATGGCTGATGTGGCCTCTACATTGGTGTTAAAAATAGTTTCTTCTAAATTACGATGCCCTACAAATGCGCCGGTATTTACATCAACTGTGGTCATCGCTTCGGTTTGGTCGATAATCAAATACCCCCCCGACTTGAGCGTAACCTTGCGGTGCAATGCTTTTTGAATTTCGGTTTCAACGTCAAATAAATCAAAAATAGGACGCTCACCAGGGTAGTACTCAAGTGCCTGCGAAAGCAAAGGTACAAATTCTTCAGTAAACAATTTTAGTTCTTGGTAGGTTAGCTTAGAGTCAACTCTTATGCGCTCCATATCCTCACCTACGTAGTCACGAAGAGTTCTAAATGCAAGCGTTAAGTCTTCATGTAATATACTGGCTTTATTAGTTTTTTGACGACGGGATACAATTTTTTGCCACAGTTTTTGTAAAAATTCAGCATCGTGTCTTAGCTCCGCTTCACTGGCCCCTTCAGCTGCAGTACGGACAATAAAGCTACCGTTGTCGTCGCCGTATTCTGCCACTATTTTTTTAAGCCGCGCACGTTCTTCTTCTGTTTCGATGCGTTGGCTTACACCTACATGCGTTGCATCTGGCATAAACACTAAATAGCGAGAAGGAATAGTGATATCGGTGGTAAGCCTGGCCCCTTTTGTACCTAGTGGATCTTTAACCACTTGCACCATAATGTATTGGCCTTGGCGTACTAGCTCACGTATGTCTTGAACCTTTTTAATTGGCTCGTCATCTACACCCTCAACGATAGAGGCGCTATTAACTATGTCTGATGCATGCAAAAAAGCAGCTTTTTCTAGGCCTATATCAACAAAAGCTGCTTGCATGCCTGGCAATACGCGGCTTATTTTTCCTAAGTATATGTTGCCAACAATTCCTAGGTTACCTATGCGCTCTAGTTGAATTTCTTGTAATACACCGTTTTCGATTAGGGCAACACGGCTTTCACTTGGCGTGACATTTATTAGTAATTCTGTACTCATGTTACCTTCTTAAGAATGCTTGTAATAATTGTTCGGTCTCGTATAAAGGTAAGCCTACAACAGCAAAATAGCTACCCGCAATGTGTGTAACAAAGCGACCACCTAAGCCTTGAATGCCATAACCGCCGGCTTTATCTTGTGGCTCACCAGATTCCCAATAGGCATTTATTTCTTCATCGCTGAGGGTTTTAAACGTTACATCGGTACTTACTACACAACTCAGTACATCTGTTTGTGTAGCAAAAGCAACCGCCGTTAGCACTTGATGTGTATTACCCGATAAACGTTTAAGCGTTGTAATAAAATCGTTTTTGTCGCGTGGTTTACCCAGCGATTCGTTATCAATAACAACTACAGTATCACTACCCAGCACTGGGCGGTCTGTGTAACCAAGCGCTACGCCTGTTTGCGCTTTTAAGCGGGCTAAGCGCTCAACCAATGCATGAGGCTGCTCATTTGCAAGTGGGGTTTCGTCTGCATCTACACTAAATTGTTCAAACTCAATGCCTAACTGACTCAATAACTCTTTACGTCGAGGGGAAGCCGATGCCAAATATACTGCGGTTGTCATTACCTGATCCTAAAATGTCTACGGTATTTACGAAGAAGTAAAAAGACCCAAAACCAACTAACCATACCGGTTGCCACTGGCCACAGGTATTGTGGGTTAAAGTAAACACCTAATAAAAAGTGATTTAGCCAAAATTGCATTAAGTGATACAAGGTTAAAAATAAACCCACTAATAAGCTTTGTTGCCAAAGCGAGAAGTTACGTATTTTTTGAAAGTTACTTGCAGTCACAAATATGCAAATAGAATACGTGAGTGAGTTTACTCCTAATGGCGAGCCTAAGGCTAAGTCCATTAATAAGCCAACAACCCACGCGGTACCAATATTTAATCTATGTGGCACTGCCAGCGACCAGTACATTAATACCAGTAACACCCAGTCGGGTCTGAAGGGTTCAAACGAAAAAGGCAATGGCATTAATGCCATAATTAAAGCAAAAAAGATGCTTAGGGCAATTAACAATGAATAACGATTAATCATCGCTGATTTGCTCCTGTTGATTGCGCCATAAAATAACCAACAATCGAATGCGGTCTAGCTGTGCAATTGGCTCGGCAAACACTTGGGCAAATGGGCGTCCTTCATCACGGTTTATCTCGGTGACAACCGCCACCGGATACCCTTCTGGAAACGTACCGCCAAGTCCTGAGGTCACAAGTACATCGCCAATGCGAACATCAAGGCTATGAGGTACATGCGAAAGCTTTACAACGTTAATTTTACCTATGCCTTCAACTACAGTGCGTACGTCGTTTCGTAATATACGTACCGGCGTGGCATGGGTTGTGTCGGTCATGAGTAATACGCGTGATGTGGTAGAGCCTACTTTTGTTAACTGGCCAACAACCCCCATTTCATCAATTACTGCTTGGCCTTCGCTTAGGCCGTCGGTGGTACCGCGGTTAATAACTACTTGATGACTATAAGGGTTTGAATGTACAGAAAGCACCTGGGCTATTTTTTTACGATTAGATTGCTTAGCCGATGAGCCAAGTAACGCGCGTAGCTTTTGGTTTTCGCGAGCTAAAAATTGGTATTGCTGCAATTGCTCGCTTTGTAGCATTTGCTTTTTTTTCAGTGCTTCGTTTTCGCTCAGTAGCTGGTCGCGAGTGTGTAGGCTTTTAGCGCCTAAGCTAAATATTTCGTAAGGTAGGTTGGCAACGTAAATTAATGGGCTGACAAGTGTATTAAGGCTTGTACGCACAACCGTGCCGCCTTGTGTAAACTTATCGCCCGCAATGAGCACTATGCTCAAAAGCACTGCGACAAAAAGTCGCAGTTGCAAAGAGATGGTTTGTCCAAACAGTAATTTCATTAATCGTAACTAAAAACGTCACCACCATGAACATCAATCATTTCAAGTGCTTTACCGCCGCCACGTGCTACACACGTAAGTGGGTCGTCGGCAACAACCACAGGAATGCCTGTTTCTTCCATTAATAAACGATCTAAATCTTTTAATAGCGCACCACCGCCCGTCAAAACCATACCGTGAGCTGAAATATCTGATGCAAGTTCAGGTGGAGACTGCTCCAGTGCAACCATTACGGCACTTACAATGCCCATTAGTGGCTCTTGGAGCGCTTCTAAAATTTCGTGCGAGTTAAGCGTAAACGAGCGAGGTACACCTTCGGCTAAGTTACGACCGCGTACTTCAATTTCAATTGGCTCGTCTGTTTTAAACGCAGAACCAATTTGGTGCTTGATATTTTCAGCCGTTGCTTCACCTATTAGGCTGCCAAAGTTACGGCGCACATAATTAATAATGGCTTCATCAAACTTATCGCCACCAATACGCACAGACGATGAGTAAACAACCCCATTTAATGAAATAATAGCCACTTCGGTAGTACCACCACCAATATCAACAACCATAGAGCCGGTTGCTTCTGATACGGGTAGTCCTGCACCGATTGCTGCGGCCATTGGCTCTTCAATTAGGTACACTTCACGCGCGCCAGCACCCATTGCTGATTCGCGGATTGCGCGCTTTTCTACTTGGGTAGCACCGCACGGTACACAAATAAGTACACGCGGGCTTGGGCGCATAAAGTTATTGTTGTGCACTTGTTTTATAAAATGCTGTAACATTTTTTCGGTTACATAAAAGTCGGCTATTACGCCATCTTTCATTGGGCGAATCGCTTTAATATTACCCGGTGTACGCCCTAGCATTTGTTTGGCTTCTGTACCCACAGAAGCGACACTTTTAGGTCCACCAGCGCGTTCTTGACGAATAGCGACTACTGAAGGTTCGTTAAGTACGATCCCTTCTTCTTTTACATAAATAAGGGTATTGGCTGTACCCAAGTCGATCGATAGATCGTTTGAAAAAATACCACGGAGTTTTTTAAACATGAGGCTGGATGACCTTTGAAATACGTTCTTATGTTAGCTGCACTCACTTTAACATGCCTAATTAGATGAGCAATATAAAGCGCAACTACCTTTGTTAATTTGTGAAAAAAGGAAGCTAGGCTTCCTTGGTTAAATGCTATCGTTCGCGGACTAAGCGAAAGCCAATGTAGTTAGATCTAAAATCTGGCGCTAAAATTAATCGTGTTGAAGCACGAGCAAGGCTAGGCGCAAAGTTCCACGCACCGCCTCTTACTGCCACATCAGATTCACCTGACTCTTTAGCAGTCCATTCCCACACATTGCCTACGGTGTCGTATAATCCAAATGCGTTAGGAGAAAAAGAACCTACCGGTGCTGCACGTTTGTTTGACCATTCGCTACCACACCAACCACAGTTAGCTAAGTTTTTACCTATTTCGTTACCCCAAGGGTATTCTGTTTCTGTCCCTGCGCGAGCAGCGTATTCCCATTCAACCTCATTAGGTAAACGGTATTGCTGTCCGGTTTCACCAGAAAGCCATTCTGCATACGCTTTCGCGTCATTAAATGTTAAACACACAGCAGGAAAATCACTACTTTGCTCAAAACCTGGGTTACGCCAGTTTAAATTAGCTTCCCATACGGGTTCGCCATTTAAATAATACGCACAGCCTTTGCTTTGCTCTGCTTGTGTTTTATAACCGGTGCTGGCAACAAACGCTTCATAGGCACCTACGGTTACCTCTTTGGTTTGCATAGCAAATGAACTGGCTATTACTTTTTCAATAACAGGGCGCTCATTTGCTAAACCATTGCCGTTAATATCGCCCATTTTAAATTTACCCGCGGGCACAACTACAACATCGTTTTGTACATTCGTAGCACGGTTAGTGCTTGCTGTACGTGTTACAGGTTTTGGTTGCTCGCGAGTGTAAGCCGGTGCAGCAATCGACTCAGACTTTTTTACTAAGTTAGCATGAATAGTCTGTGCTTTAGTTAGATCAACTCTTACTTTGTAAGGCTTATAACCTAGTTTACGTATTTCTATGTTGTGCACACCACGCGGCAAACGTGTAACTAAACGCGTAGAACCAAAACTCACCCCGTCAATAAACACTTCATCATCGTAAACATTTGAACGTAAAGTCAGCTCAACTTGCTGATTTTGTTCTTTATTTAAAATTGATGGATAGTTTTTTTTTGTAGGTGCAGCGTTAACTGAATAATCGCGCACAGGCTGTTTATTCAATCGCGATACAGACACAGTGTCGGTATTATCCGCGGTGTTGCTGAATGTTAACTGACTATCAGAGTAAGTTGCGCCATAACCTGGTTGATACGTTGTTGCCAGTGGTGAGCCATATTCAGAACAATAACGATTATCTACACTTAGTAAGTTACATAAGCGGCTGCTGTTTACTTCGCCACGCATTGTTACGCTTAAGTTAACGTTATAATTACCTTGTCCGCTAAATGCACTATTAACCACATGACTACTTAAAATTTGTACTTGCGCGCCTGCCATGTTGCGTTTTGGTTCAACAATGCGCTCTTCTGTTAAATTAGCAAATATTTGATCAACAAAACGCTTAGTCGCTTTTTGTAAACCCATTTGCTGGCCGCGTTGCTCACAGGCTGCGAGCGTTTCGGTACGCTTACAGTTAATTGTGTGGTTTACTTCAAGTGTCCCTTCACGGGTAAACTCATTACGTAAACGTTCAACTCGGGCTGTGGTTAATTGCTCTTTTAAGCTCTCTAGCGTATTTAAAAGTGTATGTTTTGCAACACGAATTTGCTCGATATCTTTACGGTGAGATGCAATTGCCGCCAACTGCATTGAGATGTCGTCTTTGTTTTGCTTATGATCAACCACGGCTTTTTGATAGCGCGATTGGGCGGCGCTAATATCAAGCGTAGGGTCATCAATCATGCGGCGATACATTTCGTTCATCGCATCAAGTGCTTGGTTTTTCTCTTTGTCTAGCTCTGTAGAGCGAGAGCGAAGTAGTTCAAGTTGGTTTTGTAACTGACTTTCTTCTTTTAAGTGTTTTTCGAGTATTTGTGTCGAGTTATCGTATTCTGTTTGTTTAATACTAATCTCTGATTCAATTCCGGTTACTGTTGCTGTGTCTTGTGCAAATGCACTACTAGCTAACAAACTAGCGGAAATTAACAGAGATAAAGGAGCAATTCGCATATATTCCAGTCCCAAAAAGCGGCAATTATTTGGTCGTTATTATTGTTTATTAGAGTGTACTCACTTTTGAAAGCTGAGCAATTTTCAACCATCAAAAATCAATACACCCAATGCCTTATGCTATGTACTTGAAGCACAAAACACAAGCTTTGTTCAATTATTATCTTAGTTTACAACTATTCTCTTGTTTCACGCCAGTAAATAACCCGATCATTTCCTCTAAAGCGGCCAAATTGCAAAATAGCATGGGGATTTTGCTGTGAGTTATCGCCAAGCCAATCCCACTTTAACCAGTTTTCGGTTTCGTATTCTAATGTAAATGTACCACTACCATTTGGTGTAGCATAAATTGCATTGTTTGTAGGGTAGCTGCCAGCCTCTAATGCACCTGCTCCTCCTGCGCTATATTCATAGCTTAATATTGGCGTTGATGGCGATATTTGCGATAACTGCGGGTGCTCAAATACGCTGCAGTTATCTTCGGTATTTAATACAAACTCGGTTCCATTAAAATACTGAGCCTGCATAGGTACGCGTAAGGGATCTAAATCTGAACCAACATTGTTTCCTAACACTAAACGTCCAAATCTAAAATCTATTGGTACATCATTTAAACGTACACTATTGCACTCGTTACCACTGCAGCTGGTTTGCGTGTTCGGTTCATCATTTGCATCGATTAATGTTGCGCCTTCTGTATTAGTGACAGTGGCCATTAAATTAACCATAGTAAATGGACCGTCGGGGTTATTTATGCCTAATCGCGTTAACATGGCTGTGCTGTCACTCATTTGCCACTGTCCATCAGTTAAGGTGTTCCAACTATTACTCGTTATATTGGCTAACCTGCTGGTTAACGTTGATGCGGGTACATAATTTCCGGTCTGATTGTTTTCGGCATTTATTTGTACTTGAGCTTTTTCAAAACCTTGCTTGTAATTCGCCATTAGCTGGTTGTTATGATTAAGTGCTTGCAGAGTAAAGCCAAGTTCAAATGGCTGTTCTAAATACGTTAGATTACTACCTAGTTGTGTACACTGCGCAGCAGCTTGAGCACCTAATACCTGATAGTGTGACGGCGCAAACCGGCCTACGTTGTTTAACTGCCCTTTTACATCGCCCACCCCAAAATAATCGCCATCTTGTAAACCCGCAAACACGTTTATAATACCTACTTGGTCATAAGCGTACTGCGATATGGATTCACTCAAGCTTCCCGTATCAGCAAACGCATTAGTATTTAGCGCTTCAATTTGCCCCTCATTACCAGAGCTCGGTAATACTAAGCTATGTGTTACTGTAGGGGACTCACTAATGAAGTGTTTGGCAATGGGGTTGCTATGAATAGCGCTGTAGTTATCTGGTATGCCATCGTTGTTATTGTCTTGCCCTGCTCGCCACTGTACTGCATTCATTTTTAAATCAAATGACTCACCTGTTAATCTAAATAAACTATCGCTTGCTGTTTGAGCATAGCCGTCACTTGCAACTTGCATTGCTAATCCAAAGGGCTTAACTACATATTCGTTAGAACTACCGGTTAATCTTTTTGATAGATTAGTTATTGGGTCTAATACAATTGTTGCCCGTGCATTTAAACTTAATTTAGCGGCATCAGGGTAGTTAATAGCAATAGGCGCTTTTGAGTCTTGATCGAAGGTGAGCGAAAAGGTTTGATATGCTTGCTGCACACTATACGTATTGGCATTATTACTCAGTTGTACTGGGTCTGAACATATAGCGCCGGCGCTGCAGGTATACGCTAAATCTAAATCAACTTGACCACCTGCAGGGAACGCGGCTTCGCATACGCCTGTGGTAGTATTTGTTTTAACCGCTTGAATAGATAACTCGGCGGCATTAAAACCTTGGCTAGAGGATTTACCAGATAATTGAGTGGGGATACTCGCTGTATTGGCTGTGTCGTTATTAAAAATAAACCCCGCATCAGAAAAAACCACTTTGCACCCGCCCAGTCCTACGTTATTGCCATTAATATAACAACGCAGCGGTGCTGATGGGTCGGCGGTATTATAACCAAGCGTTACGGTACCGGTGGTGCGCTTTGCGAGGGCCACTGTGGCAGAGCCTGTAAAGGTAATATTTTCACCGCTTACCCAGCTTTGTTGACCATTGTTATCGGGAGAAAGGTCAAGGGCAGAAGGTTCATCATAGAGTAAATCACATGCATCGTTTGCACAGGCGGTTAACGTCATTTCTTTTGCTTGGCAGGTTAAACCTTGGTTATCACTCATTGATATGCGGTAGTGATCAAGCAAAACCGGCGTAAAAATACCGCAAAATCCAGGAATACTCTCAGGGACCTCTAGCGCATCAAACGTAGAGCTGCCCTCGGTTATTACTTGTGTTGCAGCAGTTATTGAGCCTTGGTAAGTAACATTTTGGGCAATTCTTACCTCCCCCGTTGCGACGATATATGCAGCAATATTTGCATCGGCGGCAATGGCAACATCACCATCTACGTATATGGCTAAATACGCCCCTTCTTCAACCGCTATATTTGTTTTACCTATGTTTAAAAATGCGCTAGAAATTAGCGATGTCGTATCTTTTAAAAAGATACGGGTGGGCGCTGTTACCTTGTAATCATCTTCTAATAAGTTAAGTGTTAGTTCGTCATAAAAATAATCGCCAGCTAGCATTATAGGCACATCACCGGTAGAGCTTCCATCGTTTGTGACCGTGGGGACTTGCGCAGCTTGATTTGGCTCTAGGGAGTTATACCCAGTTGCCACACAGCCTTGGCCATTACATAGAGGTGGGTTAGTTAGCGCCGTTGATATTAAATTAGTGGTAGTAATAAATTGGGCATTGCTATCGGTTATTTCCACGCCTTGAACAAGCTGCACTTGTCCATCATTGTAGGTAGAAATAGCGCCAGGAAATAAAGTATCGCAATCTAAAATGTCACCATTAAATACAAACGTACTGGTCATGGCCAATATAGAGGCTTCTTCCTTTACGTGGTTACGCTCTCTATCGCCATCACGGTCCTCATCGACAACCAACCCTAACCTATCCGCTCTTAAATTACAGCTACGCAACCATCCACCATCGTCCTCAAGCCGGGAGTTCTTACTTGCCACTACCAGCGGCGCTTCGCTAAAGTTATTGTTAAAATTAAAGTAATTACATCCATCACTCCAGCCATCAACTTCGAACCCTGTAAAGAAAGTTTCCCACAACACTTCGACCCCGTTGTCATCAGTAAAGGTGCGATTGCTGCCAGGCTCTACGGCCATGTAGGCCACAGTTTCACTTTGAATAACACCTAATGCGGTTTCGGAGGCCTCTAACGCTATATTTACTCCACCTGTAGATAAAGAACCGCTTTGTACGGCAACCGTTAAAAAGGGCACAAGCGCTTGAGATGGCGGGTTACTATCTAAACTATTAAGTGTTTGTAACGAGTGAAAAAAGTTGGGTCTAACAGTAAATGGTTTATCAAAAGTCAGGGCTTTATAACCTTTCGGTGTGATGGGGGCAAATCCCGACTTAGCACCATATTGCAGCTCAAGGCGTAGGTCGGTGCTCCCTACTTCCATAATGGTACCATCAGGAAATTCATGCACTCCGTATTCTACCGCTAAATAATGCGCGCCCATGGTTATATGCTCGCCATCTTCTCCTGATGGCTCGAGGGGAAGTGCCTCAAACCCTGTGGTTGTTACATTGCGTATTCTCACTATAGCGGGGTTACCGCCTTGATTAGTTGACAACATAAATACCGCAGGCGGTGTTATATATTGCTGCTGAAAGTTTATTTTTGTCCAAATGGGTGAAGTGTAAGTGTCTTGTAACTCTATAAATCGCCCTTCAATTTTTGGCGGTACAGCCATAGCGTATCGGCTTAGTAGCAAACTTATTAAACATAAAATACAGAGGGTATATTTGCTCATGGTAATGTTTTAGCCTCCACACTTAGAGTACGTTGGGTTTGCCAATATTCTTTTTGACACGCTGCACCGGCAGCACAGTCATTGGCGGCGCACGTTGCTGAGCTTTGTAAATAGTAAATATTAACCGTGCCAGAGCGGGTGCTACTATCGGGCAAGTCGATATATTCACTACAACTCAATTCAACCTCACACTTGGCTAAATAGAGGGTGCTAAAATTCCTATTAGTGGTTACAGCACTGCATGTTTGTGCTGTGCTATTTAGTGCAAAAATTTCACTTAAACCAGTTTCTAACCCGCTTTGCGCTGCCATATAAGCACGCGCGCCGTAATACTCAATGGTATTTTGTTGCGACGCCCCCGATAACACTTTTGAAAGTGCCAGCCCCAGTGCCAGCATAGTGACGATGATCACCAATGTAATTATGAGCAAATTGCCTTGCTGTTTTTTAGCTAAAGTGATGTTTTTTATCTTAGGGAACATTAGGCACATGCACCTCATGGCTAATACTTATTTGTTCGGTGTCGTTAAACCCCATTTGCGCAAACACATTAACAACCGCGCTGCGCTGCAGTGTAACCTCACTCAATATAAAAAAGGCGCTGCTCGTTAAGTCATTTGAAATATAATTACTCATTAAATCGCGTTTAACGCCGGAGCTAACCTGTAAGCTGGCAGCGTTTAATTGGCTTGTAGTAAAGCCGTAATTGCTATAGCGATACAGTGAATTGCCCTCTACACAAAAGCTAACGGGCTGATCCAATAAATAAAGGCGCTTACTCGGTGACTCTTGAGCAAATGCTTTGCTAAATTGCCATGTATCGAGCTCACCTGTAACAGCGCTATAGCCGATGACTTTTAAACGCTTGTTTTGACTTTCATCGTATATATCGCTGCTATTTAATGGGTAGACACTTGCCCAATCGTTTATTTGTGGCTCAGTTAAATTATTAAGTGCAAAATTCACGGCGGTAATCTCAAAAGGAGCGCTAGTGGGTAAATAACCGGTATAGTGAGTGGCAGATAAAAATGGTGTAAATTCTAAACATTGCTGCGTGCTACACGCTCCATTGCTGGCGTTGTCGCAATTTAAGCGCAACGAATTAGGGGTTGCGTGGCGAAGCTCTTTACTTAATCGGGTTAAAATAAAGCGACTTTGCGCCACCGCTTCTTGGCGCTTTACACCTTGGCTATAAATATTAAATCCAGCGCTGATAAACGAAAATGACGCCACGGCTAAAATGCCAATAATTACTATGACAAGTAATAGCTCAACTAAGGTAAAACCCTGTTTTTGCTCTGCTCTATTCATTAATAATTACCTTTGTATGCACTAAAGCCGTACACTTGCCCCAAGGGTGAGGTTACTTCAATGGTAATTCGTTTAAAGGCAACGCCATCGTTATTGGTTGCCTCGTTTAGGTCGCTGTCGTATTGCACCTTCACAGCCAGTGAAAAATCGCTGTATTGCGCTAATGTATTCCCTAAACTATCACTAATAGGCTGCCCGGTGAGCGCAATATAATCATCAACATCGTTAAAATTTGTCCGTGTTTCTCCACTGTCTGCACCCAGTTCAGAGCTAGTACTACAAGGCTGTGCACCTAAGCTGGTCTCAGAGCAGCGCCTAAATGGTGGCGAACGTTCGCTATGTTCATCAAATGATTTAGCTAATATTTCGTTCATTAATGCTTGCCCAAGCTCTGACGCTCTCAGCGCGACAATAGGCTCAGCGCTTTGCTTTGCTTGCGGTGCTATAAGCGCTGTAATAATGCTTAGCGCAATAGCAAACATGACAATGGCTATAATCAGTTCTATTAAGGTAAAGCCTATTTGCTTTTTAGGGGCAGGCATAAATAAGCCCTTCACCGCTAATGCATACAGCTGCAAGGCCGAGATCAATTTTACAAAACACTGCGCAATTTTGATCAGCCCTTCCAAGTGGATCAAAGTTTATTTGCGAAAACGTATTGCCATTGCTATCTAAAGCATTAAAACGTACGTCACTACGCCCAGTGTTTATTTCGACAACTAAATGCTCGCTATTTTTGGTACTTGGGCCGCCCGCACAGGTTTCTGGCTCTGGCCCCGCAACCAAGGTAGGTGAAATATACAGTTTGTGGCAGCTGCTTGTTGCAGTATTTTGCATTGCACGTAATTGTACGGTGCGCAGGGCATTTAATACCCTATCTCTGTATGAGTATGCTTGCTCTGTTGAACTGCCCAGAAACTTGGGCACTGCCGTTACCGACAGTATGCCCAAAATAACTAAGGTAATAATTAGTTCAACAAGGGTGAAGCCACGCAATCGTTGATTACTACTGCTATTCATTTATATAAATTAACACCCACTCGTGATAAGCGTAACAGTAGGAGGCGTTACAGATACTGGCGGCGTGCCGCTGTTTGCATCTGCAGCTTGTGTATATTCAATACGGCAATCATCAGTTTGCACGTAGCTATTAGGGAAAATAATTGCTTTTTCATCAGCGGCAACCTCTACAAGGTTAAAATCAGCTGAGTCGTCAGATGAAAATGTAACATCTAAAAAAGCCTCAAAGGCTGCTTCTGTTGCCGCAGGGTAGCCATAAACAGTCGCTACTGCATCACCAGTATCAACGGTCACCGTGGCTGTCGCTTTTTTATGATCGCTTGCGATAATGGATTTACCATTAACGATGTTCATGCCGCTTCGAATTGAGCCTTGTAAACCTTCGAGTGTAGAAGCATTAGCATCACCTTGCAGGTTTAAAAAACGAGGGGCAGCGGTCACCGCTAAAATACCTAAAATCACGATTACAATTATTAGTTCAACAAGCGTGAAACCTGCTTGCTTATTCATTGGTTGTTTTAATGACTGCATTTTCATAAGTAAGCCTCTTTATTACTTAGTTTTTAAAAATTTGCACTTTGCCTGTAGTTGGAAAGTACGAAAACCCTACGTTTTTTGCTATCACAGCGCCATCGGTAGGTAAGTTGTTAGTGTTTAAATTATGTGTTAAATAATAAATACACTGGTTGTTTTTAGCGTTATAACGCACTAAATAACTCACCTCGGTTATTGCAGAAACCTCGGTACTTAATGTGCTTGTAGGCGCATCTAGTAAAATTACCTTTAATACTTTTTGGCATTTCAGTGCAGTCATTGCGCTGGCCCGCGTATCAGTATTAGTCGTTTTATCACCCGTTGGTGTGCCCCTATTTCCATCGACACCAACAATGACACCTCCGTAGTTAATATGTGTTGTATTATTAACGCCTTTCGGGCGCCCCGATAATTCCCAGTGACTTCTTATCATCGTTACCGCTGAAGCAAACCCACCAGCGACTACATCGACACTCGCGTTATGAGCCTGATTTTTAACCCCTATGTATTGAGGTATAGCAAAAGCCATAATAACTGCCAGTAAAACAACTACTAAAATCAACTCAAACAATGAGAAACCTGTTTCATGAGCGCGCCAGTTATTCACAATGGCTACCCTTTAATAGCCGACATCATGTTCCACATCGGCATAAATATGCCCAGCGCTAAAATAAGCACCATAATGGCAACAAACACGGTCAAAATAGGTTCTATTTTCGCGGTTAAACTGCGTAAATCGTAATCAACTTCTCGCTCATAAAAGTCGGCCGCCTCTTGCAGTAATTCATCTACTCGGCCCGTTTCTTCACCCACAGCCACCATTTGCAGTACCAGTTGTGAAAATAGCTCACTACTTCGCGAAGCACGCAGCAAACTGTCGCCTTTTTCGATATCTTGGCGCATAGTGATAATGGCTTTCTCCATGTAGCTGTTATCAACTGCATGGGCCGTTAACGACAGCCCTGTCGTCATAGGGACGCCGGAGCGAAGCACCATAGCTAAACTTTGGCTATAACGTCCAAGCAAGGTGCGCTTTAAAATATCGCCGACAAAAGGAATTTTTAGTTTGTGGTGATCCCACTTAAAACGTCCAGCCGAGGTATTTATATAGCGACGCCAAGCAAAGACTCCACCAATTAACATCAGCGCCAGCAGCCACCAATAATTGACAAAAAAGTTACTGGTACCGATGAGAACTTGGGTCATTAAAGGCAGCTCTGCATCAAATTTTTCGAACATGCTGGCAAAGGTTGGGATCACAAAAATATTTAAAATGATCATCGCGACTAAAAGCGCCAAAATAACAAACGTGGGGTAACGCATAGCGGCTTTTATTCGTTTACGCGTCTCTTGTTCTTTTTCAAAGTAAATAGCCAGTTGATAAAACGCATCTTCTAATCGCCCTGACCCTTCACCAACCTTAACCATAGAAATAGTTAAGCGGCTAAACACCTTATTGTGTATGGCCAAAGCACTCGATAATTCGCGGCCTTGCTCAAGTTGCCGGGTGACTTCAAGTAATACACTTTTAAACTCTTTATTTTGCGTGGTATCAGCCAAGCCTATCATTGCTCTAATGATAGGAATACCCGCTTTAAGTAATGAATACATTTGCCGTGAAAACATGATCATGTCATCAAGGGTTATTTTTTCACTAAACAAATTATCGAATAACTTAATATTGTTTTTTGTTTCAACCAATGAAATTGATATGGGTATGTATTGACGCTTTAGTAAGCTATCGGCTACACCAGCCTCGTTATTTGCCTCAACACGCCCCTTAACCAGCACGCCTTTGGTGTCTTTGGCTTTGTAACTATATAGCTGCATCGTCACCACCTACTACTTCAGGCACATATTCAGCCACTTTAAACACCTCATCTAACGAGGTAATTCCTTGCTTTGCATACGTTAAAGCCATATAAGATAGCGGTGCAAAATTAGCGCTACATTTAGCCGCTTCGGCAAAACGTTGCGTGTCGTTAATACGCAGAGCATCCATCATAGCGTCGTTCATTTCTAGCAGTTCAAAAATCCCCACCCGGCCTTTATAGCCACTATGGCTACAGGCAGTGCAGCCTTCACCTCGCCAAAACTGTGTGCTGTTAGCATCTTCACCTAAGTAGGTAAGCCAACTTTGTTCTTGTTTATCTGGATGGTATGGTGTTTTACACTCATTGCAGATGCGCCTAACTAAGCGCTGAGCAATAATAGCCCGTAGTGAACTGGCGACTAAATAAGCTGGCGCCCCCATATCAATTAAGCGCATTGCACTTGATATGGCATCGTTGGTATGAAGTGTAGAAAGCACTAAGTGACCCGTTAATGCAGCTCTTAGCCCTATATCTACGGTTTCTTGGTCACGCATTTCGCCAACCATAATAATATCGGGGTCTTGGCGTAGCGTGGTTCTTAGTACACTGGCAAAACTTAAACCAATTTTGTTGTTTATTTGCACCTGATTTACCCGCCCAATGCGGTATTCAACCGGATCTTCTACGGTAATAATTTTACTTTCTTGTTGGTTAAGTTCACTTAAAGCGCCGTACAAAGTGGTGGTTTTACCTGAGCCTGTAGGCCCAGTGACTAACACCATGCCATGCGGGCGTTTTATAATGCTGCGCAAGCGTTTTAAAATATGCACCGGCATGCCTGTTTCATCTAACGATAAAAGCCCTGCAGATTGGTCGAGCAACCGCATCACAACTGACTCACCATATTGCACAGGCATTGTCGATAAACGCACATCAATGCTGTGCGCGTGTACTTTTATATTAAAACGGCCATCTTGCGGTAAACGCTTTTCCGATATATCTAACCCCGACATAAGCTTGAGCCTAAGCACTAAGGCTGAGGCTATTTTTACTTGATTTAGTATGTGCTCTTGTAATACACCATCAACGCGTTGACGAATGCGTAATAGCCTTTCATCGGGCTCTATGTGGATATCTGAGGCGCGTACTTGCACTGCATCTTCAAATATAGATTGCAGTAGTTTTACCACGGTGGCATCAGAGGTTTCATCTGCTAAGGAATTAAGATCAAACTCTTCTACGTCTTCGTATTCTTCGTGTAGCTTTTCAGCAAAGTTAGTAATATCTTCTGTTCGGCGGTACACATTATCAAACGCAGCCATAAGTTGGCTTTCTTGCACTACAGCCAACTCAACTCGCTTAGGGGCTAGCATTGGCGCTAGCTGATCCAACGCTCTCAAATCTGCGGGGTCACTCATCCCGACTAAAACTGAGTCACCATTGTCCTCTATGACTAATGCTCGGTAACGCCTAGCATAAACCTCAGAAAGTAGCTTAGATACATCTGAAGATATTTTCCGCTGCGAAATATCTAAAAATGGTATTTGTAATTGTTGAGCTAAAAAGCGTAATAATTGCGGCTCACTTATAAATTCAAGCGCAATTAATGTAGCCCCTAACTTACGCCCTGACGCGGCTTGCACATTAAGTGCTTCACTTAGCTGCGCTTCGGTGATCATTTGCTCATGAACGAGTAAATCCCCTAAACGCATTTTTAAACTGGGTCTCATAACGCCTCCTTCAATGCAACTAAACGCTGTAGTGCATGTTGCGTCATTGCGGCATTTAAACCGCCTAAATCGAGTGCAACTTTATAAAGGTGCTTTGCATCAGCAAACTCTCCCAACGCATCTTTTGAAGTTGCTAACGCCAGCCACCATTTAGCCTGCTGAGGCTGAAGCTGTGTAAGTTGTGTAAAACTCGCAAGCGCTATTTGATGTTGCTGCGTATTTTGTGCTGCAGTGCCTTTTAATACCCAAAACTCCAAGTTTGCTTGCGGCTCAAGTTCGGTTATAAGCAGTTTAAGCACGCCTTCGTACTCTTGTTGCATAATTAAAATTTTACTGAGCATTACGCGCCACTGCACAACCTCAGGGTTTATTTTTATGCCAGCAACTAATAACTGCTGAGCCATAAGTACATCTTGTTGCTGAAAGTAGGTTGCCGCGAGTAAGTTTCGCGCTTCTACATGCTCAGGTTGTGTTTGTAAAATAGCGGTTAAATCGTTAATCGCATCATCATATAAAGCAAATTCCAACGCTTGTTTAGCACGCTTTAATTGCTGTGCTATGCGCTGGGCTTTGCTTTGCTTAACACTGGCAGTTTTTACTAATTTATTTTCAACGGGTGGCTGCTCAGCCTGTGTAATACTTTTTACTGGTGCACTGCTTTTTGCTTCAAGTGGGGCATTTATCTCTGTACTAGCGGCTACTTTTACGCTTGTCTCTGTGGGGCTGTTTTTTTTGCTTAGTAGCGTGTCTTTCTCTACAGCGTGTTGCTGTATTACTTCGTCTTTTGCCTGCTTAAGCAACGCGTTATTGCTTTGCTCCTGCGCCAGTTTTTTTTGCGCAACTGCAGGAGTGTAAGCCGCTTCAGCAGCTGTTCTCTCTTCGCTTAATGGTTTTAAAGGCTTAATTACTGGGGTAATTTTAGCTTGAGCAATTTCAACCGGCTGGCTGCTATTATTAACAGCATGGGCTTTTTCAGCTGTGTCGCTACTCGTTTGAGGGGCTTGTGCAAAAGGCAAATAAAGGTAGGCTGTAAAAATAATTACAATCGCGAGTAACACACTCAATACTTTAAATAATACATCATGGTAGTCGCGTACGGGGGGAATAGCGACCCCAGCAATTTGCTGCTTACGCTGAGCATTTTGGCGCTGGTCGATGTTTTTGAGCATGTTATTAATCACACTCATAGCCATTGCCTCCATAACCACATAACTGCAATAGCAAACACACTAATAGCTAATAAGCTGTAAGCCAAGTAATGGTTAGCATGGTGCTTTTTGCAATCTTCGGTGTCTGCAATGGCAAGATGTACATGGCGCGGTGTTACTTTATTAAGGCCTTCGCCGTATGCTTGCAGTAAAGCTTTGTGGCATAAAATATTGACCAACCGTGGAATGCCTCGACTTGCACGCGCTATTTTTAATCCTAATCGATTAGTAAATAGTAGTGGCTGATTAAAACCCGCCACCTGTAAACGGTGATTAATATAATAAATAACCTCACTGGCGGTCATTGCACGCAATGAGTATGAAAAACTAATACGCTGGCGTAACTGCCTCACCTTACTATTAGCTAGCTTTTCATCTAATTCTGGCTGGCCAAATAGCACCACCTGAATAAGCTTTTCGGTTTCGGTTTCTAGGTTTGTAAATAATCGAAGTGCTTCAAGTGTATCCCAACTCAGGCACTGTGCTTCATCTATTAATAACACAACCCGTTCGTTATCTTCTTGTAGCTCAAGTAAGTAATGATTTATTTGCTGACTTAACGATTGCTGATCTAGCGTTTTATCTACCTCCATACCAAGCTCTACAGCAATAGCCCAGCGTAACTCTTCAGGGCTTAAATAAGAATTAGGTAAATAAGCCACGAAATAGTCTTCTTCAATTTGATTTAAAAGTTTTCTGCATAGTAAGGTTTTGCCTGTCCCTACTTCCCCTGTTACTTTTATAAACCCTTCACCCATTTCTAGCGCAGTGGTCAGCACTTGCATGGCTTCGTGGTGTGGTTCAAGCGCACAAAAAAACTCAGTGTTTGGGGTTAAGGTGAAAGGCATTTCACTTAAATTAAAAAAGCTTAAATACATAGTTAGTTCTCATACCATGTATTTAATAGCGCGCGACTATGAGCCTGTTGCTTTTTCCATGTGTCGGGCATCACCACCGTTGGCTTGATTAAAATAACGAGCTCTTTTTTCTCTTGGCGCTTACTAATACTTTTAAACAAGTTACCTAATATTGGCACATCGCCCAAAATCGGTGTTTTCGACTCTTCATCTTCCGTCGTGGTTTGCATTAACCCACCTATTACGACTATTTCACCACTTTGAGCGCGGATCACCGTATCAGATTCACGAATATTGCTTTGTGCAAGCGGCAACTCAAAACGCTGATCATCTAATGTAATCACCTTTAGCTGCTCTTCTGTTTCGGTTACCGAAGGATGAACATGTAAAATAACTGAGCCATATTTATCAATTTGCGGTGTGACATCGAGCGCAATGCCCGAAAAAAACGGCGTTAGGTCTATTTCTGGTGACGTAGTCGTTGAGGTACCCGTTACCGTTGTGCTCGAAACATTAGTAACAAAGTACTCATCTTGTCCTACTTTAATCACGGCTTTTTGATTGTTTGTAGCCGTTACACGGGGGTTAGAAAGCATTTGTAGGTCACCCTGGGTTTCAAGCAAGCTAATTACCCCGCTAAAGTCGCCTTTTTCAATCGTTAACGAGGAGACCCCTCCTAAAGTAGCTGAAATAGAATTACCTATGCTGCCTGCTGTTGTTGCAAAGGACACCCCACCTTCTAACCCTCTAGAAATTCGCTCCCAGTTAACTCCTTGTTGGTACTCATCTTTTAGAGTTATTTCGACAATTTTAGCTTCAAGAATAACTTGTCGCTGAAGGTTTTCTTGGCTTTGGCGTAAAAAATCTTTTAACTGGTTTATTTCACTTGGCAAGGCATTAACCGTAACTAAGCTTGCCTGCGGGCTGGCAACTACATAACGTCCATCGTTTGAGCCAATAAGCGATTTAAGAGCAAGTTCAAGCTCCTTCCAAAAGTCGTTTTGATTAATTGTTTGGATGCGAGAGCCATTTAACTCAGTATTCTGATTATCGCTGCCAAACTGATTATTTTGGCTCGAATTATTGCTGCTGTATGAGTTTGAGTTTGAACTTGAGTTGTTTTGTGAGAACTGGCTTACCCCACCTGCAACAACACTTACCGTTGATTGCCCATGGCGCTGCATCATTAAATAATTAACCGGTATAGTTTCTGTGCGCATAATTGCAGGTAGCACCTGTACAATACGCCCTTCTTGAACAATATCTAATGGGTACATGCGTTTAATAACCGCTATCACTTCTTCAAAGGTTACGTTTTTTAAATTTAAAGAAATAACACCGCTTACCTGTGGGTGTACTGCAACGCTGTATGGCGTATCAGCCGTTAAGCCATTAAAAAATGAGCTTATTTCTACCTCTTTTGCGGCTACATCAAAACGTTTTACAGCTAACTCATTGGTTAGGCTTTGCTCACTATTAAGTGATGAAAGTAGGCTTTGTGTTAGCGCACTACTTACCTCTACCGGTGCCACACTTTTTGCTTTGTTACTGACAGGCGCAAGCTCTTGAGCAATATGTGGCTGAATCTCTTTTCCGGGCTTAAAACTATGGCACGCCGTTAAAAAAGGCGGTATTAAAATAAGCGCAAGCCATGGCTTTGTTGTATTATTTTTTAATTTCATAGTCGTATAATTCTAATTTTATTTGCTTATCATCATTTGCTAACAGCACTGAATTAGCGTTTATTGTTAGCACCCGAAACTCACCTACTACATCTCCTGGCTTATATACCTGCTTAGAAATAATCGCTTTGTATTGCTTTTCGGTTTTAATAATTGACTGTAACAACAGCGCTGTATTACTTACTGCTGCGCCATTTATTATTGGTGTTTTGCTAGGTTGTGTAGGGTCGCGCAGTATTTCAGCTGAACTAATAACAGGGAAAAAACATATGCAAATCACACACAAACTATAAAGCAATAAATTTTTCATTGGCGCTCACCGTGGCTATTTGTAATGTTAACTCTGCATTAGGGTATGTTTTCACTTGATAATTAAATTGCTGTATAAGCAGCTTTTGTTGGCTTGCTTTAAGGCCTTCTAAGTATCCTTGTAAACTAAAATAACGTCCCTGCAATGTAACCACCATTTGGTGCTCAAAAAACAGCGTTTGCGTATCGTGTTCACCCAGTTTTTCTACATCAATTGCTTTTGCTGGGTTTACCCTAAAGCTAACAACACGCACATCCGGTGTGTTTACGAATAGATCCCTTAATACAGCGGGTACTTTGTTAGCCGAAATAAAACCTTGGCTAAACATACTTAGCTTATTATTTATCTCTTCTAACTCGCGCTGTGTTTGCCCAACCTGATTTCTTAGTACTTTTGTGTAGTCATGCTCTAATGCCTGTGTAAGCATAGAAAGCTGTGCTTCATTTTGGTTTATTTTTTGCCACAATTCATTTTGCTTAATGCGTAAATTGTTTACTGCATCTTGCTGTGGGAACACTACAAACCATAATCCCAAGTAAACAATCAGAAATAAGCCAACAAATAGCACTGAATACTTTTCGCGCTGCTGCAACGTTGCGAATCTTGTTTGGTATTTAACAAATAATGGCCAGCCTTTTTTTTCACTTTGCTCACTCATTGCGTTACCTCACTTGAACTAAGTTCTGTAGCCACATTAAACTCGCTCACGCCATCTCTGCTCGACAGTTCCAGCACTGAAAACTCCTTCCCTTTGAAAAAGCTCGAATGCTTGAGATTAGCAAGCCAAATAGGTAAAAATTTGGCTTGCTGAGTACGCCCTTTGAGCATTACTTTTTGACCTTCAAACTTTATCTGATCGAGCCAAATTTGCGGCTCGTGGTACGCGGCCAAATCATGCATCACATCTGCGTAATCTGTTTTGGTATGCATAGATGTGTTTTCTAAATAATCAAACACCTGTTGTTTATGCAATATCTCTTGTTGCAGTACTTTTAGTTCATCAATCAAATGCGATTTATTTTGTTTATCAGCTAAGCGCTGCTTTACCACACTTAATTGCTGTTGTGTGTGTGTTAAATAGGCCTCGCTTTGTGTTACTAATTGCAGACTTTTATGCTCTTCGTATAAATAAAAAAGCCAAGTTAATGCAACTACACATAAGGTAGCTAGCCAAAGTACTAGCATGCCTTTAAAAGGAACGGGGTCGCGCCTAACCCTAATCGCTTTTTGGTAAAAGTTAATCCGTGTTTTCATAGCACTGAATCCGGACTGGTTAATTGATACGCGGCCCCCAATGCGTAATAGAAGCTTGGCTCAAGATCTTGGGCTAGATCGATATTAGGTTTGAAATCAACAACTTTTACTTGTAAAAATTCTGCAAGGCCAGCCCTTAAAGTCAAAGACGACAGGTCATCGCAGTGCAGCTGAATACTTCTAATAGGAGGCTGCTTTAATTGGCTTTCAAAAAAGTCCATTGATCTTTGAATCTCAAGACCAAGGGCTTCTACTAGCCCGTGTGTACGCTCTTTATCCGAAATACCTAAAAACCCGTTCAATCGTCTAGCTAATAAAAGCTGACCATCGCGAATAATTAAAATACGTGGCTCGTGCCCTGCGTGTTGCACTATAAGCATGTGTGCACTTTTATCTTCACCAAACAAGGTTACTAAAATCATCTCTTCCGAGGTCATTGCCCTGAGGACAGGCTTTATTTTTGAAAAGCTATCGATAAAAGGCAGTAACTGAAGTTTATTGGTAATAAACACATTCATTTTACTGCTTTGCATAGGCTGAACGATTGGGTAATCGATAAAATCGGCAACAATGTTCTCTGGCGGAATATCAACTAAATCTTTTGTTGTCCAAGGTAAGGATTGAATGATTTCTTCGTCACTCAACATGGGTTTATCCATTTGCACTATTTGATAAAAATAGTGAGGCACCACTAAATTTACTGGGCACACCTCTGCACAAACTTCATTTGTGCAAGTTGCAATAGCAGCTGTATAATCTGTGAGGTCTTCAACATTCACGCTATATGAGTTATGAACGTACCACTGCCCTTGATTTTTTTTTAAACACACTGCTTTTACAGTATCTGCATAAGTAGCAATACCAATTGATGTGCTAGAGTCTAAACTGCGATTTAACCAAGATAACAACGAAAACAGCTTTTTTTTCATACAGCTACTATTGTTAATAAGAGATTAACTAAGTGTCGTACAAGATTGTTGGTTTGCAAGTATAAACACGAGAAATAATGCTTAATTTATTTAATATTGAAAAAGAAAGCCCAATACAACAAATAGATAGCAATTGTCTAAAAAAAAGAAACATACGCTTAAGCATTAAAAGAGATGACCTGCTCCACCCACTTATTAGTGGTAACAAATGGCGTAAACTAAAATATAATTTACAGCACATGCAAGCCACCAATAAAACACAGTTACTCACTTTTGGAGGCGCGTTTTCTAACCATATTCATGCCTGCGCTGGGGCGGGTAAATTATTTAATATAAAAACCCACGCCATCATTAGAGGACCCCATTTAGACACCCAAAACCCCACAGTGCGATTTGCTAAACAATGTGCAATGGACTTACATGTGGTTACGCGTATTGAATATAAGCAGCGCCATGACCCAGATTACTTAGCTCAGCTGCAAGCACAATTCCCCTATGCATACATAATTCCAGAGGGTGGAAGTAATACACATGCCTTGCCAGGGTGTGCTGAGCTTGCTAAAAGCTTACCTAAGCATGATTACTTAATCTGTCCCACAGGCAGTGGCGGGACACTTGCAGGTTTAATTGAAGGCAGCTTTGAGGACACACAGCTGCTAGGAATTGCGGTATTAAAGCAAGCCGAATACCTTAACAAAGAAATTACAACACTTAGTAAAAAAGCCGCCCAGCAATCAAATTGGCAACTACTTACAGAGTTTCATGGTGGCGGTTATGGTAAGTTTACCAATGAATTGTGGCAGTTTTGCCAACGCATGCAGCAGCGCCATAACTTACCCCTTGAACCTATATACAGTGGTAAAATGATGTATGCATTATGGCAGCTGATCGAACAAGACTACTTTGCTGCTGGTAGTCATATAATGGCTATTCATACAGGCGGTTTACAGGGGCTCAATGGTTTAAAGTATCGTGGCTTGATTTAGTAATTATTCCTAATAAAACGTGGCATGTGTGTACTCTTGCAGAGGCTCAGAAAAGTAAAAGCCTTGTGCCGCAACTACACCTAGTTTAGCCAACATAAGTAGCTCTTTTTGGGTTTCTACACCCACCGCATACACAGGCATATTGAGCAACTTGCTTTGCGCTACAATATTTTTAACCTGTTTTTGTTGTTGAGCCTTTTCATCTACATTATGTACAAGCGCGTAGCCTAGCTTTATAGCACTGGCTATTGGTTGAGAAGCTATTTGGTCAATATGTTCAACACTCTGTACATTATCAATCACCACTACACTTTTTAGGGCCGTGAGTTTTTCAAAAGCGTAGGTCAATTTTGTTTGGTATTTAATAAAGTCAGCTTCACTAATTTCAAATTGTAGCTTACGCTCTTTTGTGAACGCCTGCATATTGGTTACAAACCAATCCCAAAACTTTTCGTTAAACCAATTACTTATATGTAAATTAATACTCACTGCAAGCTCGTTAGGCTCTGTCAAAATCAGCTTTTTAACCTGCAGGAGTACCGCTTTATCTAGCTCAAATGCCTGAAGATTATCAAAGCCTTGGTTAATAAAGTAACGTGCTGCTAATAAACCATGTGGCTGCTGCCTAATTCTGATTAACACCTCATGTTGTACAATATCGCCACTGGTGATCATAAATAATGGTTGAAAAAATAAAATAAACTTTTTCTTTTTAATATTTTCAATAACTTGGCCACAAGATATTAACTTCTCTTGATCGTGCTGCAAAGTAAGCCTATGCCAATGTTGGATCACGTTTTTTTCTGAAAAAAGCAAGGCAGACTTAGCTAACTTAAAAATAACAGGTTGCTCGGCTGCATACCGATAATCACACAAACCAACTTTTATGTTTTTACGTTTTACAGTACTTCGATAGCGCCTACAAATTTGATAAACGCATTCATGAAGATTTTCACTGTATGTATCTAGCTTTTCTACCGGAATATTATTTAAGGTGATAGCGACATTATTTGCATCAAATAAGTTTACAGATACTGAGGGGAGCTCTTTAAAATACTTTGCTATCATTACCTTAAAACTTGCTTGTATATCGGTATTTTCATCAAATACACAATCACACTTCACAATTGCGAATAAACTATGCCTTGCTGTAGTAGCCCCATACATAGATTTTACTTCGCAATTTAGCGTAGCTATTTGAGTTGAAGGTTTTTTAGCTGCTTTAGTCTGAGTGCGCGGTAGTGGTATGTTGGCAGTTGGCTTATTGATGATTACTTTCCACCATCTAACCCACCAGCTGGCAGCGCCCAACATAATAAGATTTAATAATAAAAATAAGTACGCTTGTTCAACCCAAGCGGGCCAGTGATATAAACTTATGCTAAGTGTTTTATAGCTAAATACATCGTGTTGTATATTGACTAAGTATTTAAAATGCTCTGCATTAGAGTGTGCAGTTAGCATAAAGCCCTTACTCTGCACTAAAGCCTGCACTATTTCTTTATCAGCATTAGCGTTAATTTTCAGCTCATAAATTTGCTGTGTTAACTGCTGGCCATTTTTGTGGATTTTTTTATGGAGCGTATTATTTAAAAGCACATTAAAAATAATGACTACCAGCAAAAAACTCGTTAAGTACATTATTTTTTTTTGCTTACCAAGTTTTATAAAGGCTTTATGCATAGTGCTCTCTGTGGCAACGCGACTATTTAAAGTGTTGTTCAAAATAGTCATTAGCACAAGCAGACTAAGCAAGTTTAAATGTTTATAATTTTTCTAAACAAAAAACCCCGTGCAAACGGGGTTTTGGCAAATAGTTTATTACTTTTCGGGTTGCTCGCCCCGCGCGTTTAATATCATTTCGCCGTCTTCCTTGTATAGCTCGCCTTTAGGCCATTGCGCTAACAGCGTTAAAACGTGCTCACTAGGGCGACACAGTTTAACCCCTTTTTCGGTGCACACTATAGGTCTGTTAACGAGTACTGGGTGCGTAAGCATGGCCTCTAAAATAGCTTCATCTGTTATGTTTTCATTCAACAAACCAAGTTTTTTAGCAGGCGATTTACTCACTCTCAACGCTGTTTTTGGTGTTAAATTTGCTGCGGCAAATAACGCTAACAATTGAGATTTTGTCCAGCCTTCTTTAAGGTATTCAATAACAATGGGGTTATAGCCAGCGGCCTTAATAACCTGCAATACATTGCGCGATGTACCACAATCGGGGTTATGATGAATAACAACCATACCGCTCTCCTAGTTAAACCAATAACGCGTTTTATTAGCAAAATAAACTAAGCTAAGCATAACAGGTACTTCAACAAGCACCCCTACAACGGTGGCAAGCGCAGCGCCAGAGTGTAAACCAAATAATGAAATAGCCACGGCAACAGCCAGCTCAAAAAAGTTAGAGGTTGCAATCATGCAAGCAGGCGCTGCAATACTATGAGCTAGGCCCATTTTTTTTGCAGCTATATAAGCTATTGCAAAAATACCATACGTTTGAATAAGCAACGGAATAGCAATCAATACAATGGCTTCTGGTTTATCTATTAAAGTTTGAGACTGAAAACCAAACAAAAGCGCCACCGTTGCCAGTAAACCAATGATGGAATATGGTTTCATTACCTTTAAAAAGTGATTTAACCGTGTGTGATCTTCACCTTTATCCAACTTTTTGCGGGTAATAGCGCCTGCTATTAATGGAATAAGTACATACAAAACCACTGAAAGTATTAACGTGTCCCACGGTACCGTTATGTCTGTTACCCCTAGTAATAAGCCTGCAATGGGCGCAAAGGCAAAAATCATAATAATATCGTTAATAGATACCTGCACTAACGTGTAATTAGCATCACCTTTTGTTAATTGGCTCCACACAAATACCATTGCAGTACATGGTGCTACACCTAATAAAATCATACCGGCTATGTATTCTGTCGCTGTTTGTGGGTCAACAAAGTCTGCAAAAATACCTTTAAAAAATAACCACCCTAGTAAGGCCATGGTAAAGGGCTTTATGAGCCAGTTGATAACAACTGTCAGCACTAAGCCTTTAGGCTTTTTACCTACGTCTTTAATGGAGGAGAAGTCAATTTGCACCATCATCGGGTAAATCATAAACCAAATAAGTACAGCGATAACAATATTTACATGTGCATATTCTAAGCTTGCAACAACACTAAATATATCGGGTATCGCGTAACCAGCTATAATGCCTACCGCAATTGCCAGCGCTACCCACACCGATAAAAAACGCTCAAATAACCCCACAGTAACCTCCTAAATGTCTTTTTGATTTACGCGTTTGCTGAGCTGCTCTGCTGTTTCTACTCGTTCAGAATACCTATCAACAAAGTGTTCTTTTTGGTCACGCATTAATAAAGTAAATTTTACGAGCTCTTCCATTACATCCACAATTCGATTGTAAAAAGCGGAAGGCTTCATTCGGCCACTCTCTTCAAATTCTAAAAACGCTTTAGGCACAGATGACTGATTAGGTATTGTTACCATGCGCATCCAACGCCCTAGTACGCGTAACTGATTAACCACATTAAATGACTGCGAACCACCACAAACCTGCATTACAGCCAACGTTTTACCTTGCGTAGGCCTCACTCCTCCTAAGCTTAATGGGATCCAATCAATCTGATTTTTAAATACGCTTGTCATAGCACCATGACGTTCTGGCGAGCACCATACTTGCCCTTCAGACCAAAGCATTAAATCACGCAACTCTTGCACTTTAGGGTGCGTCTCATCTTCACTATCTGTTATGGGTAACCCCTCAGGGTTAAATATTTTAACCTCAGCACCAAAGTGGGTTAGCAAGCGCGCACTCTCTTCTATAACCAACTTGCTATATGAGCGGGCTCGCAGCGATCCGTATAACAATAAAATTTTAGGCTTATGAGATGAAAACGTTCGTGTGAAATCCTTAACGCTAGGAGGAATGCTTTGTGAGAGTGCTAAATTAGGTAGCTCGTGCTCAATTGATTTACTCATAACCTTTAACCTTATAGCTCTGTAGCGAACTAAACACATATGAAAAAACAGATATATGAAATTTCACATATGAAAACATCAGAGTCAACTCTATTTATACCCATCCGCTTAATTAAGTGAGCTATTTGGGGGATGGAAAAACGTGTTGATAGCTTGGCAAAAAATTCGCTATTTAGTTTCTCTCGGCAATTGCTCCTGCATTGCTCTACCTTCTGCTTCCATGCAGTTATAAATGAGAATTTTTAAACACTGATAGCGACACTTTTAGCCCCTCAAAATGATGAAGCATTATTGCGGACAGGTATGAGATTGGCATTTAACTTTCGATCGTAAAAAATGCTCTCTGGGCAGTGGTTGTCTGTAAGTAAAAACTAAAAAAGCCGCTTAGTAGCGGCTTTTAAGATTACATTTCAACATTTTTGTCTTAGGTCAAAACGGAATGTCATCATCAAAATCTATTGTTGGTTCCATAGGATTTGATGCGCCGCCTTGTGGGGCATTTTGCGGCTTAGGTGCAAAACCACCTTGCTGCTGTGGTGCACTATTTTGCTGTGGAGCGAAGCCGCTGTTGTTTGATTGCTGGTATTGGTTATTTTGCTGTGGTGCAGCCGCTGCAGCCGGACGCTGTGCTGGAGCCGCCTGCTGTTGTTGCCCATAGCCACCGCCTTGCTGACCTTGGTTATTTTGGCCATAACCACCGCCTTGCTGATTATTCTGGTAACCGCCACCTTGTTGGCCGCCTTGATTACCTTGATAGCCACCACCTTGCTGATCACCACCACGAGCGCCTAGCATTTGCATTTGACCTGTAAAGCCATCAACGACAATTTCAGTTGTGTATTTTTCTTGGCCTTGCTGATCAGTCCATTTACGTGTCTGTAGTTTACCTTCTACGTAAATTTGTGAGCCTTTACGGCAGTATTCGCCAACAATTTCAGCTAATTTGCCAAAAAACACGACACGGTGCCACTCAGTTTTATCAACCATTTGGCCAGTGTTTTTATCTTTATAGCTATCTGACGTTGCTAAGGTAATATTTGCTACACCATTGCCATTAGGCATGTAACGAACTTCAGGATCTTGTCCTAAATTACCAACCAAAATTACTTTGTTCACACCGCGTGCCATGGAACCATCTCCTATAAACGTTAGATTAAACCAGCTACTTTACGTGCTTGGTCTAGGTCGAATTCTTTATCATTAATCTTTAAATAGCTGCGGCTTTCGTCGCGTACTACTGTTGCTTCTATTACGCCAGGTAAAGCAACTAGCTGAGAAGCAAGTTCTTGAGCTTGCTCTTCAGAACTTAAATTGGTCATTAAACTAATAACTTTACTTTTCGGTGGGACTTGCATTTTCCACGCAATAATAAGCCATATTAACCCAACAAGTGCCGCTGCCGCAAACACAGCTTGTGTACTTGTTGTTTGTGCTACGTAACCCCCTAAAATACCACCTAAAAAAGCCCCTAAAAACTGGCTAGAGGAATACCCGCCCATCGCCGAACCTTTTTGGCTTGCAGGGGCTATACGCGATACAAGCGCAGGCATAGTCGCTTCCAAGAAATTAAATGCGACAAAATAAAGCAGCATACAAATGGCAATGCCAACCACACTATTTACCCAAATAGACATGGCAAACATACTGACCGAAAGCAGCGCAATTGAGCCAATAAAAGCCTGTTTTTCTTTTTCTTTTTTAATGGCAATAATCATCATTGGCACCATTAAAATAAACGCTAGCAGCAACACCGGAATATATAAATACCAGTGGTGGTTGGCAACTAAGCCGTCTTCTATTAGCTGGCTTGGTAGTACCACAAAAATAGTGGTGAGTGTTAAATGTAGCAGTAACACACCAGCATTTAAGCGCGATAATTGCGGATGCTTAATTAATTTTTTTATGTCGCTAAAGCTTGCCAAGGTATCGCCTTTAGGCGCTTTATTAACGGCATTAGGCACTAAAAATAAAATAATACCAATACCAAACACGGCAAGGATTGCTGTTAACCAAAATACCCCTGCTACGCCCCACGACGCTGCAACTATGGGCCCAAGTAACATAGCAAAGGCAAAGCTCATGCCTATGCTCATGCCAATTACAGCCATTACTTTAGGGCGTTGTTCGTCGCGGCTTAGATCGCTGGCAAAAGCAAGTAATGCACTGGCTATAGCGCCCATACCTTGTAGTGCTCGACCCAATGTAACCATTTGAATAGATTCAGCAAGGGCTGCAATAACAGAGCCCAACGCAAACACAACTAAGCCACCAACAATGACTTTTTTACGGCCTATTTTATCTGACAAACGCCCCATGGGTATTTGCAGTACTGCTTGGGTTAAACCATAAGCGCCAATTGCAAATCCTATCCACATAGGCGAAAACCCATCAAGCGATTGGCCATAAATAGCCAATACAGGCATCAGCATAAACAAGCCGAGCATTCTAAATGCAAACACACTCGCCAGCGATACTGCGGCGCGTTTTTCTCGTGAATTAAGTGAAGATGCGGTCATTATCTGCGTAATCTTACGATATGAAAAATTTAGGCTGGGATTCTACCACAAGCTTGGCAATAATTAATCGCCTATAAGTAAGGATTTTTTCGTTGATCATTGATTAATAATGTTTCGTATTATGCGATACTGGACAAATAATTTTGGTAATAAACGAGATAGCATGGAAAACATTGAAGTCCGAGGCGCCCGTACGCACAATTTAAAAGACATCAGCCTAACCATCCCACGTGATAAATTAATTGTTATCACAGGCCTATCTGGTTCGGGAAAATCATCACTGGCATTTGATACTTTATATGCAGAAGGACAGCGTCGTTATGTAGAGTCACTTTCTGCCTACGCAAGGCAATTTTTATCGTTAATGGAAAAGCCTGACGTTGATCATATTGAAGGCCTCTCTCCCGCCATTTCTATTGAGCAAAAATCTACATCGCACAACCCTCGCTCAACAGTGGGTACCATTACCGAAATATACGATTACTTGCGTTTAATGTTTGCCCGTGTGGGAGAGCCACGCTGCCCAACTCACGACTTACCCCTTGCAGCTCAAACAATTAGCCAAATGGTTGATACCGTTTTAGCACTGCCAGAGGGCACTAAGCTAATGCTTTTAGCCCCGGTAGTTAAAGACCGTAAAGGCGAGCATGTTAAATTACTAGAGCAGCTCTCAAGCCAAGGGTATATTCGTGCTCGTATAGATGGCGAAGTATGCGACTTATCCGATCCACCAACGCTTGAGCTTCATAAAAAACACACTATTGAAGTGGTTGTTGACCGCTTTAAAGTAAAAGATGGCCAGCAGCAGCGTTTAGCCGAATCATTTGAAACCGCACTAGAAATGTCTGGCGGTGTAGCAAATGTAGCCTACATGGACGACAGCACAATAGAAGAAATGCTGTTCTCGGCAAATTTTGCCTGCCCTACCTGTGGCTATGCAATGACCGAGTTAGAGCCACGTTTATTTTCGTTTAATAACCCTGCGGGGGCATGCCAAAGCTGTGATGGTTTAGGCGTACGCCAATATTTTGATCCTAACCGTGTGGTGCATAACCCCGAGCTAAGCTTGGCCGGTGGTGCTATTAAAGGCTGGGATAAACGCAGTTTTTATTATTTTCAAATGCTACAAGCGGTTGCCGAGCACTATAATTTTGATTTAGATGTGCCATTTGAAAAACTTGCTAAAGAATCACAAAAAATTATTTTAGAAGGCTCAGGTAAAACAAAAATAGCCTTTAACTACCGTAACGACAGAGGCGATTTAATAACTCGTAACCACGAGTTTGAAGGCGTGTTAAATAATATGAACCGTCGCTATCGCGAGACGGAGTCAAACTCGGTACGTGAAGAGCTCGCTAAATATCAAACTAGCCAAGCGTGCCCTAGCTGTCATGGCTCACGTTTACGCCAAGAAGCACGCCACGTATTTATAGGTCAAACAAACCTGCCTGCTATTACTAATATGAGTATTGGCGAGGCAATGGACTTTTTTGAAGGGTTATCACTCACCGGTCAGAAAGCCCAAATAGCTGAAAAAATCCTGAAAGAAATTCGCGACCGTTTATCGTTTTTAATTAATGTAGGCCTTAACTACTTATCGCTTGAACGCAGTGCTGATACCCTCTCTGGTGGTGAAGCGCAGCGTATTCGTTTAGCCAGCCAAATTGGCGCGGGCCTTGTAGGTGTAATGTACGTACTGGATGAGCCATCAATTGGTTTACACCAGCGCGATAACGACCGTTTATTACAAACCTTGGTGCATTTACGCGACTTAGGTAACACCGTGATTGTGGTTGAGCATGATGAAGATGCCATTCGCGCAGCCGATCATATTATTGATATTGGCCCAGGCGCGGGTGTACACGGCGGGCATATTATTGCACAAGGTACACGAGACGATATTTTAGCGACCAAAGACTCGGTAACGGGCCAGTTTTTATCTGGCGTGCGTAAAATAGAAGTACCACAAGAACGTAACCCAACAGGCGACAAATGGCTTGAGCTGTTTGGCGCCACAGGTAATAACCTTAAAAATGTAGACTTAAAAATTCCATTTGGCTTATTAACCTGTATTACAGGGGTATCGGGCTCAGGTAAATCAACGCTCATTAACGATACACTTTTTAAGCTTGCGCATACTGAACTTAACGGTGCCACCACAGCGGAAGCCGCACCTTACAAGTCAATTAGTGGCCTTGATCATTTTGATAAAGTGATTGATATTGACCAAAGCCCGATTGGCCGTACACCGCGCTCAAACCCTGCAACCTACACAGGTATTTTTACCGGTATTCGTGAGTTATTTGCAGGGACACAAGAAGCCCGTTCACGTGGCTATAAAGTAGGTCGTTTTAGCTTTAACGTAAAAGGCGGGCGCTGTGAAGCTTGCCAAGGCGATGGCGTAATTAAAGTAGAAATGCACTTTTTACCTGATGTATATGTACCGTGTGATGTATGTAAGGGTGCGCGCTATAACCGCGAAACCTTAGAAGTACAATACAAAGGTAAAAACATTCACCAAGTACTCGAAATGACGGTTGAAGACGCGCACGACTATTTTGATAAAATACCCGCAATAGCCCGCAAGCTTAAAACCCTTATGGATGTTGGTTTATCGTATATTCGTTTGGGGCAAGCTGCTACCACGCTCTCTGGTGGTGAAGCTCAGCGTGTAAAACTGGCTCGTGAGCTATCTAAACGCGATACAGGTAAAACTCTTTACATACTTGATGAGCCAACAACCGGCCTTCACTTTGCCGATATTGAACAACTACTTGTTGTATTACATCGTCTGCGTGATCACGGTAATACCATAGTAGTTATTGAGCATAACTTAGATGTGGTTAAAACCGCAGACTGGGTGGTTGATTTAGGCCCTGAAGGCGGTGCTGGCGGCGGTGAAATACTCATTGCAGGCACACCTGAAGAGGTCGCTAAATGTGAGCGCTCGCATACTGGGCATTACCTAAAGCCATTACTTTAAGGTAGATAATAAAAAGTATTCATTAAAAGGAAAAAATGCCGCTAAATTTAGCGGCATTTTTATTTACTTATACTAGTAAAGCAATTTATGTACGAGGAATAAATCCGAGCGCATCGTATACCGATTTAAGTGTTTTTTCTGCACGTACACTGGCTTTTTCTGCCCCTGATTTCATGATGCTATCAAGTAGATTTTGATCTTCTCTGATCTCTTTAAAACGTGCTTGGATTGGCTCAATCATGCTAACAACTGCATCGGCTGTGTCTTTTTTCAAGTGGCCATACATTTTATCTTCGTACTCTGGCACTAAGTCTTCAATTGAGCGCTTAGTGGCTACGCTTAATAAAGTAAGTAAATTAGAAACGCCTGGTTTTTCAGTGCGGTCAAAGTAAATACGTGCTTGCTCGTCTGAATCGGTTACTGCTTTTTTAAGCTTTTTCTCAATCTTTTTAGGCTCATCTAATAGCATGATGTAGCCGTTAGGGTTTTCATCAGACTTAGACATTTTTTTAAGCGGATCTTGAAGGCTCATTACGCGTGCGCCAAATTCTGGGATATAAGGCTCAGGTAATTTAAATACATCACCGTATAAATTATTAAAGCGTGTAGCTATATCGCGCGTTAACTCTAAGTGCTGCTTTTGATCGTCCCCTACCGGTACTTGGTCTGCTTGGTATAATAAAATATCCGCTGCTTGCAATACTGGGTACGAAAATAAGCCGACGTTTACATTATTAGCATGTTTAGATGACTTATCTTTAAACTGAGTCATGCGGTTAAGCTCACCCATTTGCGCATAACAATTTAGCACCCATGCTAACTGCGCATGCTCTGGCACTTGTGACTGTACAAATAAGGCTGATTTTTCAGGGTCTATGCCACACGCCGCGTACAAGGCTATACCATCTAATACTCGAGAGCGAAGAAGTTCAGGCTCTTGACGAACAGTAATCGCATGTAAATCAACAAGCATAAAGAAACTTTCGTGGTCTTCCTGTAGCTTTAGCCACTGGTTAATAGCGCCAACATAGTTGCCTATTGTCATACCACCGGTTGGCTGAATGCCACTTAAAACTACTGGTTTACTCATGATTTTCCTTTAGTGTTGTTTAGTTAATTAAAAATTTTAACGCTGTGTTAGTGTTGGTATTATATCTAAGAAGTTCTCGCATAGGTACTGTGGATTAAAGTCGCTTAGGTTTTCGCCTTGGTTATAACCATAATCCACCGCTATGACATCAATTTTAGCGGCATGTGCTGCCAATATATCGCTTTTTGAATCGCCAATCATAATAGCCTTACTCGGCTCAACATTCAGCTTTTTACATGCATACAGCAAAGGCGCTGGCGACGGCTTTTTAGCCATATCGTCTCCACACACGATTACTTCAAAGTGGCGCGTAAGGGAAAGCTTATCAAGTAGTATTTCGGTAAATATGCGCGCTTTGTTGGTAACGAGGGCTTTAGGCATACCACTGAGCGCATTAAGCCCTGTTTCTACATGTTGATATAACACGCTATATTCGCCCACTAGCTGCTCATAATGTTGATAGAATAAAGCAATGGCTTTTGCACTAAGCGCTTCATCTAAATGTTCGCTAATTTGCATATCACCACTGAGTGCACGCTTAACTAGGGTTTCAATACCATTGCCTATCCAGCTTTCAACCAAGCTTTGGCTAACAATAGGGAATGCTAAATCACTCAGTGTTAAATTTATTGCTAGGTATAAATCGTAAACGCTATCAACAAGTGTGCCGTCAAGGTCGAACAAAGCTACATCATATTTCATTACTTTACGTTTCCTAACTGCTCACGCATTTGATCAATAACCACTTTATAATCAGGCTCATTAAAAATAGCAGACCCTGCTACAAACATGTCGGCACCTGCTTGCGCTGCTGCGGCTATATTATCAACCTTAATACCGCCATCAACTTCTAAGCGAATATCACGACCCGACTCAACGATGCGCTGCTTAGCTTGGGCTAGTTTTTCAAGGGTGTGGGGGATAAAGCTTTGGCCGCCAAAACCTGGATTTACCGACATTAGTAAAATAGTGTCTAACTTATCAATAACGTGATCGAGATAGCTCAGGCTAGTGGCAGGATTAAATACTAAACCGGCCTTACAACCATGATCTTTAATAAGTTGTATGGTGCGGTCTATGTGCTCACTCGCCTCAGGGTGAAAGGTAATTATTGATGCACCGGCCTCTGCGAACTGAGGGATTATACTATCTACAGGCTTTACCATTAGGTGTACATCGATAGGGGCCGTTACCCCGTAATTTCTAAGCGCTTTGCACACCATAGGGCCTATTGTGAGATTAGGCACGTAGTGATTATCCATGACATCAAAATGTACTACATCAGCACCTGCAGCGAGTACCTTATCTACATCTTCACCTAATTTTGCAAAGTCAGCTGACAATATAGAAGGCGCTATTAAGTATTTTTGTTCAGGGTTTAGCATAGTAATCCGTCAATCAATAAAATATGCCTTAATGTACCGTAAATACTGGAGTTTCCCAAGTAATACACGGCAAATTGGGTATAACTAAAATAGCAATTTAAATACATAAGAATTTATTTATATAAAGCTTTAACTATCACAAGGAAATATTAGTTTGTTATTTATACAGCTTTTGTTATTATTAAAGGAGTAACTTACTTTTAGGCTAATATTATGCGTGCTTTTAAAACAGGGATCTTAATTGCGTCGGCATTGTTATTTATTGGGGCATTTAGTTTTGCGCCAAGTTCTGAGCAAGATTTAAGCTTAGTTAGTAACTGTCACCATCAGGCGAGTAGTAATAACACTCCAAGCGCCCTAACGTGTACGAAAGTAGAAGAAGATTCGTCGTGGTTTTCGTGGCTCACAGGCGATAGTCGCAGTGCGCAGTTTCATTATTTAGATTTACTAGAGCTATTAACTAGCTCAGAAGACGCTAAAAATACGCCTTCAATAAAACCTCTATTTTAAATAATGCTGCACTTTATTAGCGCGTTGCAAAGTGTGCTAGCAGCATTTTTTGGTGTGCAATCAGAGCACAAACGCCAAGCCGACTTCCAACAACACTCCCCTCTTTTTATTATTGCTTTAGCTGTGCTGTTTTTCGTTATTTTTGTAGTGACAATTTATGCAGTGGTTGCTTGGGTGCTAAATACATAGCCATTAACTCGTCAACTTTATTGCGTGAGCCACCTTTAGGGCTGATAGTACGTTTTACCTGAATTTTACCAAGCGTAGCTTGGCTATAAATTTTTCGCGTCCACACGGTATCGTGGTTAGATATAAGCACTGGGGTATTGTTTTCAAACGCAGCTTGCTCGGCTAAGTTTGCTAAGTTTGCTTGATCGTCTAAATTAAACCCGCCTTTAGCATAAGAGGTAAACGACGCTGTTTTACTTAGCGGCACATAAGGCGGATCGCAATAAATAACCGCGTTATTTGGCACAAGCTTAAACACATCATCGTAGCTTAGGCAGGTAAATGTGGCTTTTTGTGCTTTTTCGGCAAAAAAGTACATTTCTTTTTCTGGAAAATAAGGCTTTTTATATTTACCAAATGGCACGTTAAAAATGCCTTTTAGATTATACCTGCACAATCCATTGTAACCATGGCGATTCATGTATAAAAAGAGCATTGCGCGCTCATATACATCATTGCTTTTATTAAACTGTACACGGTATTCGTAGTAAGCGTCTGGATGGTTATTTAAATCAACAAACAGCTTTTTAGAGTCACTTATAAACTCATCAGGTGAGCGCTTGAGCTCTTTGTATAAGTTAATTAAGTCAGCATTTATGTCGTTAAGTAAATAGCGTTTAAAATTACTGTTTAAGAATACTGAGCCTGCACCTACAAACGGTTCTACCAAGGTTTCAGCATGTTTGCTGGCTTGAGATAATCGTGCATTAATATCTTCAACTAGGCTGTATTTACCGCCAGCCCATTTAAGGAAGGCTCTACTCTTTTGTTGCATTGGTTCTTAACTTCAATCTGCTGTAGCGCGATTTTACACTAAAGTGAGTCAGTTTACTGATCAAGTCGTGCAATTTCTTGTTTTATTTTGCTGATTTTTTTATAAAAAGGCTTGTTCTTTCTAAGCGTACTTGGCAAGGCAGACAACGCACTTTTAGCATCAGCGAGTGATACATAACTGCCAAGAGTAGCTACCCACCATACTTTATTGTTCCGCTTAGTTTTATATACCCTAGCCCGCTGGCTTAAACTATGTTGAATAATAAACTCACGAATGATTTTTTCCTGTGTCACAGCAAGCAGCTGCACAGTTGTATTATTATCTGGCTGAGCTAAATACCACGCGTTATCTGATACGTTATTTGAGGTTTTAGACTGTGGGCTTTCTTTATCGTCACTTTCAATTGGCTCAATAGTCTCAGGAGTGTTTGAGCTTTGTGGTAACGCCTCGCTTTGCTCACTTTGAGCGCTTTGTTGAGCCTGACGCGTTAGGCTTTGCATTATCGCCGGCACATCGTTTTTATGTGGCGCTTCACTCCCTTGTGATTTATCGCTGACCGGCTCTAAAGGCAAATCCGCTTTTGAAATATCAGCATTGTCATTACTGACTTCTTTATCCGCTCTTGGGATAGCGGTAATTTTAGAAGCAGGAATAGCGGTATCTATGTCTTGGCTTTGTTGATTTTGATAGTACGTTTGCCACCATTGGGTCATGTCATTTTTATAGAGCAGCCCAATAATTAGTAACATAATAATAATTAACAACGAGATTAAATGTATACGCCATGACACTGTATCTTTTTTTACAATATCAGCCACATGCTCCGTTGGCTGCCATGCTAATAATAAGCTGGGGTTGCCTTTTGCTTCATTTAAAAATGCGCTAAATACGGGGTCTTCATCGTACGGTAAATTAGGAAAATACCAGCTCATCAACTGTTTAGATTCTCTGGAAGATAAAGGCTCTAAGTAAATTTCAACGGCATTATTAATAGCCAGCTTTGATTGCGAGGCTAGCATAATATAAAGCGTTATAGGGCTATTTTTGGCAAGTAACTCTAACTCTTGTAATAACTCTTCAGATAAATGCCTTGCATTATCGAGCACCCATAAACAGGCCTCGCACGGCTGTTGTTCTAGCAGTTGGTAAAAGTTTTCACTTAACGATAAATCGTGGTCAATCAGCGGAGAGTTAAAGCTTTGCTCTAATATATCACTCATCAGTGATACATCATTTACACTGGCACTTACTTGTACAAATGCTTTATTAAAACTGTTGTATTTGTCGGTGATGAAGGTTTCGAGCATATAACTTTTGCCAAGGCCTGAGGTGCCTAGCAATACAATTAAGTTTTGCCCATATTCAAATTGCAGCGCGATTCTATCCACCAACGCCGCACGGCTTGGTAAAATTTGCGCCTGCATTATTGCTCGATTAACGCTCTAACGTGGTCATCTGATACGTCATCTACTAATGCGCATTGACCAAATTCTGTCGGTAAAATAAAACGGATAGTGCCCTTTTTATTTTTTTTGTCTTTGCGCATATGCATCAAAAACTGCTCAGCAGTCATTTCTGCTGGGATCTCAGTAGGCAAATTATAAAGCTTGAGTAGCGTTACAATTCTATCTACCTCATCTTGCGACAAATCACCGCGTGTATGGGCTAATTTAGCAGCCAGTACCATTCCGGTCGCAACAGCCTCACCATGCAGCCATACGCCATACCCCATTTGCGCTTCAATTGCGTGAGCAAAGGTATGCCCTAAATTGAGTAACGCACGAAGGCCATTTTCTTTTTCATCTTGTGCAACAATAAGCGCTTTAATTTCACAACATCTATAAATGATATGCTGCAAACTGGCTTCGTCTAATTGCTGTAGCTTTTCTGCATTTTGCTCAATAAAAGCAAAGAGCTCGGTATCGTAAATCAGACCATACTTGATAACTTCGGCCATGCCCGCTGCAAATTCACGCGCCGGTAATGTATGAAGTGATTCAGTATCAATAAAAACAGCTTGCGGCTGATAAAATGCCCCAATCATATTTTTACCCAGTGGGTGGTTTACAGCTGTTTTCCCCCCAACAGAGGAGTCAACTTGTGATAGTACCGTGGTAGGAATTTGAATAAACGGTACACCGCGTTGATAGCATGCAGCTACAAAGCCTGTTAAATCGCCAATAACACCGCCACCTAATGCTATTAAGCAGGTATCTCGACCGCAATTATTTTGCAATAAAAAAGCAGAAATTTTCTCAAACCATTCAAGTGATTTGTATTGCTCACCATCTGGAATGACAAAAGAAAGAGGGTCTAGCTCAGCTAACGAATCTAGCAGTCCTTGCAAATATAAAGGGGCAACTGTGTCGTTAGTGATAATGATAGGCCGACAATCACCAATGTGGTGAACAAGGCGGCCATTATCTTGAAGTGCAGATTGACCAATAAAAATAGGATAACTTCGCTCGTCCAAATTAACAGTTAATTCAAGCATGCTTTGTTATTTCCTTTATTATTGGTTTTTAAAAATCTAATTTCTCGATGATTTGGTTAGCAACAACTTTAGCGCTTTGCTCATCGGTGCGTACAACAAAATCAGCAACTTCTTTGTATAGTGGCTCGCGTTCTTCTGCTAAGCGCTCTAGTACATTACGAGGTGCTTCTTCAGTTTGCAGTAATGGGCGACGCTTGTCGCGTTGCGTGCGTGCAACTTGCTTTTCTATAGGTGTCTCTAGGTATACAACGATACCGCGAGCCGAAAGCTTGTTTCGAACTTCTTTACTCATTACTGACCCACCACCGGTTGCAAGTACAATACCTTGCATTTCGGTTAAGTCGCCAATAACAGATTCTTCACGAAGTCTAAAGCCTTCTTCACCCTCAAGATCAAACACCCAGGCAATATCTGCACCGGTACGGCGTTCGATTTCTTGATCAGAATCGACAAATTCAAGGTGTAATTGGTCAGCGATGTGACGACCAATCGTGCTTTTGCCAGCCCCCATGGGGCCAACTAGAAATATATTACGTTTCTCAGCCATATCTTTTAGTACAAACGAACTCTAAAATTTGAAATAAAACCCCGCCTAACGACCTGGCCCCAAAATTAAGGAGGGGATTATCTCAGTAATTGGCCGGGTATTTCAAGTCTATTACAATAAAAAGCCATATAACGAGCAATTATTATCAATAAACACTCGTTGGCGAACATAAAACCACTAAATTTTAGTCTATTTGTATTTTCGGTGTCACGAAAATAAGTAATTCACGTTTCTCATTAAACTCGCTGGTGCTCTTAAATAAGCGTCCAACATAGGGAATATCACCAAGTACAGGTACTTTATTTGTGGTATTAATTATTTGCTGCTGAAAAATACCACCCAGCACAACGGTTTGGCCGTTATCAACCAGCACTTGTGTTTCAATTTGTTGAGTGTCTATCGACACCGCTTCACCTGTTCCGGTTTGGACCGTTTCGCCACGAGTATCTTGTGTAATAACTAAGTCTAAAATAACTTTGTTGTCAGGCGTTATATGCGGTGTAACCTCAAGGCTCAATACCGCTTTTTTAAAGCTTACAGTAGTAGCACCACTTGAGGCTGATTCGGTATAGGGGATTTCAGTACCTTGCTCAATACGTGCTTTTTGCTGATTAGCCGCAGTAATGCGCGGGCTCGCAATAATCTCACCTTTATTTTCTTCCTCTAAAGCGCTTAGCTCTAGATCAATTAAGGTGCCATTCGCCAACTTTGCTATGTGTAAACCAATACTCGCCGCAGGGTTAGTAATAGGTAGGTTTACATTAAGACGATCTGATAAGTCAGGAATAGTACCATTTGAGATAGACTCAGCACCTTCAAGCGAGCCTGAAATACCATCACTATCTTGTTGGTCGCTAAATCCCCAACGTACACCTAAATCTTCTGTGACGTTATCGCGTACCGTTACCATACGTGATTCAATAACAACTTGTTGCACTGGGATATCAAGTGTTTCAATCATACGACGGATACTTTCAATACTCTTCGCTGTATCTTTAATAAGTAAGGTATTGGTACGCTGGTCGACCGATACACTGCCACGAGCAGAAATGATACTGTTCGTGTCGGTTTTAAGTAAATCCGCAAAGTCTTCAGCTTTAGCATAGTTTAAACGAATATACTCACTGTAAAGCGGCTCTAAATCTTCGACCTTTTGTTTAGCTAGTAAATCTTTCGCTTCACGGGCGGCTAGCTCTTCAGCTGGCGCCACCATCAATATAGAGCCATCCATGCGCTTATCAAGGCCTTTAATACGCAGCACAACATCTAAAGCCTGATCCCATGGAACGCCATCTAAACGAAGCGTGATGTTGCCGGTTACTGAGTCACTCGTTACTAAGTTAAACTCGTTATAGCCCGCTATTATTTGCAGTACAGCTCTAACCGAAATATCTTGGAAGTTTAAGGTCATTGGACGACCTTGGTATTCTTTGCCCCCATCTAAATAAGCATTTTGCGTTTCATCTTTTTCAATCGTTAACGTTAAAATGTTATCTATTTGCTGGTAGGTAAAGGTAAAAGCAGCATTAGGCTCAATAACCACACGACTTAGGCTATCTTCTTTAAAGGTTTCAATGGTACTTACAACAGTGCCAAAATCTAATACATCTAGTTCATACAGTAAGTCGTCTAAAATATCTGTATGATGAAACTCTGCAATTATTTTTCCACCGCTTTCATGTACTTCTATTGCAGCTTGCGTGTCTTGCAAAAATACTAAAACTTTTGCTTCACCTTTTTCACCACGGCGAAAATCAATAGATTGAATCCGGTTAATATAAGCGCTTGAGGCATCATAACCATTGCTGCTTTCATCAGAAGCTTGTTCAGTAAGTGGGTTATCCGATACGCGCAACGACACTAAGTTATTATTAACTTGAGTTTCGTATATTTTTAAACGTTCCAAATTTACCGTAACTTTTAAGCCTTGCTCTGTCTGTACGCTGCTAACACTATTAATACCTGCGTGATCGACCGGTACATTTTCAAGGCCCTGCTCTAATTCAACACCATCAAACAGCATCTCTATACGCGCTGGTGTATTATGTACCTGAATTTTAGGTTGTTGTGTTAGCTCTTCGTCAAATACAAGTTGTAACTCGGTCTCGCCTTTAAGCAATGGGTTATAGCGTACATCATAAAGTAATGGCGCTGCACTAGCTGTTTTTGCAACAAAAAGAGCCAATATGACAAAAAACATCGTTTGAAAACGATGATGCCAAAGTACATCCTTATGCATGTGTGTTTTACCTTTTTTATTATTAATTTGCGCCATTATTTGCCGCCTCTAACATTTCCAATTTAGTCAGCCGCTCTTTCCAACAACCCGACCCATCAGGGATTAATTCAACTAATTCTACATAATCACTACTTACAGATTTAACCTTACCGTCGTATGTCCCTAAGTAGTTATTTACCGTTACCCTATGCAGCGTCTCATCTGCTGCGGTGATCAATGCCCACATTTGTCCGTTAGAGCCTAACGTCCCTTTCATAGATAGGTTATCGAGCGGGTATTTTTCTAGCGGCTCTCTCACTCTATCAGGGTCAGGGTGTAAACAATTTTTAATTTGCGTCAGTTTATTTTGAATAATTTCAGGCTGTGGTGCTACAAAAGGGCTTCGCAATTGCGATGCGTTATATTCAAAATGTTCAAACTGAGTTAATTCAGGTATTTCCTCAACTTTAGCCGTGGTACTGGCTTTAACTTGGTCAATAAACTCTTTTTGCTCAGACGTATCGTCATTACAACCTGCTAAAAATAAAATAGACAGCGATAATAAAGGGACTAATCTCACTTTTTAACCCCTTCTTCATAACGATATGTTTTTGCTACTACACTGAATGTTAGTTGCTTTTCCCCAGATGATACAATCGAAAAGTCATGTAAACTAACAATTCGTGGTAATTGGGCTACTTTTCCAACAAATTCACCGAACTCATGGTAAGTACCTATTACTTCGATTTTTATAGGGAGCTCTGTATAAAACTCTTTTTCGACTTCCGGTAACCAACCTATTTTTAAAAATGTTAAACCGCTAGTAGTCCCTACATAAGATAAATCATCAAGTAGACCCGGTGTTTCATTTGATGTGGGTAGTCGCTTTAACAATTGAGAAAACTTATCTTCCATATCAACCATCTGCTGACGGTATATATCAAGTTTACTTGCTACAGCATATTTAGTTCTATAAGTGCTACGTAATTCCACTTCTTTTGCTACAGCACTGTGGTAGCTGTCTATTTCGTCAGATACCAATAAGCTGTAGCTAAAAAATAACACTAAACCTGCGACAAATAAGCAACTAATTGCTTTTACTGCAACAGGCCACTCACCAATATTGTCGAGCTCAATTTCATTCCAATCTATTTCATTTAGAGCTTTTAAATCAAGGTTCATCACTTACCTCGCCAATTTCATCAAATGGTTTTACATAAAACTCCATATTAAAATCACTGAGTAACCGTGATGTCTGATCGCCCGCTACAATACCTTGCATGGTGGGTCTTTCTAATAAGTATGAGCCTTGCACCTGACGCAGCATCGTAGATAAGCGATTGTTTGATTCACTTCGACCAAGTACATGTATTTGGTTACCACGACGCTCAAGCTTAGTGAGATATACCCCTTGAGGAACAATTTTCGCCACCTCATCCATAATTTGAGTGCCTAAATTACGACTGCTTTGCAACTCTTCGATTAATCGCATACGTTGTTGTAAATTTTCTTTTCGTTTATCAAGATCTCGAATTTCACTAATTTTTTTATCAAGCATGCTTATTTCTGAACTGAGATAGTTATTTTTTAAATTTTGGCCATCTTTTAAACCAGCATAAAAAGAACTAAGCAGGTACATACATGCAAAGCAACCAATTACTACCGCAACTATAATTGTGATGAACTTCTTTTTAGACTCTTCACGTTGCAACTCGCGCCAAGGCAGTAAATTTATATGTGGCATGATGAAAAGCTCCTTAATGCCAAACCAGTAGCAATTGCAAACTGTGTTCTATTTCGCTGCATAATATTTCGATCTACTTTTGGTGAAATTTCCATATTTGCAAACGGTTCAGCTACAACAGCATGAATACCCAGCTCTTCTATTAACAAACGATCGAGCCCTTCGATCATCGATGTGCCACCGGTTAGTACAATATAATCAACTTGATCTTTACCTGTGGTTGTTAAAAACATTTGTACCGCACGTCGCACTTGCTGCAATAATGATGTTTGAAACGGTGCAAGTACTTCAAAGGTATAGTTAGGGGGTAAATCACCTGTTGTTTTACCTATCTCAGCCTCATCAAAGCCCTTGTTGTAGTATGACACGATACTATTGGTGTATTGGTCACCACCAAACACTTGGTCGCGGGTGTAAATTGTTTCACCGGCTTGCACCACACTTACCAACATCAACACCGCGCCAATATCTACCACTGCAACACACTTATTAAAGGCGTCACTTGGAAGTTGCTGATAATACACATCCATCGCTCGGCTCAATGCATAGCTTTCAACATCAACCACTTTAGCGGTTAAGTTGGCAGCTTCAAGTGCACCTACACGCGCCTCAACGCTCTCGGTACGCGCAGCAGAGAGTAGTACATTCATTTTACTGGGATCGGCTTCATTAGTAGAAAGCTTTTCGAAATCTAAGCTCACTTCGTCGAGGGGATATGGGATTAAGCTGTCAGCCTCAATTTCAATTTGTGACTCTAATTCAGCGTCACTTAATGAAACATCCATAAAAATTACTTTAGTGATAACGGTTTGTCCTGATACAGCGACTGCCGCAGATTTTAGCGATTTTGGTAGTTTTCTTTTTAATTTTGTAATCACATTACCAATTGCTTCAATATCTTGAATTGAGCGCTCGCTCATCGCGCCTTTAGGCATAGGTTCAATTGCAAGTGCTTCTAGTCGAAATCCCGTTTCAATTTCACTTAAAAGCACTGCTTTGATAGAGTGCGATCCGATATCAATTCCGACCATCGCAGCTGATGGCTTTTGAAATAGTTGACTTAGCATGTTTGCAACTTGACCTTTGTTTTAATAATAAACAAGTTATAATTTTTTTAGTAAAAAATATTATTCATTTTTTAATCAATATATACTAGCAGTCTAAACTCGCAATTGGGAGTCCATTTAGGGAAATATAAGTGATTTTATTAAAACGAACATTACAATTTTTTATCATTTGCACGTTAATTGGTCTGATCACTTTAATCAGCCTTTATTATTACGTTAAACCTGATATCCCCAGTGTGCAAGTTTTAAAAGACGTGCAATTACAAACCCCTATGCAGGTCTTTACAAAAGATGGACTGTTAATCAATCAATTTGGTGAAAAACGCCGCATCCCTGTCACCATAGACGAAATTCCGCAACCTTTAATTGATGCCTTTTTAGCAACAGAAGATAACCGTTTCTATGACCATATAGGCATTGATCCCATAGGTATTGTTCGATCCGCTATTGTCTTAATTTCAACAGGTGAAAAAAAACAAGGCGCGAGTACAATCACCATGCAGCTCGCTCGTAACTTTTTCTTAACACGAGAAAAGGCATATATTCGTAAAGTTAAAGAGATTTTTATAGCGCTACATATTGAAAGTGTATTAACAAAAGACGAAATTCTTGAGCTTTACCTTAATAAAATAGAACTAGGTAATCGTGCATTTGGTATTGGTGCAGCTGCTCAAGTTTATTACGGTAAAGAGCTAAAAGACCTCACTCTTGCACAAATGGCAATGATTGCAGGTTTACCTAAAGCGCCCTCTGCGCTTAACCCTATTCGTAACCCCATAAGAGCTAAAGCACGTCGTAATGTAGTGCTTGGTCGCTTACTTACAGAAAACTATATAACACAACAACAATACAACGAAGCAACCAGCCAACCTATCACCGCGTATTTTCACGGAGCCGAGATAGACCTGTACGCGCCTTACATCTCTGAAATGGTTCGTGCAGAGATGGTTAAGCGTTACGGTGTAGATAAAGCATATAATTCTGGTTTTAAAATATTTACCTCTGTAGAGTCTAAAGTACAAAAGGCTGCGCAAACGGCTTTAGTAAATAATTTACATAACTACGATATGCGCCATGGCTTTCGTGGGCCTGTAGACGTGCTATGGGACCCAGAAACACAACCAGCCTTAGGTGAGCAACAAATCCTAGAAAAGCTAAAACCAGTTAAAGAAATTGCTGATTTGCACGCTGCGGTGGTATTAAACGTATCTGAAAAAACCGCTGACGTTATTTTAAAAAATGGCCAATACACCACACTTAATTGGGATAATTTAAAATGGGCGCGCAAATATATTACTCGCTACCGTCAAAGTTTTGCTCCTAAAGCCGCTACTGACATTCTTACCCCAGGCATGCAAATATGGCTGCGTAAAAATAACGACGACAGTTACCTGCTAAGCCAAATACCTGAAGCGGCCAGTGCACTTGTTTCACTCGACCCACAAGATGGTCGTATTAAAGCCATAGTGGGCGGTTACAGTTTTGAACAAAGCCAATACAATCGAGCGGTACAAGCTAAACGTCAAGTTGGCTCTAATATCAAACCCTTTATTTATTCTGCTGCGCTTGAAAATGGCTATACATTGGCCTCTATTTTAAACGATGCGCCAATAAACCAATGGGATAAAAGTTTAGGTGTAGCGTGGCGGCCAAAAAACAGCCCTGCGGTTTATAATGGCCCTATACGTATTCGCCGTGCACTAGCACAATCTAAAAATGTTATTTCTGTGCGTTTGCTGCGCGGTGTAGGGCTGCAGCGCACGGCCGATCACTTACTTAAGTTTGGCTTTAAAGATGAGGACATTAACCGCAGTGAATCCTTAGCATTAGGGAGTGCATCAATCACGCCATTAGAGCTTGCTCGCGGCATGAGCACATTTGCTAATGGTGGCCACTTAATTGAACCTTACTTTATATCTGAAATTCAAGATGCCTATGGTAATGTACTATTTAAAGCATCCCCTGCTCTTGCTTGCGATGAAGACGAGCTATTACCCGTCTCTCAAGCAACGGATAGCTTTGCCAACAATAACCTAGATACCGATACAGCAGATGAGCAAGCCATACAACCACGTTGTGCACCGCGTGTTATATCAAAGCAAAATGCTTTTTTAATTGCTGAGGCAATGCACAGCGCTGTATGGGGTGGCGGTAGCTGGACCCATAAAACAGGCTGGAGCGGGACTGGTTGGCGTGCGCAAGCATTAGATAGGCGCGATCTATCGGGTAAAACAGGCACAACGAATGACTCTGTTGATACTTGGTTTAGCGGCTTTAACCGCAATGTAGCAACGTCTGTATGGGTGGGTTTTGACAACCCAGGAAACTCGTTAGGACGCTCAACCTATAATAACAACCTAGATAGTAGCCAGATCTCTGGTGCTGAATCAGGTGCTAAAACGGCACAACCAGCTTGGATTGATTTTATGAAAGTGGCCCTTGAAGGCACACCAGAAGCGCCAATAGAGCCCCCTGAAGGACTCGTTTCAATTCGTATCGATTTAAAAACAGGTTTGTTAAGTCATAAAAACGACTACACCAGTCGCTTTGAATATTTTGAAAAAGGCACAGCCCCAACAAAATATGTACTGTCTCAGCCAACTGATATTTTTGAAGAAGATACAAAAACAGAAGAAGAGTTATTCTAAAAATCAAAAACGGCAGCTTATACCAATCCACATAATTAAGTGATCTATTTTGAGGATGGATAAACGTGTTGATAGCAAGGCAAAAAATTCGCTATTTAGTTGTTCTAAATGAGAACTTTTTTAACGCAGATAGCGACACGTTTAGCCCCTGAAAATGATTAAGTGTTATTGCGGATTGGTATAGCACACGCTGCCGTTTTACTATTAATATTTGGCCCCGCTATTTTAGGTTTTTAACTAACCAAAATAAATCAGAGTGCACTCCCGCGGCGGTCACTTCTTTGCCTGCCCCAGGGCCTTGTATTACTAAGGCGTTTTCGTTATACCACTGGCTATTAATAACAAAGATATTATCGCCAGGTGTTAAGTTAGCTAAGGCATCCCCTTTAGGCGCGTAAGTTATACCTACCTTCGCCGTTACTTTTCCCGGCTCTAATGCCAATAAGCCTGTATACCTAAGTACAGCATTTTGCGTATTTGCCGCATCGCCATGGTGCTTAATAAAGGCATTTAACTTATCTTTATTCGCTAAAAAATCATCCCATGAGCCTTGGGCTAACTCATCAGGCATCAATGCTTGTAAGCTTATATCATCTAAATCTAATTCAATGCCAAGCTCGCGCGCAAGTATCAGTAATTTACGTTGCATATCGCGACCTGATAAATCCTCGCGCGGATCAGGCTCTGTAAAGCCCATTTTTTGCGCTTCAAGAACAAGATCAGAAAATGCCACACTGCCATCGTACTTACTGCACAACCACGAGAGTGTGCCCGAGAAAACACCTTCAATACGCGTAATTTTATCGCCACTATTTTGTAAATCGGCCAATGCAAAGTTAATTGGTAGCCCAGCCCCTACACTGGTGTTATAGCGCCAATGCAAGTTACGCTCGCTAATACTTTGGCGCAGCGCGTTATACCAATTTGTTGCAGCCGTGCCCGCGTACTTGTTAGCACTTATTAAATGACAGTCTCGCTCTACAAAGTCGGTGTATAATTGGCTAAATTGCTCGCTTGCCGTTATATCAACAACAACTTTGTGCTCGTAATCAAGTTCGTTTAATGCACTTAATAAATCCGTCTGCTCATAAGCAACGGCATTATGCTGCCATTGTTTTTTCCATTGCCCAAGCGTAATACCCGAGGCATTAAATAGCATATGTTGCGAGCGAATTAACCCAACTAGCTTAATACTATAATCGCCCGACAAACGCTTAAATTGAGCTTCTAGCTGGCTTAAAAATTCATCGCCTACATTACCTAAACCAGCCACAACTAGGGCAATCTCTTGGCCTTTATTAATTAATTTTTCGTGCAATAAACTAAGTACATCGCTTTCTATTAACTGATCAGTTAACAGCAATGTATAGCCTGTATCTTGATGAATAAAACGAGGGTGAATACTTTGCTGATTTAAAACCTCAGCCGCTAATGTACTTAGGGTGTAAACATCTTGCGTAGGTGCAACAACCGCGCAGCTATTTAAATTAGACTCGCTTATGTTTGCTCGCCCAGCAAAATAACTCACTACTTGATGCGTTGCTCCCGCGGGCACAACTAAGTATGTATCGCCGTTGTGTATAAAATGATGAAGGCTGTGTTGAATAAGTTGGCTAACATGCGCCACTTCACCCGCGTTAATACCTTCTACAAGTAGTAAATCAACGTTTTGTAATGTAGTAATGAAACGTTTTTGCTTAGCTTTGCCTTGTTTTACAATATTGGTAGGGGCAGTTTGCACATCAAAACTGCTACGCACAGCCAGTTTAATATTACTATGTTTTAAAGGCGAAAGCGTTTTTGCATGTAACACAGGGTTACCCAACCGAGCTAATAGGTTAGCTTGTTCACGGCACACCTTGTTGTACTTAATCGCCTTTTCAACTTTACGGGGATCTGCACTAAACACGCCAGGTGTATCAGTCCAAATACATACATTGTGTGCGTCGCAATAATTGGCTAATAAAGTGGCGCTGTAGTCACTGCCATTACGCCCAAGCGTAACTGTTTCGCCATCAGCACTTGCTGCGATAAACCCTGTTACTACATTAATTTTATTTTCATCAATAACTTGGATGCATTGCTGCTTGTTTTGCGCATGCAAAAGCTCCCCGCTTGTTACACTAAACAGCGCTCTAGCATCATGAGCACACGCTTGAATGTTTAATTGCGTTAAATAGGCCGCCAATAACCGCGCAGACCACAGTTCGCCATGCGCCAGTAGCGCCGCCTCTTGCAACTGCTGCTCATTGGCTTGCTCTGCCACATCACTTAGCTCTTGCGCTAACACAGCTAAAGCTGCGTGTTTAGCATCGGCTTTTAATAACGCTTCAATTAATGCTGTTTGGTGGTTACTCAATTGCAGTAAAATATCAGCAACGGCTTGCTTATCTTGTTGTTGATAACTTTGCCACAGCGAAACCAAGGTATCAGTGGTTTTACCCGCAGCAGATACAACCACGCAGTCGCCTGGCTGTGTGTGAGCAATAATAATTTTTGCCACGCTCTGATAGCGCTCGCTCGAACTTAAGCTCGAGCCACCAAATTTATGTACACTATTTACCATACTCAATCACCACAAAGCTGGATGGGCAGCCTGCTGCTTTACATCACCATTGGCATTGCCTGCGGCTTTACCAACGCGCCCTACATTTTTATTTTGTCCAGGTTTAACTAAGTTAAAAACACGCTCAAAATCAGCTAATAGATCTTCTACATCTTCAATACCGACCGAAATACGAATTAACGTATCGCCCACTCCCGCTTCTAGACGCGCTTTTGGCTCCATACCTGCGTGAGTCATGGTCGCAGGGTGACAAATTAAACTCTCAACCCCACCTAGCGATTCAGCTAAGCTAAACTCTTTAAGGCTTGTTAAAAACGCCGCAGCATCATCCACATCCCCCTTAATATCAAAGCTAACCATGCCACCAAAGCCAAGTTGTTGGGCTTTAGCAAGCGTATGTTGAGGGTGCGATTCAAGGCCAGGGTAGTAAACTTGGCTAACATACTCAGAGCTTTCAAGGTATTTAGCAATCGTCAGAGCATTTTCTTGGTGCTGCCTTAAGCGCACATTTAAAGTACGTAAACCACGTAACGTTAAATAGCTATCAAATGGAGCGCCGGTAATGCCAATGTTATTGGCCCACCAAGCAAGCTCATCACCAAGCTCTTGTGTTGCAGCAACAACTGCACCGCCTACAACATCAGAATGGCCGTTGATATATTTAGTGGTTGAGTGCACCACAATATCTACGCCAAACTTAATTGGGTTTTGTAATGCCGGTGATAAAAAGGTGTTATCGGCAGCCACTAATGCACCGCACTGTTTTGCTATATCCGTCACGGCTTTAATATCCGTTAGGCGCAGCACAGGGTTACTGGGTGTTTCTATCCAAATTAATTTAGGTTTAATGGTTAAAATTTGTTCTAGGCTTTCTGGTTTAGTTAAATCAAGTACTTTAAGTTTAAGCAAGCCGCGCTTTTCTAACGACGTAAATAAACGGTAGCTGCCGCCATAACAATCGTGAGGGATAACCAAGGTATCATCGTTATTTAATAACTGTGTGGCTAAATGCACAGCAGCCATGCCCGTAGCAGTAATAATGCCCCGCGCGCCACCTTCAAGCTCTGCTAGCGTTTCTGCTAAAATATCGCGATTAGGATTGCCACTGCGCCCATAGTCATATGCGCGCTTAGTATCAAAATCGGCAAACGAATACGTCGTCGATAAATAAATTGGCGGTACAACGGCGCCATGATGTTTATCGGCATCAACCCCATTTCGTACAGCAATGGTTGCTTTGTTTTTTTCGCTCATATTCGTCACCTGATTAATTTGGATGTTTAGACGTCTAAAAGAGTAAGTTATCCATTATAATAAGTCAAAGATTTTAAAGCTCTAGATGGCTAAAAATAATATACGTGTAAAGCCCTCATAAATCTTTATTTGCCGTTACAACCAGCTTATTAAGATAGATTGCTATCTATTATTTGACTATCTTTTTTAAAACGATAGAATTTCACGCATATTTACACGCTTTTTACGCCGTGTGAGAAATTAATAATCTGAGGCAACGATACATCTTATGGCTAAATGGAATGGTGAGTATATTCACCCATACGCAGAACACGGGAAAAAATCAGAGCAAGTTAAAAAGATCACCGTTTCGATCCCGCTAAATGTATTAAAAGTATTAACTGATGAGCGTACACGTCGTCAAATAAACAACCTGCGTCATGCAACAAATAGCGAGTTACTATGCGAAGCGTTTTTGCATGCTTTTACAGGCCAACCATTACCTAATGATGATGACCTACGTAAAGACAACGCAGAAAAAGTACCTGAAGAAGTTAAAAAAATAATGCAAGAAATGGGTTTAGAAGTGCCTATTTTAGACGAAGAATAAAACGTCTTTTTAAACAAAAAAACCTCAGCATGCTGAGGTTTTTTTGTTTAAGCGCTATATATTATGCCATGTAATTTTCAGGTAAGTCGATTTGTGCCACGCCCGATTCAACAGCCGCAATCGCAACCGCCTTGGCTATACGTGGTAATAAACGCGGGTCCATCGGCTTAGGAATAATGTAATCTGCACCAAATTCGAGCTTTTCTACACCCGCTGCTTTTAATACTTGCTCAGGCACTGGCTCTTTAGCAATACTACGAATAGCTTCAACAGCAGCTATTTTCATTTCATCGTTAATTGCGCTTGCACGCACATCTAAAGCACCACGGAAAATAAACGGGAAACATAAAACATTATTAACCTGGTTAGGGAAATCAGAACGCCCTGTGGCCATAATTAAGTCTTTACGTGCACTGTGCGCAAGCTCAGGTGCAATTTCAGGATCTGGGTTTGAACATGCAAATACCACTGGCTTATCGGCCATTAACTTTAGGTCTTCAGGTGCTAGCAAATTAGGGCCCGATACACCTACAAACACATCTGCATCAGCAATTACATCTTGCAGCGTGCGCTTATCTGTATTGTTAGCAAAAAGCTGCTTGTATTCATTTAAGTCATCGCGGCGGGTATGAATAACCCCTTTTCGGTCTAGCATATAAATATGTTCGCGCAGTGCTCCACACTTAATTAACAGCTCCATACACGCAACTGCTGCAGCACCGGCACCTAAGCATACAATAATGGCATCTTCTATTGATTTGCCTTGCACTTCTAATGCGTTAAGCATTCCTGCTGCAGTTACAATAGCGGTACCATGTTGGTCATCATGAAAAACCGGAATACTGCAGCGTTCAATAAGCGCTTTTTCAATTTCAAAACACTCTGGCGCTTTAATATCTTCTAAGTTAATACCACCAAACGTGTCGGCAATGTTGGCCACTGTATTTATAAAATCTTCGGTGGTGCGATGCTTAACTTCAATATCAATAGAATCAAGGCCGGCAAAACGCTTAAATAAGAGCGCCTTACCTTCCATAACAGGCTTAGAGGCTAGTGGCCCTAAATTACCTAAACCTAAAATTGCCGTACCATTACTGATAACTGCAACCATATTACCTTTACCGGTGTATTTATACGCATTGGCTGGATCTGCTGCAATTTCTCGCACAGGCTCTGCTACACCTGGGCTATAGGCTAATGCTAAATCTTGCACCGTTTCAGCTGGTTTTGTTAGCTCAATGCTGATTTTGCCTGGAACGGGGTGAGAGTGGTAATGTAATGCTTGTTCACGAAAATCTGACATAACGCGATGGTATCCTGCAATTTAAGTTAAGTGAGAGGGAGTATGGGGCTAAGATACTCTTATTAATTTTAAATTCCAAGCAATATCAGGTCTATCCTGTTATATGCTATATCCGTTAATTTTAAGTGATTTATCAGCAACTTCGCTAAAAGTTATCAACATTAAAAAATAAAAATTCATTTAAAAAGTGCTTTTTGAGGTTCATTTTACCTAAACAATATTTTTAGTATTTTGCATGATATTAGTTTATCAAACTGCACCATTATGGCGCGTTAATCACTGTTAAAAACAAATATCGCCACGATTAGCGCTTTTAGCAACTTGGTTAAAAATTAACGTATAAAAAATATAGAGAAGAATTGTCTGTTTGTCAGCAAAGCTTTATGCATATTCAGAATAAGAACAGGAAATAGTTATGCAGTGGGAATATGGTAATAATTGGTAGTTTTATACCCAAAAAGGTGAATTTTAGACACAAAAAAAGCATCCGAAGATGCTTTTTTTACTAAACAGCAATAATTATTTTTTGCTGCTAAGTGCACCGAAGCGCTTGTTGAAGCGATCAACACGGCCGCCAGTGTCTAAAATCTTTTGCTTACCAGTGTAAAACGGGTGACACGCTGAACATACGTCTAGGTGAATGTCTTTACAAAGAGTAGAACGAGTTTCGAATTTGTTTCCGCATGAACATGTTGCAGAAATTACTTCGTACTTAGGGTGAATACCTTCTTTCATAGGAACCTCTAGTTAAGGCCGCATCGCTCTCCAAACCCGAAGTCTGGCACCATACGTCGTTAAAACAAATTTATAGGCCGCGGATTTTATCCAACTAGCCTGCCCCGCACAAGCTTTAATTACGCTTTTTGTCAAAAAAGTAACCAACTAGCCTTAGAGCGACTATTTGAGTATAGGTTTTTAGCCTTATTTTTAGTACATTAAGCTATTACCCTTTATCACATGAGTTGTTATGCGCTTTGTTGAAGTTGCTATAAAAGTTCCGTTACCACGCACCTTTGATTATAAAATAGATGAACAACTTATCTCGCCCTCAGCGACAATTATGCCAGGGATGCGTGTTTTGGTGCCTTTTGGGAATCAAAAGAAAGTAGCTGTTGTTCTTGCACTTAAAACGCATACCGATGTACCCGAGAACAAAATTAAAGCGGTTAGTGAAGTTATTGACCAAACCCCCATTTTATCATCGCAGCATTTAGAACTGCTTAGCTTTACCGCCCGCTATTATTGCTACCCACTCGGTGAAACTATACACATTGCGCTGCCTAGTGCGCTTCGCCAAGGTGAGCACCCTGATAAAACCAGCATAAGTATGGTTAGTCTTACCGAAAAAGGCGCAAAAATACCGTCATTAAAAGCGAAAACCCAATTAAACTTGTTAAAGCAGCTCGCACAATCAGGTAAGTCATCATTAACCGAACTAAAAGCGCTCGGCTTTAGTAAAAAAACAATAGATGCCTTAATAGATAAGGAATTTATAACCCAAAGCATTGAGCACGACAACCAATGGCAAAGCGTTGCGCCCACAGTCGGTACTAAGCCAGTACTGAATAAAGAGCAAGCCGTAGCGTGCACAACAATAAATCAAAGCGTTGGTTTTAATAGCTTTTTATTAGAAGGTGTGACCGGCAGCGGTAAAACCGAAGTATATTTACAATGCTTAGAAGAAGTCCTCAAACGTGGCGAACAAGCCCTAGTACTAGTACCTGAAATAGGGTTGACGCCACAAACCGTCAACCGATTTCGTCGTCGCTTCCCTGATACCCCAATAATGCTATGGCACTCAGCCCTCACCGATAACGAGCGCTTGCAAACATGGCGTTTTTGCGAAAAAGGCAGCTGCGCAATTGTAATAGGTACCCGTTCAAGTATTTTTCTCCCTTTTTTAAAGTTAGGAATGATAGTGGTTGATGAAGAACACGATTCATCATTCAAACAGCAAGATACCTTACGTTACCACGCACGCGACTTAGCAGCTTATCGGGCATTTCAGCATAAAATACCGCTTATTTTAGGCAGTGCCACCCCAGCACTGGAAACACTGCACAAAGCTATAAACAATAAATACCAACTTTTAAGCCTTACAGAGCGCGCGCAAACAGCAACCGATAATCAGTTTATGTTGCTTGATATGAAAGGTCAGCCCGATCAAGCGGGTATTGCTCATGCAAGCCTTGCCACTATGCGCCAACATTTAAACCGCGGTAAGCAAGTTATGGTGTTTTTAAATCGTCGCGGTTTTTCTCCTACGCTTATTTGTCACGAATGTGGGTGGCTCAGTGAGTGCAATCGTTGCAGCACTAGTGCCACCTTTCATAAAGCCATTGGTCAAATGATTTGCCATCACTGTGGTGAGCAGCACCCTGTACCTCATCAATGCCCTGATTGCGGTAGCACGCAAATTTTTCCTAACGGAAAAGGCACAGAGCAAATTGAAGAGTTTTTATCGAGTGAATTTCCCGATACGCCCGTAAGTCGCATCGACCGCGACTCAACCCGCCGTAAAGGAAGCTTAGAAAAAGCCTTAGAGGAAATAAACCAAGGTGGAGCGCGTATTTTAGTGGGCACACAAATGTTAGCTAAAGGTCATCATTTTGCCGATGTTAGCTTAGTGCTTATATTAGATGTAGATAGTGGTTTGTACTCGTGTGACTTTAGAGCTACTGAGCATTTAGCCCAGCTAGTGACTCAAGTTGCTGGGCGCGCGGGTCGCTCGGGGGAGCCTGGGCAAGTATTACTGCAAACGCACTTTCCAGAACACCCTCTTTTACAAGATTTAGTTAATAACGGCTATCAAGACTTTGCCCGTTTTGCTTTAAGTGAGCGAGATGACGCTGATTTACCACCCATCACTAATATGGCTATAGTCAGGGCACAAGGGCACAGTATTAAGCAAGTTGTCGATTTTTTGACGGATTTGGTTCCTGTTAACGGTGTATCTGGTATACAATTGCTCGGTCCAATCCCTGCTCCACTTGAAAGAGTGGCGGGTATGTATCGATTTCAATTACACATTCAAGCGCAAGACCGCAAAGTATTGCATCAGTATCTTGCGCAAATGGTTGACTATTTAAGCACCAGCAAACTCGCACAAAAAGTGCGCTGGAGCCTTGATGTTGACCCTATAGACATGATTTAGGTTAAAGCCAAATGGCACAGCACGATTATATTAATAAAAAACCATCGGGTAGAAAAAACACCAAGCAGACCCCTGCTAAAAAACCATTTCCTATACTTTTAGTTGTTATTACTGTTTTGCTTGTAGGTGGGTTTGCCTACGGCTTATGGTTTATTAAAAATAATGCTGATCCTGAGCTTGTTGAGCAGCAGGCACACCCTAAAACAGCTGAAAAAGTAGAAATAGCTAAACCTCGCGCCCCTAAGTTCATTGAAGAAATTAAAGAGCATGAGATCCAAGTAGAAGTGAGAGAAATTGAGCAAAAAGGCCCCTATGTTATGCAGTGTGGGTCGTTTAGAACACATGAGCAAGCTGAAACCCTTAAAGCTAAAATTGCTTTCGCGGGCTTAATTTCTGAAATTAAAAAAACCACCGGTACTAACGGGGTTTGGTATAAAGTGCGTTTAGGCCCATACAAAACAAAGCGCCAAGCCGAGAGCGACAAAAACAAACTCAAGCGAGTACACGTTGTTAGCTGCGGAATTTGGGGCTGGACTTGAAATTAGTGCATTCACCCATATAACCTCTTCATAATCGTTTTTTACAAGCTGCCCTCGCAGCTTGATGATGAGGAATAACATGACCACTATCGTAAGTGTACGCCGCGACAATAAAGTAGTAATTGGTGGCGACGGCCAAGTATCGCTTGGTAATACCGTAATGAAGGGCAATGCCCGCAAAGTTCGACGCCTTTATAATGGCAAAGTAATTGCTGGTTTTGCCGGCGGTACTGCTGATGCTTTTACCCTTTTCGAACGCTTTGAAAGCAAACTAGAAATGCACCAAGGTAACCTCACTAAAGCCGCTGTAGAAATGGCCAAAGATTGGCGTAGCGACCGAGCTCTGCGCAAGCTTGAGGCGTTGTTGGCAGTTGCAGATGAAACTGCTTCACTAATTATCACAGGTAACGGTGACGTAGTGCAGCCAGAGAACGATTTAATTGCTATTGGTAGCGGTGGTAACTTTGCTCAATCAGCAGCCACTGCCCTATTAGAAAATACCGATTTAAGCGCTCGCGATATCGTAGAAAAAAGCCTGACCATTGCTGGCAATATCTGTGTATTTACCAACAACTTCCAAACAATCGAAGAACTATAATAGGACCCATTATGTCTGCTATGACCCCAAGAGAAATTGTACACGAGTTAGATCAGCATATTATTGGTCAAGCTAAAGCTAAAAAAGCCGTGGCTATTGCCTTGCGTAATCGCTGGCGCAGAATGCAATTAAACGATGACCTACGTAGCGAAGTAACCCCTAAAAACATTTTAATGATTGGTCCAACCGGTGTTGGTAAAACTGAAATTGCCCGCCGTTTAGCTAAACTAGCAAATGCGCCTTTTATTAAAGTAGAGGCGACTAAATTTACTGAAGTAGGTTATGTTGGTAAAGAAGTAGAAACTATCATTCGCGATTTAGTTGATGTATCAATTAAAATGACCCGCGAGCAACAAACTAAAAAGTTTAAACACCGCGCAGAAGAAGCAGCAGAAGAGCGTATTTTAGATGCACTTTTACCACCCGCTAAAGATCAATACGGTGAAACGCAGCGTGATGACAACTCATCGACTCGCCAAACATTCCGTAAAAAATTACGCGAAGGTCAGCTTGATGATAAAGAAATAGAAATAGATTTAGCGCAAGCGCAGCCAAATGTAGAGATTATGGCACCACCTGGTATGGAAGATATGACCAACCAGCTGCAAAGCATGTTCCAAAACATGGGTGGCGACAAACGTACTAAGCGTAAGTTAAAAATTAAAGAAGCCTTCAAACTATTAACTGAAGAAGAAGCCGCTAAGCTCGTTAATCCTGAAGAGTTAAAAGAGCAGGCTATCTTTGCTGTAGAGCAAAACGGTATTGTGTTTATTGATGAAATAGACAAAATCTGTAAGCGTGGCGATTCGTCAGGTCCAGATGTAAGCCGTGAAGGTGTGCAACGCGACTTACTACCACTAATTGAAGGCTCAACTGTAAATACTAAGCACGGTATGGTTAAAACCGATCACATGTTATTTATTGCATCGGGCGCGTTCCAAATGGCTAAGCCATCAGACATGATCCCTGAGTTACAAGGCCGTTTACCTATTCGTGTAGAACTTGAAGCGCTCAGTGCTAATGACTTTAAACGTATTCTTACCGAGCCACATGCTTCACTTACTGAGCAGCAACGTGAGCTACTTAAAACTGAGCAAGTTAACGTTGAGTTTAGTGATGATGCAATAGATCGTATTGCCAAAGCGGCATGGCAAGTTAACGAGAAAACCGAAAATATTGGTGCGCGTCGCTTACATACGGTAATGGAAAAGCTAATGGAAGAAATTTCATACGATGCATCTGAGCAGGCAGGCTCTACCCTTACTATAGATGCCGCCTACGTAGAAAAACACTTAGGTGCACTTGTAGAAGACGAAGACTTAAGCCGCTTTATTTTATAAGGTAGGCAAAAATACTATACTAAAAGCCTCCATATTGGGGGCTTTTTAATGGGACATATAAAATGAAACACGTAACAAAAGTGCATTATCATAGCGTGAGTAAAAACCTAGATGTTTACTTTGATGATGACAGTATGGCTGTATTTAGCTGCGAGTTTTTACGCGTTCACTCCCCCTCTGCCGAAGTGCAAGGACATGGTGCAGAGCCAATGAAGTTGGTACTTAATAAACAACATGTTGGTATAAAAGAGATTGTACCGGTGGGGCATTACGCAATTAGGTTAGACTTTGATGATGGCCACAACAGCGGGCTATTTAGCTGGAGTTACTTTGAAGCACTACAAGCGCAGCAAAAAACCTTGTGGGATAAATACCAAGCGCGCCTTACCGAGCACGAACAAAACAAAGATAGCGTACCAATAAAGTTTGTTCCCTAAACCTTATTGGCTTTTTAAACGCTACGCTGTATTACACTTTAAACTTATCAATAGCCGCAAATAATACGCGCGCTTGTTCAGAGACTTCTTCACTGGTTTGCGCATTATTCACTGCATGCTCAGAGGCATCTTGGGCAATGTCTCTAATGCGTACTACATTTTTGTTTACCTCTGATGCCACCTGACTTTGCTCATCAATGGCAACAGCAATTTGCGTGCTCATTTCCATTATGGTTTGCACATCCTCGGTAATAGCGCCGAGTAAATCACCCGCTTTAATAGCTTGTGAAGCACTCTCATCGCCTTGAGAACGACATTGATGCATAATGCTGACGACCTCTTGCGTGCGCTGCTGAAGCGTATTAATAATGCCTTCAATTTCACTGGTAGACTCTTGTGTGCGTTGCGCAAGCGAGCGCACTTCATCTGCCACTACAGCAAATCCTCGCCCTTGCTCACCAGCACGAGCGGCTTCTATCGCGGCATTCAATGCCAGTAAATTGGTTTGCTCTGCAATGCCTCTGATTACATCGAGTACTGAGCCTATGGTTTCACCGTCTTTTTCAAGTTGCGATACCACACTTGATGCATTGCCTAACGACGAAGATAAATCGCGTATGTGCATAACCGTAGAATCTACTTCATTGCGCCCTTGCTGCGCGCTTAGATTGGTTGACTCTGCTTTTTTAGCAGCAGCTTCGGTGTTATGCGAAATATCTTGAATCGTTGCCTGCATTTGCGTAGCCGCAGTGGCCACCATATCCGCTTCGTGTAATTGCTCTTGCATGCCTGAACTTGTTGCAGAGGTGCTTTCAGATAAGTGCTCTGTTGCTACATTTAACGTATTAAGCGCAGTATTAACTTCGTTTATGAGGTTTTTAAAATCGCCTATTAAGCTATTAAAGTCTGAGGTCATGATGGTAACTTCGTCATTACCTGTTTGCTCTATCATTACGCTTAAATCGTTATTGCGGCGTATGTCGTTTATGGTGTGATACACTCGTTCAATAGGTACAATGATTGAATGACTAGTTAAGTACACCAACGCCAACACGATAACCCCTGAAAGAACAAAAACTATAATGGCTATAAGTTCTGCTTGTTCAACACTTGTTTCAACTTGTGACTTAGTTGACTCAACGATTTCACTTACAACTTTGTCACTTTTTTCTACGTTAATACGCATAACGCCTAGTGCACCTGAGTCTAAATCTAGTCCTAACTCAGTTTGTGCTTTAACTAGGTTTTGAAAAGCGACCTGATAAGTATCTATTAACGGGTTTATTTGCGACTTATAACTACTTTGCAAATTAGCTTGCGTAATTTTTTGCTTAAACGTACTGATAAGGTTATTAAAGCGAGTTAAGTATTTTGCATCAAAGCGCAGCATAAAATCTTTCTCAGCACGTCGAAGCTGAAGCATTACTGATAAAAGCTCAAAGTTATCTTGCTCTTTTAATAGTTCTTCAACTTCATGTACTGCATTTCTAAGCTTGCCATATAACCCATCTTTAGGGTTTAAACCTATCTGCTGCTGTAACCTAACAACCTCTGAAAAATTGTTGTTGTAGTTAGTAATAAGCGTATGAAAATGCTCAACTTGCGCTGTGGTAATACCCTGCTTTTGCATTACCTCCTGCAGCTCTTTGATTTTAGTGCTTAGCTGTTTAAAATCCTTATCAAATGATGTAAGTGCTTCCTGCTGCTTGTAAAAAAGAAAGTTTTTTTCATACTTTCTAAGCTCTAGTGCATGTACGTTGAGCTCTTCTGCAAGCTGAATTGTTTTGTTCAGATTAAGTGTTACACGTGACTCATAAATTATCACACACAACAAAATGACCATTGCCAGACCGACTACCACTGCATTAAGTTGTAAACGTCTTTTAATAGTTAAGTTTTGTAAAAAATTCATTGAAAACACCTATATTAAATATGCACTATTAGTGTAGTACGTTATGGCGCTTTTTTTTAAACTTTTTGTTAATTTTATTGTATGTAAGTCATGCCATTAGATTGACACTACCCCATAAATTTTTATGCAATGAGTGAGTGTTATGCCATTGTTTTTTAAGCAACCAGTGCACCAGAGGAGCTGGATCACTGGGAAAGTTGATCTGCTTGTTTTGCGGAGCACTATTCCAGTCATCTAAGGCTTGGGGGTTTAAGTAGTTCATTACATGAGCCATTTTCATCGCCCGTAATGTTTGCGCATTTGCATCTTGTTCAAACTGGCCATCGAGTGGTTTAAGTAATAACTTTTTCCCAAGCTTTAAAGCCTCACTTGCCAGCTCAAAGCCTGCATTACCAATAACACCGCTTGTGTTTGCTAAATCGTTTAAAAACCCCGCCCGTGAAGGAGCGCGTAAATGAATGTGTCCAAGGGATTTATCTTGCGCGTGTGGGTGGTAACAATAAAACTCTTTTTCAGGGAAGTCCTTCAAATAATCAATAATGTTGTCGAGGTTTTCAAAGGGTAAGTATACAAGCACTTTATTCATAACCGCGACTGGGTTGCCATGGTTATGGTTTGCAATAAAGGGCGGTATAATATTATCTGCAAAAGGCTGCCAATGTACGCCTAAATAGGTGTTTGCTGGCGCATAGTGCTTAATAAGAGATTTTCTAAATAAACCTCGACCAAACATAGGCACACTATTAGATAAAAAAGCCGCCTGGTGACTAATACCAACTACAGGTACGCCTGAGCACTTTGCAGCCCAGGCTGAAATAGGCTCAAAGTCATTTAAGACAAAGTCGTATTTTTTTACATCAAATGATTTTATATCGTTAACCAACTCGCAGACACGGGCATTTTTTAATGTTTGATAGCTTTTTACTTGGCCGTTTTTAGTGCTGAACGATAACCCCCGAAACGTTTTGTAATCAGCAAAGTCCTGCATATCAAAGTATTCTTTTTCAGGGCGTCCTGAAAAAACGTAATCAACATTTATACCTAACTCTTTAAAACAACTTGCCATAACACGGGCACGCGTAATGTGGCCATTACCTGTCCCTTGTATGCCGTATAGTATCTTCATACTGGCACCACCAAAGCTAGCGCAAATAAACCACATGAACTGCCAATAACGGCGCCTATTATTATATCTGCTGGAAAATGTACGCCTAATACCACGCGAGAAACCGCCACACCTGAGGCCCAACTAAACCATAGCCATGCATACTCTGCAAAAAAGTGGCCCAATATTACCGCAACTAAAAAAGCAGCCGCACTGTGCCCAGAAGGTAAGCTGAATTTATCACTCGGGACAATATACGCATTGCTCACAAGGCAATCGCAGGGGCGGATACGTGCAAAGCTACGCTTTGCTAAAAAATATATCGGTCTTTCAATTGCAAACCCCAGTAACACCGATATTGGCAATAACTGATGCTGCTCATTGGTACTTAGCCACCAAACTGCGCAACACATAAGTAAATATAAACCACCATTACCACTTTTAGATAAACCAAGCGCAGCCGTTTTTAACCATTTGGGCGAGTTATAATTAAACAAAGTTAAAAACAGTTGTTCATCTATTCGAGCCATTTTTTTAAACACATTGTTGTCATTCATAATTCACCTTCAGCTGCACAATATCTAACCATAATGAAAGCTTAGTGGCAGAAAATAACAATTGAGTGACGCTTTTAAGACACTATTGTTGCCATTTCTAATTTCGTTATTTTTTGAATAAATTTACTGCGATTAAGTCGTTGTTATTGCATATAAGGAGGGTATACTGAGGGTAACTTATGTACCCTTTGAGGATAAAATAATGGATTACAGCACTTCTGACTTATGTGATTTTTTTGCCGATGTGGTTGATGTGCTTGAACCGATGTTCATCAACTTTGGTGGTCGACACACGTTTGGCGGCCGAATTAAAACCGTTAAATGTTTTGAAAATAATGAACTGATCCGTGAAATACTCTCACAAGATGGTACTGATCAAGTACTACTTATCGACGGAGGCGGATCAACACGACGCGCTCTTATCGACATTGAACTTGCAGAGCTTGCGCTTGATAATAACTGGAACGGCATTATTGTATTTGGTGCTGTACGTCATGTAGACGAGCTAGAAGAAATAGATTTAGGTATTCAAGCAATTGCATCAATCCCTGTTGCCGCCGACAGCGAAGGCGCTGGTGAAGATGGCATTGGCGTTAACTTTGCCGGTGTGTCGTTTTTTGATGATGACTTTATCTATGCAGATAGTACTGGCATTGTATTATCAGCCGAAGAACTTGAACTAGAAGTTATCGAAGAATAAAGTAACACGCTGTGCTTGAAAAAGCACAGCTTACTCCACCCCTATTTATTTACTGCTCAATACGGATTCAACACAGTGCACCCTACCTTAAAAGTGTATGATGAAAACGCCGTTAAACCCTATTGCTCCACACGCACTAACGAAACAAAAACCTGGCAGTCTGTTGCTCTATTAGACACCCACGTAAATGTACAACAAGCACTTAATGATGCAGCGCAATTTGGTATTCGCTACGTATTAATTGGTGTATGTGAAGATATAGGCCCTCGCGCTAATTTAGGCCGGGGTGGCTCGCATCAGGCATGGCCCGCTTTTTTACAATACTTTTTAAACCAACCTGTTAACCAGTTTAGCGCAGCACAGCAGGTACTGCTGTTAGGCGAAATTGACGTTGATGATGTAATGGCGCAAGCCCAAGGCTTAAATAACCAGCACACTGAAGAGCTGGCTCAACTACGCAAGTTATGCGCAACAATAGATGAGCGAGTAGAGGCGGTATTAATGCTTATATTTAATGCTGGCCTTGAGCCTATTGTTATTGGCGGCGGACACAATAATAGCTTTGGTATACTCAGTGCTTTAAGCAAGCATATTGGGGCTGCTGTTAACGCTATAAATTTTGACCCCCATGCAGACTTACGCCCTTGCGAAGGCCGTCATAGTGGCAATGGGTTTAGCTATGCTTTGAAAAAAAATGCATTGCAGCAATATCATATTATTGGCCTGCATGAGCAAAAAAATAACCAAGCCATTTTTGATTTGATCGCGCAAAATCAATGTCGTTATCACAGCTATCAGGCCATTAATATACGTCGAGAAATATCACTAACTGATGCCGTACAGCACGCCTTAGCAGGGTTTAATAATGCGCCACTGGGTATTGAACTCGACCTAGACAGTATTTCATTTTTACCAGCCAGCGCTTACACATGCTGCGGTTTTAGTGTCAGTGATGCTGAGCACTATGTATATTTAACAGCAAAACACAGCACTGCCCGTTACCTACATTTATGTGAAGCTGCACCGATAAATCACCCTGCAGGGTTAAAAGCCGGTATGCAAAGCTGTGGGCAAATTATTAGTGCGTTAGTAAATACATACTTACAGGCAAAATTAGTTAGCACGAAATAGTAACATTGAGTACTCTGAGCAATCTCATAAAGCGCGGTGATTAAACGGGCCTATCGAGATGATAAAGCGCCACTTTTAAAAATGATAACTCATTGTGCTTGATGAGCCTGCCACTGCTTCAGCCAACTCATTAAACCAATACTACTCAACGGGTGGCCAAAATAATAACCTTGTGCCGCATGGGCTTTTAAGCTTTTTACAAACTTTAATTGATCTAAGGTTTCAACGCCCTCAAAAATAACCTTGGTATTTTGTTGGTTATGCATTTCAACCATACCGCCAACTAGGCTGCGAATATTATTCTGATTGCTAAAATCGGCGGTTAGCGATGGTGCCACTTTAATGTACTCAACCGCTAAATTTGGCAGCTTAGAAAGCACAATTGGGTTATCGCCTAACCCATCAACACATATTTTTAAACCTAAATTGTTTAATCGCGCAATCATGGCGCGTCCCTTATTATCTAAATCTGTGAATATATGCAGAGGGCATTCAACAATTAAATCCCCATGCTGTAAGTTGTGTTCACTCACCACGCCATCAACAAACTCAATAAACTCTTCGTTAAGCATTTCAGGGCCAAATAAGTTAATGCTCAGTGGTATAGCAATACCCTCAATGCGAAGTGCCATGGCAAGCTCTGCAGCGCGCTCTATAACAAATTTAGCTAGTGGGTAAGCTAAGCCCGCAATACGAATATCATCAATAAATCGGTGGGCAGATAAAATACCTTGCTGGGGATGCTGCCAACGCAGTAGGAGTTCTAAAAATTCAATTTGGCCGTCATCGTTACGAATAATAGGCTGAAAATAAAGCTCAAGTTCGCTTACAAAATCAATATTAGCCAGCTCTTTTAAGCGGGCTTGCTGCTCGAGCTGTTCAACCATCATTTGTTGATGGTACACAACCACTGCTTTTTTAGGCTGTCTATCAAGAGCTAAGTAAGCACACGATACTAAGTTATCAAAGTTAGCATCTTGCTCATCGCAATTAACGTAACTCGCTCTTGCTTTTACCTCTACTGTACAATTAGCAACATTGAACGGCTTGAGTGTTGCGCCAATAATTTGCTCAATAATGTGTTCATGAGTATGTTTATGCGCAGCTAGGCTACAAATAAACGCAAAGTTAAGACCGCCTAAATGCGCCAGCTTCTCATAGCCCCCTAAATCAATCACATCGTCGTTATTTAGTAAGCCTTTTATTCTATTAGCTGATTGTGCCAACAACAAATCACCAAAGTCTCTACCAATATGTTGATTAACTTGCTCAAACCCTTCTAAACGCACAATTACCAGTGCAGCTTCTAGCTGTTTTTCTTTACACCAGCTGTAATAACCTTGACGTAACTGTTGTTTATCAGCAAATGCAGCAAGGGGAGAGTCATCTTGGTACGGTTCAGGCTCGTTGATATTATGCAAATCTTCAACTTTGGGCTCTTCTTCATCGTTCATTAGCCCTACAACCGCCTGCAGGATAATTGCCACCACCACCCAAAATAGAGGCACATTCATGAGTAAATGCGCCGAAAACAACACCACAAATAGCAAGCCAGAAACAGCACTTGTGATAATCATGCTCCAACTATTACGTTCAAATGTCAGCCATAAGTGAAAGCAAAAACCAAAGGCGAGCAATATTGCCAACCAAGCAGCGCCACTGCTTAAAATGGCTAAACCAACAACTGCTGTACATAAATAACTAAATTTAATACTGGTATTCTTAACCGCAACTAACGTAGCCACCATCGCCATTAACAGCGCGCCGCTAAAAAATATAGGAAAGTTACTATCAGTCAAAATACTCAAGCTTACGCCACTCCATTAGCTATAAAATTTAATAAAAGCATGTTTAATATGAACAAAAATAATACAAACTAATTAATTCTACCCAAAATCCATAGATTTAACAGTTTATTTACGCCAAATTGGTAACTTAATTGTGAAGGGTGACTTATTTGCCAATGTGCAATATCAGCCCTTGCACCCACCTTTAGTACACCTCTATCTTTCAACCCTAACGCTTGCGCTGCATTGCGCGTTACACCCGCAAGAGCTTGCTCGGGGGTAAGCTTAAATAAAGTACAAGCCATATTCATCATCAATTGCACAGAGCATAAAGGCGAGGTCCCTGGGTTAAAGTCACTGGCAATGGCGATAGGCACTTTATACTTTTGCAGCAAATCGATGGGCGGAAGCTGCGTTTCACGTAAAAAATAAAAAGCCCCAGGTAATAAAACAGCCACAGTACCAGCCTCAGCCATAGCTTTTACACCATTTTCATCAAGGTATTCAATATGATCAGCTGAAAGGCCTTTATACTCAGCCACCAGCTGCGCGCCCTGCTGATTAGAAAGCTGCTCAGCATGGCACTTTACCGGCAAGTTATGTTTTTTAGCTGCATCAAACACCTGCTTTGTTTGTGCATGACTAAAGCCTACATTTTCACAAAACACATCCACAGCATCTGCAAGGTTATTAGCCACTATTTGCTCAAGCATCTGTGTACATACTAAATCAATGTATTCATCTGCACGGCCTTTGTACTCAGGGGGTAACGCATGCGCACCTAAAAACGTGGTTTTAATATCAATAGGGTGATGCTCATTAAGCAAACGCGCCACTTCTAAAATTTTTATTTCGTTTTCAACATCAAGTCCGTATCCCGACTTTATCTCAGCAGTCGTCACGCCCTCAGCAAATAAAGTGTTTAAGCGATCTTTTGCATCAACAAATAATTGCTCATGGCTTGCCGCGCGAGTGGCTCTAACGGTACTGGCAATACCGCCACCTTGTGCAGCTATTTGTTCATAGCTTGTACCTTGTAAGCGCTGCTCAAACTCCTCTGAACGGGAGCCTGCAAATATTAAATGTGTATGGCAATCAATAAGCCCAGGTGTTAACCATTGCCCTTTAATACTTAATGTAGGGGTAGCAAAGGCATCAAAACTGGGTAAGTTTGATTGCTCACCTAACCATACAATTTCGCCATTTTTAATCGCCAGTGCCGCATTTCCTATCGCCCCATAAGGCGTAGCAACTGTGCTATCCATGGTTGCTATGTTGGCATCTGTCAATAATAAGTCGAGATCTTCTAAAGCGTAACCCGTTGTTTTATTTTGCATACTTAGCTCCCTAACGTGCTTGAAATACAGTCTAACAATACACCTTGTATATACAAGACAATTATGCCATCTTTATTAAATAGTTTATTTTAAATACAGCTAATAATAAGTAATGACCACTCCTAAATTTGCACAAATAAAACAATTTATTGTCGATAAAATAAAAAATGGCGCATGGCAAGAAAACCAACGCGTCCCCTCAGAAAACGAGCTTAGCAGTCAATTTTCTGTAAGCCGTATGACCGCACGACGTGCACTGAGCGAATTAACAGATGCCGGTATTTTAACGCGCAGCCAAGGATTAGGTACGTTTGTAGCAAGTTTTAAATCGCAATCATCTCTACTCGAAATTAAAAACATTGCCGATGAAGTAAAAGAGCGTAACGGGCATTACAGCTGTAGCGTGCACGTGCTTGAATCTATCAATGCCGTTGCCCCCATCGCCATTGCGCTTGGCGTTGAAGTAGATAGCGTGGTGTATCGCAGTGTACTGGTACACAACGAGAACGACAAACCACTGCAAGTTGAAGAGCGGTTTGTGAACCCAGCTTTAGCCGCGGGTTATTTACAACAAGACTTTAGCACCCTTACACCGCATGAGTACTTATCGAGCGTAGCGCCACTCACACAAGCACGCCACACAGTGGAAGCGGTTATGCCTAACTCGCAAATGTGCCAATGGCTTAACCTGTATAACGAAGAGCCCTGCTTACAGGTCATTCGTCGTACTTGGTCAACAAAAGGCATAGTGAGCTTTGCTCGCTTAGTATCACCGGGCAGTAAATACCGCCTGGGTGGACACTTAACATTTAAAAAATAATAACAAGATAACGCTTAAGGGCGTTTTTTTATAGCTGACCATCTTGTATATACAACAGGAGAAATTCATGAACAACAGGCTCGACACACACCGTGAAATCCGCGCGCCCCATGGCGACAAAATTAGCGCTAAAAGTTGGCAAACCGAAGCCGCTAAACGCATGTTAATGAACAATTTAGACCCTGAAGTGGCAGAGCACCCCCATGCGTTAGTAGTCTATGGCGGTATTGGCCGAGCAGCAAGAGACTGGCCAAGCTTTGATAAAATAATTGAAACCCTTGATAGGCTCGAAAACGACGAAACACTGCTTGTGCAATCGGGCAAGCCCGTGGGCGTATTTAAAACCCACGAAAACGCGCCGCGCGTTCTCATTGCTAATTCTAACCTGGTGCCACATTGGGCAAATTGGGAGCACTTTAATGAGCTCGATAAAAAAGGCTTAATGATGTATGGGCAAATGACCGCGGGCTCTTGGATTTACATTGGCTCACAAGGCATAGTGCAAGGCACTTACGAAACCTTTGTAGCAATGGCAAAACAACACTTTGACGGTAATGCGCAGGGTAAATGGGTTTTAACCGCAGGTCTTGGCGGTATGGGAGGTGCCCAACCACTCGCCGCGACGATGGCCGGTTTTAGCGCATTAGTTGTGGAATGCGACGAAACCCGTATCGATTTTCGAATTAAAACTGGCTACGTTGATGTAAAAGCCACGACGCTTGAGCACGCACTTAAACTTATTACCGATGCGTGTATTAAAGGTAAGGCCCTATCGGTAGGCCTATTAGGTAATGCCGCCGATATTTTTACTACCCTAGCAAACAGCAACATTATCCCTGATATCGTGACCGACCAAACCTCAGCGCACGACCCACTCAACGGCTACCTACCTCAAGGTTGGAACATGCAAGATGCGGCAAAAATGCGCAAACAAAACCCACACGCGGTTGTTAAAGCCGCTAAGCAATCTATGGCAATGCAAGTTAACGCTATGCTAGCACTGCAAAAAGCAGGTGCTGCCACTACCGACTATGGTAATAACATTCGCCAAATGGCATTTGAAGAAGGCGTTACTAACGCGTTTGATTTTCCGGGGTTTGTGCCCGCTTATATCCGCCCGTTATTTTGTGAAGGAATTGGCCCATTTAGGTGGGTTGCACTTTCGGGCGACCCCGAAGACATTTATAAAACCGATGCAAAAGTGAAAGAGCTTATCCCAGAAGATACCCACTTACATAACTGGCTTGATATGGCGCGTGAGCGCATTCAATTTCAGGGTTTACCAGCACGTATATGCTGGGTAGGTTTAAAAAATCGAGCTCGCCTTGCACTGGCTTTTAACGACATGGTTAAAAATGGCGAGCTTAAAGCACCGGTTGTTATTGGTCGCGATCACCTCGATTCAGGCTCAGTAGCAAGCCCGAATCGTGAAACAGAAAGTATGCTAGATGGCTCAGACGCCGTGTCTGATTGGCCAATACTCAATGCTTTATTAAACACTGCAGGCGGCGCTACATGGGTTTCACTGCATCATGGTGGCGGTGTTGGTATGGGCTTTAGTCAACATGCCGGCGTTGTAATTGTTGCTGATGGTACTAATGAAGCAAAAGAGCGTATCGCCCGCGTGCTTTGGAACGACCCTGCCAGCGGTGTTATGCGTCATGCCGATGCAGGTTACGACATTGCAAAAAATTGTGCGCAAGAGCACCATCTCGATCTCCCTATGCTAAACAAGGAATAGCCATGATTTCACACACTCTCACACCAGGGCAGTTAGACTTAAACACCCTAAGAAAAATTAATGGCTCAGCTGTCACGCTTAACCTTGTCGATGGCGCCAGTACACAAATAGCCGCCAGCGCACAAACCGTTCAAAACGTAATAAGCAAATGTCAAACGGTGTACGGTATCAACACCGGCTTTGGCTTATTAGCCAATACAAAAATAGCGGATGACGAGCTTGAGCTACTTCAACGTAGTATTGTCCTTTCGCACGCTGCCGGTATAGGTGAGCTCATGGACGACAGCACAGTAAGGTTAATGATGACCTTAAAAATAAACTCTCTATCTCGGGGCTACTCAGGAATACGCCTTGAGGTGATTGAGTTTTTTATTAAGCTACTATGCAGTGAAGTTTACCCGTGCGTACCAGAAAAAGGATCTGTGGGTGCTTCGGGCGATTTAGCGCCGCTTGCTCATATGTGTCTACCGCTGCTAGGTGAAGGTAAAATGCGTCACAAAGGTGAAATTATAAGTGCTGCTCAAGGGCTAAAAATTGCAAACCTTTCCCCCCTAACTTTAGGTGCAAAAGAAGGGCTGGCGCTGTTAAATGGTACACAAGCTTCTACCGCACTTGCGTTACAAGGGCTTTTCAAAGCAGAAGATTTATACACACAAAGTTGTGTTATAGGCTCTATTAGCATAGAAGCTGCTAAGGGCAGCCGTGCCCCCTTTGATGCACGCATTCACGAAATACGGGGGCAACGCGGCCAAATCGATACAGCCAGTGTATTTAGAGAGCTACTTGGTACTCAATCACAAATTAGCCAATCTCACGTAAACTGTGAAAAAGTGCAAGACCCTTACTGCCTGCGTTGCCAACCTCAGGTATTGGGCGCGTGCTTAACACAAATTCGCCAAGCTTCAGAAGTGCTACTGTGTGAATCAAATGGCGTTACCGATAACCCGCTGGTATTTGCCGATGTGGGCGATATTATCTCCGGTGGTAATTTTCATGCAGAGCCCGTTGCTATGGCAGCTGATAACTTAGCCATAGCGATTGCCGAAATAGGCGCGCTGGCAGAGCGAAGAATCGCGCTACTTATTGATTCAAACCTCTCTACACTGCCGCCTTTTTTAGTTGAAAATGGCGGAGTTAACTCAGGCTTTATGATTGCCCAAGTAACTGCGGCGGCACTTGCTTCCGAGAACAAATCGCTTGCGCACCCCGCCTCGGTAGACAGCCTGCCAACATCTGCTAATCAAGAAGATCATGTCTCTATGGCAACCTTTGCAGCAAGGCGCTTAAATGAAATGGCCAATAACACCCGCGGGGTATTAGCAATTGAATGGCTTGGAGCTGCTCAAGGGCTTGAGTTTAGAGCCCCGCTAAAACCCTCACCGCAAGTAGAAAAAGCAAAAGCACTGCTGCGCGAGCATGTAAGTTACTATGATAAAGACCGCTACTTTGCCCCCGATATAGACGCGACCAATACGCTTTTATCTCAGGGGGCGTTGTGCGACTTTATTAATCTCAACCCGCTACCATCGCATGCTAAATTCCATGCTGATAGCTAAAACCTAACGCCTCAATTGCTGAGCCAAGCACCTTGCGCTCAGCACTTTCATTACTGGTAAAGGTTGGCATTTCACCGCCATGCTCTGCACACTTTTGTGCATAATAATTCGCTTTAGTGGGGTGCGATGGATTCACCACGTTATAAATGTTTTGCCCCGAATTATAGTTTTCTATTACCGCAAAAATAGCGTTTATCACATCTTGTTGATGCACCATATTAACCACTTGCTCGCTAGATGAGTTTAATTCTTTACCAGCCACAAAGCGTCCAGGCTCACGGTTAGGTCCTAATAAGCCCGCTAAACGCAGCACCTTACCGTCTTGTTCTAGTACTTTTTCTTCGCTATCGAACAGTTTTATTTGTCGCTCATTGGTGCAGCTTATTTCACTGCTTTCAGTGTAAACACCAGGCTCTTGGTCGTACACACCGGTAGATGAGCATAAAATAAAGCCTTTGGCAGTTAATTGTTTAGAAAGAGTAAGTGCAGCACTAAGTGTTTCTGGGTAGTTACTTTCACTGTGTCTGCTCCGTGGGGGGATTGCACACACCCAGTAAGCATCGTGTAAATCTATTTGGTGTGTTAGCAGCCCTTCATTGAGGACAAATTGACGCTGAAAATCCTCTGTATGCTCATCACTTCTATGTGTACCTTGTACTTGCCAACCGGCTTGCTTAGCTTGTAAGCATAAAGCATGACCCAACCAGCCTGCGCCTAATACTACTAATTTATTAGCTTTTGTTTCCATTTTTGCATAACCCTTCATTTTAAACGCATAATTAGTGCTTTTTATCTAACTTCATAGAGATTTAAAGTAAGATATGATTAGATATCACCTACTAAATAACAATAATACGTGCACTCATGCTAAATAATTTATCATTACGGAAGAAAATATTATTATTGATTGGTGGTACCATCACCATTTTGCTAATTATTGCTTCAACATTTTTTGTAAATCACATCGCTAACCTTTCCAGAGTAAACATTGAGCGCGAAGCTCAAAGCTACCTACAAAGCGAACAACTTTCAATGCAAAGCTATTTTGCAAAGTATGGCAAGCTGGTATCTACGTTCGTTAATAATCCCCACTTAGTTAATTTTTTTGAAAATTGGGATACTCGAAATCAGCCAATCAAAAACGCTCCGGGATACAACGAAGTTAATCAAGACTTTGTCCGTATTAGCTCAAATGACGAAAATATACTGTCGGCGTTTTTTGCCTCAGCAACCACCGGCGAATACTTTAAAGAAAACGAGCGTACCAGCCATTACAATGGCCAACCTTACTACGCCTATAAGCGTGGTTGGTGGCAAGAAGCCCTGCAAATAAATAAACTTTACGTGGGCCCTATATCAGTCGATTTAACCACAGGTGTTGCCTCGGCAGTTGTACAGCAGCCGGTATACAACGCACAGCGTAAACTTATTGGTATGGGCGGCGTTGATTTACAGCTTAATAAAATCAACGACATGGTAGAAGGTATCCGCTTTAACGGCCAAGGCTATGGCTTTTTACTCGATGGCAATCAAAAGGTGGTGCACTTTTCAAATGCCACTGGCCATAAACTGTCTAACACCGATGAAGGCCCTAAAGGTAAAGAAGGGCTAGATGGCCTTGAAAGCCAGTTTAGCAATACATCAGGCTTTACAGAGCTTAATACCCAAATGCGTAACAACCTTGAAGGCAGCCAATTGGTGACTTTAAAAGGCGAAGCGTATTATGTGGTGTATCATCGCTTACAACTAGAACAACCTTATCTTGACTGGTATGTAGGTATACTAATTCCAACCAGCATGATTGAAGCCCCCGTTAATGAAGCGGTTACCAGCACAACCACCGCAGTGGTGATTATTTTAGTGATCATTTTAGCGATGATATTATGGGCAACCCACATGATTTCGCAGCCTATTACCACGCTAACTAATATTATGCGTGATATTGCATCGGGCGAAGGCGATTTAACCCAAAAGATTACTATTAACAGCCAAGATGAGGTTGGCCAGCTTGCCAATCACATGAATACATTCATTGATAAGCTGCGCGGCATGATGTTAGAAACAGCCGCACAAGCTGAGCAATTGACCAATGCCGCAGCGCAGCTTAAAAATGTATCAGCCCAGACCAATACCGAAATACAGCAAGAAAAACAACAAGTAGACAGCGTTAGTGCCGCCGTGACCGAAATGGCCAGCACTGTACTTGAAATATCGCGTAACGCACAGCATACCAACAGCGCCGCCGAAGAAGTACAAGCCATTACTGCCGAAGGGGCTGACCGCTCAACTCAAGCACAACGTGTGATGACCGAACTTGCGCTACACATAGGTGAAGCGTCTAAAGTGGTGGCAGGGCTTGAGCAAGAAAGTAATAACATTGGTGCATTGGTGGATGTAATTAACTCCATTGCCGATCAAACCAACTTACTTGCTCTTAATGCCGCCATTGAAGCTGCGCGTGCTGGTGAGCATGGCCGTGGTTTTGCGGTAGTTGCCGATGAAGTGCGTTCACTTGCGAGCCGTACGCAAGAATCAACAGACGATATACGTAATATGATTTCTCGCTTACAGCAAATTGCCCAACAAGCATCGGTAATGATGCTGCAAGGGCAAGAGCAAACAGAAGGCTCAGTATCGCAAACCAAAGAAGTGCTAAGTTCATTACAAAACATTGCTCAGTCGGTAACTAAAGTGCAAGACCAAAGCCACCAAATTGCCACCTCAACAGAGCAGCAAACGGTTGTAGCAGAGGACATTAACACCAGCCTTGCAGCAATTAATGGCTTAGTAAACAGCACAGCTGATCACGCCCACATTTTAGCAGATGAAGCGCGTGATTTAAGCGACCTAGCCGTTGCCTTAAACAAAACGGTTAATCAATTTAAGCTTTAAATACACTACGTCATAGGGTGGGTTACTCAGTATAAAACTTACCCACCCTATACTCTTGTTTTTAAATTTTTTAACACCATATCTTCACAACTTGCTGCTATTTTTTAGCGTAATAAAACTAGTTTTTTGCGCATCAGATCAAATTTTTCTGTTTTAAATACACATCTTTTTATTGAGATAGTTTGTTGTTTGGCAGAGTCTGGTATAGTAGCACACGTATTAAACAGTGCTTTTAATGCTCTTTAATACAAAATTGCTAATTAATATGTTCTACAGGTTATGTAAAAGTACATATTAATTACCAATTGTAAAAAATGGGTTAGCCGACACTCGGTTAGCAAAGAATACATTGTAACGGTTTTATCATGATATCTAATTTATTTACCAAGATTTTTGGTAGTCGCAATGACCGCACTATTAAAAACCTAAGAAAGACGGTCGCGCTAATTAACGCGCTAGAAACGCAATTAGAAGCGCTTTCTGATGAAGATTTAAGAGCTAAGACAGCTGAGTTTAGAGAACGTTACGATAACGGGCAAAGCCTTGACGACATTCTACCAGAAGCATTTGCTGTGGTACGTGAAGCGTCAAAGCGTGTAAATGGCATGCGTCACTTTGACGTACAGCTATTAGGCGGCATGGTTTTACATCAAGGCCGTATAGCAGAAATGCGTACCGGTGAAGGTAAAACACTCACAGCCACACTTCCAGCCTACTTAAATGGCTTAACAGGCAAAGGCGTGCACGTAATTACCGTGAACGACTACCTTGCAAAACGTGATGCTGAAACAAACCGCGAGTTATTTGAGTTCTTAGGCTTAACTGTAGGCTGTAACGTACCAGGCATGATGCCACAACAGAAAAAACAAGCTTACAGTGCCGATATTACTTACGGTACTAATAACGAGTTTGGTTTTGACTACCTACGTGACAACATGGCATTTAGCATTGATGAGCGTGTACAACGCCCACTGTTTTATGCGGTAGTGGATGAGGTGGATTCAATCTTAATCGATGAAGCACGTACGCCACTTATAATTTCAGGCCCAGCTGAAGATAGCTCTGAGCTATACATCGAAATCAATAAAATTGTGCCGCTTTTAGAGCTTCAAGAAAAAGAAGACGAAGAAGGCATTGAAGGCGATGGCGATTACACTATAGACGAAAAGTCTAAACAAGTTCATTTAACAGAGCGCGGTCAAATTAAAGTAGAAGACCTACTTACTGAACGTGGATTAATTGAAGAAGGCGATTCGCTTTACTCAGCCAGTAGTATTACTCTACTAAGCCACGTGTATGCTGCGCTTCGTGCTCACAAGCTTTATCAAAAAGATGTGGATTACGTTGTTAAAGAAAACGAAGTCATCATTATCGATGAGCACACAGGGCGCTCAATGGAAGGTCGTCGTTGGTCTGAAGGTTTACACCAAGCTGTAGAAGCGAAAGAAGGTGTAAAAATTCAAAACGAAAACCAAACACTGGCTTCTATTACTTTCCAAAACTACTTCCGTTTATACGAAACCTTAGCTGGTATGACAGGTACAGCCGATACAGAGGCATTTGAGTTTCAATCTATTTACGGTCTAGACACGGTTGTTATGCCAACTAATAAGCCGATGATCCGTGATGATCGCGCTGATTTAGTTTACCTAACACAAGAAGAAAAATACGAAGCTATTTTAGCTGATATTAAAGATTGCCAAGAGCGCGGGCAACCTGTGCTAGTAGGTACTATTTCAATTGAAAGCTCTGAGTATTTATCGCAGTTTTTACGCAAAGAAAAAATTAAGCACAACGTACTTAATGCTAAGTTCCATGCGCAAGAAGCTGACATTGTATCGGATGCAGGCTTACCTGGTACTGTAACAATTGCTACCAACATGGCCGGCCGTGGTACCGATATTGTGCTTGGTGGTAACTGGAACAGTGAAGTTGAAAAACTAGAAAACCCAACAGATGAACAAATTGCTGAAATTAAAGCAGCGTGGAAAATTCGTCACGATGCAGTAATTGATGCTGGCGGTTTACATATTATTGGTACTGAACGTCATGAATCGCGCCGTATAGATAACCAATTACGTGGCCGTGCTGGTCGTCAGGGTGATGCCGGCTCTAGCCGTTTTTACTTATCGATGGATGATGCGCTAATGCGTATATTTGCTGGTGAGCGCATGACTAACATGATGCGTAAACTAGGCATGCAACGCGGCGAAGCCATTGAGCATCCATGGGTTAACCGTGCAATTGAAAACGCTCAGCGTAAAGTAGAAGCACGTAACTTTGATGTTCGTAAGCAATTACTTGAGTACGATGATGTAGCAAACGATCAACGTCGTGTTGTTTACGCCCAGCGTAACGAGTTGCTTGAAGAAGGCGATATTTCAGAAACAATCACTGCAATTCGCGCAGATGTACTCAATGGGGTGATCGATCAATACATCGCACCACAAAGCCTTGCTGAAATGTGGGATATCCCTGGGCTTGAAGAACGCTTAAAACAAGACTTTCTTATTGAGTTGCCTATCGCGCAATGGCTAGCTGATGACAATAAATTATACGAAGAGAAACTTCGTGAGCGTATTGAGCAAGCGGTTGAACAAGCTTACAAGCAAAAAGAAGAACAAGTTGGCGACTCTGTACTACGTCAGTTTGAAAAAGCGATTATGCTACAAAGCCTCGATCAGCACTGGAAAGATCATCTTGCTGCAATGGATCATTTACGCCAAGGTATTCACTTACGTGGCTATGCACAAAAGAATCCTAAGCAAGAATACAAGCGCGAGTCGTTTGAGCTATTCACCGAAATGCTTGAAAACTTAAAAGTTGATGTAGTGGGCATTTTAAGTAAAGTACAAGTTCGTGCCGAAGAAGATGTTGAAAAAGTAGAAGAGCAACACCGTAAAAGTGAAAATGCCCCTCGCGAGTACCAACACGAAGAAGCTGAACACGTAGGCGGTGAAGCCCCTCAAAGCGCAACTGTAATGGCAAGAACAGCGCCTAAAGTTGGCCGCAACGATCCGTGCCCATGTGGCTCAGGACAAAAGTTTAAGCAATGTTGTGGTAAATTAAAGTAACGACGCATTGTATGTAATTAAAAAGCGACGCTAGCGTCGCTTTTTTTATGGAGAAAAAATATGACAACAAAAATAGTTAACGTAGCGGTAGGCGTAATAAAAAAAAATAATGCTATATTCATTTGTAAGCGCGCTAATGAGCAACATCAAGGTGGCTTATGGGAATTTCCAGGCGGGAAAGTAGAAGCTGGTGAGAGCGTATTTGCCGCCCTTAAGCGTGAGCTCAGTGAAGAAGTTGGCATTACCATTCACAGCTCTAGCCAACTGATGGTGATTGAACATGACTATGGCGATAAATGTGTAAAACTTGATATTCACGTTGTAAGTAACTTTAGCGGTGAAGCACATGGCGCCGAAGGGCAACCTAGTGAATGGGTCGCTATTAATGAGCTTAGTAACTATGAGTTTCCTGCTGCTAACGCCGAGATTATTGAAAAAATACACGCGCGATACGCGTAAAGCACATGAATACAGCAATACAAAATAAATTAAGTGAGCTATTAGCGCTAAACCCTGAGCTTACTCAGGTGAGCTCTTTAGGCAGCGGACATATAAACACCACCTGGCTGCTCACCAATGCTGGTCAGCAATTTGTTGTTCAAAAGCTCAACACTCATGTATTTGAAAATCCAGCACAACTGGTCAATAACGCCCAGTTAATTGAGCAGCATTTAAGCGCTAAACAACAAGCAAATACTTACCCGCTCGATATTGTTAAGCATATAAGTACCCACCAAGGTGAACACCTTATAATAATTAATAACGCGTACTACCGCGTGCTTAATTTTATTAGCCAAAGCGCAAGTGAAGATATCGTCAAAGAGCCTAAACACGCAGAGCAAGCGGCATTTGCATTTGGCACATTTACACGTGCCTTGCTCGATTTTGACGCATCAAGCCTCTACCCTGTTATTGCAGACTTTCATAACTTAGCCATGCGTTTTGAGCAGCTTAATACAGCCATTGCCACAGCCACTAATGAGCGGCTGCAACAGTGTAAAACCGTTATTGACTACTGCATTGCACAACAGCATTTGGTAAAAGAACTGGCTGAGGTAACAGCTGATTTGCCTACCCGGGTGTGCCACAACGACACTAAAATAAATAACATGCTGTATTGCAGCAATACATATAAAGCAAAAGCAGTTATCGATTTAGATACCTGCATGGCCGGCTTTTTACTTTATGACTTTGGAGACATGGTGCGCACATTTTGCTGCGCTGAGGCAGAAGATTCAACTAACCTTGGTAAAGTGGTTATTCGCAAAGAGGTATTTACAGCGCTTGTTAAAGGCTACCTTGCCCCCCTTAAATCGGCAATTAGCAACAAAGAGCAAGCAAGTTTACTGCTTGGCGCTAAAGTTATGCCGCTAATGCTTAGTGTGCGGTTTTTAACCGATTACTTAAATAACGACGTGTACTTTAAAACCACCCATGCAGAACATAATTTAGAACGTGCGCAAAACCAACTCGCTTTGTATAAAAATATTTTAAGCAATCAAAGCTGGATGCATAAAGCCCTCATGCAATAACTGCAGTGTTATTAGTATAAAAAAACCAGCAAGCTAAACACTTGCTGGTTTTTACTAAGTTAACCAAAAAGCATAACAATTACCAAATTTTTACGCGGTCTTCTGGTTTGATATACATCTTGTCGCCTTCTTTTACGTCAAACGCGTCGTAAAACTCAGGCATGTTCGACAAGATACCAATAACACGGTAGTGACTTGGTGAATGCGGATCTGTCATTAAGCGGTTACGTAATTCTTCATCACGGTACTTACGACGCCAAATTTGTGACCACCCCATAAAGAAACGCTGATCGCCAGTGTAACCGTCAATTACAGGCGCTTTGTTATCGCCTAGCGATAATTGATACGCTTTGTAAGCCACCGTTAAACCACCTAGGTCGCCAATGTTTTCGCCAAGCGTAAGCTCGCCGTTCACACCTGCATCTTCAAACGGTTTATATTCATTGTATTGCGCCACTAACGCGCCGGTACGCTCTTCAAACTGTTTAAGGTCAGACTCACTCCACCAGTTACGTAAGTTACCGTCACCGTCGTATTTAGCGCCTTGGTCGTCAAAACCGTGGCCTAGCTCATGGCCAATTACTGCGCCAATTGCACCGTAGTTTACAGCGTCATCGGCGTCTAAATTAAAAAACGGTGGCTGTAAAATAGCAGCTGGGAATACAATTTCGTTATTTACTGGGTTGTAGTAGGCATTAACGGTTTGTGGGGTCATGTGCCACTCAGAGCGGTCAACTGGTTTGCCTAATTTAGCAATCATATCGCTGTAAGCCCACTGGCTATAACGTATGTAGTTACCCACTAAATCATCAGGATTAATTGTAAGCTCAGAGTAGTCTTTCCATTTATCTGGGTAGCCAATTTTTGGGGTAAATTTGTTTAGCTTTTCTTGGGCTGCAAGCTTGGTTTCTGGGCTCATCCACTCAAGGTTTTCAATAGCAACGCCGTAACCTTTAATAACGTTATCTACCAGCTCTTCCATGCGCGCTTTTGCCTCAGGTGGGAAGTTATCTTTTACGTATACTTTACCTAAAATTTCGCCAAGTACGCTGTTAGATGCATCCACCGCTTTTTTCCAAAGAGGCGCCTGCTCTTTTACGCCGCGTAATGTGGTGCTATAAAAATCAAATTTAAGATCAACCAAGTCAGTGCTTAGTAACTGTGCGTAACCACTTACAAAATGAAACTTTAAGTAGTTTTTCCACGTGGCTAAATCTGTTTCTTTGTACACTTCAGCAAACCCTTCTAAATAGCTTGGCTGACGTACAATAATGTCTGAGGTATCTACCCCAGCGCTTTTGAAAAACGCAGCTAAATCAAAGTCGCCTGTTAGCTTACTTGCCTCAGCTACAGTCATTTTATTGTATGACTTAGTGGCATCACGGCTTTGTACACGGCTCCACTGTGCCTGTGCTAAAGCGCTTTCAAATGCGATAACGCTTTTAGCGGCATCAGCGGCATTTTCAACGCCCGATTTAGCTAAAATATCTGTGATGTATTGCTCGTAAGATGCACGAATTTTAGTAAATTTTTCATCATCTTTTAAGTAATAGTCACGATCTGGTAAGCCAAGCCCAGATTGCGATAAGTACAGCGCGTATTCACTTGAATTTTTAGCATCGTTATTTACAAACCAGCCAAATGGTAAGCTGGCACCTTGCTGCTGAATTTTAGCCATTAAAGGCGCAAGATCAGCTTTTGAATCTAGGCTATCAATGGTATTAAGTGAAGGTTGTAAAGGTGTAATACCTAACTCATCACGTGTGTCTTTATCCATGTAGCTTTTATAAAAAGCACCAATTTTGTACTCGTCGCTGCCTTTTTTAGCATTACTATTTTTAGCGGCACTTTCAAGTGCTGCTTTCATCGCTTTTTGCGACTCTTCATACAACTGTGTAAACGAGCCATAGTTAGACTTGTCGCCAGGGATCTCTGTTTTAGCAAGCCACTGCCCGTTTACATGGTAATAAAAATCATCTTGCGCACGAACTGACTCATCCATATTGGCAAGGTCTACACCTAGCTCAAGGGTTTTTTCTGCAGGTGCTGCAACAGTAGCTGTATCGGCTACTTGTGTTTCTTGTTGTTTTTCACCGCAACCTACTAGGCCCAGCGCAAGTGCAATACTTGCGGCGGTAATAGTTACTTTTTTCATAATTATTCCGTTTGTTAGTAAAGAATAAAATATCTATTTCATTAAGCTATGGCGCCACAGAGAAAGATAAAAAGCGCCCTGCGATGCTTTCACTTAATGAAATTAATATTTAGGCGGTTAAAACAACACGCCGAATTTGTATGATAAACCCCATTAAAGAAACAATAAAATAGAATATGTAACAAAGTATTTGCCGTGAGACGAGATAACAAAATAGCCCTACCAACAACCATATTCGCGCTTTAGCGAGTTATTTTTTACCATGGCGAGCAAGGCGCTCTAGCTTTTCTTTCAGCGAAGGGGGCGCTGATGCGGCAATGGCATTAAGGTAATCTGAGGTTTGCTGGCTCATTTTTCTTGAATTGCCAGGTGCTTTGCCTACGGGGCCTCGTTTATCTGTTGTTGGGCTTAAGCGCGCTGTTGCTTGAGGGTTTGCGACAATTTTAATTTGGCCGAGCTCTGCCATGCCCGCCGCTCTAAAATGCGACTGCATATCCATTTTTAAATAATTAAGTTTAAGGGCAATTGCTGCCGATACAGCTTCAATCATCAGCGTGCCATCGCGGTAATTACTTACACGGCATTTTTCAGCAAGCTTTGGGCCTAAAAACTCTTTAAGCAATACTTGCTGTTTATCTAGCGCTTGGCTTTTACCTGCATAAGCAGATAAGCGATTATTAAGGCCTGCCATAATGTCAGTTAGGGGTTTTGGTGCGTACCTATCTTTAGCCATTCAACACCTCATCAATTTAAATAAAACACGCTTAAGCCAAGCGTTTAAATGCTCGGCTTTAATATATGCTTTTATATTATACCAATTCGCTTAATTACGTATTATTGCAAATTGCTATTATGCGCCTGCTACTTGCATTTGCTCTATAAGTACTGAACCCGTTTGAATACCGCCTCTGCGCTCAATATCGCCCCCTATGGCCGAAATACCTTTAAACATGTCTTTTAAATTTCCGGCAATGGTAATTTCACTAACAGGGTACTGAATTTCACCGTTTTCTACCCAAAAACCAGCTGCTCCACGCGAGTAGTCACCGGTAACGGTGTTTACGCCTTGCCCCATCAGCTCGGTAACTAATAAGCCTGTTCCCATGGTTTTTAATAGTGCGGTTAAATCGTTATGCGTTTGCTCTACTAACCAGTTATGAATACCGCCTGCATGGCCTGTTGGAGCCATATTTAATTTACGTGCTGCATAACTTGCCAATAAATACGTTTGCAGTTCACCGCCTTGAATAATTTCACGGTCAATCGTTTTAACCCCTTCACTATCAAAAGGTGATGATGCTAACCCTTTTAATATATGTGGACGCTCAGCAATATTAACGCTCTTACTAAATACTTGGGTGCCTAGGCTGTCGAGTAAAAAGCTCGATTTACGATAAAGCGCCCCACCGCCTATAGCCGATACCAAATGTCCAAACAATGAGTTAGCTATATCGGCTCTAAAAATAACAGGTACTTTCATAGTCCCTAGTTTTTGGCTGTTTAACTTAGCAAGTGTTTCGGTTGCAGCTTCAAGGCCCACTGCTGCAGCATCGTTTAAACCAGCTTGATCGCGCGCAACAGTGTACGCCGAATCGCGCTGCATGTGCTCGCCTTCTTTGCCTATTACCATAGTACTAATACTATGGCGCGTACGTGGAAAACCAGCAATTAAACCATGGCTATTACCGTATACACGTAAACCTTGGTGCGATGAAAAACTTGCACCATCTGAATTTACAATGCGCTCATCAGCATTTAAGGCGGCTTGCTCGGCGGCATGGCAAAGTTCAATACCTTGCTCTGGGCTTACATCCCACGGATGATATAAATCGAGATCTTTAGGGGCAAACTCAAGTAGCTCTTTATCCGCAATGCCATTAAATGGATCATCGGAGGTAAACTTGGCAATATCAATGGCTTTTTCGACTACAGTGCGTAGTGTTTTTGGGTTGAGATCTGCAGTAGATGCCGACCCTTTATTATTCCCTACATAAACACTGATACCTAAACCGCCATCTTGGTTAAATTCTATGGTTTCTACTTCACCCATGCGTGTACTTACCGATAAACCCGATGTACTCGACATAGCAGCTTCTGCGGCAGTAGCACCCAATTTTTTTGCATGCTCGAGCACTTCAGCTACGGCATCTTTTACTTGAGAGATTTGAGAATAAATTGGATCGTGTTGTTGGCTTTTCATAAATTAAGTCCTGAGCCTTAAGGCAATATTGCACGCATTTCTTATCTTTAAATGCTAACACACTCACTGCACCACATCAGCTAATATTAATCACTAAAAGAATCGCGTATAATGGCAAAAGTTATTTTTACTTAAGAGCACCCCATGGCGAAGAAAAAAGGCAAGCCTGCTGAAATTGAAGAAGAAATTATTTACGTATCAAAAAGTGAGCTAAAGCGAGACGCGCAAGAGTTTCACCAGTTAGGTTCTGAAATTGCTAAAATGGGGAAAAAACAACGCGAACGCTTACCACTCAATGACGATTTAAAAGAAGCCATGGTGGTTGCTGATAAAATTAGCAATAAAAGCGATGCGTACCGTCGTCATTTAAATTACATTGCTAAAACGCTGCGCACAGTAGAAAACGTTGAAGAAATTAAAGCAATTATTGATGTAATGCTTAATAAAAATAACCAAGCTGAGGTTTTAATTAAAAAAATTGAGCAATTACGTAGTGACTTAATTGAACAAGGCGACGATTTAATCAACGAAACCATTGAGCAATACCCGACCCTTGAGCGCCAAAAAATGCGCCAATTGGTTCGCAATGCCGCCAAAGAGGTTAAAGCCGAGAAGCCAGGCAAGGGCTATAAAGAATTGTTTCAATACCTAAAAGATGCCCACAACATAACGTATTAACAAAAAATACTCTTTTAAAAGGTGCTTAGGCACCTTTTTTGTTGTAGATCAAAACCCCTTCCTTAAAAGCTTTTTATACTCACCACCTCATTAATATATAAGGTGCGCGTGATGATAAAGCTTCCAAAATGGGATCAAACTCTTATAAATAAGTATAACGTGTCAGGGCCGCGTTATACCTCCTATCCTACCGCGTTATCTTTAAGCGAGGGGTATCAGCAGCAAGACCTAGTTAGCGCTATAAAATCATCATCGAGTCGCTCACTCTCTTTGTATATTCATATCCCATTTTGCAGTGAGCTTTGCTATTACTGCGGTTGTAACAAGGTGATTACGCGCCATCAGTCTAAAGCCGATGTGTACTTAGATTATTTAGCAAAAGAAATAGCAGCGCATGCCCCATTATTCAAACACTACACGGTAGAGCAATTGCATTTAGGCGGTGGTACACCAACTTTTTTAACTGTAAAGCAAATGACGCGCCTAATTAATTTGCTAGAGCAGCACTTTCATTTTACCCGCAACACTGAGCGTGGCATTGAAATAGACCCACGCTCCCTTGCTAAAGATATGCTTATACACTTACGGGTTTTAGGTTTTAACCGCGTATCCTTTGGTATTCAAGATTTTAACGATGAGGTACAGCAAGCAGTTAACCGCACACAGCAAGTTGAGACCGTTAAAGCACTGATAACCCAAGCCCGCGAGCTGGGCTTTAAGTCAATAAATGCAGATATGATTTATGGCCTACCTAAACAAACACCCCAAAGCTTTGAGAAAACAATAGCGCAATTAATTGCCTTAAGCCCAGACAGAGTCTCTGTATTTAATTACGCGCATTTACCGGAGCGCTTTGCTGCGCAACGTAAAATAAAAGAAGCTGATTTACCCAAAGCCCACGACAAGCTAACAATGTTTAAAAACACCTTGTCGCAAATGACATCAGCAGGTTATCAGTTTATTGGTATGGATCATTTTGCAAAAGCCGACAACGAACTGGCAGTTGCGCAAAACAAAGGGCAGCTACATCGCAATTTTCAGGGCTATACCACCCACGGTAATTGCGACTTGTTAGGCTTAGGGGTCTCGTCCATCTCACAAATTGGCACAGCCATTTTACAAAATCAAAAAGTGCTTAAGCATTATTATCACGCCATTGAAACGCAAGCTGGGAGCGCTATACATAAAGGAATGCATTTAACGCATGATGATGTAATACGTGCAGAGGCTATTAAATCCCTTATCTGCCAGTTTGAATTAGACACACAGGCTTTTACGAAAAAACATACTATTCAATTTAATGAGTATTTTGCAGATGCCCTGTTGGCACTACAGCCTTTAATAGACGATGAGATGGTACATATAAATGATAACGTAATACGCGTCACGCCTCGGGGGAACTTGTTTATTCGTATTATATGTATGTGCTTTGATGCTCACTTACAAAAGCAAATAAGTAAAACCCGTTTCTCACGGGTGATTTAAAGCAGGCATAAAAAAAGCAGACCTAAATCTGCTTTTTTTATTTTTGAGCTTAATTAAACACTATGTTTTCGCTGCCCGGCGCAGCTTTAAACTCGACAATGATTTTGTCGCAATCGGCTTTAATCTCATCGCTAAAGTTTTCTTCTGCTCGCCAACGAGCTGTATCTTGTTTAAAAATCTCTTTTTTAGAGTATTTTTTGCGTGCATCGTGAGTCGGCATTTCTTTAACGACATTATACATTTTATAAATGCCTGGGTACGCCTCGGTTAAATCTCGCTCATCTTCAAAAGCGTACTGAGACATTAACACCCAAATCCGTAAACAGCCTTCAGAATACTCACATTGCTTTTCAGCCATTGCACGAGCAATTAAATGAATGCTATCGGCAAGTTTAGCGTTTCGCTTTAAGCGCGACTGCTTAAGCTTTTGCTGTTGCTCTGCTTGCTTTTGCGCAATTAACTTTTTTTGCGCGTTAAGCTTATAGAGTAACTGACCTGCATAAAATGCTAAGCCAGCAATAATAACAGCACCTACAAACAAGGCTACAATCACTGCGGTACTCATTAAGCGCCCTTACTATTTATCGTCATCATCTAGCCACTCATTGGCTAAATCATCTGAAAGGTATTTATCAAAGTCTGAGTTACCGTTGCTTTGGACATTGTCTTCAAAATCATCTTCAAACTCGTCCTCATCCTCATCTTCTATACCCAGTAACTTACAAAGCACTTGGTGGCGTGCAATACGGCTATTAAAGTACTTTGCATCTTTACCTGTCAGCATTTCACCTTGTTCATGACGCTCAACGAGCTTAAGTAAACGCTCATCGTTTTCAAGCGCTTCTAGCTCTTGCTCTGGTGTCAGCTCTGGCTCTGTCGCCTTTTTAAGCTCGGCCATTGGCTTTAAGTTACGCTTCATTTCTACTTGTGGCTGTGGTGCGGCAGCCACTAAAGGTACCGCTTTTTTACTGCCTACACGTTTATCTTTCGGTGCTGAACTTACTTTTTTAGTGTCGCTATCTAATAGCTCTGGTGCATTTCGAGAGCCAGGTTTAGCGCCCTTTGGCTTTTTAACACGTTGCTCCTTTAACGCACGCATTTCTCTAAGCTTATCTTGGCTTAAACGAACAGGGCCGTTTGAAGGAATTTTACGTGACTTTTTCTTTCTACTCATATCTTGATCATCTCACTTAAGAGGTTTTGAGCGAGGCACATAACATGAGCATCGCAGTGCTGGCCTAGCCAGAAGAATTCGATTTGCGCATTAAAGCTTGGGTTGCTTGTTGAATTAGCGCATTAGCTTATTGCTAAACGGTGGGTATTGTAACAGGACAAATAAAAAGGCGGTAGAGAAAACATCTCTACCGCCTACTAATCTGAGCGCCATTATCTGGACACTTCTCCCTTCGACTTTTTTAGTCTTTATTATTTTTATTATTATCAGTCCGTATTGTTATTATTTTAACCTTCCTTGTTACATTCCATTTTGTTTTTATTTTTAACTTCCTTGAGATTTTATTATTTACGGTCATCCTGACGCTTTCTTGTTATTTCCTTTTGTAGCACCTTCAGTGTGCTATTCAGTCGTGCCGCGCTATTTTCCTTTAGCATAATCCATGTTGTTATTGTTGTTTTGCGACAGTGGTTAATTTACCCATTAATAATTTTGTTACAACTGGTTTATATAATTTTTCTGACATGTCACACATATAAATTCATTAAAAACAATATAAATTAATAAGTTACACACTTAAAAAGTTTAAAAATAAGTTATTTCTCACAATTCGGTATGGCAAATATCTCACAAGCTAAAGGGTGATATCGTTAAATTACGGACACAAAAAAAGCAGCGTAAGCTGCTTTTTAATCATATTTCATAGTATTACATTAGCAAATACTAAATAAATACGACTTTAGTGTAAACCACCCAAGTATTGAGAAAGTACTTCAATATCTTTGTCTGTTAGCTTTTTCGCTATATCCTGCATCATACCGTTATGGTCGTTTTTACGGGTACCATCACGGAATTTCTCTAGCTGAGCTTTGATGTACTCTGGGTGCTGGAAAGAAATTTTAGGAAACTTAGCAAGTGACGAACCATTGCCGCGCGGACCATGACACGCCGCACAAGCTGGAATACCACGCTCAGCATCGCCTGCTTTGTAAAGCTTTTGACCAACTTCAACCACGTCTTTAGGGGTGGCGCCTTCAGTCATGTTCAATGAAGAAAAATAAGCAGATAGGTCTTTCATGTCTTGTTCGCTAAGTGGCATAGCCATCGCGCTCATTACAGGATCCATACGACCTTCTTTACCGCCTGAAGTCATACCTAGTTTTAAATCCTTAAGTTGTTTAAGGATGTAATCTGGATGCTGGCCTGCAAGTTTAGGGTAAATATTAACCGGTGCATTACCGTCTGGGCCGTGACAAGCCGCACACGTTGCTGATTTTTCTTTACCTGCGTTTACATCGCCATCAAATGCTGTTGCGTTGCTTGCTGACAACGCACCAAGCAATATTGTTAAAGATAGTGCTATTTTTTTCATGGTGAATTCTCTGTTTCCGACCCTGTATCATCTACAATATGGATGTTGTAATTCATGTATTCTACACGATAAAAAATTCTCTGGCACGTTTTCTACTCATATTAAGCTTATAATTTATAGGGTTTTGACCTAGATTAACCTTTAAGCAGCTTTAATAGTGCCATTTATAGCATTTTTAGGTGTTTAAATACGCTTTTTAATACATCCTTTATAGTATAAAATACGCGCCCTGAGTCAATTTAGCTCAATAAGATTAACTTTTACGTTTTAGGAGAGCCTGTGCTCAAATCTCGTATCAAATATAATACTGCGTCTTTTGTTACAAGCGCGCCAGACATCACTAAATTACCTGCTGATACGGGAATTGAAGTCGCGTTTGCAGGTCGCTCTAATGCCGGTAAGTCGAGTGCTCTTAATGCACTTACAGATCAAAAACTTGCTCGTACCAGTAAAACACCGGGCCGTACGCAATTGATCAACACGTTTGAATTAGGTGAAGTGGATGATATGCGCTTAATTGACTTACCTGGTTATGGCTTTGCTAAAGTGCCCATTGAAATGAAAAAGAAATGGCAAAAATCACTAGGTGAATACCTACAAAAACGTCAAAGTTTAAAAGGCATTGTGGTATTGATGGATATTCGCCACCCATTAAAAGATTTAGATAAAGATTTAATTAATTGGGCTATTGGCAGTGAAATCCCTGTATTGGCGCTTTTAACTAAAGCGGATAAGCTTAAGCAAGGGGCGCGCAAAGCACAAGTATTACAAGTACGCCGCGAATTAAGTGAACTAGACGGTGATATTACTGTTCATGCTTTTTCATCACTTAAGGGGACGGGTTTACCGGAAGTCGCCAAGAAATTAGATGAGTGGTACTTAGGGCCAATCGTGGCTGTTGCACCACAGCCAAGTGATGAAGATAACTCAGACGCTTAAAAAATAAGCACCTATGAGAGATAAAACCTTTCACCTGCAGATTTTATAAAATAGCCGCGCTCATCTGCGTCGGCTATTTCAGCCCACTGATAAAACACATTTCGTGATACCCGCGCATTACATCCATAAGGCAATTGCAAATAAGGCACCGCTGCATTTTTATAGTTTTTTATATAAAGAGGCTGCTCAGCACTAACTAACCATTGTCGTGCTAAATTATCTACACAACACATAACGTGCCCCTGCGCTGTGCTCTCTATATGCCAGCTTACGATAACGAATGGCGCATCTTGTACTTCTATCGCTATTTTTTCGATGGGTGTTTTTAAGTAAAACTGCTCGCCTTCTTTGCATAAAACACTGGCAAACAGTTTTACCATAGCGGAGCGAGTAATTTCGCTGCCATCGTAAAACCACAGCCCTTGTTCGTTAATAATAATTGGCAGTTCACCACACTGGGTTGGCTGCCAACTATCAAACGGTTTACTAGGCTCGCTTAATTGCTTACTAAGCGCCGCTAAGGAGATCACTGTTTTTTTAGTGTCAGTGCAAAAGTAACCGGGACGGCTGTAGCAACGGCCGGTAAGCCAGCTAATTGCTGTAACTTTTTAACGCCTTCGGTCACCCCAAAGTCTTGGCTATTTATAATTACTGGCGTAAACGACGATACGCTTAAATCGCCATTTTTTGAACTGCTAACAAGTACATTTATTTTTAATGGTTTTTTATTACCATGAAAATCAAGCTGCGCATCAACCGCTTTTAATACATGTTGGCCTGGTTTTTTAATATTACTTAATTGCTTTTTTAAATCTGCGGTTAAAATTGCGTTAGGGAATTTTGCCGCTTCAAATACAAATTGAGTTAAACGTTCATTGCGAATGGGGATTAGTGTTTCTGCAGAGGTTAAGTCAATATTTACACTAAAAGCACCGCTGTCTAAAAGTGTCCCTTCTAGATTAGTAAAATGATGCGCCTCAGCAATCGTGTCTTTCTTTATAGAAACAAAACTTAATTGGCTTTTATCATTAACGAGCTGCCAATCTGCATGAGCGGCATTAGACAAAACAAGGCTAGTTAACGATAAACCTACAGCGGCTAACGTTTTAAACATAACGCACTCCTTAAATTTAAATGAGAATAATAGCGCTTTCGATACTACCACTTGCGGTATACGCATACCAACTCAAAATAAATAATAAAGGGGATTGAAAAGAAAAAACGGCCTGCTTAAAACAAGCAGGCCGGTATAGCAAACTGGGGAGAAGCTATCAATTTGTTGCACCTTTTCAGATGCATCATCAACAGGATGTCCTACAGGATGAGGACGCGCGCACTTTAACAAAAGCGCGCATAAAAATACAATCATATTCCGCCAAAATAGTTCGAATTGACGAACATATAACTATTTAATACAAATAGTTGCTTAAATTAACCTACTTTTAACTAAACTTTGTTTACACACAGAAATACGTATATCGATTCGCCTAATTGGGTGAGTTATTTAGAGGCAATAAAAAAGCGCCTTGCGGCGCTTTTAAACTATAAGCATGTTTTGAGGTTAATGGGCTTGTTCCCAGTTTTCACCTTCGTCGGCTTCAACAATTAAAGGCACATCTAAACTCGCAGCTTGCGACATTAGTTCACAAATTTGCTTGGTGTAAGCTTGTGCGCAGTCGGTTTTAATTTCAAATACCAACTCATCGTGTACCTGCATGAGTAATTTAATCGTGTTAGGGGCTTGCTCACTAACCCATTGATGTACACTCAACATTGCTTTTTTAATAATGTCGGCGGCTGTGCCTTGCATTGGTGCATTGATTGCTGCACGTTCGGCGCCTTTACGACGAGCTCCATTACGTGCATTAATTTCTGGTAAGTGTAAACGACGACCAAAAATAGTTTCTACATACCCGTTCTCAGCCGCTTTCTCACGCGTTGTTTCCATGTAATCAAGTACCCCAGGAAAACGCTCAAAGTATTTATCTATGTAGTGCTGTGCTTCGTGACGTGGCACATCAAGCTGACGCGCTAAACCAAAGGCTGACATGCCGTAAATTATACCAAAGTTTACTGCTTTCGCTTTACGACGCATATCGGTGGTTACCTTACCAAGCTCAACACCAAATACCTCAGCAGCGGTTGCACTGTGTACATCTAATCCATTAGCAAAGGCATTTAGTAGCCCTTTGTCTTGCGATAAATGCGCCATAATACGCAGCTCAATTTGGCTGTAATCGGCAGCCACAATTTTATAACCTGGTGCCGCTACAAACGCCTCACGTATTCGGCGCCCTTCTTCAGAGCGAATAGGAATATTTTGTAAGTTAGGATCGGTAGAACTCAAACGCCCTGTGGCCGTAACAGCTTGATGATAAGAAGTATGCACGCGTTGTGTTTTCTCATTTACCATCAATGGTAATTTATCGGTATACGTTGATTTAAGCTTAGATAAACCACGATGCTCAATAATCACTTTAGGTAATGGGTAATCATGGGCAAGTTCTTGTAGCACTTCTTCAGCCGTTGAAGGTGCACCTTTAGGTGTTTTTTTAATGACTGGCAGCTCAAGTTTTTCAAATAAAAGTACTTGCAGCTGCTTTGGCGAGCTTAGGTTGAATGGTTCGCCAGCTATTTCAAACGCTTCTTTTTCAAGCTCAAGTAAACGCTCGCCTAAACGCTGACTGTGTGCGGCAAGCATATTGCTATCTATAGCTACACCAGTGCGTTCAATATCAGAAATAACATCAACTAGGGGCATTTCTATGGTTTCAAACACTGACTTTAACTTCTCATCAGCTTCTAATTTTGGCCACAGTACTTGGTGTAAGCGCAGTGTAATATCGGCATCTTCTGCTGCGTAAGGCGCAGCTTTTTCAAGCTCAATTTGATTAAAGGTAAGCTGCTTTTTCCCTTTGCCGGCAATATCTTCAAAGCTAATGTTTTTATGGCCTAAGTATTTAAGCGCTAATGAATCCATGTCATGGCGAGTGCCCACACTATTAAATACGTACGACTCAAGCATAGTATCAAACTTAATGCCATTGAGTTCATAGCCGGCATTAGCTAGTACACTCTTGTCGTATTTTAGGTTTTGCCCTACTTTAGCTTTGTTAGCATCGGCCAGAATTGGCCCAAGCTTTTGCATTACATATTCAAAGCTTAATTGCTCTGGTGCACCCGGGTAGTCATGTGCAATGGGTAAGTAAGCGGCTTCGCCAGCTTTTACAGCAAAGCTCATACCTACTAACTGCGCTTGCATATAATCAAGGCTAGTTGTTTCGGTATCAAAGGCAAATAACTCAGCGCTATTTAGCTGCTCTATAAGCGCATCAAACTGTGACTCGCTTAAAATAGTTTCATAATGAGCGTCTTCTACTTTTGGTAGTTCATTTTCCTCAGTAGGGAGCGCTTTTTCTGCATCTTTTGGATTATCAAGTAGCTCAGCTAACCAGCGGCGGAACTCACACTCACCATACAGTGCAATAAGCTCATCTTTATTTGGCTCTTGTACTTTAAAGGTATCTAGGTCTGACTCTACCTCAACATCACATTTAATGGTGGCAAGCTCATAACTTAGTGGTAAATGATCTAGGGCGTTTGCAAGTTTTTCACCAATCTTGCCTTTAATGTCGCCGGCATTATCAATAACACCTTGAAGTGACCCATATTTTTGTAGCCATTTAACAGCTGTTTTAGGCCCACAACCTTCAACACCTGGGATGTTATCAACTTTATCACCCATTAATGCTAAATAATCGATGATTAGCTCAGGTCCTACACCAAATTTTTCAACAACGGTTTGAGGATCTGAAATGCTATCGGTCATGGTGTTTATTAGCGTCACATGCTCGTTAACTAGTTGAGCCATGTCTTTATCGCCGGTAGAAACCAATACATGGCGCTTTTGCTCAGTCGCTATTCGTGAAAACGTACCAATCACATCGTCGGCTTCAACACCTTCTATACTGATCAGTGGAAAGCCCATTGCTTTAATAATACTGTGCAGTGGCGCTATTTGCGTTCGTAAATCGTCAGGCATAGGCGGACGGTTAGCTTTATACTCGCTATACATGTCGTTTCTGAACGTTTTGCCTTTGGCATCAAACACCACCACCATGTGACTCGGATCATATTGTTTGATCAAACTCTTAAGCATGTTAACCACGCCATAAATAGCGCCTGTTGCTTCACCTTTTGAGTTGGTTAAATGCGGTGGAGAGTGATAAGCACGGAATAAATATGAAGAGCCATCAACTAAAATTAGCGGGTTTTCGGGGATCTGAGCCATGGTGAATTTGGATCCTAAATACAAAAGAGTAATATTATTACAAGCATGCCATAAGGTTGTGAATAAAACGACAGTGAATTACGCTTAGTAGCTATAATTATTGCAGAGCAACCTGTGGATAACTTTGTAGATAACAGCCACGAACTATTCCTCCAATACATAATTAAATGCTTAGAAAAATAAATAACTGCTTGTTTTGTTTAAAAAAGATAATACGAGGTTCTTTTTTTATTATTTTAAAACCAATGTGGAAAAAGGTTTTCTAACTGATACATCTGCTGTTAGTCACTTTAGTTATTTGCATCCATTTAAATAACCGGAGGAGTATTCTAGCATAATGGATCAAAGATCATAGCGATCCTTTATAATTTTTTTTATAAGCGCACTGGCAAAAATGGCATAAACCGCAATACAACTTGCACTGCGAATACTTTTTAAGCTAAAAAATTATTTTAGTGAGTGTTTTGCCCCGTGTTAAACTTCACCCAAACGACTTATTTAAAATACTTAAGGAGCACAAAAGCATGAAAAAGATAGCTGTAATATTAGCCGGCTGTGGTGTGTACGATGGCAGTGAAATAAACGAAGCAGTATTAACATTACTACACATAGCTAAAAATGGTGCTGCATATCAATGTTTTGCTCCTGATATAGAACAACTTCACACGATTAATCACCTCACCGGTGAAGAAATGCCAAGCAACCGTAATGTACTCACTGAGGCAGCACGCATTGCCCGTGGTGATATAAAATCTTTAAGCGAATTAAAAGTATCTGAATTTGATGCGTTAATAGTCCCTGGGGGATTTGGCGCCGCTAAAAACTTATGTGACTTTGCCGTTAAAGGCGCTGATGCGCAGATAAACGAAATAGTTTTAGCAGCGTGTAAACAATTTGCCAGTGCACAAAAAGCGGCTGGCTACATGTGTATTGCGCCGGCTTTAATTCCGTTTATATATCCCAAGGCTACTTTAACCATAGGTAATGATGAACAGACCGTAAACGCTTTAACCCAGCTAGGCTCTACTCACGCAGCCTGTGCAGTTGATGATATTGTGATTGATGAAGACAATAAACTCGTTACCACCCCTGCTTATATGCTGGCGCAGTCTATTTTAGATGCCGATGCGGGGATCGAAAAATTGGTTAAAAACGTATTAGCATTAGCTTAAATAGTGATTTACTAAGCCACCGATTATAAAAGTTTATTAACTGAAACATGCAATTTTATTGCGTTAACGCAAAAATTAGACAGTTTTATTGATAAAAACACCAGTGGGCGTTTTATAAATTGTTACACAGAGGTATAATCGGTTTAATTTCCGTCATCTATAATCGTGATTGATCACGTTCAAATCGAAGTGAGCAAGGCAAAATGAAAAAACTATCAGCTGCAGCATTATTAGTGCTAGCAACCACCGCATACGCACAGCCATATGATAACTCTATGACTGAAGATGCGATTAAAAAGCGTTTAGCTCCAGTTGGCGCTGTTTATCTTGAAGGCGAAAAAGCTGCTGCTGCGGCAGCGCCTAGTGGCCCTCGTTCTGGTGAGCAAGTTTACCAAGGCGCCTGTTTTGCCTGTCACGGTACTGGCGCATTAGGTGCACCTAAATCAGCTGATGACTGGGCACCGCGTATCGCTAAAGGTAAAGATGTGTTGCTTGATCATGCTATCAATGGCTTTAATGCGATGCCGCCAAAAGGAACATGTATGGATTGTTCTGATGATGAGATTAGCGCAGCTATTGATTTCATGACATCTAAATAATTTAATTAACCCTCTGATAATTAGGGTGATTATTTAAAAAAGGTCTATTTTTATAATAGGCCTTTTTTTGTTGCTAAAATAATGTTTTAGTGGCAGTTTTAGGGCATTAGTTACTTGACGATCGCAACTAAAAGTGAAATTATACGTTTAATAAACATACAATAATAAAATAATATGATTCATGTCATCGGAAGATAAGGCCGCTAACCTTAGTAAATTAGCGCATCAGAATAAACGTCTCAGAACGCTATTAGAAAAGTATAAGCAATCTCACCACTTACAAAATGCCTTGATTCAATTATCAGAGCAAGCGAGCTCTGTTGCCGAATTAACCTTACTTTACCCCGCAATCCATGACATTTTACAAGCATACCTACCTAGTAAAAGCTTTTATGTGGTACTTGCTAATCAATATACTCATGCTCTTGAGCTTTCTTATTTTTGCGATGAAAAAGATGGTATATCAGTTGCCCTTAATCAGGATAATAGTTTTGAAGAAGGCGCTACAGGCTATGTTTATAGACTTGGCAAAACCACGTGCTTTACCAAGCAAGAAATGCAAAGCGCTGCTCAAAATGGCTTATTTAAAGCGCTTGGCTCACCTGCAGAACATTGGGTAGGCGTGCCTATCTACCAAGAGCAAAATATTATTGGTGTGCTTGCTGCGCAAAGTTACGACAAACAGCAAGACTACAGCAGCCAGCAGGTGCACTTACTCGAAGTAATGTCTTTATATTTAGCGACAGCAATAGAGCGGGTTAAAAAAAGAGAGTTACTCGAATCAGAAGTAAAAATTCGTACCCGCGCACTGACACAAAGTAATGAGGCATTAAACCTAGAAATTGAACAACGAAAACGCGCACTACAACGCCAACAAATTCTGTTTAAAATATCGGAGTTGGCAACGCAAGCGCAAAACTTAGATGATGCCTATGTAAAAATTCATCAAATAATAAAAACCATTACATACGCAGAAAACTTATACATTGCACTTTATAACAAAGAAACAGGCTGGATCAGCTTCCCATATTGTGTAGATGAATTTAAAGACAACACCGAGCCTAGAAAGTTTGCAAAAGGTTATAGTGAGCTAGTTATTAGTAGCGAGCAAACCCAACTTATTCACCCAAGTAGAGCTAAAGAGCTGTTAGAAAGTGGTGACGTACAGCGAAATAACCCAATACCAGAAGAACAAATGGCCACCAGCTGGCTAGGCGCACCACTTAAAACATCGCAAGGTGTTATCGGCCTAATTGCATGTCAAGCGTATAATAATAAACATATTTTTAGTAAAGATGACTGCGAACTTATTACATTTGTTTCGCATCAAATTGCGACAGTTCTGCAAACAAAGTTAGCCACGCAAGCACTTAAATCTAGCCACCAAGAGTTAGAGTATCGCGTTAATGAAAAAACAAAAGCGTTGCAGCAGGCCAACTTACATTTACAAATGCAAATTGATGAGCGTAAAAAAGTAGAACAACAGCTTTATCATGATGCACATCATGACTCATTAACAGGCCTCCCTAATCGCAGCCTGTTTTTAACCCAGCTAGAAAAAACATTGCAGCATTACCACCGCTTTCCTGAGCACCACTTTGCTGTTTTATTTATTGATTTAGATAAATTTAAAGATATAAACGATCAACTAGGGCACCATGCTGGCGATCAATTTTTAATAAGTGTGGCTGATTTATTTTCCCATTGTATTCGTGAGCACGACTTGCTCGCCCGCCTTGGTGGTGATGAATTTGTCATTTTGCTTACCCACTTAACAGAGCTTCAACAAGCAGAAGATGTGGCTGATCGCATTATTAATATAATGAAAAAGCCATTTTGCAGTAAAGGTACCTGCGTTCAAAGTGGTGCAAGTATTGGTATAACGTACTCAAATTCGAGTTATCAGCATACCGATGAAATTATTCGCGATGCCGATGCCGCTATGTATTACGCTAAAAATGCCGGCCGCGACCGCTATGAGTTGTTCCATCCATTATTAACGCAGACACTAACAAGTGCAGAATCTCCAGCACAGCACCATCTTGATTCACTTCCGATGAGCTTTAGAAGTGCTGATATTATAAACCTTGATGAGCAACAGCAATCAGAGTCATTGTTTGAAGCATTTGGTGAGCACCCTGTATTAGGTTATACCAGTTTTGAAGTGCTGAAAAAGTTTGCAACCGATAAAGAGCAACACCTACAGGTTGAATTAGAGCTATTGCAACACGCTTACGCCCATGCCCTAGCGGCCAATGTGGCCATGGTATTGATGCCGTGCTCAGGGTTGCTTTTAGAAGCGCTTGAATTTAATTTATTTACCGAGGTATTAAGTAAGCTGCAAGGACAGAGTCAACTGTGTTTACTCTTTGACGACCAAGAAATACGTTATGCCTGTGCAACTCAGCTAGAAAACCTTAAAAAGCTCTCGCAGCTTGGTTACAGTATTGGCTTAAATAACTTTGCAAAAGACCGTTGTGAGTTAAATGCGCTGACCGACATTAACTTCGATTACATACTCCTTAGCTCCACCTTTAGTAAACGCGTATTACAACAAGAAAGCTTTAACTTGCAATTACAAGGCGTACTGGCAATTACTCAGCTTAAAGGCATAAAAGTCATTGCCAAAGGCCCTTCTATACTCAACTTTAGGGCCTTGCTTGATAAGTACGGGCTGAGTTTATTTGTCGCAAAGCAGCAAGGCTTATCGCAGTCAATAGAGGCTACTGAGAACACCGCACAATCTATTAACTAGGTTTTTTAAGCATCGCCCTTAAGTTAGCGACCCGTGCTTGGCCTTTTTCCATGCGCTCAGCTTGCGAACTAGGGGCTTTTTTGTTTTCAAACGCTAAGTCATCTTGTGGTAACTCTTGCACAAAGCGACTTAGCTCTGTTTGCGAGGTTTCACCAAACTGGCGTCGTATTTTTGCATACGTTAAGGTCAGCTCTTGCTGGGCCCGTGTGATCCCTACGTACGCTAAACGGCGCTCTTCATCTACGTTTTCTTCGTCAATACTTACTTGGTGCGGCAGTAACCCCTCTTCCATACCAACCATAAATACGTACGGATACTCTAAGCCTTTGGATGCATGCAGAGTAAGTAACTGTACCGCATCGGATTCATCTTCTTCCTCATTACGCTCTAACATATCGCGAAGTGTTAGTTTGCTGACCACTTCTGGTAAGGTCATTGGTTCGTTATCGGCATCGCCGGTGAGCATATCGGTGATCCAACGATACAACTCAGAGACGTTTTTCATACGCATTTCAGCTGCTTTAGCACTTGGCGATGACTCATATAAATACGCTTCGTAATTAATATTACGCACTAAGTCTTTTACCGCTTCGAGTGTATCGCTACGCACTGCATTATCTGAAAGCTCAACAACCCATCGTGCAAACCCCGAAAGCGCATTTAAACCACGGCCTTTAAGTCGGTAGCCTAAGTCGTTATCAAAACAAGTGGCAAATAAGCTTTGGTGTTTTTCGTTTGCAAGCGTGCCTAGCTTTTCAAGTGTAACGGTGCCTATTTCACGGCGCGGTGTATTAACTATGCGTAAAAATGCGTTATCGTCGTCTTGGTTAACCAATAAGCGTAAATAAGCCATAATATCTTTGATTTCTGAGCGCGAAAAAAACGACATACCACCGCTGATTTTATAAGGGATGCGGTTGCTCATTAATGACTTTTCAAAGCCACGAGCTTGGTGATTACCGCGATACAAAATAGCGTAATCTTTATAGCTGGTACGTTTCATAAATTTATGGGAAATTATTTCAGCTACAACACGCTCGCACTCGTGCTCTTCATCCCGGCAGCCAATCACTTTAATTGGCTCACCGTAACCAAGCTCACTAAATAGCTTCTTTTCGATATCGTGCGGGTTATTGGCAATTAAAATATTTGCAGCTTTTAAAATACGCTGCGCACTGCGGTAATTTTGCTCAAGCTTTATAAGCCTAAGTCCGGGGTAATCTTTACCTAGCAGCACTAAGTTTTGGGGACGGGCTCCGCGCCATGAGTAAATAGATTGGTCGTCATCCCCTACCACTGTAAAACGCGCTCGCTCGCCTACTAATAACTTAACAAGCTGGTACTGGCTGGTATTGGTATCTTGGTATTCGTCCACCAGCAAATACCTAAATCGTTGCTGCCAACGCTCTCGTGAGGTGGCATTATTACTAAGTAACAAAGTGGGGATCATGATTAAATCGTCAAAATCCAGTGCGTTATATGCTCGCAGCTGATTTTGATAACGGGCGTAAAGCTGCGCAAATAACGCTTTTTGCGCATCACGTGCTTCGCGTATGGCTTGCTCAGGCAAAATTAATTCATTTTTCCAGCTGCCTATTTGCATCTTAAGTAGGTTTAGTAGGTCTTTATCTTTTTTAAGCTCATCTTCGGTTAGCTCACCTAACAGCTGGTTAGTATCTTGGTCATCAAACAGTGAAAAACCTTCTTTAAAGCCTAGTGTTTTGAGCTCTTTTTTAATTATTTCAAGCCCTAGGGTATGAAAAGTTGATACCCACAACCCTTTCGCCTCTTGCTTATTAAGCGTTTGTAATACACGCTCGCGCATCTCTTTGGCCGCTTTATTCGTAAACGTTACCGCAGCAATATTACGTGCTTTGTACTCGCACTTTTGCACCAAATAAGCAATTTTGTTAGTGATTACGCGCGTTTTACCTGAGCCTGCACCCGCGAGTACTAAACACGGACCACTAATATATTTTACTGCTTCATCTTGTTTTGGATTGAGTTTCATAACGACCATGGAGTTTTAAAAGGCAGCTAATTTTACCGTAACCACAGATACAGGCATAGCCATTAGATTAATTAATTCCATTATGGTGATCATGTATTAAATGCCTTAGGTATAAGGTAATATTAGTCATTATCATTTTAGGGCAAAAGCAAGGGACGATTATGATCAATCCAGCAAAACTTGAAGAAATTGCTAAGCAAATCACCAATAACATGCCGCAAGGTGTAAAAAACCTAGCAGATACACTCGAAGGTAAAACCAAACAAGTTTTACAAAATAAGCTGGCTGAAATGGACTTTGTTAGCCGCGAAGAATTTGATGTGCAAAGCCAAGTACTTATTCGTACTCGTGAAAAACTCACGGAGCTTGAAGCAAAAGTTGTTTTACTAGAGCAACAATTAAATGCTAAAAATAACGCCGAGTAGCACGTATTTACGTATGTATACTCAGCCAAAAAAAAGCAGCCAAGGCTGCTTTTTTGCTTTTAACTTAAACATTTATCCACTATGCATTAAACAATGCATCTAATACATAGTATTGCAGGGGTTGTTGCTGCGCCAAACTCACAGCACACATTTTTTGCGCCACTTGCTTGCCCGTAATAGGTTTATAACGTTTTAAAAAAGGAAGTTGTGTAATAACAGGTAACACAAATGCGCCTATTTGCTCAGCTAAACGAGTATCGCTTCGCTCACCCATTAATAAAGACGGCTGAAATATACTTACTTTTGCAAAGCCCAGCGTTTTTATATGCTGCTCAAGCTCGCCTTTCATTTTTAAGTAAGGGCTGATGCTGTGTGCATTAGCGCCACTTGATGACACCAAGCAATAATGGCTCACTGCATTGTTTGCTGCCATTTGCGCCGCAATAAACTGATAATCAAAATCAACTTTACGCTGCGCCGCGATTGAACCAGCCTGCTTTTTAGTTGTGCCTAAACACGAAAAAAGCACATCCCCTTTAAATAACGCGCAGTAGTTAGTTAAACAATCAAAATCAATAACATGATTAGTGAGCTTAGTATGTTTAATGTCTAGCTTACGGCGTGTAATAGCAACCACTTTACAAAACGCAGGGCTTTGCAGTAAAAGCGTTAATAGCTCACTCCCCACAACCCCTGTTGCCCCTATGATTATCGCCGTTTTAGTCATTACTTAAATTACTCGCAACCGGCTTTAGCGAGTACATGTGCAACGGCTTTTTTATACACCTCGGCTTCTTCATCGGCGCAGGTTACAACCGATGATAAGTCGTGTAAGTGGCCGTTCTCTAATCCATATACCCAACCATGAATCGTGAGCTCTTGCCCTTTATCCCATGCATCTTGCACTATGTTTGTTCTACACACGTTGCGTACTTGTTCAATAACGTTTAACTCAATTAAGCGACTTAAACGCTGTTGCTCACCCATTGCATTAAGCTGCGCTAAGTGTTTTTCTTTTACATCGCCAACATGGCGTAACCAATTATCAATAAAACCAAATTTGGCGTTATTTAATACCGCTTGTACACCGCCACAGCCGTAGTGTCCCACCACCATAATATGCTTTACTTTAAGCACCTCTACCGCGTACTGCATTACCGATAAACAGTTATGGTCAGTATGCACCACTACATTAGCCACATTGCGGTGTACAAATAGTTCACCTGGTAATAAATCAACAATTTGGTTTGCAGGAACACGCGAGTCGGAGCAGCCAATCCACAAATACTCTGGGTTTTGTTGCATTGATAATATTTTAAAAAACTCAGGGTTGGCTTCGGTTGTACGTGCAGCCCAACGTTTGTTGTTTTCGAATAAATTTTTTAGCTTTCTCATTGCATCTCTTATTTAGATTGGGATAGGAATTACACCCCAAAAAAGACAAATAATGAGCGCCTTTTTAGTTGGTGTTTGCAAGAATTAAAATATTGCGAGGAGTTAACTGTTTCTCGCAAAAGGTGCTAACTGAAACGTGATAACCTTGCTGTTGCAAATATAAAGCACGATCGAGCACAAGCCAAACTTCTATTGCTCTTCTAAACACATGTCGAACCAGTTCGATTCGCTCTGTTACTTTTTTACGCGCCTTACCTATTAGTAAAAACTTATCGTAATCAGTATCTTGAGGAATAATTAGAGACTTTTTATCACCCGCCCAAGCACAAAACTGTGCAAATGTGCCAGAAAATACCGCCTTATTAACCGATGGCACGCTTACGTAAAACTGCTCATTAGTAATTGACTTTCGAAGTGCGTCAAACCCTAAGCGCCATTCCACCTCAGTTTTTCGTATTTTAGCCACACGTGAAGGGGCTGTAACTGTCTCTTGCAGCGCCAACTTTAAATCGCGGTGTGTTAAATTCAGCTTACTGGTAAAGGCAAGCTCACTCATTGGATGGTACTTATTATCAGTAAATAAGTGATAACAGCACGGCGAAAAACTAATACGTTTTACCCTAGCGGCACTGGCGTGTTGCATAAATGTTTGGTGCAGTGCGCCACATGCATGCAGTGCCACCGCATGTGTGTCGGTATTAAAAAAGTGGCTTATATCATCTTCAAGTACATTTGCTTGGCTAAATTGCATCGCTAAACCTTGCTTACGTGCACTGTGCTCTCCTTGCTCACATAGGTGTGCTTGTAGCTCAACACTTCGCACACTTTGCGCCCCGTTATAAGCAAGCATACGCCCTAAGTGGCCTTTGCCCGCGCACCACTCTAAAACAGGTTGCGTTGTAAAAGGCAATGCTGAAACAAAGTCTTGTAGTTGCTCAAACTTACGCCCTTTAATACCGTTACTTATCCAAAACGGGTATTCACTGCGTTGCTGCTGGTTTTTTGGTAAATTACACAGCTCAGGTAGCTGCTCTACCCCGGCAATAAATGGGCTAAAAAATTGATAAAGCTGTTGCTGATCGTTATCAAGCCTTGCAACATCTTCATCTGATAAGTTATGTAACGCCGCTTGAAGCTCAGGCCACGGTAATTCATCAAAATCAAATGCCGTACATTGCCAATATTCGCGGGTATTCATTAGCACTGCATCGAGTGCTGCAAACTGCTCAGCTAGGTTCATAACAACTTAAAATAGTAAAAAGACGTTTAATTATACCAGTTGCGCAGAGCTGCATTAAGCGGTTATTTTTTTGCGAGGATTAACCGCAAATAAAGGGGGATCGAAATAATACTTACAATGAAAGCGGCTATTAGCATCCACGACAGTTGTAATTGCTCCGGCTCTTGGTATTTATACACAAACCTCGCTTTGTGCTCGTCAAATTGGGTTTGCTTAATACCATAATAATCTGCAATTAAGCGCCATTTGGCCATCGACATATTCCCTAATTGAGTCGTCGGCGGCAATATGTAGTCTTTCAATACTTCGGCCTCGTAGGCTAGCTGATGAAAACTTTTATTTGGCGCATACACTTGCTGAGTAATAGCTATGGCTTCATCCATATTCATTAAGGCATAACGCCAACCTTTTAAACTCGCTTGATAAAACTTTTCGACCGTTTGCGGATGCTTTTTAAGCATTGATTCGCTGGTAAATAACACATCACCGTATACATCCATACCATAACGCTGTGGGCATATAAGGCGATGCGATACCCCTTGCTGAGTCATTAAATAGGGCTGAGTTGTAATATACACTTGCATTGCATCAAGTTTGTTTTCTTGCCACGCTTGCAGTGCAGGCTCATCGCCTTCAAAAACGTCTAAAGTAGTTGTGTCAATGCCGCTGCGTTTTAGCATGACTAACAACTCGGTACTGTCTTTTTTACTTACTTCGGTAATACGTTTAGCGGTAAAATCGCGAGGGTGAAAAATATCAGAGCTGTCTTTTACCATCCAACAGTACGGGGAAAACTGCAAAATAGCCGCCATTGCAACAAGCGGTTGGCCGTTTACTCTTTGTTGTAAAATCCCCGAATGCGCCACCCCAAACTGAGCTTCTCCGGTTGCTACAGGAGTAAAAGTATCAGGCATTTTAGGATTGGCTTCGCGTATGGTCACATTAAGTCCGGCGTCTCTGTAGTAGCCTTTTTGCTGAGCCATGTAATAGCCAGCAAACTGAAATTGGTGGGTCCATTTAAGTTGTAAAGTGACTGATTCTTGAGCCATTAGCTGGCTGCAAAAAAGCAAGCTTGCAAGTATTAATCCTTTAATAAGCAACTGAGTGTTCCAAATAGTAGTCATTAGGTGTAACTATATTTAAAACACACAATAAAGCAAGCATGCAAAGGCGCATACTTGCTTATGAAGCCTTAAGCTGAGGCTACGTTATCAACGTTTGAGCTGTTTGGCTGAGAGGTTAAAAACTGCGTAAAACACGGGTTATGTGTTTCGTCTTGCACACTGTAACCTAAGCGGTTTAAGTGCTCGTTAAACATCTCAAATTGGCTAGGCTCAATCGCAAAGCCCGCCAGTACATTTCCGATAGACCCCCCATGATTACGGTAATGGAACAAAGTAATATTCCAATTGCTACCTAGGGTATCTAAAAAGCGTGCTAGAGCGCCTGGGTATTCTGGAAATTCAAACCGTAATAACCTTTCGTGCAACTGCTCAGGTGCTTTGCCCCCTACCATATAACGTACATGTAATTTTGCGAGCTCATTATCTGATAAATCGCAAAATGGGTAGTCGTTGTTAGTTAGGTCTTGTTTTAGCTCGCTGAGTTCTTGCTCACCTTGGCGCAGGGCTATACCCACAAATATTTGCGCTTCACCAGGGCCTGCATAACGGTAGTTAAACTCAGTAATAGCACGGCCCCCTAAAGAGGTGCAAAACTGCTTAAAGCTGCCTTTTTCTTCTTTAATGGTTACCGCAAGTAACGCTTCGTTTTTTTCACCAAGCGCGGTGCGCTCTGCAACATAACGTAAGCGGTCAAAGTTTAAGTTAGCTCCCGAAAGCACCGCTGCTAAATGCAGCCCTTTTAGACCAGATTGTTGGCTCCATTTTTTAAGCCCTGCGGTGGCAAGCGCACCTGAGGGCTCCGAAATTGCGCGAGTAGAGACAAAAATATCTTGCATGGCGGCACAAATTTCATCGCCACTGACAGTTACAACTTCATCGCAAAATTTTTGCGCTAGGCGAAATGTTTCACTGCCAATAATTTTAACCGCTACGCCATCGGCAAAACTGCCAACACGGTCAAGCTCTACTGGCTCGCCCGCTTTAAGCGCAGCTTGTAAACACGCGCTTTCGTCGGCTTCTACGCCAATCACTTTTATATCGGGACGTAATGATTTGATATAAACCGCCATGCCAGCAAGTAAACCACCACCGCCAACAGGGATAAATACCGCATCAAGCTCATTGAGTTGCTGCATAAGCTCGCGAGCCACTGTGCCTTGCCCCACAATTACGTCAGGGTCATCAAAAGGCGGTACAAATACACCATTACGTTGCTCTGTTAATTCAAGAGCGTGTGCTTTTGCTGCATCAAAATGATGGCCATGTAAAACCACTTCACCGCCCAGTGCACGTACCGCACTAACTTTTATTTCAGGCGTAGTAACAGGCATAACAATAGTGGCTTTATGGCCAAGATGTGAAGCACTAAGCGCCACACCTTGCGCATGGTTACCCGCAGATGCCGTAATAACCACGGACCCTTTAGGTAACTTGTTTAATTTATTATAAGCACCGCGTAACTTAAACGAATACACAGGCTGTTGATCTTCACGCTTTAACCAAACATGGTTGCCTAATTTATCACTGAGGTCGCGCATTTCGCTCACCTCAGTTACTTTAGCGAGCGGTTCCATATTGGCTTGAATAATAGCGCGAAAATAATCGAGCTCTTGAGAAACCATAATTAGCTAAGCTCCTCCAGTTTGGCTAAATCACGTACTGCGCCTTTATCTGCACTGGTTGCAAGTAATGCATACGCTTTTAATGCCGATGATACATAGCGGTCACGATCAAGCGGCTTATACGCTTGTTTGCCACGTGCTAATTGCTTTTGTTTTCGCGCTTCCAGCTCTTCATCACTTAATGCAAGGGTAATCTCACGTGAAGCAATATCAATGATAATTTTGTCGCCATTTTCAACATATGCAATAGCGCCGCCACTTGCCGCCTCTGGCGATACGTGCCCGATTGATAAACCAGAGGTGCCGCCCGAGAAACGGCCATCGGTGATCAAGGCACATTTTTCAGCAAGGCCTTTTGATTTTAAGTAGCTAGTTGGGTAAAGCATTTCTTGCATGCCAGGGCCCCCTTTAGGACCTTCGTAACGAATAACCACGACATCACCGGCTTTAACTTCATCGTTTAAAATGCCTTCTACTGATTCATCTTGTGACTCATAAACCACAGCGGTGCCTTCAAAATGAAGCATTTCGTCAACAACACCTGCACTTTTAACAATACAACCATCAACTGCTAAATTTCCTGAAAGTACAGCTAAGCCGCCATCTTGCCTAAAGGCGTGTTCAACACTGCGAATACAGCCATTCTCACGATCATTATCACCTTCATCCCAACGACACTCTTGGCTCATCGCTTTGGTCGTGCGAATACCAGCAGGACCTGCACGATAAAACTTTTGTGCAGCTTCGTTATTTGGATCCGTAGCATCCCATTTTTTAACAAGCTCACCCATTGTCATACCTGCAACATGGTTTACTGATAAATCAACTAAACCAGCTTTGCCAAGCTCACGTACTATTGCCATCATGCCACCAGCGCGGTGCACATCTTCAATATGGTATTGCGCTGTAGCAGGCGCCACTTTACATAAAAACGGCGTTTTGCGAGATAGCTCGTCAATGTGCGACATATCAAAATCTACACCGGCTTCTTGTGCCGCTGCTAATAAGTGCAATACGGTATTAGATGAACCACCCATGGCAATATCAACCACCATAGAGTTCATAAAGGCTGTTTTGTTTGCAATTGCGCGTGGTAGTACGTCGTGATTGTCTTTTTGATAGTACTCGCGGCATAAATCAACAATACGGGCGCCCGCTTCTACATAAAGCTGCTTACGATCTTTGTGGGTTGCAAGCGTTGTACCGTTACCCGGTAGCGCAAGACCAATAGCTTCTAATAAACAGTTCATTGAGTTTGCAGTAAACATACCCGAACATGAGCCGCAGGTAGGACACGCAGAGCGCTCTACTTGCTCTGAATCGGCATCACTGACTGTTTCATCAGCGCCTTTTACCATGGCATCAACTAAATCGAGTTTAATATCGATGTTAGCAAGCTTTGTTTTACCTGCTTCCATTGGGCCGCCCGATACAAAAATAACCGGTATATTTAAGCGTAGCGCTGCAAGCATCATCCCTGGGGTGATTTTGTCACAGTTAGAAATACAGATCATTGCATCGGCGCAGTGGCCGTTAACCATGTACTCAACCGAGTCGGCAATTAAATCGCGTGAAGGCAGAGAGTAAAGCATGCCACCATGGCCCATTGCGATACCATCATCAATGGCGATGGTGTTAAATTCTTTTGGTACACCGCCCGCTTGGGTGATGGTTTCAGCCATTAGCTCACTAAGCTGATTAAGGTGTACGTGCCCGGGCACAAATTGCGTAAACGAGTTAACTACAGCAATAATAGGTTTACCAAAGTCGGTGTCGGTCATGCCTGTTGCGCGCCATAATGCACGTGCGCCTGCGCGTTTACGTCCTTCAGTTGTTGTTGCACTTCTTAATTTAGCCATAGTTACCTCTGTTTTGCCGCTGTGTAAGCGGGCATTCCTCATTCTAAAAATTGTTGAGTTACTGAAGGTTATACTCAGTAACGCGTAAATGTGTTTCGTTGGCAGTTACACTGCTTGTTGCTGTAAATTTTCTAAGCTGATTTCTTTCACGTCTACCAACTTGTTTAGCTGGTTGGTTAATAGATGAATCGGCTTATCGCTATCGACCGTCATTGCTATCGTATAATGAGCTTCATCTGTATTAAGCTGAAAATGCGTAAGGTCAAAACCACGGTGACGCACAACACGTAAAAAGCGCTCCACCGCAATACTTTGATTTTTAAGTGCAATCGTTAAGCTGTGTTTCATTGTGCTTTCTCCGTAATCATTTCGTCATTTGCAGCCCCAGGTGGTACAAGCGGCCATACGTTTTCTTTATCGTCTATACAGGCATGTAAAATATACGGGCCCTTGCTATTAACTAATGCTGTTATTGCATCGTCAACTTCGTTGGCTTTGGTGATCGTTTGCCCAGGAATACCAAATACTGCGGCTAATTGAACAAAATCAGGGTTATCTGACAGGTTTGTTTCCGAGTAACGACCTTCAAAAAACAGCTCCTGCCATTGACGAACCATACCTAAGCGTTGGTTATCTAATATGAGTATTTTTACCGGTAAATTATTACGGCGAATAGTGGCAAGCTCTTGAATATTCATCATGATTGAGCCATCCCCCGACACCGTTATTACAAAATCATCTGGGCGTGCTACTTGCGCGCCAATAGCCGCTGGTAAGCCAAAGCCCATAGTACCTGCGCCACCACTACTTAAATGATTGCTTGGGTGGTTAAATTTCATGTGTTGCGCTACCCACATTTGGTGCTGGCCCACGTCGCAGCACACTACGCCAGTTTTTGGCATATGCTGGCTTAATTGGTTCAATAAATACGGGGCAAATACTTTTTCGCCTGGGTAGTCGTAACGCCATGCATGCTTTTCGCTCATGAGTTTATTTGTATCGCACCATGCTTTAGGTGTTACAACACACTCAAGTGCGGGTAATGAGGTTTTTAAATCAGCAATTAAAGACGCTTTAGCGGGTTTGCGTTTACCTACTTCGGCCGCATCAATGTCTAAGTGGATTACTTTTGCTTTGGCAGCAAATTTAGCTAAGTTACCGGTTACGCGGTCATCAAAGCGCGCGCCTATACATACAAGCACATCACACTCTTGTACTGCTATATTAGCTGCTTGTGTGCCGTGCATGCCCAGCATTCCTAAGTAATGTTCGTAATCAGGTAATACACTGCCTAACGCTTTTAATGTTGATACCGCTGGCATTTGTGTTTTATTTAAAAACTGCATTAACTCATTTTGCGCATCAGCGGCTTGCACGCCACCACCTACATACGCGACAGGCTGCTTTGCCTCACTTAATAGCTGATTTGCAATGGCCACTTGGTTTAGATCTAGCTGGGGTAAATATTCATCAGCGGCTAACCACGGTTTAAAAGGCACTTGCGCCATTTGAATATCTTTTGGAATATCTACAAGCACTGGGCCTGGTCGACCACTTTGCGCTAAGTGCATCGCTTCTTGCAGTACTTCGGCTAAGTCTTCTGGGCGCTCTACCATATAGCTGTGTTTTGTACACGATAGTGACATACCTAGTACATCGACTTCTTGAAATGCATCTGAGCCAATAGCGGCAGTGGGAACTTGGCCGGTAATTGCTAACAATGGTACTGAGTCCATCATCGCATCGGCAAGTGCGGTTATTAAGTTAGTAGCACCTGGGCCTGAGGTAGCAAAACAAACACCTAATTTGCCTGTGCTGCGGGCATAACCCACTGCGGCAAAGCCAGCACCTTGCTCGTGACGAGTAAGGTAATGCTTTACAGGCGCGCCATACAGCGCATCATAAATGGGCATAATAGCTCCGCCAGGGTAGCCAAATACCTCATTTACGCCGTGCTTGGCTAATAAATCGATTGTTAGTTCTGCGCCTGTCATTAATTAATCCTCATTCCTCAGTGACAACCCAATTACCTGCTTACTTAAAACTTATAGCTAAAATCTTTAAAACTTTGTGCTTAAAACTAAAAAGCCCTCCGAACGGTTAGGTGCGGAGGGCTTTTTAATGCTTAAGTTTATAGCACTACGAAGCCCTCGCGGGAATAATCACCACGATAATAATCAGGACTAGGTTAAGTGCATTTGTAAGCATGTAATTAATACCAAAATGTGTTCATTTGTTACGAAGTAATACTCTTCGCTCTGTATTTGTATTTGTACCGCGCTGAGGCGAGTAAGTCAACACCAAACTTAATTCAACAAAAGTGCGAAAATTGACTTTAAAAGGATTTAAAATTCAGAATAAAAGGAACAATTGAAAAATTTATACCTTAATTTGCATCAAGTAAATTCACTAACCACATAATAGCCATATAGGGCTTGATTAATTTTTGATACATTGCAGTACAGCACGGTAAATAACTTAAAACTTCACTAATCAGGCAGGGTTAATTCACTAGCGCTATTACATTCTGCTCAATCACATTCAGTCCACTTAAATATGGCTCTTAGTGCAACTAAACTCAAAAGCGCATTTAAAAGTGTTTAATATAACCAAATAGGTTTATTAAAGCGCTTTAATTTAAGCTAGTATTTATGCAATTCAATTAAATTTAAGGACAAACCATGCAAGCCCTCACTCGAATTAGTCAGTTTTTTATACTGGCACTTTTTATAGCAACTAGTTTTAATAGTGTCGCAGCGCCGGCACTGTTCAAAGTAGAAAAAAACGGTACTAGCTCTTACTTGTTTGGCACGGTTCATGTGGGTGACGCAAGCATGAAAGGTTTACCAGAAAAAATAACGAAAGCTATAGATCAAAGCGAGCAAGTTATTGTTGAAGTAGATATTAGTAAACTCACACCACTGCAAATGCAGCAGCGTTCAATGCCCTTTATGATGCTTAAAGATGGCAAAACATTACAAACAGAACTATCAAAACAAAACTACAATAAGCTTAAAGAGTACTTTGCTAAAAAATCGATTGATATAGCTATGTTTAATGGCCTAAAGCCTTGGGCTGTAATGGTAACCATGATGCAAATTGAATTTCAAAATGCAGGGTTTTCCGACCAAACAGGCATAGACAAGCAAGTACTTGCTTACGCTAAAAAGCAAAATATCACGATTGGAGAGTTAGAAACGCTAGAGCAGCAACTGCAAATGTTTGATGGTATGGCGCTATTAAGCAACGAAATGATTGAAGAAACCTTTGAGCAGCTTGCCGATATTAACACCTACTTTATCAAGCTCGTAAACGCGTGGAAAAATGGTGATATGGAAACCCTTACCGAGTACTACAACATGAGTTTTGACGATAGTAATTATGGTGAAATAAGCGAGCAAGTAATGCTAGTAAACCGTAATGATAAATGGGTGGAGCAATTAGTGCCTCGCTTGGCTAACGAAAAACTCTTTATTGCGGTAGGTGCACTTCACTTGCCAGAGCAACACGGTTTAATAAAACAGTTAACTGATGCAGGCTTTACTATTACTCGCCTATAAAGTGATGCTAAAGGTTGGGCATAATAAGCCCAGCCTTTAATTAAAATCTTCCATTTTTAAGTAATTCTCTATTCCTTTAATTTTGTCTGCCGCATGGTGATTCACGTAAATCACAGTACTTGTTTTGGCGGCACACACTTTCTCGATTAATACTAACACCCGCTGCCTATTTGCTTCATCAAGCCCTAGGCAAGGCTCATCTAAAATAAGTAACGTGGGGTGTTTTATCATGGCGCGCACAATTAATAGCATGCGCTGATCGCCATACGAAAGTTGCGTAAATGGGCTATTTTGTTTATCGCTTAATCCAATCAGCGCTAACCATTGCTTAGCTGTATTTACCTGTGACTCTGTTGGCTTTTGATATAAGCCAATGCTGTCAAAAAATCCAGAAATAACCGTATTAAGCGCTGAAATACTTACTCGATAATCCATATGCAGCGCATTTGATATAAAGCCAATATGCTGTTTTATATCCCAAATACTTTCACCCGTACCACGTTTAAATCCAAATACTTCAATATCGTTGCTATAGCATTGAGGGTTATCGCCGGTTATTAAATTTAATAAGCAGGTTTTACCTGAGCCATTTTTACCACTTAATTGCCAGTGTTGATGTTTATTAATTTGCCAAGTGAGGTTTTTAAATATATTAACCCCAGCGTAGCTAACCTTAGCATTAGTAAGCTTAACCAATGTATCGGCGGTATACTCTGCTCGAGCTTGGGAGTCATCTGGTTGAGGTATTTCTAAAGTGGTATGAGTTAAATGCAGTAGCTTGAGCAAATCAGCACGCTGCTCTGCAGTTGGCTTATTGAGTACTTGCTGCAACTGCCCCTGATTTACATATGCGTAGTGAGTAATAAAGGGCGGAATTTCATCAAGCCTATTTAACACAAATACAAAGTTAATTGTTGAGCTAAGTGTTTCTAATAAAGTGTTTAGCACCTCACACGAATGTTTATCTAAGCCGTCATATGGCTCATCTAGCACCACTAAATCAGCATCACTACTCAACGCATTTATAAGAAGGAGTTTACGGGTTTCGCCGGTAGAGAGATCTCTAAAATTCCTCTTTAAAAGGGCGCTGTAATTAAAAGCATCTATTAGCTTTATGCGTAGCTCACGGTTGTAACTAGCATTTTGAGGAAAAATAAAATCTTTTACTAAGCTGTGGTGTTCATGTTCAATTTCATGCTTGATTAACTGCTTTTGCACATCAGATGACACAAGCTGCGTGTTATTAAATGTACTTTTAAAAGTACCACTTTGCTGCTTAGCCCCTCCCGTTAATGCGGCGCTCAATGCCGATTTACCTGCGCCATTAGCCCCTAATAATAGCCAGTGCTCGCCGGCATTCACTTGCCAACTTAAGTCATTAATTGTGTAGCGGCTTTTACCTTGCCCCTGTAAATAACCATTAAATTGTTCAAATACAATACTTTGCACAATACTGCCTTCACCATAAGCTAAATAAACAACTTAACGTATAGTAAATTACTTTAGCAAGCGTATTTAATTGCGTATTAATTTATTTCATTAGCTATGCAAACATTTACCAATGCATCAGCCACTGCCTGCTTACTTATGGGTTTATGAATATGCTCACTCGCGCCATATTCATAAATTAAGTCCATGTCTTCGGCTGAGGTATTTGCAGTAACCACTATGATGGGCATGGTTTTATTTAGCTCTTTGCGTATTTTTTTAGTTGCTTCAAAGCCATCCATTATCGGCATGTTTAAGTCCATAAAAACCACATCATAGTCAGTTTTAGATACCTTTTCACAGGCTTCTAGGCCATTTACAACGCATTCATAGTCCACGCCTAACGTTTTCAAAATACGTGTGAGTAACAAGGTATTTAATTCGTTGTCCTCAACTACAAGGCAAAAAAGCTTTTTTTCGACCCCTTTTTCTGTTTGTTTATTGGTAATTTCAATTGGTAAATTGAGCGTAACGTGTGCACCGTGCATTGCATTGTTTTTAAATGCGAGCGTGCCATGAAGGGCTTTAACAACATACTGCGCCCGTGTTAATCCCGTTCTTAATCCTTGAAAGTGGTTAGTTTGCTTAAATGAATCAAACTCCAGTTCGGTTATTTCATTAGCAAAACCACACCCACTATCGCTGACTGTAAAATGTAGCTGCGAGCTTTGCATGTGTGCTGTAACTTCAACTTTCCCCTTCTGCGTAAACTTAATAGCGTTGCTAATTAGCTCGGTTAATACATGCTGTAAGCGCTGATGATCTAACTTGCAAAAACAATTAAGGGAATCATCAAAATGAGTAATTAACTTAAGCCCTTTTTGCTGCGCTGCGTATTCATACGCTAACACCACTTTGTTTATTGACTCTAGAAGGTTTTCGTTTTTAAGAATTGGCGCCCACTTACCCGTGCTGAGTGCTTGTAAATCTTGTAGCTCATCTAACATAGATAAAAGTCTGAGAGCGCAATAGCTAGCTTGCGTTTTAATATTTTGTTGGTCGGCATTGATGGTGAGCTCATCTATCGATGTAATTAAGCCTTGCAACGGGGTTCTAAACTCGTGACTTGCTCTAGCAATAAAGTGCTCTTTGTTTTGGCTCATTTGCGCTACAAAGTCTTTTTGTTTTTGAAGAGCGACCAAAGTGCGCTCTACCTCTTTTTCCATAGGCATAAACACAAACCTTAGCTCAATAAGCAGTAACACCATGGCCAGTAGCCAACATAACAGCTCTAAATTAGACACGCGGTTAACTTTTTTTAATGCATGCTGTTCAAATAAAGTCACTGCGCGGTCAAGTTTGACAAGTAGGTTTTCTACATGTGCTACGCTGAGCACCTGTGTGTCTATTTCTCCTTTTTGGTATAGCAACCAACTAGCCTGGGTAATAAACTCATTCACTTCGTTATCGAGATTAGCTGGTTCAGAGAAATATAACTTTACTAATTCTGGCGTTAGGTAGCGATAACTGTCGCCTTGCTTTGTAAGCAATACCGCATGAGCTGTTTTGAATTGGGAGAGAGATTGCTCGAGTGAAAAGGTGTGGGTAGCCACATCGATTCGAGACGAAAGTAGTGCATTACTATGCCAAGCAATTTTTTGCGAGAGCATACGCTGCTTACCTGCCATATTAATTATTTTAGCGTCGTACTTTTGTACAGAAAAACCATACTGCAGCAATAAGGCTGAGCCACTTATTAATAATGCTATAGCGATTAACGCCCATCGGTAGCGCTGTCTCAGATTGGCAATTATTTTAAACATACAAGGCCGCTTTTTATTTTAAGTGTAGCCTATATATACAAAACTCAACATCAGCTTTAGTAATTATATAAATAAAAAGCCCAGTAAATTACTGGGCTAAATGTATTACATTAGGCGCAAATCTCTCATTAGAGAGCGCTACGATTATCGGTTTTCTAAGCGGTTATAATCGAACATACCAAACTCTACACCGCGATAATCTTTAGCTACCTTATGCAGTATGTCGCTGTATTTCCAAAATTCGGGGTGTGAACGGCGAATACCAAATTTTACTTTTAAAGCGGCATAATCAGCTTCAATTTGCATCATAGGTAATAGCTGTGCAAATTCACCCACTTCATTTTGATCATTTAAATACCAAATAGCCGCAGGGTAATCGCCAATAAAGCCTGGCACTAGGGTGGCGGTATCTTCATCATAAGCGCGCTGACCATCTTCATTTAATAAGCTGGAAATATTGTAATGCGCGTTGTGGTGAATAAGCGTGTAAGCTTTATGTGAAGCATCGTCTTGCTTAACCAAAATATACGATAACTGCGGTAATAAATTTATCGCTTTAGCGGGCATATTGTTTAGTGCATTTAATGGCGTGGGTACTTTTGTGTAATCGTAGTGCTCACTCAGTACTGGCGCTAAAGTTTGCTTAACTAAACCATACAGCTCATGCTGTGGATCATCCGTTTTATATTCAATACCGCTAGGTTGGCTAAACTCTCGGTTGTTTTTAAAAAACTTAGATAAGCTTGGTGGCGACTTTCTATACCAACTCTTTTTAATTTGATGGCGCTTAGCTTCAGGTAATAACGCTAAAAAGTTTTGCTCGCCTTCTAAACGTAAAAAGTCCATGTACAAACGGGTCACTAATTGGTGACCGATATTTCCATAGACATCAAAGCCAGCAACAAGTAGGTAATGAATACGCTCAAACAACGCATAGTCTAAAACCCACATAGTTTTAGGCTCTTGCCCAATAAACCCTTTTACTACAGTAGCACTATCAAAATGGCGAAATATGGTAAGCGCAGCATTTTTGTTATGGCCTTCACCTTTCCATAATAGGTCGGTGGTTAAATGCTCTCCATTTTTAAACATTTCGTTAGCAAGCTTAACTTTAGCCTGTAAGTACTTTTTCTCGCGCACTGAATATTTAACCCAGTTGGAGATAGGCAATGCATTGCTTTCCTCTGCTGCAGGCAGCTCAAGTGCCTCTTCATGTTGTAATAACATATCTTCAACAGCGGGCGTCGCGACTTTTTTCGGGTCTGCAAAAGCCACCCAAAAGTGATCGTTAATCACATTAAGTGCTATTTGCCCCCGACACACAGGCCCCTTAATAAAGCCCATTATGATTAGCTCAGCTTCATCAAGCATAAACTGATACTTAGCATCAATAGGGATCACTTCAAACGTTTTAAAAGGGTTAGATGCTGATTTAGGCTCGTAACTAGGCATTTTAGTTACCGTATACTCAGGGGCAATAAATTGCTCATAAATACGTGCAAGCTTGGCGTCATCAAGCCTTAATGGCAAATGTGTTTTTGATAAAACGGTTGAGCGATCTTGTAATAAGCGATAGTAAACACGACTCACTTTTGGATCATCATATGGTCGGCGCGTATTAATTAGCTTAATTTCTTCGCCTGGCGGCGTACTTGAGCGAACGAGTTTAAAAAAGTTCTGAGGGTTATCAGAATCAAAGTAAATATGGGCTAAAAACCAGTGCTCGTAAATATAACGTGCAGCTAATTGGTATTTTAAGCTGTCTTGATTTAAAAAAGCTTCCCAGTTTTTAACGTTTGTTAGCTCGGTTTCGGTGGGCGGTTTAATATGCGCCATTTTTCCACCCTCTTTGAGCCACTTTTGTAAATGATAAAACTCTTTACTAGACACCCCTGGTAAACCGTAAGGCATGCCGCCGTGAGGCTGCTCAGCTGCTAAACGATCAAATTCGCCAATAGTCGCGCAGGTTTGTGAACGGCTAAGTGAAAAGTCAAATTCATCATCGAGAATTTCATTTTCAGGTAAAGGGGCGCTTTGTTTTAAAACCAGTGAATTAAATAAAACACCGCCGGCTAAATTAGCTTCTGGGCTTTGGTTACGCTCATTTAATACGGGTGTAAAGCCTTTATCGCGCCATTGCTGAGTTGTGGTTGCATCAAATAATAACCGGCTTGGCGTACTTGCTAACAACCGTGTACCATCATAAACCAGCTCTTTGCTCAGCCCCCTATCTATCCCTTCAGGCGAAGAAAGTTTTAACTGGCAAGGCGCATCATAACAGCCATGACACACCACACAACGTGTATCAAGTACTGGCTTTACGTTTTGCAAAAACTCAGCACCAGCACCGGTATCGTGTGGCACAATTCGCTGCTGTGTTTGTTCATTACCAAATAAATCATTGTAATGGGCATTACCTAAATAAGCACACCCACTGAGAATAATAAGGACGAGTGTGCTGATCAGAATTTTTTTCATTCTTCGTCCTCATCACCGAGGTCGAAGGTTGGCATCATGTCCATTTGCGGAGAGACAAAGGTCTGGTTGTCCTGGGTATTTAACACCACACTTAGCAGTGGGCCGTGGGTCAGCGTTATTTGTGCATCGTGCTCGTGATTTAATACTCCATTAAATTCACTACTATGCAGCTCAAGTGCATACTCTTTTAAACTAATAGCAATACTGCTATCGGGTGCTGGGTTTTGGCATATCTGCGTCAGTAGCTCATCATTAAGAGCGAAGGAAATGTCTAAATCAGGCTTTTCTACATCTCGCTCACTAAGCGACTCATTTAAAATAAATAACGGTAAGGTTAATTTACTGTCTTGTTCAAATTCCATTATGCTCTCTTGCTAACTGACGGTGTAATTACCCGTCATTATAGCAAAAAAGAACATAATTACTGCGCCTAAATCACCACACTAAAGTTTAAAATTTAGCCGCAAACGTTGCTGATAGTTAAGTTTTAATATCATCCATTACCGATTCAATGATAGAAAAAACAGCGCCTTGAGGGTCGCAAATAACACTAAAACGCCCTACATCAGGAATATCTGTAGCAGGTACGCACACCTGCCCTCCAAGGCTCGCCACTTTTTTTACATAGCTATCGCAGTTATCTACAGCAAAGTAAATCATCCAGTGAGGAGGGACGTCTTGAGGCCATTCATCAGTCATTTGTAGCATGCCTGCTACAGGCTTGCCCGCAACTAAAAACAAGGTGTAATCCATCCCCTCCATTGGCTTTATTTCGCTTTGCCAACCCAGTAGTTCACAATAAAAATGACGACTCGTTTCACTATCGCGCGTTGCCATTTCATGCCAATAAGGCGTGTTGAGCTCGCAAGGACGCTTACACCCTATATGCTCTTTACCTTGCCATAACGCCACCGTGGCACCCGCAGGATCCTTTAGCATTAACATACGTCCCGCATCCATCACATTATGCGGGCCTGCTATAATTTTAGCGCCGAGCTCTTGCGCCTTCATTGCACATGCATCAACATCATCCACTGCAATATAGGTCAACCAGTAGCTAGGTATGGAATCAGCCACTTGCTCTTTAGGCATTTGATACATGGCTGCAATATCGTCACCTTGCTTTTGTAGCATAGTGTAATACTCATCATCGCCAATGGGTTGATCGTCACTTCCCCACTCAAACAACGCAGTATAAAAAGCCTTCCCTTCTTGCCAGTTGTGAGTACACAGTTCAGCCCAGCAAAATACACCTTGTGGATAGTTATTTTTATTATTCATTGTCCATTTCCTGTTGTAAATTTAAGCCATTTTTAGCTTAGGCTAATACTCTGTAAGTGTCGATAGTTATTCACTGAATAAGCCCCCTTACACACCAGTGACCACTTCCACTTGGGATTTGTAAAGCCGACCCAAACAACATTATTTACATTAACGCCAAGCAGCTAAAAGCTGATAGCTAAAAACTAATCACTTTTATTCAGGCATTAAAAAACCCGAGACTAAGCTCGGGTTTTTTTAGTATTAATCAGCTAGGCTAATTATTACTCTACGATAGTTGCTACAAAG
>NZ_LKDW01000010.1 GCF_001401805.1 Pseudoalteromonas sp. P1-25
AAAAAAGCAGGCTCTATTTACTCGAGTCGTTTACTATTTCTTTAAAAAGCGCTTGATGTCTGAAGTCAAGATTTGACCCCTTTACTTTTAATGATGGCGATAAAGTTACCGTAGCCAAAGATTTAAAAATAAAAGGCAGCTCACAAGTTATTAAAATTGGCACCAAAGCGGTCGTTAGACGTGTGCTTAATAAAAAAGATCACGAGCTAGATTGTAAAGTAGATGGTATTGGCGAAATGATGGTAACAGCTAAGTTTGTGAAAAAGGCTAACTCGTAGGTCGGATAAATGGCGAAGCCATCCTGCATGTCTCACCCAAAAGATCGAAGTGATTGAGTTTATTTAGTTATTGGCGAGCATTTGTTAACAGCCGCTAAACCCAGGTCTATATGAGCAACAATATAGCCATATTCCTTCTTTGACAGTTTGCCGGTTTTATACAGCTCTTTTGCCGACTTATGGTTCCATGATTCACCACATTTTGGCTCTGGAATTTGAAGATCTAGGGTAAGTAGATATTCCTTTTCTTTATCTATGGAATACCCTTTTTTCACAGAGCTTTTTGCGCAAAGGCTTAGTGCATATTCAACCGCAAATTTATCCACGCTTGGTAAGCCAACAAACTCCACATCACACCCTAAAACACGTTCGCCAGAAACCTTCGTGTAATAAAGCTCACCTGTTGTGCAAGCTGATAATAAAAAGAGCATCGCGGATATTGATAAAAATCTATGAATCAAAGTACTTCCTTGTTTACTATTGCCAAGCTCTGCAGGCATTCGAAGCTTAGAGACAATAGCCCATTGTTAATTGTCCGAGCGAACTTGAGAGCGAATTGAGGCTCTTGTTATGAGCCATTTTTATACACACCATAATAAGTAACACCCGCTTGTACAAGTCCGACAATAATTAATGCAAAAGTTAGCCACTTTGTAGCGCTTGACTGCGCTAAATTATCTCTGTGCCTTTTTTGATCTTCTTCATATTCAGATATTGTCACTAAAGCTTTAGGTGACAATTTGAATCCATATTGAACAGAAGTTAATTCCCCGCTCTCTACAAGTGATTTTAGAAGTAAATCGTTATACGCAAGTTGTCTAGATTTGTCAGGATGAAACACCCACTTTTGTGTATATAAAAGACCAGATAGAGAAACTGAACTTACAATAAAAGTACGATTTTCAATTGTTTCTTCGAGAATTAATTTAAGTGTCTCTATCCTTTCAGACCGCACTAACTCTTTACGATTAAATAAAAACTGTTGAATTTTACCAAGAACAATTTTTAATTTATCCCAAGGTAATATACCTTCAAAAAAATACTTTGAAATTGAAGAGTAACGTAGGTCGTATCTACCATAAAAGTGAGTTATATCTAACTCATAATCACTTAACCAAGTCCAAGGAATCGAAAGTTCGCCATAATCTTTTTTATTAAGCCAATATTTGCCTGTAACTCCATTCGAATGAATTTCATTACAGAAAATAGTCCAAGACTCATCTTTAGCTCGAAGATAAACAACATTGCAATCAACACTGTCTGCTTTATTTCCAGATCTAGGAATACTAGCTGGAGCAGGCTTCTTAAGAAGTGTTCTTATAATCCATCTTTTGAAGAAATTCACGAGGCTATCCCTAATGGCTCATAACATCTTATTGAACACCATTTTCGCGGTTTACAACACCCGAAAACGGCTTATGCTTATTATAGTATCGCTCAATAATTCCACCAAACAACTCTAATGTAAACAAGTAATTACCCATGCATTTAAATGGTTCTAATGATTTACACCAAAACGACTTTTAATAATGTGATGAACAAATTAACTTTATCGGATGGCGCTTCGCTTATCCGACCTACCTATAAAACCAATATTTATAAAATCTCTACCACTTCATATTCATGGTTTTTGCCTGCAATACTTAGGCTTATTTCATCATCAAGCTGCTTGCCTATAAGTTGTTTACCTAACGGTGCTTCGGGTGTAACAACTTGAATAGTTTGCCCTTTTACTTCAACCGTTAAGCCACCTGCGGCGGGGCCTAAATAAAACCATTTTTGTACTGAGTTTTCATCTTCTAAACAAACGAGTGAGCTTATAATCACTTTATTGTAAGTGGGCTCTTTAAAAATGGCTTCAAATTGTTTAATGCTTTTGTAGCACTCGTTTACGCGCTCAGCTTGGCCTTGTGCTAGATAAGCGGCTTCGAGCCCGAGGGTATCATATTGCGTTTCTGCCACGCTTTCTTCGTGAGTTGCGGCGTCGTGCGCGGCTTTGGCAGCTTGTTTAGCGCTGTTTAATTGTGCTTCAAGTGCAAATTTAAGGTGTTCAATTACGTGGGTTTTGTTCATGAGGGAGCGCTAATAACTGATGCTGTAAACTATATGGTTAATTTTAACGTTATAAGGCGCTTAAAACCATTATTTTAAGCGCCAATAAATTTACTCAGTTATGTAAACCCGCATTTATGGCATATCCATTAATGCTTGGGTTTTTACATCGAGTTTTTCTTCGTAGTTTTCAGCGCTTAGCCCTAAAAGCTCAGGCAAGGTAGCGGCAATGCAAATAGATGAGAACGTACCTACGACAATGCCAGTAAATAGCGCAATAGCAAAGCCTTGTAATGGTGCGCCTGCGAGTAACCAAACGCTGGCAACCGTTGCAAGTGTGGTGCCCGATGTAATAAGTGTTCGCGTTAACGTGCTTTTAATCGCGCTATTTATAATACTTGCAGGGCTAAGTGCATTATTAGATTTAACACGTAAAAGCTCGCGTACTCTATCACCTACTATTATAGAGTCGTTTAGTGAGTAACCTATAATGGCGAGTAAGCTGGCAAGTACGGTTAAATTAAATTCAATACTTAATAGCGAAAATAGCCCCAGTACGAGTAGTAAATCATGTACTAACGCAACTACTGAGCCAACAGCTAAACGCCATTCAAACCGTACAGCTAAATAAAGCATGACTGCAATCATGGCTGAAAACAGGGCTAAACAACCTTGCTCAAACAGCTCATCACCCACTTGTGAGCCGATATACGCTGACGATAATACCTCAGCGTTTATATCTGCGTTTTGAGTAATGGCAGTTTGCCAATCATTACTATTTGCTGTTGAATCGCTAGGCGCTTCGCGTAGTTGAAAATGGCTATTGCCTTGCGCGGTTAGCTCAAACTCGCCGTTGTGATTTTTAGTAATAAACGATTGAAGCTCTTTTAGCTCAACACCTTGGCTGGTGGTAAATTCCGTTAGGTAGCCACCGGTAAAGTCGAGTCCAAAATTAAGCCCTTTTTGACTAAGCGTAAATACCGATAGCAGTACAAGTATGGCGCTTAAAAGCATGCCAAAAAAACGCAGGCGCGACCCTGCCTCGCCCTTTAAAAAAGTGTTAAGCATGTGCATTTACTCCTGCTTTTTTAGCCAATTTTAAATATACCGTTTGGCTGAGTACTTTTGATACGTACACGCCAGTAAATACAGAGGTTATTAAACCAAGTGCCAATGTTATGGCAAAGCCTTTAACTGGGCCGTAACCTATTCCGTATAAAATAAGCGCGGTGATCATAGTGGTTATATTGGCATCAAATATAGTGTTAGCGGCTTGCTTGTAACCTTCTTGAATAGCTTGATAAGCAGAGCGGCCTTTTCTGCGCTCTTCTTTAATTCGCTCAAATATAATAACGTTGGTATCTACCGCCATGCCAATAGTAAGCACAAGCCCAGCAATACCCGGCAGGGTTAACACAACCCCTGGTAATAACGACATTAGGCCAACTAGCGATGTTAAATTTAATAACAGCGCTACGTTTGCAATAAGCCCTAAGCGGCGATACCACATTGCCATAAAGGCAAGTGTAATACCCATGCCCAGCATTAATGCGGCTAAACCATTACTAATGTTTTCGCTGCCAAGGCTTGGCCCAATTGTTTGCTCATGCACTATTGTTACAGGCGCGGTAAGTGAACCTGCACGCAATAATAGGGCTAAATCAGCCGCGGCTTGCTGGCTTTTCATATTAGTAATGCTAAAACGTGAACTTAAATGCTGGGCAATATTGGCTACATTTATTACTTCACTTTTTTTAACGGTTTCGCCTTTCGCGTTTTGAGAGTACTCAGAGTAAACCGTGGCCATAGGCTTACCAATATTGGCTTTTGAAAACGCCGACATAGCATCGCCACCTTGCCCATCTAGGCTAAGTTGTACCAGTGGCTTACCCCAATCGTCGCGCCCTATGTTTGCATTATTAATGTGATCACCGGTAAAAATTGGCACAGGGTCAAGGTTTATGGTGCCACCCGACTGCATGTTAAATGTTTTACCACCCGCTTCTTTTAACTGGTAAAACCCAAGTGATGCAGTTGCACCTATGATGCGCTTAGCCTCTGTTGGGTCTTGCACGCCAGGCAGCTCAATACGTATACGTTGTTTACCTTGGCGCTGAGTGACGGCTTCGGTAATGCCTAACTCTTCTATGCGTGAGCGAAGTGTGGTGAGTGTTTGGCTCATTACTTCTTTATCAAAGCTGCTGCGCCCTTGCTCTGAATAGCTAAATATTGCGTTTTTAACATTGCCGTTATTAGCGGTTGTAACCGCTAAATTAGCAAAGCGACTTTGTAGCTCTTCAATCACGGGGTTAAGTTTTTGCACCGCATTTGGCAACGCGCTAATTTCAAAGCCATGATCCGTTTTCAGAACTTTAAGGCCGTGCGCTTTTTGCTTTATAATGATTGATTTAGCTTGTTGATATGCACTCACTAATTGCTCATCAACGGCTTTGTCTAAATCTACGTCGAGTACAAATAGCACACCGCCATTTAAATCAAGGCCAAGCTTTATTGGTGATAAACCAAATTCTTGCAGCCAAAGTGGGCTTGTTGCATGTTCTACAATTTTAACTTGCGTATTTGGGAACTGCGCCTTTATAGCCGCTTGCGCTTGGGCGCTTTTAGTTGGCTCGTTTAATAAAATATTGATAGTTGATTGCTTATCAAGCCCTTGCTCAACGTCAAAGCCTTGGTTATTTAAAAAAGTAACTAACGCGTTAGTACTTGGCACAGCTTGAGTATCACTATGTGGTGTATTGCTTACATGCAACCACGATTTGTTAGGGTATAAGTTGGGTAATGCGCTAATAGCTAATAAAATCAGCACAATAAGCATGGCTATATAGCTCAATTTAAATTTAGCCATAAATGGCTTTTGATCTTTTTTTACACTAAACATAATTTTCCTTATTGCCAGTAAATTACTGGCAATGTGCTTTTTAAAGCACAATTAATCGCAAGGCTTAAACGTAAAACGTTAAAACCTAATAAAAATTAAATAAGAAAAATTAAGCGTGGTAAGTAGTGACGGCTCTATAGAGTAAGTTGGCATCTTTCCAGCCACTTAACCGAGACTTTTTACTATGGTACACAAGCGTATACCAAGGCTGAATAGCATTTACAGCTTGAGGGCGTATGAATATTTGTCTAACAAGGCGCTGCGCAAAAAACTCAAAAACAACATCGTATTCTGGTTCACTTTGAGCGGCATGTAAAAATAGCGAAGAATTACTAGCCGTCAACCTTGGTTGATGCGCGTCAAACCCTGTTTGGTGTGTTCTTTTGTGCTCATTTCCCTTTACCGATTTTGATATAGGCAGCGTTTTAGCTAAATCAACACTGTCAGCAAGCATACTCAATGAGCTGGTTGCCGTGTTTAATTGATGTGTGGCGCACTGCGCACTACTTTGCACACTAAAAAGCGCACAAAACAGCAAAAAAGCAGTTATAAACACACGGATGTTAAACATGGTTACTTCAAACTAAATAAGGGATGCGTAGTATATATGGGCAAGTATTTAAAATACAATGCTAATTAATTAAGTATTTAATATAACTGAGACCCTTAATGCGCTCCAAGCACAGTACAGAAAAACGCGCCGATGCCATGACCTTAAAGCAAAGCATTAAAACACTGTGGCCTTACATTACTAAATTTAAAGGGCGAGTATTTATTGCACTTTTAGCGCTTATAGGTGCTAAAGGCGCGACACTTTTAATGCCTTGGGCATTAAAAGAGATTATCGATTCGGTAGATAAATCAATTAATCCCGTTTTAGTTATCCCGGCGCTACTACTGCTAATGTATGGTGGGCTTAGGTTTGCCAGCGTTTTTTTAGGTGAAGTACGCGATGCAGTGTTCTCTCGTGTAACAGAGCACGCTATGCGTGACATTGGCTTAAAGGTATTTAAACATTTACATTCGTTAGAGCTTGCCTTTCACCTAGACAGACAAACAGGCGGAATAAGCCGTGATATAGAGCGCGGTACTAGTGGGCTAAGCTTTTTAATGCGTTTTTTAATGTTTAATATTGTACCCACCCTTTTTGAAATACTCACCGTTGCTATTATTTTCGGGTCGCTATTTTCTGTGTGGTTTGCGTTAATTACTTTATTAGCGGTTGCTATTTATATCACTTTTACCGTAACAGTTACGCAGTGGCGAAACCGATTTATACGCGAGGCAAACGCCGCCGATAATTTAAGTAATACCCGCGCCATAGACAGCCTTCTTAATTTTGAAACCGTAAAATATTTTAATAACGAAGAATTTGAGGCAAAAACATACGACTCCTTTTTAGCAAAGTGGGAAACCGCTCGTTTAAAAAATAGAATGTCATTGCTTGCGCTTAATTCTGGCCAAGCGTTGATTATTGCCAGCGCTATTACAGCGCTAATGTGGTTAGGCGCCAAAGATGTAGTAACTGGCGCTTTAACAATTGGTGAACTTGTGATGATAAATGCCTACATGATCCAATTATTTTTACCGCTTAATTTTTTAGGGTTTGTATATCGTGAAATAAGGCGCGCGCTTACCGATTTAGAAAATATGCTGGGCTTACTCAATAAAAAGCCACAAGTCACTGAGCGACCCCATGCCCAAAACCACATCGTTACTCGCGGCCACATAGCGTTTAATAATGTAAGCTTTAGTTACAGTGCCAATCGTCCAATTTTAAAAAACATTAGCTTTAAAATAAAAGCAGGGAGTAAAGTCGCCGTTGTAGGTGCAAGTGGTGCAGGTAAAAGCTCATTAGCACGATTACTTTATCGCTTTTACGATGTGAGCTTAGGCACTATTACTATAGATAACCAAGCCATAGACTCCGTCACCCTCGATAGCCTGCGCAGTGCTATTGCTATAGTGCCACAAGACACTGTGCTATTTAATACCAGCATACGAGAAAACATCGCTTATGGCAGACCCTCAGCGAGCGATGTTGAAATAGATAAAGCAATAGAAATGGCCCATTTAAAAGACTTTATTTCAACATTAGCCGAAGGCGATAAAACACTGGTTGGCGAGCGCGGTTTAAAAGTATCTGGCGGCGAAAAGCAACGTATTGCCATTGCACGCGCTATTTTAAAACGCTCCCCTATTTTAATATTTGATGAAGCAACCTCAGCGCTCGACTCGCATGCTGAGCAAGCTATATTGAACGCAATGCGTGCTGTTACTCAAAACCATACTAGCATGGTGATCGCTCATAGGCTTTCTACTATTGTTGATGCCGATAACATACTGGTATTTAACAACGGTGAACTAGTTGAGCAAGGCACACATGCAGCACTTTTAGCAAAAAAAGGTCAATACGCTCAAATGTGGCAATTACAACAGCAGGAAGGTTAATTAACTTGAACTTTGGTTAATTACAGCCATTTACTGGCGATACTGCCGCTTTACCTTTAGAATACGGCCTTGAAATTTTATTCAATAATTTACATATATTAAGGCGAAACGCAGATGGGAAGAGCTTACCAAAACAAAAAAGATTCAATGGCTAAAACTGCGGGTGCTAAAACTAAAGTTTATTCTAAGTACGGTAAAGAAATATACATTTGTGCTAAAAACGGTGGCGTAGATACAGACGGCAACCTTGCACTGCGTCGTTTAATTGAACGCGCTAAAAAAGACCAAGTACCTGCACACGTTATTGAACGCGCAATAGAAAAAGCCAAAGGCGGTGGCGGTGAAGACTACGCAGCAACTCGTTACGAAGGGTACGGCCCTGGTAACTGCATGATTATTGTTGACTGTTTAACAGACAACAATAAGCGTACATTTGCTGATGTGCGCATTTGTTTTACCAAAGCAAACGCTAAAATAGGCGCACAAAATTCGGTATCACATTTATTTGATCACCTCGCTATTTTTGTTTTTGACGGCGACGATGATGAAGCTGTACTAGAAGCCCTTATGATGGCCGATGTTGATGTAACCGATGTAGAAGTAGAAAACGGTAAAGTGACGGTTTTTGCCCCCCATACCGAATACAACAACACACGTACAGCACTTGAAGAAATGGGTATTACAGATTTTGACGTAGACTTAATTTCGTTTGTACCTCAAGTAGAGGCCCCTATTGAAGGTGAAGACGTAGAAGTAATGGAGCGCTTTTTAGCCATGCTTGAAGATTGTGACGATGTACAGAACGTTTACCATAACGCGCAATTTTAAACTTTACTGAACGCATTTATTTTAAGCCAACAGCAATGTTGGCTTTTTTATTTTAAAAGGCTTATTAAATTTTATGAATACCCTTGCAGAGCTTAAAGCGGGTAAGTTAAATGGCGTTACACGCGTACAACTCGTTGAAGAATTAACAGAGCTCCCCTCAGAAATTTTTACGCTTGCAGACACCCTCGAAGTACTCGATTTATCAAATAACAAGTTATCAGATTTACCTGCGGAATTTGCCTGCTTGCACCGTTTAAAGCGGGTGTTTTTATCGTTTAACCAGTTTAAACATATACCTGAAGTACTCGCTAAGTGCCCTGCTTTAATTATGGTTGCATTTAAAGGCAATCAAATAACAGAGTTTGCTCTTAACAGCTTACCTAAAACTATTGAATGGTTAATATTGACCGATAACAAATTGAGCGCCTTGCCAGGTGACTTTGGCAATTACACACAGCTTAAAAAGCTTGCGCTAGCTGGCAATGAGTTAACACATTTACCAACAAGTATGGCTAATTGTACTAATTTAGAGCTTGTAAGGCTCTCTGCTAATAACTTAGCAAAAATTGATAATTGGCTACTAGAATTACCAAAACTTGCTTGGCTTGCATTTGCAGGTAACGAATTTAATAAAGCGCAGTGCTTAACAAAAAGTACTTTAAAAAATACCCCGCTTGAAAGTTTTCAGCTTAAAAAAGTAATAGGCCAAGGTGCATCGGGCGTTATACACCTAGCAAAAGCAGAAAATAACAATGTGGCGGTAAAACTTTTTAAAGGAGCAATTACAAGCGATGGTTACCCACTTGATGAAGTAAACTGCTGCTTACAGGCGGGGAATCATAAAAATTTAATTAACGTATTAAGTTACATAGAGCAAAGCACGCAGCTTGGCTTAGTGATGGAGCTAATAGGTACCAGTTATACAAATTTAGGTTTACCGCCGAGCTTACAAACCTGCACCCGCGATACATTCAATGATGATTGTAATTACCCTATTAAAGCCGTTTTTAAAATAGCAAAACAGATGGCTAATACGCTTGCTCACCTGCATGATAATCACGTAAGCCATGGCGATATTTACGCACACAACACCATGATAAATGAGCAATATGATGTTTTATTTGGCGATTTTGGTGCGGCTACTAATTTAGCCATGCTTACCCATCAAGAACAAAAATGCATAGAGCTTATAGAAGTACGTGCTTTTGGTTGCTTAATTGACGACTTACTAAGTACGGTTAGCGAAGCAGATAAGCAAACCGAACTGTTCGTTAAAATGTCCGATATAGCAGCGCGTGCTATAAACACTGCTATTGCCTCGCGCCCTAGTTTTAAAGCACTAAGCGCTTTATTAAACGAACGGCTATAAATCAATAAAACTAAAAAAGCCTGCATAATGCAGGCTTGGTTGGATAAAGCTAAACTTTTACACGGTCAATTATAAGTACTGACCTAATGCTTTAACTTGGTCTAACATGCGGTTTGAGAAACCCCACTCGTTGTCGTACCAAGCCATTACTTTAACTAGTTTGCCATCAGCTTTAGTTTGCGTTGCATCAAAAATTGACGACGCAGGGTTGTGATTAAAATCAATAGAAACAAGCGGAAGCTCGTTGTACTCTAAAATTTCTTTCATTGAACCTGTCGCTGCGGCTTTCATTACTTCGTTGATTTCTTCAGCTGTTGTGTCGCGCTTAGTGATAAACGTAAAATCAACTAAAGAAACATTGATAGTAGGTACACGTACCGACATACCGTCTAATTTACCCGCAAGCTCAGGAAGTACTAAGCCAACAGCTGCTGCAGCACCTGTTTTAGTTGGGATCATAGACTGAGTTGCACTACGTGCACGGTAAAGATCTGGGTGATAAACGTCAGATAAGTTTTGATCGTTTGTGTAAGCATGGATTGTAGTCATGCTACCTTGCTCAATACCAACTGTGTCGTTAATTGCTTTTGCAATTGGCGCTAAACAGTTTGTAGTACAAGATGCATTAGAAATAATGTTACTATCAGCGTTAATTACATCGCTGTTAACACCGTGCACTACTGTTGCATCTAGGTCTTTACCAGGCGCTGATACAATTACTTTTTTAGCACCTGCTGTAATGTGTTTAGCGGCATCTTCACGCTTAGTGAAAAAACCCGTACATTCTAAAACGATATCTACGTTTAGCTCTTTCCACGGTAAGTTTGCAGGGTCACGCTCTTGCGTCAAAGTAATTACGTCGTCACCAATTAACATGGTGTTATCTTCAAGTGTTACTTTTTGAGAAAATTGACCATGCACTGAGTCAAATTGTGTTAGATGCGCATTTACGTTAGCCGGCGCTAAATCGTTAATTGCTACAATTTTAATCTCACTGTTTTGTGCTGACTCGTAAAGTGCACGTAATACGTTGCGACCGATACGGCCATAGCCATTAATTGCTACATTAATCATTTTTAGACTCCTATTTAACTTCACTTGCTTGTCGAGCAAGCGCTTCAATGGCTTGCCAGTCTTTGTTTTCAATTAGTTGCTTATCTAGCATCCACGTACCACCAACACAAATTACGTTGTTAAGCGCTAAGTAATTAGGGGCTGTTGCTAGGCTAATGCCACCGGTTGGGCAAAAAGTAATATGTGGTAATGGGCCACCAATCGACTTAAGCATGGCTGTTCCGCCAGCAGCTTCAGCTGGGAAGAACTTTAAATACTTAAAGCCATGGCTTGCTAACTGCATTACTTCGCTTGCAGTTGCTGCACCTGGTAAAAATGGCGTATCTGAATTTTTAGCTAATGCTAATAATTCATCACTTACCCCTGGGCTTACCATAAAATCAGCGCCTGCTTCTACTGACGCATCAAAGCTTGCTTTATCAACCACTGTACCTGTACCAACGTAAGCTTCTGGAACTTCTGCTTTCATTAGTTTCACAGCTTCAACTGCAACAGGCGTACGTAGCGTAATTTCAAGTGCTTTTAGGCCACCGTTGTATAACGCTCTAGCGAGTGGTGCTGCATCTTCTAATTTTTCGATTACAACCACTGGCACCACAGGTGCCGACGCTAAGATTTTTTCAATACTCATTACTTGTTCCTCATTACCCAGTGTGTGGCAATTATTATTCAAGTCCAAAAGCACTCGCACCTAAATCGGCGCTGCTTACAATATTTCTAAATCCAGTAAATAACTCTCGGCCGGTACCAAATGTTAAACTTGGTTGACTAAGTTGTAGTTCACGCTTAGCAAGCTCTTCGTCGCTAACGTGTACTTTTAAGATTCCATTTGGCGCATCTAAGGTTACTAAATCGCCTTCTAGAATTTTTGCAATAATGCCCCCTTCAACGGCTTCTGGCGCTAAGTGAATAGCAGCTGGCACTTTACCTGATGCACCTGACATGCGGCCATCAGTTACTATAGCTACTTTAAAGCCTTCGTCTTGAAGGGTTGCCATTACTGGCGTTAATTTATGAAGCTCTGGCATACCTTTCGCTTTAGGTCCCTGCTCTTTAAGCACGGCTATAAAGTCTTGGTTTAACTCGCCTCGGGTGTAAGCTTCTTGCAGTTCGCCTTGTGAGCTAAACACTTTAGCAGGAGCTGTTACTACTTGATGCTCTGTTGCGACAGCAGACACTTTTATTACGGCTTTGCCTAAGTTACCCGTTAGAAGTTGCAGGCCACCTTGCTTACTAAACGGATTGCTAACAGGACGAAGTACTTCTTCATCAAGTGAGTTTTCTGGGCAATCTACCCATTTAACTTTTGAAGGCCCTGTTGAATCGCTCATAATTAAGCTGTCGTCTTTATCTAAACGCGGCTCCATCATGTAAGGGGCTAAGCCTTCACCAAGCATAGTTTTAACGTCAGTATGCAAATAACCAGCACCGGCTAGTTCACGCATTAAGAAACCCATACCGCCGGCAGCTTGAAAATGATTAACATCAGCCGAGCCATTAGGGTAAATACGCGTAAGTAGTGGTACAACTTCTGATAAATCAGACATGTCTTTCCACGTTATTTGTACACCTGCTGCTTTTGCGATAGCAACAATGTGGATAGCGTGGTTAGTAGAGCCACCTGTAGATAACAAGCCAACTAAACCATTAATGATGGTTTTTTCGCTAATTACCTCTGCTAAACATGGGCTTTCTTTATCGCCTGTAAGCTGTTTAAGCATAGTTTCTACAGCGTTACCTGTTAAACCATCACGAAGTTCAGTGTAAGGGTTAATAAACGAGCTACCTGGAAGGTGTAAGCCCATTATTTCCATTAACATTTGGTTTGAGTTAGCAGTACCGTAAAACGTACATGTACCAGCGCTATGGTATGACGCGCTTTCAGCCTCAAGTAATACATCACGGCTAACTAAGCCTTGTGCAAATTTTTGGCGAATACGGGCCTTTTCTTTATTAGGAATACCAGATTGCATTGGGCCAGCAGGTAAAAAGAACACTGGTAAATGACCAAACGATAAGGCACCAATTAATAAACCAGGGACAATTTTGTCACATACGCCTAAACAAAATACGCCATCAAATACGTCATGCGATAATGAAACCGCCGTGGACATAGCAATTACATCACGAGAAAAAAGTGACAATTCCATGCCGTCACGCCCTTGCGTAACACCATCACACATTGCTGGTACGCCGCCTGCAACTTGGGCAGTGGCATCGTACTTAGTGGCAATATCTTTAATTAAATCAGGAAAGTCTTTGTATGGCACATGGGCCGAAAGCATATCGTTATATGAGTTGATAATAGCAAGATTTGGCTGCTCATCAGCCTTTAAGCGCGCTTTGTCGTCGCTGCTACACGCAGCCATTACGTGAGCGATGTTTCCGCAACCCAGTCCAGCACGAACTCTTGTTTGTTTTTTTGCATGCGAAATACGATCTAAATAATCTTGACGGGTTTGTTTACTGCGTTCAATAACGCGTTGGGTGACTTCTTCAATGCGAGGGTGCAACATAATTTAGCTCATCTCTATTAGTTAGAGGAAAAAGGCTCAGTAGCAATTACAGACTCCACGTAAATAACTGCACTGAGCATCTTTGATTTACCCGTTCAAAGGTACGCTACCAGGGAGCCTCTCACAACAACCCTGACACCGGTGTCACTGTATTAACGCATAGCATTGACACCGGTGTCAACCCTGAGTAACAAAATTAGTGTAAAATTTTAACGTGACCAATTAATGAACAGGCTAATTTTAGTTTATTTGCTAAAATCCGCCCAAAAAAAACCCGAATAAGCGTCACTCAAATTCGGGTTACTGTGAAAAGCAAAGTGAAATTTTATTTAATTGCGGCAGTAGACTCGCGCGTTATTAACCGGGATTCTAGGGTAACTTGATAAGGCTGCTCTTGTGGCTGCGCGATATGCGATATAAGCTGCGTTACAGCTTGTTTTGTCATCTCTTCTACAGGTTGTGCAATAGTGGTTAAGCCAGGCCAAATATGGCGTGCTATAGGAGCGTTATCAAACCCAGCTATAGAGATATCATCTGGCACTCTTAATTGGCGCTGTGTGGCAAGTTTTAGTACCGCCGCCGCCATGTAATCATTTGATGCAAATACGGCCGTAGGCCTTGGTGACAAATCTAAAATACTACGTGCGCTGTCTACACCTGAATGATAACTAAAGTTACCCTCTTCAACTAAGCGCTCATCAAATTCTATACCGTGGCTTGCCAAAGCACGTCTGTAGCCATTAAAGCGTTGCTGCGTAGCACTGTGATCAGGGTGGCCTTTAATAAAGGCAATTGATTTATGACCAAGTGAAATTAAGTGCTCGGTTATTTCATAGGCGCCCTGCTCATCGTTGCTACGCACCGAAATTGAATCATCTTCAAGCAGTGCCGATGCAACTCGTGCATACGGTATGTTTTTAGCTTTTAAAAAATTAGCGAGTTTTTCAAAATCACCAAATGGCGGAGTAAGTACTACGCCATCTAAACGCGAGGTTTGTAGTAATTGCTCTATGTCGTTAATTAAATCGTCGCCACGTAGTTCGCAAGGGTGTATTAGTAAGTTATAGTTATTCTCTTTACAGGCAGCAAGTGCGCCTGTTTGTACGCGTGTTATATAACTTTTACTTGGGTTATCGTACAAACAACCAATAATAAAACTACGATTTTGCGCCAGTCCGCGTGCTATGGGGTTTGGTGTATAATCAAGCTCTTTAAATACTTTAAGCACTTTTTCGCGCGTAGCCGCACTCACATTAGGCTCATTATTTAACACCCGCGATACCGTTTTTTTAGAAACGCCCGCATGGCTTGCTACACTATTTATGGTTACTTTTTTCATTTGTTCATTATCCAAATACAACCATTAAGCAAAAAACTATTTGCTGTTATATAAACACGCACCCGCGCCAATAAGCGGTATGTTATCTTGGGTTACTAAGGTTACCGGTATTTGCCCTGCATATTGCGACATAACGCCTTTTTGCGAAAAACGCTCTACAAAACGGCTCTCTAATAATCTGCTCTGCATACGTGGTAAAATACCACCACCTATAAATAGGCCACCTAATGCGCCATATACCACAGCTAAGTCGCCTGCCACACTGCCTATCCAATCACAAAACTGATTAAGCGTTGCATCACACACTTCACATTCGCCACTGTTTGCAAGGCTGCTAATTTGTGCTGCATCTAAGTTTTTAGCTGTCACCCCCTTCACGGCAGCCATTGCTTTGTATAAATGGGCAATACCTGGGCCTGAAAAAACCGTTTCGATTGAAACATGTGGGTGTTCTTTGCGCAATTCATTAATTAATAAAGCATCTAGCTCATTAACAGGCGCAAGCGACATGTGCCCGCCCTCAGAGCTTAATACAGCGCAAGATTGCGCCGTACGCACCAAACACGCTGCGCCAAAACCTGTACCTGGGCCCATAACACCAATATTTGCATTTGCATCGGCTTGACCAGGCTTAATAGTAATGTTTTGAGTTGCATCTAAATAAGGCGCTGCATAAGCAAATGCAGCAAAGTCGTTAATTACTTCTAATTGGGTTAAATTAAAATGCGCTTTAAACTCGTTAACACTAAAGTGCCAACCTAAATTTGTTAGATGCACTTGACCTGCTTTTATAGGTCCTGCAACTGCCAAACAGGCGCGAGTAGGTGTTACGTGAGGAATAGTTGTTAAATACTGCTCAAGCGCGCTTTCTAAAGAACCAAAATTTGCACTAGGAAATATGTTAATATGTTCAATAACAAATTGGTTTGATTGCTCGTTAAAATCGGTAATTAATGCAAAGCGCGCATTGGTGCCCCCAATATCGGCAACAAGGATGGGGCTAAAATGGGCAGAAGAATTTTGGCTCATGGTATTATCTCTTTTGTGTAAGCGGCTTATGCTTGTTATTTTACAACGACCATGCGTTGTTATTTATACACTTTGAGCTATCACCTCAAAGTAGCTATCACAGTAAAAAAGGCTGCTATATAAAATAGCAGCTAATACGTTTTGACAACAAAATGATAAAACATTGACATTATGACACCGGTGTCATGACTAGATCAATAATAAATCGTAAAAAGCTTGAAATAATTCACTAATAGTCGAAAATGACACAATTATTTAGCATTTATTTAAGTTGTAACAATGAAAGGTAAAGCCACCTCATTTGACATAGCCCATTATGCTGGCGTTTCACAATCAACGGTATCTCGCGCTTTACGAAATAGTCCCCTTGTTAATGCAGAAACACGCAAGCGCGTTCACGACATAGCTAAGCAACTTAACTATAAAGTGGATAAAAATGCCAGCAACTTGCGTACTCAGCAAAGTAGTACCCTTGCGCTATTATTGTTTGAAGACCCAACATCAGATGAATCACAAATAAACCCTTTCTTTTTGTCTATGTTGGGCAGTATCACCCGTGCGTGTGCAAAAGAAGGTTATGACTTATTAGTCTCGTTTCAATCAGCCAGCGCTGATTGGCAAGCTGATTACGAAGACAGCCACAGAGCCGATGGCATAATTTTACTCGGCTATGGTGATTACATAGACTTTCAGCCCAAATTTAAAACCTTACTAGAGCAAAACACAAAATTTGTATGCTGGGGGGCCACCGTCGATAACCGCCCGGATTTAACCGTATGTTGCGATAACTACGGCGGAGGTAAACTAGCTGCAGGCCATTTAATTGCCCATAACCGTACTGATTGTGCGTTTATTGGTGATGCTTCTGATCACAGCCCAGAATTTTTTGCCCGCTTTCAGGGGTTTAAAGATGAGCTACTTACTAGTGGTATAACCATTAATGAGCGAAAAATGGCCAATGCTATTTCTACTGAGGAGTCAGGTTACCACGCTACGCGCTCACTCATAGCAAATAACATTAAATTTAACGCCTTATTTGCCGCCAGTGATTTAATAGCCATTGGTGCAATTCGCGCTTTAAAAGAAGCCAATATTAATGTTCCTAACGAAGTGGCCGTGGTCGGTTTTGATAACATAGCTATAGCAAGCTATATAAACCCACCGCTTACCACCATAGCGCAAGACACCACTGTTGCAGGGCAAATGCTAGTAGAGAACCTGCTTAAATTAATACGTGAAGAAGAAGTGCAAAGCACCCTTTTACCGCCAGTGTTAATTGCCAGAGGGTCTAGTTAAGGGTTTATAACTCAACTTCATGTGCTTACTAAACACTAACCCCACTTAAATACAAAAAAGCCACGGCTATTAACCGTGGCTTTAATTTTAAATTTTGGACTAGCCTTATTGTAAAGCTTTCTCAACAACAGGGTAATGATCCCAAACTTGTTTGTCGCTCAGTGAACGAACTAATTTAATATACTCAGCGTGAGTCCATGCCAGTGGGGTTGCTGAATTAGTGCCCTCACCTAGCTTGTAACCTGCTTTATTTACGCCTACGCCATCCCATACTTGCTCGGGTAACATAAGGCCGTTATTAGCAAATTGCTCTAAGCCTTTTACATAGCTGTTTTTAATCTGTGCTTGTTTAGCATCATTCAGAGCGTTGTTTGCATTCGCAGCTGCGATTTCGTAATGCCCGCGCTCACCGGTGAAAAATGGCCAAACACGACCGCGTTGACCTGGTGTGTTGCTACCACCTTCTGCATAGTTGGTGCCTGTTATTTCATCTTCACCGTAGCCGTCGTTACCATAGCGGCGGTAGCCTGCAAATGTGCCGCTGCCATCGTCAAAGCTAAAGCTGTATCTAACTTGTAAGTTATCTTCAAGCGTTTCGTCATCGTACTCTGGCAGTGTTTTAACAATGCTTTCGTCGTTAGCATCGCGAACGCCATAGCGTACTAGCTCTAAAAAACCGCCATCTAAAATTTGCTTTTTATTAAACCCTTCGCGGCCATTATTAGCGTTAATTTTAGTGTTTGAGTTTGCATCGGTATCTTGGCCTATACGAATAAAGTATTCGCCATCGCTATTCTCGCCTTTTAAGTTACCTTCGGTAGTAAACATGTGCGATTCAATATCGTTGCTGTATTTTTTAGCCGTAGCAAGGTAGCGCTTTGCGTTTTTATCATCGCCACTAAGCGTTGCAATATCGCTTGCGGTAATAAGGCCAGCGACTATTGCTGCAGTTGTTGAAGGGGAGTAACCTTCTTGCTCTTCCCAGCGCTCTTGCTGTGTTGCCGGTGGTGTAATTTGTGTGTCGTTCCACAAAATTTTAGTAAGCCCGCCATCTACTAAAAAATCAGCCGCGGGTTTTAACATTTTGCCGTACCAACTTTTTAGCTCTTCATCGCTAAGTACATTGGCCTTGTGTAACTTCCAGGCAAGCATTATAGGCATAGCTGTTTGGTCAAGCTGTACGCCTACCCATTCTAGTTCACCATCTACATGTGTTTTTTGTAAAAACCAGCCTGTATCGCCTTTATTGCCCGGCGTTTTGCTGTTTACTTGTACTTTTTCAAGGTATTCGAATGCTGTTTTTGCTGTGGCAGTATCGCCAAGCGCCATAAATGCCATGGCTACTTGATAAAAATCGCGCACCCACACCGCTTTATAACCTGTAGAACCCTCTTTAGCAGATACCGTTTCGCCCCATGGATTAGATAGAGAAGCAATTAATGCCCCTGCGTGTGTTTTATCTTCTTGAGCTTTTAATACCATGGCACTGGTGTATAAAAGCTTGCCGTTATCGGCGGTTTGCTCGACCATGCTATTGAGCGGCTTTAAGCTTTGTAAGTAATCTTGCCAGCCCAGCGCTTCCCCTTTTCCGTTATAGTGTTCAAGTACTGTTTGATACCCTTTTGCTAAGCTTTTTTTACCTTCATTGAAACTTTGCTGCTGCGTTTTGCCAAAGCTTAGAGCCAAATCAAAGGTGGTATTTGCGCTTATTTCACCAAGCTCTGCCAACATACTTACGTTACCAGCAGATTCGCCAGTATTTGTGTATTGGTTTTTTATAGATTGCGTTGTTTTAAGCGCGTTAATACCATCGCTTTCACCTGTAAAGCCCACTGTTTTAGCTTTAAATGGGGTTGCTGATTGAAGTGATAAATAGTTATCGTCTTCCCATGCAACGAGGCCGTGATCTGTTGTTTTAGCAAAGTCACCTAAGCCGTTGTTGTTAATGTACGGATTAACAGACACATACGCTTTTAGCCCTTCAAGCTCAGTATTAAATATGCTACGTACAAACAGGGTTTGCCCGTCAGGGTCGGTAAATATGTGTTTTTCTAGGCTAAAGCGGCCTTGTTTATCAGTGCTTGTTACTTTATAAGCAAGCGAAAGTGGGCGACCTTGTGCATCTTTATATAAATAATCTATGGTGACATCTAATTCATCAGCTTCACTAACGGTAAAGTCTTTACCTGTAACAACAAATTGCATGTCTTTAATTTGTGCTTGGTGAATAAGCCCAAACATGGTTTCGGTGATCATACCTTTAGCAATTGAAAACCATACTTTAGATACATCACCCGTTGCAGCTGCATCCGTATATTGACCGTTTTGGTATTGTTCAAAAGATGTACCAATACCTGTTTTACCTGCATAAGACCAAAACGGCTCTGCACCTGGGGCACCAGGTGCCGATGTAACTTGTGCAGCGGTAGTTTCATCAGTCGTGCTTGTGTTTTGAGCGCCACAAGCCGTTAAACCTAACGTTAAAAGTGAGGCGGTGATAAGGTTGTATTTTCTCATTGTGTGTCCTTAATTTGAATTTTTAACGCGCATTACAGCAATGCCGGCAACAACAAACGAGGCTGCACCAATTAATAATGCGTAAATAGGCTGATTTGAAAATGCATGGCGTAAAATAAGCCCTAAAATACTGGCGGCAAGTAACTGAGGTATAACTATAAAAAAGTTAAAAATACCCATGTAAACGCCCATTTTGTTACTCGGTAGAGCATTACTTAACATGGCGTAAGGCAGCGATAAAATAGACGCCCAAGCAAAGCCCACACCAATCATAGGAATAAGTAACATTTTAGGGTCTTGAATAAGCATAAAGCTTGCAAGCCCTAATGCGCCCAGTAATAAATTAAAACAATGCGCGCCTTTTAACCCCATTTTTTTAACTAAAAACGGAATACACATAGCGGCAATAGCGGCAAAACCATTGTACGCGGCAAATAAAATGCCTACCCAGTCTGCACCATCGTTAAATGCTTGAGAGGTTGCATCGCTACTACCATAATGAAAGCTTGTAACTGCCGCCGTGGTATAAATCCACATGGCAAATAAAGTAAACCAGCTAAAAAACTGCACCCAAGCAAGCTGTTTCATGGCCTCTGGCATGGTAAATACATCTTGTACTACTTGGTAAAAACCACCTTGTGTTTTATTGGCACTTTTAAGTGCTGCTGCAATCCACTGCACAATACCGAACGCAAGTAAGCCACCAGCAAGTAGGTAAAGCTCTTTTTCAAGGGATAGCCCCATTACTAATGCAAGGGTTGCTAAACCCAGCACCAAAAAAATAATGGCCCCCTTATTAAAGTTAATATCAACCACGTTGCTTGTTGTAGGTTGAGCGCATTGTTTTTCAAAAGCCGCTAATTGCTCCGGGCTGTATTCTTTAGTTCGTGCCACGGTCCATAGCACGGCGACAAGTAACACCACCCCGCCCCAATAAAATGAGTATTTAACTGATTCAGGAATTTGCCCCGGTGCCGCGGTATTACTTACCTCAAACCAGTTGGTCATCATCCACGGTAACGCCGAGGCTAACACCGCACCAATACCAATAAAAAAGCTTTGTAAACCGTAACCTGTCGCACGTTGTTTTTCTGGTAGATTATCACCAACAAGCGCTCTAAATGGTTCCATGGTTACGTTGATTGACGCATCCATGATCCATAACATACCGGCGGCAATCCAAAGTGTTGGCGAGTGCGGCATAATAAACAACGAAAGCGTTGTGAGCACAGCCCCAACAAAAAAGAATGGACGGCGACGACCAAAGCGCCCCCACGTTTTATCGCTCCAGTAACCAATAATAGGCTGTACAATCAACCCAGTTAGCGGTGCTGCAACCCATAAAATGGGAATATCATCTACTTGTGCGCCTAATGTTTGAAATATACGGCTCACATTGCCGTTTTGTAGGGCAAAACCAAACTGTATGCCTAAAAAGCCAAAGCACATGTTCCATATCTGCCAAAAACTTAAATTTGGCTTATCGGTATTATTATTTTGATTATTCATTATTAGCCTTATTTATTAATACTGCGCTGCTAAATGCATCAAGTGTGAGGTTAAATGTAGCGCCTTGCGTATGAGCTTTAAGCTCGGTGGTGTGATTCTCAAGTAAATCATTTAATAGCGTATTTTCACTCATTGCAGCTAATTGTGCCTTTGATACATTAACTGTAATTGTTTGTGGCTGCTCGCTGAAGTTACTTAACACATACACACTTTGCTGACCTAAAGAGCGGGTAAAACCAACAACGCGCTCACTGCCTTCAAGTTTAAGAGGTGACATCTCTCCTCCCACTACAGCGGGTAATTTATTAAGTGACATAACCGCTTTGTAGTAATCACGAAGTGCGACTTGATCGGCGCTTAAATTAGCCCCATCAAATTTTCCGTTATTCATCCATGCTTGGTGCGCAGGTACGCCAATGTAATCAAAGATACTGGTACGTGTCGGCGTTCCAAACCCTGCGTTTTCAGAGCCATCCTCTCCCACGTCCTGACCAAAATATAAGAGGGTTGGCGAACGGCTGATCAAACTAGAGACAACTAAAGCAGGTTTACCCCACTGGGCATTACCGGCAAAGTCTGGGCTGGCGATACGTTGTTCGTCGTGATTTTCTAAAAAATGCAGCATGTGCTGCTCTATGTCGAGCACACTTTGATGCGCCTCAAAAATACTATTGGCGGGTTGTTTTAGTTGCATTATTGCTTTTAAGGTATCGTAAAAGCCGACCTTATCGTAAAGGTAATCCATTTTACCTTGTTGAATATACGCTCGGTACATTAACGGGTTATATACTTCGGCCAATAAAAAGGCGTCGCTTTTTTGCATTTTTATTGATGAATTTAAAAAGCTCCAAAATTCAACCGGTACCATTTCGGCCATGTCGAACCTAAAGCCATCTACCCCTTTGTCTAGCCAAAAAAGCGCAATATCTCTAAATTTGTACCAGCTATCTGGTAGCTCTTTATCTTGCCAAAACGCATAATGGGCATGGTAATCCTTGTCTTTATAGTCGTTGGGCAGCTGAGCAAAATCGAAACTACCATCTGGCTTAACACCATAATTTACTTTTACTGTTTCGTACCAGTCGTTAATATCGGGTTTTGGTGCACGGGCACCGTTACCTGTCCATTTAGCAGGCGTTTCATCAAAAAAGCCATCTGCAAGAGGGTGAGCCTTTCCACCTAGCGCGGTGTAGGTTGTAGAGGTAGGTACTTGAAATGACTGACCCGGCACATAATAAAAGTTGTTATTTTTATCGTACGTTTTGCTGGTGTCGTCTTGCGCGCCGAAATCCTCTACGCCTTTAGGCTTTCCAAGTGATTGATAATTTCGGGCAACATGGTTAGGCACTATATCAATAATGACTTTCATACCGTGACTATGTGTACGCTCTATAAGTGCAGTAAATTCATCCATGCGGTTTGATACGTTAACGGCTAAATCGGGGTTAACGTCGTAGTAATCTTTAATCGCGTACGGTGAACCCGCGCGGCCTTTTACTACATCGGGGTCATCTTGTGAAATACCGTATTCGGTATAATCGCCAACTAGGGCGTGGTGTAACACACCAGTATACCAAACATGCGTGGTACCAAGTTCTTTAATGCCTTTAAGCGCTGCGTCGTTAAAGTCGACAAATTTACCTACACCGTTTTGCTCTTTAGTGCCCCAAGGCACATTGGCTGTTTCGGTATTACCAAACAACCGAGTAAATACTTGATATACAACCGGCTTGGTAAGCTCATTTTGCGTGTGTACAGGTGTTTGCTGTTGTTCAGGTTTGTTATTTTCTGAACACCCAGTTGTAACAAGTAAGCTGCACAGTACTGCGGATACATAAACGGATTTTTTCATTGCGTGTCTTTTGTCAGTATTGTTATTAACTTTATACTAAAGATTACTGCAGCAACCATACAGTTGCTGCATACGTATTCAGGTCACTATTGTGGCGTATTTATAACGAGTACCGTTGCGCTCATCGCTGGTAATTCAATGGTTTTGCCAAGCTTTTGTGTTTTTTGAGTAAATAAATTAAATGCTGTTGTGCTGTTAGGCATCACCTCTTGCATATACCCAATATTTTTTTGTAGCGTTTGCGTGTTTTTATTCATAAATACCAACACTGTTTGCTCGTCGCTAATACGCGCATAACTATAGACCCCTTGTTGAGGCGTAAAATGTACGAGTTTACCTTTATCTAATGCTGAGCTATTTTTTCTGAAGTTAAGCAGCGTACTAATGGTGTTATGCATCTCTTTTTGCTGTTTTGTTAAACCCTCTTTGGTAAAGGCATTACGTGTTTGCCCTTCAAATCCACCTGGGAAATCGATTCTAATATCACCATGGTCTTTACTGGGGGTGTTATCTAATAGCACTTCCGTACCGTAATACATTTGCGGTATACCACGGGTGGTTAAAAACAAGGTCATTGCCATTTTAGTTTTAGCTACATCTTGGCCAAGTTCAGTGTAAACACGGCTCATATCGTGGTTATCGGCAAATACCATAATGTTATTGGTATCAGGGTATAAAAAGTCATTCGCTAACGATTCATATACTTTAACCCAGCCCGTGTTCCAGCTCTCATCTTCATTTAGGGCTTGAATTACCGACTCTTGCAACGAAAAGTCCATCACGCTTGGTAAGCTTGATGTATAGCCATCTTGATTATGCTTACCACGTTGCCAGTAAGAGGCAATAGCAGGGTTAGACGTCCACTCTTCGCCAACAATATTAAAGTCTGGGTACTCTTGCATTATGGCTTTTGTCCAATCACTCAAAAATGCTTTATCTGAATATGAATAGGTATCGACACGTATGCCGCTTAAATCGGCGTATTCTATCCACCAAATCGCATTTTGAATTAAGTATTCACTTACCAGTGGTTGGCGCTGATTTAAATCAGGCATGGTTTCTACAAACCAACCATCGTTAAACTGGCGTTTGTCGTATTCACTGGCGTGTGGGTCTTGTATGGTTTGGCGTGCATGGCTGGTGGCATTTTTGCCTTTATTAAACTCACCATTAAAGTTAATCCAATCTTTAGTGGGTTTATCTTTAACCCATGTATGCTCAGAGCCAAAATGGTTAAGGACCATATCCATAACCAGACCTATCCCCTGCTCTTTTGCTTTTACTGATAGCGTTTTGTATAACTGGTTTGAGCCCATACGCGGGTCAACTTTATAAAAGTCTGTAATTGCATAACCATGATAAGAATAGTTAGGCATGTTGTTTTCAAGCACTGGGGTTAACCAAAGCTGTGTAACACCTAAATCGTTTAAATACGGTAGTGCGTTTATAACGCCCTGAATATCACCACCGTGGCGCCCCCCTTTTATGCTCGGGTTTGCTGCTTCTAACATGCTAGGGACGGTATCGTTTTGTTTGTCACCATTAGCAAAACGATCAGGGTTAATTAAATAAAGCGTATCAGCTGATGTAAACCCTTGACGCCGTGCGCTGTTTTTATCTCGTTCAAGAAGTGGAAACTCAAAGTTATTGCTTGTTTCGCTGCTATTAAATTCAAGTGTTCCGGCTTTAGCTTCGTCGGTAATGGTAATATTTAAAAATACATAATTTGGATTATCTGTACGGGTTATTTTATTTAACTTAACGCCGTTGTATTTAGCTAATTTAATTTGCTCGTTTGCAATGTTTTGCTCATGCACCATGATGGTTATGGTATTTTTGTTCATGCCAACCCACCAATTAGCGGGCTCAACGTCAAGTGCGTAGCTAATGGTTGGTAAAGTACAGGCACTTACAAGTAAAAGTTTATTTAAAAGTTGCATCATCAGGCCTTTTTAATTTTTGCTAAAAATTCTTTATGAGTAGGTAGCTGTTCTACCGTTGAAGTGATCAAAGTATTTAATGTGGAAAATAAATCGTTAAGTTGTTCACTACTGAGTGAGTCAACAATACTGTTGTAATCTTCAGGGATAAGTCCTTGGCCTATAAATACTTGTTGCCAAGCAACTTCGGCAAATAATTCGTCGTTCTCGCGCACGACTTTGCCAGTTTCCTTAAATAACTCGAGCTTGTGGGCCAATGAGTCAGGTATGTCCATTTGCTTGCATTGTCGCCAAAATGGAGAGTCTTCTCGCTCAGTTAGCTTATAATGCAAAATTATAAAATCACGAATGTGTTCTATTTCAGTTACGCTTTGCCTATTAAATTCAGTAACTAACGCATCGCTAATCCCATTATGCGGAAACAACTTTATTAATCGGGTCACGGCGCTTTGTATTAAATGAATACTGGTTGACTCTAACGGCTCTAAAAAACCACTGGCAAGACCAACCGACACCACATTTCTGTGCCACTGTTTTAACCGCCGACCTGTTTTAAATTTTATAACACGTGGTGCTGTAATCAGTTCAGCTGACAAATTATTTAATAATAACTGCGTTGCCGCATCGTCAGATAAATAACGGCTACAGTACACCAAGCCGTTACCGATTCTGCTTTGCAGAGGTATTTGCCACTGCCAGCCCGCGCTGTGTGCAATTGAACGCGTGTAAGGTTTTAGCTCGTCTGTACCTTTTGACTGCACCGCCACCGCGCTATCACACGGTAAATAATGAGCCCAATCTACAAAACCTGTGTTAAGGGTTTGCTCTATTAATAAGGCGCGCTGGCCAGTAGCATCTATAAAAAGGTCACCGTTTATTTGCTGTGAGTTATCAAGGGTTAAAGATTTTATATTCCCTGATAGCGGACATTGTTCAACCTGCTCAATTTTGGCATCAACATGCTCAACACCACGTGCCACTGCGAGATTTTTTAAAAACTCAGCATATAAAGTGGCATCAAAGTGATAGGCATAACTCAAGCCGGGTAATTGCGTATTAGGAATGGTATTTAAGGGTGCAAACTTATGTTTTTTTGCTGCTTGGTAATTTAATGAAAAATCCCATAGGCTGTTTTCAGAGCCTGTAATTTTTCCTTTTATCCAAAAATTGTAAAAATCGCAAAAGGGGAAGTCTTTTCCAAATGAGCCAAAAGCATGCATGTAGCTATGAGAGGTGTTTTTCCAATTTTCGAACTCAATTCCTAATTTTATAGATGCATGTGTAGTGTTTATAAAATCTTGCTCGTTTATACCCAGTGCGTTGTTAAGTTGAATAATAGGCGGAATGGTCGCTTCACCCACGCCTATCGTGCCAATAGTGCTTGATTCTATAAGCGTTATTTTAATCACTTTACCTAACACTTTATTAAGCAAAGCAGCTGTTATCCACCCTGCCGTACCCCCACCAGCGATTACGACGTGTTTTATTGGTTTCATAGTAGTGTCCACGTTTAGCCCCACAAAATGATTAGGTAATATTGCGGATTAATATTAGATAAAGTAGCTATAAAAAAGCCCTTGTAAAACAAATTACAAGGGCTCCTACACACAACCTTTATTATAGCTTGTAGCTAAAGCCTAACAAGTAAGTACGCCCGTAATCTTGGTAGTCACGAACTTGCAGCGCGTTATCGCCAGAAAGCGATGTAAACGGCTCTTCTGTTAAGTTTTGAACTTGGAACTGAATTGATAACCCTTCAAGGCTTTCAACACCAGCTTCAGAGAAGTCATAACCTGCTTGCACATCCCAAATAGTCTCACCCAGAATGTCAACTTGTTGAGTGTCAAAACCTAACCCGTATACATCACCTTTAAAGGCACTACGTTTACGCATGCTGGTACGCAGTTGAATACCGTTCATTTCATAGTAAACCGTCAAGCTTTGAATTTTGTCAGACAGACCAGGCAGTTCGTACTCATTACCGTTTTGATCTTCAATATCAGACTCAATACCGGTATGGCTTGCAATTAAACCAAAACCTTCAAGTGACGGGTGGAATATTTTAAATGGAAGCGCGAGAGATAGCTCGTAACCGTATAAATCACCCCCACCGCCATTGACTTTACCGCTACCTGTGCCCTCAGATGTTGCAGGAATTTCGCCTGTTGATGGGTCAGCAACGCCAGACATATCAATTTCGTAAGTGCCGTCAAAAATCCACTGCGTTAAGTCTTTATAGAAAAATGCAGCAGAGAAGTAACCTTCATCACTAAAGTAGTTTTCGTACGTTAAATCGTAACCAGTTGCCTCTTTAGGCTCTAAGTTAGGATTACCACCGGATACTGACCAAAAGTTACCGTTTTCATCAGGTGTTGTATTGTATGATGCGTCGATAGAGGCATTCATTTCATCCAAACGGGCACGAGAAATTGTTTTAGCGGCACCAAAACGTACTGTTTGCTGCTCATCAATTGCAAGTGATAAGTTCAAACTCGGTAATACGTGAGAGTAATCGTGGCTAATATTGGTAGGTGATGCCACAACAATACCATCTACAGTGCTAAATGCATTACCTTGCGATGATTGGTCGGTATGAACGTAACGTACACCTATGTTACCCGTTAACGCTAAGCCGTTTACTTCGGCATTAATATTAGCTTGTGCAAATGCAGAGGTGATTTCTTCTTTAACTGTCCACGATTTAGTTAAATGACTAGTATTCGTTAAGCTTTCATCCAGTAAGTCGTAGTAGCCGTCATTAACAAGACCATTTACATCGTAGGCAATCATATCGCCCATGCCAATAAAGCCTAAGTCAACACTCCCCATACGATATTGCTCTGGCACAGTTAGCATGCCAGGATTATCAAGCGAAAAGTCAGATAACGTCATAAAGAAACCTTGCGAATCTTTTGTTTTTTCGCGTTCTTTATAAGACATACCAAACTCAATAGAGCTGAAGTATTCGTTTTCTAATACTTTTGATGCCGCTAGCTTTAACGTAGATAGTTCATCTTCAATCGTTGGTGCATTAATGAAACCGTCTTGCGCTTGGTTTTCATACTCAGTGCCCGTTAAACCATATTTATCGTTTAAGGCAGAGCTTGCCCCCCATGATAAAGGGCCACCTAATTGTATTAGGCTGTAATCACTGTAATCTAAGTCATGAGTAAACGTAGCGCCAGTATTCCCACCATTAAAGGTGTAACCTAAGTTATCTGCAACACCACGAGAATCGCCGCGTCCTGTACCTGAGTAACTTTCAAGGCTCCATATTTTGCGATCAACTTGCGAATAACTGGCATCAAATTCTACTGACCATGAATCGTCAATATCGTATTTAGTATTAAAACCAAACGCGGTTAGCTCTGCTTCACGCTCTTCGTAGTCGTTGCGAACAACCACGCGCTGTCCATTAGTTACCGCACTGGTAATAAAGCCGCTTTCTGCATCTACAGATACACTTGCAGGGTCAATCGAACCTTGGCCCCATGCAAATGGAATTTCGATACCACGTAAGATTTTTTCATCAGTAAAATCAACATACAATGCATCAAACGTCATGTTTAGTTTGTCTGTTGGAGCCGCTTCTAATACAAGCATGGCTGAATCACGCTCAAGTGTTGATGAACGCACAAATGGTTTTGCGCCACCTAAAATTGAGTACGTATTACCATCATCAGCAGTAAACTCTGGGTAACCCCACGAGTTCCAACGTTTTTCTTGGTTTGGTGAGCTCATGGTGTTTAGTGCAAATGCAACACCTATAGTGTCATCAGCAAACTGATCAATGTATGAAATAGTACCGCGGTAACCATCGTCGTTACCGTCTGGGTTTAGTTTATCAAAGCTGGTTTGCTCGTATTGGCCATTAACTTGGAATACACGCTCGCCTTTACTTAAAGGACGCACGGTTTGCATGTTAATAACACCGGCAATACCTTCGGCTTCGATACTTGCGTTAGGTGTTTTATATACAGTAACGCCGCTCATGATTTCTGAAGGGTAAAGGTCAAACTCTACGCCGCGGTTATCGCCAATAGATACTTGCTCGCGGCCGTTAAACGTAGTACCACTTTCGTTTTCACCAAAACCACGAATTGATACTCTACTTGCACGACCATCTAGGCGCTGCGCCGTTAAACCAGGTAAGCGTGCAATAGACTCAGCAATTGAAGAGTCAGGTAGTTTACCTATATCTTCTGCAGAAATAGATTCTACAACCTGTGTAGAAAAGCGTTTGGTGTTGATAGATTCAACAACACTGCCACGGAATCCTTTTACTTCGATAACCTCAACGTCATCATTTTTAACTGTATCTTCTTGCGCTGCTACAGAGACAAAGCTTGCTAATCCGGCAGTTGCCATTGCCAACGTTAATATACTTGGTTTGAACATAGACATGATGTTTTTCCCGTTACCCATATTGTGATACCCGCTTCTTTATTTGAGTGATAGTCAAACAGGCGAGCTAATTTTGTTGTCAGCATCAATATTAACGCTCGAATTATTTTATTAACAACTTTATGCATACGTATTCAAAACTATGCAACGCGTTAAAAATTAACACTTAATTCACAATAAAACCTCTAACCCACTGATTTTAATATTATTATTTTTGTGCAATATGATTGTTAATGAATTTTATAAAAATACATTTGTTCGCACTATAAATTACTCACAATACAGGGTGTAAATAGCGTTAAATAAAGCATTTTTTAATATTTAAATAAGTTATTTTCATAATTTCCGTTTTGTGAAATTGGTAAGACCATTCACCTCTTTCACCAATACCGTGCAAGCCTTTTAAAATAAGCACCAAAATAGACCCGCACTGTTTTATTTATAAGTAAAAAGAATGATTGGTAAAGTTAGTAATAAAAACACAGCACCTTTAATACACCTTCTTAAAAGTACTTTTAACTAAGTAAATTAACTGCATACGTATGCAGGCTTTTTACAGTGTAGCCCCCTTCACGTATGCTTTTTGAAAGTTTAGCGATTGTTTCAATCGAACTAATAACAATATAAATACTGTGTGGAACGACGGAGAAAAGCATGGCCCAACAGCAGTGGTATAAAGGTGCGGTTATTTATCAGGTTTACCCGCGAAGCTTTCAAGACAGCAATAACGATGGTATTGGTGATCTTAAAGGGATAATTAATCGCATTGATTACATTAAAAGCTTAGGCGTTGACGCTATTTGGATTTCTCCTTTTTTTAAATCCCCAATGAAAGATTTTGGCTATGATATTAGCGATTATCGCGACATAGACCCGATTTTTGGTGACTTAAACGACTTTGACGAATTAATAGATCAAGCACACAAACGCGACATCAAAATTATTATTGACCAAGTGTTAAGCCATACTTCAGACCAACATCAGTGGTTTTTAGACAGCCGCGAAAACCAAAACAATGATAAAGCAGACTGGTATGTATGGGCGGATGCTAAAGACGATGGTACAGCACCTAATAACTGGCTTTCTATTTTTGGTGGCGGTGCGTGGCAATGGGAGCCTCGTCGTGGTCAATACTATTTACATAACTTTTTAACCGAACAGCCAGATTTAAACTTTCACAACCCTAATGTAAGAAAAGCTGTGTTAGAAAACGTAGAGTTTTGGCTTAAAAAAGGTGTGGACGGTTTTAGGTTAGACGCTATTAACTTTTGCTACCACGATGCACAATTACGTGACAATCCAGCAAAGCCTAAAGATAAACGCCAAGGCCGTGGCTTTAGTGAAGATAACCCGTATGCGTTTCAGTACCACTATTATAATAACACCCAGCCTGAAAACATTGAGTTTATGCAAGACATACGTGCATTACTTAATAAGTACCCAGGCACTGTGTCACTGGGTGAAATCTCATCAGAAGATTCATTAGCAACAATGGCAGAGTATACTCAAGGCGGTGATAAGCTGCACATGGGCTACAGTTTTGAGCTATTAACTGATGACTACTCAAGCGAATACATTAGAGAAACCGTACAAACACTTGAGCAACGTATGCTTGAGGGTTGGCCGTGTTGGGCGTTTAGCAATCACGATGTAGAGCGCGTAGCGAGCCGCTGGAGCCAAAATGGTGAAATTAACCCAGCACAATGCAAAATGTTGACTGCTTTATTAGCGTCGTTGCGTGGTAGCGTATGCATGTACCAAGGTGAAGAGCTTGGCTTAGGTGAAGCTTCTGTTGCATTTGAAGACCTACAAGACCCTTACGGCATTACGTTTTGGCCAAACTTTAAAGGCCGTGATGGCTGCAGAACACCCATGCCGTGGGATGACAATGACTCAGAACATGCAGGTTTTAGTAATACCAAACCTTGGTTACCGGTAGATAACGCGCACACTCAACGTGCTGTATCTGTTCAAGATAAAGATTCAGACTCTATACTTAATGCCTACCGTGAGTTTATGGCATGGCGTAAACAGCATGCTGTGTTATTAGAGGGCGACATTGAGTTTATTGATACTGCTGAGCCTGTACTCGCTTTTTACAGAACATTAAATGAGCAAACTATGCTGTGTGTGTTTAATTTAGCACAAACCAATCAAACATTTGAGCTGACTAAAACAGTGACTGAAGCGCATGACTCATTATCTCATTGTAATGCCACACTAGATGGTAATACGTTAAACATGAGCGGCTTTGCGTGCTATTTCGCTTTTGTAAATTAATAAAGCTCTAACAGATAGTTGAAAGCCCGATTTATCGGGCTTTTTTGTGCGCCTAACACTTGTGGACGCTTTAGTAGGTATGAAACTAAATAGCTGCTAGCGCATTATTAAACTAACTTTTTTAATGTGATTGTGTTTTGCTATTTAAATAATCAGTGAGTGCAAATAATACACCAGAGCTCACAAAGGTAACATGGATAATCACCTTCCAAAATAACTCATCACTTGAGTGAATATTTGAATTAATAAATACCTTTAAAAGCTCAACCGCAGATATGGCAACAATTGCACTAATTAACTTCATTTTTAAGCCAGAAAAACCAACTTTCCCCATCCACGATGGCCTATCTTCATGGTCATCAATATTAAGCTTTGAAACAAAGTTCTCATAACCACTAAAAATTATAATAAGTAATAAACCAGCCAGTAAAGCGGTATCAACGAGGGTAAGTATACCCACTAATAACTCTTGGTTTGTTGCACTAAAAGTGGCAATACCCATTAAATAAAGTTGCTTAAAAAACTTTATTAATAGCAATATAACAGCAAATAGTAAGCCTACAAAAAACGGTGCTAATAACCAGCGACCTTTAAATATAAGCGACTCTAAGCCCTGCTCTACTTTGTGTATTTTGCGAGGCGTATTAGTTGTTTTTACTTGATGTTCTGACATTAACGTATCTTTTTATAAAAAAGCGACCTTAGCTTATAATTTATTTAAGCACAATTACTTATACAATTATTTAAGCGTAATCTACTCATCTTGACGATAAAAATTTTTCGTTATCTTTTATTTTAATTTCGTTTAAAAATCACTATACCAACAGAATTGTTCTGCATTGGGCACTGTTTAAATACCACTTTAAAATGTATTTAAATCGTCAAACTATTTATTTAGGAATCAACAAATGAATAAAGCATTGCTAGCGTTAATAGTTGCGCCACTTTTTTCTGTTTCTGCAACAGCTGCCATCGCAGACGATGCACCTGCTGCTTCTACACAAACAATTAAAGAATACACAGATATGTGTGTAAACTGGGCTAAAGATGACGATGTAGCGAATGAAGACCTTTTAGGTTACGTACTTCAATGTGTAAATGATGAACTGGAGTCTGAAGGTTATAAAAAAGTATCATCTGTAAAAATTTAAATTATGCGCATATATGTGGCTAACAAAGCCATTGCGAAGCATATGAACTTATAAAAAAACCGGAACGACACAGGCTGTGCGTTCCGGTTTTTTACTGGCTAAAAAACAAGTAACGGGTTAGTTACTCTTCTTCTTTTTTAGCTTTTGTCTTTTTTGCAGGCGCTTTTTTAGTAGCAGCCTTCTTTTTAGGTGCTGCTTTTTTCTTCGCTTCTTCTACCCATTTACCCGCTTCGTAGTGTGCGGTCCAGCCTGTGGCTTTTCCGTCGACTTCAGTCATCACGTATTGCGCTTTATTTTTACGGCTATAACGTACTACCGCTAAATTACCATCAGGATCTTTTTCTGGTGCATCAGCTAAATAATAAAACTTAGGTGAAATACGGTCTCTAAAACGCTTTAGCTCGGCCACTTTAGGCGCGCGCGTCTCGCGTGATTTAGGAAAAGTATTAGCCGCTAAGAAAATACCCGCAGCCCCGTCACGTAAAACAAAATAAGCTTCAGACTTTTCACATTCAAGTTCAGGTATGTGAACAGGGTCCTCTTTTGGTGGCGCAGCTTCGCCGTTTTTAAGTAACTTACGCGTATTTTTACACTCTTCGTTGTTACAACCAAAATACTTACCAAAACGGCCCGATTTAAGCTCCATGTCTGAGCCACATTTATCACATTCGATAATAGGCCCATCGTACCCTTTAATTTTAAAGGTACCTTGCTCAACTATATACCCTTCACAAGCAGGGTTATTACCACAAACATGTAATTTACGAGTTTCGTCTATTAGATAAGAGTCCATAGCCGTTTCACAGATTGGGCAGCGTTTCATTTGCATTAATGTTTCTGTTTCAATGTCCTCAACATCAGCAGCAACCGCTTCATCCCCTGAAACTAAGTTCATTGTGGTTGTACAGCGCTCTTTAGGCGGTAAGTTATAACCTGTACACCCTAAAAATACACCTGTAGATGCCGTGCGAATACCCATTTTTCTAGCACATGTAGGACAATCAATGTCGGTTTCGACCATTTGATTCAAGCGCATACCGCCCTGCTCTGGCTCATCTTTGGCTATATTTAATTGCGTAGAAAAATCAGCATAAAACTTATCAAGCACCTGGGTCCATACACGCTCGCCTTCGGCGATGTCATCTAAACGCCCTTCCATTTTTGCAGTAAAGTCAAAGTTCATTAAATCAGTAAAGTTTTCGACTAAACGGTCGGTAACTATTTCACCCATTTTTTCGGCAAAAAAGCGACGGTTTTCTACTCTTACATAACCACGGTCTTGAATAGTCGAAATAATTGAAGCGTACGTAGATGGACGTCCAATACCACGTTTTTCTAGCTCTTTTACTAAACTTGCTTCACTAAAGCGCGCTGGTGGTTTAGTAAAATGCTGTTTAGGATCAAGCTCAATTAAGCTCAGTACTTCGCCTTCTTTAACAGCAGGAAGAGACTGATCTTCTTCATTCTTTTTACGCACTGCTGGCTGTACTTTAGTCCAACCATCAAAGCGTAATACTCGACCTTTTGCTTTAAGTTGGAAGTCGCTAGCGGCCACAGTAAGCGTTGTAAGGTCATATTCTGCAGGTACCATTTGGCACGCTACAAATTGACGCCATATTAGCTCGTAAAGCTTTTTAGCGTCGGCATCGACACCTTCAACATGGCCCGAAAGCACAGTCACACTTGAAGGACGAATCGCTTCGTGCGCTTCTTGCGCGTTACCTTTAGAGCTATAGCTGATTGGATCTTTTGGTAAATACTTGGCACCAAACTCTTGGGTTACATAATCACGACACATTTCAACCGCATCTTTAGACAGATTAGTTGAGTCAGTACGCATATACGTGATGTAACCACCTTCGTATAAACGCTGTGCAAGCATCATGGTCTTTTTAACGCCATACCCTAAACGGGTGCTAGCAGCTTGTTGCATGGTTGAAGTGATAAAAGGTGCGCTTGGGCGGCTTTTACTTGGTTTTTCTTCAACATTTATTACTTTATATTCCGCGCTCTCAAGCGTTTTGACTGCAGCAGTAGCCTGAGCCTCATTAACTGGCTTAAATGGCTTGCCTGCTTGTTTAGTGACTTCTAAGCGTAATTGTGACTCGCTATTTTTAACATCGGCGTGTATATCCCAAAACTCTTCTGGAATAAACGCTTTAATTTCACGTTCGCGCTCTACTAATAAACGAACCGCAACCGACTGTACACGCCCTGCTGAAAGACCACGTGCTACTTTTGCCCATAATAACGGCGATACCATAAAGCCCACTACACGGTCTAAAAAACGACGTGTTTGTTGGGCATATACCATATCGGTATTTAGCTCACCAGGAGTTTCAAACGCTTGCTGAATCGCATTTTTTGTAATTTCGTTAAATACAACACGTTTGTATTTTTCAGGCTCACCACCAATAATTTCTTGAAGGTGCCAAGCAATTGCTTCCCCTTCTCTATCCAAATCCGTTGCGAGATAGACTTGGTCTGCATTTTCGGCCAGCTTTTTTAACTCTTGAACTACTTTTTCTTTACCTGGCAAAATTTCGTAATGTGGCTCCCATCCTTTTTCAGGATCAATCCCCATACGTGCAACTAAGTTTCTGTAATCTCGTTGCTGTTTATACGCTGCTTTTTCTTCAGGCTCCATTTTACGAACTTCAGCTGGCGTTTTAGTCGCCGGTACTTTAGCTTTACTCGAACCTGATGTAGGTAAATCACGCACATGTCCAATACTGGACTTTACGATGAAGTCTTTACCTAAGTATTTATTAATTGTTTTAGCCTTAGCAGGTGACTCTACAATTACTAGCGATTTGCCCATAGTTGCCTATTTCTAACCAAATATTTAAATGTGTTTTGCCGACATAAACGGCGCGAATATTTATAGGTATATCTACAAACACCTATTGTTACAAGCTTTTAATACAAACTTTTCAGTATTTACTGAATAAACAAACAATTTTTGTAGTTAAATTATACAAACCAGTGTTTTTCAAATAATTGCTGTGGAATATATAGAACACAAATAAAAAAGCCAACCTTAAGGTTGGCATTTTTTACATTACCGCGTTTATAAATCGTCGGTTACGGTTACAGAAAGTGTACTTTCTAAACCAGAAGGCGCTTCAGCAGTAACAGTTAAAATACCGCTAAACTGCTCGTTACCCCCATCTAAATCTTCTCGCGTAATACCAAAAGATAAACCAACAGGAACAATACTCGTGGTATTTGGGTAAGTATAGTTATCGGTGCCTGTTAAAATACCATTGTCTGTATCAATAGAAATAGTAGTTTCAGCTGGCATTGGGTTATTGTATATGTCTGCTATAAATACCGTAAGTCCTAAACTCGCTGTGCCAGATGCAGTTTGAGTTAAATCAATTGCATCAACCTGACACATTAACGCGCTAGTAGGGTCGTTTTGTACACGGCGTACAAGTGGGCTTGCAGGGTCGCTGTTTACACGCACCTCTGAAGCGGTTGCCCCTGCAATAGCAGAACAATCATCAGCGTATGTAACTAGTCTAAAGAATGCAGTATCTCCTGACATTACGATTTCTTGGTTTTGAAAAACGTTAACCATTTGACGGCTACAAATACCGGCAAGTTCGTCTTCTTCGCGACACAGCAAACCGTTATACAAACCATTTTCTGTAGTCCAGGTCCCATTTCCATCAAAATCAACAAACTCTTCAAACTCATCGCCCGTTGAATTATCACGTGAACATGGGTCTGTACCATCGTTACAGTCTTTGCCACCATAAGTGCCATCTTCATTATTATCGATAAAGGCTTCTGGAATATCGAATAAATCATCAAAGAAATCTTCACTGTCAAAGTAGCCGTTTCCATTTAAATCAGAGAACGTTTCTTCACCAATAGCATAAGCATGCACAGTAGCACGTCCACCCAGCGGTAAATCAACTGTTAAGTCATTATTTAAAATACCTAATGGGCAAGGTAAGCCGCCATCACACTTTTGAGCAATGGTATTTTCATACATCGAATCAGTAAACGGGCGTGGGTTGCTACTGGTCCACGTGACGCTACACACACCATTCGTGGTGGTACAGCTTGGTTCTATAACGCCCCCTTCTGTTATAAAGGTAACAGCTGTTCCATCTGGTACAGGGTTGTTAAAATGATCAGCAAGACGCGCGTTAACCGACACCGTATTACCATCAACATTTAATGCGTGAGGGTTAAAAATAGAACGAGAAAGCGAAAAGCTATTTTGATCGGCAATACCTGTACTTACTACAAGTATGTCTGAAGGTGCTGTTACGATAACCGTATCGCCATCAACCTCTTCTTCGCTAGATGCAATAACGCGTACAGGTGTAGCAATTGAACCAGATTGAACAGAAGTCGTTACTTCACCGCTGGCATTAGTAATTGCACTAGCAGTACCTAATGTTATACCACCTACTGCTGTAGACAACTCAAAGTTCACAGTTCTAGACGCTAAATCGTTGCCATTTGAATCAACAAGTTTAAATGTTACTTCAGAAATTTCAGTTCTGTCAGCGCCACCGGTTCCTTTTAATGCGATAACTGGTTCAGTAACTTCTACAAATTGTAAAAAGCCAATATTAGCAGGCGATACATTAATAGTCGTACTAGCAGACACCGTATCACCGCCTGTAATTACAGTCGCTGTAATTATATCGCCACCTACACAAGTAAGCGGACGGTATGTAGAGCGCGCAAAGCCGCCAATGCTGGTTACTGTCTCGTCTATAAGGGCTTGGCCAGAGCCAACACAACCAGATGAAAACTCAACAGTAAGTGGTGTTGTGTATAGCTCACCATCTTTTGAAATTTCAATTGAAATAAGTGCTGTTGCACCAGCAGCTAATAGCTCGTCCTCTGCAAGTGAACTGCTAATGGCAATTTCAACATCTACAGCAGCAATTTGAAATGCTTTAGTTAAAGCGCTATCAAGAACAGATACGGTAATTTCACCAGCACCTACATCTTGTCCTGGCACTATATCTAAAAGTGCAATACCGTTTGCATCAGTAATGGCTGTGCCCGTTGAAGGTGTAATTGAGCCAATTGTTGTGCTTGCTGTTACCAAAGTTTGTGAAAGTGGTGTTGTCGAATTTTCATTTGTGACTTGTACGTAAAGAATCGCGGTTGAATCACCAGAAATACTCGTCACAGTGTCACATTGGCTTGCATCTCTTTGTGATTTAAAGTCTGCAGGACAATTTTGTAAAATAGAAAAGCTAATATCGGCAGTACTTTGGTCTGGATTTACAGCATCCCCTTTTGTATAAAAACCCAGAGTTTGTTCAACGCCTTCGTACTGGGCTGTTATAACACCTGCCCCTTCAACAGTTCCCGACGTTAAATTAATTGATGCAACGCCGCTGCCATTTGTGAGTGCAGTACCAATACTTGGAATTAAGTTTCCTAATGTTGATGAGAAGTTTACAACCGCCCCTTCAACTTCAACGCCATCACCGTCTAATATAGTTGCTTTAACTACCGCACTGTCAGCGGCGCTGATTGTACTAATTTCTGATAAAGTCGTTGAAGAGGTAAGGCTCAAACCGATAGAAAAGTCTAGCGACTCACCTTGAATGGGTGCATCACCTTCGGTCGTAAACGTGTAACCGTCCGAGCTAAAAACTGTATTTTCATTATCGGTGTAAGTTGCGACAATTGAGCCAGCCCCCGCTTCAGTCCCCGCAAGTAAGCTAATTGTTGCAATGCCCTGTTCGTTCGTTAAAGCAGTGCCATTAGTAGGGTTTATACTACCTAAACCAGTAAGCACAAACTCAATTAATTCGTAAGGAGCTGGTTCATTATCAATTAATAGCTCAACTTGTGCAGTAGCAGGGTTTAAATAATCAACACTTCGCGTTACATCTCCAGATGAATCAACAAGTGAGACGCTCAATTGTGGATCTGTTGATTGAGCACCATCCGATTCAAATGCAAACGTGTCAGTATAACTTACACCATCTAGCGTATAGGTTGCGGTGACTTCACCAGCTCCTGCATTTTCACCAGCGGTAAGTTCTATTGACGCTATACCGTTTGACTGGGTCAAGGCTGTGCCTGTGATAGGGTTTAGTTCACCTATAGAGTCTGCAAGGGTAAAAGTAATACGCTCACCTGAAACTGCATCGCCATCTTCATCCTCTAAAGTTGCTCTAAGTTCTAAAGGAGCAGTGGCTGTGACAGTGTTTGACTCAGTGTCACTAGATTGGGTGTAACCCTTTAAAGTTACCGTATAAGTGGATGTTTCTGTTGTAGAATCGTCATCATCTCCGATGGTGCCGTCTTTTTCGATTGTTCCACCACCACCACAAGCGCAAAGCAAAATGCTAAATAGTGTAATGCTGAGTAGTCGCGTTAAAGGCATTGACCTCTCCCTAGCGTTGTTATTATTTACTAATAGTCGTTTACCTAATATTAACCTATAACTTAGTCTAATATCACAGTTTTTTATCACTTTTTTGTGTAAAAAATTCTGCAAAGGTTATTTTTTTCTGTAGTAAATATTTCCTTGCTGGTAGTCTATGGCAAATTTGAAAAAATAGATTAGGGAATATGTCTAAAATACGTTCAATGAGTTTAACTACCCGTATCATGATAGGTATGGCACTGGGTATTGCAGTAGGCTTTTTATTTCAGGCTATATTAGCTGGTGAAGACGATTATCTAATTCCTCTTGGGTTATTCTCTTTGCCAATTAAAGCTTTTTTTGTAGATGGTCTTTTCCATGTTGGCGGACAAATTTTTATTGCCAGTTTAAAAATGCTGGTTGTGCCGCTCGTATTCGTATCACTCGTGTGCGGTACGTGTAGCTTGAGCGATCCTAAAAAATTAGGGCGTTTAGGTGGTAAATCTATTGGCTTATATTTAGTAACAACCGCGGTGGCTATTACTGTCGCTATTTCGCTGGCGTTGTTATTTAACCCTGGCCAAGGCATTGCACTGCCATCAGATGCAAGCTTTAATGCCAAAGAAGCCCCTACACTGGCGCGCGTTATTATCGATATGTTCCCGACTAACCCATTTGAAGCTATGGCAAAAGGCAACATGCTACAAGTTATTGTGTTTGCACTTTTATTTGGTGTTTCAATGGCCCTAAGCGGTAAAGCTGGTAAACGTGTAGCCGCAGTATTTGAAGATTTAAACACGGTTATTTTAAAACTTGTCACGTTACTGATGAACATTGCGCCTTACGGCGTATTCTTTTTAATGGCTAAACTTTTCACGACTATCGAAATGGGATTAATACTCAGCTTAGCTAAATACTTCCTTGTGGTAGTGGCTGCGTTATTAATTCACGCATTCATTAATTACAGCGTTATTCTAAAAGTACTAACGGGCCTCAACCCACTTACTTTCTTAGCTAAAATGAAGCATGCGTGTTTATTTGGCTTTAGTACTTCAAGTTCAAGCGCGACGATGCCTATAACACTTGAAACTGCAACCAAAAAACTCGGTGCTAATAACTCAGTAGCATCTTTTACAATCCCGCTCGGCGCTACAATTAATATGGATGGCACAGCCATTATGCAAGGTGTAGCAACGGTATTTATTGCACAAGTGTTTGCTGTTGATTTAACGATTTCTGACTATTTAATGGTTATTCTAACCGCAACGCTTGCCTCGGTGGGCACCGCAGGTGTACCTGGTGTGGGTTTAATTATGCTTGCAATGGTACTTAATCAAGTGGGTTTACCTGTAGAGGGGATTGCAATTATTATTGGTGTTGACAGACTCCTCGATATGACGCGTACAGCCGTTAATATAACAGGTGACTGTATGGTAACATGTGTGGTTGCAAAATCAGAAGCTCAACTAGATGAAACAATATTTAACGACCCGAACGCAGCTAAAGACCTAGAAGATTATCACAAATCTACGGAGTAGTATTTTAGCTTAAAAAAACCCTTGCATAGCAAGGGTTTTTTATTATCTTTAATAACGGTTTATGGGTTCATTGCTTTAAAGCGAGACATTAAATTAACCCCTGCTCTATTTATAGAACTACTCAGCCCTATCGCTAATTTATCACTTAATCCTTTCTTAATTTTGTATTTTACTTTGTATATTTGACGCTCAGATTGTTGCTCTAATAATGCATCATCACTGGTTTTAATTACATCCACTAAGCCTTTTTCAATTGCTTGAGTTGCAAACCAATGCTCACCTGTTGCCACGTTATCAATATTAAGTGATGGGCGTTGGCTGCTTACAAACTCTTTAAATAGACCGTGTGTTTGCTCTATCTCATCACGAAACTTTTCGCGGGCTTTATCTGTGTTTTCGCCGAACAAAGTTAACGTGCGTTTAAATTCGCCTGCTGTAATTTGCTCAAACTCTACATCGTTTTTCTTTAAAATTTTATTAAAGTTAGGTATCTGTGCAATTACACCAATAGAGCCAACAATCGCAAAAGGAGCGGCTAATATTTCATCGGCTACACAGGCCATCATGTAACCGCCACTCGCTGCAACTTTATCGATAGAGACCGTAAGGTTAATACCTGCTGTTTTAAAGCGCTGTAATTGCGATGCAGCTAAACCATAGCCGTGCACCACACCGCCCCCGCTCACTAAGCGAACTAATACTTTATCTTTTTTTGGGTCAGCAATAGCAATAATTGCGGTCACCTCTTCGCGTAGGCTTTCAACTTCATGAGCGTCCATACTACCTATAAAATCAATAACATATAGGTGTGGTTTCGGCTCATCACTTGCCGCTTTTTTAGATTCGGCTTTTTGCGCTTTATGATGCGCTTTTAGCTCTTTTTTAGTTAACGTACTTTCTAAAAAACTGTGTTTTAAGTCATCTAACTGCTCAGATAAATCGTCTATTTCTATTGCCCCTTTTTTAGCTTTAGGTTTCACTGCTGAGCCAACAATGAGCGTTAAAATAATTGCAATGGCAATAACAAAGGTAACCGTTTTTGCAAAAAACAAACCGTATTCGTATAAAAATTCCAACTGGTCTCTCCATTTATAAATTTAAGCTAATTTATCATGCTTTATAACAAAAAAAAGCCACTAAACAGTGGCTTTTCAAGGTTAATAAGGTATTTGCTGATTAATCGGTCACCACCTCAGGGTTACTGACTAATAACATACGCCCGCGTGCGGCTAAATAAGTCGCTACTTGCAGCTGCATTTCAGCATTTGCGGCTGCACTGCCTTCAACAGTTGCCGCTTGGGCTTCATCTTGCGCTGGTGTTAAAATTGAACCATGGTGACCTTTTGTAAATTTCACCAAGTAGCTACCCGGCGTTTCACTGAGTGCTTGTGAAGTACTTACTGTTTCTAGCCCCATAAAGTTTGCTAAAGGAATCGTTCCTGAAATTGGGTTATTTGTTGCCGCTGGCGGAATAACCTGATCAGGTTTGTTATCTGCGCCATCGCCTACAACAACATTAGTGTACACAGGTGTACCTAATGCATTTACCGCTGCTGCGTAATTTGTTGGGTCACCACTATCAAGTGCGGTTTGCGCAGCAAAAGCAAATTCAGTCATTACCGCTTGGATGTTAGCAAGTTTCGTAGTTTCCCCAGCCGTAGTAAGTGAGGTTACATACGCTTGGTAGCCACACGTTAAAAACGCTTCCATATCAGGTAATAATGTACCACAGTTTGAAATAGCATCCGCTTGTAAAAATTCGTTAAACTCTTGAGATTCTGCTGTACCTGCTTGCGATAACACAGAGCCTTGAATAAATGGCCCAAACGCAGCCGACTCAAGTAAAAAGCTTGCTATACCGCCGCCGCCACTTGCAAGTGCTACAGTGTTTACCTTAAATAACGGGTCAACTGTATCTGCAAGCGGGCTATTAGCTTGCGCTATAAATGCAGGTGCAACAATAGAGCCTAAAGAATGTCCTACATAGGTTACATCTTGCGCATTAATTGTTTCATCATTAATAAAGTTTAAACCTAAGCGTAAGCCTAATAAATCGGCAGATGATTGACGTAAGCTATCACGAGCGACTAACAATGAATTTAAGTTCATGTAACTAAGTACTGAACCCGTTGTAGCATTAAAGTCATCTGTGCCATCAGCATCCACGTCTACACCGCGCTCACCATGGCGAGGATGGTCAATCGCAGCGGTAGCAAAACCTTGAATTGAAAGTTGCGCTGTCAATGCCAACATGCTTTCTTTATCTGTTGTTATACCGTGTTGCATGATCACAACAGGCCAACCCGTTTCAGGCATTTCAATAGGGTCAAGGCCCTGTGAATCACGAATAAAATTAATAACTGGCAAAATTGGTTTAGTTATTTGCACTGGTACATTCGCCATACTTTGTACTTTTGGTATTGAGTTATACTTAGTTAAATGGCGCGTAGAGTCTAAACCTAAATCACGTAATTGCCCGTTACTCAAAGCCGCACAAAGTGCGTCGTTTTCGCTAATTGGATCTGCAGGGAATGCTTCGCCCGCTGCCGCTTTGTAACCTAAAATAGCCACCGCGTTGTCACACATACCTTGCCAATATGTATCGTTTAAATCGCTTATTTCAGTGCCGGTGGGTGTGCCTAAGTACATAGGTAACATTACGCTACCTTTTAAATATTGAACACCAGAAAACGCATCAGATACGCTCACACCCGCACTGGCAAAAACTTGCTGTACATTAACCATAGCTTGTTCAGGTACACTTACCATTGGAGTTGGTAATGCGTCATTTTGTAAGCTAGCCGCAAGTAGGTTTTTAATTGTACCTAACACTGGGCCTGCTGACTGAATGGTCATTGCTGCAGAAAATATAATGTCATCTTTAGTGATGTCACCCGAGCTCACTACTACATTTTCATAGCTATTTACTGCGGTTTGAAGACCTAGCTGTGCATCTGTAATTAATGGGGCTTCTTCACTGACTAAAGCATAAGTAGAAGATGGTTGAATAGAGCGCCCTTGAGAATCTTTCAAACCTGTGGTTAATACATTTATGTATGAACTACCCGGTGTGAATGGCTTTAAGGGTACAACAGCCACAGCGTCGCCAGAGGCTTGGGTAATAAAGTCTACGCCATAGGTTAATTCGCCAACCAGTTTACACGCTGTACCAGCTGCAACCGTTGCACAGTCTGGATCGGTTAAGCTTGCGCCCATTACCACTTCAAAAATTCTTACTGTACCAGGCGATGCTGCAGAGGTTTCATCTAGCGATACGCCAGTAGGGAAAGTTAAATCAATTTTGTAAGGTACCTGTGATGACCAGCCATCCAGCGCGCCTAGGGCTAGCTGTGGGTCTGCATAAGCAGTACGAGGTACTGAAACATTATCGTCATCTAACTCCCCAGGAATATTAATTGTGCCATCTTGTGTGCCGCTCATTAATAAATCGTTAGGAACAGATAGAACCCCATTAGCAGGGTCAAAAGTCACCGTGGCATTTGGAATTACGGTTGCAGTGTCGTTTTTAACATCTTCTAATGTTTCTCCGCCGCCACAACCTGCCAAGGCAGCTGTAACCGAGAGTGAGAGTAGCATTTTTTTCATATTTTTAGCTCCGCACATATCTTTATTTTTATAGTGTGTTCGTTCAAAGTAAGTGTGTTTAATCAGTGTAGTAAAGTTAAAACAATGTAATCAGTTTATTAATGAGACATTAGACCAGTTAAACTTAACGTAAAGTTTATAATTCCGCCACCTAAATTTTCAATAAATTCGATTACTTGACGATTTGCTATGTTAAAATCAAAAAAATTTTATAAATTGGTATTTATATGCAAACTTATCAAGCAACTCCAAATGCACTTCAAAATAAAGTAATTTTAATTACAGGTGCCGGCGATGGTATTGGCCGTGTAGCAGCAATTACCTACGCAAAGTATGGCGCCACAGTTATTTTACTTGGTAAAACAACAAATAAACTCGAATGCGTTTACGATGAGATTGTTAATGCTGGTTACCCTCAGCCTGCTATTGTGCCAATGGACTTAAAAGGCGCGACAAAACAAAACTACCGCGATTTAGCAGCCACAATTGAAAGCCAATTTGGTAAATTAGATGGCTTACTCAATAATGCGGGTATTTTAGGATCGCTTGGACCACTTGAGCACTTTTGCTCTTCTACGTTTGAAAACATCATGAAAGTGAATGTGACAGCGCAAGCTATGATCACTAAAGCACTATTCCCTGTACTGCGTAAATCAGATAATGCTTCTATCGTTTTCACCTCATCAAGCGTAGGCCGTAAAGGCCGTGAATTTTGGGGCCCTTATGCAATTTCTAAGTTTGCAGTGGAAGGTATGATGCAAACGTGGGCCTGTGAAGTAGGCAAAACGAATATCCGCGTTAATTGTATCAACCCTGGCGCTACACGTACTTCTATGCGTGCTGCCGCCTATCCAGGGGAAGATCGCGATAAACTTGCAACCCCAGAAGATTTAATGCCAACGTATCTATATTTAATGAGTGATGACTCAAGTGATGTAAACGGTGAATCTCTCGATGCACAACCAAAAAGGTAAAATGCATTTTTAATTATAAAAAAAGCCGCAAAAACTGCGGCTTTTTTGTTAGTAATCTATTTTAAAAGCGATATTACTTACGTTTAGTTTGCTTAACGCGCTGGTTATGTTTTTTAACAGCTTTGCGAATTTGGTTAATTTTAGCACGCTTATCTTTGCGTTTTTCAGGCATTACTGACAGTTTAGTTTGTGTTTCACGGCCTAATTTAACGGTTTTACGCAAATAATTTACGGTTTCTAAATCAAGTTCAGCCCAGCCACCTTGAGGTAGGCGCTTATCAAGCTCTAACTTTCCGTAACGAATACGAATAAGGCGAGACACTTCTACATCCTGCGATTGCCATAAACGACGAACCTCGCGGTTACGCCCTTCGTTTAGCGTTACATTGTACCAACGGTTAATGCCTTCACCGCCCAGTGAGTTAACCGTTAAAAATTTAGCCGGACCATCTTCAAGCTCTACGCCACGTGTTAGGTTTTTAATGGTTTCATTGGTTACTTCACCAAATACACGGGCTGAATATTCACGTTCAACTTCATAACTTGGGTGCATTAAGCGGTTCGCTAACTCACCATCGTTGGTAAATAACATTAAACCAGCCGTGTTAATATCTAGTCGCCCAACAGCAATCCAACGCTCACCGTCTATGCGTGGTAAACGGTCAAAAACAGTACGACGTCCTTCCGGGTCTTTACGTGTACTTAACTCCCCTTCTGGCTTGTTGTACATAATTACACGACAAATGCGGTCAGCTTTCTCTTCAATTTTAACTGTGTGGCCATCAACACGTATTAAGTCTGTTTCCTCAACACGGTCACCTAATTTAGCCACTTTACCATTAACACTGACGCGGTTTGCATCAATGTATTTTTCCATTTCACGTCGTGAGCCTACCCCTGCACGGGCTAGGACTTTTTGTAACTTTTCACCTTGAATACTCATTCAGATGGTTCTCTCACAGAAGGATCACTTAATAACTGGTTTATTTTACTTTCCTGTTGCGCAGGCAATGCAGGGAGCTCATCCAAACCGGTTAAAGAAAAATAATCTAAAAATAATTTTGTTGTAGCATAAAGCGCTGGCTTACCAGGAACTTCTTTATGCCCTACTACTTTAACCCACTCTCGCTCAAGGAGGGTTTTAATAATTGCTGATCCGGTTGTTACACCTCTTACTTGCTCTATTTCACCCCGCGTTATTGGCTGCCTGTAAGCAATTAACGACAAAGTCTCTAATAGTGCACGAGAATATTTAGGTGCCCGTTCTTGCCATAAATTACTAAGCCAAGGGCTTAAACTACTACAGGCTTGAAAGCGATAACCACTGCCTACTTCAACGAGCTTAATACCACGCGTTTGGTAGTGAGTATGTATAGCCTCAATTGCAGTGTTAATTCGTGACATAGAAATAGCTAAATCAGCAAGTACTGTATCTTTTAAGAGGCGTTTGCTAACAGGTTTGTCTGCGACAAATATTGCCGCTTCAATGATCTCAATTAATTGTTCATCACTAACTCGACGACCTGCCATACTGACCTGCTTTGCCCTTTAAAATACGTAGCTATCTATTATGACAGAACATCGCAAAAGGGGGAAAATATATCTGCTTTTAAACCTAATTAAATGCATAAAAAAAAGCCAGCAATTTATGCTGGCTCTTGTATATAGTATGTTTAGCTAATATTAGCTGTTTTTATAATGCTTAAGTGCATCATCTTCAGCCACTGCTTTACCGTATTTGCTAATATAACCTTTAAACTCACCTTTGCTGATGCGTTTATCGTTATTGTTATCCATGTAACCAAAATGGTTTGAAATATCATCATCGTCAGCTTCTTCTACTGAGATATAACCATTTCTATCGTTATCTAGACTTCTAAAATCATTTTCGATTTTATCAAATTTAGCAATTTTAGCTTTAAAAGCCGATTCACTTACTTCGCTGTCTGTTGCTACCTTACCGGTGTTTAACTGCATGTAAGTGTTAAATTCTTTACGGCTGATTTCGTTATCCATATTGGTATCAATATTTGAAAAGTGACCCCAAATGTTATCGTCATCTGCTTCTACTTTTGAAATATAGCCATCACTGTCGTTATCTAGACTTGCAAAATCGCTGTCGATTTTTTCAAGGCCTTGGTTAGAGGCACATGCGGCTAAACTTAATGAAGCTAAAATTGTTGTTGCGAGTGTTAACTTTTTCATAAGACGTATCCTTGTAGTTAGTAAATGTCACTTTAACTAATACAAGTCCAGTGCCAAAGTGCACAAGTCACAAAAAATCAATAAGTTACGTAAGGTTAGTGCATTTTATATACATTAATCAATTACTTAGCTTTGCAATGATTGCTGCCTACCTTGTAATTTTTGCAAAAAAATACCCAGTAAAAACTGGGCATTATTTTAATCTACATGTTGCTGCGCAATTAGATTGCTGCGTTTTGATAACGCTTTACAAATTCAGTAACTTTTTGACCGTTACACTTTAACGAGTTTAAGTTACCAATTTTTTGGCGAACAGGCGTAAGACCTTTCTTTAACGCAGTGATACATAGCTGTGTTTCTTGTTGTGCATCTTTTGCAAACACTTCTACTTTTGATTTAGCAGCTTGGTTAGACGTTACTTTTTTTGCAATGTCGCGGATATCTTGGCCATTACATAAAACACTTTTAGAAAAACGCGATAAGTATACACCGTGTTGTGCTGCTTCTTTACGCGCTGCGCTAAAGCCTTCATTTGCACTTAATACACATAATTTAGATTCAAGTTTATTATCTTGGCTAAAGTAAGTGTTGCTTTTTGCTGATACAGACGCAGAGGCTAATAAAGCAGTAGCTAAAAGTAATTGTGTTTTCATGAGAGAGATCCTATTTGAACGACTAAACAAGTAATTTTTGCGCATTATATATTCAATAATCTCGAGATCAATTGAATTTTTTATTTATTTAAATAATTAATAAAGCATTTACAATGTTTAAACTTTACACACCAATTGATCAACATTTGCGCAGCTATTTTCTCATTTCGATCATGTTATGTAGGCTTATTTACTGATACAATTTAGTTATAAAAACAGAGTCTAACTAAAGGTAAATTTTATGAAGGTTATTTCTTTCAATATCAATGGTCTGCGAGCACGCTTACACCAGTTACAAGCAATTATAGATAAACACCAGCCAGACATTATTGGTTTGCAAGAAATAAAAGTTCATGATGAGGCGTTCCCTCTTGAGGACGTACAAAAAATGGGTTACCACGTTTATTTTCATGGTCAAAAGGCACACTATGGTGTGGCAATGTTATGCAAAAATGAGCCTAAATCGGTCTTAAAAGGGTTTGCTACCGACACCGAAGAAGCACAAAAGCGTATGATAAGTGTAACAGTTGAACAAGAAAATGGCCGCGACCTAACGGTAATGAATGGTTATTTCCCGCAAGGCGATAATATAAATCATGAAACAAAATTCCCTTATAAGCGTCAGTTTTACAAAGACTTAATGACCCATCTAGATACAAACCACACGCCAGGTGAAGACGTTATTGTTATGGGCGATATCAATATTTCCCCCACTGACTTAGATATTGGTATTGGTGAAGTGAATGCTAAACGCTGGCTTAAAACAGGTAAGTGCTCATTTCAACCAGAAGAGCGCGAATGGCTTGCAAAATTATTAGATTGGGGTTTTAAAGATACCTTCAGAGAGCAAAACCCTGAAACAAACGACAAATACTCATGGTTTGATTATCGCTCTAAAGGATTTTTAGACAATCGGGGTCTTCGCATTGATGTTGTGCTTGCTACCCACGCTCTTGCCGAGCGCTGTATTGATACCGGTATAGATTACGAATTACGCGGTATAGAAAAGCCTTCTGACCATGCGCCTATTTGGTCAACCTTTAACTAATTGATATGTTATCGCTTGAAATACAAGGGCTACTTTGGGCCCTTGTAATCATTGTTACCTTTATAAGTGTAGAAAAAACTACCTATAAAGCACTTTATATTACCCCAGCGCGGCAGATAGGGGTATTGGCTTGCGCATTAGTATTTGCAATGTTATGGCAAATTAAAGCGGGGATTTTAAGTGGTCTTGATTTACACATTTTAGGTGTGACTGCAGTAACGCTTATATTAGGGTGGCGCCTTACTATTTTAAGTAGCCTGCTTGCCAGTGCTTTATTAGCGGCTTTTACAAACGTTGATCTTAATCTTTTGCCCATGCAAATACTGTTTGGCGCATTTATTCCTACATTATTAAGCTACCTTGGCTTTATAATAAGTTATCAGTATTTACCACGTCATTTTTTTGTTTATATTTTTGTGTGCTCTTTTATGTTAGCAGGCTTTATTGCATGCCTAAAAATAAGCTTAGGGGCTTTATTTTATTTACTTATAGGGCAATATAATTGGCAAGAATTGGCGGATAATTACGTATACCTAAGTGCTATCATTTGGTTTCCTGAGGCAATGCTTAACGGTATGGCCATTACGCTTTTGATCACTTATCGACCACACTGGGTTAAAACTTTTTATGATAAGGATTACTTAGACTCATGAGTCTGCAATACTATTGCCCTTTATGTAACCACGCACTTTTAAAACATAATTCATCACTTCGATGTGACAATAATCACACCTTCGACTTTGCAAAAGAAGGGTATGTAAATTTGCTACCCGTGCAGCACAAAAACTCTAAACAACCGGGTGATTCACTCGAAATGGTACAAGCTAGACGTGCTTTTTTAGAACGCGGCTTTTATGCATTCTTACAGAACGCATTAAGTAATATAATTAGTGAGCGCAAACCAAAAGTACTTATAGATCTTGGGTGTGGCGAAGGATTTTATACTCATGCCATTGCCGATAAAGTAGAGGCGCAGGTTTACGGTGTCGATATTTCTAAATCAGCCGTAAAATATGCAGCAAAGCGCTACTCGCAGTGTCATTTTAGTGTTGCATCCATTAGCCAAGCCCCCTTTAAATCAGGCACTGCTGACGTATTGCTGAGTGTTTTTGCGCCTTTATTTGATCAAGAGCTGGCCCGTTTAGCAGCGCCTAATGGCATATTAGTAGTTGCAAGCCCTGGGCCATGGCATTTGAAAGAGCTTAAAGAATATATATATGCAGATGTAGCACAACACACAGAAATTGACACGCCGAGCGGCTTTACAAAAGCTGATCAAAAGCTCATTACAGAGCAGGTTACGCTTAATTTTTCAGATATTAAAAATTTAATAATGATGACACCGTTTGCGTGGAAGTTTAGGCCAGAGCACTGGAGCGCACTAGAGGAAAAAGGTGAGCATACTGTCACCTTATCATTTTACATAACTCAATTTACTAAAACTGATCTTTAGTAAACGCTTTATCCATTTTATCAAACATGTCTTTTAGCAAGTGAGCAAGCTCCATATAACGGGGCTTGTTTTCGCTTAATTGAGCCTGATATCCGTTTGCAACCATTTTAGAATACAACTCGTTGTACCATTTTTGCATACTTGGTTCTAACTCTGTTTGAGAGCGCTTTCCTAGCCAAAAAAGACCTTGTAAAGGAAGTGATAAGAAAAACAAAGCACTGGCAATCGCTTGCGGTAAAAAATCAGGACCTAAATAATTTAGCTGAAAAAAGAGTGTAAGCATAGCTAATATCGGCATAACAGTAATTGCAAGCTCAGTAGCTTTAATCACTTTAAATTCGTTAAACAACGGTGCTAACTCTTTACGCATAGGCCATTTTTTTGCATATTCTCTACCCGCTTGTAACTGTGACATCACACTTTTTTGCATCATGACTCCTCACATCTAAACTTTTAACCCGTAGCGCCAGCTTGCCACTGATTATAAGTGTAACACAAATAAACAGCTTCACACTTTAGCATTAAAAGTTATTGTTTTTGTATATATAAGCAACTAAACACTAAACTAAATTTACTAACTGGGTTAAAATAGTCACCTTAAAAATTAGACTTTAGTCGCTTTTTTATTACCTTTATAGTGGCTAAGTTTACCTTTAATTTTCATCTTAAGTGTATTGTTTATAGCTTAATATACACTTACCAAATTTATTGTTTATGGAAACTGCCTCTATGCCAACTACGCCCTCAAAGTCACAACACGTTTTAGTATTAAACTGTGGTAGCTCGAGTTTAAAATTTGCCATTATTGATGCTGATAACGGAAATGAAATTATTTCGGGCTTAGCTGAACGCCTAGGTTCAGAAAATCCATCTATAAAATATAAATACCAAGGTAATAAAACCGTTATTACCTTAGCTGCTAATCAAGCGCATGGCGAAGCAATTAATACGTTGGTAAGCTTAATAAAAGATCACCATTTAGATGAGCATTTAATTGCCGTAGGCCATCGTGTTGTTCACGGTGGTGAGCACTTTACTCAATCTGCATTAGTGGATGAAAAAGTCATTGCAGGTATTTCAGATGCTTCAAGCCTTGCCCCTTTACATGGTCATGCAAACTTACTGGGAATTTCATCAGCGCAAGCGTCGTTTGCTGGCTTGCCACAGGTTGCTGTTTTTGACACTGCGTTTCATCAAACAATGGATAAAGTGGCCTACTTATATGCACTTCCTTATAAACTTTATACAGAACACGGTGTTCGCCGTTACGGTATGCACGGTACAAGCCACTATTATGTAGCTGGACAAACCGCAAAATTAATCAATAAACCTGTTGAGAAAAGTAACTTTATTAGTGCGCATTTAGGTAATGGTTGTTCTGTGTGTGCAATTAAAGGCGGTAAGAGTCTAGATACGAGCATGGGCTTAACGCCGCTTGCTGGGTTAGTTATGGGCACCCGCAGTGGTGATATCGACCCAGGTTTGTTTAACTTTTTAACGACACAGCTTAATTACGATGCAAAACAAATCGACAACTTACTTAATAAAGAAAGTGGTTTGTTAGGTATTAGTGAACTGTCTAACGACTGCAGAACCATTGAAGAAGCCGCTTTAGCAGGCCATGAACAAGCCGCCCTTGCACTTGATATTTTTTGCTACCGCCTTGCGAAACAGATTGCCGCCTACATGGTGCCATTACAGCAATTAGATGCGCTTATTTTTACCGGCGGTATAGGGGAAAACTCAGATATTATTCGTGAAAAAGTGATCGCACAATTGGCGTTTTTAGGCTTAGATTGCGATAAACAAGCCAATTTAGATGCACGCTTTGGTAATGAAGGCATTATCAGCTCTGAAAAGGCAGCAACGAAAGCCGTTGTAATGCCAACTAATGAAGAATGGGTGATTGCCCTTGATGCCGCTAACATTGTGAAGGAGCTTTAATTATGGCACGTCGTATTATGTTAATTCCGGTTTCTACTGGTGTTGGGTTAACATCTGTTTCTGTCGGGTTAGTGCGTGCGCTTGAGCAAAAAACCGTAAAAGTGAACTTTTTCAAGCCAATAGCCCAGCCTCGCACAGGTGAAACAGGCCCTGAAAAGTCGACTCAAATTATAATGCAAGGCTCATCAATTACCCCGCCCACCCCTTTTGCATTAAGCTATGCTGAGCAAATGATTGGTGATGGTAAAGGCGATGATTTACTTGAAGAAATAGTTGAGCGCTTTGAAAGTAAAATTAATGATGACGAAGTCGCTATTATTGAAGGTATGGTGCCTACTCGCCGTCAACCTTATGCAGGGCGTGTAAACCGCGAAATAGCCCAAACACTCGGTGCCGATATTGTATTTGTATTAACACCAGGTAATTATAACATTACGCAAATTGAAGACCGTTTAGAAATTGCTGCTGGGTATTATGGTGGGATTGATCACCCTCGCGTTTTAGGCTGTATTTTTAATAAAGTGAACGCCCCGCTTGATGAAGAAGGCCGCGCCCGCGCTGACTTGGTCGATTCATACAAAGCAGAAGAGCTCGATAACGAATTAAACCGTTTAGCATCTTTACCTATTTTCAGAAAAAACCCGTTTATGCTGTTAGGCGCCATCCCATGGGATTTTGATTTAGTCGCGCCGCGCGTTAAAGACTTAAGTGCCTATTTAAAAGCCACCATTATTAACGAAGGCGACATGCTACACCGTCGCCTGCGTCGCATTACGTTTTGTGCGCGTACCGTATCAAACATTTTAAACCACTTTACACCGGGTGCTTTATTAGTAACCCCGGGCGATCGCTCCGACATACTTGTCGCTGCGTGTTTATCGGCTATGAACGGCACTAAAATTGGTGCAATTTTACTTACCGGTGGTTTTGAACCAGAGCCGCGGATCATGGCGCTGTGTGAACAAGCCATGCAAACAGGCTTGCCTATATTAGCCACAGAGGCCGATACTTGGCGTACCTCATTACTGCTACATAATTTTAATATGGAAGTACCAAGCGATGATGACCAACGTATTGAAAAAGTAAAAGATCACAACGCAGAATATATCGATTCTGATTGGCTTGATACGCTTGCAAAAAATGTTGGCAAAACACGTAAACTCTCTCCGCCTGCGTTTCGTTATTTACTGACTGATAAAGCCCGTAAAGCGGCTAAAACGGTGGTACTTCCTGAAGGAAATGAGCCACGTACTATTAAAGCCGCCGCTATTTGTGGACAACGTGGTATCGCAAAAACCGTATTACTTGGCGACCGCGATGAAATAATGCGTATTGCCGAGCAACAAGGTATTGAGCTTAATGAGCATATAAGTATTATTGAGCCAAAATCGGTGATCAACGACTACGTTGCACCTATGGTCGAGATCCGTAAAGGCAAAGGCTTAACAGAAGTTGTAGCACAAGAGCAATTACAAGATAATGTTGTCCTTGGCACTATGATGCTTGAGCAAGGTAAAGTTGACGGCTTAGTATCTGGCGCGGTTAACACAACAGCCAATACAATTCGTCCACCGTTACAGCTGATTAAAACCGCACCAGGGTCATCACTTGTATCGTCTGTGTTTTTTATGCTGCTTCCTGACCAAGTACTGGTATACGGCGACTGTGCAATTAACCCCGACCCTAATGCGGAACAATTAGCAGATATCGCTATTCAGTCAGCCGACTCTGCAGCCGCGTTTGGCATAGAGCCACGTGTTGCCATGATAAGCTACAGTACAGGTACATCAGGCTCTGGCGCCGATGTAGAAAAAGTGCGTGAAGCCACGCAAATTGCTCAACAAAAACGTCCAGATTTAATTATTGATGGACCACTACAATACGATGCTGCAATTATGGAAAATGTTGCGCTTAAAAAGGCACCAAATAGTCCAGTAGCCGGTAAAGCTACGGTATTTATATTCCCCGATTTAAATACCGGTAACACCACCTATAAAGCCGTACAGCGTAGTGCCGATTTGATCAGCATAGGGCCAATGCTACAAGGTATGCGAAAGCCCGTGAATGATTTAAGTCGTGGCGCCCTAGTCGATGATATAGTGTACACCATCGCACTTACGGCTATTCAAGCAGCACAAGTTGAAGCGCTCGACAACGCGTAAATCACACTAGTGCTTTTTATAGCCTAGCTAGTATTTACTTATTAATTAGTTAGTTAGGCTATTTATACCTGCCAATTCCCATACTTATCCACAGAAATTGTGGGTAAGTTTTAAATCCTTATTATCCACAGCTACACAGTCTTAATTTTAGTAACTGTTACACCTTTAATTTAAAGCCAATAATCTATACTATTAACTGACACTATAAGCTGTATGCAGGTTATTAATGTCAAAACAAACATTACAATTACACAGCACGCTGTTGTCAATTCATAGTTTAGAAGTGGATGCTGACATTCCTGTAGCGCTATTAAAGTTACCCCTATTTTTTATTTCAAAAACCCACGATGAACTTTCTATTGTTTGCCCTAGTCACTTCGCTATTGACTGTTTAGACACAGAGCCCGATTGGCAAGCACTTGAAGTCGTTGGCCCGTTAGGGTTTTCTTTAACAGGCATTATGGCCAATATATCAGGCGTACTTGCAAAGGCTAATATTTCTATTTTTTCTATCTCAACCTACGATACAGATTATATTTTGGTAAAAAAACACACCGCGCAGCAAGCCATCACTGCACTTAAAAACGATGGCTACAATTTAGTAGTAGATCAATAAATGAGAGCGGCCTCTATCGCGTTTTTAGCGCAAAATAAGCTCCCTGCCAGCGCTTTAAAAATCACGAGCCCCTTTAGCGGCAAAGTCATTGATTTAAACCAACACCCTGAGCCTTTTTTTAGGTTCTCAATCCTTGGGCCAACCGTATTGGTTGAGTTAAGTAGCCATAAAATTTTAGCCCCCTTTGATGGCACTTTAATTCAGGTCAAAAATGCAGGGGGTGAATTTATTCTCCAAGCAAAAAATGGCTTAAAGGTGCTTATTAATTTGTCACTACCCACGCAGCAACCTATAACCCATACACATATTGCACAGCTCAATGGCAGCAAAATAAGCAAAGGACAGCGCTTAGCTTACTTTGACTTACGGGAGCTTAAATCGCCCTTACTGGCCAGCTTAGTGCTTTTAAATGGCCATAACTTAGGCACGTTTCATTATTCGCACACGCAAGTAAATGCGGGTGTAGACCCCCTTTTAACTATTATTAAGAAGAATTAAACCTATGATCACTCTTTACGGCATTAGCAATTGCGATACCATTAAAAAAGCCAAAAAATACCTTAGCGACAACAACATAGACTTTACCTTTCATGATTATCGAAAAGACGGCATAAACGAGCAGTTAGTAAGCGAATTCGCAGAGCATATTGATTGGGAGCAATTAGTTAATAAACGCGGTACAACCTATCGCGCGCTCTCTGATGAGCAAAAACAAAACCTAACTAAAGACACTGCTATTACATTACTTACAGAGCAGCCCGCTATGATCAAGCGCCCTGTGCTTGTTAATGACAATAGCTACCACTTAGGCTTTAAAGCTGCGCAATACGATGAGATATTTAAATAATGACAAATGATGTAATTGCACTTGCCCAAGCGCTTATTCAGCGCGAATCGGTCACCCCTGAGGACGCGGGTTGCCAGCCAATGATGAACGAGCGTTTAAAAGCTCTAGGCTTTAATATTGAGTCGTTATTTTTTACTGATACGCTCAACACTTGGGCCCGAAAAGGAAGTGAATCACCGCATTTTTGCTTTGCAGGCCATACCGATGTAGTCCCCACCGGCCCCGCATCAAACTGGCAGCACCCGCCTTTCTCAGGCTTAATTAAAGATGGTTTACTACATGGCCGAGGCGCAGCTGATATGAAGGGCTCTTTGGCGGCAATGCTTGTTGCGACTGAGCGTTTTGTAACTAAAAACCCAGATCATAAAGGCTCTATTTCATTTTTAATTACCTCTGATGAAGAAGGCCCCTTTATCAACGGCACAACCAAAGTAATAGATACACTTGAAGCACGCGGCGAAAAAATTGATATGTGCTTAGTGGGTGAGCCTTCATCGCGAGATATACTCGGTGATGTAGTAAAGAATGGCCGTCGAGGCTCCCTTACTGGCTTTTTAAAAGTAAAAGGTGTTCAAGGCCATGTAGCTTACCCACACTTAGCACAAAACCCAATTCATTTGGCTGCTCCCGCCATTACTGAACTTAGCCAGACAGTGTGGGACAACGGCAATGAATTTTTCCCTGCAACCAGCTTCCAAGTATCAAATATAAATGGTGGTACAGGTGCCGGTAATGTCATACCGGGCGAGCTTGAGGTGCAATTTAATTTTAGATTTAGTACCGAAGTAACTCATCAGCAATTACAAGAACGGGTCAATGCTATTTTACAAACGCATGCCTTAAACTACGAATTAAGCTGGATAGTAAACGGCTTGCCGTTTATAACAGAGCATGGTCCGTTAGTTGATGCCACCGTAAATGCGATTAAATCTGTCACGGGGTTAACCACCAACCTCGAAACCACTGGGGGTACATCAGATGGACGCTTTATAGCGCAAACAGGCGCCAAAGTGATTGAACTAGGCCCGCGCAATGCCACTATTCATAAAGTAGATGAATGTGTAAGCACCGATGATTTAATCGCCTTAGCCGATATTTACGAGCAAATTTTAGAGCAACTGTTAACCTAATGGCACTCGATACAAATACATTAGCAATGTGTATCACTGGACAAAGTGATACACACCTCACTGAGATTCAATCGCATCGGTTACATACTGATATTATTGATGACTTTTTAGCCCTGCAAAATGCCGCTACAAACGCTGGTTTTAAGCTCACCATTGCCTCAAGTTTTCGCGATTTCAATCGCCAAGCTATGATTTGGAATAACAAGTATTTAGGACTACGCCCTGTTTTTAATAAACAGCAGCAGGAAATTGATTTAAGCCAACTAAATGAGCTGGAAAAGTGCACGGCTATTATGCTCTATTCTGCTTTGCCAGGTGCTAGTCGGCATCATTTAGGCACTGACCTGGATGTGTATGATAGCGCCGCAATTGACGATGACTATAAGCTGCAACTTACCCCTAATGAATACCAACATGAAGGACCCTTTGCACCACTGAGCCAGTGGCTTGATAATAATTTAGCAAAATATGGTTTTTATCGCCCCTACAAACAGGATTTAGGCGGTGTAGCACCTGAGCTTTGGCATATTAGCCATATTAAGCAATCTCAAGTGTTAGTAAGTGCATTGAGCGAAGCGATGCTTTACGAATGTATAAGCAACAGCGATTTAGAGGGTAAGTCAGCTATTTTAAATAATTTGCCCGCACTCTATAAACGCTTCATAACAAATGTAAGCCCACCTTAATAGGGCTTATTTTTTGTTTAAAATAAAGACCAAAACAGCACCTAAAATCAGCGAGCTTGCTATTAAAAACTCAAAAGTAAGTTGCTCAGATAAAAATATAACCCCAGCAAATGCTGCAAGTACAGGCACACATAACTGTACAACCGCCGCCTGTGTACTTTTAAGTAGTGGCATGGCCACATACCAAATGCTGTAACCTATGCCTGATGCAATAGCGCCCGAAGCGCAGGCTAGCAGCACGCCTTCTATACTCACTGTTTTTAAATAACTTATTGCTACAATTAATAAAACAGGAATAGCCACTAAACTTCTTATAAAATTAAAGGCGGTGGTACGCAAAGGAGATACACACGCTTTACCGCGTATACTGTAAACACCCCATGCAACGCCACTGAGCGCCATAAGCGATGCCCCTAACAAAGAAGGCACTGCGGCAGAGGGCAACATTAAATATATAAATCCAGCTAATGCGACAAAAAAAGCCCCCCACTGCAACTTACTCAGCTGCTCTTTTTTATATATGCCCCAACCAATCATGGTAAGTTGCACCGCCGAAAATAAAATGAGCGCACCGGTGCCCGTATCAAGCTCTATATAAGCAATAGAAAAACAAAGTGCATATATCAATAAACTAATACTGCTACGCCAACTTCCCGTATCGCTTAAAATAGCGTTATTAAGCATGCCCTTACGTTTTAGATTATACGTATATGCAGCCATAATTGCCCCTAAACAAATGGCTCCGCTCAGTAGTCTAATTAGAGTAAAATTCCACGCATCAATATACCCTTGCGCGAGCGCCATACGGCAAAGTAAAGAGTTTGCCGCAAAGGCAATTAATGCAACTAGGGTGTATAACGTGGCTTTCAAAATCGCTCCTTAGCTAAAACCTTACAATGAGATGCTTTAAATTGGCTTGCTTAGCCAGCTGTGTATTTAAGCAGCTGAGCCATTTAGCTGTAAAGCCGCATTATTGTATTTACTATACTTTTAATCGATTCTTTATAACTTTCTATACTGCCAAATTGCTGTAATTACACGCCTCTCCTCACATATTCACAGGCTATTCATGATGATTTGCCTACCTTAAATACACGCCCTACGCGTGCTGACCTTAGGGAGAATAGCTTTTAATCCTCACCGGTCTATATGCCCTAAAGTAGGCTACGCTTTTTTACACTATTTCACACAAATCTAAAACCAGAGTATGTTAATCTTTAAAACCTAACTATATAGGAGTGCTCAGTGCGCCAAAGTATAATTTTAAGTGTTTGTTTTATATTAAGTGGATGCAGCACCATAGGCTTTAATGATTTATTTAACGACTATGCAAGCCAAATGACGCCCGTAAGAAACGCAATTCAAAATAACAATATTGAACAGGCCAAATCACTTATTGCAAATAACAGTAAATTACACAGTAGCTATTTACTGAACCAATTAGAGCAAGCCCGTTTGAAAGACCTTGCTAACGAGCAAAGTGTTTCACAACAACAATTTGAAAATGTATACACCCAGGTACAAACAAAACGAGAAGCTGCCAAAATTCAACTAAGTGCTGGGCTTGAACAAAGTAATGCTTTATTTACTAACGATTCTGCCATTACTTATGTACCACCGGCATATGAAATGAGCATGCTACATAGCTACAAAGCGCTTAATTATGTATACAACAATGATTTAGAAAGCGCCTTGGTTGAGATACGCCGCGCTAACAAAGTACAAGTAGATGCACTTGCTGATAATCAAACACAAATAAACGACACAATAGAGCAAGCACAACAGCATTACCCAAGTATGAGTAATGTGACACGCGATATAAAAAATGGTTTTCAAAATGCTTTTACGTTTTATTTATCTGCACTGTTGTACCAACGTGATAAACAATATGATGACGCTTACATCGACTATAAAAAAGCATTAGAGATTCAACCTGATAATCACTACTTACAGCAAGATGTAATGCGATTAGCAAAAAAACAAGGTTTTAGCCAAGATTTAGAAGAGTTTGAACGCCGCTTTAGTCCATTACAACCCTTCCCCTCTGCACACGGTGAAGTGGTTATATTGGTTGAACAAGGCTTAGTGCCTAAACAAGATGAATTTAAACTACGCTTACCTATTTACACCTCAGGTGGCGATGCGCGTTTTTACAGTTTAGCCATGCCAGTTTATAAAGATAATGCGTTTGTACCTAATATTAATAGCGTAAATATAAATTCGCAAAATTTAGAACTTGACCCATTAGTGCATATAGAAGCATTAGCAGCTAAAACATTAGAGCAGCAAATACCGGCTCGTGTATCTAGGCAAGTATTGCGTTTGGTAGCCAAAGAAAAAGTGCGCGCAGAGCTTGCGCGTAGCACAGGCGATGTAGGCAATATTATTGCTAATATTTACAATTTGGCGTCTGAGCAGGCCGATACACGCAGCTGGCTTACTTTACCTAATCAAATAAGCGTGGCACGAAGCAGTTTAAATGCAGGGTCGCATTCACTTTTAATAGGCAACCATGCGCCTATTAATTTTACCGTTAGTAAGCAAGGGTTAACCTTAATTTACCTAACCTCTATTAATAACTACTTTAACTACCATGTGGTTCAACTTTAGGAGTCATCATGAAATATACTTTGCCATTAGTGGCCGCATTAATGCTTGGGGCATGTGCAAGCCAACCTGATACATCAGGTATTTCGGTTGAGCAAAGCAAAAATACATTTAACGAACAGTTACATGTTGATAATCCTGCTCTAGGTGAAAAGCTTGCCATTACCGATGTGAAAACACGCCAAACAAACCAGTTAACCGACGTGGTAGTAACACTAAGCAGCCAATATAAAAAATCGCAATATTTACAGTATCAGTTTAATTGGTACGACAAAGATGGTTTTGTAATTAAAGGAAACCACTCACCTTGGCAAGCCTTAACACTGTTTGGTTTTTCTAAAACACAATTAGCCGGCTTAGCGCCTACACCGGATGCGGTTACATTTTCGCTTGCTGTAAGAGAAGTGTCGACCGACGCACAAGAATTTAAAGAATAAGGGTTATAAAGATGATCACTACGCAATTTAAAACGTTATCAAGTTATGCTGCTATTGGCCTTAGCGCACTCATTTTAAGCGGTTGTGCTAATAAAGCCGTAGTCAGTTACGGTGATGCACAAGCTGTAGAAACCACCGATATAAACTTTGGCTCTACCGATTTGCAAAAAGTAGCCAGCCAAATGACCGACTCACTGCTTAGCTCGCCCGTTGTTGGCACAATGACACAAAATAAACGCCCAGTGGTGTTTGTTGAGCGCATTAAAAATAAAACTAGCGAACACATAGATACCGAATCTATCACCGACTCAATCTCAACGCAGTTATTACGCAGCGGTAAATTTCGTTTTGTTGACATGACCCGCGTTGAATCAGTACGTGAGCAGCTTAACTTTCAAAATGAAGATGCGCTCGTAAACCCAGCCACAGCTGTAGCCTTTGGAAAACAAATTGGTGCGCAATACATGCTATATGGCAACCTTTCGAGCATTGTTAAGTCAAATGCCGATAAATCTGATGTGTATTACAAATTTACAATGCGCTTAATGGATATGGAAAGTGGCCTAGTAGAGTGGGCAGACGAAACTGAAATTCGTAAAACGAAAGAAAAATCGACATTTGGTTGGTAATAACCCCCACGCAAAGGCTAAATATTGCCTTTGCGTAGCACCAACAGGAGACATCTATGAAAGCCTTAACCATAGCAATGTGTGCATTGCTCACACTCAGTGCACCCAGTTTTGCAAACTATGAGCGAAACAAAGCCGTGCCCGTGCAGCAAGTGTTATTTGGTGATGTAAAATCTGTTCGCAAAATAACTGAGCAAGAACTCGTCCAAGATAAGAACAGTGGTTGGAAAACCTTTGGCGGTGCCCTACTTGGCGGTGTTGTAGGTAATCAGTTTGGTGGTGGAAGCGGGCGAACGGTCGCCACTATTTTGGGTTCTGTAATTGGTGGTAGTGTTGCCCATAATAATCAGCAAAACAGTTATTATAAACAAACGCACCTAGTCGAATTACTGATTCAAGTAGAAAACGGCGACCAATACATGGTGGTACAAGACCAAGATCAGTCAATGCGCTTTAGTAAAGGTGATAACGTACGCCTTGTTTATTTAAGTGATAATACTGTAAGAGTAGACCGCGCTTACTAACAAACCGTACCAGCATTTTCACTTTAATAAAAAACGAGCTATTTAAGCTCGTTTTTTATTTTACAACGCGTTAGTTTGAATTAACTAAACTTGGCGATAGTCTTTAAAAAAGCGCTGCATTTTAAGCATGGCACTAGACAAATCATCCTTATTAGGTAAAAACACCAATCTAAAGTGATCAGGCTCAGGCCAGTTAAATGCTCGCCCATGTACGAGTAATATTTTTTCTGCTTTGAGTAAATCAAACATCATTTTTTCATCATCAGTGACATTAAAATGCGCTGTGTCTACTTTGGCAAACGCGTAAAGCGCCCCTTTTGGCTTTTTACAACTTATACCTTCAATCGCATTAAGCCCACGCCAAGCAATATCACGTTGAACATACAATCGCCCGCCTGGGTCTATTAAGCTGTCTATTGATTGTACGCCACCCAATGCTTGTTGAATTGCATATTGAGCTGGCACATTGGCACACAAGCGCATAGACGATAAAATATCTAGCCCTTTACTTAGATCTTCCATTGCTGAGGTGCGCCCACTTAGTACCATCCACCCCATGCGTATACCTGCCGCACGATAAGTTTTAGCTAACCCATTAAAGGTAATGATAGGTACGTCATCACACAGTGCACCAATAGAGGTATGGGTAATGCCATCATATAAAATCTTTTCGTAGATTTCATCGCTAAGCAATAACAGCTTATGCTCGCGTGCTACATTAATTAACTCTTTTAATAAATCGTCACTATAAACCGCGCCAGTAGGATTATTGGGATTAATTAGCACAAGTGCTTTGGTTTTTGACGTAATTTTGCTTTTTATATCTGCAATATCAGGAAACCAATCTTGTTCTTCATCGCACAAGTAATGAACAGGGTTGCCGCCCGCTAATTTAACTGACGCAGTCCACAGCGGGTAATCAGGTGCTGGAATAAGCACTTCGTCATCGTTATTTAATAGCGCTTGGGTGATCATTTGAATAAGTTCACTCACCCCATTACCAATATAAATATTATCAACATCAAGGTTATGTAAACCCCGTTGCTGATAATGCTGATAAACCGCTACACGAGCTGAGTATAAACCTTTAGAGTCGCAATAGCCCTGAGCCGAGTACAAATTACGAATAATATCGCGGTGCATGTCCTCTGGCATATCAAAACCAAATGCAGCAGGGTTACCAATATTAAGTTTTAGTACTTTCTGACCCTCGTCCTCCATTTTTTTGGCTTGCGCTAAAACCGGCCCACGAATGTCATAGCATACACCTTCTAATTTGTGACTCTTTTTAATATCTGACATTTTTACCTCTTTGCGGCGAACTGGCTTTATAGTATAAAAATTAAACTTAGTAATGCGAGGGGTATAATCGTTAAAATTGTGGTATCAGCCCAAGGATGCTCCTTAGGCTATGCGATCTTTAATTTATTATCGAGAGGCCAAACACGCACTAAACGGTTCTAAGACTACCCTAGTAAAGGCGTAAAATGCTAGCGTAATTAGTTGCTTAGTACTGAAATAAATTCACGTTGGCAAATAATGCTAGTTAGCCTCTAGCCAAGCTCTTAACTGCGCTTGTGAACCACTTACTTGAGCTAACAAATCAGTAGATGCGTTAACTGCTTTTTCTACATTATCTTGATTTAAATTAAGCTCAACTTCTCGGGCCACCTCAGATAAACTCGTCGCACCAAACTGAGCTGCATTCGATTTTAAACTATGGGCGTGACGTATAGCCGCTTCTTTATCGTTACCAATAGTCGCTATTACTTCATTTGCAAGGCGCTCGAACTCACTACAGCAAAATTCAAGTGTATCTTTAAACTGCTCGCCCAGTAACGACTGCATACTTTGCAAGGCAGCGTCATCTATTTGTATTTCTGTCATATTTTAAGCCCTTTTTAACATTCCGTGTCATTTTATAATTAATAGTATTACTGTATATCTATGCGTAAAAAAATCCAACTTTATTGCTTTATAAATGTATAATTATCAGAATACTCTCACTATAAAAAGTTTAAGTAATGAGTCGCAAAATTTGTGAACGCTGTCAGTTCACGCCCTCAACCTGTATATGCAAGGCTGTTTCACGTATAAATAACAAAGTTAGAGTTATTATTCTACAACACCCAAGCGAAGAAAAAATAGCTAAAAACACTGCAAAATTAGTTAATTTAAGCCTTACTGGTTGCGAAATAGTCAAAGGTGAAAATAATAACGATTTTGCAATACTAAAAAGCCTACCTTTAGAATCTACAGTTTTACTTTACCCTAATGAGCAGGCTATAAATTTAGATGAGAAAGCTCGCAGCGCTGAGATAAACAATATCACTCATTTAATTGTGATAGACGGCACATGGAAAAAAGCCTATAAAATTTTACAGCTCACCCCATTGCTAAGTAAGTTCAAAACCGTGAGCTTTAAGCAGTTGCCGAAAAACCGTTATGCTATTCGAAAAGCCCCCAGAGCTGATAGTCTCTCTACACTTGAGGCCGTTGCACATAGTTTGTCTTTATTAGAGCAGCTAGACCCTGCTCCACTTTATAATTTATTAGACGAATTAATAAAAAAACAAACCCAACACATGCCTGAACACGTAAAAGCCCGATACTTAAATTAACCACACTTAAATTATAATGCGTAGTTACCCAAACAGACTAAAACGAGGCTTTACTCGCCAAGGCCCCGATTACCGCTTTGACGACCAAGTCGACTTTAGCGATATTAGAGACACCTTTGGTTTTAGGTCTATGGTGATCGGTAAATGGGTAACCAAAGAAGAGCGTTTTATTAGTGCAAACTTAATTTACGATGCCCTCGCCGACCTTGCTCAAATACTGCATTTACCGCCCAAAGCCATTGGCCTGCGCGGCAAACTAAATTTTGCCTTTGGGCACGGTGGACAAAAAGGTGTGCAAGCGCATTATAACGCAGCCTCACAAACCCTTGCGCTTGCTAAAAACGCGGGCGGTGGCGCACTTGCTCACGAGTGGTTTCATGCATTTGACCACCATATAAGCGAGCATTTATTTGCAGCTAAACCTCGCTTTGGATTTGCATCAAAATTATGGCTTTCAAATACACCTAACTTAGCTCACCCTCTAAATAAAGCGCTAAACGATTTTTACAAAGAAGTATTTTTAGATTGTCATGGAGAAGATGCAAATGAATTTGTACAAACATGCATTAAACACGACCAAGCGCATAACATGAACTACATGAGCATGCCTGAGGAGTTAGCAGCACGCTGCTTTGAAGCCTGCATAGATGCCCACAGCACTATTCAAAATAGCTTTTTAGTCAGTGGCTTAAAAAGCAGTAATTTAATATATCCAAGTGCTGAACATGTTAATAAAGCAAATAAAGCGCTTAACCATTATTTTGAACTACTAGGTTATGCACTTCATCAATTTCAATAAGTCACAAGCTACCTTGTAAATTTTATTTACGTGAAAAATCTTATATTTAAACTATCCTATCCTAAAGAATAAATAGTTTAAATAAGTAGCATTTAAATGGTAAATACTGATCCTACATATAAAAAGCGCAGTGCTATCTCTTTTGTTTATATTGTTCCTTTAACTGTTATAGCGATTTTATCTATTTGTATACACTTTATGCTTGAAGAAGTCATTGAAGCGCAATCCGATACGGGGAAAATAGTTAATGTAAGTGGCCAACAAAGAATGCTCTCACAACGGGTAAGCATGTTTACATTAGAGTATTTAATGTATGGCTCGCAGGATTCAAAATTACTGGCCATTAATGCTTTAAACTCTTTAAAAAATAATCATAAGTACTTATTGAGTGAGCACTACGGGGCGCAAGTATTAGGTAACGAAAGCCCACTATCAGACGAGCTATTAGCAATGTATTTTAAAGAGCCAATTAATGTTGATAAAAAATTAAGGATGTTTTCAGATAGAGTTGAAGAGGTACTGAAAATAAAAACACAAACACTTAATTTAGATACAGCTCAAGAAAGCTTTTTTTCTTTAGCAAAAGAGCCGCTTTTAAAAGCATTTAATGCGGTGGTTATACAGTACGAAAAAGAAAGTGTTGATCGAATTAAAAAACTACATACTATTCAAGGTATTGTAATTATTGTAATTTTACTATCTATTGTAGTAGAGCTTTTACTCGTTTATAAAGCCAGAAATAAAAAACAGATTTAATATTAGTTCGCTCAGTTAAGTAATTAAGCGTTTAAACTAGCTAACAACACGGCCATTTAAACGCTTAAAAACTTTATATTGTTATAAGTTATCATCACTAATGCGGCTTGCTACTGCACTGCTTTGATCTTTATATTTTGCATCTTTACGGATGTTGTATGGCTTTTCGCACGGGCCTGAAAGCATTTCAAAACTCATTGCACCAATTTTCATCATTGGGCGCAGCGCTAGTGGTAACTTACCTGAGTTATAAAATTCTAAAACAATATTGCCACTCCAACCTGGGTCGATTCTGTGTGCTGTTACATGCACCATTAAACCTAAGCGGGCAAGCGATGAACGCCCATCTAACCAACCGACTATATCAGCAGGTAATGTTACTTTTTCATGGGTAATGGCCAGCGCAAGCTCGCCTGGGTGTAAAAAGAAAGCTTCCCCATCAGCAAGCTCAATCTCTTCACTCATTATTGATTCCATAGCTTTATTAAGCTGATCTTTAGGGCCACTTAAATCTACGTACGCTGCATTGTGTGCGTTAAAAGTTCTAAATTTATTCCCTAGGCGCAAGTCTGCTGTTACGCCCGAAATCATCTCGCTCGTTGGCGCAGGCTCAATAACAATACGGCCGTCATTTAGGTATTCTTTTATATGTGTGTCTGAAAGTCTCATTTTTAATCTTCTGTAATCACAATTTCAACACTGCTTTGGTGTTGCTGATAAAAAAGCGTGCTGGCAATCAGTCTTGCCGCAGCACTGTATGTGTCGCTAATAGCTGCGCTAGTATCGCTGGCAATAAGTTTACCCTGTTCTGAATATTCACGAATATCTATAGCAAGTGGAATATGGCTTAACACCGGTACGCCGTGTTTATGGGCCAGTTTTTCTGCGCCATCTTTACCAAACACATGGTTTGCTTCACCACAATGAGTACAAATGTAATGGCTCATATTTTCAATTAAACCAAGCACAGGTACGTTTACTTTATTAAACATAGCAATGCCCTTTTGCGCATCGGCTAAAGCTAAATCTTGTGGCGTAGTCACAATAACCGTACCACTGGCTGGTACTTTTTGGCTCATAGTTAGCTGTATATCACCGGTACCTGGCGGCATATCAACAATCAGATAATCAAGTTCACCCCAATCTGTTTCGTTTAACAATTGGTTAAGCGCTCCAGATGCCATGGGGCCTCGCCACACTGTTGCGTCATCACTTGGCACTAAAAAGCCGATTGACTGGGCTTTGATCCCATTAGCGTTAAACGGCTGTAATAGTTTGTTATCTTTAGTTTGTGGCTCTGCGCCTACAAGCCCCAATAACATAGGAATAGATGGTCCATAAATATCGGCATCTAAAATCCCTACTTTAGCGCCTTCATTTTTAAGCGCACCCGCTAAATTTACCGCGGTAGTTGATTTACCCACACCGCCTTTACCCGAGGCAACCAGCACAATATGTTTAATGGCTTTAAATTTTGCAGGTTCATTTATGATAACCGAAGAGTCTATGGTTACTGGTGTTTTTATACTTTCACTTACATGCTGCTCAACAAGTGGCATTTCTGATTGCGCTGCAAAAGGCAGTATCAGTTTTATACGTATTGATTTATCGTCATTTTGTGAAATGCTATCAATAAAGCTTTCATCAATACCCACGGCAAACGCCGCGCTACGATACGCCGCTAAAGCGGTAATAATCGGTTGTTTTTGAACCGATTTAGAGGAGAATAGTTTCGACAGTCCAAACATAGCAATTAAATAGCGTTTCTTTGATGAAAAGTGCCACAGAATTATGTAACATTCAGGGCATTAACACCAGTCAATTAACAAAAATCCATAAGCTAAGCGACCTATTAGTCCTAAGCTTATTGATAAATTAATGATAATCGCCTTTTTTGTAGTAAAAAGGGTGATTTATCCTCAATTCGGAATGATTATGACGCAGCGAAAGATCCTCATTACCAGCGCATTACCTTATGCAAATGGCCCTACCCACTTAGGCCATTTATTGGAATATATTCAAACTGATATTTGGTCACGTTTTCAAAAACTACAAGGCCATGAAGCGTATTATGTTTGCGCCGACGATGCTCACGGCACGCCAATTATGCTTAATGCGCAAAAGCAAGGGATCACGCCTGAAGAAATGGTTAAAAATGTAAGCATTGAACGCCAACGCGACTTTGCCGACTTTAACATTAAGTTTGATAACTACCACAGCACCCACAGCTCAGAAAATAAAGAATTGAGTGAGCTTATTTATAACCGTCTAAACGATGCTGGTCATATTAAAAAGCACACCATTTCACAGTTATTCGACCCTGAGAAAGGCATATTTTTGCCCGATCGCTTTGTAACAGGCACTTGCCCTACGTGTAAGTCTGAAAACCAAAATGGCGATAGCTGTGACTCGTGTGGCGCAACTTATAGTCCTACCGAATTAATAAACCCGCGCTCGGTAATGTCAGGTGCTGAACCTATTTTAAAAGATTCAGAGCACTACTTTTTTGACCTGCCAGCATTTGAAGGCATGTTAAAAGAGTGGTTACACTCAGGTACTATTCAGCAAGAAATGGCTAACAAACTAGATGAGTGGTTTACCGATGGCCTGCAACAGTGGGATATCAGCCGCGATGCACCTTACTTTGGTTTTGAAATTCCAAACGCACCTGGTAAATATTTTTACGTGTGGTTAGATGCGCCTATTGGCTACATGGCCAGCTTTAAAAACTTGTGTGACGAAAAAGGCCTCGACTTTGATGCATTTTGGGCTGAGGGTTCTGATGCTGAGCTGTACCACTTTATTGGTAAAGACATTATTTACTTCCACAGCTTATTTTGGCCAGCCATGCTAGAAGGCGCTAACTTTAGAAAACCAACCAATGTATTTGCTCATGGTTTTGTAACCGTAAATGGCGAAAAAATGTCTAAATCTAAGGGTACGTTTATTAAAGCGCGTACTTACCTTGATAACTTAGACCCAGAATATTTACGTTATTACTACGCAGCTAAATTAAACAGCGGCATTATTGACCTTGATTTAAACCTAGAAGACTTTGCACAACGTGTAAATTCAGACCTAGTAGGTAAAGTAGTTAACATAGCAAGCCGTTGTGCGGGCTTTATTACTAAAAAGTTCGACGGTAAATTAAGCAGTACAATCATGCAGCCAGAGCTACTTGAAGAATTTCAAGCTGCTGCTCCAAGCATTACTGCTCATTATGAAAACCGTGAATACAGCCGCGCTATTCGTGAAATTATGGCCCTTGCCGACAAAGCAAACCAATTTATTGATGCCGCAGCACCTTGGGTACTTATTAAAGATGAAGCAAAACAACAAGAAGCGCACGAAGTGTGCTCGCTTGGCCTTAACTTGTTCCGTGTTTTAATTACCTATTTAAAACCTGTATTACCAGGTATGGCTGCAAACGTAGAAGCCTTTTTAAACGATGACTTAGCGTGGGATGGTGTTCAAAATGCACTAGTAAACCACCCTATTAATAAGTTTAAGCCGTTAATGCAACGTGTAGAAATGGACAAAGTGAACAAAATGGTAGAAGAATCAAAAGAAAGCTTAGAATCAAAAGTAACAATTGACCCTAATAGCCCACTTGCAAAAGAGCCAATTGCGGATGAAATTGAATTTGATGACTTTGCAAAAGTAGACTTACGCGTAGCCAAAATTGCCAAAGCAGAACACGTTGAAGGTGCTGACAAGCTACTTAAACTTACACTTGATTTAGGCGGCGAAACTCGCCAAGTGTTTGCGGGGATTAAATCGGCCTACGCACCAGAAGACATTGAGGGCAAACTTACTGTAATGGTTGCAAACCTTAAACCACGTAAAATGCGCTTTGGTATGTCAGAGGGTATGGTATTAGCTGCAGGCCCTGGCGGTAAAGAAATTTACATTCTTAACCCAGATGATGGCTCTGAGCCTGGTATGCGTGTAATGTAATTTATTACTTATAAAAAACCGCTGATATTTCAGCGGTTTTTTTTATAGTTAAAAAAAACGCTGATAGATAAGTCTCTTAATAAAATAAAGTGAATTAAAATTATGAGCCAAATTTTAAATGCCCACAGAATAAAAATAAGCAAGAAAATAAGGCAAGATAAATTGGTGGCTATTATTCGCTTAAAGCAACAAAGCGATGTAGCCCCCTTAATTAATTGCTTAGTTAATGCAGGCATTAACGCACTAGAAATCACCTCAAATACACCAGGCTTTGAGCAAGAAATAACAAAAGCACGTGCTGCTTATAAAAATACCCTGATTGGCGCTGGCACAATAATTAACACCGCCCTTGCGCAACAAGCGATTGATGCTGGTGCGCAATTTTTAGTTACACCCAATACTAATCAAGCCGTTGTAGAGCTTGCCCACCGCCATGGTTTACCTGTGTTAATGGGGGCACTCACCCCTACCGATGTCGCCAATGCTATAGACTATGGCGCCGATATTATTAAGGTTTTTCCTGCAGGTAGTATGGGGGTTAATTACTTTAAAGCGCTAACGGGGCCTTTTTCTGATGTGCCATTAATGCCCGTAGGCGGCATTAACTTAGACAACCTAACAGATTGGTTTGAAGCGGGGGCAAGCGCAGTGGCAGTAAGTAGTGATTTTAGTAAGCCGATAAACAACAACCATCAATACGACACATTAAGCCAATTGGTGTGCAAATACATATCAGCGCTTGCTTAACAAACTAAATAATACTGGCTAAAAGTGAGCTTTTATTAAGGGTAATCCAGCTTTAATAACGCTCTTTTAAATACCTAATTTCTTTTTGATTTTAGTTTGCCACTCGAGTGCAAGTTCGGGTAATTCAAGTGCCGCTAATAATACGTTTTCATAATCTGGGTATTGTTTATCAAAGAACGCCTGAAACAACGTTTTAACCGAAATATTATGCGAAGCTTTATATTCAATAGTAACTGTATCACCCGTTTTAGCCACCCCCTGCTCAAGTACTCTAAAATAAACACCCGTGTGATAATACTGCGTAAACAGTTTTAGGCTTTGTTTATTATTAAGTGCAATAGCCAATTTAAAGCAAGGCACACGCGGCTGGCTTACCTCAAGCAGTGCAGTACCTACACGAATACGATCGCCTATATGAATGTTTTGCTCATCAAGATCTGAAATTGTAAAGTTTTCGCCAAAGGCACCGACTGCTAAATCATCATTTTTTAGGGTGCGTTTCCAGTAAGCATAATGATTATGTGAAAACGCATAAACCGCTTTATCCACCCCACCGTGATTAACTAAATCTGCTTGTTCATCACCTATTATATTTAGCTTTTCAATAACAACAGGCGCACTGGTTGGCGTTTTAAAAATACCGGTTTTAACTTCTTTGCCGTTATGAACAACCGTTTTTATTTTAGAGATATTGGTAGAGATTATCTGCATTTACTCAATTGCATCCTGTTCGATACTTTGCCATTTATCCAGTGCTTGTTTGTCGCTTTGTTTAAACTCAACCCAGTTTGATGAATCTTTAAAATGCTCTTTTTTCCAAAACGTAGCGTGGTTTTTTAAGTAATCCATAATAAATTGTGCGCCTTCAAACGCAGCTTGGCGGTGGCGGGAGGTTACGCCAACAAATACAATCTGCTCGCCAAGGGCTAAATAACCGACTCGATGAATAATGCTTATGCGGGCAAGTTGCCAGCGTGTTTGTGCTTGCTCGGCTATTGATTGCAGTAGTTGCTCAGTCATACCTGGGTAGTGCTCAAGCTCAAGGGCGATTACGTTATCGCCGCTGCTAAATTCTCGCACAAGCCCTGTAAACGTGACTACTGCACCATCGCTTTTGTTATTACTACAAAGTGCATTGTGTTGCTCACCGACTGAAAAATCGTGGGTTTGTACTTTAATGCTTATACTCATTAGCCACCTGTAACGGGTGGGAAAAAAGCAAGTTCATCCCCTGCTTTTACAAGCTCATCGCTTGATGACATAGTTTGATTAAGCGCACACAATACATCACGCTCTTCAAGCCATGCCTGCCAATGTGGATTTTGCTCAACCAGCATATGTTTAAACGCTGCAACGCTAAGGGGGTGCGCTATCTCAACGGTTAGCTTATCGCACTTTAGGCGCTCTTTAAGTTGGCCAAAAAATAGTACATTTACCTGCCCTGCAGCTGCATCAGTATCATTGAAATTAGTCTCGCTGCCAGCCGCCATGCTTACCTCCTGCTTTTTGCGTGACACGCATACCGTGTATTTCCATAAGCGGATCGGCGGCTTTACACATATCAAATAGTGTAAGGGTCGCCACAGATACAGCGGTGAGCGCTTCCATTTCAACGCCCGTTTTACCTGCTAATTTACAGTAGCTGGTGACTTTAATTTGGCTATGTGCTTCATCAAGCTCAAAATCAACGGCTACTTTACTCAGTGCCAGCGGATGACAAAGCGGAATTAAATCGGCGCACTTTTTAGCGCCCTGAATACCTGCAATACGGGCAACGCCTAGCACGTCACCTTTTTTATTTTGATTAAGCAACACTTGCTCAAAAGCCTGTTTGCTCATTTTAATGTAGGCCTCGGCGGATGCATCGCGCAGGGTGACCTCTTTTAGCGATACATCAACCATGTTTGCTTGGCCGTTTTCATCTACGTGGCTCAGCATATTATTGCTCTCGCGATTCGCATTTTTTACCAATAGTAATATGCGGGGCAAAGTTACATGGCTTGTGCATTGAGTCTAACTGATCTTTTATAATACCTGTCCAGGCTGTTTTACATGCGCCCGTAGAGCCAGGCATACAAAAAATAACAGTGTTATTGGCAAGGCCCGCCAACGCACGCGATTGAATAGTTGAGTTACCAATTTCGCCGTACGAAATATGTCTAAATAGCTCGCCAAATCCATCTACGCTTTTATCGAACAGCGGTGCAAATGCCTCTGGTGTTGAGTCGCGCTCAGTAAAGCCCGTACCACCGGTTACTAAAATAGCGTGAATGGTGTCATCGGCAATCCACTGCGATGCAACTGCTCGCATTTGGTAAACATCATCTTTAACTATGTCTTTATCCGCTAAGTGATGGCCTGCTTCAGTAAGGGCTTTAATTAAATAATGGCCTGAAGTATCCGTAATTTCATCGCGTGTATCGCTTACTGTCATTACGGCAATGTTTAGTGCGATTTGTGACTCTGTGGTATGGCTCATAGGGTTCTTCTCAGTAAATTAGGTTTGTGTTGGTCAAATTGCTCGTTAACAGCTTTAAATTGCGCCGGTGTATTGGTATTAACAAGTGCATGCGCTTTATTACATTTTAACGTTTGCACACCAATACTACGGGTAAACTGTTTAATTGATTTATGACTATTTACGTTTATGAGTAATTGTTTTAAATGACGTTTAACGCTTTGGGTGTTACGAATATACAGGGGTAACGGTTCATTTTCAAAGTGCCACGCATGTATTTGTGGTTGATTTGTTTGAAAGTGGGAATTATCGCTTGCTGCTGATGCAATTTGCGATAACAACGTGCAAGTAAGTAATGGCATATCAACAGCGGTTATAAGTATATCTTGCTCTGTTGCCATTAAGGTTGAATAAATCCCGCCAAGCGGGCCTGAACCTGGGTAAATGTCGGGTATGTATTGCGCAGTAGCACTTTTTACATTACGACTTATAAGTACATTACTTGCTCCTGCAGCTTTTAATAATTCACATGCATTTTGCAGTAAGGTTTTATTTTTTAAAATTAGATTGGCTTTATCGCTGCCCATTCTTGATGATTGCCCACCAGCGAGTACAACGCCCGTAAACACGGCTTTATTGCTCATTTTAGCCGCCCAACATAGCTAAATGGGTTGTGGCGCCTGTTAAGCGCTTATCAAGCTCATGGCTAATGGTTTTATTACCCATTGCCGCTTGAATCGCGTTTACAGTGGCTGGCATATCTTGCGCATTTAAATGCTGGCGTAAATCTATCCCTTGCTCGGCAAATAAGCACAAATGCAATTTGCCTAATGACGATACTCTTAATCGGTTGCAGCTTTTACAAAAATCTTTACTGTAGGGCATAATTAAGCCAATGCGACCCTCAAAATCGGGATGACAAAACTCCTCTGCAGGGCCATTTAATTTACCTCTCACTACCTGTAACCAACCTTGTGCTAAAAGCTGCGTTTTAACACTTTGCCCGCTTAAATGGTTTTGTTCAAAAAAGGTGGCACCATTACCTGTTTCCATTAATTCAATAAAGCGTACCGTTACCTTTTTATGTTTCACCCAGTCTAAAAAATCACTCAATTGGTTTTTATTAAATTGCTTAGCCAGCACTGCATTTATTTTTATATCTTTTATACCCAGCTCAATTGCCCGGTCTATCCCTTTTAAAATATGGGTTAGCTTGTCGTGTCCTGTAATTAATTTAAACATGCTCGGGTTTAAACTATCTATACTAATGTTTAGCGCATCTAGGCCAGCGCTGTAAAACTCATCAATTTTATTAAATAAATTAAAACCATTCGTTGTTATGGCGACTTTTTCTATGCCTGGAGTGTTTTTACATTGCTTTATAATGTCGGTTACATCACTGCGTAAACACGGTTCGCCGCCTGTAATACGCACTTTTTTTGTGCCAAGTTGTGCAAACGCATTTACTAAGGTGTTTATTTCGTTTTTATTTAAAAAGTTACGCGGGGTATCGCACTGATACCCGTTTGGTAAACAATAAGTGCAACTAAAGTTACACACATCGGTAATTGAGAGGCGCAAATAGTTAAACTGCCGACCAAATTGATCATTAAGCATATGCTTCCTTGGTGTTTATGTTATTTTTCTAAATAGCACTTTAAATGACAACCGCAACATCAATACTGTTAGCGTTTTTTGTACCATGTTGCTTTATTAATTGGCTTAACTGCGTTTTACACGAACCACAGTTAGTGCCGCATTTTAATTTAGCCCCCAATTGTTCCACTGTATTTTCACCACATTTAATGGCGTTTATAATGGGCTGCTCACGTACTTTAAAGCAACTACATACTTGCGCGCCTTGGGTGAACTCTTCATCGGGCGTGGCATACAGCAATGACTGTAATTGGATAAAGGTTATTAAAGGCTCTGCAAATAAATGATTTATCCACTCAAGTGATATATCTTTTTGAGCTAACGAAACAACCGCAACAAACACTAGCTGCTCGTTTTGAATACATTGAATATGCATGGCTTTTGCACTGCCCATTGCCGACCACTGCCCTTGTAACCCTGTCAATGTTTGGCAATAATAAAGCAAATCATTTTGCGGCTCATTCAGCGCTAATTGGTAGTTAACACAATTACTTGCGTTAACTTTAAGCCAAAAATCACTGGTTATTTCAAGCTCTGTTTTGCTAAAAATTTGCATGTACTGAGCAAACTGCGCTTTAACTAAATCAACAGCACCATGCTTACATTCAGGCTGTCCCGATATAGGGTCAACAACCGATTGATAAAGCCCACTTACCGTAGCGGATGAGGCAAATTGCTTGTTCCAGTGAATAGGCATAAAACATTCACCTTTACGCACGGCATCCGTTATTTTTGCATGAGCCGTAACCTGCCCAGTTTTAGCATTGGCAGTTATTAAATCGTTTGCTTTTATATTTAGTCTGCTGGCATCAATGGGGTTTATTTCAATATACGGGCGTGTAATATGTGTTGAAAGCGCAGTACTTTTTCCGGTGCGGCTCATTGTATGCCACTGGTCGCGTATTCGCCCTGAGTTCATTACAAAAGGGTAATCACTTGATGTTTGCTGCACAGGAAGTTTAGGCGTTATAGGTATAAAGCGAGCTTTTTTATCTGCGGTGCTAAATTGTTTATTAGTAAAAACCCGCCCATTTTTATAAGGCTCATTTTTTAGTACCGGCCACATAACCGGTTTTAAATTATCGTATTGCTGCTGCGTAAGCCCTACTAGGCCTGATAAATTAAGCGCTCTGCTGCCGTTATTTTCAAAATTAGTTAACTGAGCCCATTCATCAAAAATGCCGCTTGGGTCTGTAAAGTCAAACCCTTCAAAACCCATTTTTTGAGCAACTGAGCATATTATTTGCCAGTCATTTTTAGCCCCCGAGAAAGGCTCAACTAACGGCCGCTGCCTTGATATTCTGCGCTCTGAGTTAGTTACTGTGCCGTTTTTTTCACCCCACCCGGTAGATGGAAACGCCACATTAGCAAATTTTAGGGTATCGCTTTTGGCAATACAGTCAGACACAACCACCAGCTCACATTGCTCAAGTGAATGTTGTATTGCTGCGTTATTAGGTAGGCTCACCATAGGGTTGGTGGCCATTACCCAAATCGCTTTTATTTTACCTTTGGCTATTTCATCAAACATATCAATCGCATTACAGCCTGCTTTTTTAGCTATTTTTGGTGAAAGCCAATAGCGCTGTACTAACTGTTGATGTTCTTCATTTTCTATATCTAAGTGCGCCGCTAATTGATTAGCCAAGCCACCGACTTCACGCCCCCCCATTGCATTAGGTTGCCCAGTTATTGAAAACGGACCACAGCCCGGTTTTAACAACTTACCTGACGCTAAGTGCGCATTTATAATGGCGTTACACTTATCAACCCCTGAGCTTGATTGGTTAATACCCATCGAATAAAAACTAATAGCAGCTGAACTTTTTGCAAATAAGGCGTAAAACTCTTTCACTTGCTGCGCGTCAATATCACAAAAGTCACTTACCTCATTAATACTCCACTTTTTCGCCTCTGCAAGCGCGGTTTCAAAGCCATTTGTATGCGCGTTAATAAACTGCGTATCTAAATAGTCATGTTCATTTAAATAATTAAGTAAGCCGTTATAAAGTGCTGCGTCGCTGCCTGGTTTTATATTTAAAAAAGTATCGGCAAGTTCGGCTGTATCGGTTTTTCGCGGGTCGATAACCACGACTTTCATGTTTGGATTAAGTTTTTTTGCGCGCTCCATACGCTGATAAAGCACCGGATGCGTCCACGCTGCATTAGAGCCAATTAAAATAAGTAGCTCAGTTTGTTCTAAATCTTCGTAGGTACATGGCACTACGTCCTCACCAAACGCACGTTTATAACCTGCAACCGCCGATGACATACACAGCCTTGAGTTTGTATCTATATTGCCTGAGCCTATGTAGCCTTTCATTAATTTATTGGCAACGTAGTAATCTTCGGTAAGTAACTGCCCCGATACATAAAACGCAACCGAATCTGGCCCGTGCTCTTTAATAATGGCGTTAAATCTATTAGCCACATATCTGGTTGCAGCATCCCAGCTGGCAGGCTCGTTATCAATAAGGGGCGATGTTAATCTGTTGTCTGTGCCGGTTGTATCTAACAAATGCATGCCTTTAACACATAAGCGGCCATAATTAGCGGGGTGTTCGCGCGTCCCTTCAAGTTTTGTGGGGGTATTATTTAATAATGAAATATCAACCCCGCACCCTACACCGCAATAAGCGCAAGTAGTTTGTTTAAGCAAAGGCTTATTTGAACATGTGTTTAAAGTTTCCATACTGCTCTCTTATTATTCGCGTTAAGCGCTCTGTGATACAGGCTCATTTACTGGGTTTAACGTGGCTATTTTATTTTTAAGTGCACTGCTAATAACGCTTTGCACTAGTTTTTCGCAGCCTCCACACCCCGTACTTGCTTTAGTAGCGTGTTGCACTGCATTTAAGTCACTACAGCCTTGCATAACAGCTTGCTCAATGGTGTGTTTTGTCACCTTGTGGCACGCACAAATAATGGCATCACGTGGTAAATCATCAGCGCTTAGTTCACCCGCGTCACCTGCAAGCGGCATTATTAACGACTCTGCAGGCACACTAAGCTCTATATTATTTAAGTGGTACTGCAATAAATTATCGTACTCGCTGGTATCGCCAACCAGTACAGCACCTATAAGTTTGTTGCCTTGCTCATTAGTGACTATTTTTTTGTAAATACCGTTTGGCTGATCTTCAAAGTAATAGCTAATTGCGCCTTCAGTGCGTGCGTGGGCATCGCCGATTGAACCTACTTCAACACCCATTAATTTAAGCTTTGTGCTCATATCAGCGCCGCTAAATTCATCAACATCTATTGAACTCGAATGATTTAAAACATGCCCTGCGGCTACTTTTGCCATTGCGTAGCCTGGTGCAACAAGGCCAAAAATAAAGTTATTCCAAAGGGCGCATTCGCCTATCGCATATATGTTTTCATCACTCGTTTGGCAATGGTTGTTTATTACGATACCGCCGCGCTCACCTATTTCTAAATTAAACTCACGCGCTAAGTTATCGTATGGGCGAATACCAGCCGAAAATACAATCATGTCGGTTTCTAAAGTTTGACCACCCTTAAAGCACATTTTATAACGGCTGTTTTCACCCTCAATAATTTGCTCTGTCGCCACTGAGGTATGCACTGTAACGCCAAGGTCGGTAATTTTATTTTTTAGTAACCGCCCACCAGCACCATCTATTTGTACGCCCATAAGTTGGGGGGCAAACTCTATCACGTGAGTTTGCAAGCCAAGCTGCTTTAAGGCATTTGCGGCTTCTAGCCCTAATAAACCACCACCAATAACCACGCCCACTTTACTGGCATGTGCTGATTTTTTTATGGCGTGTAAATCGTTAATAGTTCTGTAAACAAGGCAATGCTCACGATCTTTACCTGGAATGGGTGGCACAAATGCATATGAGCCCGTAGCCAGTATTAACTTATCGTAAGCAAATGACTCACCTTTTGAGGTAGTCACTGTTTTTTCTTCGCGGTTTATATCAACCACTTTAGAGTGAGTATGAAAACTCACTTGCCAAACTTGATAGGTTTTATTTGAGGTAAGCGCTAAGTCGTCTTCGGTTTTACCTTTAAAAAACGACGAGAGCTGAACACGGTCATAAGCGAGACGGTCTTCACCGCTGAGCACTGTAATAGCAATATTTTTCCTATCACCTTGTTGCGTTACTAGTTGCTGTACAAAATGATGCCCCACCATTCCGTTTCCTACGACGACTACACGCTGCTTGCTTGGCATTAAATTCACCTGTTTTGTTTAAAGTTCTCAATGCATACATTAGTACTTCAAACATATAATTTGTTATGTAGCTGTTATAGCAATATGCAAGCCAGATATATAATCAATATATTTCAGTAAGTTATCCAACTTGGTGCAGTAAAAAAGAAGTGAAAGCACCACAAGCTGGCGTTATTGCACCAACTTGTAACGCTTTAAATTACGAGGATTAAACTGTGCCTAAGCGTTTAAAATTTAGCGCTTACCCACACCCATAGTTTTTGAGTGTCAACTTTGCCTGCAGCGCTATCACCTGCTGAATAATCGGCATATTTAGCGCCAACAGCATAGGTTTTATTAATAGGCTTAACGTATTGCACGTTTAGCTCTGAGCCTAAATCATCAACCCCATTCGCATTATCGTTGGTATCATAGTTGTGATAAGCCACTAACCATTTACCGTCAAAGGCTTTACCATTTAAACTTACATAAATATCATCAAGTCCTTGTGCTGGGGTTGCTAAAAACGAATCAGCCCAACCATTAAATTTATGCATTGTGGCAAGCGGCGTAGCAAAACCATACTCACCATTATCAGAACCTAACGACTCAATACCGGCTTTTAATGTCACGTTTTTAATACCTAAACCGCCTAAATCAACGCCACCCTCAAGGGCATAGTAATCAGCATCAAAATCACTCATGCTCGTTGAAGCAGATTGCGTGGCGTACTCTGCCTTATAGTAAACCTTTGTGTCGCTGAGCGTTTTATTCCCAGTAAATGAAACACCATAAGTATCTAAGCTGTCGTCATCTACTGCGTCGTTACTTAATAAATAACCGTATAAAACCACTTTACCTACGCTTGTTTTAAAACGTGCATTAATAAGGTGATCGGATGCATCAATATCTTTGCTATCGGCAAAAATACGGTTGCGTTTACTTATGTAACTATAATGGAGGTTAATATCATTAAATGTGTAATTGACTGTTGCTGCATCAAAGGTTTGTCTGTCTTGCCTAAAGCCAACGTGACCCACAAATCGTTGTCCATCAAGCGCTATTACTTGCCTGCCTACTTTAATAGATAACGCATCTTTAGCGTACTTAACAAAAGCTTGATCTACTTCTGTGGTTTCTGGGTCGGCTATTACTGAATAATCAGTATTTTTACCTAGTGTATTATTGTAATCGTCCACACCTAACAGGCTTCGGCTGTCTTCAACTTCAATAAGGGCAGAAAAGCCGTTCACTTCATCTGTTTTATGCGTAAGGCGTGTGCGCAGCGTTAAGCTACTTGCATCTTTTAACGCGTTATCTTGCTCTGCACTTTCAAAGCGCAGTCTAAAGTTAAGGTCGGTTTGTGCTGCATGACTTATTGAAGGCGCAGCAATGCACCCTATCATTAAAATAATAGGTAAGTTATTTTTATAATTTAACATGTTTATCTCTTAATTTTTAATTATGAGTACGCACAATAAAATGATAAATAAGCACAGCGAAATGCTCTTCCAAACTAATACTGGAGCGCGTTTCATTATTGAAATTTTATTGGCTGAACTCTGTAAAAGTGGATTAGGTTTATTAATATCTGCTAAAAACTCAGAAAATGCGTGGTATCTGAGCTCTGGTTTTGGCGCCAATGCTTTCATTAAAGCCTGATCTAACCAAAACGGGATATCGGCTCTGTATTTACGAATACTTGTGTATTGCCAATGGCTGTAATCAATAGGGGTATGATTTATCGGCAATGTTTTATAGGGCAGCTTTGAACACAGTAGCTCATAAGCAATCACCCCAAGCGAAAACATATCGCTTTTAAAATCAGCATGCAGCGAAATAAGTGTCTCTGGTGCGGTGTAATCTACCGTCCCTTGTGGGCAATCATCAGCAATTTGCTTTACTGACTCATCCATTGCCGCAACACTTACCGTGCCGTAATCAATTAATGTTACCTTGCCGTGGGCGTCTATCATCACGTTATCGAGTTTTAAATCACGATGCACCATATCCAAACGCTGAAATGCTCTCAGTGCGTGCACTATTTGTTCAATAATACTGCGCACTTGGGTAATTTCAGGATGCGGTACATCATGCTTCCAATCACTCAGTGTTTGCCCGTCCATGTATTCGCAAATATGATATAAAAATCGGCTTTGCGATTGGGTATTTAAAACCTTCATAACGTTGGGATGGTTAATACGTTGCCCCACCCAGCCTTCTCTTATAAAGCCTTGAAGGTAGTGCACGTCGTCTTCAAAATTTACCGAAGGCGCTTTTAATACAACTGGCGGCGTATCGGGTGTTTGTTGCACTAAATAAATGTGCGAACGGCTACTGGCGTGTAATTCGCGGATAACAGTAAAGTCATCAATTTTTTGCCCAACCTTTAACGGTGGCGGAATTTTCCGCCTCGTTAAAGAGTGATATAACTCGTCTAAATTTTGTTTTGCAATACTATTTACTTTTACAAGCAAGCAGCTTACGTTGTCGTCACTGCCTCTTGCTATGGCAAGCTCTGTCACTGCTTTTGCTGCGTGCTCTAAATTAGTATGCTCATCAATTAGCTTTTGTATATCACTGTATGGCAACACGTCGTGTACACCATCGCAGGTAAGTATATAAATATCATCCGCTTTAAGTTCAACTTCGTATACATCAATTTCTTGATGAAGCTGCGCACCTAAAGCCCTCGTTAGGGTATCGTTTACTTTATGGTCGCGTGTTATTGCTTCCATATTTTTTTCACGTAAACGCGTAATTCGGGTATCACCTAAATGAAAAATATAACCCGTTGCCGATTTTAAAATAAGCGCTGTAAACGTGGTCATCCAATCAGCTTGGCGTTGGCCAACATGATTGTAGTTAACCGATTGCGAATACAGCCACTGATTTAAACTGGCCAATACCTTAGATACCGACTTTTTAACGGCCCAACTGGGTGGTGTATTTAAATACTCATTTATAAAATGCGTTACCGATAACTGTGACGCTTGTTTAGCATTTTTTGCTGATGAACACCCATCGGCCAAGCAGGCAATCACCCCTTTTGACTCTTTTTCCTGTGCTTGAGTATTAAGGGCTGCAAACGCATCTTGGTTTTCGGTTTTTATACCTTTACTGCTGTGCCCACCAAACTCAACGTTAAGTTCGTTGGTGAGTGCGCTGGCTTTTTGGGTTTCATCAAACATACTAAACGCTACCTTAAGTCACTGAAATAAGTTCAACGGTGCCATCTTCGTTAACTTCTGTGATATGACCGTCGGGTTCTTTCATGAAAAATAATGCAGCCAAACCTAACAATGCACTTGCTGCAATAATCATAAAGAAGGTCTGGTAGTCCACCAGCGATAACGCCGTTAAATACACAACCGCTCCCACGTTACCGTAAGCGCCTGTCATACCTGCAATTTGCCCTGTTAAACGGCGTTTAATGAGTGGCACAGCAGCAAAAACAGCGCCTTCACCTGCTTGCACAAAGAACGAACACGCCATAGCCGCTGCTACCGCAAGCCAAAGTGGCCAGCTAGCATCAACTAAACCCATTACAAAGTAACCAACAGCTAAACCTGCAGTTAGTACAATAAGTGTTTTACGACGACCCATTCTATCTGAGATCCAACCACCACCAGGGCGAGAGGCTAAGTTCATAAATGCATAAGCAGATGCAAGTAAACCGGCGTACACCATATCAAGGCCAAACACTTCACTAAAAAATAATGGCAGCATAGATACAACAGCCAGCTCTGATCCAAAAGTAGTAAAATAAAGAATATTTAATACTGCCACTTGCTTAAATTCGTAACGGTGCGACTCTGGCACTGCTTGTTTAAAAATATGGCCGTTTATATCGTAGGTTTTATATACCTCGTATAAATAAAGCAGTACTAAAAAGGCATAGGTGCAAATTACAACGTTTTCAGACAGTAAACTGGCGCCCGCTGGCGAAAGTTTCCAAGTAAGTAACGCCAATGCGCCGTACATAGGCAGTTTCATAATAAGTAGTAATACAAAGTCACCTTTACTGGTTACCTCCATTGCCCCAACCTTTTTGGGCTTAAAGTACGTGCCACCCTTAGGTGTATCCGATACATTTAAGTACCAAATAACACCAAATATGACACTTAACACACCTGTTAAGCCAATCGCATAACGCCAGCCATCTTCGCCACCAAACATCAATGCTAATACTGGTAACAGCATTGCAGCTGCTGCAGAGCCAAAGTTACCCCAGCCACCATAAATACCCTCTGCTGTGCCTAATTCGTTTGCTGGGAACCACTCGCTCACCATACGAATGCCCACGACAAAACCCGCACCAATAAAGCCAAGTGCAAAACGGGCAATAGCGGCTTGTTCAAACGTGGTCGCCATGGCAAACATAAAACACGGTATGCTACATAAAATAAGTAAAGCCGCATAAACAATACGCGGGCCAAATTTATCGGTTAGCATGCCAACCACCACACGTGCAGGAATGGTCAAAGCGACATTTAGAATTAGTAGCGTTTTAACCTGTGCCATGGATATTCCTAGGGAGCTCGCTATGGCACCTAATAATGGCGCATGGTTAAACCATACAAAAAAAGAGATAAAAAACACCATCCAGCTTAAATGTAGTATTTTCATTTTTCCGCTAAACGATATGAGATTAAACCCAGTACTCGGTTGCATGTTTTTTTCCTTGTAACGATTATTGTTTTACGCAGCGAATACAACTTTGGTAGTAAAAACACTGCGGCGATTGTTAAATTAACGTTAACCGCCTTCAGCAATTACTAAGCCAATAATTATTAGTTAGGCTTTTCATGCACTTATATTTTTTGGAAATGTTATTTTTTTTGCTTTGCACTATTAAAGCAGCCACTGTGAGCGTAAACAGTGCAAAGAAATTTTAAGCTTTACTTGCTCTAAGATTTAACTAATTGGTATTGTTTAAAAAAATTATGAGAAAAAATAAATGCAAAAACCGCCTTTAACCTATCAGCAGCAATTACGCTATTCACGCCATATTATGCTTCCTCAGCTGGATATCGATGGGCAAGAAAAAATATGGCAAAGCCATGTGCTTATAGTTGGGCTAGGTGGACTAGGTTGCCCTGTTGCACAGTACTTGGCTGCCTCAGGAGTAGGAACATTAACACTTGTCGATAACGATGTGGTTGATGCGACAAACTTGCAAAGGCAGGTGCTTTACAAACACACTGATATCGGCAGCTTAAAAACCCACAGTGCAAAAAAACAATTAACTCAGTTGAATAATGAAATAGAAATACACACGATTGATGAATTTTTAGATGAAAGCGCGCGCCTTGAGCACTTACTTAGCAAAGTGGATGTTGTTATTGATTGCTCTGATAACTTAGCAACGCGTAACTTACTCAATAGCACCTGCTATAACACCTGCACGCCTTTGGTTTCTGGCTCTGCTATTCGGTTTGAGGGGCAAGTTGCTTGCTTTACAATGGCGCCTAATAGCCATTGCTATGGGTGTGTGTCACAGCTCTTTGGCGAACAAACTCAAAGCTGCTCCGAGTCAGGCGTGCTCTCCCCTATTGTAGGACTTATTGGCAGTATTCAAGCGACTGAAGCCCTTAAAATTATTGCAGGACTTAACAGTAAACTCACTGAGCAACTATTACTAGTAGATGGTTTGAGTATGGAGTTTAACCGTTTTAACATTGTTAAAAATAAGCACTGCCCAGTTTGCAGTGCTTAATTTGATGCACTTAAACTGTATACCGACTAATAATGTGACGTTTCTAAATTATTTATTGTTAGGTAAACCTGCTCACCCAGTTGCACATTACTTTGTTGCCATTGCCTTTTAGATACCGCGCAATACAGCAACTGCGTATCTACATTAACAGTAAGTAGCCATTGCTCATCAAGCTGCTGGGTATTTTCAAGCATACCTATTAGCACGTTTGCACTGCACTGGTTAGACGGTTTTACTTTGCTGTAAGTTATTTGCCCGCTTTCTATAATTAACCTATGACTTTGTTTTACCAGCGAAGGCACTGCATATACATGTTGTAAGCTGTTACTAAGGGTTAGCTTACATAGCCCAAATGCATCATTAAATTCAGACTTACTAAAACTAAGTACACTCAGTGGTGTTTGGCTCTTATTTGTATAAATACTGTGCACCACGTCTTGTGTGGCACCGCACTTAAGCACCTTACCTTTCGCCATATGTATTAATGTATCGCTACAATAAAGCAGCTCTTTTAAAGAGTGGCTAACAATAATAAATTTAATACCATGGGATTTATTAAGTTGTTGCACTCCCGCCAACATAGTAAAACGCGTTGACCAATCTAATGCACTAAATGGCTCATCAAGTAAAACAACAGATTGCCCACTTAGCAGTGTTCTGGCAAAAATTACACGCTGACGCTCACCGCCCGAAAGTCCCGCCACATCACGATTAAGTAATGGATTTAGTGCTAACAAATCAATTACCTGATCAGGCGTTAGGTTGTGACTTTTATTTTTACAATGCGTGTGAGTAAACAGTAAATTACCCATCACATTTAAATGTGGAAATAACGGGCACGACTGCAGCTGTAAAGTAAGTAGGCGTTTATCTGGCTTTAGATGGGTAATATTATGATTATTTATACACACCTTTTTCGCCGTAGTAAGCCCCGCTATCGCCTTTAATAAGCTCGACTTACCTGAGCCCGAAGGACCAAACACCCCTAAAATATCAAATTGGTTTATAGCTAAGTCAACATTGAGTTCAAAATCGTCCAAACGTTGATGGCATTGTATTTTAAGCACGATTAGCAGCTCCGTTTATCACGGTTTTATTAAATTTAAACAACAACACTAAACACGCAAACGCCATTGCGAGCAACACCAACGATAATTGATGCGCAGCCCCATAATTAAGCGACTCAACATGATCGTAAAGTGCAATAGACACCACTTGGGTTTCGCCTTGTATATTGCCACCAATCATTAATACTAAACCAAATTCTCCCAATGTATGGGCAAAGCCCAGCGCAAAGGCACTGCCTATACTTGGCTTTAATAGCGGTAACGTTAAATACATAAATCGTTTAAATGGGCTTATTCCTAAAGCAATAGCTGCTTGGTCATAGGTGGTATTTATTTGCTTAAAACCCGCTAGTAGCGGCTGCATCACAAACGGAAGTGAATAAAATAATGAGCCAATAACCACCCCTTGAAAACTAAATGCGAGCTGCGTACCAGTAAGCCAAAACCAAAACTGGCCAAATGCATGCGTAGGTGAAAACAGCACCAATAAATAAAAACCCATTAGCGTAGGCGGCAGTACCAAAGGCATGGCTATAAGTGCTTCTAAAATTGGTTTTAACTTACCTTTGTAACTGGCAAGTTGCCACGCAAGCGGAATACATATCACTAACAAGATAGCGGCTGTTATAAAGGCAAGTTTAATTGTAAGCCACAGCGCTGTTAAATCACTTGCTAGCATCACTGTCCTTTGCTTTGTAGCCAAGTGCTAATAATGTTTTTGCGGTTGCGGGGGCATTTAAAAAAGCCATAAACTTTTTAGCAACAGTTAAATGCTTTGACGCGCTAATAATAACGCCTTGCTGTGTTATTTCAGGGTAATTTTTAGTGTCGATAAGCGTGTAGTTTAAATATTTTTTATTTTTAGTTTTACCATAAGCCGACTTTAACGTAGATAACGCAACCAAACCTTTAGCGGCATTGCCTGTTTCAACAAATTGAAACGCATGAGTAATATTATTTGCATAGACAAACTCATAGGGGGTTTTTATAAACGCTTTTGCATAATGCATTGATGATTTCCCATAAGGCGAAAAACGTGGGTTCGCAATGGCTAATTTATTATTCATAACGCTGCTACTTGGTTGCCAAAGTGCTAATAAACCTATTGCATAGGTTGTTAAACTGTCTTTAATTGCAAAACCATCTTTTATAAGTGCTTGTGGACGCGACGCATCAGCAGATAAAAAAACATCGTACGGCGCTCCATGCATAATTTGCGAGTGTAATACACCGCTAGATGCTGCCGATATTTTAAAATTTATATCTTTAAGTGCAGGATCAGTAATCAGCTTTTGTAGCACTGGTTTAAAATTGCTCGCAACGGCTATATGCAGTGTTTCTTTTGCGCTAACGCAGTTGCTAAATAGCACGAACAGTAACAACAAATAACCGCACCATGTATTGTAAAGCTTTAACATTATAAGTATTGTTTTAAAAATCAGACACATTATAAAAAACAATATATATGAACGATGTATGCAATGCACCTGGTTTATTACCAGTAGATACCGCAATAAGTAATATGCTCAACGCCATTAACTTTAATAAAGCCGCAGAAACCATTTCTATAATGCACAGTGTGGGCCGTGTTCTAGCACGCGATATTAAATCTGATATAAATGTGCCTGGTCACGATAATTCGGCAATGGATGGCTATGCGCTTTGCCTAAGTGAAGACTTAACAACTTATCAGCAAGTAGGCAGTGTATTTGCTGGGCAAACCTTTGAGGGCACCTTAACCCCTGGGCAATGCGTGAGAATTATGACCGGTGCAGCCCTGCCCTCTGGCGCTAATGCGGTAGTGATGCAAGAAAACGCCACTGTAAATAACGACGAAATAACATTTACAGGCAAAATTGAACTCAATGCTAACGTACGTTTTGCAGGTGAAGACATTGCAAAAAATAGTGTTGTTTTTAAAGCTGGCAGAAAACTAAAAGCAGTCGATGTAGGCTTACTTGCCTCTATTGGCATTAGCCAAGTAAGCGTATATGAAACACTTAAAGTTGCGGTGTTTTCTACCGGAGATGAACTTATAGAGCCGGGCAATGCGCTTCCTGCTGGCGCTATTTATGAAAGTAATCGAGCTGTTATTTTAAGCGAGCTTAATGATAGCAATATAGAAGTTATTGATTTTGGCATTATCGCTGATGATAAAAGCCTGATTAAAAACACGTTTTTAAAAGCAAATGAGCAAGCTGATGCTGTAATAAGCTCTGGAGGCGTATCGGTTGGTGAAGCCGATTTTACCAAAGAAGTATTAAATGAGATTGGTGATATCCATTTTTGGAAAATTGCCATGAAACCGGGCAAACCTTTTGCTTTTGGTCAATTACCTAACAGCTACTTTTTTGGCTTACCAGGTAACCCAGTATCAGCGGCTGTAACGCTTGATCGACTTGTAAAACCCGCCCTTACAAAGCTTTCAGGAAATGAGCATACTGCTAAGTTACGTTTAAAAGCGACTACAACCACACTGATTAAAAAGCGCCCCGGCCGTACCGACTTTCAACGCGGTATTGCCAGTACCGACGAAAAAAATAACCTGTTGGTAACGCCTATAAATAAGCAAGGCTCAGGGGTACTCTCATCGCTTAGTCATGCAAATTGCCTTATTGTAGTGCCCGCAGAAAGTGGCAATATTGAAAAAAACGAAACCGTAGAAATAGAGCTATTATAAAAAAACCTTGTCCATAAAAAAGCCCAGCACATTTACTAAATTTGCTGGGCTTAAAATTGGGTTAAGTCGCGTTTAAAACAACGACTCAAAATCACCATTAGGAAATAACACCCCGGGGATACCACGTACTGCAGTTACATCCGCAATTTTTGTATCGCCTAAGTACAAGCCACCGCTGTAGTTACTGCCAGCTTGTTTTACGTCGAGCCAACGGCCGTTTTCACCTTTTGCAGTTAAACTAATATTGCTATTTACTTCTCTAATGCGTAAATCTAAGGCTTTTTGTTTTACGCTAATAAAGACATCGCTACTAGTAAGCTGCGATAAATCAATAACATCACCTACATACGCCAGGCTAAAATCACTCGCACCACCCAAGGGCAGCGACAACTCAAGGCCAAACATTAAATCGTCGTTTTCCTCACCACTAAGTGGTGAAGCCTCAAGCGCGGTAATATGAAAAGGTGTTGTTTGAATATCGCTTTGAAACTGCCCTTCAAAATCAAATGAAGAAAGAGAAGTAACTTCCTGTGCAAACGCAGATACAAAACGGTTTAAATCTAATGATATCTCACCTGTTAGCTCGCCAGACTGCTTAGCAATAACAACATCAGTGATAATATTAGCTATGCCTGTTTGCGCATCAGGTAATAACTCACTTTGCTCACTTACCCCATCAAATTCAATTAGTAATTCGCTCACATCAACATCTAAACGAGTATCGTCGTTGATAACAGAAGCACTCATGACCCCTTCGACTTTATCGCCCAGTACACCACTTATTCTAAAAGTAGGAATAGACATATCTATACTAACTGGTAAACCGTCGTAAGTACCCGTAATTAGCCATTCGTAAGGGGATGTAGAATAGCTAATATCAAGATCGCGTAACCTGTATTGTCCTTCGCTTGCAGAAACTTCCGCAAGGGGCGAATAATTTATGATCACTTCGTTAAGTACTTCAGCAAGCACAGTGATCGCTTTTTGAGTATCATCATCAAATGCACTTTCTAGTTGCGCAAGTTTAGCATCTACATCCTCTGCGTAGGTTGTGTCCTGTAAGCGAATAACACCCAGTGCGTCTCTTATATTTTCGAGTAATTCGCGCGACTCGAGTGCTTGCTCAGTTTCAACCTTTTGTTGCCAATTGGTGTAGCTAGTCACGCTCGCAATAGTTTGCTTGACCTGCCCTGCTACACTTTGAATTAAACCATTACCTAGCTCACTGTAAAGGTTATCTGCAATGTATTGATCAGCTAAATTACTGTAAGTTTGCCACGCACTGGTATCATCTTGCTCGGTAATAAAATCATCAAATGCAGTGGCTAAATCAAACCCTTCAACAGACACACCAGCTACAATAGCCCCATAAGTAAATGCATCAGCCACAATTTCTGCCTCTAGTGTATTACTTAGGCTGCTGTGTGTAAGCTGATAAAAAGGACTTGCCGATAAGCTTGCAAGGGTCGCGTCAACATTTGCATTCGTAATTGCGGTACTTAACGGCGAGAAAAATACTTCATTAACGCCCGGTGCAACATAAGCGCGAGCAGCATAGTTTAAATTAACGCCAGTTATCTCTTCAAAATCAATTAAACGGTTTTCATTTATATCGTTTACATCGCCGCGAAGCGTTCTGCCGCAACCTGTAAAGCGTGGGCATGGCAAGGCACTATCGTCAGGTATAAATTCAAATGTATAAAAATTAAGAGGCGATACGCTCACGCTCGCAGTATTTATGTTTTCAACTGCAACAGACTCTACTACATTGCCTTGGCCGTCTAATTGATTAAGCGTACCTTTAACTGATTGCCATTTAGGCACATAAAAATTTACGGTAGAGGTGGATGCTACGCTTATTTCAATCGCTTCGTCACTACTATCATTTGAAGAGCCACCACAGCCACTAAGTGCTAGAGCAACTGACAAAGGTAAAAGTTTTTTTAACATCTTCATTCCTTAAAACTTAATGTTCATGTACCAATTTACATTCGCATAATAAGCTTTATCTAAATCTAAGCTGTCGGTTTGTAAATTAAGACCAAAGTACTCGTTTTCAATACCAACTAAAAACGCTTCACTTTTTGTTTCATAGCCAGCTTGTACCTTCCAATGATCCCAAAAATGAATACGCCCTTTTAACTGACTAAAGGTATCTTTATCGTACTGTTTTACTGTAAAAGCAGTTGAGTAGCGGTTATTTATTCTGTAATCGGCAAAAGCCGTAATACGCATTTCCATATCAAGTGTATGTGACTGGGTGTTCCCAAAAGCTGAGGTTTGAAGAGATACAGTAGGTGTAGAGGTAACATTACCACTCTCATCTTCACTGAAAGGAATTTCGGTCGTTTGCCCTTTTACTGAGCCAGTATCATCAAAGTCAGTTTTATAAACTAAATCTTTTACACTTAGGCCTACTTTTAAATCATCATTTATTTGCCAATCGGCAAAAATATCTAAACTATAACCTAGGCCTTCAGGGTTTTCAGAAGGGGTAAACTTTTTGAATAGAATATCTTTCGAAAAATTATAATCAGCAGTAATACTGCCTTCAACATCGTCACTAAACACTCGCCCATCTACAGAAGCATCTTGAAAATGTGTACTGGCAAAAACAGACACTTTTGGCGTAATAGTGAGCGCGTTTTTATCAAAAAATTTAAAATCGTATGAAACAAATACCCCATTAGAGGTCACTTGCTTTGCATTTAACTGATATGTGTAAAATCGTTCTTCAAAGGGTAAGTCGTTTTTTTCTAAATAAGTATAAAGTGCAGTGTCTGGGTCAAAATTAAGTACATAATCATAACGGCTCTGCAGGCCCACTTTAAAATTATTATAGCCCACACCAATTTCAAAAATATTATAAGTAAATGCACTATCGCCAGATTTAATAGGCTCGTCAAAGTCATCTACAAATGCCTGTACTGGCTGTGCCTCAGTGTAGATTTCGGCGTCAAAGTGAGTAAATATTTGAAATTGATTATTTGCAGAAGCTAGAGGTGAAAGTAGAGCAGTTGAAAATCCTAACAAGAGAATTTTTTTTTTCATAATTTAATCGCTTTCTATAAAAAAAGGGAAAAGCGCACCGCTTTTCCCTTTTATAGTTTAAGTATTAGTTAGATGAGTCAATTAAAGTCACATCTGTGTACTCAATTACTTCATCATCAATGTAAGTAATCGAAACACCGTTTGTTACTTTAGTTGCGGTACCAAAGGTCATCATCATGCCATCGTACATCGCTTTAACATCACCCGTGTAACCAGCTGATTCGGTACCCGACATAGACAGCGTGTAACCCATTGCTGCGTCACCGTTAACTTTAATTTCAAGCATGGTCATATCTTCATCACCACTGCTATCCACTTCAGACATTACGCTAAAGTCTAAGTCACCAGACATACCCATAGCTTCTAACATTGCAGAATCAGTTTCATCCATGCCGCTTAAGTTTAGGTTACCCATAAAGCCTGAGTCACCGTCCATAATTTCAACACGGTTCCACGCTTGCGCCATAGTAAGCTCTGCGTCATCAACGGTATCTGCATTTACAGCACCGTCAAAAGTAAATACTAAACACGAATCAATTTGTGTTGAATCGGTAATAGTACCATCAGCAAATGCTTGACACTCTTCTAGTGCATCCGCGGCTACATCGCCTGTAACAAGCTCAACAGTTGCATCGCTTTGTGTATTTAGCATGCCACCCCAAGCAACAACAAGTTGATCATCTTGGTACGCTGCCGAAGCGGTAATTTCGCTACCGGTCGCTGAGTTTGTAAGCATTAGCGTCAAGTTGTCTAGGCTGTAGTCGTATGCCCATTCAGGATGAGTTGTTGAAGTACCTTCGCCAGAGTTACCCATATCAGCAAGCTCTTCAAACACATCAAATAACACTTCGGCTGTGTTGTATAGAGCATCGCCACCCGTGCTAGTTAATACCGTCATTGTAGAAAGTGACATTGACGTTTCTTTAACTGATGCTGTCGCCACTGCAAGGTCTGCTTCTGCTTGTAAGCTAAGCGCTGTTACGAGTTGCTCGTTTGCAAGTTCAGCCTGAGTTTGTGCAGCTTCGGCCATCATTTCTGCGCTTTCAACTAAATCAGCGGCTTCAGCCATATCAGCTTCAGTTACTGCTACAGCTTCATATTCAGTTGCAGCTTCTAAGGCTTGTTCAATCGCAAGCTCAAGCGCATCGACAGCAGCAGAAAAATCAGAAGCAGCAGTTACCGCAGCATCAACTAAAGCAACCGTTGCTTGTGCATCGTCACCCGAGTCAACAGCAGCTTGTGCAGCAGCAAGCGCACTTGTTGATGCAGCTTCTGCAGTATTAGCAGCTGTTTTCTTTTCACCTGCAACATCGGCAGTGTTCATAGCAACTTCTTTAGCAGCGGCTACTTCAATCTCGTACTCAGTGATAGCGTCTTGTGCATCAGTTACTAATTGCGCAATTGCTGCATCGTAATCGCTTAGGTTTTCTACCTCTACTAAGGCTGCGTCTTGTAAATCAGTTGCAGTATCAAGTACACCTTGATAGTCAGAGCTTTGCTCTACAAGTAAAGAAGCTGTGCTAACATAGCCCTGTGATTTAACATATAAAATATCAGCCATATTTGATAAGTCAGCAGCTTCTGCTTCGTTTTCAAGCGCTGCAACAGCAGCAACAAATTCAATTGCAGAGTCTGCATCGGTAATTGCATCACCACCTAATGCTTGAACATCAGCAAGCATTTCTTCAGCAGCATCTACCGATGCTTGAAGTTCTGTAAGCTCAGTAGAAGATGCATCAAGTTGAGCATTTAGAGCAACTGCTAAATCAGCATAAAAGTCATCGCCCGCTACACACTCATCGCCTGTACAACCAAGTTCTTCTAACACTGTTTGAACAGCCGTTGCAATTTCAGCCAGCTCTGCATCACTTGCAGCGCCGTTTTTAACTGCATTGTCTTTTGCTTCTTTAGCTTTAGTAGCAATGCCTGCTGAGTTTTCAGCAAATGCAGCTATCTCTGCCGCCGAAGGTGCTGGGACTTTAGCCGCATAAGCCGCTTCAAGGGCTGTTTTAATTGCTGCTTCATCACCTGTTGCAATTGCTACAAACACACTCGCCGTACTAGAAACAGCTGTTTGTAAAGTTGCTGCAACGTCGGTTGTGCTTAAAGTACCTGCTTTAATACCCTCTTTAATGCTAGTCATTACTTCGCTAATTGAAGATAAGCCTTGAATAGACGACGACAGCTGAGCAATTGCCAATACACCTTGTGAAAGTGCTTCTTCACCGTCTACATCACTTAAATCAACAGCGCCGCCGTTAGATACATCACCTAACAGTGCAGATAATAATACTGCTGCATCAGGACCCATTACCTGAATAACCGTATTTAAGCTTGTTGATGCAATTGCACCTGCGTCAACGTCAGCTTCAGCTTCAAGTAGTGCTTGAGCAACCAACGTAGTTAAAAAGGTTACATTGGCTTTAAACGAACGAGCAACATTTGCATCGCCTGCTGCACCACTTGTATCAGACGAATCAGCGTCCGCTGCAGCAATATATTTAACAACCGAAAGCTCTAGATCAGCTTTATACCATTCACCAAATTCAATGTTAGTGTCGCCATCGTTTACATCGTCTGCTTCTGGCGCTTCATCGTAAGTTCCACAGCCAACATATGCATCACAACGTAAATAACTATCGTCACCCTCTTCAGCAGTTGCAACTGTAATATACACAGGGCCTGTAAAGTCATCTTCAAGGTAAATGCTGTAACTACCATTATCGCCAGTTACTAGCGCATCGGGGTTGCCCGCTATTTTGCTTGCTTCTACTGCTGCATCAGCCGCATCTTGAGACGTTGCTTCGCCGGTAAATGTTTCAGCCTCTGCTGAAGCCTCTAATCTAAATGCAACCGGAACACTTTGACCTGTTTCGTCAAGTGTCATTACGCTAACAACGGCACCTTTCATTGCACCTTTAACAGCTTTACCTGTTATTTCTACGTTAAATTGAGCGTCATCAGATGATGTAACCGATTCAACTGGAGGAACATAAGTGTTTCTGTCGTTGTCTGAACCACAACCCGCCAAACCTAGTGTAAGTGCAACAGATGCTGCAATCGGGGTAATTTTAGTCATACGCTGTGCCATTTATTTCTCCTTGATAGCCTGCAATGAGTATCAGAAAATTATTTTATTAAATATACGTGCGAAAGTTTACAAAACAACATAAACAGACACACAATAACAACCTTTGTTACTTATAAATTAAAGTAACATTAAGTAACGAGTTTTTGCTACATTTTTATACGTTTTGAGTACAAGTTTTTATCTAATTTTAAACGACGCTTCTTCATAGGCTTTACTATATTTTCAATAACATATGTTAAAACCATTAAGAAGCATCGCTCTGGCGTACCATATATCCACAATATTAAGTGAATATTACATTTAATTTAGTTTGTTAATAATATTCTTCAAGTAATTGCGACAGATACGCTAAAAAAAACGCCCGCCAAAGCTAATATAATGAAAAAGGATGGGGTTAGGTGGTGTTTTGAAATGAAATATATAAACAGGATGTTTATTTAGCTTTATATTAAAACTAAACGCTAAAAAGTCATTAACGCGCAGTATGCACCGTTAATGACTCAATAAAAAATGTTGAAAGTACTATTGAGGTGCTCTCACTACGCCCTCCATCAGCACGCGCGCACTGCGGCTCATGCTCGCTTTTGTTACTTGCCAATCGCCGTCTATCTGTTGAGCTTCGGCTCCTACTTTTAATGTACCAGAGGGGTGTCCAAAATTAATTTCGTTCAATGAGCCGCCACCTGCGGCCACATTAACAAGTGTACCTTCAATAGCAGCGGCAGCGCCAATAGCCACTGCAGCTGTGCCCATCATAGCGTGATGCAGCTTGCCCATAGACATAGCACGTACTAATAAATCAATTGTTTTAGCTTCAATAAATTTACCACTGGACGCGTTATAGTCTAATGGCGCTGCCACAAAAGCGGCTTTAGGTGTATGCTGTCGTGTTTGTGCTTCACTAATATTGCTGATCAGGCCCATTTTTACCGCACCATGGGCACGTATTGTTTCAAGCTTTTTAAGTGCGTCGATATCATTATTTATGTCATCTTGCAGCTCAGTGCCGCTGTAGCCAATATCGCTTGCGTTAATAAACACAGTAGGAATACCCGCGTTGATCATCGTGGCTTTTAAGGTACCAATTCCTGGTACTTCTAAGTCATCCACTACATTACCTGTAGGGAATAACGCCCCTTCACCGTCGGCAGGGTTTAAAAACTCAAGCTTTACCTCGGCAGCGGCGAAGGTTACGCCATCAAGTTCAAAATCCCCTGTTTCTTGCACTTCGCCATTAGTAATAGGTACGTGAACCAGAATGCTTTTTTTAATATTAGCTTGCCACACTCGCACCACGGCTACACCGTTATCGGGTACTCTGCTTTTATCAACTAGGCCATTCGTTATTGCAAACGCACCCACTGCGCTGGTTAAATTACCACAATTACCACTCCAATCTATAAAGGCTTTATCAATGGCCACTTGGCCAAATAAATAATCCACATCGTGATCGCTTTGCTCGCTTTTACTTAAAATAACCGTTTTACTGGTACTTGATGTAGCACCACCCATACCATCAGTTTGTTTGCCATATGGGTCGGGACTACCAATTATGCGCAACAATAAATTGTCGCGTGCCTCACCTGCCACTTGGGCAGGTTTGGGTAGGTCGGTTAATTTAAAAAATACACCTTTACTCGTGCCGCCGCGCATATAAGTTGCCGGTACTTTTATTTGTGGTTTAAACATAATGCACACTCCTTATGCTGATTGGGTTGCTTCTAAAAAGTCTTGTGCAAAACGCTGTAATACACCACCAGCAGCATAAATAGAAAGCTCTTCTTGGGTATCCAATCTACATTTCATAGGTACCGTTAGTACCTCACCATTTTTACGCGTAATCACCAAATCAATGGTAGCGCCAGGTGTAGGTTCGCCTTTTACATCAAAGCTTTCGCTGCCATCAATGTTAAGCGTTTTGCGGGTAGTGCCGGGTTTAAATTCAAGCGGCAATACACCCATACCTATTAAGTTTGTGCGGTGAATACGCTCAAAGCCCTCTGCGGCTATCACTTCAACGCCTGCAAGCCTTACCCCTTTTGCAGCCCAGTCGCGAGACGAGCCTTGGCCGTAATCTGCGCCCGCTACAATTATAAGCGGCTGCTTACGTTGCATGTAAGTTTCGATTGCTTCCCACATACGGGTATGAGTACCTTGAGGCTCTATACGTGCGTATGAACCTTGTTTAACCTCGCCGTTTTCATCACGTACCATTTCGTTAAGTAATTTAGGGTTAGCAAACGTGGCACGCTGTGCTGTTAAATGATCGCCTCGGTGCGTTGCGTACGAGTTAAAATCCTCTTCAGGGACGTTCATTTTAGCTAAGTATTCACCCGCCGCACTGCTTGCCATTATGGCGTTTGAAGGCGATAAATGATCCGTTGTAATGTTATCGCCAAGTACAGCAAGGGCGCGCATGCCCGTCATAGTGCGCTCACCAGCAAGGGCACCTTCCCAATATGGCGGGCGGCGAATATACGTACTTTGCTCGCGCCAGTTATAAAGGGGATCGTTCTCTTCACCGTAATCTACGGTTAAATCAAACATAGGTTCGTACACTTTTTTAAATTGCTCTGGCTTAACGCTTTGCTTTATTACCTCGTCTATTTCTTCATCGCTTGGCCATAAATCTTTAAGGGTTATTTCGTTGCCGTTTTGATCTTGCCCTAAACTATCTTTTTCAATATCAAAACGAATAGTACCGGCAATAGCGTAAGCCACCACTAATGGCGGTGAGGCTAAAAACGCTTGCTTAGCATACGGATGTATACGCCCGTCAAAGTTACGATTGCCCGAAAGTACCGCTGTTGCATATAAATCGCGATCAATTACTTCTTGCTGAATTACAGGGTCAAGTGCGCCGCTCATACCGTTACAGGTAGTACAAGCAAAGCCCACAATACCAAAGCCGAGCTTTTCAAGTTCAGGGAGTAAATTTGCCTCTTCTAGGTATGATTGCACCGCTTTAGAACCTGGCGCTAATGACGTTTTAACCCAGGGTTTGCGCATTAACCCTTTGGCATTTGCGTTTCGCGCAAGTAAGCCTGCAGCAATTACATTGCGCGGGTTACTGGTGTTAGTACAACTTGTAATAGCCGCGATAATACATGCGCCATCAGGCATTAAGCCTTCCTCGTTTTCAACCGTGCCAGATATACCTTCTTTGGCTAAATCGCTAGTAGATACTCGGCGGTGCGGGTTTGAAGGCCCAGCAATGTTGCGCCCTACACTTGATAAATCAAATTTAAGCACGCGCTCATATTTAGCTGTTTTTAAGCTCTCGCTCCAAAGACCAGCTGTTTTAGCGTAGTTTTCTACCAGCGCTATTTGCTCTTCATCACGCCCTGTTAAACGTAAATAGTCTATTGTTTTATCGTCTATGTAAAACATGGCCGCAGTGGCACCAAATTCTGGCGTCATGTTTGAAATAGTTGCTCTGTCGCCTAGGGTTAGTGCATCTGCACCTTCGCCGTAAAACTCTAAATAGGTCGATACCACGCGCTGCTCGCGTAAAAACTCGGTAATAGCCAATACTATATCTGTAGCAGTAATACCAGGTTGGCGAGTGCCTGTTAGCTCAACACCAACAATGTCAGGCAAGCGCATGTAAGAGGCGCGGCCAAGCATAACGCTTTCGGCTTCAAGCCCGCCTACACCTACAGCAATTACGCCAAGAGCATCAACATGAGGGGTGTGGCTGTCGGTACCCACTAAGGTATCAGGAAATGCAATGCCATCGCGGTTTTGAATAACCGGCGACATTTTTTCAAGGTTAATTTGATGCATAATGCCGTTACCAGGCGGAATAACATCAATATTTTTAAAGGCGGTTTTAGTCCAGTTTATAAAATGAAAACGGTCATCGTTACGGCGATCTTCTATGGCACGGTTTTTTTCAAATGCGTCAGGGTCAAAACCTGCGTGCTCTACCGCTAAAGAGTGATCAACAATAAGCTGTGTAGGTACCACCGGATTCACTTTTGCCGGATCCCCACCTTTTGCAGCAATGGCGTCGCGCAGGCCTGCTAAATCAACCAAGGCGGTTTGGCCTAAAATATCGTGGCATACTACACGCGCCGGGTACCACGGAAAGTCTAAATCTTGTTTACGCTCAATAAGCTGAGTAAGCGCATCGGTTAGCATATCAGGCTCACAGCGGCGCACTAGGTTTTCGGCCAGTACGCGTGAGGTGTAAGGCAAAGTGGCATACGCATCTGGCTTTATTGCATCAACGGCTTCTTGCGTATCGTAGTAATCTACATTTGAGCCGGGTAAGGGTTTTCGGTATTGGGTGTTATTAATTATGGTCATAATACAGGTTCGCTAATAAGTGACGGGAAATAAAAGGCAAAAGGTGAGCGTATTGCTCACCTTACATACTGACTAATCAGCCTCTTGATTCAATTGGCGTGTAACTGCGTGCCTCTGGCCCTGTGTAATCTGCACTTGGGCGAATAATACGGTTATTAGCGCGCTGCTCTTTAACATGTGCCGTCCAGCCTGTAACACGGCTCATCACAAATATTGGCGTAAATAACTTAGTGGGAATACCCATAAAGTGATACGCCGATGCATGGAAAAAATCAGCATTACAAAACAGTTTTTTCTCGCGCCACATAACCTCTTCACACCTAACCGACACAGGGTAAAGCACATCATCGCCCACCTCTTTAGCTAGTTTTTCAGAGAACTTTTTAATAATAACGTTACGTGGGTCAGACTCGCGGTAAATAGCGTGGCCAAAGCCCATAATTTTATCTTTACGCTCTAGCATACCCATAATTTCTTGCTCGGCATGATCTGCACTTGTAAAACCTTGAATCATATCCATAGCTGCTTCGTTTGCACCACCATGCAGTGGCCCGCGCAGTGTGCCTATTGCACCGGTTACACAAGAATGAATATCAGACAAAGTAGATGCACATACGCGCCCCGTAAACGTAGAGGCGTTAAACTCATGCTCTGCGTATAAAATTAGCGACACATTCATTACTTGTGCAAACAACTCACTCGGTGCTTTGTCGTGCAATAAAGTTAAAAAGTGCGCGCCTACTGAGTCGTCATCGGTTTGTGTATCAATGCGTACACCATCGTGAGTAAAGCGGTACCAATAACAAATAATACTTGGGAATACTGCAACCATACGGTCAATCGCATCGTTTGCTTGGCTAAAATCAAGTTCCATTTCTAGGTTACCGAGCATAGAGCAACCGGTACGCATAACATCCATTGGGTGCGCGTCTTTAGGAATATTTTCAAGCACGGTTTTTAGTGCATCTGGCAGGCCACGTAGGCTTTTTAATTTAGCTTTATAGTCAGCTAGTTCATTGGCTGTAGGTAGCTCACCACGAGAAAGTAAAAAAGACACCTCTTCAAACTGCGCTTTTTCGGCAAGTTCACTAATATCGTAACCACAATACGTTAAACCCGAGCCTGATTGCCCTACTGTACATAATGCTGTTTGCCCTGCTACTTGACCGCGTAAGCCTGCACCGCCTAATGCTTTATCTACCATGATCTTCTCCTATCTTAAATTTGTGTGTGATTTTAATAATTATTATTTGTCAGATTTTGATGAAAAAAGGTTATCAAGTGTGTTTTCGTATGTGTGGTAATCTAAAAATTCGTAAAGCTCTGCGCGTGTTTGCATGTTTTCAATTTGGCTTTGCTGCGAACCTTCATTTAAAATGGCAGAGTACACATTAAGCGCGGCTTTGTTCATGGCTCTAAACGCACTAAGTGGGTAAAGCACCATTTCAACACCTACCTCACTTAATTGCTCTTTGGTGTAAATAGGCGTTTGGCCAAATTCTGTAATGTTAGCCAAAATAGGCACGTTTAACGCATCCGAAAACGCTTGGTAATCGGCAAGGTCGTGCACGGCTTCTGCAAAAATAGCGTCTGCGCCCGCTTCTACACAGGCAGCGGCACGGTCAATTGCGGCATTTAAGCCTTCCTTTTGAAATGCATCGGTGCGGGCCATAATGTAAAAATCGCTATCGGTTTTAGCATCAACGGCCGCTTTAATGCGGTCAACCATTTCACCTTGGCTTACAATTTCTTTATTAGGGCGGTGTCCACAACGCTTTTGCGCTACTTGGTCTTCAATATGAAAACCCGCCGCACCGGCTTTAGTCATTTCTTTAACGGTACGCGCAATATTAAACGCGCCGCCCCACCCGGTATCGGCATCTACAAGTAGTGGTAAATCGCTGGCACCGGTTATACGGCGAATATCTTCAAGTACGTTATCAAGGCTGGTCATGCCTAAATCGGGCATACCGTAAGAGGCATTTGCCACACCGGCACCTGAGAGGTAAATAGCTTGGTGACCCATTTTTTCAGCCATCATCGCTGTGTAAGCATTAATAGTACCTACAACTTGTAATGGGCGATTATTAGCAATAGCCTGTTTAAATTTTAATCCTGCTGACATTACTTTCTCCTGACTTTGAACGGTTGCTACATGGAGTAACTTAGTGTTTTAATTTTAAATTGTGACTGTTTTTTAGCTTTTAGTTTTTAGCTATTAGCTATTAGCTATTAGCTATTAGCTATTAGCTGTTAGCTGTTAGCTGTTAGCTTTTAACCTTTAACCTTTAACTTTTAACCTTTAGCTTTTATAAAGTTTTTGTTTATGACAAATACCAATCTGTATGTGTATGAGGTCTATTTAACGCTAAGAAAATCGTTCTGTAACTAGGCAATAATTTTTATGTTTAGTGGTTCTAAATAAAAAATTCTTAACGACGTTATAGAGCGATTTAATCAGTTAAATTGTTCGAATACTCATATTGATTGGTATACATCAAATTTGGTTTGAATATTAGCTTGCGATGCACTAATGTGGCGTTTCATCAGCATTTCAGCAAGTTCACCATCGTGGTTTTCTATTGCGTTTATAATGGCTAAATGCTCGTCAAACGCTTTAGATACACGCGGCCCCACCATACCCATTTGCACGCGGTACATACGTATTAACTGGTAAAGTCCATTACACAACAAATGGATAAGGTGCGCGTTTTTACTACCTTTAATAATGCGATAATGAAAGTCTAAATCGCCCGCTTCTTGATAGTAGGACTCGCCCTCTTTAACGCGTTGAGTTTGCAAATGTTGATTAAGTAATTGCTTTAAACCTTTAACCTCATCGGGTTCCATATTGTCGGCAGCAAGCCTACATGCTAAACCTTCAAGAGAACTGCGTACTTGATAAACCTCAATTAAACGCTCTGCAGTGAGTGCCACTACACGGCAGCCCACGTTTGCTTTACGCTCTACTAAGTAACAGCTTTCTAAGCGGTTTAGTGCTTCTCTAAGCGTGGCGCGGCTTACACCGTAACGCTTAGCAAGTTCTGGCTCTGAAATTTTGCTACCTTGCTCTATGCTGCCCTCTACTATTTCACGGCGCATATCTACAAACACTTGATCAGAAGCTGTAGTAATTGGTGTATCGATTAAAAAAGGTTGCGTCATGGCTTTATAAATAAATTGTCGACAATTAATGAGCTAACTATGTGCTTAATAAAAAAACATGTCAACCCCAAATAAGTTGAAAATGAGTAAAAAACACACTTATTGTCGACACTGTTAATCTAAAGTCGTATAAAACTGTTTTAAAATTAAACTAAAAACACAATATGTCGACATGCTAGCAAATTATAAAACCGCTATTTAACGCTGAAAAAACACTTTAAAAGTGCTAATATCACGCTTTATTTTTTAATGTACGAGCCACTGCGTGAACGCCAACACTTATATTCCTGAGCACTTTATTGACGACGTAAAAACCTATTTACCTGCTCACCTCAATTTAGACGACTTTATAAACGCGTGTCGTCGCCCGCTCAGAAAGTCTATTCGTGTAAATACATTAAAAATTTCGATTGAAGAATTTTTAAAGCGCGCAGAACAAAAAAACTGGCAACTTACCCCTATACCTTGGTGTAGCGAGGGTTTTTGGCTAGAGCGCCCAAGCGATGAAGAGCAAAATTTAGCACTGGGCAATACCGACCTACACCTAAGCGGTGCCATGTACGTGCAAGAGGCAAGCTCAATGCTACCGCCTATGGCACTTAAGAAAAGTATTGAAAACACAGACGAAAATAATAACTATGTGCTAGATATGGCATCAGCCCCAGGCTCTAAAACCTCACAACTTGCCGCACTCATGAATAACCAAGGCATACTGGTTGCCAACGAACTTTCGTCGTCTCGCTTAAAAGTACTGAGCGCAACGCTTAAACGTATGGGTGTAGGTAACTGTGCGCTTTCGCATTTTGATGGTGTTATATTTGGTAACTACATGTTTGAATGCTTTGATAGCATTTTGCTCGACGCGCCTTGCTCAGGCGAAGGAACAGTAAGAAAAGATGCCGACGCACTTAAAAATTGGTCAATAGAATCAAATATTGAAATTGCTCAAGTACAAAAAGACTTAATTAAAAGCGCCTTTTACGCATTAAAACCAGGCGGTACGCTGGTGTATTCAACCTGTACGCTCACCCCTCTTGAAAACCAACAAGTATGTGATTATTTACTCAGTGAATTTGGCGACTACATTGAGCCGCAGTCGCTTAGTGATTTATTTGAAGGCGCAGAAAAAGCCACCACCGCCGAGGGCTACTTACATGTGTGGCCACAGACGTACGACAGTGAAGGCTTTTTTATTGCTAAATTTAAAAAACGAGCAAGCTGTAATAACCCAGCCCAAACAGTTAAAAAAGGTGCGTTTCCGTTTAACGAGTTTGATAAAAAGCAAACCACGTTATTTATGAGCGAGCTTAAAAAGCAGTTTGGTTTAAAAGCGCTGCCAGGTAAATTAATGCAACGTGATAAAGAACTGTGGTTGTTTCCTGATGGGTTTGAAGCCGTGCAAAGTAAAATTAAATACGCACGTTTAGGTATTCAGCTAGGTATTATTCACAAAAACGGTGTAAGGCTTACTCACGAATTTGCAACCGTGTTTGGTAATGAATGCAAAAGCAATACCTATGCTTTAACAAACGAGCAAGCAAACGACTACTTTAATGGTAAAGATGTGCGCCTAGAAGACGTTACAAAAGCCACCGGCGAAGTAATATTAACTTTGTGTGGCTGCCCTATTGGGCTGGGTAAATGGCAAAAAAATAAGATCAAAAACTCTTTGCCACGCGATCTAGTGCAAAATACGCAGTTAATTGATTGGTTATAATAAAATTAATATATAATTCAAAAAAAGCAGTATAATAACTCATAATTTTAGTTAGTATAATTTATTAAAAATAGAAAAGGACTTTTAGTGAAATTTAGAAAAGACATAAATGGTCTAAGAGCTATTGCTGTAATTGCAGTAGTTTTATTCCATTTTAATCCTAATTTGATACCTGGAGGATTTGCGGGTGTAGATGTGTTTTTTGTCATTTCTGGCTACTTGATGACCAGTATAATCTTCCGTGGTATAGAGCAAAAAAACTTTTCAATATCAAAATTCTACATAGCTCGGGTAAACAGAATCATTCCAGCACTTGGAGTATTATGTTTAACCTTATTAGTATTCGGATGGTTTTATTTAATACCAACAGATTATAAAGTTTTAGCTAAGCACGCAGCAACAAGCACAAGTTTCTTGTCAAACATAATTTACTGGACAGAATCTGGTTACTTCGACTCTTCATCACATGAAAAGTGGTTGCTACATACTTGGTCTCTATCTGTTGAATGGCAATTTTACATTATATACCCAGCAGCATTAGTATTACTAAGCCGAGTGTTGTCAGTGACAGCTTTAAAAAATTGCATAATCCACTTAACTCTTGTAGGTTTTATTTTTTGTATTTATGCAACATTCACTTGGCCCAATATGTCATACTACTTATTTCCTACTCGGGCTTGGGAAATGATGTTTGGGGGTCTAGCCTACCTGTTTTCTTTAAATAATATGAGTGAAAAGCAAAAAAGGAACATCGGGGTAATTGGAAATTGTCTAATTATTACCTCTTGTGTCTTTATAACTCAAGATGTACCGTGGCCTGGCTATATGGCGATAGTACCAGTGCTAGGGGCATTTTTAGTCATACAAGCACAAAACAGTAACAGTTTTATATCTCAGAATATCTTCATTCAAAAAATTGGTAGTTGGTCATACTCTATCTACCTTTGGCACTGGCCTATAGTAGTTGGTTTAGCATACTTTTCTATTTACAACATTTATACGGTTTTCGCAGGAATTACTTTAACTATACTATTAGGTTACTTAAGCTATAAGTATATTGAGCGAATAAATTTTATAACTACTTTTCATAAACCGATGGATCTAGTTAAGTCTAAGCCACTTCATATCGCATTTTTTACTTGCGTACTTTCTTCAAGTATATACATTACCAATGGTATTTCAGGACATTATGACGAAAATGTTTTGATTGCTGATAGAGAATCCTCCAACAAAAACCCATTTAAATGTATGGTTGAGAATAAGTTTCCTTGCTATATCGGAAATAAAGAAAATATTAAAGCAATCATAATAGGTGATAGTCACGCCGATGCTCTGACCACCTCTTTAGCATCAGTGTTCAACTTAAATAAAGAAGGAATAATAGCGTTAACCAAATCAGCCTGTCCCTATATCATTAACGCACTATCAACAAAATCTGGAAATGAGTGCTTTATTGAAAACCAAAAAAGAGAGGCATTCCTACTAAATAACTACGAAAATATACCCGTGATATGGGCAGCTCGAACTGGAGTATATATTTATGGACAATCCAATAAAAAAAGAATAAACAATAAGCTAGATACTCAACCATCAATATTTTTTAAAGAAAAATATAATATACCAAATGAAGATTTCTTCATTGAGTTAGAAGAAAATTTAAATGAAACCATCTCAAAATTAAGAAAAAAACATCCTATATATATTGTTCAACCAACACCTGAAATGAGAAGAAATATTCCTAAAGCGATTGCTAAGAACTATTTGCTTAAGAATAAATCTACTGAATTCGCGATAGATGAAAGTTTATACCTCCAAAGAAATACTAAGATACGAAATTTATTAAACAAAATAGCTTACACCAATGACGCTGTTATTTTGGATCCAGCCAAAATCTTATGCAGTGATAATAAATGTATAGCTGAAATACAAAATAGGCCAATTTACTTTGACGGTGATCATTTGAGTGAGTTCGGAAATAAACTATTAACCCCTATGTTCTTAACGATTGTAAAAGAATCTAAATAGGCCGTAGCATGCTTGTAAATTTTTTCAGTATTAAATTAGCAAGATTTGGAGCACTGACTACACTTATAAGAACTTTCTTCTTCTCCCTAAGAATTACGAAAGTGTATTTAGTTAGCGCAAGGCTCAACTAAGAGCCATTTATAGCCCAGAGCTATTTACAATGGCTCTGGGCGTTTTCATACAACTAAGTTAAGTGATTTTTAAATAGGCTGCATATGTTCTTTTGCGCTTTTAACATAAGTAAACTATACGCCTACAAGTACATACCAAACCTTCCTCTGTAGACGCGCAGCTTGCTGGCGTTTAAAAGCAACGCTTTTACATATTTATAAATAAAGCACCAGCAAGCAAGGCGCCTACAGTAAAATTACTCACAAAGAGGTTTAGAGGCGCTGCGCTATAGAGAAGTAAGCAACAAAGTAGAAGTATCCAGTGGTCATGCCTTCTCATTTACTCCTCTTTTGCTTCTCTTTGTGCACATGATTTTTTAAAAAAAGCTACACTTTTAACGTGCAAAAACGCAACGTTTACAAGTAAATACCAAACCTTACACTGTAGACGCGCAGCTTGCTGGCGTTCAAAAGCAGTGCTTTTTACATACCTATAAATAAAGCGCCAATACGAAAGGCTCACAGTAAAATTACTCACAAAGAGGTTTAAAGACGCTGCGCTTAAGAGAAGTGAACAACAAAGTAAAAGTATCCAGTGGTCATGCCTTCTCATTTACTCCTCTTTTGCTACTCTTTGTGCACATGTTCTTTTAATAAGAAGCTGCGCTTCTAACGTGAGCAAGCTCAACGTTTACATAATCGGCTTAAACATATAACCCGTAGGCGTGAAAAATTGCTCACGCAACATTGTTTAAAACAAACGGTTTTGAAAATTAAAGCGCCAGCAAGGAAGACTCACAGTAAAACTATTCACAAAGAGGTTAAGAGACGCTCCGCTTTAGAGGGTTGAAGAACAAAGTTATTAAGCAGCTTGGCCAATGGCTTCTCACTTGCTTCTTTGTACACATGATCTTTTAAAAAAGAAGCTATGCTACTAACGTGAGAAGCAACGCCCTAAAGTAAATACACGCAATTTCACTTTACTCACGGAGGTGAGGTTAAATAACTAATAGCTGAAATCGTTTCCTAAAGAAGGAACCTATTTACAGTATTTTTTAAACATCCTGCTATTTCTGGCTGATTCAAATTGTGCACCAAACTGAAGAGACAAACATAAAGTAGGGAGTGTATCTGTCTGTTTAGCTATGTCAAACGCACGTGAAAACTTATAACCATGCTTCGCTGCAAGCCTAAGCTCGCTAACATACAAAGCTTTATATTTTGGAGGGAGTTGCTGCCAGTTAGTAAGCGCTATTTCAATAACACCTAAATGAACATCTATTTTAAAAGGACCTACTTTTTTAGCCTGCTGAATATAACCAAACACACGATCACTTGGTCCCTCTTGATAACTTGTTACTTTAGCTAAGTCCATCCATGTTTCGGCCCACGACGTTCTGTACTTTAACGAATTTAAAAGGGAAGACTCTATTTGCTTATATACTTTAGGAGCGCTTTCAACGTTTACATTATTTTTAGTTAGGCTAAGCATTTTTATATACGCACTTAGCTGCCAATAATGCGCTTGGAGAGGCTCAAGTTGTGTAGCGAGTGTTATTGCCTCGTTTGCGAGATTAAGCTCTTGAGGTGTTATTAAATCACGAGGCTGTTTTAGCGTATTTAATGCATTAAAATACCACGCATTAGCGCGCATACTTTGTATGCTTTCAAAACTAATAAACAAAGTAATAATTGCAAGCAATGTAATTTGAGTTAGTTTTTTTAAATTACTCATCAAACAAAGACTCTGTTAAACGCTGTGGATTGTTAACAAACAAGTTTTGTGCTTCTAGCTCACCTATTAAATCTGTAACGAGCCTTTTTGCATTACTTAATAATGGAGGCCTTCGTTTGACTGAGTGGGCATCGCTTGCAACATAACTAACCAAGCCTTTTTGTAACATATCAATACTAATTGCTTTAGCAGTATCGCCCCACGCCCCTTCTATGCTTGAGGCCGTTAACTGAAAATCACAACCTAACTGCTTTAAACGCTCAATATAAAATGGGTTTGCTTGAATATCTCTGTTGCGTTCGGGGTGAGGAATTATCGCTTTTATATTTTGCTTAGATAGCCAATTTATAAACTTATCGTAGCCTTGCGGTACGTGGGAATGCGGTAACTCTAACAACAAATAATTAACTGAATCTAACGCACCAATAAAAGGTAACTGCCCTGCCATAACCATCGCCATTAATTCAATGTCGAGCCTAACCTCTGCAGCTACTGCAAGCTTTAAATCAATACCTGTATTTAAAGCCTCTTGCTTTAAAACATCAATGTCATTATTAAGTGCTTTTGCTGAGTTATTAAATCGACCTATATGAATATGCGGGGTTGCCACCATGTGTGTTATCCCATCATTTTGCGCCATTTTTAATAGCGCTAAAGATTCGCTTAAATCTTTAGCGCCATCGTCAATGTCTGGTAAAATATGAGAGTGAATATCAAACATAATTTTTAGCAATTAAGAGGTTGGTTGCTCAGGCTTTTGCGAGTAGTCGTAATAATCGTAATAACCATGGCTATGCTCATCTTTGTTTTTACTCATATCAACTTTATTTAACACAATACCCGCAACATGCGCTTTAGACTCAAAAAGTCGCTCAATGCCGGCTTTTATAGGTTTAATGCGGGTAACGTCCGATTTAACTACATAAATTACCGAATCAGCACTTTGCGAAATCACAAGTGCATCACTCACTGCTTGGGTAGGCGGTGTATCAATAATAATATGATCGTACTTAGTTTTTAGCACATCGAGCACTTCGTTAAAGCGCGAGCTTGATAGTAGTTCCAACGGGTTACCAGGAATTTGCCCACTCGGCATAATAGCTACACCCGACTGTCCATCAACATGTACACATTCACTAAACTGTTCGGTGCCTATAATTAAATTACTTAGCCCAGGGTGAAATACCGGTATATCAAAGCGCTTTGCTATACTTGGTTTACGTAAATCGGCATCAATAAGTAATACTTTACCCATTTGCGCAAGCGACATTGCTAAATTAGCTGAGGTAGTTGTTTTACCCTCACCCGGAGAGCTCGATGTAACTGCAATAACCTTATGGTCACGATCTAATTGGGTTAGCAATAAACTTGTACGGAATGTACGCACAGACTCTGCAAAGCGCCTGTAATTATCATCAAGGTAAGCATGTATGGGGAATACGCTCTTTTTAGGCATTGGTACATTAGGTAATAAACCTAGCATACGCTGAGCAAGTTTACCCTCAACATCGTTTTTGGTTTTAACGGTATCGTTTAAGGCATCAAATATAAAGCTCATCACAACTGCAAAACCCAAACTTGCAACAAAAGCAAGTACAACAATAAGTTTTTTATTTGGTTTAGCAGGATCTTTAGGTGCGTAGGCTCGGTCGGTAAATCGTGCAGCAGCTGAGCTAAAATCGCTTGTTACCTCGGTTTCTTTAGAGCGAGATAAAAACGTATTAAATATATTACGGTTAGTCTCAACTTCGCGCTTAAGTTGGTTATATTTGGTTTCTTTACGGGTAATATCCTGGTATTCAGCGCGTATTTTAACTAAATCGCGCTCAAGCGCACTAACAGTACGTGTTATTCGGTTTAGCTCTTTTTCAATGCCGGTAACAAGGCCTTTAATTTGCTTATTTAAGTTATTTTTTACAGTAGCAAGTTCTGCCTTAGCAGAAATTATTTTAGGGTGTTTAGGGCCATATACCTCGCTTAAATCACTTAATTTACGCTCAACTATAACAACTTCCCTTTTAACATTTTGTACCACTTGATGCGATGTTATCTCAGGCATACTGCCTAATAACTCTAAGTTATTGTTGCCATATTCACTAATTACGCGGTTAATGCTTTCTAGGTTGTTTTTTTCGTTTCGCGCTTCTACTAGTTGCTGTGATATTTGCTCAAGCTCTTGCGTTGCAAGGCCCGCTATACCCTCAATATCAACAAGCTGCTGATCTTCTCTAAAGTTTTGTAACCTTAGCTCAGAGTCATCTAACTGGGAACGTAATTTTGATAGCCTTGAATTTAGCCAGTTAGAGGCTTCTTGAGTCACGCCCATCTTGGCTCGCATTTGACTTTCTATATATACTTCGCTCACTGTATTCGCAACAAGCGCGGCTAATTTCGGATCGCTTGATTCAAAGCTTATTCTAACTAGCTGGGTTTTGCGTATAGGAGTAACCCAGAGTTTTGACTTAAAGGTAGACAAAAGCCCTAGCATTTTTCTATCTGCTACTTCTTTTTCAGAGAAAGTGGTCTTATCTTTCACGTTTAAGAAAGGTATTGACGATTTAACTGAATTTTTAATTTCATCAACTAACGAAGGCTTTTGAGTGAAGTCTTTATGCGACTGTAGATTTAATTTTTGAATTACTTCTCGTGCAATACTATCCGATTTAATTACCTCAAATTGAGTGAGGTAGTATTCTTCTTTAGCAGAGCTTAAACCATAGACTTCATCAAATGAAATAGCTTGAGCTTGTTCTGATTCTATCAGCAATGTAGCAGTTGCAATATATTTAGGTACTATAGTTAAAGTGACCATGATACTCAATAAGGTAACTACAACTGCAAAACCTAAAATACGCCACTTCACGCTTAAGAAAACATTAAGGTAATACAAAAAATCTACACTAGGACCATGTGTTAATTCTTTTTCATCTTGATAATTCATTAATTACTGCCTTGTAAACTGCTTTAAAACAAGCGTTGTTCTATTTTTATGGTATCGCCTGCCGCAATCTGGCTATTTAAGCTGCCTTTTTGTTGCTGCTGTTTAGTTTGTTCTTTAAAAATATAAATTTTATCGATAGATGCGCGCTCGGTTAACCCGCCAGCAAGGGCTATTGCTTGGTTAACTGTCATGGCCGGTTGGTAAGGGTAGGCACCCGGGTGTTCCACCTCGCCATGTATATAAAAAGGCCTATATTCTATAACTTGTACATACACATTGGGGTTTACTAAATAATCGGGTTTTAAACCATCAGTAATAATTTGCTCAACCTCTGAGGTGTTTAAACCTGAAAGTTTAACTTTTCCTAAAAATGGGTAGTTAACCTCACCACTGTTACCTAATAAAGCGGTAACCTCTAAATCTGGTTGACCAAACACTTTAATTTCAACCTTATCACCCGCACCTAACACATAATTTTGTGCAGATTGAGCAAAACAAATGCTGCTAAATAAAAGCAGCATTAAACTAAAAATAAACTTCATTAATTAGCCTTTAACGCAAAAGTAAAGTTAACACCGACAATTACACGGTCAAACTCTATAGCATTTACTGTAGAGTTTTTATCCATAAAATCTACATACGTAGAAACCATGCCAAAATTGCTAGCTACATAATTTAAACCTAAACGGAGGTTTTTAGTTTTATCTTTACGGCCAACGTCACCAGTGTATTGCTCGTCAATATAATTAACACTTGCAAGTGAGCTTAAATAATCGCTCCAACTATGGGTCCAATTTACACCGTAAACACTTTCTTTAATGTAATCGCCTTGCACTAATGGGTCTTTTGCTGCGCGACTGGTCATAAACTGCACGGTAGAGTAAGTAAGTGGTTGCCAGTTAATAGCTGCCTCCCAACTTAAACCACTAAAATTTTCACGCTCACTCGAGTCAAAGTCTTTATTTTGATAACCCACTTTAAACGAGCCAGAAGTAACCGCTGTAGCCTCCCACTCCATACCTGCAAGTACTTTTATATCGTCGCTGTCACGCGATATACCACTACTCGCTAACACATCGTATCGGTAGTTTTCTTGTTTAATTTCTAAAAAGGTGCGTGTTGCGGCTTGGGTATTATAATAACCAGTAACAGCTAATAGTGACTTATCGTAGTCACGGTACTGCGATACTTCTCTAAAACTTTGATATTTTTTACTAAAAAAACCAGCACTTAAAGCAACTTGTGCTTTTGAACTTTGCGCACCATATTCGTAGCGCGCTAAAACATTTTGTTGTTGATATTTTACAAGTTCATTAATAACATCGCCTAAGCCTTCGGTTAAACCACTACCACGAGGTTCATATAACCAATCAGCATCGCCGTTAATATCTAACCTATGCTGACTGGTAAACTCTTTATGTACCCCCGCGCCTATATTAACTTGGGTAAAGTTATCGGCAGTATCTTTATTGTGTAGCGAGCTACTAGTGCCTAAGTCTAAGTTATAGATATCTGGGCCATCTTCAATAACCGCTTTAACATTTGGGGTTATAGTCCAAATTAATCGAGACTCTTCATCGTTCGGGGTGCTAAAAAAGTTACTATTACTACTAATACCAGTTTGTAACGTTGGGGTAATTTCAGCCCCATCTTTAGTCATAACGCTACCCGGCTTTAAATTAGCAGTCGCAGGTGCTGCGATCATGGCACTCAATAAAGCGCTAAGCGGTACAAGTTTTTTAGTATGCATTTGCATTTTTAAATCCCTTAAAAATTGTCATAAAAATAATTTTTATATCAAACCACAGCGACCAATGTTTAATATAATGTAAGTCAAACTCTACACGTTTTTCCATTTTATCTAAGGTATCGGTTTCGCCGCGCCAGCCGTTAATTTGTGCCCACCCGGTAATACCTGGTTTAGCTTTATGGCGCAGCATATAAAACTCAACCTTTTTACGATATTCCTCATTATGGGCAACAGCGTGTGGTCTAGGCCCAACAATCGACATATCGCCTTTTAAAACATTTATAAATTGCGGTAATTCATCAAGGCTAGTGCGGCGTAAAAAACCACCTAGTGGAGTAATGCGGGCGTCATTTTTTTTAGCTTGTGTTACTACATTGCTATTTTCAGTAACGCTCATTGAGCGAAACTTCCATACCTTAATTTTGCGCCCATCAAGGCCATACCTGTCTTGTTTGAAAATAACAGGCCCTTTAGATGTAAATTTAACAGCAAATGCAATGGCAATTAAAATAGGCGAGATCAACAGTAAAATGATACTAGCAACAATTATATCTTCCGTTCGTTTAATAAATTCTCGCGCACCAATAAAGGGGGATTCAAACACGCTTAGCGTATCAACATCTCCAACATGTTCTATACGTGCATGTATTAGGTTAGACATTAAAAAGTCAGGAATAATATGTACATCAACTGTGGTGTCACCTAACTGCAGCAATATATCCGCTATGCGTTTATCTGCTTTCATAGGTAGGGCTATATATAAAACACTTATATGGCCACTTCGCGCAGCATCAACTGCATCTTGAATTTTACCTGCAACATCATGCTTTATTGAATTTTCAAATAAGCGCTCTGGCTGACGATCATCATAAAAGCCTAAAAACTTAAAGCCCAACTCATCATTTTTTGATATTTCGTCATATAAGTACACTGCGGACTCAGTAGCACCAACAATCGCCACATTACGCAAATTTAGTCCTAACTTGCGCCTCTGCTTTTTATACAACTGAACAATAAAACGCCAAGTATACAAGTATATGATACTAAGTAAAAACCATAAGCCTATACCTATACGCGAAAGGTTTTCAGAAAATTTAAATACAAACGAAACAAACACTAGGAATGCAAAGGCTGTTAACAAGCTAGCCCAAGCACACAACACCATGGTTCTAAACTTGCCTGCACGCCACGACCGGTAGGTCGAAAAAAGTTCAGCACTGTATAAATAGCTTAATGCAATTCCAAGCACTGCAACCATATAATAAGGATTATGCTCGAATGCGTAAAAAAGCGCAGAAGATTGAAACGCTAAGAATATTGCAAAAATATCAAACAAACGATAAAAGTTAGCATCTGAAGAGCTCGTAGGCTTAAACGTCCTTGAGGAGTTCATACTGAGTTGTCCATATCAAAGTTAATTAAAAAACATCCATAAGTTTAAATTTTACCTTACCTAATAAACCAATTCAATATAATAAAATCCGTAGTTGAATTTTAGCCCATAGCGCGGTTTACATATAAAAAAGAAACATAGATAAACAACAATAAACATATTTAAGCAAGTTTACTGTTGCTTAAATTAAGCTTTTTTATATGTACCATTAAATAGTAACGAAAATGTTTTGCTGGGTTTAACCAAATATCTATGCACTGAATAGGAGGCTAACAATACTAATGAAACAAGTAGAAAATATTCTAAATAGATATTGATAGTCGTTTTTGAAAAAACAAATATATATATCAATACTACAAGTGGTTGATGCAAGAGGTATATAGTATAGCTTGAAAGAGATATTTCTTTTATTACTTTACCTTCCTTTATCCCGCAATTATAGAAAATCGATATCATTGCAAGAGCCAGAGTACCATGAGAAAGCCTTTCCAACGCTTTTTGAAGTAAGGGAGAAACAACACCATAGTTGGTAATGAACAGGATAGAAAAATACAATAGTAAGGAGATGAAAAATACCTTTACATTTAATATACTTAAGAAGCTTTTTTTCCAAGTGCAGCAGGCGCAACCAAGAAGAAAGTATGGGAAGTAGCCAAGCAATGAATGAAAAGATATAAAAAAATATTGGGAAGAAATCGTGTACTTTGAAACACCCAGTAATAATATAGATAAAACGGGTGCCATTACAACAAACAATATAATAAGACTTAAACTTCCTATATCCCTCAACTTATCTATATGTTTACAGAAGGGCTTTAGTACTATGAAATAAACTATAAGATTTCCCAGAAACCATAAGTGACCTAACCATTGACCATGTAAATAATAATTTATCTCACCCCAGTCGAATACAAAATTATAGCTATATATATTCATTACATAGTTAATTGTAAAGCCACAAAATAGTAAAGGTACGATTGCTCTAGCAACTCTCTCAGTTAAAAAATTTTTCCTGTTTTTCTTATATATATACATGAAGAAAAAACCCGCAATCACATAAAAAGCTTCCATCCTAAAATCATGTATGAACATCGTTATAGTTGAAAAAAATTCTGATGTGTACGATGAGCTTACACGCCAGCTTTGTTCAATTTCATAAATAAGTGCTGTATGATAGAAAACCCCAAGTACCATAAATATAGCTCTGCAGAAGTCTAGCCCATGTAATCGTTCAGAGTTATTCATAGTTTTACTTCCATGTATAATTCGTTTAATTCTTTAGCCATCCTATTAACGGTATATTTTTCTACAAACTTATTCCTTGCAATACAGCCCAACTTTTGAATTGTATTATTATCGAAATTATTAAAGGCTTCTAAGAGTTGGATTAATTCTTGTTCATTTGAGAACTCTCGCCCACGAGTTATTTTTGTGAGATGCTTTAACCCTCCAGCACCAGACGTAAAAATAGTCCTAGATGCAGACATTGCCTCTAAAGCCACTAAACCAAAACCTTCCCAACGTGAAGGTATAATAACAGCGGATGACATTAAATAGGCTTGTTTTAACTCTTCACCAGATAGCCAGCCTAAAAAAGAAACATTTGGATATTCCATTTTACTTATTGTATTACCGTGCACTGCGTCGCCAACAACAATAAGCTCATAGTTAGCATCTACTTTTTTAAAGGCATTTAGTAAAATATCAATTCCCTTTTGATGATCAAAACGCCCTACAAAAAGTAACTTTTTACCCTCAGGTTTTACATATTCATCACTGAAATGATCAGTAATAGCATTTTCAATCAAAACTGTTTTGTTCGGTGGAGTTACTTTTATCGAAAAGTCATAGTGTGATATACACACAACTTTATGACATAAAAATGAAAGCAAATATTCGGTAACTTGATAAAACTTTTTTGTTAGGTTTTTTTTATCCATACTATAAGCCCAACCGTGTGAGCAATAGATTATCGGTACCCTACGAGTAAAAACTTTTGCTAATCGACATACTAGCCCAGAAAAAGTACCATGAAGATGGACAATATCTACATTCAGCTTTTTTACTAAGTGCAGATACATTCGTGCTAACTTAAATAGTCCTAAAATACTTCTAGAGCCGTGATCATAATAATATACGTGACTTTTCTCTAACCAAGATACGTCTTCTTTCACTAATAAAAATGATTCGACATCTCTGTCTTTTAAAGATAATACAAGGCTTTTTAAATATGTTTCTACACCGCCTTTTAATGCCTCAGCCACATGCAAGACTTTCATGCTAATTCCCTATTACATTTGTTTTTATTACATATTGATTTATACAGAAATGCTAAAACTAGCGGAACAATGAACCGGCCATCTATCGGTAGGTAAAAAGTAACTGACATCAGCATAAATAAGAACATAACCAAAAAATAAAAATCGCATTCACTTAGGTTGTTGAGATACCATTTAACTACTTTTAATAAGTAAAATAAAAAAATCACTCCAAAGTATATTAACCAATCAAAAATAAAGCTTTTAGTTGAAACCCCTTTAACTGCACCAAAATATAAATAAGTTGACACTTCTTTATAATTGAATACATTTGGCATGATTTCTTCAATGCTTTGTATTACTTCTTTACCGTTTTCATATATCGAAGGTAAATAACCAAAAAAACCTACGCCCAGGGGATGATCGAATAAAGAAAATATTGAAACTAAAATCATCGTAGAACGAGTAGCTGAACTATTATATTTCTCTATATCTGATGAAAATGCAGGTAATAAAATTTCTAAATAAAGTATAGGACTTAAGGCTAAAAATGTAAAAAGTAGCATAGATTTCGTAGTTTTTACGGTTTTTTTATGAAGCAAGACCGCAATTAAGAAAGATATAGAAAATGTTATTAACCCTCCTTTAGATGTTGTTACATATATAGCTACACATATTAATAAAAAAGACATTATTCGACTAAGTTTATAATAACGTGCTAAGAATATAGCGGCAATACCTACTTGAAAACCAAATGTACTAGCTTCTAGGGTCAACCCTCTCATTCGATGCGGGGAATGTGCAAAACTTCCTTGAAAAAAAGAAGAAGCATTAAAGACACTTGGAAAGAAGATATTTAAAATATAAATAATAAATATACTCATAGAAAAAATTAATAAAGCTTTTTCTAGAGCTCTCTCTTCAAATGAGCAAAAGAAAATAAAAAATATAAGGGATGGTAGTGCTAACAAAGCAAAGCGTAAGCCGCGATCTAATAAAAAACCAATGCGAAAATTGTCATAATAATTAAAGATTAGCATTAATAATGAATATAAAAAGAGAGCGACATATAGGAAAACAATATGCTTTTCAAGCATACCTATTCTCTTTTGGCTAAAAATTAAAAAGCCTGTAACAACTGGCAAAAGAACCATAGCTAAAGAAGCAGTAAACACACCTGCATATTTAGACAATGAAGTATTTTCAAAAATGAGAAAAACACTAACCAAATATAATAACTTGATATGCATTTATTTTGTTAACCTTTTAATTTTAGTTAATAACTTCATAGGTAAATGCAAATAAAGCTTCATCAGAAAACAAAAAATATAATGCTTATCTATAATAATAAAATATGGGAAACGTTTCGCTCTAGCAAAATTTACAAAAACTCCAAATACATCATCATCACATACTTTAGCCTTGTACGCCCTGACCAAAGAATGACACACACAAGTTAATACAAAGTAATTCAGATAAACATTTAAGCGAGTAGGTACTTTTATCTCTTTTATTAAGTTGAAGGTTTCTATTTGATTCAACATTCTTTTATCAAAACTTTGGTTAATCACACCATCTTCGTTATCTATATAGTGATAAAAAACTTTTTCAGATACAGTTACTCTAAGTGACTTATTTATCGAGCTCAGTATAAAATATACATCTTCGCTGTATTTTAGTTCTTCACAATACTTTAAGTTATTTGTATTTAAGAATTCTTTTTTATAAACCATCGCGCAGTTGTGAAAGCGAACCTTTTTAGAAAAAACTTCTTTAAGTGCAAGTTCAGATGAAGATGAAAAGCTATGATTTATTTTCTTAGTTATTTTTTTATTATTTATATAAAAATGTGAAAATATAAAAACATCAGAAATGTTACTTATAACTTCCTCATATATTAAATCCAGAGTGTTCTCTACTATTAAATCATCACTATCAATAAATATTACATAGTCACCTTCAGCCTTATCTAAGCCATAATTCCTGGCACTAGAAACACCACCATTTCGTTTCTTGTATAAAAAAAAGTTTTCACCTAGACTACCCTTATAGTCACTATCTGAACCATCATCTATAATAATAACTTCGAAGTTGACCCTAGGATGAAGCTTTAAGTTTTTAAAACAAGCCACCAACCGTGTTAGCTTATCAAAACCATTGTAGCAAGGTACGATAAAACTGAGCTTAAATTGTTCCATCTAAAAGTTTGCTCCATTTATTATTTACTAAAGCCTTATCAGTTTCACTTGCTAAGTCTAAAGCATTTTGCGAATACAATTGATAAGAACTATCTGAGCTAGTTACCTCTAACACTTTGTCTGCGAATATAGATTTATTACCTTTAGGGACTAAAAAGCCGTTAATATTATCTTTTACGATATACGAGGCAGCGTCAAAAGTATCATAGAGTACTATTGGTAAACCTTGACTTCTTGCTTCAATCAAAGTTTGCCCGAAGCCTTCATAATTTGAAGTCATAAGAAAAACAGAATAGCTTTTTAGTATCTGTTTAATGTCTTTAGCAGCACCACAAAAATTCACTCGTTCATTACCTCTCACCAAATTTTTGATGAAGTTAATTTCCTGCTCTTCACCCTCCCCATAAATATCAAGAGTATAAGAGTTAGGTAATTTATTCAGAATATTAACCATATCAGAGAGGTTTTTTTGCTTTTCATCAAGCCTTGTTATTGTTACTAGGCGGTGGTTTAAATTTGATCTCTCATTAGACTTTTCGATTCGACACCCTCTTGGAATAACATAAATTTTACTGCCTAATCCTGGGTAAATCTCACTTAATTTTAATTTGTCTTTTTCCGTGTAAACTGTAAAGGCATCAATATATTTCGAGTAAGTTATGACAGATATTTTACCTAATAGTGTCAAAAAAATATCAAACCTATTTGTTTGAACCACTATGACTTTATTTTTCTTTAAAATTTTAACCGGTATAGATAATAAATCAGACATATGAAAAACATATATAATATCACCTTCTGGGTCTATCTTTAATAAACTTTTAAATAGGTTCATACGTGTTAAAATTTTACCTATTATTCCTTTACCAATCCCATATTGTAAAAAATCTGCTTTAGCGCTAACTTCATATATTTCTCTTGATGAGTCCCATTTGTAAAGCTCTAAAAAAGCCCATCCTTTATTAAGTGCTAAGCCTTGTAAATTTCTTATCAATGACTCAACACCTCCTGGGCAAGATGACTTAAAAGAATTCATAGTAATTATACGTGACATGGTTTATTCTCTAATTTATTCTTTTTGTAGAATTGCTTACCCTCTTTTAACAATAATAAGAGGCATATAACACTGACAATGAAAAATGATATTGTTACTAAATATAAACCAGCCTTAATACTCTCGTTTATATAACCTATGTAAAAGGAAAGTGAAATTAATATAAATGTAATTGTATTGACGAGTGCGTTCTTACCTGACACTTCTATTGCATAAAAAAATCCGCCACTTAAGCTAAAGAAACATTGAAATGCAATAGAATATGACAAAATTTTAACTATGAAATCTATTTCCTCCCATCCAGCACCTAGAATTATATTAATTATATAATTTGAATATAAGTTAAAAATTAGTGTCAATGATAAGCCAGCTAATATACATAAGAGCCATGTAGCAATAATAATCTTTCTAAACAATGTGTAGCAGTCAACAGTTCTCATAATAGGTTGAAGAGCTGGTTGTAACGAAAAAGATAGTAGCATTACAGGGTATTTAACCAGCTGATAGGCCCTATCGTATAAGCCTAGCATAACGATCCCGAAAAGCTTACCTACTAAAAAATTATCCCCTTGTCTAACTAAAAAAGAGGCCAAATTGCTCAGTACTACACCCTTGTTAAAACTTTCAATTTTTCCAATACTGAAACTTAATTTGAATATCAAATCTCTTCTATCACACTGTTTTTTAAAATAAAAAGTTATAAGTAATGCACGAGTAATTGAAAATATGAGTACTTTTAATACCAAAACTTCATATGATGCTCCATATATCGAAATTACAAGCATTACAGCCACTAGAGCGATTAACTCTGCAGCGGTTTCAGATACGGCTACCAGTTTAAATTGAAAGCGCTTATTTAAGTCACCTAAACAAATAGACGTTACACCGAACAAAAATACAATTATCGGAATAGCAATATAAATGAACAAAGTAAGTTCTATATCGAAGATAATGGTTAATAAGTACAGAAAGAGAGGGGTACTTATTGAAAAGAATGCTGATACCTTAAGTGAAAACTCATACAAAAGCTGATAGCAGCTATCTTTTTTATTTATAATGCTCTGAGTCACACCGAATTCTGCAAGCATCATTAATAGAAAGCAAACTCCATTGATTAGCGCAAATACCCCAAAAGCTTCTACAGAAACTAAGCGTGATAGAACTAATAAACTTAGCATTTGCACCAAGAATACTGACAATCTGGAAATGACACTTGAAAAAAGCTTATTTATTATATTTTTCATGAAAACCATTAAAAAAAGGTAAGCAATTATTTGCTTACCAAACAAATATATACAGAATGTAAAAAAATTATTTAAGTAACTTTTGGGCTGCTTTTTTAAACTCTTCGCCCATATAGCTACACTGCATTGCATATTCTACATTTGCGAGCATATAACCTAGTTTAGATCCACAGTCGTGAGATTTACCTTTTAGGTGGTAAGCCTCGAGTGTTTCTAGGTGGCGTAGTTGTAATAATGCATCGGTAAGCTGTATTTCACCGCCTGCACCTGGTGGGGTGTATTCTAATAAATCCCAGATAGTAGGCGATACAACATAACGACCAGTTATGGCTAAATTGCTTGGTGCTTCATCGTTATTTGGTTTTTCGACCATGTTTTTAATGGTAGCGTTTTCGCCAGCGCTAATCTTTTTACCCGCTAAATCGGCCACACCGTATTGATGTACTAATTCTTGCGGTACGGGCTCTACCATTACTTGGTTGTGGCCTGTTTTATCAAAGCGCTCGATCATTTGGCTTAGGTTGTCGGCTTTTGGATTTGACTTGTATTTATCGATTATTACGTCGGGGAGCATTACAGCAAACGGATTATTACCTACTATAGGGCGCGCAGCAAGTACCGCGTGGCCTAAACCCAGTGGTGCTGATTGGCGAACAGAAATAACAGTAACGTCTTTTGGTACTATTGAGCGTACTTCTTCTAAGAGGCTGCGCTTAACGCGTGCCTCTAAGGTGGCTTCTAGCTCAAAGCTGGTATCAAAGTGATTTTCTATTGAATTTTTAGAGGCATGAGTAACAAGTACTATTTCTTTAATGCCCGCCGCTACTGCTTCGTTAACTACATATTGAATAAGTGGCTTGTCTACCAAGGGTAGCATTTCTTTAGGAATGGCTTTTGTGGCCGGTAGCATACGTGTACCTAGGCCAGCAACAGGTAATACTGCTTTTAAAACTTTCACTTTAAGTCCTTTTTGATTATTTTGTAAAACACGCAAAAAGGAACAAGCAAAAGCCTAATTCCATTTAGCGTACCTCACCTACCGTGTGAGGCTATTATTATACACACCACAACAATGTACTCAATAAAAAAAGCGTCCTTTAATATTGTTTTTTTGTTAAGTTTATGTTGCACCAAGTTAGCCTGCAGCGCACTATTTTAGTGCCCCTCATGCTTTTATATGATCTACCTTTTTAATGCTAACAATACTATACTAGGCTTGTTTTATTATTAGGGAATACTTACTTAAAGGAACGTGTGTGCGTTTAGGGCTTTGTATAGTATTAGTGATTTCGTTTTTTGTATGCGCGCAAGACATGCTTATGTATTTACGCAACAGCGATATAATTGCCCGTGCGCAAAAACAATATGGTAGCGAAGGCCATGCACGTATAAAAAACTGGTTAAGTTTTATAGATGAGTCTGCTGATAAAAGTGAATGGCAAAAAATTCATTTAGTTAATAATTTTTTTAATAAGCATATTAAATATAAAACCGACGAAGATCTGTGGCAGCAAAAAGATTATTGGGCTACCCCGCTCGAGAGTTTAGGCATTGGCATGGGTGACTGCGAAGACTACGTAATTGCCAAGTATTTTACTTTAATGGCTTTGGGCGTTCCTGAGGATAAAATACGGTTAATGTATGTTAGGCAAAAAACAGTTAATCAGCCCCACATGGTACTTATATACATTGAAAACCCAAACCAAGCTCCTTATGTTTTAGGTAATTTTAATACTAAGCTACTGCCTGCTAATAAACGCCGCGATTTAACCCCTATTTATAGTTTTAACGGCCAAGGTTTGTGGTTAGCTAAATCGAAAGGCCTAGGTAATAAAGTAAAAAATAGCCGTGGTGTGTCTGCTTGGAACACGATGCTAGAGCGAATTGAACAAGGTGAGCTTGCTCCCATATAGAATAACGTTAAAGGAACTATTAGTTATGTCGTCTTTTTTTAAAAATGGCTTGAGCTTAAAAACCCAAGTTTATGGACTGATTATTGTTATTTCGGTTATTTCGTTTTTTGTACGAATAATTACCGACGTAGACACCACACGCCAGTATTTACAAACGCAAATGGCTAGCCACGCCCAAGACACCGCCACGAGTTTAGGGCTTTCTATTTCGCCTTACCTTGAAGACGACAGCATAATGATTGCGCAAACAATGGCAACGGCTATTTTTGACTCGGGTTATTATAAGCAAATAAAATTTACTGACGCTGAAAACCAGGTGGTTTTTGACCTTATAAACCCTAAACGTGTTGAGTCGGTACCTAATTGGTTTATAAGCACCGTTAAACTTAATGCCCCAACTATGCAATCTGAGTTAAATAATGGTTGGATAATGGCCGGCACACTTGAAGTAACAAGCCACGTTGGGCAATCGTACTTAACGCTTTGGGAGCATACCAAGCGTAGCTTATATGGATCGTTTTTATTATTAGTAGCGTCGCTGGCAGTGGCGTTTTTAATACTGCGAGCAGTGTTTAGACCATTAAAAGCAGTAGAAAACCAAGCACATTTAGTGACCCGTAAACGGTTTACCTTAAACAACGAAATACCGGTTGCCCGCGAACTGCGCACTGTTACTAAAGCCATCAACAATATGGTTATGAACCTGCAAAGTACGTTTGATTCGCTCACTAAGCAAACACAAGCCCTTACAGAGGAAGTTTACATAGACCCTTTAACCGGTTTGGGTAATCGTAAGTCGTTTGATAACCATTTTAATTCGGTAGTCGACTCTATTAGTGATGAGGCGCCCATTACGGCCATGATGATTACCCTACCTTCGCTTGCAAACATTAATAAAGCAGTAAGCTACCAAGATGGCGATGAACATGTAAACGAAGTGGCAAATATACTTAAAACTATTTTTGGTGAGCTGACAAACGCAAAAGTATTTAGATTAAATGGTAGCACCTTTATTGCCCTTGCTCCTTACGATAGTGAGTTTTTAAATAGAACACGCCTAGAAATTACCGATGCATTTAGCCAACATAAAAATAGCTTACATGTAAATGGCTTTGCTAACTTTGCGTTAGTAAGTGTTGATAAGGGCATGCCTGTTGGTAACGTGCTATCGGCTTTAGATACAGGCTGTACAATTGGCGATACAAACACCAAGGTAGATAAAAACACTTTATTTAGCGTTAATCAGTGGCGCTCGCTTATTCAGTCTATTTTGGCCTCTGGTGAGGTGAGTTTTTCGGTGCAACCTGTAAAACGTGCTAGCTCGCAAAACAAACAATGTTATTTTGAGGTGTTTGCTCATTTTATTTTTGAAGGTGAAAAAGTTAATAACGGGCATTTATTTGCTATGGCCGAAAAACTCAACTTAACTGAAGAGCTAGATAAAAAAATAATACGTAATTTTGTAAATGTTAAAGAACAACACCCAAACGACGTATTTGCGCTTAACTTAAGTAAGGCCTCTTTATATTCTACTGATTTTATTGAATGGTTAACGCTTTATTCGCATACCAAACCTGTTATAAAAACCAACCTGTTATTTGAATTGCACGAAATTAGTTTACTTTATAATGTTCATATTGCCTCGCAACATATAGATATAATTAAAGATATAGGCATAAATGTATGTATTGAGCATTTTGGTACTAGCCTTACCTCGTTTAGATACTTACAAGGGCTAGATATTGAGTATGTAAAAATAGACGGAAGCTACATACAAGACTTACTAGATAACAACCAAAGCAAATTTTTTATTCAAACAGTTAATAATATTTGCCACGGTTTTGGCATTAAAGTTTTAGCGTGTTTAATAGAAAAACCTGAAACGTTAAAGGTACTTGAAAGCTTAGGGTGTGATGGCGTACAAGGTAATTTAATTATGCCGCCTTCTAAAGTTATTAAAACTAATAATAGTGGTGCAAATAAAGAGTTTACTTTTTGTGCCGATACGCTAAAATTTTGTAATTAGATATTCAACCAAGGGATCAGAGATGAAATCACTTATTTTAGCTAGTTTAGTTGCTAGCGCATCAGCACTTACAGTTTTACCTGCTTATGCACAAACGGACACAGATGCGGTAGTTCAAACTGAAGGCATGGCAAATTTAGTTAACGTTTTAAATAATGCCACTCCAGAAACTGCGCCAGATCAATTAAAAGCTGACTTAGTTTCTGCCATCAACGGTGTATGTACCGACTGTACGCCTACACAAGTTGACTCTATGATGACCGTAGTTGTAGATGCAATAGGCGCAGACAGCGCTTTTATTTCTGACTTTTTAGCTGCACTTGTTGCTGCAGGCGTGGATAGCGATGCTGTTACTCTGGCGGCAATTACTGCTGGGGTTGATGCAACTGTAGCATCAGAAGCAACAGCTGCGGGTCCTACTGAGCCTACAGCCCCTACTGGCCCTGTTATTGTTACCCTACCTACAACAACTGTACCGCAAGGTGCTGGCGGTACTGGTGGTGATGCGGGTATTTCTGAAGTTGGCAACTAAATAATTATTAGTTTTATAATACAAACGCAGCCTAATGGCTGCGTTTTTACTTTAAACACTTTGTTTAAATACGTTGTTTAATTTTTAGCTTGATTTTGAGAAAGCTGTGAATCGTTTTATATTTTTTTTGCTGTGTGCAATTGTTTTTTTGCTGCCTCTACCTTTAGGTAGCTACCGCCCTTGGGCTATTATGGCTATGGGTATTTTAATTTGTATTACCTTTTTAATGCATTTAGTAAATAGCGCTGTTAATAATCAAAAAACTTACCCCCCGCGTTATTCATATCCGGTTTTTATAACTTTGCTATTGGTGTGCGCTACCTGTATTTTACAATTTTACACCGTAAGCTTAGACCCCTTTCAAACAAAGCAAATGCTGTTAAAAACAAGCTTTATGCTACTTTTTTGCTGGCTTGTTTTTATTTATTGCGACAATAGTGAGCGAATAAAAAAACTTATTTATACCATTATTGCTGCAGGGGTTTTTCAGGCTTTGTATGCCACGTACCTAAATCTCTCGCCAGATATGCTCAGCCCTATTTTTGGGTATAAACATACGCAGCGCGCTATAGGCACATTTACTTACTCTAATTTTTTAGCTAATTATTTAGCGCTGTGTTTATGTTTAGGCATAGGTGTATTAGTTAGTGAACTTAAGCGAGGCAGCCATGCAAATGACCTTACATTTAAACAAACATTGCGCGCCTGGACAGAAATACTACTAAGCTCAAAAATAATTTTGCGTATATCGTTAATTATTATAATTATTGCGCTAATTTTAACGCGTAGCCGCATGGGTAATTCTGCCTTTTTTATTGCATTAATGGTTGTTAGTTTATTAGCTTTGTTTGTTTATAATAAAAAGCCTAAGGCATTTAAATTACTTATTGTTAGTTTTTTTATAATTGATTTGATCATTATTGGTGCAATATTTGATGTTGAAAAAGTAAAGCAACGTATTAGCGAAACCAGTATTCAGTCAGAAACACGTGATGAAGTTGTTCGTGATTCAATCCCGTTAATACTCGATAAGCCTTTATTAGGCTCTGGTGGTGGTACGTTTTATACTGCTTTCCCTGCGTATCAGTCAGAGCCGTATTCGGGCTATTACGATAATGCCCATAACGATTACATTCAATTTGCTGTAGAGCTAGGTATTCCTGTAACGTCAGCTTTAGGGGCGCTTATATTGTATTGCCTATGGTTGTGCGTTCAAACTATGCGTAAACGTAAAACCGCGTTGTTTCAGGGTGTGGCTTTTGGCTGTGCTATCGCTATTGTAGATATGCTGTTGCATTCGTCGGTAGATTATTCGCTCCAAGCGGGCGCTAATTCCATGCTGTTTATGACTATTTTATGCTTGGCGATTTTAAGTAATAAAATAGTTGTTAAACGAGGGCGTGATTTTAAATAGCTATTTTTAAAAATATTTGCACAAAGAGGTTTAGAGACGCTGCGCTTTAGAGTCGTAATAAACAAAGTCCAAAATGTGTGGATCGGTTTTGTCTTCTCATTTACTCCTCATTCACTTCTCTTTGTGCAATTAGATTTAGTTTATTTTCACAAAGAGGTTAAGAGACGCTCCGCTTTTAGAGTAGTGATAAAACAAAGTAAAATATTTTCATCGGTTTCGTATTTTCATTTACTCCTCATTTTCTTCTCTTTGTGCAATTAGGTTTAGTTAATTTTCACAAAGAGGTTCTGAGACGCTCCGCTTTTGAGTAGTGATAAATAAGATGTCTGCATTGGTTGAATTTTCTCATTTACTCCTCATTCGCTTCTCTTTGTGCAATTGATCTTTTACAAGAAGCTGCGCTTTTAACGTGAGCAAGCTCTACGTCTACGAATAAATACATAATTTCACCCCGTAGATGACTAATTTGCTGGCTTTGAAAGCTAAACTTTAATCCTTAAAAACAAATACT
>NZ_LKDW01000011.1 GCF_001401805.1 Pseudoalteromonas sp. P1-25
AGTGGTGGAGGGAGCTGGATTCGAACCAGCGAAGGCTGAGCCGTCAGATTTACAGTCTGATCCCTTTGGCCGCTCGGGAACCCCTCCACGATAATTCTTTACTAATTCACTTTCGGTAAAAGGAAAGTGGTGCCGACTAACCGAGTCGAACGGTTGACCTACTGATTACAAGTCAGTTGCTCTACCAGCTGAGCTAAGTCGGCACTGCTTTAGTACGGGGCGAGATATTAGAGTAAGGTTTATTATGATGCAACTATAAAATTAAAAAAAATGTAATTTTTTAGCTTAAACGCTCAGATTTCATGCAAAAGTGCTTAATTTTACTGTTTTTCGTCGTTTTTACTGAGCTCATACCAGTAATTTAATCCTTTCATAACGAGTAAAGAATCAAAAATACTGCCATTTATTTGCTGTTGTAACAGCAAACCATAACCTCCAGCGCACAAAATTTGTGGTTTTTGTTCTGCTGTTACCTGTTTAAGTTGATATTTGGCCTGCTCAATAGCACCTAATGTTGCCACCAGCGCGCCATTTTTTAATCCATTGGGTGTGTTTTTCCCTAACTCATTTAAAAAGGGGGTATTAGCATCATCAAACACACGTTGGGTATTTTGTGTCAATGAGTGAGTCATTAAATCAAGACCAGGTAATATCCAGCCCCCTAAGTGCTCGCCTTCACCGCTCAATACATCAATTGTGGTTGCAGTGCCGGCATCAACAATAATACAGGGGGTATTAGGGTAAAGTGTAAAACCCGCCACCAACGCAAGCCAGCGATCAATGCCTAAATTGCCAACCTGGTCATATGCGCAGCTTAGCCCACTGAGGTTTTTGCTAACATGCGCCTCAAAACACGGAATATTTTTTTTAGCAGCTAATGTGAGCGCATCATTTAATAGTTCACTTTTGCCTACACAGGCATACACAACAGCCGTTATTGCCTGCCACGGCACGTTGTTTATAGTCACGGGCGTTGCTTGTTGCTCGTGCCATAAGGCCGCTTTTAATGATGTATTACCCACATCTATCAACAGCTTCATAATTTAGCCTTTCTTAACGAGATTTCACCGCCGTAGTAACTTTTTACTTCGCCGTCTTGGCGGATACGTATTCCGCCGTGCTGATCAATACCTTCACAAATCCCCCGCCAACTTCTGTGCCCAGTATTGAGCTCTACGCACTCACCCGCAAAGGCATTGAGCGCGTTCCACTGGGCATACATGCTGTTTAGTCCATCTTGCTGGTAATCTGCCAAACGCTGCTCTAAGTAATAGGTAAGAGAAGCAACTAACTGGTTTTTATCAAGCGCGGTGGTATGTTGGCTTAAGTCGGTCCATGCTTGGTCAATGTGCTCGCTGGTGTTTTGCGGCATGTGTAGATTAATGCCAATACCAATGACTAGCTGACAAGGGCCTTGTGGTTGTCCATCTAGCTCAACTAGCACTCCCGCTAGCTTTTGCTTATTTATGTATATGTCGTTTGGCCATTTAAGCTCTATATCAATACCGTAAAGAGCTTTAATGGCATCGTATACAGCAAGCCCTACGGCAATTGATACACCCATAGCTGCTTGTAGGCCATCATCTAACCGCCAAAAATAACTGTAATATAAGTTAGCCCCAAACGGTGATTGCCATACACGCCCTCGCCTTCCTCGCCCAGCTTGCTGCATTTCGGCAACCACTACAGTACCAGACTCAAGCGCTGCTTTATTTTGAATACGGCGCATTAGCTCGCTGTTGGTTGAATCAATAATAGGGTGCACTTCTACTTGGGCTTTATTTGCGCCTAACGCATGATAATACTTAGTTATATTGCCTTGGTTTAGCAAGCCCACCGCATTATTTAAACTGTAACCTTTACCCGTCACTTTAAATATGTCGAGTCCCATATCTTGCAATGTTTGAATATGCTTACTCACAGCCGCACGGCTTATACCCAGCTGCTCGCCAAGGGCTTGGCCCGATATAAAGCCACCTTGATTAAGCGCATTTAATATAGCGAGTTTATTCCCATCAGGTGCTTTCATTGAGCATGCTCCGTAATGATATGGCATTCACTATGTGTGTTTATAAGCCTTACTTCGTGCTCTAGCGTTATGCCGTAACGTGCAAATACCGTATTTTGTATGTGCGTGATCATAGTGATTAAATCGCTACCTTTACTATTACCATGATTAACTAATACCAGCGCTTGCTGTTTATGCACCTCAATACCTGCTACTGCGTAGCCCTTCAAGCCGGCTTGGTCAATTAACCAACCTGCTGCCACTTTGTGATGGCTTTCTCCATAAGGGTAATGCGGTACATCGGCAAAGCGCAAAAGTAGCGCTTGTAAACGCGCATTGCTAATAATCGGATTTTTAAAAAAGCTACCCGCGTTGGCTAAAGTGTATGGGTTTGGCAGCTTAGCGTTACGAATTGCAATAACCTGCTCGTATACCTTTTTAGGGGTGGGGTTTTGCAATACTTTGAGTGGGCCATAACTTAAAACTGGCTGCCATTTTTTAGGCAATGCTAAATTGACTTGAGTGATCACTGCTTTATTTTTTAAGGCGTGCTTAAAAATAGAATCACGATAAGCAAACTCACATTGAGCGTTAGTTAAAGTCACCTTGTTTTTAGTGGCTATATCAATGTACTCAATCGACTCTACAAATTGGGCGAGCTCAACACCATAAGCACCAATGTTTTGTACCGGCGACGCCCCAACAGTGCCCGGAATAAGGGCTAGGTTTTCAAGCCCTGCAATATTTTTATCAAGTAAATAGCTTACAAGGTTATGCCAGTTCTCACCCGCAGCTGCACTCACCAGTACGTCATTTTCACGCTCGGTAATAGTAATACCTTTAGTGGCCATTTTAATGACGGTGCCTGTGTAGTTTTCTAAAAATATTGTGTTGCTACCTTCCCCTAATAAACAAAACGGAGCACTAAAACGGTGTGCTTTAAGTTGCTCAACCGAGGTTATTTCAACAAAATGCTGGCATTGATTGTTTAGTGCAAAGGTATGTAAAGGTTTTAATGAGTGCGCCACAAAGGTCTCTGAGTGTACTGGTAACTAATCGCAGTAGTTTACCTTATTGTCGCAAAGAATGTAAAAATCACTCAACCCGCTGTATCAATCATGATATAAAACCTGCACTTATTATTAGTGTTCAGGGTATTTTATGAAAATTAAACCTCTTTTTTTAAGCCTCGCTATGGCCGGTATGTGCTCGCAAGCAATGGCAAACGCGATTGATCAAAACTCATACGCCAACCTAGATGATGTGGTAACAACACACTTAAACCTTGATTTAGATGTCGATTTTGCCGACAAGCAATTAGAAGGTTTTGTTGAGCACACGCTAAAGTGGAACAATGACACGAGTAAAAAGCTGGTACTAGATACCCGCGACTTAGACATTGATAAAGTTATGTACCAAACAGCAAATGGTGATTGGCACAAAGCTAAATTTACACTGGCTGAGCGCGATGATGTTAAAGGCTCAAAACTAACAATTACATTAAAAAGCCAAGCGCCAAAAGTACGTATTTACTACAACAGCCGCCCAGAAGCATCTGGCCTGCAATGGTTAACACCAGAGCAAACAGCCAGCAAAACGCACCCGTTTATGTACAGCCAATCGCAGGCTATTCACGCTCGTAGCTGGTTACCAGTACAAGATACCCCTGCCATGCGCGTTACTTACTCTGCTCGTATACATACACCAAAAGATATACGTGCCGTAATGAGCGCCGATAACAAAGATGCGCTATACAAAGATGGCGACTACCACTTTGATATGCCGCAAGCAATTTCGCCGTACTTAATTGCAATTGGTGCAGGTAATTTAGAATTTAAAGCCATGTCAAAACAAACTGGTATATTTGCCGAGCCTGAAATTTTAGACGCTTCGGTTGCCGAGTTTAACGACACCCAAGCCATGATCGACAAAACCAACGAAATGTATGGTGAGTATGCATGGGGCCGCTATGATTTATTAATGTTACCGCCGAGCTTTCCGTTTGGTGGCATGGAAAACCCGCGACTTTCGTTTATTACTCCTACCGTAGTAGCAGGCGATAAAAGCTTAGTTAACTTAATTGCGCATGAGCTTGCCCACTCTTGGTCTGGTAACTTAGTTACCAACGCTACGTGGGAAGATTTATGGTTAAACGAAGGGTTTACCTCATACGTTGAAAACCGCATTATGGAAGAAGTGTTTGGCCGCGACCGCGCTGTAATGGAGCAAGCTTTAGATGCAGCAGGTTTACGTGCCCAGCTTAAAACGATTGACGCACCTGATACCCGCCTTAATTTAAAACTTAATGGCCGTGACCCAGATGATGCATTTAGCTCAGTGCCATACACTAAAGGGCAGCTATTTTTAATCTACCTAGAAGAAAAATACGGCCGTGATAAGTTTGATGACTTTGTTAAGACCTACTTTAATGAGTTTGCCTTCAAATCGCTGACGACTGCGCAATTTGTTACTTACTTAAAAGCTAACTTAATTGAAAAATATCCAGGCGTTGTAAGCATGGATAAAGTAAATGAGTGGATTTTTGAGCCTGGTTTACCAAGCGATGCGCCAAACCCAACATCTGATGCGTTTGACAAAGTAGATGCAGCAAGCGCGGCATGGCTAAAAGGTGAATCAAACGCTGCACAATTACCTACGGCTCAGTGGACAGTGCACGAATGGTTACACTTTTTAAACAACCTACCACGCGACTTAAGCTTAGATAAAATGGCAGAGCTTGATAAGCAATTTAACCTAACGCAATCAACCAATGCAGAGCGCGCGTTTGCATGGTTTATGTTAGCGGTAGGTAATGGTTACCAACCTATTTACCCAGCGCTTGATAAGCACTTATCAGGTATAGGTCGTCGTAAGCTAATTGTGCCATTATACAAAGCACTTATTAAAAATGGTAAGCGTGAGTGGGCACACGATGTATACATCAAAGCACGCCCAGGCTACCACCCACTTGCTCAAGGCACCATCGACGCTTTATTTGATAAATAAGCAACCTGTGCCGCCCCTAAAGGTGTTCACACCTTTAGGGTAAAACAGTAAAACCAATAAAAAAGGCCGATTTATCGGCCTTTTTTAATACTGTAATTTTCTCAAACTAAAAACTGTAACTAAGCTCAGCGCATTTAGTGCTTAAAATTAGTAGCTGAGATAAGTTTATTATTCAGCGCCTTGGTTGGTTACCTTTTCTAAAAAGGCTTTTCGTTCAGCCAGCGTTGCTTGTTGCCACCAAAATTCTAGCATTTGCGGTGCACTTGGCATGCCTTTGCCATTAATGGGCGCAATAGGCTTAATAGGTTGGCTTGGACGCACTGGGCCCGCTGGCACCGCCTTTTGTAAAGCAGGCTTTTTACTTGCCAGCTGTGTATTTGAAATAACACTAAGCGGCTGTGCAACCGCAGCTCCCTTTGCTTTTAAACTTACCTGCGGTGCCTCAGCAAATATTTTTGCTGATACTGCGTTATCGGCACGATTAAACACCATGTCATAATCTTTGTTATCATCAACAGTAATATCTACCCAAAAAGGTTCAGACTCAATTACCTCATGGTCGTCAAAGCCTGTCTCGTATAAATCGGTGTACTTTAATTTTAACCGATAAGAGCCTGAGGCAAGTTCAATATCATCAACTCGACTAAATAGAGAGCTTTCAATCACTCTTTCGCCGACTTGTAAGGGCACTAATTCTTCAGGGAAGTGAATATTTGCGCCATACACCGACATACTCATCAAGAATGCCGCAACTGAGGTTATTAACATTGGTTTACGCATAAAAACTCCTTTATTTGTTTTGAGTTTGACACTGCAAACAAAATTTGTCATTAGTGACTTTAAATTCAAACCTTACATTCAAACGATTATGAGCACAGAGACCCTATTTACAAAAATTATTAACCGTGAAATCCCTGCAGACATTATTTACGAAGACGAAACTACCCTTGCATTTAAAGATATAAACCCACAAGCCCCTTTTCATGTGTTAATTATTCCAAAAAAAGCAATTGCAACTATTAATGATATAAATAGCGAAAACTCTCATTTAGTTGGAAATTTATACGAAGTGGCTGCAAAGTTAGCCAAGCAGTTTAACTTTAGTGAAGACGGCTACAGAGTTGTAATGAACTGCAATAAACACGGCGGGCAAACCGTGTATCACATACATTTACATATGCTTGCAGGCAAAGAAATGGGCTGGCCTCCATATCAAGATGCTAAAAAAATATAAAATTAATAATAAAAATTCACTGGAATTATTGGTATTTCTCTAGTTACAAATGTTATTGTTTACCATGTATATAAAGTGAAAAATAATTACTTATTTGCAACATTTTATGTTTAAATAATCGTAAAATCGTACTTGTTCACAAGGCGAAACCGGACTTTCTAATACAAAAGGTGTGGAAGTCGTGGTAAACTTAACTAGTCAGCTTTATAAAAAGAGTATAAAAACATGAGCAGTTCAGCCTTTTTGTTATTAGATCAAGAGCCAATTAACACCATTGGCATTAACGTTTTAGAACCTTTGTTAAAAACGCAAGGCCTTGACGTAACCACGGGTACAAATATTTTAGATGTACCAGAAGGGACTCGATTACTGTTTATTGAAACATCAAGTAACGATGCATGGAGTAAACTAAAAGAGCAGTTAGTTAACCTGCGCACCAAGTGCGATATCGTATTATTTAACCTAGACGAAAACCCTGAGCTTGCTAACCGCGCGCTTTTGAGCGGTATTCGTGGCGTGTTTTATACGACTGATAACGCTGATGTATTAATGAAAGGTATTCGCTTACTTTTAGAAGATCAGCTTTGGTACAGACGTGACATTATGTGTAATGCGCTGAACCGCATGCTGCAGTTCAATAAAGATGCACTGCACAAGCTGACCGAAGGCGATATAGAGCCAATTAAACTTACTAAACGAGAAAAAGCAATAATCTCGTTAATGAGTAAGGGATCTAAAAACAAAGAAATAGCTGAAGATCTAAGCATCAGCCCACATACCGTTAAAACACATTTATACAGCGCTTTTAGAAAAACGAAGTGTCGTAACCGTATTGAGCTACTATCTTGGGCTCAACAAAATATTCCAGACGAAATTCGTTAATCAATTTCGTATTTTAAAAACAGGCACTTAGGGTGCCTGTTTTTGTTTGTGCTATATGCTTGTTAAATTATTCGCTTTTTATTACTCTACTTGAAGTACCCATTGCTGGAACCTTTATGCTCGACTCTTCTACCCTCTTTTTTGCCAGCATTGCCGTTATCATTGTAATGACTCTTCTTAACTTTTTAACTTGGCGCACAAACAAAAACACCCCGGGTACGCTGCTTTATATTTTTTACCCGGTTTTATTACTGGGCGCAGTCATTGGCTTTACGCTAATTGGTAAAACACACAACCTTATTGTGATTAGTATCGCCAGTAGCATGATGTTTGGCGCATCGGTTGTGCACAGTTTGGCCATATGCCAATTTTTAGATTATAAGGGGCCTGGGTTTAAACTACTGTGTGCATTTACTGCGTTTAGTGCCGTCATGTTAGGGTATTATTCGTTTTTTGACCCTTCATTACGCGAACGGATTTACGTCTCAGATGTACAGCACATTGCTGAAGCCGCGTTTTTGCTGTTTTTATTTATTAAATATGCTCGAAAACCCTACCCCAATGGCACCATTGTTTATATTTTAATATTAACGTTAGTTGCCCTGAGTTTTATTAGCCGCTCACTATTTATGGCTAATATTGAACAGCCCCAGTTATTGCAAAGCCCATGGTTTAGCAGCTTACTGTTTTTAAATGGCGTTATTGCTCCGATGTTTTATGCTGCCGGCATGGCGCTAATGTGTAATGAGCGCAGGGAAAAAAACCTCAACAAACTGGCCGACAAAGCCCAAAAAGATTTAGAAATTAGAGGTCTGTTTTTATCAACTATTAGCCACGAAATTCGCACCCCTCTTAATGGCATATTGGGCAGCGCCCAATTAGTTATGAACCAAAGCACCGACACCCGCAATAAAGCCTATTGTGAGGCTATTATTAATTCGGCCGAGTCATTAAATTTATTGGTTGATAAAGTACTCGACTACGCAAGCCTTGACCAAAGCGATGAAGCACTTTACGAAGAAGATATTGAATTTAAAACCTGGTTAAATAATTTGTGTTTATTGCTCAGCCCATTAGCGGAGCAAAAACAGCTTAAGTTTGAACTGGTATGTAATATCCCTGAGCAAGCTTGTTACTACTGCGATCAGCAAAAGTTAAGGCAAATAATTATTAACCTTGTAGGTAACGCCATAAAATTTACCGACCACGGTATAGTAAAAATTCAGGTTGATTTGATAAGCGACAAACACCTTGAACACACCATAAAAATTAGTGTTAAAGACTCAGGCCCAGGTATCGAAAAAGACGAAATAGCGTACTTAACTGAACCCTACGTACAAAGTAGCGCTGGTAAAGAAAAAGGCGGTACCGGTCTTGGGCTTGCAATAACCAGCCGACTGCTCGAAAAGCTAGGAAGCCGCTTAGAAATAACCAGCCAATTAGGCACCGGTAGCGTATTTAGCTTTACTACTACGTTTACGCTAGGGGAGCTTAGCTTGGTAGAGCAGCGCCATCAAAACAAAGACTACTTAACTGGCCTAGAAGTGCTACTCGTCGAAGATTTAGATTTAAATCAAAAAATTGCCATTGAGTTTATGGCTGAAGATGAACATAAAATAAAACTCGCCAAAGATGGTAAAAGCGCTATTGAAATAATGCAAATACATCACTTTGACGTTATTTTACTGGATATGAACCTACCTGACTTTACTGGTCAAGAGGTGTTAAAACGACTGCAGCGGTTGGAGCATAAAAACCAGCGCACCCCCGTACTCGCCTTTACAGCAAGCTTAAGCCCTGATGAGGTAAAAGAATACTTAGCTTTGGGTATAAAAGACATAGTCGGCAAACCAATTAAGCAGCAAAAACTTCGCCAAGCACTGAGTGATTCACAATCAAATCAAACTGCAAATATAGCTGTAGAGCTAGTAGACACCTTATACGACGAAACCGCAGCAGAAACACTAACTAGCTCATTTAGTGAGGACGAAGTGTCGTCGATTTACAATGAATTTGTACTCTCCGCACGGACAAAACTAACCCGCTGCCAAGAGCTAATTGACCAGCAACCAGAGCAGTGCATTAAATTATTGCACCGCCAAGCAAGCACCGCGCTGCAATTAGGCTTTAACCGCTACGGTATTGAGCTTAAAAAAATAGAGCGTCGTTTGCTTGATAACAAACCCCATAATAACCTGCTAGATGAGGCGTTAGAGCTATGGCAGCGCAGCCTAGAACAATACTTAAAGTACGTGCGCGGGCAGTTAAGTTAATGGGCTTTTCTATTACAGGTTAAGCTGTTTACTCCCTTCCATACTTATCATCAAATCGCTCTATATCGCTTTCATCTAGTACGGCGCCAGTCTGTACTTCAATGACAATTAGCGGCTCTTTTTGATTATTCGCTAAACTGTGTATTTGTTTTGCTGCAATGTAGCAAGATTGGTCATGGTTGAGTGTTAATGTTTGCTCATCAATACGAACATCAGCAATACCCGATACCACCACCCAATGCTCTGCACGATGCTGATGGCGCTGCGTCGAAAGTTTAGCACCGCTATTAACTGTTATTTTTTTAACTTTAAATCCTGCCCCCGCTACTAAGGTGCGGTAGTTACCCCACGGCCGATACACAACCTGATGGTGGTTGAGTTTATCGCTTTGGCATACCGCTAATTGCTTGAGCAATAAAGGCAGACCGTCAAGCTTATTTTTATTAGCAACGAGGGTGGCATCGTGAGTATGAATAATAGCTAAGTCGCTGACCCCAAGGGTAGCAACGCTGTGATCGTCTTCGCTTATAACAAAATTATTAGTGCTATTTTGCGCGGTATGGCTGTCGTTTTCATTATTGCCATATGCATCTTTTTTTATAAGGCTAGCCAAAGCACTAAAGCTGCCTACATCACTCCAATTAAGCGCTACAGGCAGCACGGCTACATTATTACTGCGCTCTAAAATAGCGTAATCGATAGAGTCACTTGGGCAGTTTTTAAGTGGCTCACTTACCGGCCTTATAAAGCCTAAGTCGTGTGAAAACTGAGATGCCGCTTTTACACTGTGCGCTATTTTTGGCGCAAAACGTTCAAGCTCATTTAAATACGCACGTGGCGTAAATAAAAACATGCCGCTATTCCAACTATAACCGCCTTCAGCTAAGTATTTTTTCGCCGTAGCTAGATTTGGCTTTTCTTTAAATTCAGCGACTTCAAAACAATTTGAGCCTGATATTTTACTACCTTGCTTTATATAGCCAAACCCAGTGTGCGCCTTGGTAGGTGTAATTGAAAATGTAACTAGCATACCTTGCTCAGCTAACTTAACCGCATCATTTAATTTAAGTGTGAGCTCAGCAAAGTTTTCAATATGATGATCGGCGGGCATCACCAATATTGGCCCTGTTATATCTTGCTGAAGCGCGTAATGTGCTGCCAGCGCAATGGCCGGAGCGGTATTTTTACCTTGCGGCTCTAACAACAGTGCACGAGGGTTTACTTGTGCACTTTGCTCAGCAGCAATAAAGCGGTGCTGTTCGTTACACACGAGTATTGGCTTTGCAAACCCCTTGCCTGATACACGCGCTAACGTACTTTGTAATAACGAATGTGTGTTATCAAGCAAGGGTAAAAATTGCTTGGGCATAGCTTGGCGAGAAAGCGGCCATAACCGAGTGCCAATGCCACCCGCTAAAATAACCGGTGTAATAAGGGATGTATTCATAGAGCCGCCAATAAACATATCAGCGGCTATTTTAACACTTTATTGGCTAGGCGCTAATGCTTAGCGATTTATACCAAGGTAAACGCATCGGCATCTAAATAAGCGGGGAACGCGGTTTTAAAATCATCGAGCGGTGCTTTTTCAAGCGTTACAGTGAGTAACTCTTGTGTATTGTCTTTTGCTTTAGCGACCGTATCGCCTTTAAAGTCGTACACGGCCGTGCCACCGTTATGCGCCACACCATTGCCATCGTCGCCAACACGGTTAACGGCTACTACATAGCACAGGTTTTCCATAGCGCGCGCCATTAATAATGTATCCCAAATATGGCGACGAACCGCAGGCCAGTTGGCTACGTTTATCATTACATCGTAGTCGTTATTATTACGCTGAAAAACCGGAAAGCGCAGGTCGTAACACACCTGCGGTAATAGCTTAAAGCCATTAATTTCAAATATCTTACGCGCTTGCCCTGCTACGACATAGTCGCCCTCACTCCCTAAGCGAAACAAATGGCGTTTATCGTAATAATTCACCTCACCATCGGGTTTTACCCAATAAAACCGGTTTGCTTTTTTATCGCCTTGTGCAACCAACACTGACCCTGCAATAACGGCGTTATGTTTGTGTGCTTGGGTTTTTAGCCAGCTTAGCACTTTGCCATTTTCGGGCTCTGCGCAATCAAGATTAATTGCAAAACCAGTAGCAAAAGTTTCAGGTAGTAAAATTAAATCAGGGTTAGCGGTTATCTCTGCTAATTTTTTATCAAACATGGCTAAATTGGCGTCTTTATCAAGCCAATGCAGCGTACTTTGAACGAGTGTAAGCGTTAAAGTTGACATAATATTTGCGCGGCCTCTATTAAAGTTTCATCGTTTTTAGCAAAACACAGTCGAATCACTTTATCATTTGAAGGTTGCTTGTAAAACACACTTAAAGGAATAGCAGCAACCCCAGCTTGCTCTACTAGCCAGTGGCAAAAATCTACATCATTAAGATCAGACACCTCACTGTAATCAAGTAATAAAAAGTACGTACCTTGGCTTGGTAAAATAGTAAAACGGCTATCACTTAAGTGCTGCGCTAGTAAGTCGCGCTTTTGCTGATAAAAATTGCTTAGCGCATCTACATGCTCGCCTTGTTGCTCAAGCATGTCGGCCAACGCGTGTTGTGCAGGTGTAAAGCTTGAAAAAGTAACATACTGGTGTATTTTTCTAAATTCAGTAGCAAGCGGTGCAGGGGCAATACAGTAACCCATTTTCCAGCCGGTGCTGTGAAACGTTTTACCAAAGCTTGATATAACAAAACTTTTTTCACGTAGCTGCTCATCGCAAAGCATGCTTAGGTGTATGTCGCCGTCAAAAGTAATGTGTTCGTAAACCTCATCACTTATGACATATAAATTGTGATCGCTTACTAACGATTTAAGCGCGTTTATATCATGACTTTTAAGTACTTTACCGCTTGGGTTATGTGGCGTATTAATAATTATAGCGCGCGTGTTTTTGCTCACTGCGCTGCGAACAGTTTGCCAATCAATAGCATAATCGGGTGCATGCAGTGCAATATGAACAGTTTTACCGCCAGCAAGCTCAACGGCTGGTTGATAAGAGTCATAGGCGGGGTCAAACACAATGACTTCATCATCGGGGCGTACTATAGTTTGAATAGCGACAAACAATGCTTCGGTGGCGCCCGATGTAACTGTAACTTGCTCAGCTGCATCAATTTTTGCCGCATATTTACGCGCCACCAAATTGGCTATCTGTTGTTGTAAACGGGGTACTCCACTGGATGGCGAATATTGATTAACCCCTTGCTGAACATAAAAATTCAGTTGGTTTTTCAGTAACTCTGGCGCATCAAACTCAGGAAAACCCTGCGATAAATTTATTGCCGAATGCTGACTTGCTAAGCCACTCATTTGGCTAAATATACTAACACTTGAATTTGGTAATTTACTTTCAAACACGACAGGCCCTTAATGATGGTTTTGCGCTTAAAGCGATGCTATCATTGCTTAAAACAGAAGTATAGCCGTCTAAAATTAAATAGCTTTATATCAATTCGCTTAATTAACTGAGCTATTTTGAGGTAGTAAAAACGCAGCTAGCGTATGGTTTAGCGCCTCAAAAGCATTAATTATTATTGCGCCTTGGTATTACACTCATTGGTGAGGAATGTATGCACAACAATACCGCTATTTCGCAACTTATTGAAGCTGGAAAATGGATCAGTCAAAAAGGCTGGGTTCCCGCCACCGGCGGAAATTTTTCGGCGCGCACCGCAACCGGGTTCGTGGTTACCGCTAGCGGCTTTGATAAAGGTCAGCTTGGTACACACACCTTCATTGAGCTTGATCATCAAGGTAATCGCACTAAAGGTGCAGGCAACCCATCGGCTGAGACGCAGCTGCACTTAGGCATGTATAAGCTTATTCCGCATGCTAACGTGGTGCTGCATACTCACTCAGTAGCAGCCACCGTCCTGTCACGTGTAATTAAAAGCCATGCATTAAATTTAAGCGGTTACGAAATGCAAAAGTCACTCAGTGGAGTAACTTCGCATTTAGATACGCTCAGCATTCCTATTTTTGAAAACGACCAAGACATAGAACGTTTAAGCTTACTCCTTAGCGATCACCACTTACATACACCCATTGAGCATGCCGTGTTAATTCGTGGGCATGGCGTTTATGTAGTAGGGAGTAATTACAAACAAGCACTTCGTCATTTAGAGGGGCTGGAGTTTTTATTTAGTTGCGAGCTAGAACGGTTAAAAATAGAAGGTATTGGGGCACAGCTATAATGATAAAGGCAATTTTAACTGATATTGAAGGCACCATCACACGTATCTCATTTGTTAAAGAGGTGCTTTTTCCGTATGCAGCCAAACAATTAGCAACATTTATACGCTTAAACGAAAATAAAACCCAAGTCGCTGAACAAATAGCTGCAGTAAAAGCCATTATTAATGAGCCCGATGCCGATATAGAAACTGTCATTAGCGTATTATTAAAGTGGATTGAAGAAGATAAAAAAATTACCCCTTTAAAGCAAATACAAGGGCTAATTTGGCAAACGGGCTACGAGCACGGTGATTTTAAAGGCCATTTATACGCAGATGCGTTTGAGTTTTTACAAGCTCAGCACGATCAAGGCACCGCACTCTATGTGTATTCATCAGGCTCAGTAAGGGCGCAGCAGTTACTTTTTAAATACAGTGATTATGGCGATATTCGCCCCCTGTTTAACGATTATTTTGATACCAAAGTCGGCGCAAAGCAAGAGCAAGCAGCCTATAACACCATAGTTAACCAACTGCCGTTTGATGCTAATGAAGTACTATTTTTAAGTGATGTAGCGGCAGAGTTAGACGCTGCCCAAGCCGCTGGCCTTAAAACCTTACACTTAATACGAGATGGCCAAGCACGCACCACACACCCCTACGTACATGACTTTAGCGCAGTTACATTGGAGCAATATGCATGAGCCAATTAACAATTTATGCTAACAATAATCCAAGTAATGCGCTGATAAACACCTACGATTTAACCGAAATTACTCAACAATTAGCAAAGGTAAATGTACGCTTTGAGCAATGGCAAGCAGCTGCGCCCATTAATGAGCACACGACAAATGAGCAAATTATTGCAGCGTATAAAAATGATATAACGCGCTTAAAAACGCAAAATGGCTATCAAACGGTGGATGTTATTTCGCTTGCCAAAGGTAACCCTGCAGCGGCACAAATGCGAGAAAAGTTTTTGTTTGAGCACACTCATAATGAAGATGAAGTTCGCTTTTTTGTAAAAGGCCAAGGATTATTTTGCTTACATATAAGTGCTAAAATTTACCAAGTATTATGCCAGCAAGGTGACTTAATTTCGGTGCCAGCCCTTACCCCACACTGGTTTGATATGGGGAGCGACCCAGAATTTACCGCCATTCGATTATTTAATAATACCGAGGGCTGGGTTGCAAAAAGCACCGAGTCTGAAATTGCGAAGCGGTTTCCTTTACTCGCATAGCAAAAGTGGCACAGCACCGCTCCACGAAGGGACAAGTGGGGCAGTGTTTAAAAACTACTTAAGCGCTGTTAACGCCCCACTCTCTACATCATTTTTATCGTAAACACCGGTATCTAACACCCACGCTGTTACTAATTTTGCAGGTGTTACATCAAATGCGGGGTTATACACATTGGCATGAGTCGGTGCCCACAGCGCCGTACCAAAACTGCCACTTACGCCACGTACCTCTGCGCTACTGCGTTGCTCTATTGCTATATCGCTACCGCAAGTCGTTTGTGTATCAAGCGTAGTTAAAGGCGCGACAACATAAAAAGGAATATCATGAAAATGGGCCAATACAGCTAAATTATACGTGCCTACTTTATTAGCAAAGTCGCCATTAGCGGCAATACGGTCAGCCCCTACCACTATTTTATCAACCCGGCCTGCGGCCATTAGACTGGCAGCCATGTTATCGCAAATAAGCGTGTAAGGCACTTGCCAGCGTTCAAGTTCGAACGCGGTTAAGCGCCCACCTTGCAATAATGGGCGCGTTTCATCCACCCATACATGTATATTGCCATGTTGCTGCTGCGCTTTATAAATAACACCTAACGCTGTGCCAATACCAGCAGTCGCTAATGCGCCGGTATTACAATGGGTTAAAATATTATCGCCGCTGTTTATAAGCTCAGCACCGCGCGTTGCCATACGCTCACATAACTCAATGTCTTCAATAAATAGGCGCTCGGCAGTGGCTACTATATTAGTTACAAAGTCACTTTGCTTAAGCGCTTTTCGTAATGCGGCCATGCAATGCATTAAATTAACCGCCGTAGGGCGTGTGGCTTCCAGCTCATTAATTGCAGCACCAAGCGCCGCTTTTGTAGCGCCTTGCTCAGCTAAGTGAGCAACGAGCAAACTCGCACCTAAGCCTATTAATGGGGCACCACGAATTTTTAAACTAACGATCAGCTCCTTCATCGTCTCAACACTATGGCATTCGTGCCATACCTGCTGATGGGGAAGTAAATACTGGTCAAGCACATTTAATGTGCCGTTTTCATATTTTAAACTGCTTGCGATTAGGTTTTGCATGATTGGGCTGCTTAAATAAAATGCGTAAGGCTATTTTACATCAGTTTGAATAACTCTCAAGTTAGACTTATAGACATCTAAACATTTAAAAGTATAGAATGCCTAAAACGGTTATTTGAGATCTCACTATGGCTAATTATGTTGCGTTTAATGCACAACGCGCTATTGAATATGTAAATTCGCTAATTGACGCTAAGCAGTATGATTTTTTTAAAGCTGGCGCACACTTAACTGCATACGAATTTGGTGACGGTAACCTTAATTTAGTATTTAGAATTAGCGATGAGCACCATAACAGTATTATTTTAAAGCAAGCATTGCCGTATGCTCGTTGTGTAGGTGAATCATGGCCTCTCACGCTTGATAGAGCTCGAATTGAGGCACAAGTGTTACTTAACCACGGTGCTATTTGCCCGCAAAGCACTGCTAAAGTACTGCACTATAATCAAGATTACGCACTCACCATTTTAGAAGATTTAGGCCACTTACAAATATTGCGAACCGCACAAAATAATGCGGAGCAATTTCCTAAATTAGCCAAGCACGTCGCAACGTATTTAAGCCATACCGGGTTTTATAATTCTGATTTTTACCTAACCGCTCAGCATAAAAAAGCACTAGTACAGCAATTTACTAACCCTGAGCTTTGCCAAATAACCGAAGATTTATTTTTTAGCGATCCGTACATAGATCACGAGCGCAATAATTTTCCTGTTCAGCTAGCCCCGCAGGTAAAAGCTCTTCGTGATAACACGGCACTTAAGTTAGAAGTTGCAAAACTAAAAGCAAATTTTTTATCTAACCCACAAACATTGCTGCATGGCGATATGCACAGCGGCAGTATTTTTGTAGATAGTAATACCACTAAAGTAATTGACCCTGAGTTTGGCTTTTTTGGTCCTGTAGGCTTTGATATAGGCTCTTTTATTGGCAATTTACTATTAAATTACTGCGCCCAAGCAGGGCATATTGAAGAGTTTGTAGCGCGGCGAAACTATCAAACGTATTTACTCAGCTGCATTGTTGAAAGCTATAATTTATTTGAGCAACAATGGCTATCTTTAATTGCCAATCACAGCACAGATCAAACGCTCAATACCCAAGGCTACCCTCAGTATTTTATGAAAACCGTATTACAAGACGCCATAGGGTATTGTGGTACAGAACTAATTAGGCGCACCATAGGGCTTGCACATGTAGTTGATATTGACAGTATTGAAGATGAAAATACGCGCCTTGCAGTACAAAAACAGACACTGAACTTAGGTGAGCAGCTCATTTTAAATGCCAAACGCTGCGACAATAAAGAGGCATTTTTTAGTTTATTAATAAGCCAGCTAAATTAACAAAAGGCGCTAAAGCGCCTTTATTACTACTTATTAGTGGTAATTTTCGTAAATTTTATCAAGTGGCTCCGACAGCCCGCTTTCTTGTACTATACGCACGTGTTTACGCCTTAACTCCCGCGCACTCGTTACACCACATGAGTGGGCAATTAAGCCAGCGCCGTAATGAATATATTTATTGTAATTGGCAACTCGCTGGGCTTTATCGGCAACATTTAACCCACGCTGTAGCCGCTCGTTATGGGTAGTGACACCGGTTGGGCAGGTGTCTTTATTACATTGCATGGCCTGTATACAGCCTAACGCAAACATATGACCACGGGCAGAAACAACAAAATCAGCACCCAAAGCAAGCGCCCATGCCACCTTCGAGGGCACAATTAACTTACCCGATACAATTACTTTAACCCGCCCTGTTAAGCCATGTTTTTCAAGCATATTAACAACCAGCGGTAAGCTTTCACGCAGCGGTAACCCGACCGAATCGAGTAATGGTTGAGGTGCAGCCCCCGTCCCCCCATCGGCACTATCAATAGTGATAAAATCCGGTGCAGATTCAAGCCCGCGATGGTTTATTTCTGCAAATAGCGTTTCTAGCCAAGTGTAATCACCAATAACCGCTTTAAATCCGGTAGGTTTACCTGTGGCGTTTCGCACCGTGGCAATCATATCTAATATGTCGCTGGGTTTTTTAATCTCTGGGTGCCCATTTGGGCTAATTGAATCTTTGCCCTCAGGAATGCCCCTTATTTTAGCAATTTCAGCATTAACCTTTTTACCAGGTAACATACCGCCTTTACCTGGTTTGGCACCTTGGCTTAATTTAAGCTCAAACATTTTTACGCTTTTATGCGCCGCTATTTCTTTTAGCTTATCGATACTTAAATTTCCAAGCTCATCACGCACACCATATTTAGCCGTACCAATTTGAAACACCAAATCGGCGCCGCCCTCTAAGTGATAAGGGCTCAACCCCCCTTCACCGGTATTCATCCAACAGCCGGCTAATTTTGCCCCTTTTGATAACGCTCTAACAGCCGGTTTTGAGAGCGCACCAAAGCTCATACCTGATATATTAAACAATGAGTTGGTGGTATACGGCGTTTTACAATAAGGGCCCAAGGTGACATTACTTGGGTCAAGCGCCTCCTCATCTAAGGTAGGGAACGCACAATTCATAAACATTACGGTGCCAGTCACCTCTAAGCTTTGTGTAGAGCCAAACGCCGCGGTACGATCGACATCTTTTGCAGCACGGTACACCCAACTTCGCTCTGCGCGATTAAACGGCATTTCTTCTCTATCGAGGGCAAAAAAGTACTGCCTAAAAAACTCGCCTTGGCGTTCAAAAAAGTATCTAAAGCGGCCAATTACTGGGTAATTTCGTCTAATTGCATGCTTTGTTTGGGTAATATCACGGAAATAAAAAACAATAACGGTAAGAACAATTAACCCCAGTGCAACGATAAAAATGCTCGCAAATACATCAATACTAAAAATAATAAAATCGCTCATCCAACCCCCCTTGATGGCTGTTTTTAAAAATAAAAAAGGCGTTGCGTCAAAATGACACAACGCCTATCGTTGTTCAAGGTTTATACTCTTTGAGAATTAGCTTTGCGTGTTTTCAAGCTCAGTTTTTATGTATAAACGCACTTGCTCCTCAAGCACAGATAGTGGCACTGAGCCGTGACGTAAAACTTGATGATGAAACTCACGTATATCAAAACGCGCTCCAAGCGCTTGCTCAGCTTCTGTACGTAAACGCTTGATAGTCAGCTCGCCAATTTTGTACGACAACGCTTGCCCTGGCCATGAAATGTAGCGGTCAGTTTCGGTTTTAACATTGTGCAATGAAAGCGCCGTGTTTTCGCTCATAAAGTTCATAGCGCGTTCGCGGCTCCAGCCGTACATATGCATACCCGTATCAACCACTAAACGTGCTGCACGCCACATTTCATAAGTTAAACGGCCAAATCGGCTGTATGGGTCTTGGTAAAAACCGGCTTCTATACCTAAGTATTCAGAATAAAGCCCCCAGCCTTCACCAAAAGCCGAAAGATAAGCATCGCGGCGGTAGCTTGGTAAGTTTTCAAGCTCTGCATTAAGTGATATTTGCAAGTGATGACCAGGTACGGCTTCGTGTAAAGTGAGTGCTTCTAATACATACAACGGGCGCTTATCTAGCGCGTAGGTATTAACCCAATAATAACCCGCTTGATCGCTTCGGCTCGAGCCAACATAGCGCCCAGTTGTATATTTTGGGGCTATACTCTCGGGCACGGGCGCAACGCCATAAGGCATACGCGGCAATGTATGAAATAACTTAGGTAGTTGCGCATCCATTTTTTTAGCTATATAAGCTGCTTCTTTTAAAAGCTGCTCTGGGGTGGTGGCATAAAATTGCGGATCGGTACGTAAAAAGTGAATAAATTCGGCAAATGTGCCTTTAAAACCGACTTCTTTTATTATTTCTTCCATTTCACTGCGAATACGCGCCACCTCTGAGAGACCCAGCTGATGTATTTCATCAATGCTCATGTTGGTGGTTGTGTAATACTGGGCACGGTTTTTATAAAACGCCTTACCATTTGGAGTTTGCGAAATACCAATTGTAGTGCGCGCACTGGGCTTATATTGCGTAGTAAAAAATGTTAAATACGCTTTATAGGAAGCAATTACATCATTTTTTATTATACGTTTAGCTTTTTTTTGCAGCGCTTTAAAGTCGTTTTCACTTAGCCCTGCCGTGTTCGTTTTAAACGGGGAGTAAAAGTCTGACTGTGTTACATCATCCACTATGTATGCGCTTATTGAGTCTTCATACCCTGCTAGTACCGCTTGTGGTTGAGTAAGCCCCGTTTCGAGCCCCTTTTTCATCCAGTGTATATTTTGCTCAAAAAAGCGTGGCACTTGTTCAAGGCGAGCTAAATACGTTTCTAACTGTTGCGGTTGCTTGTACTGCGAACTATTAATCATGTAAGACAAGCTAGAATGAAACCCATACTCAGAGGTTAACGGCATGTAATGCGCATTAAATACGTATTCATCAACACTGTTTTGTACTTGCGCACGAATAATACTGAGGTTAATACTGTTTTCACTTGAAAGCTGGTCGCTATCAATTGCATCTAAGCGACTTAATAAAGCTGTTTTTTCCTCGTATTGTTGCTTTAAAAATTCAGCCGATAAATTTGGTAATAAATAGCCATCAACCCCTTCTGGGTGCGTGTAGGGATTAACACTTTGGCGGTAATCAACAATACTTTGCGCCACTTGCTCAAATTGTGTGTTAGCGTTGGGGCTTGTTAATGTACAGGCGCTTAGCGTACCAAAAAGTGATAGTGCAATTAGTGTGCGGCAAATTCGCGGGGGTAAGGAATAATTCATTTTAGTTTTTACTTGACCATACAATAGATTTCACAAAACTATCGTAGGCTGAGTAAATAGCAAGATAAATGCGATTAATCTCAATCACACACGCTTAGTTGGAGCCGGCCGCCACAAGCTGAAACAGCCTAAATTAAGCTAAATACGTGCTCTTTGATGATAAATTCAGCTATTAGGCTGCAAAAGTAAAAATTTAAGTTCACTAATACTGGTTTTTACTTTTAAATAGCCTTCTTAACGATTATTGTAGTAAAAAACAATAAAGCTTGGATGCATCACCGCCTCATTGAAGAGTTATTTTAATGTGTAATTTAATGCGTACTTAGTTGGTAGTTAAAATGATGTTCCATGATTCCATGGCTGTAGCACAAGAAAAAATGACGAATGTATGCTTGTTTTTAGAACGTCATACGCTACCCCCCTCCCCGCTAAATTATCACGTTGCTTATACCTACATTAGTAAAGTAAATACTGAGCTAAATAACACCATAGACGAAGCCATTACTAATAAAGCGCATATCGATAGTATTTTTATTGAGCAGCTCTACTTTGAGTTTTTAAACGAAGGGCATACCACGCAAGTGGCGATGATCAATAACGTAAACGGGGTTATTGACTCGCTATCACGCAATGCGCAATCAACCGAAAAACAAATTACTAGCTTTGCCGGCCAAGTAAGTGAGTGCATGCATTCGCTTGATGAGAACAATATAGAGCAAAGCCGCCAAGCACTCGATACGTTAAACACGCAATCTGCTACCTTGCTTGAGCAGCATAAGCACTTTAAACACGAGCTACTCAAAGCAAAAAAATTGCACGAAAAAACCCAAAAGCAGCTAGCGCAATTACGTAAGCAACACATTATTGACTCGCAAACGGGGCTGTATAAACGCCATTATTTAACACAGCAAACCCAAGTATGGAGCAGGCAAGACAAATCAATTTGCGCAATTGCTATTCAAATAGATAATTTAGATCATTTTGTAGATAATTACGGCGACATCATTGGCGAAGTGATATTGAACAAAGTGGCTAAACAAGTAAAAAAATATGTCTTTCAAAGTGGTTTACCTGGGCGCACAGCAAAGGATCAATTTACCGTATTGCTGCCAGATATAGACCCCGAAACCGCCAACGTTATTGCTGAAAAAGTGCGTAATGGCGTAGAAAAACTTCGTTTTGTTAGCTCTAAAAGTGGCACTAAGCTACCTGGCATAAACTTATCTTTAGGTATAGCGCAGCAGCTCAAAAATGATGACTTTAACCAGTTAGCTAAAAAAGCCTCGCAAGCGGCATTTAAAGCACGCTCACTGGGGCAAAGTAGCTTTACAGCTGGCCACTAGGTTTTACGCTAAATTACCTGATAAATCATATTCAAATTGCACCTGCAGTATACAATCAAGTACACTAGTCTTTATTGCCACGATAGAGACTAATCATGAACGAAACAGAGCAAAAGACCACGCATTTTGGCTATAAAACCGTAGCCGAAAACGATAAAGCCTCAATGGTTGCAGACGTATTTCACTCGGTTGCAGCAAAGTACGATGTCATGAACGATTTAATGTCTTTTGGTGTACATCGTTTATGGAAACGTCAAACTATAGCCAGCTCTGGTGTGCGCAAAGGCCACCACGTCCTTGACTTAGCAGGCGGCACTGGCGATTTAACAGCAAAATTTAGCCAACTCGTCGGTGATACCGGCCAAGTGGTTTTAGGCGATATTAACTCGTCTATGTTAAAAGTGGGCCGTGAAAAGCTGCACAACTTGGGCTTAGTTGGCAATATCGACTACGTGCAAATGAATGCCGAAATGCTGCCATTTCCAGATAACAGTTTTGATGTGATCACGATTGCCTTTGGCCTACGTAATGTAACCGATAAAGACAAAGCTCTGCGCTCTATGTACCGTATTTTAAAGCCAGGTGGACGTTTATTGGTATTAGAGTTCTCCAAGCCCGAGCATGAAATTTTAAGTAAAGCGTACGACTTTTACTCGTTTAACCTATTACCAACTATGGGTAAAGTAGTGGCGAACGATAGCGAGTCTTACCAATACTTAGCTGAGTCGATTCGTATGCACCCAGACCAAGAAACCTTAAAAGCAATGATGGAAGAAGCAGGCTTTGAACAAACAACGTATCAAAACCTAACCGGTGGTATTGTTGCACTGCACCGTGGTTTTAAATATTAAGGCAGGCAATTATGGCGTTTGAGCAAAAAAACGAGCATGTGATCGCAGCAAAACCCGATTCGCAGTTTTTTATGTTACCTAATTTTGTACTTTCGCTTGTAGAGCGAGTACTTAATAAGGTACTGCAACTCGACGCCACCTTGATAGATAAGCTCAGTGCCGTTAAGCACAAACCTTTAAAGGTCGAAATCCGCAATTGGCAGCAGCAAATAGTATTAACCTTTGATGGTAAACTATTACACCTTTACAGCGCCACCGATGAAAATAGCGCAGAGTGTATGATCAGCGCAGATATAGATACACTCATGGCGCTTAAAGACCCAGCTATGCTAACACAGCTCATTCGTCAAGATAAGCTAGACCTGCAAGGCGACTTAAATGTCGCTCAGGCATACAGTGCCGCCTTTTCTGGGCTAGATATAGATTGGCCTGAGCAACTATCGCACTATATTGGCGATGCGCCCGCACAACAACTTTACATACAGCTAAACGCTTTACGCAGTAAAGAGCGCAAAGCACGTCAGCAAATTAGCACCACTTTAACCAGCCTATGCCAAGATGAGCTCGCTGTAACTATTCACCCTTTAGAGCTTGAACAATTTAAACAACAAAACCGAGCATTAAAAGGGCAGGTGGCCGCTATTGAACAACGCATAAATGCATTAATCAACTCTTCTAACACTAGCAACCGCTAAGGATTTTTTGTGTCGACTGCTCGATTGTATTACATCACTAAAACATTACTTAGCTACGGATTAGATGAGTTAATACCAAAACAAAAAGTACCGTGGTACGCTAAAATTGCGCGCGGTAGTTTATTCTGGTTACGTAACCAGCACAAAAACAAGCCAGCGGGCTTGCGACTGCGCTTAGCTTTACAAGAGCTTGGCCCTGTGTGGATTAAGTTTGGCCAAATGCTCTCTACCCGTAGAGACTTACTCCCGCACGACATTGCGTTAGAGCTTGCCTTTTTACAAGATCAAGTTGAGCCTTTTGAAGGCGAACTTGCCCAAAAAATAATTGAAAAGTCACTCGAAATTAGCGATATAAGCCAATTATTTAGTGAATTTTCGCAAACTCCATTGGCTTCAGCGTCTATTGCACAAGTACATACTGCAACGCTAGTTGATGCCTATAACAATGCCCAAGATGTTGTTATAAAAGTAATTCGTCCAAATATAAAAACACAAATTAATGCCGACTTAGCACTTATGGAAAAGCTCGCTAAAGTCCTTGCCAAAGTACACAGCGAAGCAAAAAGGTTACGCCCTGTTGAAGTGGTCAAAGAGTATAAAAAAACCTTACTCGATGAACTCGACTTAATGCGCGAAGGCGCAAATGGCATACAACTTAAGCGTAATTTTGAAGGCTCTGACTCATTATATATCCCCACTGTTTATAGCGATTACAGCCGCAGTAATGTATTGGTTATGGAACGTATTTACGGCATACCCGTCTCGGATACCGAGTCATTAATTGCGCAAAATACCAATATGAAATTACTGGCTGAGCGCGGTGTAGAAGTGTTTTTTACGCAAGTGTTTAGAGACAGCTTTTTTCATGCTGATATGCACCCAGGCAATATATTTGTCTCTCGCGAGCACCCTGAAAACCCCATGTATATTGGTATCGACTGCGGTATTGTTGGCACGTTAAACAAAGAAGATAAACGTTATCTCGCTGAAAACTTTATCGCCTTTTTCAATCGTGACTACCGCCAAGTTGCTCAGCTACATGTTGACTCAGGCTGGGTTCCACCTGATACCAGCATAGAAGAGTTTGAATTTGCTATTCGTACTGTGTGCGAACCTATATTTAATAAGCCTTTGGCTGAGATATCGTTTGGGCATGTATTGGTTAATTTATTTAACACCGCACGACGCTTTAACATGCAAGTACAGCCGCAGTTAGTATTATTACAAAAAACATTATTATACGTTGAGGGCTTAGGGCGTCAGCTTTATCCACAGCTTGATTTGTGGAAAACCGCTAAGCCATTTTTAGAAGATTGGGTAAAACAACAAGTTGGCCCATTATCAGTAATGAAACAAATGTATGCTAACTTGCCATTTTGGGCTGAAAAAATGCCGGAACTACCTGATTTGATTTATCAAAATTTAAAACGTAGTCCGCAATTGCAGCATTCTCAGCCAAATAAAGTGTCACACAAAGCGCTCGTACTTAGCCTATTTGGCAGTGCTTCACTGATTGTGTCGGCATTGTGTTATTTACAGCACGACTTTATAGCGGCAGGCGTAACATTAGCAGCGTCGGTAGTGAGTTTTATCGTGGCGTGGCGTAACACATAAACTAAGTGCTATTTGTGCCACAGGGCGTATAATTAGTACTTAAAATAAACATTTAAGCATTTATCATTTGGAGATAATCATGGGTTTAGGCGGCATTAGTATTTGGCAATTATTGATTGTTTTAGCGATTATCGTACTTCTTTTTGGTACTAAAAAGCTGCGTGGTATGGGTGGTGATTTAGGCGGTGCAGTAAAAGGCTTTAAAAAAGCCATGTCTGATGATCATCCCAAAGAGACTGAAAACGAAAAAGCTGAACAAATCCAAGAGTCTCAAAAAGCAGCACCTACACAAGGGCAAAATACTGAAAAAACCAAAGACGATACTAAGGTTTAATCAATATGGGAATGTGGGAGCTCGTTGTTGTTTTTATTGTTGGCCTAGTGGTGCTTGGCCCTGAGCGATTACCCGTTGCTATTCGCACTGTAATGCGCTGGATAAAAACAGTTAAATCGATGGCCAACTCAGTTAAAGCAGAAGTAAGTGAAGAGCTGCGTATACACGAGCTTCACGAAAACCTAAAAAAAGCAGAGCAACAAGAGCTGAAGGATTTAAGCCCTGAGCTACAGCAATCAGTCGATGAACTGCAAAAAGCAGCGCAGTCGGTTACCCATAGCTATAAAAACACTTCAAGCACGTCATCTAACGAACAACTCGATGAAAAAAAGTGAAATTAATTCCCCTATTTGTGGTCAACTTATTACGTGGTATAAAAAATAATGTCTGAACAAGCTAAATCAGGGTTTGTCGCTCACTTAATTGAGCTGCGCGATCGGCTTATTAAATCACTTTTAAGTATTTTAGTAATATTTATTGGTCTAGTGTATTTTGCCAATGACATCTATGAGTTTGTAGCCGCCCCTTTAGTTGCACATTTACCAAGCACGGCCACTATGATAGCTACTGATGTGACGGCACCGTTTTTTGCACCGTTTAAACTCACGCTATTTGTTGCTTTGTTTGGCGCTATTCCGTGGATATTGCATCAAATTTGGGGATTTATAGCACCTGGTTTATATCAACACGAAAAACGTATGCTGATGCCAATATTAGCTTCTAGCATTTTGTTATTTTATGGTGGTATTGCTTTTTGCTACTTTATAGTGCTCCCGATTATATTAGGCTTTTTTACCAGTGTAGGGCCTCAAATGATGACCCTAGCACCTGATATTAGTAGCTATTTAGGGTTTGTACTTAAATTATTTTTTGCATTTGGCGTAGCATTTGAAATTCCCGTAGCCATAATGTTGCTATGTTGGAGTGGTGCGACAACCACACAGAGTTTAAAACAAAAACGTCCGTATATTGTGGTAGGTGTATTTGTTGTAGCAATGTTTTTAACGCCGCCCGATGTGTTATCACAAACATTATTAGCACTTCCTATGCTGCTTTTATTTGAGCTAGGGTTAATTTTAGCGAAATTTTATAGCGCTAAAGAACAACAGGAATCTGAGGAATAAAATGAAAAAACAACTACTCTCACTACTGGTTTTACTAAGCGCGCCAACCTTTGCAGCGCAAGAAATTAACGTACAAGCTTTACAAGCATGTAGCTTTATTGAAAACGATTTCAACCGTTTACTATGTTACGACAACACAGTGGCAGGTAAACCGCTTACTAAACCTAGTGAGAAAAAAACATTAACTCCACCTAAAGCGGTAACGAATGTATCGCCAAATGTAAGCGCACCAGTTGCAGCTGTATCACAGGCTGCGCCTGCTGCCAAAGCAGATGATTTTGGCCTTGAGCATAAAGAGATCACTAAAGATAAAGACGAAAACGTCACAGCGTCAGTATCATCAGTGAGAAAAGCCCCTTATGGCGAACTCATTATTACCCTTGATAACGGTCAACAATGGCGCCAAATCGGCTCTGACAGCCTTAAATTAAAAGAGTCGGATACAGTGGTTATTAGCCGCGGTGTATTTAATTCATTTTTACTACGTAAAAATGGCCAAAACCGTTCTATTCGTGTGAAGCGCACTCAGTAATGACCTACACGTTAGTTGATGCCGGCGTTAATTTAACCAATAACCAGTTTTATGGTGAGCATCAGGCCATTATTGCCCGCGCAAATGCCGCGGGCGTGCAAGCGATGTTACTGATTGGTTGCGATGTGCCTAGTAGCGAACAATCGCTTACATTAGCTAAACACTATAATCAGTTTTCTACTGCTGGCGTGCACCCACATGACGCCAAAGACGCCACCGATGAACTTGAAACCACTTTAACGCAGCTTGCTAGTAACGATTGCGTTGTTGCCATTGGCGAGTGCGGGCTTGATTATAATCGCGATTTTTCCCCTCGCGATATTCAGCGCAGCGTATTAAAACGCCAGTTAGCGTTAGCTGAAAAACTAAACCTACCTGTTTATTTACACGAACGTGACGCAAGCGAAGATATGCTAAACATTTTGGCTGACTATAACGTACGTGGCGTGCTGCATTGCTTTACAGGCAATGCCCAAGCGCTTAAACATTATTTAGCATTAGGCCTTTATATTGGCATTACTGGTTGGGTGTGTGACGAGCGCCGCGGTAAAGCATTGCAACAATTGGTGCCGAGTATCCCCCTTGAGCGGTTATTAATAGAAACCGATGCGCCTTTTTTAATTCCACGCACGATTATCCCTAAACCTAAATCACGTAAAAATGAGCCGGCTTATCTGAGTTATGTGTGTGAAACACTCGCTAAACTTTACAACGTTGAACCAAGTACTATTGCCGCCCATAGTACGGCTAACTTTTATAGCTTATTCGATATAGCAGGTCGCTAATGACAAGCCCAAAGGCGCTATTTAGCCTATTTATGCTCCTTTGTGCATTTTGCAGTGTTGCAAGCCCTGTTATTTCTGACAACTTTAAATCAATAAAAATAGACACCCTAAACTATTCGTTTACGCCCACCACAGCAAACAATGCCTACCATGAGGTTAACGACTGGCATACAGTGAGCAATAAGCCACTAAATTTAGGGTTTGAACAACGCCCTGTATGGGTAAAGTTTACGGTTAAAAACGCCTTAAATAAGAATGTTAGCCCTATCCTGTCACTCGACAACCCGCTGTTAAATGAAGCACATATTTTTCATTTTTATAATTCAGCACTGCTCTCCCACACGCAAACTGGCGATAACTTTAAGCTCTCATCACGGCTAATAAAAAGCGAGTCTTTATTAGAAAAATTGAGGTTGCCGCCAAATAGTTCGAGTACCGTAATAGTTAAGGTAAGCAACATTGCTGGGCTGAGTATCCCGCTTACTTTATGGCAACAAGATGCCTACTTAGCCCATAAAGGTAAGCTTAATTTAATTTACGGCCTACTTATTGGTTTTTTATTTTCGTTGGCCATGAGTTGCTTGGTTTTGTATGGGTTTTCACGCAAATTGTATTTTGCTTATGCTGGCATTATCACGCTGACCTTAGGAGTGCTACTGGCTTATTTGTGTGGTTTTGGCGCGCGTTATTTCCATCCTAATTCGCCATCATTACAGCAAGTAATGATACCTGTTTTACTAATACTCACTACGCTTATTTTTGTGCCGCTACAAAAACAACTGTGCCAACCTAAAGCCTCTAAACTACTAAAATGGCAAGCCATTATTGCTAATATTTATGCTATTAGCCTGCTGTTTATGTGGGCTTTACCTAGTATAGTGTTAACCTATTTTAGCTTGCTGGCGACCCCAATTGTTATTATTTACTGCTTGATCAGCACCTACATCTGCCAACAAAACACGCCCGCAAAACCGATTCAAGCACTGCTTATTGCACTTATACTATTTTTACTTGTTATGCTGTACCTGATTGTTGCTGTATTTGGCTTATACCCTTTAGGCAGAAGTAGCTTAGCTTTTGTTTTTATATGCTTTTTTGGTAGTACATTTTGCCTATGTTATGGCGTTATGAAGCGCTTTATTTTAGAGCGTGACGAACAAGTTATTGCTCAACAAACCTTGATTGCTGAAAATGCAGCCCAAGATACACTATTAAACGAGCGACTCGCGCTGCAAGCCCAAACACAAAAAGAATTAGAGTCGCTAGTTGATGAGCGCACCTTTGAGTTACAAGTTACTTTGCGCGAACTAGAAGATAAAAACCGCGAGCTTGAACTACTTAATATGGAAGACGCACTGAGTGGCGTTAAAAATCGTCGCTTTTTTGATAAAAAATTAGTGATGGAGCTGCGTCGCTCTCGCCGTGAACAAACGCCTTTGAGTATAATTATGCTCGATATAGACCGCTTTAAACGCGTAAATGATAACTACGGGCACTTAACCGGCGACCAAGTTATACGCGCTGTAGCCGACATTATAAAACAGCATTTAAAACGCCCGTTGGATGAAGTGGCTCGCTACGGCGGCGAAGAGTTTGTTGTGTTGCTACCTAATACCTCAAAAGAAGGGGCGGTTGATATTGCCCAAAAAATTCGCCAGGCCGTAGAGAGTCATACCGTAAACGTAGCCGGAACATCCGTAAAAGTAACCATTAGTGCTGGCGTAAACAGCGCTGTAGTAAACGATATTAGTAACCCTGAGCTATTTACAGACGGCGCAGATAAAGCGCTCTATTTCGCTAAACAACATGGCCGAAATCAAGTAATTAGTTTTCCAATCCCACAGTAGGAGCTTAGTAATATGGCCCAATCAGGACTCGACCTTTTCCCATATACCCGCATGCGTAGAATGCGCCGTAGCGATTTTTCTCGCCGTTTAATGGCCGAAAACCAACTATCGGTAAATGATTTAATTTTTCCGGTATTTGTACTTGAAGGTAAAAACCGCCGTGAAGCAATTGAATCGATGCCCTCAATTGAGCGCTTATCGATTGATTTACTGCTCGAAGAAGCTAAAGAATTAGTTGATTTAGGTGTACCTGCCATCGCTATTTTTCCGGTCACCCCTGCTGACAAAAAATCTTTAATGGCCGAAGAGGCCTACAATGAAGATGGCTTAGCACAACGTACAGTGCGCGCTTTAAAAGAAGCTTTTCCTGAGCTTGGGGTTATTACCGATGTAGCCCTTGACCCATTTACTACTCATGGCCAAGACGGCATTATTGATGATGAAGGTTATGTAATTAATGACATAACCACTGAAATTCTTGTTAAGCAGGCGCTTTCGCACGCCGAGGCAGGCGCAGATGTAGTTGCACCCTCTGACATGATGGATGGCCGTATTGGTGCTATTCGCGAAGCACTTGAAGCAGATGGACATATTCACACACGCATAATGGCTTACTCAGCTAAATATGCCTCTAGCTATTATGGGCCGTTTAGAGACGCTGTAGGCTCTGCAGGTAACTTGAAAGGGGCCGACAAAAAAACGTATCAAATGGATCCTGCCAACTCTGATGAGGCAATTCGTGAAGTGGCACTTGATTTACAAGAAGGCGCCGACATGGTGATGGTGAAACCCGGTATGCCGTACCTTGATATTGTCCGCCGTGTTAAAGATGAATTTGGTGTACCTACTTTCGCATATCAGGTTAGTGGCGAATATGCAATGCACAAAGCGGCAATCGATAACGGCTGGTTGAGTGAAGAGGCCACAATTATGGAATCTTTACTGGCATTTAAACGCGCTGGAGCGGATGGTATTTTAACGTATTTTGCCAAGCAGGCCGCGCAATGGCTGCAAAATAAGTAAACATGTTATCAAAGGCGGTACGCCGCCTTAATTTTTTTACAATCATTAACATATTTGTATTCTTTTTGTCATTTAGATTGCCTAAACTGGTGTCCCATTTTGGGATTTAAATACACGGGAATAATAAAAAATGTTAAAAACGAAAATAACGCCACTGGCGCTTGTATTAGCGAGTCTCAGTGCACCAGCCTCCGCCGATCTAATCATTTCTGAATACATTGAAGGCAGCAGCAACAATAAAGCGATTGAGCTTTATAACAATGCTGATACCGAGCTTTCTCTTGAAGGGTATACGTTAGGCCTTTATTCAAATGGAAGTAGTTCGGTTGGCAACTCAATTGATTTAACAGGCACATTGGCTGCCAATACCACCTATATCATTTCAAACCCCGGAGCAGCCGCTGAAATACTTGATATTGCAGACACAACGAGCACTGTAACTTATTACAACGGTGACGATGCCCTTGTTTTAACTAAAGATGGTGTGGTTGTTGACAGCTTTGGCCAAGTCGGTGTTGATCCTGGCTCTTTTTGGTCTGATGATACCGTTCAAACTCAAAATAAAACCTTACGAAGAAAAAATAGCATTACAACGGGACGAACTGACTCAACCTCAGTATTTAGCCCGAGCGATGAGTGGGAACAGTTTGATATTGACACCTTTGACGGCTTAGGCTCACACGCTGGCGACGGTGGTACGGCTCCTGCGCCAGACCCTGAGCCAGAACCACTAGAACCGCTTGTATGTGGCGCAGATAAAACGCTGATTAGCGCTGTACAAGGTGCTGGTGATGCAAGCCCATTAGTTAATACCCTTGTTGAAATTGAAGGTATTGTCACCGCTGATTTTCAAGGTGAAGATGGCCTAGATGGTTTCTTTGTGACCTCGCTTGCAGCAGATGTAGATAACGACCCAATGACCTCTGAAGGTCTATTTGTATACTTCACCGATACCGATGTAAATGTAGGCGATCACGTTCGCGTACAAGGTACGGTTGATGAATACTATGATTCAACCCAGTTAGCAGATGTAACGCAAATTGCAGTATGTGGTACTGACGAAGTAGCTACTGCAACTTCTATAAGCTTGCCTCTAAATAGCCAAGCCGACTTAGAAGCTTACGAAGGTATGCTTGTAAGCCTAGATCAAACGTTAGTTGTTACAAACAACTATGGTTTAGGTCGCTATGGTGAAGTAGAACTTGCCACTGAGCGTTTATACCAAGGTACGCAAGTTGCCTTACCAGGCGATGCTGCAAATGCAGTTGAAGCAGCTAACTTAACTAAAAAAATCTTATTAGATGATGGCTCTACAGCTCAAAACTCAGATCCAACGGCTTACCCTGCGGCAGGTTTATCAGCAGAAAACACACTACGCACTGGCGATACTGTAAATGCAGTGACAGGCGTAGTTGCATACAGCTTTAGCACCTATCGTATTCACCCAACTGTTACACCGCAGTTTATAGCGACTAATGCACGTGAAGATGCGCCGGAGCAAAGTGAAGAGGCCGATTTACGCGTTGCTAGCTTTAACGTACTTAACTACTTTAATGGTGATGGCCAAGGTGGTGGTTTCCCTACTAGCCGTGGTGCAGACTCAGAAGAAGAGTTTGTTCGCCAAGAAGCAAAACTTGTGAGTGCAATTAGTGCAATGCAAGCTGATGTTGTTGGATTAATGGAAATAGAAAACGACGGCTTTGGTGAATTTAGCGCTATTGCAAGTTTAGTGAATGCATTAAACGATGCTGACAGCGCTAACAACTACGCGTTTGTAGATTTTAACGTAGCCCAAATTGGTACCGATGCAATTACCACTGCACTTATTTACCGCGCAGATAAAGTTGAAGAGGTAGGCACAGCCGCTATTACTACTGATTACCCATTTGATTACAGCAACCGTGCACCTATTGCGCAAAGCTTTAAGTCACTTTCAACTGATGAAGTATTTACCGTTTCTGTAGCCCACCTTAAATCTAAAGGAAGCTGTGGTGATGATAATAACGACGACCTAGGTGATGGCCAAGGATGTTGGAATGAAATTCGTACCGAAGCTGCTGATGCATTTACTGATTGGCTAGATAGCAAACCTACTGGTGTAGATGATGAAGATATCATTCTTGTTGGTGATATGAACGCTTACGCAATGGAAGATCCAATCCGTAAGTTTGATGAGAAAGGCTATAAAAACGTAGTCGCAGAGCTTGATGGCGATACACTAAGCTACTCTTATAGCTTCTCTGGCCGTGCAGGTAGCCTTGATCATGCTTTAGCAACCGAGTCTTTACTAAGCAAAGTTGTTGCAGCAAATGATTGGCATATCAATGCTGATGAACCTATCGTGCTTGATTACAACCTAGAGTATAAGAGTGAAGGTCATCAGTCTACGCTATACGCAGAAGGACCATACCGTGCATCTGATCACGACCCAGTTATTGTTGATATAAAATCTGAGGTGGTACTTACCCCTGAAGAGCAAACACCGGTAATTGCACCTGATCAAATATTCACAGTAGATGAAAACAGCGCAATAGGCACAGTCATTGGTACACTTGATTTTAGTGACCCTAACGCTGATGTATCACCTGTGGTTAAATTTATTGTATCAGGTAACGACTCTGTATCAATTAACGAGCAAGGTCAGTTAATTGTTGCAAGCGAAGTAGATTACGAGTTTGAAAACCGTATTACTCTTACAGTACAAGCAGAAGATAGTGTAGGTAACGTATCTGAAGCGCAAACAGTTGTAGTTAGAGTCAACAACCTACGTGGTGATGACGACAATGACTCAGGATCACTACTTTGGTTATCACTTTTATTAGCGCCACTTTCACTAGTGCGCAGATTTAAGAAAAAATAACGAGCGATTTGTTTTAAAGCCGCATTTTTGCGGCTTTTTTTATGTTTATAAAAATGTAATTCAGACAAGCTTCAGTAAACATCCCTTAATATCTTCCATACCGCTTATTAACTATTGAACGATTTAGCCGCGCAACAAATACATTAAATGAGTAATTTTTACATATAAGCCGTAGTTAGAACCCTTTTCAATATGACTAACTGTTGAAAATATAAACACTTCATTTGCGGATTAAAAGTTGCACTATAAATTCGTCACCCTTGTGTAGTAGTTAAGTAACTAACCCTAAGCGTAAAAATAAGTCGTGTTTTTATAAAGGAATGAAAATGAAACAATTAACCCAAACACCTCCTACTTGGCAGAAAAAAGCAACGCCATTATTGGGTCTTCTTTTTATTTTTTCTGGTTGGGGCTATAGCACGCAGGCAATAGCAGCAAGTGTTGATGCAGCAATTCCGCAAGAAAGCCTATTTGAAGTAATAAGCGCCCGCGCTAAAAAATTAGCCGAACAAGAATACACACCTCCTAAAAATATAGAGCTAGATGCGCTAAACAACATTAATTACCAAGATTACCGCTCGATTCGCTTTAAGCAGGAAAAATCCGTGTGGAAAGATGAAGGCCTGTATGAGCTACAACTCTTTCACCCTGGTTTTTTATATAAAACACCGGTCACAATTAATACAGTAGAAGGCGACTCAAAACGTAACCGCCTCCCTTTTAGCACTGATTTTTATCAATACGATGGTACGGCTGCACCATTAAAAGACGAAATAGCAAAAAGCGTAGCCGACACGCAGCTCGGCCATGCGGGCTTTCGTTTACATTACCCACTTAATACAAACGAGTACAAAGATGAGGTGATGGTGTTTCAAGGTGCCTCTTATTTTAGAGTGGTTGGGCCAAATCAAGTATATGGTTTATCTGCGCGTGGTTTAGCAATCGACACAGCCGAAACATCGGGTGAAGAATTCCCTATGTTTAAAGAGTTTTGGCTTGTTAAACCCCAAGCTGAGCAAACCAACATCACTATTTTTGCATTGCTTGATAGCCCATCGGTTTCAGGCGCTTACAAATTTGATATTGACCCTACAACCAGTATGCTAGTTGATGTTGATATGCAAATTTTTGCCCGTAAAGACATTAAAAAGCTAGGCGTAGCCCCTTTAACCAGTATGTTTTACCACGGTGAAAACAGCACTAAGTTTTTTGATGACTACCGCCCAGAAGTACACGACTCAGACGGCTTATTAACCCAGTCAGCTGATAATAAATGGGTATGGCGCCCGCTTAATAACCCATCTCAGTTAAGCGTCACCTCGTTTTCGTACACCAACCCCAAGGGATTTGGTTTAGCACAGCGTGACCGTGACTTTAATAACTACTTAGATACTGAAGCACACTACCACGACCGCCCAAGCCTATGGATAGAGCCACAAGGTGAGTGGGGGAATGGCCGAGTTGAGCTAGTAGAAATACCAACAGACACTGAAACAAACGACAATATAGTAAGTTACTGGGTGCCAGAAAAGCCAATGAAAGCGGGCGATTCATTAAAGTTAAGCTACAAAATGAGCACTTTTAACGCCCATTTAACTCAGCATCAAAAAGCACGTGTAACACGCACACGTATTGGTAGCGCAGCGCTGCCAGGTGAAGATAATCCACCACCGCAAAGCCATCGCCAATTTACCGTTGACTTTGCTGGTCCCGATTTAAACAACCTGTCTGAAAAGCTAACACTTGACGCCGACATTCAGCTAACAACAGGTGAAGTAAGGGATGTAACAGTGCAAAAACTTCCTAAATCTCTTGGTTGGCGAGTAGCGTTTAAAATTGCACCTCAGGACGATCAACCGGTAGATATGCGTTTATCGTTAAAACTTCGTGACAAAGAAATTAGTGAGGTATGGAGCTATGTTTGGTACCCAAATGACATCAAGTAATAAAGGAAAAGGCACACCAATGCCATTCAAAACACTGCGCGTATGGTTATTTGCCATTGCAGCACTCACTGTTTCAGGGTACGGCATCTCCATTATGTTTGAGATTTTAAGCTCAAACGGAATGACCTTGCTTGAATACGCGCTATTGGTTTTATTTTCAATCACTTTTGCATGGATTGTTACAGCATTTTGTAGCGGCACAATAGGGTTTGTACTGCAATTATTTCGTATTGACCCGCTCACCTTAAGACGCATTAAGCCTATTGAGCTGGACAATGCCGCGCTTGCCCAGCAAAAAACCGCGGTAGTTATGCCTATTTATAACGAAGACACGCACCGTGTTATCGCCGGCTTTGAAGTTAGCTTACAATCACTAAAAGAGACAGGGCAACTTGCCAATTTTGACTTTTACTTATTGAGTGACACGCAAGACCCTGAAATAGCACAAAACGAGCTAAGCGCTTGGCATGCTCTATGTGAGCGTTTAGGTGATACTGCAAAACAGGTTTTCTATCGTCGTCGCGAAGATAATAAACACCGTAAAGTAGGTAACTTAACCGACTTTTGCGAGCGCTGGGGCAGCCAATACGACCACATGATTGTACTTGATGCCGACAGCGTAATGACGGGTAAATGTATGCTAGAACTAACCACTAGCATGATCAATAACCCGCAAGCGGGTTTAATTCAAACTATCCCTATTCCGGTTCGCCAGGACACCTACTTTGGTCGTTTTTTACAATTTGCCTCTGTGCTTTATAGCCCAATGCTGGCAACGGGGTCTGCTTTTTGGCAAACCGACAAAGCTAACTATTGGGGCCATAATGCCATTATTCGCGTTGAAGCATTTATTAACTATTGTGGTTTACCTACGCTTGAAGGCAATGCACCGTTTGGTGGCGAAATTTTAAGCCATGACTTTGTAGAAGCATCACTCCTACACAGTGCAGGCTGGGATGTACTTTTACTTAGCGATATTGAAGGCAGCTACGAAGAAGTGCCAAGTAACATTTTAGACTACGCCATACGCGACAGACGTTGGGTTCAAGGTAATATTCAGCACCTTGGTTTACTAGGTTCGTCTAAATTAAAGCTAATGAGTAAGTTTCACTTTTTATTGGGTGCAACCGCTTATATTTCATCGCTTATTTGGCTATCAATGCTGGCCTTAAGCACCATAGATGCAGTAACCCGTGCTTTAAATAGCGATGTCTACTTTAACCGGGTCTATCAGTTGTTCCCTACGTGGCAAATAGCTAAAACAGATCTAATAGATTCATTGCTTTACTTAACCATTATTATATTACTGGTGCCTAAATTAATGGGTGTAATAGTTACGCTCATACACAGAAATAAGCGTTTCGGTGGCTCATTTAAATTAATACTAGGCTCAATAATAGAGACTGTGTTTGCCATTATAGTGGCACCACTTATGATGGTGTTCCATGCTTACTTTGTAGTATGTGTATTTTTAGGTAAAAAAGTTAAGTGGGATGCACAGCCACGCGAAGGCCGCATGGTACCGTGGAAAGAAGCGTTTAATTACACACTCTTCTCTACTTTAGTTGCTATAGTATGGGGCGCTACAGCCTATTACTTTACGCCAGTATTCTTTTGGTGGCTATCACCGATATTACTGGGCCTATTACTTGGGGCACCAATAATACGCTACACCAGTAGCATTAAGTTAGGGGTACAGCTGCGTAAAATGGGTATATTTATTTGCCCTAGCGAAGTTGATAACGACCCTATGCTAAACAACCTTAAAGTGCATTTAAAAGAAATTTCGGTACCAGAGCCTGGGAAATACCCTAAAACGGTGCCAGCCCTGCCAAAAGAGCATTTAGTGGTTATGCCAATACAAAGCTTTAATAAGCCTCGCCAGCCAAAGATGAAAGCGCTAAGAGCTAAAGCGATTAAGAAGTTTAATTAGCGCAATAGTCTCGCACTAAATATAAAAGGAGCATGATTGCTCCTTTTTTTATACCTTAAACAAGCTGCTATATAATTTCCCTTTTATAATTAACACCTAAAACTGACTGAATCAAATAACCGCTCTTGCGCACTCTTTGCGAAACTAAACAGTCATTGCTCCCACGGTCACTTTGGCTTTAATTACATCACGTACTTTAGCGCTTTTACTTAGGCTATCATTGCTGATATTACAGTGTTAGAGAGTCGCTAGCTCTGTAAGTAATTAAATCATAGGCAATAAAAAACCCGCAACATGTACGGGTTTTTTAGAGTAAAAGAGCTAATTACTTAGCTGCTTTTTTCTCTTTTTCTGCTGCGATTACTGTCTCAGCTACGTTTTGTGGACATGGAGAGTAGTGTGCGAACTCCATAGAGAACTGACCACGGCCCGATGTAATTGTACGTAGGTGACCAATGTAACCAAACATTTCAGAAAGAGGTACTTCACCTTTGATGCGAACGCCCATTGCGCCAGCTTCTTGGTCTTTGATCATACCACGACGACGGTTAAGGTCACCGATTACGTCACCTACATTGTCTTCTGGCGTGAACACGTCAACTTTCATGATTGGCTCAAGAAGTTGTGCACCTGCTTTAGGGATAGATTGACGGAAAGCACCTTTAGCAGCGATTTCAAATGCGATAGCAGATGAATCCACGGCGTGGAAAGCACCATCAAAAAGCTCTACTTCAACGTCAAGCACAGGGAAGCCAGCAAGAACACCTTCGTCCATCATTGACTTAAAGCCTTTCTCAACTGCAGGCCAGAATTCTTTAGGTACGTTACCACCAACAACTGAAGAGGTGAATGTAAAGCCTGAATTTTGCTCGCCTGGCTTAATACGGTAATCAATTTTACCGAACTGACCAGAACCACCAGATTGTTTCTTATGCGTGTAGCTATCTTCGATTTCACGAGTGATAGTTTCACGGTAAGCAACCTGTGGTTGACCAACAATAAGGTCTACGCCGTAAGTACGCTTAAGGATATCTACTTTGATATCTAAGTGAAGCTCACCCATACCTTTAAGGATAGTTTCGCCTGAATCTTCATCAGTCTCAACTTGGAAAGACGGATCTTCTGCAACCATTTTACCGATCGCAATACCCATCTTCTCGTTACCACCTTTATCTTTAGGAGCAACAGCAATTGAGATTACTGGATCAGGGAAAATCATCGCTTCAAGTGTACATTCGTGCTTAGGATCACATAGTGTGTGACCTGTTTGTACGTTTTTCATACCAACTACAGCAATAATGTCACCCGCTTGCGCTTCTGTAAGCTCATTACGCTCATCAGCTTGCATCTCAACCATACGGCCGATACGCTCAGTTTTACCTGTTGCTGAGTTAAGAACCGTATCACCTTTCTTCATGCGACCTGAGTAGATTCGAATGAAAGTAAGTGCACCAAAACGGTCATCCATGATTTTGAATGCTAACGCTTTAAGTGGCTCATCAGCAGAAACAGTTGCTACTTCACCTGTTGGCTCACCAGTTTCTTTATCTGTAAGAGGTTGAGGGTCTACTTCAGTTGGTGAAGGTAGGTAATCAACTACAGCATCTAGAATTAACTGCATACCTTTGTTTTTGAATGCAGAACCACAGTAAGTTGGGAAGAATGCAAGGTCACGTGTACCTTTACGGATACAACGTTTGATGTCTTCTAGAGACGGCTCTTCACCATCCATGTAAGCCATCATTAGATCTTCGTCTTGCTCTACCGCAGACTCAACCAGCATCTCATGGTATTCTTCAACTTTGTCTACCATGTCAGCAGGAACATCTTGGATTTCGTAGTTTTCAGGAAGACCAGTGTCATCCCAAACGTACGCTTTCTTCTCTAGTACGTCTACAACACCTGTAAACTGATCTTCAATACCAATTGGTAGAGTCATCACTAGTGGGTTCGCACCAAGTACTTTTTCTACTTGGCCTACAACGCGGTAGAAGTCTGCACCCATACGGTCTAATTTGTTTACAAAAATTACACGCGCAACTTCTGACTCATTCGCATAACGCCAGTTAGTCTCTGATTGCGGCTCAACACCACCAGAACCACAGAATACACCAATACCACCGTCTAGAACTTTTAATGAACGGTAAACTTCAACTGTGAAGTCAACGTGTCCTGGAGTATCGATAACGTTAAAACGGTGATCTTTCCACTCACACGTAACAGCTGCTGACTGGATAGTAATACCACGCTCAGCTTCTTGCTCCATGAAGTCAGTTGTTGACTCACCGTCGTGTACCTCACCAGTCTTATGAATTTTACCCGTAAGCTTTAGGATACGCTCAGTGGTGGTAGTTTTACCCGCATCAACGTGCGCGAAAATACCAATGTTTCTGTACTTCGATAAATCTGCCATTATTTTACTCTTAATAAAGTCGATAAATTATTCGGCGGGAGTATAGCATTACTTAAAGCGAACATCACCATACAAGTCGATTAAAATGCAATCAATTCAATAAAATTTTTTTAGATTTACATTCAGCACTGGTTAAATAGCACTGATTATTATGTAACCCATTAATAATGTGGAATTTTATTCTGGTAAACTGAAGTGCACTTAGTTATTTAATTATTTTGTAACCACCTTCGTAGTGCACAATACTGACGCCGTATTAATCTCCCGCTAGCGCGTTTATTTTGATTAAAATCTCTTAAAACCATAAATATTTCGCCTCTTTATAGCTATTTAATTGCCTTTTATTAAGCAGAAAATACTTTTTTATAAATCAACTCGAGTCGGCTTGCCTATATTCGATGCTTCCAAATTATATCTCAAACTCTTGAATGACTAAAAACCAACACAAGTAATCGCCATAAAAGATGAATAAAAAACAAACTAAATAAAATAAGAATTATTTGCATTTGGGTGTTGACAGTTTATTAGATCTAACTGATAATCAATATCAACAAGGCGGGAATGCATACCCACTTGTGACGGAATGAACTAATTTGTTTCTCGACCCTGAAACAACGTGTGGCGCACGTAAACAGCTATGGTTACTTGTTATGAACCGCAACGCCCCTTGATGTTGATGATGAGTAACCGCCCTACTATTTTACTTGCTACATTGCTCATATCGGTGACGGTAGATATGAAACTAAAAAAGCCCTTACGGGCTTTTTTTATGTCTGTAATTTAGTGAACAACATACTCACATAAATTGATCCATTAACGGCGGTTTTTACGTGCACGTGCACGGCGCTGTTTTTTCTCTTCTTCTTTAGCGGATTTTTTAGCTTCTGCCGCGGCGCGTAAACCGGCGACCATTATTTCTTCTTCTTCACGCATGGCTGGGGTTTCCATGGTAATGCGGCCAATAATGCCATCACGAAGTTCGTTTATGAGTATTTCAGACATTTTATAAGTATCTATTTGATTACCACCACGAATGCAGCCACGTTTTTTGCCCGCCATTTCAACAAATTCCCAATCACTTTCTGGCAGTTCATCTATTTTATAACGTGCTTTTAAAAGTTCAGGATAGGCTTTCAATAAATATTCTGCCGTATAGCTTGCCACATCTTCGTATTCAAGCGCGGTATCACGTATCGCACCGGTAGCGCCTAAGCGATAACCCGAGTTCTCGTTTTCTACTTTTGGCCAAAGCATGCCTGGCGTATCGTAAAGCATAATGCCGTCTTCAAGCTTAATGCGCTGCTGCGCCTTGGTAACCGCAGGTTCATTCCCTGTTTTTGCCACTATACGACCGGCTAGTACATTAATTAATGTCGATTTACCCACATTTGGAATACCCATGATCATGGCTTTAATTTGCTTATCAGCCCCTACTTTGTGTGGCACCAATTTTTTACACAGCTCATTAATGCGGTGTACCTCAGCGGCTTTATCATGACCAAACGCAATGGCTTTTACGTCACTTTCTTGCTCAAAATAGTCTTTCCACGCTTGGGTCATTTTAGGGTCGGCTAAATCAGCCTTATTTAAAATTTTGATGACCGGCTTGCCTTCACGAAGCGTGGCTACCATCGGGTTTTCACTACTGTAAGGAATGCGTGCATCAAGCACTTCAATGATCACATCCATTTGCGGCATTATTTCTTTAATCTCATTACGGGCTTTATTCATGTGCCCAGGGAACCACTGGATAGCCATTTTTAACTCCTAACATATAATTTGACGCTATTTTAACTGGCAATTCATTTAATTGCGCTATACTGGCGCAAATTTTTTTAGATTAGATATTATGGCTCTTAAATCTACCATTATTAAAGCGCAATTATCGTTAAGCGATATGGACCGCCACGTGTACCAAGACTTTAATTTAACGTTGGCACAGCATCCCTCTGAAACCGAACAACGCTTGATGATTCGCTTATTAGCCTATGCGCTAAACAGTTGTGATGACTTAGAATTTACCAAAGGCTTAAGTGCCGACGATGAACCTGAGCTTTGGCATGTAAACTACAGTGAGGAAATAGAGCTGTGGATTGAGCTGGGTTTGCCAGATGAAAAGCGCCTTAAAAAAGCCTGTAATAAAGCTAAAAAAGTAGTGCTTTATACCTATGGCGAAAACAACCAAGCTATTTGGTGGCAAAAACATCAACCTAAGTTGTACGATTTTAAAAACTTAAGTATTTTTAGCCTTGATTACGCCGCTACTCAGGCACTTGCAGATTTAGCAGGCCGCAATATAAAACTTACCATTACCGTTCAAGATGGTGATGTGTGGGTCAGCTCTAATACGGCTAATATTGAAATAAAACCACAACAGTTAATGTAAATTGTAGGTAAGGGCGTATGAAAATAAACCACGTTATTGTATTACACGGCCTTTATATGTCGGGCTTTGTTATGCGCCCGCTGTGCTCTCGTCTTGAACAGTCTGGCGTTAAAGTACTTAATCTCACTTACAATACGCTCGACCCTAATTTAAGCACCATATTTAAACAAATTGATGAGTTTATTGGTGATGAGCCTTCTGCATTGGTATGCCACTCTATGGGCGGTTTAATTGCGCGCGCTTATTTAGAGGCAGGCTCGCAAGCGAGCCAGTGCGTCACTAAAGTAATTACACTCGGCACGCCTCACCAAGGCAGCCACATAGCGAAAAAAATGAAGCAAAAAGGGTTTGAAACCTTTTTAAAAAACAGCGTTGAATTTTTACTCACCAAAAATGGTAATTGGCCGTTTAAGGCCAAGCTTTACAGTATTGCTGGCGATTTGCCCATTGGCTTAATGCCGTTAATTGTAAAAGGCAGCCAATCAGACGGCACTGTACTACTTGATGAAACCAAGCTTAAAGGCATGGCTGAGCATAAAGTGTTTCATTTAAGCCACACCAGTATGATTTACTCTCGCCAAGTGCTTGAATACATTATTAAGTGTCTTAACGAAGCAGCCTAGCCTTCTCCCGCCTCTGCTATTTTATAACTGATTAAAAATATTACCCCTAAAATAAGTGGCATTGGCGCGGCAATGTAACCAAACGTGTCAGCATTGGCAAAGCTTGCGCCAGCCAAGTGCGCCACCAGCCCTAACACAAAGGCTATAACGGCTATACCTACCACTATTAATTCTGCTTTATTTTGTTTTACTGTTTTTGCATCCATAATTGCTCTCCAATAAATTTAAAATATTTATATAGCTCGAGAGAATTATGCGCTACAGCCACAGGCATTTACTGATTTAGATCAATACATCAAATAGCCAATATTCAACCTTGTAGAAAACTTGTTTTAGATCATAATTTATCCATGTTTTGTCTTTATTTTATTGTTAAGGGGTAGAATTTTAATAAATTCGTCCCATCTATATTGTATGCGTCATTTGTTGTGCTTTACGTTACTAATAGTTAAGACCTATTACACCGAGTGGTTTAAACGATTTTACTAATTAACAGCACTAAGCAATAATGATCATCAGTTCATAAATAAACGGTTCATCAAGGAGCAAGGTATGTCACAGGTAAATGCAATTGGTTTAAACAGCGCAAAAAGCGAAGACATTGTTAAGTCACTCAATACATTATTGAGCAGCTACCAAATTCAATACATGAATGCGCGCGGTTTTCATTGGAATATTAAAGGCCGTAACTTTTTTGAATTACATATTAAATTTGAAGAGATTTACAACCTTCTGCTTGAAAAAGTAGATGAAATTGCTGAACGTATTTTAACGTTAGACGGCGCACCATTACATGCGTTTTCTGATTACTTAGAAGTCAGTGAAATTAAAGAAGCTAAAAACATTAGCGATGGTACCGCAGCCGTAGAAAACCTATTAGCTGGTTACAGCACACTAATTAAAATGCAGCGTGAAGTACTTACTCAAGCAGGTGATGCAGATGATGAAGGTACAGCGTCATTAATGGGTGATTATATTTCAGAGCAAGAAAAGCTAGTATGGATGTTAAAAGCGTACTTAGACTAGGCCAAAAAAAAGCCCTCAAAAGGCGAGGGCTACAAATAGGGAGAATCGTAAATTTCTTTGCGATTCGGATACTATAGTAGCGCCCCCTACTGACTAAACAACGCCACTGTTACCAGTGGCGTTGTTTTTGGTTTAAGCGGTACGTAAACCATTTTAAAGTAATCCAGCCCACCCTTATCGCACTTGCATAAAAAAGCCCCAGCAATGGCTGAGGCTTTTGTTAACAGTATTAAAGGTTAAAATTTACTTCTAAAACCAATGTAGAAGGTTTGTCCGATTGGGTCATATGTACCTGCGTCGGTTTCAGTACCTGTGCTTGAGCCACTTACACCTGACAGTATACGCGGAGGCTCTTTATCAAATAAGTTGTTAGCACCGGCGTATAGCTCTACCGCGTCACTTATATGGTAGCTTGCTTGTACATCGTGGTAGGTTACTGAGCCAATACCCACACCACCAGCAGGAATACCAAAGCCACTTAAGAATTGATCATCAAAGTCAGCAGCCCCTATGTAAGTCATGCTCCAGTTAAAGTCAAAGTCATCAAGCTTATAGCCTAAGTTCCAGTTAGCTTTGTGTTCAGATGCGCCAATTTCACCAGCAAATTCATCTTTATCTGCACCAGGTAACGGAATGGTGTAACCATCAATCAAGTAAGTGTATGCAAGGCGAGTTCTAAATGCGCCTGGGCCAATATCGGCAGAGTAAGTAAGTGTTAAATCCACACCCTCTGTACCTAAACCACCACTATTTGATACACCGCTATCGATAAACTCAAGCGAGCCTGCACTGTTATTACCTGATGGACCGCTTCGACGAGTTATAAAGCTACAGAAACTATCATCGCCACCACCGTAACACTGGTCTAAAATAAACTGACGTGGTGTAGATACAATCGCATCCGTGATTTCTATGTCAAAATAATCTAGGGTAACGTCAAGGCCTGAAATTAGCTCCTCTGGAGTAAATACCACACCTACAGTCACTGAGTCACCAACCTCTTCTTTTAAGTCTGGGTTACCACGGTTAAAACCACTAATGCCCTGTAAATCAGATTGATTAAGGGTAAACTCCCCGTTTGATGCAATATTATTTGCAACACCCACATCGGCACGACATGCATCACCAACAGCGCCACCGCCGCTGTTTGTAACACCTATACATGGATCATTTAAACCACTTGGGAAGGTTTGCGAAGGCGGTGAAAATAACTCATCAATATTAGGCGCACGTGTAGAGCGGGCGCGGGTAGCACGAAGGCGTAAGCTATCCATCACTTCCCAATCAACACCTACGTTCCAGCTTTCTGTATTACCCACTGTTGAGTAGTCAGATAAACGCACTGCTGCGTTCATTGTTACGGCATCCAACACTGGGATATTCGCCTCAACATAGTATTCAGTTACATCAAAAGAGCCTTCGGTTGCAGGGATTGCATTACCGGCATTTAAGCCTGCCTGCTGTAGAGCATCAAATTCACTACGAGAAAACTCTTCGCGGTACTCAAAACCAGCTGCTATACCTACCATACCTGCAGGCAGCTCAAATAAATCACCTGAAACGTTACCGCCAATAATTTCTTGTTCTACCGATGTAGAAAGCGTGCTTGGTGCACTTACAAAATCAATTGCACCTTGCGATAGTGAATTAAATCCGTAAATGTTCACTGGCGCACAATTAAAGCCACGCGCTGTTGCATCAATACAAATCGCTTCGTCGGTAATGCCGTCACCATCTAAGTCTTGGCTATCAATGACGGCCTCTAAACCTTGACGAAAGCTTTGTACATTTACTAAGCCACCAGAGACTTGCGACTCTTTCGTTTTACCGTACACATAATAGGTATCGTAAAACCAGCTGTCGTTAATTTCACCCTGAAAGCCCACCGCTAAGCGGAATGTATCACGCTCTGCACGAGCACCACGGTTACCTACATCACTTAAGCGTTTTGCAAAGAAGATATCACGCGCACCATCACCATCAGTGTCTGTTGCTGCATTGTAGATATCATCTGGTACAAAAGCGTTTCTGAGCATTTCACCATTTACATCAAATTCAATAGGCACACGACCATTAGCATAAATGTCATCTGAGGCGAACGGGAAAGGCTCTAATTCTGAAATAGTGGTACTAGAAGCATACGTCCCTTCAAAAAAGAAACTGTGTTTATCAGTAAGCTCATAACTACCATTTGAGGCGAACAGGTAGCGCTCTGTAGGTATAGCGATAGTACGTACACCACTTCGGTTAAAGCCGTTAGCATCTATACCGTCACCGCCATTGGTGCTAAACGAGTCTTGTAAGTTGTTGTTTGGGTCATAAGTAAAGCGTGTATCGCCTGCATCAAAACGCCCTTGCGGAGGAAATGATGAGAAAAACGGATTTACAGCTTCAAAAATAGAACCTGGATTTGCCGCCGGATCGTCTTCAAAATAAATACCTGAAAACTGGTCTACTGCAGAGCGCTCACGGTCGCGTGAAAACACAGCGCCTTGGTCTGAGTAGCCTAAGTGGAACATGGCTTGACCTTTGCCATCACCCGTAGTTAAACCCGAGGTAAAAGAAAACTGGCGCGATTCATCATCGCCCTCGCTTGATTCGCCGTACTGGCCTTCAAACTCTACGCCTTCAAAATCATCTTTGAGTACAAAGTTAACTACACCCGCAACCGCATCAGAGCCATATACTGATGAGGCACCACCAGTCATAATTTCCACACGCTCAATAAATTGGCTAGGTATAGTATTTAAATCAACTGCCGAGCTACCTGGCACACCCGATACGTAACGGCGACCATTAACAAGTACTAAAGTACGATTTGAACCTAAGTTACGCAAATCAACAGTAGCTACACCCGCGCTTGCCGTTGAAAAGTTAGAGTTAGTACGGCTAATAGCCGGAGAGCCAAATGCCGGGTTTTCTAGCAATAGGTTTTGAATATTTAGAGAACCTGATGCATCAATTGCCTCGCCACTTACCACCTGTATAGGTGCTGATGACATTGCCTCTGCTGAACGAATACGAGAACCCGTTACTTGCACGCGTTCTATTTTTTCAAGTTCGTCTTCTTCTGCAGCTATACCTTGAAAAGAGAAGCCAGCTAGCACTGTCGCACTAAGCGCTAAAGACAAAGAAGATCGTTTAAATGTACGACAACCTGAGTTATTTATTTTTTTCATACTATAATGTCCCTGAATTGTTATTTTTGTAACTAGCTAGTTACAAACAATTAAACATTAAGTGGAATAATTTTAAGACACTATGTGCATTATTTAACTGGCGTTTAGTTTGGTATAAGCAGCAGGATTTATGGGATGAAGGCATTTATCCCAGATTGTTATAGGTTAGATTGAATTTTTTTTAACATTTTTTATTAAATACACGGTCTTTATAACTACACACTTTAGAGATGGAATTTTCTATGATTACTTACTTTCATGCACTAATTAGAGTTAACACGAGCAAACTTGCAACATTCTTAGCTCAACAAGTACAAGCTCACCGCCATTTTGACTCGCAAACGCAACTGCCCGAGCAGCGTTTAGATCAAATAGATACCACTCGTTTTAATGTGCTTTTTTACGAATTATCTAATTTAAATGATCCCACTCAGATAGTGCACCTAACTGAACTGACTAAAACAATGAAAGTGGTCATAATTGCTAGGTCGGCTGAGTTTGCTAATTTTGCGTTTGAAGTCGGCGCAGTCGATTTTTTAACGACCGATGTAACCACCTCTAGGCTTGAAAAGTGTTTCGAGAAGCTTATTCATTTATGTCCATTAGCTACACAAGCAGAGCGCCTATTAAAAACAGCACATGAAAACGAGCAACCTATTGCTGCACATATTGTTGTTAAAGATGTAGGAAAAGTACGTTTAATAGATATTAACGATATTGTATGGATAAACGGCGCGGGTAATTATGTAGAGCTACACTTTAATGGCAACAGCGCCCCTGTTTTACATCGTGAAACAATGAAAAACATTGAACAACAGCTAGAGCCTGAAGGTTTTATACGCATTCACCGCTCCACGCTTGTTAGAAAACATGCCATTAAGGAACTTATGCCAACAGATAGCGGCGACTATAAAGTTAAGCTTAAAAACAACATCTCATTAAATTTATCAAGAAGATACAAAAACTGCTTAGAGAGCATTATAAGCCCTGTTGCATAGGGCTTATAATGGCTTTTTACCAATAGTTTTTTATGTATTCATCGTCTGGGTGTTGTTGTAGGTAATTTTCTGAGTCTTTATAAAAATTTACCTCTACATCACTGCTGTTCCAGACTTTTTCAAACATGTTTTTAGCGATAATGTTTGCATACAAGTAATCTACGCGTTCGTAGCCACGCTCTTTAACGCTGGCAAAGTACGCCTCTAGCGAGTCCATACTATCTACCGTTATTAACTCAAACTCTTCTAAGTTAACTACAACAAACTTGACTGCGCCTTTAGGGTGCATACTTAATTCGTTAACCACACCATTGGTTAGTAAATTAATTCCTTCGTTATTAAAACTACCAAAGAGCTTTAAATACATAGTGGGTGGCTGAGAGCAAATCTGAAACTCTCCGTGTGCTCCAAACATAAATAACCTTATATTTATCAGTGCTTCATTAAAGCTTAATACATTTTGCGTATTTTGCAGCTAATTTATTAGTGCAATAAAAAAGGCCATTTCGAGCGCTTTTTCCTCTAAACTTTTAAAGCGGCCTGATGCGCCGCCATGGCCGGCATCCATATCCGTTTTAAAAACCAATATGTTATTATCCGTTTTTAGCTCTCGCATTTTCGCCACCCATTTCATAGGCTCCCAATATTGCACTTGAGAGTCGTGCAGGCCTGTGGTCACTAAAATATGCGGGTAGTCTTTGGCGCTGATATTATCGTACGGTGAGTACTTAGCTATAACATCATAAAAATGTTCATCGTTTGGGTTGCCCCATTCATCATACTCATTAGTGGTAAGTGGAATACTTTCATCCAACATGGTGGTTAACACATCTAAAAATGGCACATGGCACCCTACACCTAAATAAAGCGCTGGCGCTTGGTTTAAAACAGCCCCCATCAATAAGCCTCCTGCGCTGCCGCCAGAGGCAAACACTTTGTTTTTATCACCGTAGCCTTGCTCAACAAGAGCCTTTGTAATATCAATAAAGTCGTTAAAACTATTTTGTTTATGCTCTTTTTTACCTTGCTCGTACCAGTGGCGTCCTAGCATTTCGGAGCCTCTAACATGTGCAATAGCATACACAAAGCCGCGGTCTAGCAAACTCAATGAAGTACTCGAGAAGCTCGGATCTATCGTGTAACCATATGCGCCATAGCCGTATTGAAACAGCGGGTTAGTGCCATCTTTGGTAAAGGTGTCTTTTCTATAAACTAAAGAAACAGGTACTTGCACGCCATCGCGTGCTGTCACAAGTAAGCGCTCAGAGGCATAAAGTGCACTATTAAACCCACCCAGTACTTGCTGCTGTTTAAGTAATGTTTTTTCACCCGAGGCTAAATCAACATTGTACAACGTTCCTGGCGTGGTGAGACTTGAATAATAAATACGGACCGAGCGCGCCTGGGGCTCGGGGTTCATCGCTACAGCGGCATAGTAGCACGGGTCACTAAATTCAAGCGCCATGCGTGCTTGGGCTTTATTAATCACAACAAAGCGAGCTTGGCCTTGTTCGCGCTCAGTTAATACTAAAAAGTCATCAAATATTTCTACGCCTTCAAGCAACACATGCTCACGGTGCGCGGTGTGCTCTTGCCACTGCGTTTTATCTGCGATTGTTTCGCTTGTTGCCGTCATCAGTCTGAAATTTTTAGCCTGCCAGTTGGTTACTATGTAAAAAGTATCGCCATGTTTATCAATATCAAACTCATGACCTTCCTCACGCGGCAGCAAGGGGTAAAACTCTCCTTGCGGGTTATTGGCATCTAGGACCCACGTATCATTTGTTTCGGTGGTGGCTAAATCAATAATAATTAAGCTCTCATCGCGGCTTTTACCCAGGCCCATAAAAAAGCTTTTATCGTGCTCTTCGTACACCATGACATCTTGGCTTTGCGCTGTGCCTAACTCGTGCCTAAACACCTGAAAACCCAGTAACGTTTGTAAGTCTTTTTTAACGTAAAATACGGTTTTATTGTCGTTAGCCCAAACAATTTGCCCTTCGGTATTTTCTAAAATATCGCTGAGCATTTCACCGGTTTGCAAGTTTTTAAAATGTACACTGTAAATTCTACGCCCTTCGGTATCTTCACTGTAGGCCATTAATTGCTCGCATGGGCTTAGCGCTACTTCACCTAGTTCATAAAATTCATGGTTTTGGGCTAAAACATTTACATCAAGTAGTAACTGCTTGTTATCAGTATTAATGCTCGTGCTTCTGTAATGGCGTGAATACTCATCATCGCCGCGAACCTCTGAGTGGTACCAGTACTGACCATCTTTTACCGGTACCGTGTTGTCATCTTTTACGATGCGCCCTTTTAGTTCTTCAAAAATACTGTTTTGTAGCGGTTTTATCGCGGCTAGTTGCTCATCGCAATATGCATTTTCGGCTGCTAAATGGGCGAGTATTTCTTTGTTTTCGCGCTCATCATCACGCATCCAGTAGTAGTTATCGGTGCGCGTTTTATTGTGTATAGTTAATTGATGGGGCTGCTTTTTAGCAACAGGAAAACGAGCTAATGATTGAGAAGAAAATTCACTTAATGACACAACAAAACCGTATAAAAAATAACAATACGGGCAGTTTATCATAAAAATAAAAAAGCCCACTCATAGTGAGTGGGCTTGAGGTATAAGTCCAAATTTTAAAATTACTGCAATTTTATTCTTGTCATTACACCCATGGGAAGTTGGTTTTTATTTTAAAAGCGCTAAGAAACCTTAGTCCACGCCATCGCCCAGCTTTTTCCCACACCGGGTTCAAAGCTTGAGTCCTTATCATTATTGGTTCTGCAAAACTGGCTAAATGGCCATGCCTTACACTGGTATATGTAACCTGTTTTAAGTTGTAGTACCTTAGTGCCCGCATTGTAATTTTCGCTACACTGAGGGTATACGTAATCATATTCTTGGTCGTTGCATTGTATTAAGTTGTCACACTTTGCTACACAATGAAACTCAACCTGTGCTTTATTAATACCGCTACTTTCTAAGGCAAATATTTCGTTATTTCGATAAGCTATAACCAAACCATGCTTGGTCATTCTGCCTGCACTTACTAAAGGGACATGCACGTTTATATATTCAGCAACTAACCGTGGCCAAGCATGAGGCTCACCTTGCTCCAAAGAGGTAATTTTATAATCAAACGATAAATCAACGAGCTCTCCTTGCATGTCTGAAAAGGTTATACTAATCACATCTCCAATGAATAATTGGGTATGATGATTTAAACAACCTATAGTTGACCATTTTCCACAGGCCAACGACGTATGCATAAACACAGTAACACCTTAAGAGTCACAAAATTTTATCCATTTCATATGGATACACAAAAACGACACTGAGAGCAAGCGATACCGTACAATAATCACCCAGCAGCCCCGCTATCATAGTTTAAACCTTAGACCGGAAACTTTGCGTCTTAGCCTTTCGACTAATTTGCCAACAGAAAAATGATTATAAAACGGGCGCATGGTTTATTCAAACAAAAGAATGTAACCGAGATTTTTATGCAATCCTTAATAATTAAAAAGCCAACTCGCTAGAGTTGGCTTTAAGTGGTTTAAGATGTTTGATTTATAGGCGCTTTTCGTCTAAAAACTTTTCGAAAAACCATTTTAAACACGTTACCAATATCGCCCAAAATTATGTATAAACATGGCACCAATATAAGCGTAATAAGTGTTGCGAACATCACAGCAAAGCCAAGCGCTACAGCCATAGGGATTACAAACTTAGCTTGTAAGCTGGTTTCAAACATTATGGGCAACACACCTGCGAAGGTGGTAATTGAGGTGAGTAATATTGCCCTAAAGCGTGCGCAACCGGCTTCTATTACCGCGTTTTTAACACTTACACCCTCTCGGCGTACTTGGTTTACGTAGTCGGTCATTACCAACGAGTCGTTTATTACTACGCCGGCCGCGGCGATTAAACCAAAGCCCGACATTAAGCTAATGTCTAAATCAAACCAAAAGTGACCCCAAATAGCCCCCGTTAAACTAAACGGAATAACCGACATAACAATAAGCGGCTGGGCGTAACTTTTAAGTGGTACGGCAAGTAATATATAAACTAAAATCATGCCGCCTACAAAAAACAGAAACTGCTCATTAGCTTGCGCTTGTTGCTCTTCTATTGCACCACCTAACTCTGATTTAACGCTTGGGTATTCCTCTTTAAGCTGTGGCAATAAGTTTTCTTTTACTTGTGAAACCACTTCGCCTGGCTCTATAACTTCTTCATCAATACTGCCGTACACATACACTGTACGATAACCGCCCTCACGGCGAATATAGCTAATCCCTGGCGTTTCGGTTAGCTCAACTACATCACCTAAAAGTACTTCACGCCCTTGCGGTGTTGTAACTACTGTGTGTTTTAGCGATGAAAACGCTTCGCGAGTCAGTTTAGGGTAACGTACCATTACTCTTACTTCTTCGCCGTTACGTATTACACGCTGCGCTTCGCCACCATAAAAACTGGCGCCTACCTGGTTTGCAATATTAGCAAGGTCGAGCCCTAAATCGTAAGCGACAGGTTTTAAGCTCATTTGCACTTCTTTGCTAGCAGGGTCAATGGTCGAGCTTATATCAAACAAGCCTTTTTGTTGCTGCAGTAGCTGAATAAAACGACGGCCTGCGGCATTAAGCGTATCTATATCAGAGCCAAATAGTAAATAACCAAATTCGCCTTCGCCAGTGCCGCCACCACCGCCAACATCATCTTCAATAGTGAGTGACTTAATGCCTGCAATGGTAGGCATGGCTTCTCGCCAGCGGCGCGAAAGTTCAAACGCGTTATAAGGTCGTAATTCTTCATCAACTAACGGCGCAAGCAACTGAGACTCGGTTCTGCCTTGATTAAATACCAGTACATCACGAATTATTTTTTGGCCAAATTCACGCTCTGTTTCTTCATCAACTCGTAACACCATGGCTTCTACTTCACGAATAGCTGCAATAGTTTGTAAGTCAGACACATTGTCGTTCATTTCTATATGAATTTGCGGAAAATCATGTGGCACTTTTGGCGTAGGTACAGTACGTACTTTATTTGATGTGATAAGCGCAATGCTTATAAAAAACATAGCAATAAAGCCAAACAATACCGTCCAGCGCCAGTCTACACAGCGGGATATAAAACGCTTATAAGGGCCATTTACAAAACCAAAAAAGCGCATATTAAACCTATCGCGCCAGCCACCTTTTTTAATAGGTGAAAAGTGCGTGTGGGCAATATGCGCCGGTAAAATAAGTTTTGACTCAACTAAGCTAAATACTAAACACAGTATTACTACTACAGCAATCGCGTAAAAGAAGGCACTTTCTGGCCCACTCGATAGTGTAAATGGGGCAAACACCGCAATGGTTGTTAATACACCAAATGTAGCAGGGGTTGCTACACGGTTTGCACCACAAACGACGTTTTCAACTCCGCCTCCGCTTTTTTCTACCTCAGTATAAGCGGCTTCCCCTATTACTATGGCGTCATCAACCACAATGCCGAGCACCATAATAAATGCAAACAACGAAATTATATTAATGCTTATACCAAATAACGGCATTAGCATCATTGCCCCTAAAAAGCACACCGGTAAGCCAATCATTACCCAAAGCGCTAATTTAAAGCGCAAGAATAACGAAAGCATAATAGCGACTAATATTGCCCCTTGAAACAAGTTAGCTTTCATCATATCAAGGCGCGCATTTAGGTAGTACGTCATGTCCATTAATGGCTCTAACCTAACACCCGGTGGTAGCTGGGTATTCTTTTGCTCAATATATGCTTTAACCGACTCGGCAACCGGAATCATGTTTTGATCTTGCGTAGCCTTTACCGACATATACACTGCGTTTTCGCCGTTAAATTTAAAGTAGCGCTCGCCTTCGGTAAATTGGTCTTTGATAACGGCAACGTCTTGAAGCAACACTTTAGCGCCGTATTCGCCTATTTTTACCGGTATTTGCCTAAACTCATCACCAGAGTAATACTGGTTTTCAACCCGAACAGAAATAACCCCCGCATCGGTTGTTAGTTGCCCCGCCGAAAAGTTAGCAGAATAACTGCGCACCGCGTTCATTACATCGCTTAGGGTTAAATTGTATTGGCGTAACGTATCAGGGTCGATTTCGATGGCAATTTCATCAAGCGGCACATCGTTTTCTACCAACGATACGTTAGATAGCTGTAATAGCTCATCTTCAATTTGATTAGCAATTGGTTTGAGTTCTGTCAGCGGCAAATCGGCAACTAAGGTCATCCCTATAACATCTTGCCTAAACTCAATCTGACTTATGGTGACCGGTTCCATGCCCGCAGGAAAGGTTGCAATACCATCAACACGCAGCTTTACCTTATCAAGCACATCGGTAAGCTCTGCATCGGTGTTAATTTCAAGGCTTGCCCTACCGCCATTTCTAAAGGCGCGGTACACGCCCTTTTTAATTTCGGTCACATCCTTTAGTGATTCTTCAATTTTTATAAGAATGCTTTCTTCAATTTCTTGTGGTGAGGCACCGGGGTAATTGGCCTCAACATTAATGTAGTTAATTTCTACATTAGGAAACATTTGGCGCTGAATAGTTAAGTAGCTAATAACCCCCATAATGATGATAAAAACCATCATTAGGTTGGCTGCAACAGAGTTTTTAGCAAAATAAGCTATTAACCCTGTTTGTTTTTTTTCAATTGATTCGTTCATTAATTTACACCTTACAACTGTTGCGCTTCAGCGCTACTTTCGGTGTTTGTATTAGCGTTACTTGGCTCGCTCATGCCAGCCACTTTTACCTGCATGCCTTTTTGTGGGTACTCAGGTAACGTGGTAACCAACTTATCATCGGCATTAAGTCCGCTGCTAATATAAAAGTACTCGCCTTCTTCTCTCACTACGGTTACTTTGCGCGGTTCAAGCTCTTGGTTTTCGTTAACTATCCACACCGTTTGGTTATTTACTAATGATTGCGGCAAACGGTAAATATTATTAAGCATGGCGCCTGCAAAATTAACCTGCACGTAGCTGCCAAATTTAATAGCCGGTTGCTGTGTTTTTAAGCCGTATGGGTCTTCAATACGTACCACTAAGCTGCTCATGCGCGTCGCGTTATCTACAATACCTAGGTCGCGGTCAATCACGCCTTCACGTGTAAAACTGTTTAACCCTTTTTGAATAATAGTGGCCTTAATGCCCTTAATTCGCTCCGGTAAAAATACGCTATCAAAACCAGCAATAGGAATAATAACCTCTGCTGTTTCTATATTATTTAAATCAGCCACTTGTGCACCCATAGCCACAAACTGGCCAACGCCTACATTACGGCTCACTACTAACGCATCGTATGGGGCTTTTATATCGCAGTTTTCTAAATCACGTTGTGCTCTTTTTAATGCGGCTTGCGCCGACTTAACCGCTGCTTGGGCGCTTAACACCTGCGGTTTACGTAAAAATAAGTCTGTACGTGCTTTATTCGGAAAACGCTTTGCTTCGTCTTCGGCTACTTTTGCCTGCGCTTGCTCTTCAATTAAGGCTGCTTTGGCACGCGCTAAATCGGCTTCGGCAACTAAAACGGCTGCTTCGTAGTTGTCTTTTTCAATACTAATCAGTGTATCGCCACGAGAAACCACGCCACCAGCTACAAAGCTAGGATGCCAGCTAATTACTTCCCCCGACACCTGCGCCGCCAACTGTGTGTTTTCTAATGGTTTTATTTCGCCGTAGCTGTTTATTATTACTTGGTGATTATTAGCTTCTACAGGCTCAACTTGCACGGTGGGTCGTGTATCTACTGCTGTTTTATTTTGATCTTCTTGTGCAATAGCGTTTATTCCCATAAAGCCCACTACACCAATGGCTAATGCTACAAATGGGAACACCCATCTCAGTGAATTTGATTGCATATCCTAATTACCTCATATTTCTACTAACACTATAATAACAGAGCGCAATAAAACATTAACCTGACATTTGTAAGCAACTGTTACAAATAAATTTAAAAACTCAGTTAAGGTACGTAGCCGTTTACAAATACCTGTAACTCATCGCATTTATTATATTTTGTTACAAATTTTTACTATTTAAAATCAGTGTATTACAAATTAGAGCTATGATTTCATCGAGAACATGTGCGAACAATTTTTAATTTACGTACAGTCACACTAAATAAATAACAGCGAAATAGATTATAAAAATGAAATTAACAACCCTTGCGCTAACACTGAGTATAGCGCTAAGCGGCCACGCAGTGGCTGATGATAAAAAAGAAGACAAAAAATCAAAAACCCTGAGCGAAATGGTCGAAGGACAAACCGAATTTTCAGGTATTTTTAATTTATACCAAGACCAAAAAACCGGTGAACACTTAATGGTGATCACCGAGTCGCAGCTTAATACCCCTTTTGTATACTTTGCCCATACAGTCGACGGTGTCACTGATGCCGGGCATTATCGCGGCGCCTATAGAGAAACCAAGCTCATTGAGTTTAGAAAATACTTTGACCGCATAGATATAGTGAGCAAAACACCTCGCTATAAATTTGATCAAAACAGCGCCATTGCCAAAGCAAGCAATGCCAACATCAGCGAAGCCGTTTTAGCCAGCATTAAAATAGAAAAAGAAGAAGAAGGTAAAATAGCCTTTAAGGTCAACAAGCTATTTTTAAGTGAAGCGCTACACAAGGTATCGCCAACGCTAAACCCAGCCGATAAAAACGCTAAAAAACGCTTTAAAGTAGGTAAATTAAATACTAAAAAGTCGCGTATTGTTAAACAGCGCCCCTACCCAAACAACTTAGATATAGTCGTTGATTACGTATTTAGTAATGCCAGTCCCACCGTGCGTGGTACAAGTGCCGTAAGTGACCCGCGCAATATCTCTGTAAAGGTCCAGCACTCTTTTGTGGCATTACCTAAAAACGATTACCAACCACGTAAAGATGATGCGCGCATAGGTTATTTCACCAATCAATTTGATCTAATGACCTCAACCGATTGGGCGCCCTATGACGATGTTATTAAGCGCTGGGATCTACAAAAGAAAAACCCTGATGCTGAACTTTCTGAGCCGGTAAAACCAATTACCTGGTGGATAGAAAACACCACCCCTGTAGAGTGGCGCGACACAATACGCGATGCTGTGCTTACATGGAATAGCTCGTTTGAAAAAGCCGGTTTTAAAAACGCACTCGAAGTTAAAGTACAACCCGATGACGCAACGTGGGATGCTGGTGATATTAACTACAACGTACTACGTTGGACTTCATCGCCAAAACCGCCATTTGGCGGCTACGGACCGGCTCTTGCCAACCCACTAACAGGTGAAATACTCGGCTCAGACATTATGCTTGAGTTTGTATTTATGAAAAACCGCTGGATTTACGACACGCTATACACCCAAGGCACAATGAGCCACGGCCAACACCTGCCTACACAAGGTGAGTTAAATTGCTCACTAGGCCATGAAATTCAACAAAACCTGCTGGTTGCTAAAGGCTTAGCAACAGGTGCCTCGATTGATGACAATGAAATGATTCGCCAAGGTTTAACCCAGTTAATTCTTCATGAAGTGGGTCATACATTAGGCTTAAACCACAATATGAAATCGTCTATTTTGTGGGATGAAAAAGAGGTTCATGACAAAAATAAAACTCAAGGCATAGTAACCGGTTCTGTGATGGATTATGCACCCGCTAACATCGCGCCAATCGGTGTACAGCAAGGTGATATTTTTCAAACTAAGCCGGGTCCTTATGATGATTGGGCTATCAACTATGGCTATAGCAGCGCCTTAGAAGATAAAGCTGCCGAACAAGCACGACTTGAAAACATACTCGCTCGCTCAAGCGAACATGCCCTTGCCTTCGGTAATGATGCCGATGATATGCGTGCCCCGGGCCGCCACATAGACCCCCGTGTAATGATTGGCGACTTATCGTCAAATCCAGCAGCCTATGGCGCCGACCGCATGGCGCTAATTGATAAACTATTTACGGAGCTAAAAGATAAAGCCACAGTAAAAGGTGAGTCTTATCAACAGCTGGTTACCTCGGCTAATAGTTTGTTCGGTCAATACCGTAGACAAGCAGGTGTTGTTTCTCGCCAAATAGGTGGCGTATATGTTGAACGTGCAGTAGTAGGTGATACACATGCAAGTAAGCCGTTTATGCCAGTACCACTTGAGCGCCAAACGCAAGCAATGAACATACTTGCTAAATATGTATTTGCACCTGATGTGCTAATCAGCATGCAGCCTTTATACAACTATTTACAGCAACAACGCCGTGGCTTTAACCATTATGGTAAAAATGAAGACCCTAAAGCGCACAAAATGATTTTAGGCATGCAAAAAACGGTACTTGCGCAATTGCTGCACCCGGCTGTTATGCTACGTATTTCAGACACCGCACTGTATGGTAATGAATATAGCCTAACGCAATTTATGGACGACCTAACGGCCAGTATTTTTGTTGATAGCAAAGAGAGCACGTCTATTAGCCGCAATCTACAAATAGAGTATGTAAATCAGCTTATTGCTATTGCAGGCCTAGGCAAAGCAAGTAAACACGATAATTTGGCAAAAACTGCCGCGCTGTATCAGCTAACACAAATAGCTGATACAAGCGTAGGATGGGGAGCCGATACAGCTACTAAAGCACATAAAAAGTATATTGATCACTTAATTGCTAAAGCGTTAGAAGCTTAATAAACTCAATCAAAAAGGCCACGTAATACGTGGCCTTTTTAATGCGAATTTATAAATAAATTGTACCTTTCAAATACCGTACAGCGTTACCAGTTAACCTGACGGTATCCTCGCCTACTTCGCATTGTATAAAACCACCACGGCTTGAAGCCTGATACGCGTTTAATTTATTTCTACCTAACTGCTGTGCCCAGTAAGGGGCAAGGCCAGTGTGAATAGAACCCGTAACAAAATCTTCTTCGCCGCCACTTGCAGGCCAAAAATAACGAGACACCATATCGTACTCAGCAGAACTTGATGTGGCGACAACATCAAGTGGGTATAAGGTTTTTAATAAATCAGGCTGAGTAGTTAAATCATGGATTTGTTGTGCATTTTCGTAAATAGCAAAATATGCTTGACGATTTTTTAGCACCTTTATTGGTTGTATAGACAACCCTTTTAACAGCGCTTCGGGTATAGTTTTCACTTCTACTGGCGCCTGTTTAGGAAAGGTCATAGTAAAACTACCATCGCTATTTTTGTTTACAACAAGCTCCCCTACGGCCGTGGCGTTAAAGCGCACTTGGCTAAGGTTGTGTTGCTCGCATAAAACATACGCAGCAGCGAGCGTAGCGTGGCCGCAAAAATCTATTTCCATTAATGGTGAAAACCACCGTATTGCAAAACTGCCATCAGCCTGAGGGCAAGTAAACGCAGTTTCAGACACATTATTTTCAGCGCCTATATTTAGCATTAACTCATCGCTAAGCCACGCCTCTAGCGGGATCACAGCTGCGTAATTGCCTTTAAATAAAGAGCTTGTAAATGCATCAATTTGATGGATAGTGAGTTGCATAGGTTGACCCCCTAAATTAGTTAGAGTTTAAACCTGCCACATAGTCATTAAATAATCACTATTAATTTTATAGCTAAGCCATTGCGGGGCGCATTTTATAATATTGCATACACGCAAATTGCACAGCATTTGTAAGCAGCAGCATAACAAACATTAAAATATGTGAGGTGCTGGTCATAGCACTGCTTAGCTCTACATACAAGCCACAGGTACCTGCTACAAACTGCAAGCTAAAGTAGCGAGCACTTAAATTGCTAATATTGCCACTGCGTAAGGTTTTATACGTTTGCGGCATTACCCGTACTGAGCTCATTACTAGCCCTACGTATGTAAGTGCGTTAAGTACCGATGCTGTTTCTAGGCTTTTATTTAACAGCAATAAAAAAGGTAATAACGAAAAGCCAAGCATAGCCACAAGCTGTATACGTTCAGCTTTTGCGGCGTTATAGCGGGCAAAGTAATATAAAATTAAACCACTTAGCACTCCAGTTACAAAAAACGGTAGTGCTATAAAGTAGCGTTCAAAATAAATATTGTAAGTAATAAAGTAGAGGCTTTGCGCTAAACCAAAAGTCATCATTAATAGTGATAACCCCGACACACTGCGATTCTTTCTAATTTTGCTCAATAGCGGTAAAAAGCTAAAAACTAAAATAAAAGCCGACAAAATAGGTAGATAGTGCGCCAAAACAACCTCGCTCGTTACTTAAATGTTAATATAAAACCCGCTAGAAACAATAAATAAACATCTGTTTTTAAATGAGTTTTAAAGTGAGCGCGCATTGTAATGGTGAATATATTTTACTCAACAAATTAGCGTAACCCTATATTAGGCACTGGCAAGATAGCTGTACAAAAACCGTTACTTTAAGTGGACACCAAATCGTACTTGTATATTGGAGGCTGAACACTTTGCACCCTGTCTTAAACAACGAGTGTGTATTTGTCGCACAACTATGAAATGCTACTGATAATTGTTATCATGCGCAGGTCTGTGGCAATTACACAATTATAAACTATGAGAAAAACACTTTTTAAAATTCACAGTTGGGTAGCCCTTATCGCGCTTGTCCCGCTGTTTGTTATTAGTATAACGGGTAGCGTTTTGGTATTTAAAAGCGAGATTGACGGCTTATTAATGCCAGACAGTCACTTTGTTGTACAACAACAAGCCAACCGCTTACCTATGGATACACTTATAACAAAAACGCAAAAAGCGTACCCTGAGTATGTCGTAGGTAGCTGGGAAATATTTAACGATGATACTGCTGATCGGGTTTATTTAATAAAGCGCGGTACAGAAGACTGGTATAAATTTCATTTAGATCAATACACTGGCAATATTCTTTCAGAGCCAGTGGGAACCAGCCACTACTTTACAGACTGGTTTTTAGATTTACACTACACCTTTTTACTCAATGATTTAAAAAATTTACCAGGCCAAACTGGTACCGTTTTAGGCTTCTTTTTTGCGGTGTTTTTTTTAGTACTAGGTATTACAGGTCTTATTATTTATCGTAAGTTTTGGCAGCGTTTATTTAGCGTACGCTGGCGCGCCACACTGCAAATAGTGCTTAGCGACATCCATAAAATGACCGGTGTAATTGGCTCGCCCATTATTATAATTTTAGCCATCACTGGCGGCTACTTTAACGGCGCTGTGTGGTATCACGAAGTCATTGAACACGCAGAAGAAGAACACTTCGTACTTACTAAAAATTTATACAATGAAGAGATTTCTTTTCAACACGTGCTTGATGATAGCCAAAAGCAAATACCCACATTTAATGGCACATTTTTAGTCATGCCGCTTGAGCCAGACGAAAACATAACGCTATTTGGAGAAGTAGATACCAGTAACCCACTTGCCAGCGAATATGCCAATACCGTTACTTACAACAAGCTAACGGGCGAGCATATGGCAAACTGGGACATCCGCGAAGTGGGTGTAGGTTGGCAAGTAATTGATAGCTTTAGAAAACTTCACTTTGGTTATTTTGCAGGGCTCATTAGTAAAATAATTTGGTGTGTTATTGGTTTAAGCCCTGTTTGGCTTGGTGGTACTGGCTTTTATTTGTGGTTTACTCGCCGTAAGCGCAAAAAGCAGTCTCAAAAAAACCGCTTAAGTAAACACCGCACTGCAAGTGCTTGATTAAAAAATCACCTCACTGTAATGTTAACAATCACAGTGAGGTGATATATGAAATATCTAGTTTTTACTCTTAGCCTTTTTTTAACTGCCTGTAATAGCACGCCGCCTGCAATGCCCATTAAAAAGGTGCAGCTAACACACGTAATTAACCACTCTCTTTTCGAGCAAGTTAAAACACCTAATGAGCAGAGCATTTTTGAGCTGCCAAAACCCGAACAAGAAAAGTTTTTAGCATACGCGCATAAACACTTAAATGAAGTTCGCGCTGATGAAATTATTTTTAACTACCTAGAAAGCCAACTTACCAACTTTAAGTATCACGGCGATACACTAACATCTAAACAAGTTATTAAACGCGCACAAGGCAACTGTATTAGTTTAGCTGTATTAACCCAAAGCTACGCCACACTTTTAGGCCTCGATACCAGCTTTCAAGAAATGACCAGTGAACCTGTGTATGCCAAAGAAGGTAATTTAGTCTACATCGCCAATCACTTTAGAACCAAAGTGTATGCGCCAGAAGAAGAAATAGATGGTAACTATATTGTATTTATTCGCCCTGGCACGTTAATAGACTACTTTCCCACACGTGGCAGCTTTTATTCCGGTAGTGCAACGTATAACGATTTACTCAGTAAGTTTTATAGTAACTTAGCCGCCGCGGCATTAGCCGAAAACAATCTTAATAAGGCTTACTCTTTAATTATGCAAGCCAACCGCTTTACCCCAAACGATGCAGAGCTTTTTAATATAGCCGGCGTATTGCACCGCCGCGCAGGCGATCTAAAAAGCGCTCACATGATTTATCAAACCGCGCTTGATAGAAACGATATAAGTATAAATTTAATTAATAACTATCGAATATTAGCAAATGAGCTAGGAGATAAAACACTAGAAAAACGCCTAACAAGCCAGCTTGTTGATAAAGAGAAAGACCCCTACGAGCTACTCGTGATTGCTAAAAATAACTTACATCAGGGCAAGGTCACCCAAGCTAAAAAGCAACTTGAACTCGCCATTGCAAAAGCTCCTTATATATCGGAGCTCTATTTAGAGCTGGCTAAAATTCGCTACCAACAAGGTCACACAGCGCAAACACAAAGCTTGCTTGAAAAAGCCATCCAATATGAGCGTAATAAAGAAAGACTAAACGTGTATCAAGCTAAGCTTGCATCGCTAAACAAGCCCAATTAACCACCAATACTTTAAATTAGTTTAAACGCAGCTTTTACTAATGCACTTATTACACAAGTGCATTAGCGTGTTATCGTAATTCACTTATAGCGAGTAGTAAAAACTAAACCAGCCGCGCATTTCATCCTCAAAGCTATCGCCTTCTACGCGCGATAACCCCAAATTAAAGGTTAAATCGTTCACACCGGCTGGACCTAGTCCAAAGCTAAAATTGCCTTGATACTTTAAACCATAACTTTGTGCGTATACCGCATCATCTACCTGATGCTGTTTATAATAAAGCCACGGCATGCCTTCTTTAAAGCTAAAGCCACCGCCATAACCCATATAGCGCTCAGCAGTTGTGCTATAAAATGGCAGCTCTGATGACAGCACAAACTCACTATTTTGGTGCTCGCTAATTAGGTTTGAGCTAAATCCGCCTAGCGCTAAACTACTATTATCGCGCTGCTTTTGAGTAAAATTAATATAAAGCGGCACATCAAACGCTTTACCAAATACGTTGGCCGCTAAATCGTAGCCGTCCCAATTAATGTTTTTACTGCTGCCATCGTAATACTGGGCATTAACACTTTGCCCTATAGCAAATGCTTGACGGTCGTACTGCCAGCTTTGGGTAATGCCTATGCGCGCCCATTTATTATAGTCTTGCTTATAATCGGTATAGTTAAAGGCAAGCTCTGGCGTTAGGCTAAACGCCGCGTATTTAATTGGGTAACTTAAGACTGCAAAACCACCTCGTGCAGGTACTTCTGCATTTTCGCTCGCTTGGTATTGTTTTGCAGTATTTAAATCATAATCAAATACACTCAATTTAAGCTTAACTGGCAGTGCATTGTATTTTGCTTGGGCGTACCCACCGTGCAAAGCATCATCATTTAAATCAACACTATATCCCGCTTGAAGGTCTAACTGTTTAAGTAAGTCACTGCTTTTAATATTAATATTTAAAGCACTTGTAGCGGCAGAGTAATACTGTGCGCCTAGCGCTAAACTTCCATGCTGATCAAGCACATCGTAGCTGCTTTGTTTACCTACATTGTCGTTATATATTTTTGCTTTAGGCAAAGTGTACTGATCCACCAAAAGCAGTGGCGCATTATTATCCTGTGCCAAATCAGTAATTATTTCGCCCTCTACTGTACTTGGTAATTGCTTTACATTAGGCCCATCAGCAGTAATGGATAAATAAAGTAATGCTCCGTTGCTTGTTTCTAGGGGGTGAGCAACGGCCTCTTGGCCCTGGGTAAGTTTAGTTAATGTATTACTTGCAATATGGTAGCTATAAATATCAGTTGAGCCTTTTAAGCCAGCTACAAAGTAAATTTTTTCACCGTTTTTACTAAAGCTGGGCTGGCTTAGGTATTGGTACCCGTTGGGCATAGGCACGGCTTGGCGAGTATTATTGGCAATATCTTGTATATACAATTGCCAATTCTCATTTAAATTGGCTGATACATAAGCTAATTGGGTTTCATCAGGGCTAAAAGTTGGATAGTCGTAGGCTGTTTTTAAGCTTTTTGAAAACAAAGGGGTAATGGTTTGCGTGGCTAAATCTACTTTTACTAACTCTGAGTAGCCACCGCGTACTTGCTCAGCGTAAAGGGTTTCGCCATTGTTTGTAACAGTAAAACGACGTAAGCCAGCTAGCTTAGTTAACTGCTCAACGTTTCCGGTTTCGGTGTTATAACTAAAAATATCAGACACCTTGTTATAAATACCCGTCTCTTCACGCGTATAAGCATTAAAGTAAAGTGTGTTGTTATTTACCCATTGTGGATTAGCAATGCCCGCTCTGTTTATTTGATTTAATATGTGTTTTTGCTCACGCTTAAATACACTCGGGGGGTTATCGGGTATATCCAATGCATCGTTTTCTAATAGCGCTTTTTGTGCTTTTGTAAATGCTTCCTCTGCTTTGGTATTTTCCTGCGTGCTGTAAATAATAAGCTTGGTTTTTTTATCTTTATCGCGCTCAACAATCGCAAGTTTACTGCCATCTTTTGAAAGCGCAGGGTTGCTTGCATATAAGTTAAGCTTTAACCACAGCTCGCTGTTAAGCGCAGGCTCTAACTGCTCTTTTGCCATAGCTTTATAAGTATATTGAGCAATAAAGCGGCCATATAGCTTAGCGGCACTTTGGCCAAATATCCCAGTAAAGGCCTCGTTAAAATCGCGCTTTTTAACAGCCTGCATGCGCGTCCAAACAGCATCGAGCATTTGCGTTGAATACGTTTGCTCTAGCCAATTTAAAAACCGGCTGCCCATTAAATACGCCATAGAGCCTGCCATAAAACCGCCCTCGGTGGCGCTTAGTTGGCTATAGCTCGGCAGTGCCCCCTGCTGAGCAAACTCAATTAGCATTGACTCGGTGTAGTTATCAAATAGTCGCCCTCGGCCCGTCATTTTTGACTCAAGTAAGGTTGCATAACCTTCGGCTACCCAGCGCGGCATATCGCTGTAAGTTAAGTCGTAAATATCCCACACACCCCTTATTTTTTGCTGCCATGTGTTACGTGTTGGCTGCGCTAAATGCACTAAGTGAATATATTCGTGCAATATAAGTAATTGCTGCCAGCCACTCATGTTAGAAACCACCGTGTCTGATTGTGGGGGCGTGGTAAAAAGGGCCATTAAGGGATTATTAGAAGTAGGTAAAGCAAAACCGTTGGGCGCATTTAGGGGATCAAACACCACCACATCAACTACTTTATCGAGCGCTCGGTTTTGCTGCTCAAGCACTTTACTGCGCACTATTTCAAGTTCTACCGCTGTCGATTTAGCATAATCGGCATTTTCGGTGCTGTAATGCACATTAAAGTGTTCGGTATGAATAGTTTGCCAATCAGCAGCTAAGGTAGGTGTGGCTAATAACAAAGAGGCAGCGATGAGTGATTTTTTCATAATAATCCTTTAAATGATTGATACCACTTAGAGTATTATTAAACCAGCCAACGTTGCAGTAAAAAAATGTAACAAAGCTTATAAAAGTGTATATTTTATAAACTTTTAAATTAAGTAATAGCTTGTTCTCAATAGCGAATTTTTGGCCTTGCTATCAACACGTTTATCCACCCTCAAAATAGATCACTTAATTATGCAAATTGGTATAAGTCGATTGGTATAACTACATCCAGCTACGCTGCGTTGACTCGGCCTGATAAAGTGTAAAATCAATTATATAATCAGCATCTTGCTGCTTTATATAGGGCATAAATGCAAATCCTGATGCAAGTTGTATATACAGGCTTTTGAGCCCTGCGCGGCGCATAAAGTAGGTACTAATACTGCGTGCACTTTGTGCTTTGTACAACTCAAATACACGGTAATGCACACCTATCATCCCTTTGCGTACCACCATGTAAAAACGGCCGTTGTCTTCATGCAAATAATAGCCATAACGCTGATAAGCAAGCGTTACCAATCCCGCTAAAATAAGTAATACGCCCACGCCAAACCAAAGGTTAAAGTCACCTAAGTAGCACCCTAGCAGCACGATAGCGCTTGGAATTAACGCATAAAAGCTCAAGTTTTTATAAAGTAAGGCACGTTCTGCGCCGTTAAATTGCAGTTTTTTACTATTAAACCACGGGTAAATCCATTGGCATACGCTATCTACTTGCTCGCTATTTAAAACGGGTAACACTAAGGTTTGTTTATTTTTTTTAGCAGCCACGCCTGCCGCTATACCGCCGCTACTTGCTTGTAAGCACTCAACGGTAAAACGCTTTAGTAACCGCCCCATTAGGTTTTGTTTTATAACAATCGATTGCACCTTATCCATGCTCATAGACAACTGATGGCGCTCTAATAAGCCAGCAATGCGTTTAAATTTTTGGCCTTTAAAGTAAAGCTCAAAATTATAAAAACGAATAAGCGACATGCCTACCGACAGCATCACAGCAATTAAAACAAGCAAAGCAATAAGCGTGATCATGGCAAAGGTTGCTGCACTTGCCAGTAAACCAAGCTCTTGCTGATAAAACCCCTCAACCTTAGCAATAATTTGTTGCTCTAAAAAATCAACCAACACATTTATAAAAGGCGCAATAGCGGCCATGGCTAATATAGCCATGTTTGACATTAAGCCAAATTTAGCAATTTCTTTATTACTGATACGTAAGCTATTTTCTGCTTCAAAATGCTCACTTGAGGTGGTTTGCTCGTCGGGTTGCTGCTGCGCTTTAAAGGCAAAAATTTGTTTACGCATTTGCTGAGCATAGGCTTTGGTAACACCTGGCAATACCGCCTCTTGCGTTACGCTGCCTGCGGCATCAAAAATACAGTTAACTAAATTAACAGGAGTAAAATAAAAGGGCTCAGCAATATTTACATTTTGCACGCGCGAAAACTTGAGTGTTAGGCGCTCTTTTTTAAACACCCCTTTGTTAAGCAAAATTTCGTGATCGTCGCTAATGCAAAACTTAAAGTTTATGTAATATAAAATTGAATAGATTAGCAGTGTTACTAATGCAGTAGCACCAGCTACTTGCGCCCAAAACAGCTTGTTTTCTACTTGTGTAACAAACACCACAAGCATGGGTAGTAGGTTTAAAAGCCCGTCTTTTACAAAGCGCACACTAAAATACACCACAAAATACACTACCGCCCAAGGCGATACTTTTTGCCAATGTAGTGAGCTACTTTGCTCCTCGCTAATGGTATTACTCATTGGCTAATTCAACCTGCGCGGGTGTGTCGTCTTGGCGATAATTTTGTACAAACTGGCGTATGTTTTTACACTGCTCGTGGGTTAAGCCACTTATTTGTAAATCAGCGCTGACCCCGCCGGCACTAAATAACTTTAAACTGGCTAACTTTAGTTTTCGCTCAATAGGGCCTTGGTGAATTTCCATATGCTGTACACGCGCGAGAGGCAAAATAGTTATTTGCTGCCAAATAACCCCTTTTTTAAACGCAATATCGTGATTGCGCAGTGCAAAGCCCTGCAGTTTTATACTCACGGCGTTATAAAGCATTGAAAGCAAAATTAAAATGGGCACACCTATTAGCAAGTAGGTTTGTGCTTTGTTAGCAAACGCTTCGTTAAAGTAACAAACAGCAAACAATACCGCGCAAAAAGGAATGTAAAACGCCAGCCAATTAAGTTGCACGTGTAATAACGCTTTATCGGCCAAGGGATTGAGCTGTATTTCACTGTGCTTTGGTAAATCTATTATTTGCTGATTATTAAACACGTTTATGTACCTTTCCTTTTTACTGGCTGTTAAGCCCAGCTGATCGTAGTAACTAACGTATGGCTTTGCTTAGGCTCAAGTGTCACCTTATCTTCTAACACATTGGCGGCTTCTAAACACACCATGCTTAGGTATTCATCGTCAGCAAAATTAGATAAACGCTTAGACTTTTCTATCCATGGGTTCCACAGCACACACGAGCTTGAGTTTTCGCGGCTTACATTAATAATCCCATCTGGGGTATGAATGTGCTGCTGGACAGCGGCCTGTGTATACACCATATCGGTTTCGCGAGTAAAATTAACTTGTTCGTTTTGAGCAAAAGGCCCTTCGCCAAATTCAATATATTGCGCGCCTTGCAAACCATCAACAACCGTATTTTTAATATCAGAGGTAGGAAAGTAAGTATGCAGCGCTTGAGTATAACTAAACGCAGTATTACTTAAGTTAGTTGTGGTTAAACGCACCTGTAACTGCTCGCTCAAAACAAACTCAACCTTTAACGCCGAGTGATGAGGCCAATACGTTGGGTTAACTAATTTCATGGGTAAGTTTAAGCTAATTGTAATGTGCTCATCACTTTCGTGCACTTCGTCAGCTTGCCATAAACTGGTACGTGCAAAGCCATGCGCTGGCCAATCTTGGTTTGCATGGTTACCAAACCAAGGCCAACAAATAGGAATCCCACCGCGAATGCTTACCCCTTCTTGAAACGTCTCATTGTTAGATACCCAAATAAGTGGCTTGTTATTTTTTGGGATAAACTCGGTAATTTGCCCACCTTGCAAAAATATTTTTGCATCACACTTTGAGCTCGCTACTTTTATAAACTCTAGACCGGTTTCGCTTTGTTCAATGCTAACTGATGGCGATAATTTCATGTTTTTCCCTACAATACTGATATTAAAGATTTTTAACATGTACATATAAACAATAATGCATGTGTAAAGTATACGCTATACTCACTAGGGCGTGTTGACCTTTATGGTTTGAAATTTGTTCATTGGCGATTAATACATACACAGCTAACTTACAAACAATTACTAATTAGCAACAGCTGTTATGAATAATACTAAAGTCTACACCATAAGACTTGCCAATTATTCTCAACATACGTAGTGTGCGCACCACAATGCAAACAATATGCTAATAACATTTAATAAGTTTTAAACAAAGTTATACTATTTTAGTTTCTGCTCAAACTAATAAAAACCAATGAACATGGGCTCAAGCTTAATTTATTATTTGAATTCAATTTATTTGATGTGTAACATTTCGCGATTACGGCACACCTTTGGCCCATCGACGAGATAAGCAAATGCAAAAATATGACGAATTATTAGTTTCTTTACGTAAAGTAATCCGCGCGATTGACTTACATTCTAAGCAGCTAAATAAAACATCAGGTTTAACAGGCCCACAATTGCTTATAATGCAAGAAGTAGCGCACACCGATGGAATAACCGCTAGCCGTATAGCTCAGAATGTTAATTTAAGCCCGGCTACTGTGACTAATATTCTTGATAGAATAGAAAGCAGAAACCTTGTAACACGCGTTCGTAGTCAAATGGATAAACGCCGAGTGAGCTTATACCTCACCGAGCAAGGGAAAGAGTTACTAGAAAAAGCGCCACAGCCACTGCAAGAACACTTTATTGAAAAGTTTTCTGCACTTGCAGAATGGGAGCAAAGTTTATTGCTTTCATCTATGCAACGCGTTGCAGCAATGATGGATGCTGATAAGTTAGACGCATCACCTCTGTTAGAGGTAGGCGCGTTAACTCAAACACCAAATAAATAAAAAATAAAAAAAATAAATTTATATTAGTTCTTACATCATTCGTAAGGGGCTTTTGGGCACCTTGAATTTTTTATTTTTTAAACACAATCTGAGCATCAACAATGACTAAACTCTCAAAATTAACACTAGCACTTATGCTTGGTGGTGCAGCAAGCACTTCTCACGCAGCCGATCTTGACACACTGCAAAACCAATTAAAGCAACTTAAGCAACAAATGCAGTTGCTTGAACAGCAGCTCGCTGATGAAAAATCAAAGCAAAGCCAAATCAACAAGCAACACCAACAACAAGTTGCCGAAATCAGTAAAAAAGCCGACAACAAAGAAGTTGTTGTTGCACAAGCTGCGCCAGAGCAAGAAGACGAAGGCATTAAAATTGGCGGTGCCGTACGCTTTAACTACAGCACTAATTCATACGATGAAGACACGCAAGACCGTGGCGGCGATTTAGACTTTGAAGTATTTCGCATTAACTTATCAGGCGAAATTAGCGATATTTCTGTAAATGGTGATTTTCGTTTTTACGATTACATGACCATTGTTAAGTATGCATACTTAGGTTACGAATTTACAGATGGCTGGGAAGCGCAAGCCGGTATTGCACCTGTACCGTTTGGTAACGGCCCATACAACTCACACAGCTACTTTTTTAGCACTAACTACTACGTTGGCCTAGAAGACGACTTCGATTTAGGTGTAACAGTAAACCGCAAACTTAAAGACAATTGGAAACTAGATCTGGGCTTTTTCAAAAATGATGAAGTAGGCGGTGTTGATGGCAGCTCAGAAGTTAACGAACGTTACTCTTTCGATATTGTAGGTAGCCGTGCAACAACCGAAGGCACATACGATGCCCCTGGTTCTCGCCTTGGTGAATACAACACCTTTGCTGGTCGTACAGTGTATCAAATTGAGCATGGCGAAAACGCTAAAACAGATGTGGGTATATCACTTTTAAGTGGTGGCCTACATGATGGTAACGACCGCGCTGGTAACTACGGTGCATGGGCGTTCCACGTAAACAGCCAAATTAATAACTGGAATATTCAATTTCAGCACGGCGAATACGACTACGACCTAGACGACAACAGCAACCGTTTTGTAGTTGGCGCATTTGATTACTACGATACCGTATCAAGCGAAGCAACGATGACTAACTTCAACGTAGCATACGACCTATCACTTGATTGGGGCCCAGTAACTGGCGTGCAATTTTATAACGACTACGGCATTATTTACGACAAATCTGACGACAGCGCAAACACGTGGATGAACGTAACCGGTATGAGTGTATCGGCAGGCCCGTTATTTACCTACTTTGACTTTATTCAAGCGCGTAACCAGCCATTTATTGGCGGAACAATTATTGGTGATGGCGACACAGAACGTCGCTTTAACATTAACGTAGGTTACTACTTCTAAATAAGTAAAACATATTTGGTATTTTAAAAGGGCAAACTTAGTTTGCCCTTTTTTGCATTTATAGGGTTAGATTTTACAACGATTTGGCCTACAATCCTAACTAACAACCCTTACTTAAAAGAGCCTAAGTGAATATAAAAGCAGTATTTATTTGTTATAAAAACTTATGGCTTAAAGCGCTTGGTTTATTACTTGTTGCGCTTGGCATTATTGGTATTGTGCTGCCCGTTATGCCTACTACCATTTTTTTTATTCTTGCGCTTACCTGCTTTACTCGCTCATCGCCGGCGCTTGAACATTGGCTGCTTAACCACCCTCGTTACGGCGTTACCTTACAACAATGGCAAGCGCATAAAGTAGTGCCAGTTAAAGCAAAATGCTACGCCGCAATTGGTATGTTAATTGGCTTTGTGTTTTTACTTTACTCAAGCACCCCTGTTTGGGTTATTTACCTTGTTGGCGTAATTGAAATAGCTGTAATGATTTACCTAATTTTAAGGCCCTCGCACCCGCCTAGCGCTAAATAGTCACCCCTTTTGTTTGCACACATCGTTTAGCCAAAATTTAATGTAAAGTTAAGTAAGTAAATTTGTAATAGTTAATGCAAATGATTATCATATTGTAACTTTAACTTAATTACTGTTTTTATGGCGTTTATTAATAAGCGTGCTTTGTACAGCACAAGCCGTGCACTGCATATTTATATTTCTACAGCTTTGTTTTTTTTGCTTATTTTATTTTGTGTTAGCGGCATTGTGCTTAACCATGTTGATTGGCTTAAAGACGATAAAAATAATGGGCAAGTAACTGCGACTATTCCAGCAAAATTAGTCACAAAAGCGAATGCACAACTAGACTCCCTGCCAACGCTTTATCCAGACATAGAAACGTTTCTTGCTGAGCAATACTCTTTAACCAACGTTAAAAGTATTGAGTGGGAAAAAGAAGACGCACTGGTTATGCTCGATTACCCACTACCCGCAGGTTTTGCTTACGCAGAGCTTGATTTTACAACTGGCGAACTAAAGTTAGATTACCAAACCGGTGGTTTTTTAAGCCTAATTGGCGACTTACATAAAGGTCGCTACACCGGTGAGGTATGGAGCTGGGTTATTGATATTTCAGCAGTATTGATGATTATTTTTTCAATCACTGGGATGATTATTTTATTTCAAAACAGAAAAAAACGCTTAGCAGGAATATGGATAACCGTTTTAGGCATTGCAACGCCTTTGGTTATTTACCTATGTTGGGTGCCACAAATTAAAGGAGTGTCTTAATGTTAAAAGCAAGTACGGTACTAAGCGCAGCATTATTAATGGTTGCCGCATTATTTCAAGCAACTGCGCAGGCGCAAACGCCACAGTTAGAGATTGAACTCACCCTACCCGATTTAGATGTACAACCTTACCACCGCCCTTACGTAGCTGTTTGGCTAGAAACGCCAAAGCGTAAACACGTAACTACGCTTGCGCTATGGGTACAAAAAGCAGAATGGTTTAAAGATTTACGCCAATGGTGGCGTAAAGCGGGTAAAACCGACATTAACTTTGACGGTATAAGCGGTGCAACTAAGCGTGCTGGTACTTACACCATTGACTGGCAAGGTAAAGATTTAGACGGCAATGCCGTAAAACCTGGCAAATACCTTTTAAACATTGAAGTTGTACGCGAAGAAGGCGGCCGTGATTACAGCCGTGTAGAACTTGATTTATCACAAGCTGGCAAAGTGACCATTGAAGGTAAAAAAGAATTTTCAACCAGTTTTGTCACCGTAAGCACTAAGTAGCTGCTACTTAATCATTTGAATTTAAGGAAATACAATGAAAATTAATTTATTAAAAACAGCTTTAATTGGCGCACTTAGCTTATCGGCGCTGGTATCTACATCGGCAAACGCGCATAGCCGCTGGTTACTGCCATCTCACACGTCACTTTCTGGTGACAAAGCGCACTACGTAATGATTGACGCGAGTATTTCTAACGAAATATTTGCACCCGACAAAGCCTTTAAGCCAAAAGAAAAAGGCGCAGAGTACGACGACACACTACTAATGGCCCTTGCACCAAACGGTGAAAAAGTATCTGACACCATTCGTGCTTATTACCTAAAGCGTAAAAGCTCAGCAGCGGTAAGCCTAAAAGAAGAAGGCACTTACCACATTGCCATGACGCAAAAACCAATGTACATGACCTTTTACAAAAACGAAGAAGGTAAGCGCAAGCGCGTATTTGGTAAAAAGTCAGATGCTAAATTACCAAGCAACGCAAAAGATGTAACCACAACTAAGGTTATTTCTACAGTAGATACATTTGTAAGCCGTAACGGTACTTCTAAGCCTGCACAACTTGGTTTAGGCCTTGAGCTTAGCGGCCCAACACATCCAAACGATTTATTTGTTGGCGAGCAAGCACGTTTTCAGTTACTACAAGATGGTAAGCCTGCAGGCTCTGGCATTGAAGTAAGCATTTTAAAAGGCGATACACGCTACCGTAACGAACGTGGCGAAGTAAAGGTAACAACCGACAAAAACGGCATGTTTAGCACAACATGGAAAGAGCCAGGCCTATACCTAATCGAAACCTCTAACAAAGTTAAAGTAAACGAAGAAGGTGTAGACGCAGGACGTTACTCTTTATTTACTACGCTTGAAGTAGCGCCTGAATAATTTTTCACGCAATTTACACTATAAATTAAGGCCAAGTTAAAAACTTGGCCTTTTTTGTTTTTTTAAAAAACCTACAACTTACCTTGAATTTGCAGCCATTCGACACAAGATTGCAACTCGAGCGATCTAAACATCTACAACGGGCGTAAATTGTCATTTTAGTTGTTAACAACTTAGAATAACTTAGACAGTTTTTATCTTTGCACACAAGTAGCGCCTTCTATATTATGCGCTCCTTTTAAAATCAATAGTCAGCAGCCCTTAAGGGAATCAACATCATGTTAAAGCAATTATCAGCTAAAAAAGTAGCACTTAGTCTGGCCGTTACCTCTGCGCTTGGCGCGTCTTATTCTCCTGCAATTGCCGCAGAACAAGATACTCAAGCACAAGAAAGTATTGAAGTGATTTCGGTTACCGGTACCCGCAGAAGCCTGCGTAGTATTGCCGAAAGTACCGTACCTGTAGATATTATTACCAGCGGCGATATGCAAAGTACGGGTCAGCTAGAAATAAGCCAAGTATTAGCAAACCAAGTGCCTAGTTTTAACTACCCAAGTGCAACACTTGCAGATGGCACCGACCATGCAAAACCTGCTGTACTACGTGGTTTAGCACCCGATCACACCCTAGTACTTATTAATGGTAAACGCCGTCACTCAGGCGCCTTATTAAACCTAGGTGGCACAGTAGGTCGTGGTTCTACAGCGGTTGATTTAAACATGATCCCAACATCAGCCATTAAACGCGTAGAAGTACTACGTGATGGCGCAGCAGCGCAATACGGTTCTGATGCTATTGCCGGTGTAATTAACATTGTACTTAAAGATGCCACCGAAGGCGGCAGCGTAAGCGTAACCTACGGTGAATACGACACGCAAATGGCAGGTGTACCTCAGCTAGAAAGCACCTACGCCGACGCCGATGGCAACCTTGCTTTTAATACCGGTGCCGACCGCGAAGTAAACGACGGCGCAAGCCGTACAATTAGCGCAAACTCGGGTTTTGAGCTTTTAGATAACGGCTTTGTAAACGTATCTATTGAGTACCGCGATAACGACTCTACACAGCGCTCTGGTTTTGATCCACGCGAGCAATACGATCGCCTAGAAGATGGCAGCCTAGACCCACGCGAATTTACCATCGACCGATACAATCACCGTTTTGGTAAAGCAGACCTTGAAGACTACGCACTGTTTTACAACATGGGTTACGACTTTGATAACGGCTATAACCTGTACTCGTTTGGTAGCTACTCAAAACGTGAAGGCAACTCAGGTGGTTTTTACCGCCGTGCAAAAGACAGCCGCAACGTGTTAGAAGTGTACCCAGACGGCTTTTTACCGCAAATTGAAACCGACGTACAAGATTACTCATTTGCCTTAGGTCTGCAAGGCGAAACAGGCGAATGGACATGGGATGTAAGTACTAACTACGGCCGTAACGACTTTGGCTTTGGCGTTGTAAATAGTATAAATACATCGCTAGGTGCCGACAGCCCAACCGAATTTGACAACGGCGCACTGGTTTATGACCAATTTTTAGTTAACACCACAGCAAATACAACCTTTGATTTTGGCTTACCTGACGACGTATTTTTTACAGTAGGTGCAGAGTACCGCCACGAAAGCTACAAAATTGAGCAAGGCGAAGAAGCCTCTTACATTACTGCGCTTGATAGCGACGGCAACCCAATCGCAGCCGGTGGTGCACAAGTACTTGCAGGTTTTAGCCCGCAAAGCGTTACTGATAGAAGCCGCCATAATGTTGCTTTATTTGTAGAATTTGATACTTACCTAACAGAAGATTGGAACCTAGTTTTAGCCGGACGTTACGAAGACTACACCGACTTTGGCGATACGTTTACCTCTAAACTTGCGTCGCGTTACAGCATTAACGAAAACCTATCGCTGCGCGGTGCAATCAGTACAGGTTTCCGTGCACCATCACTTGCACAAAGCTCGTACCAACAAATATCTACCGTACTTGAGAACAACCAACCGTTTGAAGTTGGTTTATTCCCAACCGATTCAACAGCAGCGCAAGCACTTGGTGCAGAGCAGTTAGATGCTGAAGAATCAGTCAACGTAACGGCTGGCTTTATGTACACGCAAGGCAGCTTTAGCCTAACTGTAGATGCATACCGCATAGATATTGATGACCGTATTGTATTGTCTGAAAATCTAGAGGGCGATGCTGTAGTAGAAATACTGCAAAATGCCGGCGAGCTAAATACAGAAAGTGTACGTTACTTTACTAACGCTATCGACTCGCGCACGCAAGGTGTTGATATTGTTGCTACCTACAACTTAGATTTAAGCGATTTAGGTGACCTACGCTTAAACGTAGCCGCTAACTTTAACGATACCGAAGTAACACACGTAGACGACAACCCAAGCGAGTTAAACTCACTCGGCGACGACTACGTGGTATTTGCACGCCGTGAAGTAGGCCGCTTTGAAGAAGGCACACCAGATAGCAAATGGAACCTATCGGCGGTGTGGAACTTTAACGAATGGCAAACTACCCTGCGCGCAACACGCTACGGTGAAGTGGCTGATATTTCAACCACCGCAGCGGGCGACGAATACCTAGATCCTAAATGGATCACCGACCTAGAAGTGGCCTACCGTCCAGACGCAACATGGAAATTTGCCTTAGGCGCAAACAACTTGTTCGATCAGTACCCACAAGCAACGGTAGATAACATTGGTTACTCTGATTTTGGCCAAATATTTCCATACAGCCCATACGCACCTTACGGACTAGACGGGCGTTTCTTGTACGGTAATATTACTTACAGCTTTTAATAAATAACCTAAAAGCAAACACTTAAAAAGGATGCCATGTGCATCCTTTTTGCTAACTTTTAGTGTTTTTAACCACTTATTAGTAAGTCCACCTTTCATAAACACATCTCATCATAATAAAATCAACAACTTATAGTTGGTCTCGTTTTTGCTCTACTATGCTTATACAAAACAAGCATAAATAACAAACACAAAGGACTAATCATGAGCTCATCAACTGTATCTAACATTACAAAACCACTTTCACTTATTGGCGGCATTTTATTATTAAGCGGCTGTGTATTTCATATATCGCCAAGCGTTGCCTCAGTAAAACAAACTCAGCAGTTATCACTGCCAAGCAATAACCTAGAATCTTTAAACGTATTAAGCGGCCCAGGCTCTCTTGAAATAAAAGGCTCGCCCAATGCCACCAGCATCAGCGTAGATGCCACAATTTTTACCGCCGACATTGACGACGAATACGAGCTGACGCTCGAGCAAGATGGTAAACAGGCAAAACTTGTTGCCCTAAATAAAAGCCGCATTGGTCTTAGTTTTTACAGCGGCCAATCTCCACATATAGATGTAATTGTAACCGTGCCAAGCAACTTATACCTAGATATTGATGATGGCTCTGGCGACATTGTTATAAGCGCTATGCAAAATAACATTAACGTAGAAGATGGCTCTGGCAGCTTATCTATAAACAGCGCTAAAAACCTTACCATTGAAGATGGCTCAGGCGATATAACCCTTGAAAACATCACCGGTAACTTAGCGCTTACCGATGGCTCTGGCAGCGTAAATATTAATAATGTTAGCGGTAACGCCGAAGTTGATGATGGCTCAGGCGATATGCGCATTAGCAATGTGCGCGGCACGTTAAATGTTGAAGACGGCTCAGGCAGCATTGCTATTAAAAATATTAATGGTGCCGTTGATGTAGACGATAATTCAGGCGATTTAGTTATCGAGCACGTGCAAGCAAGCGTCACCATTGAAGATGGCTCGGGCAATATTCGTGTAAATCATGCTAAAGGGCTTACCATTACCGAATCGGGCTCTGGCGATGTAAGCATTGATAATATTAGCGGCCCTGTAAAAGTAGCCGATTAATTATGACTAAATGATCCATTTTCAGCCACATGACCCATTGTATTTTTAAAGCCACTAAGCCATGCTAAAAGCCTTGATGTTATTAGGATATACGCGTGTTAGAAATAGCTTTAATTTACTTAGCGGCGGCCATAGTGGCTGTACCTATTGCCAAACGAGTCGGCCTTGGCTCGGTACTTGGTTATTTAATTGCAGGCATACTTATTGGCCCTTACGCCTTAGGTATTGTGGGCGATCAAACTGATGTAATGCACTTTGCCGAGTTTGGCGTAGTGATGATGCTGTTTTTGGTGGGCCTTGAGTTACAACCCGCCCGTTTATGGAAGCTACGCCATTCAATATTAGGGCTTGGCGGCTTGCAGGTCGTACTTACCGCCGCGGCTATTTTTGCGTTTTGTTACTGGTTTTTTGCCATGCACTGGCAAACTGCCCTCGCGATTGGTTTAATGCTGGCGCTTTCATCAACCGCTATTGTGCTGCAAAGCCTTGAAGAAAAAGGCTGGCTAAAACAAGAAGCCGGGCAAAATGCGTTTTCGGTTTTACTGTTTCAAGACATCGCCATTATTCCTATTTTAGCGCTACTGCCGCTACTTGCATTTGCACCGCAAAGTAGCTCAAAAGGCATTAGCGACTCCATTATTGCAGGCTGGCCGGTATGGCAACAAGTGGGCGTATCAGTAGCCGTTATCGCCGCTATTATTGCCGGCGGTAAATATATCTCAGCGCCGCTATTTAGATACATTGCACAAACCCACATGCGCGAAATATTTACTATTTTTGCGCTGTTTTTAGTAGTGGCCATAGCGCTAGTGATGCAAAGTATTGGTTTATCACCTGCACTCGGTACGTTTTTAGCCGGTGTAGTGCTTGCCGAAAGCGAATTTAGACACGAGCTCGAAGCCGATATAGAACCCTTTAAAGGCCTACTTTTAGGGTTGTTTTTTATTACCGTGGGCGCATCAATCAACTTTGAATTACTAGCGGATGAATTTACAACCGTTATTGCACTCGTTGCGCTGCTTATTGTAGTAAAAGCCTGCATTTTATTTGCCCTTGCCATCACATTTAATATTAGTAAAAAGCAGCGTTTACTGTTTGCCTTAGCGCTGGCACAAGGCGGCGAATTTGCCTTTGTACTTTTAAGTGTAACCACTACATTAAGCATATTAACGCCAGAGCAAACAAGCCTAGTGACATTAGTGGTGGCTGTTTCAATGTTGGTTGCACCATTGTTATTAATGGTTTACGAGCAGCTACAAAAACGCACCAGTAACAGCGCGCCTGAGTTCGACAAGCCTGAGCAAATTAGCACAGCAAAACACGTAATTATTGCGGGCTACGGTCGTTTTGGGCAAATTATGGGCCGTTTACTGCACGCGCAAGGCTACGACATTACTGTACTTGATCACAGCCCAAGCCAAATAGAACTCCTACGCCGCTTTGGTAATACCGTATTTTATGGTGATGCTGCCCGCCAAGAACTCCTTGAAGCCGCAGGCGCGCACACCGCACAAATGTTGGTAGTCGCAATAGACGATGCAGATAAAACCCTCGAGATTATTAAACTTGCGCATAAAAACTACCCACACCTTAAAATTGTTGCCCGCGCAATCGACCGTCGCCATGCGTATCAAATGCTTAACTTAAAAGTAGATGCCTTTAACCGTGAAACAGTCGACTCAGCCATTAACCTCGCGGTAGAGGCACTTGAGCTGTTAGGTAACAATAAAGAAGATGCCGAGCGCGCCGGAAAACTTTTTAGAGACCACGACCGCGCTGCGGTTGTGCAACTTGCCGAGCTGTGGGGCGACGACGCCAGCTACGGCGTAGCCGTGCGCCAACGTATGGAAGATTTAAAACAGGTACTGCAGCAAGACAAGCAAGCGCAAAGTGATTTAAATACCTGCGAACACGGCGACTGCGAAGACGGCCTAACAGAGCTAGCTGATAGACCTAAGAAGGCTGATGATTCTCATCTTGAGTAGTGTCAGATAGTTAGAATTAAGATAATAGCAGATCATGATATTGCCTCGCTGAGAGGCAATGCTTTCTAAAAAATTAACTTCCTATGTTATTCAACCTCAAAGAATCCACCTTCATCCCCTTTAAACTTTTCTTTATTTTTATCGCTAGACACCTCAAGCTCTTTATCTAAGTCATCACTCATAGGCCAACCAGCATCTATAAAGCCCAAAAAATCCCCGATAGCAACCCAACCAACAACCTTTATTGAGTCAGCTTTAAGCCACTTATCGCCATCCCAATTAAGGTAATCGTAAGAACCGAACCCAGTTTTATAACTAGACGCAACAAAGTATAAACCAGGCTGAACAGGGTTTGAATTTTCAACCCAATCTACCGGCACATTCACTTTTTTCATTATTTTATTCTCCACACTTTTTCCTCGTGAATATAAACCAGTAGGCCACAGCCACAATAGCTGAGCTATAAGCATAGATAAATAACACCCCAAGCTCTGATTTACTGGTTAACAATACTATGAACGTGGGAACTAAACTTAAAGGGAGTAAAAAACGAAGTTTGAATTTATTAAAATGTTGAAGCAACAAAGCTATCGGCAAACCATAAAAAAGAGTTAAAAATGCAGCTAAAAGCCAGCCAACAAAAGTCATTATAATCCAAGCTTCAAAGCCAGTTGTAGAGACCACGTAACCAGTAGCAAACGAATAACTATATAAAATTAGAAATGCCACCAATAGTGCAGGAAAAACTACAAATGGAGCCATACAACAAGCCTGTATGTTTTTTCGTGTCTTCTGGCTAAATGTGTTCATGGTAAATTACTCAAAGAGGCATTAATGCCTTTGTATAAAAAACTAATGAATAAATTTAAGTGCTCTATCATTAAGTTTTATAAAGCATTTCTATGAACCTGTATTAATATCAAATAGAGTAAATTATTGCCAACTATAAATATTATGCGGCTAATGGTGTGTGTTTTATAAAAATGGGAAAGAGTTTGCGGTATTACTTGGGCGGGAATGGCTTAAATTAATCTACTTTTAAATACCTACTTGTAGCTCATAACTGTCATCCTTCCAGCTATGAGCTACTACATTTATAAACGCTAAACCTAGTGGTGGTGCCCACCTTGAATCGCTTTACCTTGCTGGTTATAAAACCCTGTTGCGCTGTGTTCTATAAAACCAAGGTTGATCATTTTTGCTAAAAACGGGTCGTTTTCGTTATCGCCAATATCGGCGTAGTCGGTGGTTTGGAAGCGATCCCATTTGGCAAACTGTGCAGTTATTTCTGCTTTATTACTGCTTACATTATTTAAGTTAAGCGCAGTGTGAGTGTGGTTTTTTTTATTGGTTACGCTAAAGCTTTTAACCAAATTCGACTTGGTAAATAAAGCGAGTTTAAATTGGTTATCGCCCTCAGAAAGGGCGTAGTTTTTTACCTCATCGCAGCCGCTGCCTTGGGTGTTAACTAGGGTCATTTTTTCGATTAAATGCGCATCCACCAGCTGGTTTTTAGCACTCCAATTTTGTATGCCACGTACCTCGGATGGCTGATACTCAATACCCCGTTGCTCGGCATTAAAATAACGAATTGGGCGAATTTGCTTGTTAGCTAAGTGCTGCCAAAGCTCGGTTATAACCTCACGTTGGTGCGCTACTTGCGAGTTATTACGCCAAAGCGTTAGTGACTGTGTGCTTTGCTCATGGTTATGAGTATTGGTAATTTTATAGTCGGCTTTTAACTGTGCGCTATCAATATCACATTGCTGCGCTAACGTGCTGGTACTGGCAAGCGTTGCCATTAAAAATAATGCGAGTTTCATTAAATTATCTCTTTTTAAACATCACTGTAATAGCCATACAATAACGACTTACAATGGCATTTTTATGACATAAAAAAACAACTCGCACAGGGTACGAGTTGTTTTTAAACATACAAGTTAGCGGCTTACTGCGTTACTTTTTCGTCGGCTGTTTTAACTAAATCAGCCGCAAAGTCCATTACATGGAATAAAAAGCTTTGCTCATTAGTGCCTGTTACTAAATGAGCGCCTGGGCCCATTGCGTATACACCCACATCTTCACCTGCGTGAGTTTCTGAGCCAAGTGGTACAAGTGCCTCTTGGTGAAAGCCCGGTGCAGTTGTATCAACGTCTGATAAATCTACACGCCCAGTAACAGGTGCAAATGCATAACCCGCATCGGCATCGGTTTCATCGCCTAAATCCCTAAAGCCGCCACCGTTGGTGTAGCCCACTGTGGTGTATGGCATATCGTCGGCAGCTAGGCTTGGCTCGGTTTCGCCTACGGCAACAACTTTACCTAATATTGGGTTACCACGTTTAGGGTAGCCTGCAATAGTAAATACGTGGCTGTGATCGGCAGTGACTACTATTAGCGTTTCTTCTGGGTTAGTGTTTTCCATTGCCACTTGCACAGCTTTTGCAAACTCTACTGTGTCGTTTAGAGCATTGTAGGCATTACCCGCATGGTGAGCGTGGTCAATACGCCCTGCTTCTACCGATAAGAAAAAGCCATTGTCGTTGTTATCTAGTACGTTAATTGCTTTTTCGGTCATTTCGCTAAGTGAAGGCTCGCCCGCTACATCGTTTGCGCGGTCGGCTTCGTATTGCATGTGCGATTCGTTAAATAAACCAAATACTTTAGTGGCATCGTCGCTGATTGCATCAAAACCAGTTTGGTCCATAACGTATGTGCCACTTGGGTAAGTTGTTTGCCACTCGGTTACTAGGTTGCGGCCATCAGTACGATCGCCTTCTACTGCGCTAACTGCATCGGCTGAGTTTGCTGCGGCATCTTTAGGTAAAAAGTGACGTCGTCCACCGCCCATTACTACGTCTATGCCATCTACATCAATACCAGCAAAGCGCGCTTCTAGGTTGGCTTCAAAGTTTACTAGTTGCGATGCAATATCTTCACAGGCTTCAGTGCCCTCTGGCATATCTGAGTTATCTTCCCAGTTACGGTCAGCCGATTTAGCATACGTTGCTGCAGGGGTTGCATGGGTAATACGTGCGGTTGAAATAAGGCCAGTTGCTTTACCGGCAATTTCTGCAAGTTCTAGCGAGGTCACTAGCTCATTACCTTGGGCTGTTGAACACACACCGCGTTCAATGTCTTCATCTACGCCAATTACGCCCACATCGGTTTTAACACCCGACACCATTGCCGTCATTGTGCCTGCCGAATCTGGCGTTTGTGCATCTACATTGTAAGTTTTAACAAAACCTGAGTACGGCATTTTTTCAAAGCTTAGCTGGTAGTCTTCACCTAAGCCGCCTTCAAGCTGGCCTGCTAAAATACGTGCAGCCGTTACGGTAGAAATACCCATACCGTCGCCTACAAATAAAATAACGTTTTTAGCTTTACCCGACTCGGTAACCACACTTGCATTTGCTTGCTGTGTTTTTTCAAGCTGTGCTTGTGCACCACTAAACCATGCATTGCTTGTTAGTGATGCAAGTTGCTCGCTGGTAAGTGATGTAGCAGGTGCATTACACACTAAATTAGAAGAGGTCACTTCGTCGCTATCTAGCACGCCGTTGCCGTTTGTATCTACGCCGGTTTGGGTTTCTACACCACCATTAACACATTGCTCTGAGCCTACTGCAATAGTGTTATCTACCGCGAGAATATTATTTTCGTCTTTGTCGTCGTCACTGCAACCTGCAAGCGCGACCATTACTGCTAAAGAAAGTACTGTTAATTTGTTCATGTTAGCCGCCATTATTGCTGAGTTAGTTCAAGAGCTTGATCAATTAAATGAAATACTACGTTTTGCTCAATTACGCCTTGAGCTAGCTGCGCACCAGGGCCCTTTGCATGCAGCGAAATATCTTCACCAGCATGGGTTTCTGAGCCAAGGGGTACAGTGGCTTCTTGATGAAAGCCAGGTGTAGTAGTATCAACGCCTGTAAGCTCTACACGTCCAGCAACTGGAGCTGTTAAATAAGCGGCATCGGCATCTGTTTCATCAACTAAGTTTCTAAACCCTAAGCCATTTGCATAGCCCACTGTGGTGTAAGGCATGTCGTCGGCAGCAAGGCTTGGGGTGGTTTCGCCTACGGCAACTACTTGACCTAAAATTGGGTTACCGCGTTTAGGGTAGCCAGCAATTGTAAATACGTGGCTGTGATCGGCGGTGACTAAAATAAGGGTTTCTTCTGGGTTGGTGTTATCTACGGCAGCTTGTACTGCTTTTGCAAATTCTATGGTGTCGTTAAGTGCGTTGTAGGCATTACCCGCGTGGTGTGCGTGGTCAATACGGCCCGACTCAACCGTTAAGAAAAAACCGTTTTCGTTTTTGCCTAATACGTCAATCGCTTTGCTGGTCATTTCGCTTAATGAAGGCTCACCCGCTATATCGTTTGCGCGGTCTGCTTCGTATTGCATGTGCGATTCGTTAAATAAGCCAAACACTTTAGTGGCATCATCAGCAATGGCATCAAAGCCTGCTTGGTCCATAACATACGTACCTTGTGGGTATTGTGTTTGCCACTCAGTCACTAGGTTACGCTCATCTGTACGATCGCCTTCTACCTCACTTACTGCATCCGCTGAGTTAGCGGCAGCATCTTTTGGTAAAAAGTGACGACGTCCGCCACCCATTACAACGTCAAGGCCGTCAACATCGGTACCTACAAAACGGGCTTCTAGGTTTTTTTCAAAATTTACCAGCTGCGAGGCAATATCTTCACAGGCAGTTTCGGTTTCTGGCATGTCTGAGATATCTTCCCAGTTACGGTCTGCCGATTTAGCATACGTTGCCGCAGGTGTAGCGTGAGTAATACGCGCCGTTGAAACAATACCCGTTGCTAGGCCTTTAATTTCAGCAAGCTCAGTGGCTGTTAAAAGCTCATTGCCCGCAACTGTTGAACACACACCGCGCTCTATGTCCTCGTCTACACCAATTACGCCTACATCGGTTTTAACCCCTGAGATCATCGCGGTCATGGTGCCTGCAGAATCGGGGGTTTGCGCATCTACGTTATATGTTTTTACCTGTGCCGAGTACGGAAACTCTTCAAAGCTTAAATAACCTTCTTCACCTAGCTCACCCGCGCGCTGACCTTGTAAAATACGTGCTGCGGTAAGGGTAGATATACCCATGCCGTCGCCTACAAACAAAATAACGTTTTTAGCTTTTGTTGTGTTTTCATTTTGTGCTTGAGCCGTTTTAGCAGTTAACGTGGTTTGGGCATTGGTATACCAGCTACTACCTGTTTGGCTTTGTGGTAATACATTGGCATGGCTTGCTGTACTTAACATAAGCGTTAAGCCAACTGCCGCAGCAATTTTTTTAATTTTCATCCTTTATTATTCCCATAGTGTAGTGGTTGTTTTTGCTTGAAGCGTCTGCCTCAAATTAGTAACCGCAGCACTATAGAAAATAGATGTGACCTCTAAGCGTACTTTTAATGAAAAAAACATGACTAAAGCATTACAAAAATAAGACACAAAAAAAGCGCAGCGTTTAAAAACGCTGCGCTTAGCACAATTTACACAGGGATAAATTTATAACATTAAAAACGCGCCTTAAACGATACGCCAAAGTAGCGCTCGGCATCACGCGGAATTTGGTAACGGAAGTTGTCGCCACTGTAGGTTGTTGCGTAACTTTCGTCGGTTAGGTTTTTAGCAATAAGCGATACTCTAAATGCATCATCTTTAAACGATAAACCTACACTGGCATTTAAAATACCGTAATCAGGTAGTAACGCCGCGGGGTTAAACTCGCCTACATTATTTGGTAGGTCTGAGTATTGCTCGTCGGTGTAAATGTAAGAGCCGTTAATGTGAATATTAAAGTCGTGCTCTGTTTCAATAAAGTAATCAGCACTTAGTGAGTATTTTAAATCTGGCGAAAAAGGCACATCTAAGCCAGAGCGATCAGTACATGAACCCTCAGCTACTTCTGCCGGACAATTAAATTCGTCAATTTCAGCCTGAATGTACGCAATACCCCCGGTTAAAGTAAGTGAGTCGGTAGCCGCCCACATAAAGTCAACCTCAGCACCTTGCGTGCTTACATCACCGGCATTGGTTAAGCGGGTAATACAGGTACCGTCTGAACAGTCAAAGTTATTGGCTTGAAAGCCTTCAATTTCGGTTCTAAATACAGCAAAGTTAAATACAAAGTCGCGGCTTGCGTATTTATAGCCAAGCTCGTACGCATCTGACTCTTCTGGTGCAATTTCGCGGCTATCGTTATCAGGGTTAAAGTTATAGTACACGTTAAAACCAGGGCCTTTGTAGCCTTGCGAGTAAGTACCGTAAACCATTTGGCCATCGCCTAAATCGTATTGCATACCTAAACGACCTGACACATTGGTTTCTTCTGCACTGCCTGATTCATCAGTATTTAGTGCAGCTGAGCGTACACCTACACCGGTGCGACCAAATTCATCATTGCTTACGCGGCGGTGTGTGTACGACACTTCATCGTCGGTGTAGCGAATACCAAACAGTACGCGTAAATCTTCAGATAAATCGTAAGTACCATCGGCAAAGGCTGCCCAGTTGTTAAACTCGGTGCTCATATACGCGGTGGCCGATACAATATCGTTAGCATTACAGCTTACACCTAGGCTTTGCGTGTAAGTGTCTAAATCGGCCAATGCAGCATCAAGTTCTGCACCGGTTAAATTATTTTGTGCGTAATACGCCATGGCAGCGTCTAGCTGGCCTGCGTTATTTTGACAACTCGCGTCACGGGTAAAGTTACGTTGCGAGTCCATGTTCCAGTAAAATAAACCAGCCACATAGTTAAACGGGCCTGCTAGGTTAGAGGTCACTCTAAATTCTTGCGAAAACTGATCCCACTGCTGTGCACCTAAGTCGTGTAATTGAAATGGCGCGCCAAATACTGGCTCATTACTGTCGCCAGCAATCGAGGTAAAGTCGCCTTCGCGGTATTCGGTGTTATCCCACGAGCGCTGTGCTGTAATTGACGTATACGTGTAGTCGCCAATGGTTTTATCAACCTGTACCGAAAACGCGCTGTGTTCGTCAATTGTGCGCGACTCATAGTCGTGATCCACTTTGCGCTGGTCTAGGTCTATATCGGCAACACCATCAACAATGCCGTTGCTGTTAGGCGCAGCTTGCGAATCTGGGTTACGCCCACTTGGTAGGGCTTCTAAATCGGCACAACAGTCGTCGTCGGCGTTATAAAATTCGGCAATAAATTTAACGTTTAAATCATCGCTTGGCTCGTATTTAAATACAGCACGTGCACCTTCACGGTCGTAGCCGTTTACTTTTTCATTGTTGTAAACGTTATCAATGTAGCCATCAAACTTACCTTTAAATACGGTTAAGCTTGCTGCTAAATCATCGGTTAAACCGCCACTTACCACGCCTTTAAAGCGGTATTCGTTATCTTGATAAAATGAAGTTTCTACGCTGCCGGTTGTATCGTACGAAGGGTCTTTGGTTGTAATGTTTACCACACCCGCCGAGGCATTTTTACCAAATAAAGTACCTTGTGGGCCGCGCAGCACTTCAATGCGAGATACATCGTATAAATCGGCAAAAGCTTGACCAGAGCGGCCAAGTACCACGCCATCAACCACGGTTGCTACACTTGGCTCAGCGGCAATACTAAACGAAATAGTACCAATACCACGCACCGTTAGCGCTGAGTTACGCGTTGTTGTGCCTTTTCTAAAACTGACCGAAGGCACAAGTGACTGTAGGCCTTCCATGTTATTAGCAAATGCCGAATCTATCTGATCACTATTAAGTACAGACACCGCTAGCGGTACTTCGTTTAGGCTTTGCGTTCGTTTTTGTGAGGTTACAACAATTTTTTCAAACTTATCGTTATTGTTTTGCTCTGCTTGTTGTTCAGTTTGCTCTTGCTGCGCATGTGCTTGCGTGCTTAGCGCTAAACCCGTTGTCATTGCTAACGTGACTGCCAAGCTTAAGACGGACTTTTTAGCTCTCATGTCATTCTCCAAATTGTGCGTGTGTGCTGTTAAATTACCGCGCTAGCAAGTGTGTGGGTTGCTAAAAAGCGGTGCCAGAGTGTTGTAGTTATTTTCCTTATATCTCTTATGTCTTATATAAGAGATATAAACTTAAACAAACTCATCCTTTATTGCAAACATTATGTGAATAAAATGTGATTTAAAATTTGTATAAAGAATATAACGGCGCGTTATGCTCGCTCTAAGCCAATATGCGCCAAGCTGCTTGTGTAGCGCTTATGCCATCGGCGTACGCTCCACCAGCTAAGCACAAAGGCGCTAGTCCAAACGGCAACTAAGCTCGGTACAAAGTAAACGCTGGTGCCACCAACAAGCCCAAGAGGAGAAAACAGTATGTACAGGCTTACAATTAAGCTCACCAATACAATGGCGCAAGGCAACGCGTATTTCCAAGGGCTTAGGTTTACCTCGGCTTTGCGGGTAAATTTCCACGGAGTGGCAAGAGGTTTGTAATAACCAATACCTAACATAATGGCCAGCTCAATAAAAAATAATATGGCGTAAATATGGATAAAGTTAATGTCTACGTCCCACACAAATTTAAGCAAAGTGTAGGCAATAACATGAAATACAATCGCCACTTTAGCGCCCAGTGCAGGTACTTTACGAGTAAATAAACCCACTAACACAATTGTGATGACCGGAATGTTGTAAAATCCGGTAAATACACGAATTATGTGCCACAAACCTTCTGGGGCAAACATCAGTAACGGCGCAGTAATAAACGATAATATAGCAATTACAATACTGGTGGTTTTAGCCACTTTAATTAGCTTTTCGTCGCTTACTTGGTCTTTTTTCATTGGCTTGTAAACATCTAAACAAAACAATGTGGCGGCACTATTTAACAGTGAATTAAACGAGCTAAATACCGCACCTAATAGCACCGCTAAAAAGAACCCTGATAAGTACTGAGGCAGTACATCTTTTACTAAATGTGGGTAGGCTAAATCTATGGTTTGTAAGCTTTCGTGTTTATAAAGGTGATACGCAATTACGCCTGGGATCATCATCATAAAGGGGACTAGTACTTTAAAGTACCCTGAAAACAACACGCCCTTTTGGCCTTCGACTAAGTTTTTAGCGCCCAATGTACGCTGGATCACGTACTGATTGGTGCCCCAGTAAAATAAATTAGCGAGGATCATACCGGTAAAAATGGTACCAAATGGCACGGGATCGTCGCTGCTACCAATGGCGTTGAGCTTTTCGGTATCTGTGTTTACTAGGGTGCTTAAGCCATCGGCAAAGCTACCATCGCCAAGGGCAATGAGGCCAAGTGTTGGCACTAAAATACCAATAATTAATAGCCCAACCCCGTTAATGGTATCCGATACCGCAACCGCCTTTAAACCGCCAAATACCGCATATATAGCGCCCACGGAGCCTACAATAATAATGGTGACAATTAAGCTTGTTTGGTAGCTTAAGTTTAATAGGGTAGGTACATCAAATAACCTAAGAACAGCGATTGATCCTGAGTACAAAACAGAAGGGATCGTTATAAAACAATACCCTACCATAAATAAGATCACCGTCATGCGGCGAACGGTATCGTCAAAACGATCCCGCAAAAATTCAGGCAAGGTAGAAAACGCGCCGGCTAAATACCGCGGTAAAAAGATCAGCGCCATTATAATGGTGGATATCCCAGCAGTTACTTCCCACGCCATAGAACTGAGGTTGTAACCATACGCTGAGCCATTAAGGCCAATAAGTTGTTCGGCCGATAAGTTAGTGAGGATCATTGACCCCGCTATAAATGTACCTGTTAAACCACGCCCCGCTAAAAAGTAGCCGTCTTGGGTGTTAACTTCCCCTTTGGTTTTTTGGTACGAGATATATCCTACCAGCGCCATAAACGCCAGGCACGATAGCAGTGTCATGGTAATGTTCATACCTTCCATCTTGCGCCCCTTTTAGCTTACTTTACTCGGTAAAAAGTAAGCTAATATCTTTATTATTGTGTGTGTTACGTGTGTTGTGTGTGTTTGCTATTTACCGAGTTTTATTTTGGCCAAGCTGTTAGCTGGCTCATGTCTTGCTCTGTGTGTTGAACCTCTGGGCCGAGCATGAGCGTATCGCCTTTACGAACAAATACGGCCATTTGTGTAAGCTCAAGTGTTTCTTCGTAATACTTACCGCCCTCGTAAGTTTGCCCATCAGGAAAGCTCAACCATTCCCCTTGCGGTAAGTAAAATTTAACTTTACCGTTTGGTACTACACATGGCACCACAAGGAGTTTTTCGCCGCACATAAATTGCTGATCAAAACGATGTGCCAATACCTCATCAGGAAATGCCAGTGCCATGGCACGCTGAATAGGCAGCCCTGTTTGCTGCGCTTGCTCTGCACACGCTTGTAAGTACGGAATTAACTGATAGCGTAATTTAAGCGCTGCAAATACGGCGTCACTTGCTTGCTCGGTGTATGACCAGGGTTCGCGTGGGCCAATACCATGTAAACGCATGTGCGCGCTAAATACCGACGCTTGCGCCCAGCGCACATAAAGCTCTGCATCGCGGGTGTCTTTGTAAAAACCGCCAATATCGGTTGCAAAAAATGGCCCGCCCGACATGCCCCACGCTAAGCTACCGCGAATGCTCGCCGCTAAACCTTGCCAATCGGCCTGTGGATCGCCGCCCCATTGTGCAGGGAATCGTTGGCTGCCAGTCCATGCAGAGCGGCTAAACAAAAATGGCCCTGTTTTACAGTATTTTTCGGCGGCTTCATAAACGCAGCGGTTGTATAACATGCTGTATACGTTGTGTAATCTTATACCGCTGTCGCCACTGTGCGATACCATGTTTTCATCTTCTAGCTGTTCGCCAAAGTCTGCTTTTATCATATCTACGCCAAGCTCAAACAGTGGCTTGTGCGATTCGAGCCAGTATTCGTAAGCATCGGGATGAGTAAAATCTAAAATACCCGACTCTGGTAATGGCGTAAGTACTTCACCAAAGGGGCTTAAATCCCACTCGTATTGGTACGCTTTACCTGTGCGTTTATCTTTTATTAGCCAACCGTTTTCGGCCGCTTTAGCAAATAATGGGTTGTTTACCGAGATCATCGGGTATTCCCATACACAAATTTTAAAATCCATGGCTTTTAGTTCATCAAGTACAGGTTTTGGGTCGGCGTAACGTGTTGGGTCCCATTCAAAGGCAAAGCGGGTGTCGGTGTCTTGCCATGCGCGACCATCAAGGGTAATTACATCGCACGGCATGTTTTTAGCGCGTACTTCGCGGGCTACACTTAATAACTCGTCGGCGTCTTTGTAATATGCTTTTGATAAAATAACACCAAAGCTCCACTGTGGTGGCACCGGCGCAAAACCAGTTAGCTCGCAGTAGCGATTAATGCTTTGTGCAGGCGTTTGCTCTTGGTATAAAAATACATCTAATGCGTCGTCTTCTACTAAACACACATAAGCACGTTGCGACCAAAGTGCGTAACCTACGCCATGTGTAACGGGCGCTGGCGTGTGTACAAATAAATTCCAGCCCTCAGGGCTCCAAGCGTATGGCGTATTTTTATAAGATTTTTCGGCGTTTACGCCCAGTGCATCATGGTTGTATGAGCGAATAAGTTGGCCGCGTTTATCAAGCTTGCCCCACTTTTCACCAAGGCCGTATACGGCTTCGTCGTAGTTTAGCTCTAGGCTTAAAATCCAGCCGTTATTGGTTTTAGCCAGTGGTGGTAAACGATGCTGGCGCACAAAGTGGCCATCGGTTGCTGATTGCTGTACTAATTTGTCGTTTTTATAAAGCTTAAAGTAAAACGGGTCGCTGTAAAATTCTAAGCGGTAGTCACCGGCTGTGGCTGCAAAGCCGTGGTCTAATGTATTAAGTGAAAGCGGTAAGTTAGAAGGGGTGGTGGTTAATATTTTAAACGTCTCGTCATGCGTGGAGCCTGCATTTAAACGTAAACCAAACTGGCTTATGGTAACGCTAACCTCGCCAAATTGGGTCGGTAAAACTAGCACATGGCCTTGTAGCTTAGGCTCTGCAATTAAGCGTGCTGGCTCTATAGCGTTCCAGTCTGGCTCACGTAATTCAAATGCATTCATGGGAGTTCCTTAACCAATTATTAGTCTTGTATAAGACACAAGTTAAATAATTGTAATCCCCATGTCAACGTAAATAAATTCAAGTTAAGTTAATTTACGCCCTTGATTTAAAATATACTCGGTGCCGATGTAGCCACCAGCGAAACCCCACTTAAACCCAGCAAAGTAATTGCTATTATACGAATCCATTTTGCATCAACATAAGGCGTTAATTTACGGGCAAAGTGTGTAACTAAAAGCACAAGAGGTATGGCCGCAGCAATTAAAAACATAATATCGAGCTCGGGTAAGGTGCCAAATAGCGCAATACCTACACGTACTATGCCACCAATGGTAAATACCGCAAGTAATGTGCTGCGTATGGCCTCAATAGACCAACTTTGTTTATAGCACTGAAACACCAGCGGCGGCCCCGACGTTGAAAACAGCCCGCCTAGCAAACCACTTACGCCGCCAGCAATTAAAAATGAGCCACGCCCGCTTTGCTTATTGGCTCTATCACGACCAATTAGCATTAAGCCACAGCATAATAAAATACTAATCCCTAAAATAAAGTTTAAAAACTGCGTTAAATGCGCCGACATATATTCAAGCAATATAAAACCTAACAGCATTAGCGGAATACCGGTATACAACATAAGTTTAAGCTCGGGCAGTTTTACTGCACTGCGGTTTTTTACCACCACAGTGGTTGAGTTAACCAAGCCTAATAAGCTGACTAAAAATGTAGTCGCGGTGAGCGGTAAAACATCTAGCAGCGTAAAGCTTGCAACCACCAACAACCCAAAGCCAAACCCGCTTAGCGTTTGCATTATGGTGGCTAGGCTTAGGCACAGCGCCATAAGCAAGATGAGTTCTAACGAAATACTGAGCACTTTAAATATCCTAGATGTGCGCTATTGTAGTGTAACGATTTGTTTTTAGGCATAATGTAAAAACAAACTACACGGCAATAGTTCACAATTAATTGAGCTTGCGCAAAGCTGCGCAAAAGTTTTCACCTATGATATAAATACAGGTGGATTAAATTTAATGGTAAATAACAATGAGTAACTCTATGTTTGATCACAAATTAAGTGGCCCAAGCTTGGCTTTTCAACCACTTTACTTACAAGTGGCTGATTATATTAAACAGCTCATTGTTGAAAGACGCTGGGTGCCTGGCGAAGTATTACCAAGCGAGTTTCGCCTTGCTGAAGAATTTAACGTAAGCCAAGGCACTGTTCGTAAAGCGCTTAATTTATTAACCGACGATAAAATAGTTACTCGTCGCCAAGGTGTTGGTACGTTTGTATCTGAGCACACCGCGCAAGATGCCCTGTTTAGGTTTTTTCCACTGCAGGCTGACGGCAAAGGTGCCGACCTACCTAAAGCCGAGCTATTGTCGGTTGAACTTTGCCCTGCACCAAAAGATGTAATCGATGCCCTGCAACTTAATAAAAAAGACAAAGTTACTAAGCTTGTCCGCAGACGTATTCTCGATAACGAATTTTGCATGACCGAAACTATATACCTACCGCAAAGTTTCTTTCCTGATATACATCAAAGTAGTGATATTCCGCATACATTGTATCATTACTACCAAACCAAATTTAACCAAACCGTACATAAAACCCAAGACAGCATTAAAGCCGTTTTAGCAGATGAAACCGACGCTAAACTACTCGCTATTAAAGCCGGTGACCCACTGTTGTTGGTATCGCGCATTACCGAATCAATCGAAGGTAAACGCATAGAATACCGTTTGAGCAAATGCCGTAGCGATCACTACCACTACCAAATTGAACTTGATTGATACTGTTCATATTAACGCGCACTTAGTAAATATTTTTTAAAGGCAGCAAACGCTGCCTTTTTGCTGCCTGTAGGTTTTTAGCCCCTTTCATTTATTCCTTACGCGTTAACATAGTGTTGACACTGTTAGATTCGTATAATAACTTATGTCTTATACAAGACCAAAGTCATTATGCAATTTTAACAGGAATTCCCAATGAGTTCATTAAATAACATCCCGCCAGTCGGGTTCGGTTTATGGAAAGTAGCACAAGAAGATTGCGCGCAAACAGTGTACCAAGCTATTAAAGCAGGTTACCGTCATCTTGATTGCGCATCAGACTACGGCAACGAAGAACAAGTGGGCGATGGCATAGCCCAAGCAATAAAAGACGGCCTATGTACCCGCGAAGAATTATGGGTTACGTCAAAACTATGGAATACCTTTCATGCGCCAGAGCATGTAGAGCTTGCCATTGATAAAACCTTGAGCGATTTAAAGCTCGACTACCTCGACTTATACTTAATTCACTTTCCGATTGCGCAAACGTTTGTGCCAATCGAAACACGCTACCCGCCAGAATGGTTTGTAGACCCAGATGCACAAAATCCCCAAATGGAGCTGGCAAAAGTGCCACTGCATTTAACGTGGCAAGCAATGGAAGAGCAAGTACATAACAACAAAGCAAAACGCATTGGCGTGTGTAACTACTCAAGCGCACTTATTCACGATTTAATGACCTACGCCACAATTAAACCCGCGATGCTGCAAATTGAGTCGCACCCTTATTTAACCCAAGAGCGACTAGTAAGGCTTGCCAAACAGTATGATATTCCGGTTACGGCGTTTTCACCGCTGGGTGCGCTTTCGTACCTTGAGCTTGAAATGGCCGATCAAACTGAGTCGGTGCTTGAGCAAAGCGTTGTAAAAGCTGCGGCGCAAAACCATGGCAAAACCCCCGCACAAGTTGTGCTGCGCTGGGGCGTGCAACGTGGCACCGCCATTATTCCAAAAACCTCTAAGTTTGAGCGCATGAAAGAAAACCTCGCGCTGTTCGACTTTGAATTAACCGAGCAAGAAATGGCGCAAATTTCTGCGCTTAATAGCAATCGCCGTTTTAACGACCCTGGGCACTTTTGTGAAGCTGCCTTTAACCGTTTTCACCCTATTTACGATTAGGATAATAACATGTCAGCTACCGAACTTAACTATGCCCAAGTGCCTACACAATTAACGTTTGATGACTCGGTTTTTCCGTGCATTGTGGTTAATAACAATAACGCCAGCACCGTTGAAGAAGCGGTAGCTTTTATTCGCGCTCACAAAAGTGAGCTGGCTAAAAAACTTCGCAGCTCAGGCGCTGTATTGTTTAGAGGCTTTCCTATTAATAGCGCCGAGACGTTTGATACGTTTTCAGCAGGATTTGATTACGACAACTTTACGTACCAAGAGTCGCTATCCAATGCGGTACGTATTAACTTTACTGAGCGTGTATTTACCGCTAATGAAGCCCCAAAAGATGTAGAAATTTACCTTCATCACGAAATGGCGCAAACACCTATTTCGCCTAGTAAGCTGTTCTTTTTTTGTAAATCGGCAGCTGAGGAAGGCGGCGCAACGCCACTTTGTCGCTCAGATAAATTATTTAGCGCATTAAAGCAATATGATAGCCAATTAGCCGATGACTTTGAGCAAAAAGGCTTAAAATACACCACTTATATGCCCGCAGCCGACGATGCTACATCGGGTCAAGGGCGCAGCTGGAAAAGCACCCTAAGTGTTGAAACCAAAGAAGAAGCGCACAATAAACTTACTGAGCTAGGTTACGAGTGGGAATGGCTAGAAGATGGCTCCTTAAAAGCAATTACCCCTGTTTTACCCGCTGTACTTACCCTAGAAAACGGCGTCCAGGTTTTTTATAACCAATTAATAGCCGCTTACATGGGCTGGAAAGGCGTACGCGAAAATCCATCGGTTGCTATTACCTTTGGCGATGGCAGCGCTATTCCTAAAGCGGGACTTGAGAAAATTGTTGAGCTATCAAAAGACTATACCTTCGATTTAGCCTGGCAAGATGGCGATGTAGCTTTAGTTGATAACGAAATGGCTATGCATGGCCGTCGCCCATTTACTGGCGAGCGTAAACGCCAAGTACTTGTAGCTCTGACTGCAGCTAACGCCTAATGCAAAGCTTAACCAATGCGCTAAAGGTAAAAATTTCCCCGTTATGGCAAGGCGCTAGTATTGCAGCGATGACTGGCCTTGCCGCTTTATTTTTAAGTGAACACTATGGCGCACCCGCTATGCTATTTGCCTTATTATTAGGCATGGCGGTGTCGTTTTTATATCAAAGTGATAGCCCGTGCGCTAAAGGCATAGACTTTACCGGCACCATGGTTTTACGCGTAGGTATTGTGTTACTGGGGACTCGCATTGCGTTAGGTGATTTAATTACACTGGGTTGGCAAACCGCGTTAATGCTAGCTGGCGCTATATTTACCACCATTATTTTAGGGGTTGTACTTGCCCGAGTATTTGGTTTACAAAAGCGTTTTGGCGCACTTACCGGAGGGTCAGTCGCTATTTGTGGTGCATCGGCAGCACTGGCTATTTCATCTATTATGCCTAATAGCGAGCATAAAGAGCGCGATACGTTACTGACTGTAATTGGCGTAACGGCTATGTCGACCATAGCGATGATTTTATACCCGATTGTGGTTAACTACCTTGAGTTTGACGCCCACAACGCCGGCGTATTTTTAGGTGGCACCATACACGATGTAGCCCAAGTAGTCGGTGCGGGGTATTCGGTATCGCCCGAGGCAGGCGATATAGCAACACTGACTAAACTAGTACGAGTAGCCATGCTGTTGCCTGTAGTACTTATTATGATGGTTGTGATTAACCGCTCAAACAAAAGTAACCATGGCGAGCTGCCAAAAGTACCGGGGTTTTTAATTGGCTTTGTAATTTTAATGATTATAAACAGCACCTTTAACCTGCCGGCAATTGTGCTTGAAACCACCAATGAGCTTTCTCGATTCTTTTTAATTGCCGCCATCGCCGCCATTGGTATGAAAACAAACCTAGGCAAACTCACCGAGGTAGGTTTAAAGCCAATAATAATGATTGTTGCCGAAACCATTTGGATAGCACTGTTAATACTTGGCTTTGTATTGTGTAGCTAAAACCTTGAGTGTATTGAGTAGTTAGGGCGTGTTGATCTTTGCGGATTGAAATTTGTTCAATCTAGGGGTGATTAAATCGCGGCGCGAGATTTGTAACCTAGTGGGCTAAGTAAAAATCGAGTAAAGCTTCCGCGTCCTGCTCACGCCCCTTACCTACATCCATGTAGGCAACAAAGAGTTTATCGCCCCTAGGCAGAACCCAAAGGGCAGCGCATGTTTGGCATTTATGCTGCGTTATCGCCTATTTATGTGAAATAACCACACTTCATAGGCTCTGCCTTGCCTAAAAACCAAACATACTGCTGCAAATTCAACCATCAAAGTTCAACACGCCCTAAGCATTAAACCTTGAGCGTATTGAGTGGATTGCCTACAATAGCGCATCACTTTTTAATAAAGATTAAAATCATGACCGATTCAACAAAACCAGCATTACCTGATCAGCTTTCTATTAATCCTCGCAGCAAACACTACATAGAAGAAGTGTTTGAACACGAAATTGGCGTAAAGCTAAACGGTAAAGAGCGCTTTGATGTAGAAGAGTACTGCATTAGCGAAGGTTGGATTAAAATTGCCGCACCTAAAGCGCTAGACCGCCGCGGCCAACCTTTACTTATGAAAGTAAAAGGCACGGTAGAGGTATTTTATAAGTAAGGTTTAGCCTACTAAAACAAGCGACTCTCCTGAGATGTCGCTTTTTTTATACCTATTGAAAAGCATTGAGCTTTTTTCATGTGAATAATGATGAAGTTTCATTATGATTTTATAAAAAACATGGTTGAATAGCGCCATATTGTACAGATACACAAAGGCTTGTTATGAATAAACTCACTATTTTAGATGGCGGCATGGGACGCGAACTTAAGCGCATGGGTGCGCCGTTCACACAGCCACTATGGAGTGCGCAAGCATTAATAGAAGCTCCGCACTTTGTAACGCAGGCTCACCAAGGTTTTATAGAGGCCGGCGCTGAAATAATTACCGCAAATAGCTACGCCTGTGTACCCTTTCATTTAGGTGAAGCGCTATATCAAGCTCAAGGCGCAGCTATTGCACAGCAAGCGGCGGTTATCGCAAAAGAAGTTGCTCAAAACGCTAAACAAAATATATTAGTAGCGGGTTCATTACCCCCCGCTTTTGGCTCTTACCGCCCTGAACTATTTGAAAGTAAGCGCGCATTTACTATTTTAGATACGCTATACAAGGCGCAAGACGAGCACGTAGATTTATGGATTGGCGAAACCATATCGAGCATTGAAGAAGCGCACGTTATGGCAAGCGTACTTAAAGGCTCAAACAAACCATGTTATTACGCATTTACCTTAAATGATGTGGTGAGTGAGCAAGCTAAACTTCGATCTGGTGAGCTTGTAAGTGACGCAGTAGCGGCTTTGCTTGAACAAAATGTTGCGGGTATTTTCTTTAATTGCTCAATTCCTGAGGTTATAGAGCAAGCCTTTAGTGATACTAACGCAGTATTAGCCAAGCAAAATAAAAGCGTTGTTTTAGGCGCATTTGCTAATGGCTTTACACCTATCGCGCATGATTACAAAGCCAACGAAGGCTCACAAGCGTACCGCGATATTTCACCTTTAGAGTACCTAGATTTTGCAAAAACGTGGTACAGCCAAGGCGCAAGCATTATTGGTGGCTGCTGTGGCATAGGCCCAGAATTTATTGAAGTACTGGCAAACTGGAAACAACAACTTAAAAGCGCTTAAGCTTTAGTGTTTTTATAAATATTTAAATATTAGGGCTTATTTGCTATTGCCTCATTCCCAGCACCCAATCAAGCCCTTGTATGGCCGTAGTAGGAAATGCGGTTGCATGGCTCGCCCCTTCAATAACAACGCTTTTTAGTTCAATATTATCACTGCTAAGTGCATTAATTTTTTGCGTTAATTGCTTTGCCCCTGCCACCATATTTTGCCCTTCACCAAAGCTTGGCGTTTCCTTTGCGCCTACCGATATATAAACCTTTGTAGGCAATTTAGGTTTATTTGCTTGAAGCGCTAAAATTGCATTGTTATTAAACCAAACTGATGGGCTGCCAATTATATAATTGTTAAATAAATCGGGCATGGTAAATAAAATAGTGGCACCAAATAAGCCACCTAAAGAGTTACCTATATAGGTTTTTTGTGTGTTACTTGCTCTGTAATTTTTTTGTATAAACGGCAGTACAGTATTTTTTAAAAACAGCGCATGATTTTTCGCGTTACCGGTTTGTTTTTTCCAGCTTTGAGCCTTACTTGGGGTGTAGTCTCTAATTCGGCTGTTGGCGCCTTTTGAGCCCTTTTCGTAACTAATGGCCACAATAATAGCCTGCTGCATTTTGCCACTATTCATAGGAAACCGTGTGGCGCCTGCCACAATAGGAAACGTATACGGTGCATCGGTTAAATAAATAACCGGATATATTTTTTCAGGGTACTTTTTATATGACTTAGGAAGCTGAATAAAAACAGGGTATACCCGATTGGTCACGGGCTCAGTGAGTTCTATAACGCTGCTTCTAGGGATTTGGTAGGGGGTATTTGCGCTTAATTTAAAACACATTAAAGCGCAAAGTAACAGCAGGGATTTTAAAACGGTATTCATTAACCTAAGCCAAGCGTAATAAACTAATATTTAATGACTACTTTAACTCACTTTTAGCTTTAGGCTATTAAAAAAACAAAGTTAAATATTAAAAGGCAGTGCTACATGTTAGCTGTTTGTAGCACTGATAGCGCTAAACTGCCTGATCAGATTCATCGCCTGAACACGGGCAGTTATCGTCATTCTGTTTAAGGCATTGTTGATAATTAAACCAATGAGCTACAGCTATAAAAGCCGATCCTATTAAAGTAAGCGCTTTTTCGGCTATTTCATGCCCTAGCAATACCGCACATATCATAAAAGACAGTCCAATAATGCCGCAAGCCATATAACGTTTACGCTTGTGCTTTTTACAGCCTAAGCTCAATGCTAATAAACTGGTGGGTAATACCGCCGCAAGAATCCATAAATGAAATTGTTCACTATCTATTTGCAGTACAGCAAAGCTTGGCAATAGCGCTAAAATAACCGGGGTTGCAAAACAATGTACTGTACACATTAACGATAACCCAATCGCCATACGATCCATAACACTTTGACTCGACTTCATTATTTCCTCTACTAAATTAGTGCCTCTACTCAAAAGCGTTACCTTTAAGGAGACATTTTAGTAACAACAGTTAATTACTATTGATACATTATAACATTTCTCGCATAATTGATATAATATAACATCCAACAAGGTAGTCAAATGAAACGTAGATCTCAATTAGCTGTTCTCATCGCAGCTTTATTACCAGCAAGTGTGCTGGCATCAACAATTGAAGGCGTGGTTTTAAATAATCAAGGTAAAGCGGTTAATAATGCAACGGTAGAAGTTGAAGGCTCAGACCTTAAAGTCACCACCGACGAAAACGGTAAATTTGTACTAACCGAGTTAAACAATGGCTTAAAAGAGCTTCATATTGTAGCCCCTGGTTATGCGCATCTTCATCGCGACATAACAATAATTGGCGATGAAAACCAGTCGGTTACGTTTAATTTAACGCGCTCGCCTATTGAAGTTATTGATATTGAAGCAACCCCTATTCATATGTCGGCAATGGAATCTGCCTCACCTGTTAGTGTTTTATCTGGCGAACAATTAAGGCGCCAACAAGCTGCAACCCTTGGCGACAGCCTTGAAAAACTCCCAGGCGTTAATACAAATTTTCACGGTAAAGTAGCCAGCACGCCTATTATTCGTGGTTTGAGCGGCCCGCGTGTACTTATTACTCAAAATGGCCTTGATGTAAGTGATGTGTCGCGCGTTGGCCCCGATCACTCTGTTGCATCAGAGGCGTCTACCGCTCAACAAATTGAAGTTTTACGCGGCCCTGCAACGCTATTTTATGGCAGTGGCGCCATTGGTGGTGTGGTTAATGTGGTAGATAACCGTGTTCCAACCGACAGTACAACTCGCGGCGAGTGGAACCTAGAACATAACTCTGCTGATAACCAAAAAGTGGCCTCGTTTAATGCCACCACAGGCACAGACTCGGTGGCTTTTTACGCCGATGCGTTTTGGCGTGAAGCCGACGACTACGAGGTGCCTGTAGCTGCCGATATAGATAGTGACGGTGAAGAGCAAAGTGGCGATTACAAAGTTGAAAACAGTTATGAAGAGTCTGACGGTTTTACTGTTGGCGCTAGCTATTTAATGGATAACGGCTTTATTGGCTTAGCAGTAGAGCAATTTAATCGTCAATACGGTATTCCGGGCCATACGCACGGCGAGGAAGAAGAGCACAGCGACGAAGAAGAAAGCGTATTTGCTGATTTAGAGCAAACTAAAGTGCAATTATTAGGTGAGTACAACCTAGATAATAAATGGCTAAACAAAGTAAACCTGCGCGTTGGCCACACCGACTACGAACACGCTGAAATTGAAGGTGGCGCTGTAGGCACCACATTTAAAAACGAAACAAACGAATTTCGTATAGACCTACTACATAACCAATTTAACGAGTGGAATGGCGGCATTAGCTTTCATTACAAACAAAGCGATGTTGAAGCACAAGGTGAAGAGGCCTTTACGCCGCCATCAGAAACAGAAAGCTTTGCTGTAGCACTAATGGAAGAAAGGCACTTTGGTGATTTTTTAGTGCAGCTAGGTGGGCGTATTGAGCGTGTAACCATTGAAGCAGGCGATGTATTACTAGCAAATATTGACGCTCACGCACATGATGAAGCAGAAGAAGCCGACGAGCATGATCACGACCATGAAGAAAGCGCAGAAACCACGCGCGTATTTGACGTAGAGCATGAATTTACGCCAATCAGTTTATCGGCAGGCGTAGTGTGGGATTTTACACCTAACTATAATTTAGGGCTGTCGGTATCGCGCTCTGAACGTGCGCCCTCTGCCTCTGAGTTGTTATCGTTTGGGCCACACATTGGTACTGGCACTTACGAAGTAGGTGCACTATTTGATTTAGATGAAGACGGCCATTTGGGTTTATCTAGTCAAGCAATTGATTTGGAAACAGCCAATAATATCGATTTAACCCTGCGTAAAACCCAAGGTGATGTTGGCTTTATTTTAAATGCCTTTTACAACCAAGTAGATAATTACTATTACCAAATAGACACCGGTTTATTCGCTGAAAGTGGCCACGACCATGGTGATGAAGAAGAAGGGGCTGACGAACACGACCATTCATCAGAACTGCCTGTTTATTTATTTAAAACAGACGATGTAATTTTACACGGATTTGAAGCGCAAATTGCGTGGCAATTAACCGATGAATTTAAAGTAGATTTATTCTCAGATTATGTGCGTGCACGCCTTAAAGACGGCGGCGATTTACCCCGTACTCCACCGCTTCGTTTTGGCAGCGAGTTAAGCTATCAAACAGATAAACTCAGTGCGCATATTCACGTTACTCGCTATCAAAAGCAAGACCGCACAGCCCCACAAGAAACAGCCACAAACGGCTACACATTGGTTGATGCAAGCATCTCTTACGACCTTTCAGTATTAAACCAAGATATGTCTGTTTACCTGCGTGGCAGCAACTTAACAGATACAGAAGCACGCGTGCACAGCTCGTTTGTAAAAGATATAGCACCACGTCCAGGACGTAGCTTTGCACTAGGCATTCGCGGTTATTTTTAAGCATTAAAAAATTATAATTAAAGGAAATAAACATGAAAAAACTATACAAATTAAAGCTTATTGCGCTGGCTATTAGCACTACATTTATTACAGCCTGTGGCGATGCAGAAACCAATATTGTAGAAAAAGATCCTATTGTTGTAGAAGACGAGCACGATCATGACGATGATGATCACGACCATGATGATGGCTACACAATTGATTCATTGGGCAGATTAGCTGTGCTTGCAGGCAACAGCAACGAAGCCCACTTTTATGATCTAGATGACAACTCACTTCTTGAAACATTTACCCTGACGAATGATTCAAGCACGTTGTCGTCATCACCTGATTTTCGTTATGCCGTTATTGCAAGCCGCGCACAAGATTACTTAGGCTTTATTGATGGTGGTTTATGGCGTGAAGACCACGGCGAGCATTTACACGACTACGAGCAAAGCCCAGCGGCTAGCAGTTATGAGCTAACAAGTGGCAGCCGCCCTACTCACCTTGTAAAACACGACGGCCAATTAGCTGTTTTTTATGATGGTGATGCAGACTCAGGCACGGTTGCCTCTGTTGAAGTATTAACAGATAGCGACATAACAAGCGCAACAGCAACGCTACCGGGTATTAGCTACGATATTAATATGCACGGCGTAGCAGAGCCCCGCGGTGAGCATTTATTATCAACACTTCGCCGTGATGACAGCGAAAGCACATCGGTTGCTAAAGTACTGCCAGACCAAGTAGGTGTTTATCATTTTCATGATGGTGAATACGAGCTTGAACAAACCTTAGACCTTACGTGTCCTGATTTACACGGCGCGGCACAAAACCACGACTACGTGGCATTTGGCTGTAGCGATGGTGTATTATTAGCCCACCAGCACGATGATGAATACGAAGCTGAAAAAATAGCGAATATTGCAGCCGTTGGCGATTTACGTATTGGTAGTATTTATGGCCACGAAGACAGCGAGACCTTTATTGGCGTAGCATCTGGCCATGGTGGCGGCGAAGCCGTAATTGTAACTATTAACCCAACAACAGCACAAATGGAAGAACTAGAATGGCAACTAGCCGATGGCGCAAGTGCTGTGTCGTACTCTTTTTCTGCCCATGGCGAGCACTTTTTAATATTAGACAGCTTAGGCTTTTTAAATGTATTTAGCGCACACGACCATGATGGCGAAATGCATTGGGAGCTTGAAGGCCAAGTGGATATTACCGAGCAAGACGTATTAACCATGCCAGAGGGCATGAGCTTTAGCATGACAGTGGCGCAAAATGGTCAGTTTGCTTATGTAGCCGACCCTATTGCTCAGCACGTTGTGCAAGTACATCTTGAAGACCTAGAAATTGAAAGTGAGGTTGAGCTTACTTTTGCTCCTAGTGCAATTACTTGGCTTGGTATTGCGCAAGAGGAAGAAGAAGGCGATCACGACCACTAATTTCACTCTTTAAAAAAGAGTACTCCCTTGAAGGTTGGCGTTTTAATGCCAACCTTTTTTTATTCACATTTTGTAACAGACCTTTTATCGCAAGTGCATCGCTATTTATAACCTTATTGTTATGATGTAACAGCTATTAATATAGGATGTAATCCCATGAAAAAATTAACAACATTGGCGCTTGCCTTGGCTGCGGTTATTGCACCGAGCGTATCAGCCTATGAAACTAAAGACACTCGCTTACTACGCTTTCCTGATATTCATAACCAAAACGTGACCTTTGTTTACAGCGGCGATATTTATATTGCTAATACACAAACCGGCGAAAGCAAACGTTTAACCGACCACATTGGTTTTGAAACATTTCCTAAGTTTTCACCTGATGGTAAGCGCATTGCGTTTTCGGCTGAGTATAACGGCAGCCGCCAAGTATATGTGATCAACAGCGATGGCTCAGGCCTTAAGCAACTTACCTACTACAACGATGTTGGCCCAATGCCGCCGCGTGGTGGTTTTGATTACCGCGTTTTAGATTGGACCGCCGATGGTAAAAATGTGGTGTTTAGAGCTAACCGCACACCGTGGGGCAAACGTATGGGTCGCCCTTATATGGTTCCTGCCGACGGTGGCCTTGAGCAACCTTTAGCTATTCCAGAAACGGGCGGCGGTATGCTCTCGCCAGATGGCAGTAAGTATGTTTATACGCCCATTGACCGTGAGTTTCGTACTTGGAAACGCACCCGTGGCGGCCGTGCGCAAGACGTATGGGTTTACGATTTAGAAAAAAACATCTCAGAGCAACTGACTACTAACCGCGCAACCGATCAGCAACCTACCTGGGTTGGCGACAATATTTATTTTGTATCTGATCGTGACTACACACTAAATCTTTACCAATACCGCAAAGGCAATGAGCCTAAAAAGCTTACCAACTTTAAAGACTTTGACGTACTTTGGCCTTCAGCAGGCCCTAATGCGGTTGTGTATGAAAACGGCGGTTACTTATATCGCTTTGACGCAAAAACACAAAAAAGCACTAAGCTGAGCATTAACATTGCCGGTGTGCGCCAATACGCTATGCCGTACAGCAAAAATGTGAGCGACTTTATTGACTCTATGTCGATTTCTCATGATGGCAAACGTGCTGTATTTACAGCCCGTGGCGAGCTATTTAGCGTACCCGTTAAACAAGGCCCTACGCGTAACTTATCGTACACTCAAAAAAGCCGTGAAATAGACGCAAGCTGGTCGCCAAATGGGCGTTACATTGCTTACATGAGCGATGAAAGCGGCGAGTACGAAATTTACCTAAAAGATCGCAGTAAAAATAATGCCATTAAACAACTAACTAGTAATGGCACTATTTGGCGCTTTACGCCTATTTGGTCACCCGATAGCACTAAGTTGTTGTTTGCAGATAAAAACCACACACTGTGGTGGTTAGATGCAAAATCGGGCAAGCAACACAAAATTGATACCGGTATTTACGACGAAGACGGCATTACTCAATATACGTGGTCGCCTAATAGCCAAGATATTGTGTATGTAAAAAATAACGAAAACCGTTATGCATCGCTTTGGCACTACAACCTTAAAAAGAAAAAGGTAACGCGCCTAACAGACGAAATGAGTAATGAGCAAAACCCAACCTTTTCGCCAGATGGCCAATATCTTTACTTTAGCTCTGAGCGCGACTTTAACCTTGCGTTTAGCAGCTACGAGTTTGACTACATGTTTAACCGCGCCACCCGTATTTATGCGGCCGCTGTAAACAACAGCGTTAAACCGCTTATCGCCTTACAAAGTGACGAAACCACGATTGTAAAAGATAAAGACGATGAAAAAGAAGACGACAAAAAAGTTAAAAACGCACTGCAAAGCAGCGACTTTATGCAGCGTGTTACCGCACTTAATGCACCCGCGGGCAATTACCGTGGCTTAACCGCAGTAAAAGGCGGCGTGCTTACACTTGCTAATGGTGGTTTACAACTTATAGGCACCGAGCACGATAGCGAGCTAGAAACCGTGGCTAAAGGTGTTAGCAGTTACACTATATCGAGCAACAGCGAGCACCTACTTGTACATACCAGTGGCGGTTACAGCTTAATTGAGCCTAAACCAAAGCAAGACCTAGACGCCAATAAGCTCGATTTAAGTAAAATGACGCTTAAAATTGACCCGCAAGCTGAGTGGCAGCAAATGTATGTAGAAGGCTGGCGCACCCTGCGCGACTGGTTCTACGACGAAAACCACCACGGTCAAGATTGGGATGCTATTTTAGCTAAATACCAACCTATGGCTGATGCTATTAGCCACCGTAGCGACCTTGATTATGTACTGAGTGAAATTGCTGGCGAAATTAACTCAGGCCATATTTACGTGCAATCGGGCGATATGCCAAAAGCCGAACGTAAAAAACACGGCTTATTAGGCGCTAAGCTTGCAAGCGATCCATCGGGTTATGTAAAAATAGAGAAAATCTTCAAAGGTGAAAACTGGCATGACGATTTCCGTTCACCACTGGGGACTACAGGCGTAAAAGCACATAACGGCGATTACATAATTGCGGTAAACGGCCGCTCGGTTAAAGACGTTGCTAACTTTTACGAACTCCTTGAAAACACCCAAGGCGAGCAAGTAGAGCTGGTGCTAAACAGCAAGCCGCGTAGCAAAGGCGCATGGCAAGTAACTGTAAAACCAGTAGCCAGTGAGCAAGGTTTACGTTATTTAGAGTGGGTTAACTCGCGTGCAGCCTACGTTAATAAGTTATCAAATGGGCGCATTGGCTACGTACACCTGCCAAATACAGCATATGAAGGTAACCGCGCCATGTTTAAAAACTACATGCCGCAAACCACTAAAGACGCCATGATTATTGATGACCGATACAACGGTGGTGGCTTTATTCCTGAGCACATGATCACTTGGCTTGCACGTAAACCACTTAACTACTGGAAACGTCGAGGCACCGAGCCCACTAAAACGCCACAGTTTGCACACGACGGCCCAAAAGCCATGCTAATAAACGGCTATTCAAGTTCAGGCGGTGATGCAATTCCTTACTACTTCCGCCAAGCGGGGTTAGGTAAGCTAATTGGTACGCGTACGTGGGGTGGCTTAATTGGTATTTCTGGTAACCCTAGCCTTGTAGATGGCGGGCAAGTCATTGCGGCTACTTTCCGTATTTTAGATACCCAAGGTAACTGGATTATAGAAAACGAAGGCGTTGCACCTGATATTAAAGTAATTGACCGCCCAGAACTCATTTACAAAGGCCAAGATCCATCTATAGAACGTGCTGTACAGGAGTTATTAAAGGAGCTTAAAGCAAACCCTAAGCAACCTTTAGTGGTGCCACCAGCACCGTCTAAATTTTAATTTTCTGTATAGCTAAATAAGCTAGGGCGTGTTGATCTTTGATGGTTGAATTTGCAGCAGCATGTTTGGTTTTTAGGCAAGGCAGAGCCTATGTAGTGTGGTTATTCCCCATAAATAGGCGATAACGCAGCATAAATGCCAAACATGCGCTGCCCTCTGGGTTCTTTCTAGGGACGATTGACTCTTTGTTGCTCGGTTTTTACTTAGCCCAAGGTTACAAACCTCGCGCCGCGATTTAATCGCCCCTAGATTGAACAAATTTCAATCCGCAAAGGTCAACACGCCCTAATAAAAACCCTGCAAATTTGCAGGGTTTTTTAATAATTCAGGTTTAATGACTTACATGTATTAAGGCTTATCTTTTTCTCCAGCCGCTCCATACGTCATCTTCTTGGTTGGCTTTTTTCTTCTTTTTCTTACCTGTGCCGGCGGGCTTTGCCATTGGTTTATCGTTTTTAAGTGCAAGGGCCGCATCAAGGTTTGCTTGGTTTACCGCAAAACCGGTTACTTCTTCACGCTCTAAACGAAGTTTGTTTTTCTTTTCGATTATTTTAAAGTGATGAAAGTCTTCATAATCAATTAACGATAACGCTAAACCAACTTCACCTGCACGGCCGCTGCGGCCAATACGGTGCATGTAATCAGCGGGGCTGCGCGGTAAGTTAAAGTTAATAACAACAGGCAGTTTGGCAATATCTAAACCACGGGCTGCTATATCGGTGGCAATAAGTACTTCTATTTCGCCGGCTTTAAATTTTTCTATTACGCGAGTACGCTCACTTTGGCCTTTATCACCATGAAATACCTGTGCGTTAATACCACGCTTTTCAAGCTTACCTGCTAAGTGCTCACAGTCTTTTTTAGCGTTTACAAAAATAAGTGCTTGGCGCCATTTATGCGCTTTAATTAAATGCGCTAAAACCGTGGTTTTTTCGCCTTTATTAACCGTAAATACACGCTGTACTAAGGTGCTTTCGTCTTTACTTTGAACTTGTATTTCAACAGGGTTAGTTAACAGCTCTTGCGTTAATTGTGTGACTTGCTCTGGGAAGGTTGCTGAAAACAACATGGTTTGTTTTTTAGCGGGCATTAACGCTAATAACTCGGCAAGCTCTTCGGTAAAGCCAAGACTTAACATGCGGTCGGCTTCATCAAGCACTAAGGTTGTTACTTTATCGAGCTTAATAGCATTGCTTGAGATTAAATCGAGCAAACGCCCTGGCGTTGCAACAATAATATCGGCACCGCCGCGTAGAGCCTGCATTTGTGTATTAACCGACACACCACCAAATACCGCGACCGTTTTAATTGCGCCATTAAAGTTAGCAGAATACGATTTAACGCTATCGGCCACCTGCGTTGCAAGCTCACGGGTAGGTACCAAAATAAGCCCAGTTACAAAGTTACCTTTGCTCGCTGCTTTTTTAGCACCTTGCTCTAAAAATAGGGTTTGTAGCATAGGCAAAGCAAACGTCGCTGTTTTACCTGAGCCAGTATTAGCCCCCGCAATTAAATCGCTACCAGCCAGTACACTTGGAATCGCCTTAGCTTGAATTGGCGTAGGTTGGCTGTATTCCAAATCTGTTAAACGAGCTAATAGCTCTGGAATAAGGCCAAGTTCGTTAAAGGTACTAGGGCTTGTTGCTGAGGTCATGAATATTACGGGCTCATTGCTAAAAAAGTAGCCTGTAATTTTAGCGTATTTAGTTCTTATTAAGTAGAGATTAGTGATTTTAATGTTTTATGGGTAACAGCTGCGTGTTGTAAAGGTAACTGTAAGCGCGGGCCACACCTACGCTTTGTCCTTTTACATTACTGCATTTTATTTAACTGTGTTTGTAATCTACTTTTAGTCTCTTTTAAGGCACCTAAATGGGGGTATGTGGTATCTACAACATTTAAAGCCGCTTCTATTTTAATAAGTGCCTGTTGTATATTACCTTGTACCTCATAGCCATAGCCTAACCCCCATAGCGCATCAACAGATTGTGGGTGATGCTTAACATTATGCTTAAATACTGCCACAGCACTCTCATATTGCTGCATATTTACTAGATTGTAACCAAGTTGCCTAACAGCCCTCTCAGGAGGTGTTATTTGCTCACCCCATTGCTGAGATAATGTTTGATAATAAGCATCAATAGATTCTATATCATCGCTTAAAGCACTCATGGGCATTTGTTTGGGTAAAAATAAATTATGGTAGGCATTAAAGGCCCCTGCGACGGAAGTCAGGTTATGTGATACATTTTCAAATGTATCATTGTAAAAACGTAAATTTGGCAAGTTATTAGATTGCAAAGCTTGCTGCAGCTCATTGTATCGCTCACGCATTAAGCCTGCTTCTTCGCCAATATTTATATAAACATAGTTATTCAGATCTTTTGATTTATTGATAAACGATTTAGTCGCTTTTACTGATGCGCCATAGTTCCACCAAACGGCAGGGCTGTAAGCAATGTGTGCTTGAAAAAGCTCAGGGTTAGCTTGCATTGTATAAAGTGCAAACACGCCTGCCGCAGACGCTCCTGCGATCACATTATAATTGTGCGTACGGTAACTTTTATTAATCAAGGGCATAAGCTCTTGCTCAATAAATGCTAAAAACGTTGCTGCACCACCGCCTTCACCTACCGGGCCTTGTGGCTCTTTATTCACTGTGGGGTATAAATCTCTTAAGCGATTGGTATTTTCAATAGCGACAATAATAACCTCGGGCGCACGATTATCATTTTGTAATCGCTCCATCACTGCACTTATAAGCGGTATATTACCCGCGCCATCAAGGCGATAAATAACTGGATAAACTTTGTTTGGATTAGCTTGATAACTCTTTGGAAGCTGGACTACAACTGTGCGTTCTTCGTTTAAAACGGCTGATTTAATAGTGTGTGTTTGTTGCGTATAGCTAATAGTTTGCTGTTTTAAATCAGGCTCTGCAAGTATGCTACTAGAATAAAATATAAATAAACTACATATAAAAACAGCGGTTGATAAACGCATGACTAATCCTTTAGAAAATAGTGTGTTATTTAATCTAACAGGCTTTGAGGTACAAAAAAAGCGCATTAAGCGCCTTTTTATCTTTAACAGGTGTGGGAGAGTAATAAAGTGTCATACTGAACAGTCGTATGAAGCCGTTTCCATGGCTCTAAACTCGAGCTGACTTTTAAAAAGTATCATACTCATCAGCTAAATCTGTCTACCTAAGCCTTCAAAATTAGTAATAAAGTATCATACTAAATGGCGTGATTTCTTAAATCAGTGAACTATATGTCCCACCCATGATCTGATCACCTGACGAACGGACTCGGAGGCCGACAGATGGGTAAAGCGCGGCACAACATCACTAACTGGTGGCAGTACAACCGAGCTCAGACGGTGAACGTGAAGTTCCGCTTGCCCAGTAAGGACTGGCTGCTCCGGCTCTGATTTGATCAACAGCGCCGATGTTATACGCAACATGGACAGAAAGAGCATCGCCGATGCTGGACGATTACCGTCGATGAAAACGTGCCGATATGCCAAACATGGAAAGCCAAGACCCTGATTGCAGTGCAGGCCGAGCATACGGAAAACGAGAAAGGGCATGATTTTGTTAGCTTTTATATCATTATCCGAGCACTGAATGCCAGTACGGCACTGAAGGCAATCGCTCACATTGGTCGGTGGAAAATTTGCTACACTGGGTGCTGGATATCGCCTTTAACGAAGACCAACTTCAAGCCAGAGCGGGCTACTCAGGTGAAAGCCTGGCAGTGTTCAGATAATGGATCCTGAACGTGTTGAAACGTAATACATCACGTAAACTGAGTATGGCGAACAAACGAAAACTCTGCTGTTTGAATGATGATTATTTATTCGAATCTATGAGATTATTCAATTTGTAGACGTTCATGCGTCAGCCCTGATAGTAACGTGGAGCTCTATAGCACTAAGGTAAGAAAAATTTGAAAACGAAATTATACAATATAGAACATATCCTAGAACTAAATTCAACTTCTGAAATTTTTAAGGTGATTTCAAGAGAGTATCCAGACGGCCATGTACTACCAGAACATTGGCACCAAGACGCGCAACTCATTTATGCTGTATCGGGAGTCATGGAGCTTAGTTGCAATCAAGATTTTTGGGTTATTTCACCTCAACAGGCTCTTTGGGTACCACCAAAAACACCTCATAAACTTAAAGCTAGAGGCCGAGTCAGCTTACGTACAATCTTTTTTCAACAACCCCACCTACCAGACTACTTCCCCAATAGCTCTCAAAGTCTGGTCGTCAGCCCATTATTGAGAGAACTGATAAAGAGTGCAGAGAGCGTTACAAATGAAAGCTTACCAGAGAGCAGAGAGGTACATTTATTAAAATTACTAATTGATGAAATCCAATTGGCAAAAGACATACCTTTAAAGCTAGCCATGCCTAAAGACAGTAGACTTCAAAAAATATGTTTGTCGCTACTAAAAGACCCCAGTAACAAAAGCACACTTACCGAATGGAGTACAATTGTCGGAGCTTCTCCTAGAACATTATCAAGACTCTTTCACTCAGAGTTAGGTTCCTCGTTCGCAATTTGGCGTCAACAAGTCAGGATATTCTCTTCAATCCCAATGCTTAGCCTTGGGGAACCTATAGTTCAAGTTGCAATGGATACGGGGTATGACTCGGCAGGTGCATTTTCTTCCGCATTCAGAAAAATAATGGGAGTAACACCCAAAGAGTTTCGCACTAGGATGAGAGCATGAGTACTTACTTTTCACTCCATGATGTCAGCCCGGCAATGACATTGGTGATTGATTTTTCACTTATTGCATGCATGCATGCACATAGATAGGTTTGTGCATGCATGCAAGCTGACATTTTATCAATCTAAAGATAAAACCACTTTCCCAATATGATCACCATTATCAAGTGTTTCATGAGCTTTTACTACATCACTCAAGTTGAAGACTTTATGGATCGTTGGTTTACACATTCCTGATTCGATTAATGGCCAAACTTTTTCTACTAAACTCTTAGCGATAGCTTGTTTCTCTTCCGAACTTCTACCTCTCATTGTAGACCCTGAAATAGTCGCTCTCTTTAGCATAACTCCCTGTATATCAAATTGTTCTACAACCCTTCCACCCATATAACCGATGATAACTAATCGCCCATCTTTCTTGAGGAGATTTATGTTCTTATTAAAATAGGGGGCTCCGACAATATCAAGAATTACGTCTACACCATCTCCATTTGTACGGGATAATACTTCTTTTTCAAAGTCCACTTTCTTGTAATTTATTATCTCTCCATACTTACTCAGAAGATTTACTTTATCGTCGTGTCCAACAGTGCTAAGTGCTTTGATACCTAAAGCTTTGCAAAGTGCTAGAGCTGTTGTGCCAATACCGCTTGCGCCACCGTGGATTAAAACCACATCGTTTTTCGACGCTTTACCTATGTCGAAAAGATTTGCCCAAACTGTAAAGAATGTTTCAGGAATTGCAGCCGCTTCGATAAAGTTTAGATTTTCTGGTATTGGTAGTACCTGACTTACAGGAACAGCACAAAACTCTGCATATCCACCTCCATTAGTCAGTGCACATACTCTATCTCCAACTTAAAATCCTACGACATTTTTTCCTACTGATTGTATTACTCCAGCAATTTCAAGACCTGGGATGTTTGTAACTCCTTTAGGCATAGGGTATAGCCCTTGTCTCTGGAGAATATCGGGGCGGTTAACCCCTGCTGCTTTAACTGAAATCAATACTTCGTTGTCTGAAATAGTTGGTATTTCACCAGTACTAATTTTTAGTACCTCAGGCCCGCCTGGTTAAGTTATTTCGATGAATTTCATATACTTACCTCTATTCAGTCTTATTAAACTTGAGTCCAAGAATAAATTTTACCAAGCATTTATAACAGCCTGCAATGACTTTAGATGTTCTATTTATGACTTTTATTTAAATGTTTTTCAAACCACTCAATTGCCGTATTGACCGACTTTTCGCTGTGTTTTAAATAAGGGTCGAAGTGTCCATCTGGCAACATGCATAACTTTTTAGGTTCTAATGCCTTGTTATATGCGGAGAGTGCTAAATCTGCTGGAGTAACGGTATCATCTTCCGCTACAATCATAAGTAAAGGTGTTGGGCTGACACGATCTATCAAGAGCCCTGGTTCGTACTCAGATGCTTTTTCACTTGATCTTAATGTAACTCGATTTTCCCATCCTTCTGCAAGAGTCCAAGCCGCTCCGTAGAACTCTTCAGCTCCAGTGCTGGAATAAATTCCAGGCTCACCATCTTGAGCTATCACTCTTCGATAAGAAGGAGCTTCGCCTTGAAAGCGCTTAATTCGATCTTCATGAAAAGCCTTACGTACCGTGTTTACATCTGAACCAGTGCGGCGTAGGAAAGTTTGGTAACCACTGATAGTTGGAACCTGAGATACAACGCATCGAATTCGACGATCTAAAGCTCCTAACATGATGGCATGTCCCCCACTGAAGCTTGACCCCCATACACCGATTCGAGCAGCATCAACTTCTGGGCATAAGCTTAACCAGCTAATAACTTCTCGCATATCTTCTATCTGTTGATGTGGAATAATTTCTCCACGGATATCCCCCCCGCTTTTACCAAAGTTTCGGTGATCATAAAGAATAACGGCAAAGCCCACTTCAGCGAATTTCTCTGCAAATTTATCAATGTATAACTCTTTAATTGCAGCAAAGCCGTGGCTCATTACGATAGCAGGAGCGGGTTGTTTCTGATTAGGTAGGTAGAACCAAGCATCTAACTCGACACCATTGGCTGGAATTTTGACTGATCGACGGGAAAATGAACTCATAAGAATCTCACAATTATTAAAACAAACTGAATAGTAATGTGATATAACTCTAGTATCTGCCTCGAAACGGTCAAATTTGTTTTCTAATCGGACAACCTTAGTGCAAAACCTGAATCAGTGAACTATCTGTCCCACCCATGATCTGCTCACCTGACGAACGGACTCGGAGCAGACAGATGGGCAACGCACTGCACAACATTAGTAACTGGCGGCAATACAACCGGGCCTTGGTCAATCACGGTTCACTGACCTTCTAGATTGATGAGCAAGTCATCAACCAATGGCATTGCCATTAGCACCATGGCCGCCGCGGGCGTGGCTTCCACTACAGCGATAGTGCCATTGAAACGGCGCTCATGCTCAAGGCCTTCTTCGGGTTGCCGTTACGAGCGCTGGAAGGGTTCATCAACTCCATTTTCCAGCTGATGGACGTGCCGTTGACTTCGCCCGGTTACAGCAGCATCAGCAAGCGAGCCCAAACGGTGAACGTGAAGTACCGCTTGCCCAGTAAAGGGGCGGTCACCCACCTGGTTATCGACGCCACCGGACTGAAGGTGTTCGGTGAAGGCGAATGGAAACAGCGTAAGCATGGCAAGGATAAACGCCGGGTCTGGCGCAAGTAGCATCTAGCCGTGGATACCCGTACTTACGAAGTCATCGCCGCCGAAGTGAGCCTGGAAAACGTGGCCGATAACGAGGTCTTGCTGACCTTGCTCAACCCGTTGCGGCGGCGGTTACATCAGGTGTCCGGGAGCATTACACCACTACACCGGGTGATAGTGCGAACATAAAAGGCAGATTATAAATATACTTTATAAAACAGCAGCTTCGGCGACGTCGGCGACGCTGCCGCCAAGCCTTACGGGCAGGTGGGCCACTTTGTTACAGTGGTCAAAACATTGTGCATGCAATAATTGAAAGTTCAATCACCAATATGCTTATTATTCAGTAGAGCTTAGCCTCATAAACACTCTTTCAGCCCACTTATCAATGTCCTCAGCGGTAAGTGCTCCGGGCTTATCAGACTTCTGGTGTGGAATCCAAGTGTGATTCTCCGCACCGACCAGGTTATCCAAATGCTGCTTTGGCCAGGACAAAGATGCCTTAAGCAACTGCTTTTCTATCTCAAACAAGTGGGGCTCTATGTCGCCAATTGCCTTGGCTAAGATCACTTTTGTCGACAAGGCCTTGCTTGCATCCGAGGTATCGACTTCCAGCAGATAGCACCCTGTGAGGCCGGCTGTAACATGGGCGACCGACATACATCTCGGATTTTGATCTGTTTCCAGTATATGCTTTTTGCATTTACCAATATTCGGCAACTTTCTCAGCGGGTAGGTGCTGACCTTAAAGCCATATTTACCCTTAAGTAATCCGAGCATTTTGAAGTAGCTCTCGAATTTATTCAGATACAGGTAAGTATCATCAGTTTGGTCATCAAGATTGTTCCACTCGGCACTTGTCAGATGACCGTATGGTCCTTGCTCTTCGGTACTGACGTCCCTAGAAGCTTCACCCTGCTCGCCATCGTCCTCGCGGCCTTTCCCCGTGGACTTTCTCTTTTTACTGATCTTCGAGGTCTCCACCGCACGATTGAACTCGATCTCCGTCGTGTTTTCCCGGATCATGACCGGCTTGTTTTCCCGGCTTCCTTCCGCCGCGTCATCCACGTTATACCCAGGCGGCCGCTCAGCAGCAGAGCCTGCTGCCACTCCTTTCCCGGCGACCTGAGTGAAGAACTTGGGACTGTAAAACTCGATATGCTCTGGTAAGTTGGCTGGAATATTTCTTATGCTGGTGACCTCGTAAACCAAGAGTGTTTGGCTTTCTGTGTCAAAATTGCCTTTCAACCTCAGGCTGGCTCCCTCCAATGCTGGAGGTTCGAACTGAAAAGCCCATCTTCGGTATTGCCCATCATCAACTCCATTACGCAGCTGGTAATTACCAATACTGTCGTATGAACGCCTGGCGTCTGCGTCCATCAGCAACCAGGCAAGCACCCGGCGATAACCATAATCGTTAAACAGCTCTGCCGGACAATTGCAGGTATCCAGTACGTTGATGATGGCCTTTTCCCACAAGTTGTTGTACTCAATTGCAAACTCATTTTTCAATACGTCGTGAAGTACCGAAGAGCGGGCCAGATAGCCATTGTGAAAAAAGAGCGACCTCGCAAGTTCGAACTGGGGAAGATAGATCTTGGTACCGTCTGGATGGTGGAACACGAAACAATGTTGCCTGGCTTCCTTATGCAACCGCCTTTCAAGGGCCGGGCAGTTATCAAGTGTGTCAATTCGCCATTCGTGGGTCGAGGTTACTGTAAAAGTTATCTCGTAATTTTTGCGGTAATAGTCTTTGGTTGGATTGATGATTTTCTTGCGTACCAACATAGGCGCATTAGAAAGAGAGGTTGAATCCTTTCCATGCTCCTTGCTGGGGTAGATGCTTAAGTTGATCCCCCACCTGACTCCGTCCATCCTGCAGAAAAAATCGCCAATCCCGTTGAGCCAGGTATCGTCCTTGAACCCTTTCAGGTAGGTGCTGCTGTTCAAATTTCGAGTACCTCCTCAAGAAATCGACGGGCCAGGTCGGTAAGACGCTGCTCGCTCAAGCCAGCTCCTCTCAGCACCTGCCAGCGTTTCAGTGGCTCGTCATCCCGTGTGATGTGTATGACGGTGCGGGTGATTCTTCTTATTTGATATTCAAATATACTTTCACAGTACCGAGCAAAAAACAAACTACACAAAGGTAGCAAATCCAGGTGTTTTTCAACGCTTGCCTTGTGCTCTAATTGATTTAAATACCAGTTCATCGATCGCCTGGGACCTTCCAGGTTCACTTCGCTCTGCTCTCGAAGGTCTATCAGCCTCCTGACCGCTCGTCTGTCCCGCTGAACCCAACTGACCTTGTTCTTATGCTCATATTCCGGCTTTCTATGAGCTTCGTTGGTCTTCATTAACCAGTCTCTGTCACGGCGGTAGAGCCAGGCATAGATACCCCCGTATCCATTACTGCGGGCACGCTTGGTGCCATGCTGTGCGACTGCAGCCAGCCATTTGTTTCGGTATTCGTTCAGCTGAGCATTATCCGTTCCCCTCAACGCCCCGTTAAAAGCCTTTGCAGCCGGATTGAGCCCAGCAACGACTCGAAAGACATCAGCTAGGTTCCAGTCTCTCTCCAATAAGGCATGGAGTACAACCAAATGCTCGAGATAGCTGAACGCCTTGCGGTGCTTTCGGAACATATTGCGTAACCAGCAGGATTCACCGCTATTCGGTAACAGCCCGTACTGGTTAAGCCACTTTTCTCCCCAGAACTCGACGATCCTGTTAGCAACCAAATCGTGGCGAACTTGAGTACCTCTGTTTAGATGGTTATCAGCCGCCAGGTTTCGATACCACAGGCTCCACTGGCAAAGCTCAGGTACAGCTCGACTCTCAAGATTCAGCAATTCTCTTACGCTTTTGAGCATCAGGTCACTTTGCCAGCTTCCGGGCTGCTGTAAGACCACTGGGCAAGCACTCTCATTGGCGGCCTGGAAAAGATGCCTGTGCATATCGTGACGACGAATATTAGATTCGACCAGTAATCCGTGTACCGGGCAACTCTCAGCTCCGGCTACCTGCCAGTCTCTCCGCCAATAGCATTCCCCATACTGGTTGATCTGTTCTTTTATGCAACCTGGGCAGTATCTGAGAAATGCAGGTTGTTTGATCCGAGAAGCTGCCACTCCAGCAGTGAGATGAACCGTACTTTTTCTGTTTGCTATGAGCTCACGGGTCAGGCACCTGCGCCGTTCTTCACCGATAAATGGGGCGTAAAGGGGGAAGAGGGTATGTTCATAAAGCAGGTCGCCCGGCGTGATTCCAACCACTTCAGGATAGAGATCAGCTATGCGTTTCAGATGACCGGGTAAATCAAGGGTCGCGATAACCTTGGTGTCGCCGAACACCTCCTGCAGCAATTCTTTCGGCGACACTATGCCGCTGTGTATCCCGTACCTCGCGATGGTGCTGTACAAAAGCTCGTCGCAATAAGGCAGAGAGAAACCCAGCATGTCACCCCACCTTCTTCAACCAACTCGGCACGTCGAATAGCTCCTTGCCGTACATCAAGTCGTCGTAAAGTCGCCCCTTTTCAGCCTGGGAGAATTTGAACCTCAAATCTTCGGAAGGCAGCGTGTGCCAGTTGGAAGGTTTCATCTTCTCGATTTGGGTCTTTTTGGGCTTGGGTGGTTCGGAGTACCACTCCAGTATGAGCTTGCTCAATTCCGGCAAGGAAAGGTTTGGATGCTGTTTGAAGGCATTTTCGATCAGGGGTTGCAGCAGCTCCGATTCACACCCCATAGCCTGCAGCATGTTATACAACCGTAGTGCCTTATCGTTGCCGTTGAAGGCTGGCTCGATTGCCTTTTCGGCCTGCCGTTCGTCGATCCGCTTTCTCAGCTCAAGAAGGCGTTTGTCCATCGCCGGCAACTGCAGGTCAGAGTATTTGACGATAAGTTCAGGATCTCCCCTGCGCAGGGCATCCAGCATGGGGTGCACCGGCTTCAGTTCCTGCTCATACACGGTACGCAGCAGTTTAACGGTTATTCGCTCCAGCCCGGTCGATATTGCCCGCATCTGTGCCAGGACGAACAGCTTAACCACGATATCGAGCACGCCCTGTGACAGATCGAACCAGCAATCACGAATTTCTTCGCTCAGCACCTCGTCACGGTGAGTCAGCCACTGGTATTGCCAGAGCTTGTCGGTAAAAGCCTGCCATTCGGTTTTTCTTGGCTTTCCGGTCCTGGGATCGACCCTCCTCTGCTCTCGCTGCACCGGCTCCCAGAACAACGAGCCGAATCCGGCGCTGCGCCTGCCGGCCTGCAGTTCCATTTCGAATATGGATCTGGCCTTGGGCGTGCCGACCATTATCACGGGAACACCGATCACGTTTACCAGAGCTACAAAAAACTCAAGCATGGCTTCCTTGCTAATCGAACGCTTTAGCGTCAGTCGCTGTATTTCGTCGATGACCAAGACACCCAACGCCCGCTGTGTTGCCACCTGCCCCATCAGTGATAAGAGCACTTCGGTGCTGTGCCGCTTGCGTGCATACTTCTCCTCGTAGCCGGTACTGAGTGTACGATCAACCTCGCGGAAAAAGTTCAGGCACAGACTCTTCAGCGAACCGTCAGATGGACACTCGATCCTCAGATAGGTCAGTTGAACAAAATTGTATTCTTGGTGGTAAATGGCCTGCGGGTAGGTTGCCAGGATTCGGTTGATGGTCGAGCTCTTACCGCTGCCGGAACAACCGATCAACGACAGACTTTTGGCGGTAGAATTCGATTGAGCGAAGCAGAAGTCGTTTGTAGCACCGGACATGATGCGCTGGTAGCCTTCCTGCATCCTCTTATTCAACGAACCGTCCGCTATGTTGCGGCCCACATAGCCTCCGCGGATCATCACCGAAATTTTCTCTTCCAGCTGCTTATGTATCGACAAAGGCTGGAAGAAATCGTCAAGCAGTGCACTGACCTGGTGGGCACGAAGATGCCCTTTTTCATAGCAATCCCGAGGGTTGAATGTGAGCTTGCCGGTCAGCTTAACCTTAAGAGCCTGCAGATCCATGATGGGCGGAAGGGCCTCGATTAACGGATTACCACGATAACGATCGAGGCCTGGGTCGATGTAAACAGCATCAACAAAGTTTTCTGGCAAAGGCATCAGTCGTCCTCAAACAATTCGTCGATGTAATCCGGATAATCCAAATCCGGCTCGGATTCGGAAATATGAATAACCTTTCCTGAAGGCTGGCTTTTATCCGTATCCGGGCGATACGCCTTCTCGGCCCGCTCCCTTTCCTTTTCCCTGCGTTTGTTTTCGTTTATGTCTCTGATCCGCTGAGCATTGGATATGCCGGATGTATCAGGTGCCGCCTTTTCAGCATGAGCGATTTTGTCGATGATAAATTCCTCGTGCTGTCGCTTTTTAGACCCCGAAAGCACTTTTGCCTTGGCCATCGTTTTCTTCTGTTCGTCTCTGATCTGCCAGACATCCCAGAACGAAGCGCCCCGAAATTCCCGGGATATATCAGCCAGATTGCAAGCCCAGTACTTGATACTGCCCTTTTCCGGGAAAAGGTAGATTTGATCGGCCACCATAGGATCGTAGGCAGCTTCAATACTCGCCGGGCGTTTGACACCCCTGCCCCGATGTAACCAGCCCTGCTGCAACAGCTCCGATGAGGTGTAATAAATGCCGAATATACAGGCCCCTTTATCGGATATGGTAGCCCTTTGTCGTGGTAACAGGGCCACACGCAGGGCATCCGGATCAGCCTGATGCAAACGTCCGGTTCTGTGCTGCAAGCCCCAGTTCCATAGGTGAATGGGGGTGGAGGGCAAATCTGCTGGCATGTCGGCGTCCCGGTCGTACTTCTCCAGGACGACGTATTGGTTGTGGTAGAGCACGGACGACAAGATGATCTGGACGAAATCTCTTACTGTCAGCTTGGCATCCAGCCGGTAATCCTTTCCGCCTCGTTTTTTTACCATGGTGCCGGATACATAACCGGGCACGAAAGGGCCGAAGGATGCCTGTATCGCCTTGAAATTACGCTCCACTATACCTTTGGCATCGCCCCGGTAAGGCGGCGTGTTTTCTATTCTGACCGTAAAATTGCTTTCCAGGCTTTCTATCTGATGCCCCAGCAGTTCACCTCTGTCTGCCAGGATGGCATCCGGAAGTCCCACACACGGCCAGTCCTCCGGATTGATATCGAACTCCAGATTCCTGCAATGGCCCGTTTTATCAGTCACTGCCATATACAAGGCTTGCATGGCCGCTACATAGGAAGGGGTCTCGAACCCGATGTAGAAGCCGGCCACCATGCGGCTGAATACGTCAATCACCATATAGACTACGGGCCGGCCAACGATGTTTCCCCGTTCGCTGTCGGAAACCACATAGATATCGGCAATGGTGGCATCGATTTCGTAGCGGGATCCGGGACCAGGCACCTGGGTGTTCGCCGTACCGTGCAAAGGCCTGATGTCTTTGTTGTACTCAATGTTCGACACGCGCTTGCTAAGCGTTTCCGTCTGGCAATATTCGCGTTTGTAGAAGTGCATCATCTGCCAATTACTGGGCAACTCTTCTTCCGGAACATCCGGAAAATAGTTGCGATACAAGCTCTGAAAGCGGCGATAAGCATAGGGAAAAGAGTGTCCCTTATCCTTCAGCAGGTATCTGTCTATGGCCATACGGAACAAGCGTTCAGTAAACTCATCAACTTTGGCTCCGACCCCCGGCATGTCTCTGCGAGGACGCCCCAGTTTCTTGTCTTTGGCAATCCGTCGCTTACCCTTGCCCCCTGAGTGCTTGTAGTCAGGCAACAGAGCATTCGGCATCTGTCCCCGCTGCCAGTATCGCCGGGCTAGCCGGTACAGTGTCTGCTTGGTAGAGCCCTTTTCGGCAAGAATGCTGTTTATCACTTTGCCCCGGCTTTTCGGCTCAAAGAAATCGGGCAGCTCAAGCAGAGGCTTGATCAGTGCGTAGTTACTATCCCGTTTAGCTCTGGCAATACTGCCCTCCTGAGGGGATTCAAAGGCAAGCTCCTTGTAAGGGTCTTCCGTGCGCTGCAAATTCTCCAGCTCTATGGCTTCTACCAGCTCACCGACCAACGTGATCTCGGGAAAGGCCGAGTCATCGTCTATGTCGATCCAGACCAGATGATCGCCGAGCAGTTGAAGCACACGGTAACGGCGTTCACCGATCTGTAGCACCTCATTGATTCGAAACAAGATACACCTCCCGGATAAATCCCAGATCTCCGGCCTTCAAGTCCTTCGCTTTAAGCTTGGTGGTAGGAATAAAAATATCGAAGGTAAAATAGCGCTTGGCCAACAACCGCCTCACCTCGTAAAGCGATTCGCCAACTGGCAAGCTGTAGGCTGCATCCAGTTCCTTACAGATAGCGAGAACTGTCTTGTTCAGGTTCCTTTCGAAGTGATAGGCGTAGAACTCGATCTGCTGCAACGTCAGCTCTTCATCCTCTTCTTCCTCCCGCTGTGCCTGATAGAGCCACTTGATGTTTTGAGTCACCACGGCTGGCACATCTGCCTCCGTGACCAGATACCAGGGCAGGGCCTTCTCCTTCCAATATCGACGCTCCATTTCCAGCTTTTCCACCGTTCGAACATCGTTGAGTGCCTCTCGGTATTTCGCCTGCAGCACAAACCTAGGCTCTTTTTCATCGGTCGAGTCCACCAGAAAGTCCGACGACATATACTGATCGACTCCCGCTATACACGGGTGCTTTATTCCAGCCTCAATGGCCAGCTGACGGGTAACATCTCTTTCAAGAGGAAACTGCTCGCGGACCTGGGTAATTTCGTTGTGCCATTCCAGAAGCAGAAAGACGGAAAGTTCGAGATCGGATAACAGGTGGTGGGTACGCCTGGATTTGTGGCCGAAGACGCGATGGACCCGCCCCAGGGAAGGCAGATCCCTAACCGTCAGCCAGGGTTTGTAGTCAGCATGCTGGCCGCTGCCTCGCCCCTCTTTGATCCACCTTGTAAACAAGGCTTCGGTAAATCTCTTATTGTGTGACGCCATGAAAAAACCGCCGGACTCTGCTCATTAAACGAGCATAGAATCGGCGGTTTCAGTATGCAACTTTATTTCTAAGTATGATACTTTAATACTTAGTATGATGCTTTATTACTCTCCCACAACAGGTAATTACCAACCTTTTGATTTTACTCAACAGTAACCGATTTAGCTAAGTTACGTGGTTGGTCAACGTCAGTACCTTTAATTACCGCTACGTAGTACGACAGTAACTGTAATGGCAGTGTGTAAACAATTGGTGCAATAATATCGTCAGTATGGTTTACGTTGATTACACGCATTGTGTCGTCTGACTCAAAGTGTGAATCTTTATCTGCGAATACGTAAATAATGCCGCCACGTGCGCGTACTTCTTCTACGTTTGATTTAAGCTTTTCTAATAGCTCATTGTTTGGTGCTACAACAATAATTGGCATGTCGGCATCAATAAGTGCAAGTGGGCCATGTTTTAGCTCGCCCGCTGCGTAGGCTTCTGCGTGAATGTACGAAATTTCTTTAAGCTTAAGCGCACCTTCCATTGCAATTGGGTATTGCGAACCACGACCTAAAAACAGTGAGTGGTGCTTATCAGCAAATTCTTCTGCAAGGTCTGCAATGCCATCAGCAAGCTGTAATGTTTCTTCAAGCTTAGCGGGTAGTACTTTTATAGCATTTACAATGGCACTTTGATCATGCTGTTTTTCTTGCGCTATAGACGCAGTAAGCATTAACAAACCAACTAATTGGGTAGTAAATGCTTTAGTAGAAGCTACACCAATTTCAGCGCCGGCTTTAGTCATAAAGGCAAGGTCAGATTCGCGCACAAGCGATGAACCCGGTACGTTACAAATGGTCATTGAGGCCATGTAACCTTGCTCTTTAGCTAAACGTAATGCCGCTAGCGTATCGGCTGTTTCACCCGATTGTGAAATAGTTACAAGTAGGCTGTTTTCGTGTACATACGATTGGCGGTAACGAAACTCAGAGGCAATCTCAACATTGCAGCTAACGCCTGCAAATTGCTCAAGCCAGTAACGGGCGACCATACCTGAGTGGTATGACGTACCACAGGCAATAATTTGTACGTGTTTTACGTCTTTAAATATTTGCTGAGCGCTGTCGCCAAAGGCATCAATTGCTACGCGGTCGTCGTTTAAACGTCCTTCAAGGGTATTACGTACTGCAAGTGGCTGCTCGTAGATTTCTTTTAGCATGTAATGGCGGTAGTCGCCTTTGCCTGATGCATCTTGCGTGATATTTGATTCAACTACTTCACGCTCAACCGCGTTGCCATTTTCATCAAAAATTTCAACAGTGTCACGTGTAATGCGCGCTACATCACCTTCTTCTAAAAAGATAAAGCTGCGAGTAACCGGTAATAGTGCTAACTGATCAGAAGCAATAAAGTTTTCGCCAAGGCCTAAACCTATAACCAGTGGGCTACCTGAGCGCGCTACGATGATTTCATTGTCGTTTGCTTTATCAAATACAACTGTACCAAACGCACCTTCAAACTGCTTAACCGCTGCTTGAACAGATGCAAGTAATGTAGTGTGTTGCTTACGAAGCTTATGAATTAAGTGCACCATTACTTCGGTATCGGTTTCAGATAGGAACTCGTAACCTTCTTCTTTAAGCGATGCGCGTAGACTTGCGTGGTTTTCAATAATACCGTTATGCACAAGTGCTAGCTGATTGTTTGATACATGCGGGTGAGCATTTTCTTCAGTAACGCTGCCGTGTGTTGCCCAGCGAGTGTGTGCAATACCTGTATGACCGCTTACACCTGCTTTCTCAAGTGCAGCTTCTACGTTCACTACTTTACCTACTGCTTTCACAGTATTTAGTGTAGAGCCTTCTAAAAGTGCTACACCGGCAGAGTCGTAACCACGGTACTCAAGACGTTTAAGGCCTTCAACTAAAATTTTGTTTACTGGACGTTCTGCAACTGCCCCAACTATTCCACACATAGTGTCTCCATTAATTTTTTAATTCTAGTAACTCGCTTTGTAATTACTAATCAATAATCTCTGCACAAATTAGTTTTACACCACACGCCTCTATCGCTTTGCGTTTATCATCTGCTAAGCCAGTATCGGTTATTAAAGTGGTTACTATTTTCCACGGTAATTCTAAATTTGGTATTTTTCGGCCAATCTTATCTGATTCAACCATTACTATTACTTCACGGGCTGCTTTTGCCATTACTTGGCTTAAACCAACTAACTCATTAAAGGTAGTAGTACCGCGCTTTACGTCTATGCCGTCAGCACCAATAAAAAGCTGATCAAAGTCGTAAGAGCATAATACGTTTTCGGCAACTTGCCCCTGAAACGACTCAGAATGCGGATCCCAGGTACCGCCGGTCATTAAAAGTGTTGGCTCGTTTTCAAGTGAAAGTAAACGGCTCGCTACTTTAATCGCATTAGTCATTACAACTAACCCGCGTTTATTTGCAAGCTCTGGGATCATGGCGGCCGTAGTACGCCCGCTATCAATAATAATGCGGTTATGATCTTTTATAAGTGCAGCTGCAGCCTTGGCTATTGCGACTTTGCGCTTAGAGTCTATTTCGTCACTTACAATTTCTTTAGGCAGTGCAATAGCACCACCGTAACGGCGTAGTAGCAGGCCACTTTTTTCAAGCGCGGTTAAATCTTTACGAATGGTTACTTCAGATGTTTGAAACTGCTCAGCAAGCTTTTCCACAGCCACTTCACCTAGCTCATTAACCTGAGCCAATATATTATGGCGGCGCTGCTGTGTGTTTCGTTTAGTCATAAAGATCGTATATTAAGTTTCGTTTCGAAAGTTGTGCAATTTTAAACGAAACAAGTTAAATGGCAAGTGAACGAGCAAAAATAAAGCAGCTTTCATCAAATTATAATAAAGGTAAAATAGTAAGAGCGTCGCTAACTTAAAAAAAGAACCTCCAATGCAGTCATTTAATAGCTTAAGCAAAGAGCTTTTAGCCCTACGTAAACAAACAGGCGAAATATGCCGACTCTTCAATAAAAGCCCCAGTAAAGGCAATTTAAAACGCATTAAAGAGCGATTCGCTCAATGTGGGGAAGGGGTAATTATAGAGTCAGGTTTTCATTGTGATTATGGTAATCAAATAACTATTGGTGATCGTAGCTTCATAAACATTAACTGTACGGTATTAGATGCCCCAATAAATGAAGGAGCCATATGCATCGGTGATGACTGCTTAATTGGCCCTAACGTGCAGTTGTTAGCGGTATCCCATGCTGTTAACCCTACACAGCGACTGAATAAAGATAACTTTGCTGCTCCTATTACAATAGGCAACAACGTATGGATTGGCGCGGGAGTTATCGTTTTAGCGGGTGTTACCATTGGCGATAACGCAGTAGTTGGCGCGGGTTCTGTCGTTACTAAAAATGTAGAGGCAAATACAGTTGTTGCGGGTAATCCCGCCCGAGAAATAAGAACACTATAATTTTAATCAATATGTTTTTTTAGCGTTGGGAGTCACTAGCTCGCCTGACCTAGATGGTAGGTGTTGGATGGGTATGTATTACGTGTGCTTATTTTCAGATAGCCAAAATACTATTCACAAA
>NZ_LKDW01000012.1 GCF_001401805.1 Pseudoalteromonas sp. P1-25
ATCTAGGGGCGATTAAATCGCGGCGCGAGGTTTGTAACCTAGTGGGCTAAGTAAAAACCGAGCAAAGCTTCCGCGTCCTGCTCACGCCCTTACCTACATCCATGTAGGCAACAAAGAGCTAATAGTCCCTAGAAAGAACCCAACGGGCAGCGCATGTTTGGTATTTATGCTACGTTATCGCCTATTTATGGGAAATAACCACACTTCATAGGCTCTGCCTTACCTAAAAACCAAACATACTGCTGCAAATTCAGCCACCAAAGCGCAACACGCCCTAATATTCTAGGTATTTTGTACTTTAGCCACGCAAGTATACCCAAACCAAGTTAAAATGCGAGTTTGCTGCGGTTTAAAAACACATAAAGCGCCCCATATAAAATAGTATGTAAAAATTTAATATCTTGTTTTCAGTGCTGATCCTATCGCTAAAACACGGTATGCTAAAACTAACCAGATAACCTTTCGGCGCACAGTACCCATCAACAGGTGCTAATTTTCAGGAGCGATTATGACAGAGCATAAAAAACCACTGGTATTAATGATTTTAGACGGTTGGGGTTACCGCGAAGAAGAGCAAAGTAATGCAATTCTTGCAGCAAATACCCCCGTTTTAGACAACCTATGGGCAACCCGCCCACATACATTAATTTCAGGCTCAGGATTAGATGTAGGCTTACCTGAAGGGCAAATGGGTAACTCAGAAGTAGGCCATGTAAACCTAGGTGCTGGCCGCATTGTTTATCAAGACTTTACCCGTATTACCAAAGCGATTAACGATGGCGAGTTTGACTCAACACCTGCACTTGTTGAAAACATCGACAAAGCAATAAATGCAGGTAAAGCAGTACATATTATGGGTTTATTAAGCCCAGGAGGTGTGCACAGCCATGAAGATCATATTGTCGCCAGTATTGAATTAGCAGCTAAGCGTGGTGCAAAAGAAGTGTACTTCCATGGTTTTTTAGATGGCCGTGATACACCACCGCGCAGCGCTAAAGCCTCAATAGAACGTATAGAAGCCCTATTCGCCGATCTAAATTGTGGGCGCTTAGCATCGTTAGTGGGTCGCTATTACGCAATGGACAGAGACAACCGTTGGGACCGCGTAGAAAAAGCCTATAATGTAATGACACTAGGTGAAGGCGAGTTTAACTATGCTGATGGCGTATCGGCATTAGAAGCCGCTTATGAGCGCGACGAAAATGATGAGTTTGTAGCACCAACCACAATCACACCACAAGGTACTGAAGCTGCACAAATTAATGACGGTGACACCGTTATTTTTGCTAACTTTAGAGCCGACCGAGCCCGTGAAATTACCCGCGCTTTTGTAGAGCCTGACTTTGACGGGTTTGAAAAGAAAAAATCACCCCAGCTTAGCGCTTTTGTAATGATGACAGAATATGCAGCCGATATTAATGCCCCTGTCGCATTTGGTCCTACACCACTTGTAAACGTATTAGGCGAATGGCTTGAAAAGAATGGTAAAACGCAACTGCGAATATCGGAAACAGAAAAATACGCTCACGTTACTTTTTTCTTTAGTGGCGGACGCGAAGATGAATTTGAAGGCGAATCGCGTGAATTAATTCCTTCTCCACAGGTTGCAACTTACGACCTACAGCCAGAAATGAACTCAGAAATGTTAACCGATAAACTTATTGAAGCCATTAAAAGCGGTAAGTTTGATGCCATTATTTGTAATTACCCGAATGGCGATATGGTTGGCCACTCTGGCGTATTCGAAGCAGCCGTTAAAGCCTGTGAAGCCGTGGATGCTTGTATAGGTCGAGTAGTAGAGGCGCTAGATGAGTTTGGCGGTGAAGCGCTAATAACGGCCGATCACGGTAATGCTGAGCAAATGGCCAGCCCTACAACTGGGCAAGCACATACAGCACACACCAGCGAACCTGTGCCGTTTATTTATGTAGGACGCGATGCAACACCAAGTGAAGGTAAAGCATTAAGTGATGTTGCCCCTACCATGCTACATCTTATGGGTATGGAGCAACCAAGCGAAATGACTGGCACACCAATCATGACGTTGAAATAACACATGAACAAGCCAGTCAATTGGTTTAGTGTTTATACCTTGGTATTGGTTTCGTTAGTGGTTGCACCTGCATCCGCTAACGAAAACCGCACTAAAAAAGACCTATCCGAAGTGCAATCTGCCTTAGAACAAAGCCAAGCAGAATTTAAAGCACAACAAAAGAAAATTGCTGCACTGCAAAAAAACTTAAAAAAATACGAGCTAGAAATAGCTAAAAATGCCAAAGCCCTCAATATGGCTGAGCAATCGGTAAAAGAGACAGAGCAAAAACAACAAATACAGCAACAAAAAGCACAGCAATTAAAATCCCAGCAGGCAAAATTTCAAGCCGTTTTAGCTGCCCAACTAAAAAGTGCTTACATGGCTGGGGGCGACGACTATCCCAAAATGCTGTTAAACCAGCAAGACACAGCTAAATTTGAGCGTACCTTAAGCTATTACAACTATTTAAATAAAGCACGTATAGAGCAAATTGAAGAGCTTAAAGTACTGCAACAACACATTGCAGATAACCAAGCTGCGCTTGAAAAAACCAAACAAAAGTTAGCCGCTTTATTTGAAGAACAAAAAAGGCGCCAAAATGCGCTAGTAAACGCCCAAAGCGAGCGCCAAACTAATCTTAAAAACCTACAAGCACAGCTCAACAACACCAAAAGCTCGATTAATTACTTAAAAGATAACGAACAAACTTTAATCTCTACTATCAAAGAGCTTGAGCAAGAAAAAAGCCAAAAAATTGAATTACTTGGCCTTAATAAAAGTAAGGGCAAGCTTAATTGGCCCAGCAAAGGAAAGCTAAAGCACACCTTTGGCCAACGTAAACATGGCGGTATAGACTGGAAAGGCGTATTAATCGGCGCCAAAGAAGGCACCAATGTCAACAGTATTAACAATGGCCAAGTTGTATTTGCTGATTGGCTAAAAGGTTTTGGCTGGGTAATTGTGGTTGATCACGGCGAAGGCTTTATGAGCCTGTATGGCCATGCACAAACTTTACTAAAGGATGTAGGCGATATGGTCCGCGAAGGCGAAACACTCGCTTTAGTGGGTCAAAGCGGCGGGCAGTCGAGTTCTGGTCTATACTTTGAAATACGCCACAAAGGACGCGCAGTAAATCCTGTTAAATGGTGCAGACGTATTTAAGTGAATAAAGCAGCTGCACCGCATTAGGAGCAGCTGATGACTCATAAAATACTACAAATCCGATTATTTCCCGCTTCTTGTACGCGCTATTCGTTTTTACTGTGTTCACTTGCCTTTATTGCTTTTTTTTGCTTTAGCAATCCGTTACTTGCTGGCTCAGTTAAAGACCTCAAAAGCCAGCAAATTTCTGAAATACTCTTTAATATTAAAGCCTATTATGTTGATGACCTATCGCTTACAAAAAGTGCGGAGGATGCCTTCAATAATCAACAGGTAGAGATGTTATTAAACCAGCTGGACCCTTACTCCAAATACCTTAATGAAAATGACTTAGACGCCTTATTTAACAATACAAATGGTCAATACACCGGCGTGGGCATAGAAGTAAAAGAGGTTGATGATAACATTACTGTTGTGGGGGTGGTTAAAAACTCCCCAGCCAAAAAAGCGGGTATTTTAGCAGGTGATATTATAGTTAATGTAAATGGTACAAGCACACTAACACGCAGTTTAGAGCAAGTGGCTTCGCTCATAAAAGATGATAGTTTCAGTACTGTTAAACTAACTATAAAGCGTGCGCAGTACAAAAAAACGCTAAGCTTTACAGTCGACCGCAGAGAAATAAATTTAGAAAGCGCCTCTAGCCAATTACTCGATTCGGGCACTGGTTATTTAGCTATTAATAACTTTTCTAATCACACCTTACACGAAGTGGCGCTACAGGTAGCTGCACTTAAAAATGATTATCGCACACCACTTAAAGGGTTAGTGATTGATCTACGCGACAACCCCGGTGGTACTTTACAAAGCGCAGTGGCAGTAGCGGATTTATTTTTACAAAGCGGCACTATAGTCACCACTAAAGGGCGTTATTATGATGCTAACCAAGCTTACTACGCTAAACGGGGCGACATACTCAAAGGTATACCTATTGTGGTACTTATTAATGAAAACTCAGCGTCTGCTGCTGAGATACTTGCTGCAGCTTTAAAAGACAACAAGCGCGCTAAAGTGGTTGGTAATCAGTCTTATGGCAAAGGCTCAGTGCAATCCTTAATACCACTTGGTGATGGCAACACGGCACTAAAATTAACAACCGCCAAATACTTTACACCTGCGGGCATATCAATTGAAGGCGTGGGAGTCACGCCAGATGTAGCAATTGCGCAAGCAACCCTTCCACAATCAAATAAAGCCGTTATAATAAAAAATAAACAGAACAAAAATGCACCACAGTTTGAACATGAAATACTGGGCGACTTGCAGTTAGTAAAAGCTAAACAATTACTTAGTATGCAATAGTAAATCTCAATAAACTAAAAAGATAATAAAAACTATAAACGTGAAAATAATAAAATGGCTGCTGTTGGCTACCTGCTTTATATCTAGCACTGCTTGGGCAAAGCAAATAGCCATCGTAATTGATGATATTGGCTATCATCAGCGAGATTTAGAATTTCTTACCTTACCTGGGCAATTGTCATATTCAATTTTGCCCCACACCCCCTACTCTCAAATTTTTGCAAGCCTTGCTAGCCAAGCAAATAAAGAGCTGTTATTACATGTACCCATGCAAGCCTTAAACGGTAAAGCACTCGGCCCTGGCGGGCTCACAGTTAATATGGATAAAGAACAGCTACAAAAAACCTTAGGCACGGCACTAGCCAGCCTACCCCAAGTAAAAGGGGTCAATAATCATATGGGTTCGGCGCTAACTCAGCACAGCCAAGCCATGAAGTGGACTATGGAAGTACTAAAAAAACGTAATTTATTCTTTTTAGATAGCCGCACTACCGACCTAAGTCAGGCACAAAATGCAGCAAATTTTATCGGGGTTGAAAATATTGGCCGCCATGTGTTTTTAGACAATATAACAACGCATGACCAGCTACAGCTGAGATTAGATGAACTAAAACACAAAGCAACAAAGCACCACTTTGCTATTGCCATTGCTCATCCGTACCCTGAAACCATCGACTTTTTACGTCAAGCCCTGCCTAAGCTCACTCAGCAGGGTTTTGAGTTAGTGCCGGTATCGCAGTTAGTACACAAAAAGTATATTCAATTAGCCCAAGGTAAAGGGATTAACGCCAGGTAGCTGTGGGTGGTATTTTAAATATATTTAAGCCATACAACCAAGCTGATAAAACAATAAAATTGATTGAAATACTTACAGCCACAAAGCAAAAGCCCCGCAGATAATGCAGGGCTTTTTAAAATTTACTATTTTTGCGCTATTAGCTCATAGCACTTTGCAGCTTTTTCATTGCTGTTTTTTCAAGCTGGCGAACACGTTCAGCTGACACACTGTATTTTTCAGCAAGTTCTTGTAGTGTTGCCTTGTCATCAGACAACCAGCGTGCACTAACAATGTCTTGCGAGCGTTCATCTAGCGTTTTAAGCGCGCTGAACAAGCGTGTATGAGATTGCTCTTGCCATTGTTGCTGCTCAATATCGTCAGCTAAATCAGTTGAACCATCTGTTAAGTATTGCACTGGTGAATACGTGCTTGTAGGCGCGTCATCGTTGTCGTCGCCCGTTAAGTCAAAGCCCATGTCTTGGCCGCTCATGCGCGATTCCATTTCACGAACTTCTTTTTCACTCACACCTAGCTCATTGGCTACAGTGCTTACTTCAGCTTGGTTAAACCAACCTAAACGTTTTTTGTTTTTACGAAGATTGAAAAACAATTTACGTTGCGCTTTAGTGGTCGCTACTTTTACGATGCGCCAATTTTTAAGCACAAACTCATGAATCTCTGCTTTAATCCAATGAACAGCAAACGACACTAAACGTACGCCCACACTAGGGTTGAAACGCTTAACCGCTTTCATCAGGCCTATGTTGCCCTCTTGGATTAAGTCTGCTTGTGGTAAACCATAACCCGAGTAGCTTTTAGCAATATGTGCTACAAAGCGTAAATGCGACATAATGAGTTGCTTTGCAGCACTAAGATCGCCTTCTTCTTGAAGTCGTGTTGCTAGCTCTTTCTCTTGCTCAGCTTTAAGCATAGGAATAGTACTAACCGCTTGAAGGTAGCCGTCCATACTTGCGCTTTGTTGCCCAACTGTAAGTGCCATTGCGTATAAATCTTTACTCATTTTTCACCTCGGTGATAAACATTTGAAACCATCTTAGCACTCTTTCTCTAAGAGTGCTAACCCCAATTTAAAACTTTTTTTAAGCGTAAATCAAGCGGTTTTTTAGTGTATGTTAAGTCTACTACATGCGACTGAATAAGTGATGAACTAAGGGATTGCAGAGATTAGCGTAAACATAACAGCACATTTACAACTAATCTCTTTTAAGGATAATAATATACAAAAATGACAATTTTGAGTCAGCCATTAGCAGGCGTTGTTATACTTTGTCTGGCTCAATCTCTTTAATATACCGGTTAACTGATAAATAAGAACCGACAAAGCCTAAGCTGGTTGCTAATAATACCAATGCTCCAAACTCATTAAGTGTTAACCCAATTAACGAAAAACTTGTTTGATACACGCCAGCAACACTACTTACTGCACTTGTTAACCACCACATCATTAGGGCAATACAAATAAAGGCAAATAAACCACCTATTACACCATACCAAATACCCGTCCATAAAAATGGGGCATGTATAAACGTATTGGTAGCCCCTACCAACTTCATTACCTGTATTTCTTCTTTTTTATCCATAATAGATAAACGAATCGTGTTACCAATTATAAGGGTGACAGAGGTAAGAAGTAACAGCGCAATTGTTATAACACTTTCTTTCAATAAGTCTAACAAAGCATTCAGGCGCTCAAGCCATGCAATATCAAGCTTACCAAAATCTACCTCTCGCTCGTTTTCAAGTTTTGTAAGCAGTGCTTTAGCTGCATTGGGCTGGCGATGTCGTTTAGTAGGTGTAACCAATACAACATCGGGAAGTGGATTGCTATCTAGGTATTCTAAAGCTTGCCCAAACCCCGACACGTCTTTAAATTCAGTTAGCGCTTGTTGCTTAGAAATAAATTCAACACTGTCCACCTCGGCGTAAAGTGCTAAACGCTTTACTAAGGTTTGTGTTTCTTGCTCACTCATGCTTTCTTTTACAAAAAGTGATATTTCGCTAGCTTCTTCAAACCCGCTACTGACTTGCTGTACATTTTTTACAACTAAATACAGGGTTGCAGGTAATGTTAAACTTAGGCCAAGTACAGCAATTGTCATTAATGATGCAAGTGGTGTACGCCACATTTCACCTAAACTGTGTACGCCTTGGCGAAAAATATTAATAATAAAAAAATAACCGCCTGCAATCGCTGATTTTTTTTGTTTATCGTTGGAGTTTTGTCGCCCTTTAAATAACAAGCTCACAGTGCTACCTCCGCAAGTGGGTCTTCAAGCATACGGCCATCTTTTAAAGTCAGACTACGGTATTTCAAACGAGAAACAAGACCAAGATCGTGCGTTGCTATAAGTACGGTGGTACCGTGTTTATTAAAATCTTCAAACAGCCTTAATATTTCCATAGATAATTCTGGGTCAAGGTTACCCGTTGGTTCGTCAGCTAATAAAATAGGCGGAGAATTTACAATCGCCCTGGCAATACCTACCCGCTGCTGCTCACCACCTGAGAGCGTAGAAGGATGGCATTTCACTTTATCTAATAGCCCGACTTTATCTAACGCCCCATGTACCCGCTTAGCAATATACTTATGGTGTGTACCTTCAATGATCAACGGCAATGCAACGTTATCAAAAACGGTGTAGCGTTCTAACAAACGATGATTTTGAAAAATAATTCCAATATCGCGGCGCGCATAAGGAATTTGCCGAGAATTTACTTTATTTAAATCAACACCGTTAATTGAAACGCTTCCAGCAGAAGGGCGTTCCATCAAGCTAATGAGCTTTAATAAGGTGCTTTTACCCGCACCACTGTGACCTGTTAAAAAGGCCAGTTCGCCAGGCTTAATATGAAATGTAACTTTTTCGAGAGCACGATGTCCCCCCGGATAGGTTTTACTTACTTGCTGAAAATTTATCATTTTTATTATGCCAGTCCCAAATTTGTAAAATGGAATTCCTTGCAATTAAAAAGGGAGTAAGCTCCCTTTTATTTATTAAACGTCGTCCTCATCTTGGCTAAATAAAGCATCAATAAAGTCATCGCTTTTAAATGCGCGCAAATCATCAATACCTTCACCCACACCAATGTAACGAATAGGAATATTAAACTTGTCTGCAACAGCAAATATAACCCCACCTTTAGCTGTACCATCAAGTTTTGAAAGGGTAATACCGGTTAAACCAACACACTGATTAAATAGGTTGACTTGGCTGATTGCATTTTGACCTGTACCAGCATCAATAGTTAGCATAACTTCATGCGGCGCATCAGGGTCAATTTTCTTCATTACGCGGGCTATTTTTTCAAGCTCTTGCATAAGGTTATCTTTATTTTGCAACCGCCCTGCTGTATCAGCGATTAACACATCAACATTGCGTGCTTTAGCGGCTTGAAATGCGTCAAACACTACTGAAGCACTATCTGCGCCAGTATGCTGGGCAATCACAGGAATGCTGTTACGCTCTCCCCACACTTGCAGCTGCTCTACTGCTGCTGCACGGAACGTATCACCTGCGGCCAACATAACTGACTTACCTTCATTTTGAAACTGCTTAGCCAACTTACCAATAGTGGTTGTTTTACCTACGCCGTTTACCCCTACCATTAATATAACAAATGGTTTTTTATCTGTGTTTACAACAAGCGGTTGCTCTGCTGTTTTAAGCATGGTGGCCATTTCTTGCTTCATAAGCTCATAAAGCGCATCGCCATCTTTAAGCTGTTTTCGATCGGCGGCATCAGTTAGGCTATCAATCAGCTTCATGGTGGTATCAACACCTAAGTCGGCGGTAAGAAGCTGTGTTTCTAGATCTTCAAATAGATCGTCATCTATTTTTTTACCACTAAAAATAGAGGCAAAGCCAGAGCCTATATTTACACGGGTTTTTAATAGCCCTTTTTTAAGACGTGAAAAAAATCCCTCTTTTTTAGGCTTTTCAGCAAGTTTAGCCTCTTCTTTTGCAAGCTCTGCCGTAATACGTTCTTGCTCTATACGCTCAGCCTCTGCTTGCTCTGCTGCAATACGTTCATGCTCCAAACGTTCAGCTTCGGCCTCTGCAGCAATACGCGCTTGCTCTAAGCACTCCGCCTCTGCTTGCTCTGCTGCAATACGTTCTTGCTCTAAACGCTCAGCTTCTGCTTGTTCTGCTGCAATACGTTCTTGCTCTAAACGCTCAACTTCGGCCTCTGCAGCTATACGCTCTTGCTCTAAGCGCTCAGCCTTTGCTTGTTCTGCAGCAATACGTTCTTGCTCTAAGCGCTCAGCTTCTGCTTGTTCTGCTGCAATACGTTCTTGCTCTGCACGTTCAGCTTCTGCCTGTTCTTGTGCAATACGCTGTTGTTCTAGGCGTTCAGCTTCTACCTGCTCTGCAGCTATACGTTCTTGCTCTAAACGCATTTGCGCTTCTTGCTCTGCTAAACGAGCTTCTTGGGCTTGTTGTTGCGCCTGTGCTTCAGCTTGCTCTTTGGCAAGTAACTCAGCGTTGGCTTTTTCAATTGCTAATTTTTCATCTTGCTCAGCTTGCTCGCGCTCTTGGTTTAGACGTTGCTGCTCTGCGCGCTGAGCAGCTACACGCTCTTGCTCTAAGCGCATTTGCGCTTCTTGCTCTGCTAAACGTGCAGCGTGTGCTTGTTGTTGCGCCTGTGCCTCAGCTTGCTCTTTTGCAAGCAACTCAGCGTTCGCTTTTTCAATAGCCAAACGCTCTTCTTGGGCTTTTTCAGCAGCGATACGCGCTTGTTCTTCACGCTCTGCCTCGGCCTTTTCTGCCGCTAAGCGCTCAGCTTCTTGTTGCTGAGCTAATGCCTGTTGTTTATCAGCTTCTGCTTGTTTTTTATCTGACTTACCAAAACCGAGCCAAGACATGAATTTACTTTTTTTTGCCATACTTGCTAATAACCACTTATAAAAATCTGATAAACTAAAATTTGAAATAGCTTGGTGTGGCTCAGCAACACGTGCCGGCCAATCAACCGTTCAAAACGTAAGTGCTAAATAGTAACACTTTTAATGCGGTTGAAAAATGAAGCTAAACGTAAACTACGTACAATATTATCTGAGCTAGATCCCATATACCATTTTTTAGTGACCTAAATGAGAAAAAAAGCAGCGAAAAATAAAGCAATTAGCAAATCTACTGACGGCTTTATTAGAGTAATTAGCGGGCAGTTTCGTGGCCGTAAACTACCGGTAAAAAATGTAGAAGGGCTTCGCCCAACAACAGACCGTATTAAAGAAACCGTGTTTAATTGGTTAATGCAAGATACACGCGATGCAACTGTGTTAGACTGCTATGCAGGCTCAGGCGGATTAGGCTTTGAAGCATTGTCTCGATTTGCTAAAAACACGACTTTTATCGAATTAGACGCATTAGCTGCGAAGCAAATTGAACAAAACATTTGCACATTAGACCTTAACAACGCTCAGGTAGTACAAACCAACTCGCTCTCATATTTAGCGCAAAAGAACATAAATCAACCATTCGATTTAGTTTTTGTTGACCCACCATTTCGTAAAAATTTAGCGCAAAGTAGCTGTGATTTATTAGAAAATAACCAATGGCTTAGTCAAGATGCACTTATTTATGTTGAGGTAGAAATAGAGCTAAGCAACTTTTCACCCCCAAATAACTGGTTGTTAATAAAAGAAAAAAAAGCTGGGCAAGTGTTCTGCCGGTTATACCAACGCCAGTCAAATTAACAGTATTTAAGCCGCTGCATTTCTGTTAATATTATCCTTTACATATGGTGCTGCTTCGGATTACAATACCGCACCATTTTTGAACCACTTGATCAATGTTTGATCAACTTGAGCAACGCTCATAATTTAGGTAGGTGAATTTTTAATGCCAGTAATTAAAGTAAGAGAGAACGAACCGTTTGACGTAGCACTTCGTCGCTTCAAGCGTTCATGTGAAAAAGCAGGTATCCTTTCAGAAGTTCGTCGTCGCGAGCACTATGAAAAGCCAACAGCTGAGCGTAAGCGTAAAAAAGCTGCAGCGGTTAAGCGTCACATGAAGAAGCTTTCTCGCGATAACGCACGTCGCGTTAAATTATACTAATCGTATTTGGTCTTGTATAAATGAGCCTTTTAATAACGCTAAAAGATGCGCAAAAAGATGCGATGAGAGCAAAAGACAAACAACGTCTTAACCCTATTCGCATGGTGCTTGCCGCAATTAAGCAACGTGAAATTGACGAGCAAATAACACTCGACGACGCAGGTATTACCTCCGTTATAGTGAAGCTTGTTAAACAACGTCGTGACTCTTACACTCAGTACAAAGATGCTGGGCGTGAAGATTTAGCCGAAATTGAAGCCAATGAGATCGCAGCACTAGAAACTTTTTTACCTCAACAACTGAGTGAAGAAGAAATTGTTGCCCTTATTGATGCGGCTATTGCTGATACTAATGCAGCAGGTATGCAAGACATGGGTAAAGTAATGGGCATAATCAAAAGCAAAGCCGAAGGACGTGCCGATATGGGCAAGCTTTCTGGTTTAATTAAGCACCGATTAACAGCCTAATACCCCCACATACATAAAGTATGATTCAAGTAAACCGAGCCCTGTGCTCGGTTTCTTCGTTTATAGAGCTAGCACTCATTTTAGAGTGAGCAATACTTTAAACACACTATACCTCTTTTATAAATGCACGCATTGTGTTGAAATTACACCTCACCAATTGTTAGGACTACTTACAAAACATGGCTGGAAAGATCCCACGAAATTTTATTGACGATTTACTCGCCAGAACAGATATTGTAGAGCTAATAGACTCTAAGGTTGGTCTTAAAAAAGCAGGCAAAGACTACCAAGCTTGCTGCCCTTTCCATAACGAGAAGTCTCCCTCGTTTACTGTTTCTCAAGATAAACAGTTTTACCACTGCTTTGGCTGTGGTGCTAATGGCAATGCTATTTCGTTTGTTATGGAGTACGACAAGCTTGAGTTTGTTGATGCCATAGAAGAGCTCGCTAGCCTTTTAAATTTAGATGTGCCTCGAGAGAATGGCAACAGCTCAGCCCCAGAGCGCACGGCAGCACAAAAACGCTCAGACTACGATTTAATGTTACACGCAGCACGCTTTTACCAGCACCAATTAAAGCACCATAGCAACTCTGCTACGGTAATTGATTACGTAAAAGGACGTGGTTTAAGCGGCGAAACAGTTAAAAAGTTTATGATTGGTTATGCGCCGAGCGAATGGGAAGCGCTTTGCCAGCAACTTGGCCGAACAAAAGAACAAAAAGAGCAATTAGTTGAGCTTAAGCTTGCCTCTGAAAAGACACCAGGCAGGCAGTTTGATTTTTTCCGCGACCGTTTAATGTTTCCTATTCGTGATAAACGTGGCCGTGTTATCGCCTTTGGTGGGCGTGTTATGCAAGCCGACCAAGGGCCAAAATACCTAAACTCACCAGAGACCCGTATTTTTCATAAGGGTTTTGAGCTCTATGGTCTTTATGAGGCAAAACAAGCGCATAAAAAACTTGAACATGTACTCATTGTAGAAGGTTACATGGATGTAGTTGCGCTTGCTGAGCAAGGAATAGAATACGCAGTGGCAGCTCTTGGTACAGCTACGACAAGCGAGCATATGCATACGCTATTTAGGACCACCGACAAGGTTATTTGTTGTTACGATGGTGACCGAGCGGGCCGCGATGCAGCTTGGCGAGCACTTGAAAACGCCTTGCCCTATTTAAACGATGGCAAAGCCCTGCATTTTGTATTTTTACCCGATGGCGAAGACCCAGATTCACTAGTACAACAAGAAGGTAAAACACAGTTTGAGCAACGCTTAAGCCAAGCAGATGACTTCACTAAAGTGCTGTTTAATAAACTTAGCCAAGAAGTAGACCTAACACTCGACTCTGGGAAAGCTAAATTATTGAGTGCTGCATTGCCGTTAATTGAAAAAATTCCGAGTGAATTTTACCAAGAGAATATTTTAGAGCAATTAGGTCGTTTAATTGGCCGTACGCGTGAGCAATTAAACAGCCGATTAAAAACCCCTAAACAGCAACAAGCGGTTGAGCGTAAATTTAAAATTACCCCTATGCGACAGGCTATTGGTATTTTAATTCAGCACCCACAGTTAGCTAAAAGTGTGCCTTACTTACCAGAGCTTGCTCAAATGAACATAGCCGGCATAGGTTTGCTACTGCGCTTACAAGAGCGCGCACTGCAAAAAGATAATGCAAACACAGCAGTTTTACTCGAATCATTTAGAGATTCCGAGGATTACGAACCGCTAGTAAAGCTTGCCACATGGCAGCACCAAATTAGTGATGAGCGTTTAGAGACTGTTTTTCAAAATACTTTTAAATTTATTGAAGATCAGTGTTTAAATTATCGACTAGAGACCCTATTAATAAAGGACAAGACACAGGGCTTATCAAGTGATGAAAAACTCGAATGTCATTTACTTATGACAGCGCTAAAAGCGAGTAACGGCTAGTCAGACTTGATTTAAACTGTTATACTGTGCTATTCACTGCGTCACATTATTAAAGTTAGTTAAAGGCTAATTCTATGATGACGCCTGTTGTATCAACTTATCAGAGTGGAAGAAACAATCTCTATGGATCCAACTCCTCAGTCACAATTAAAACTTCTGATTCAAAAAGGTAAAGAGCAAGGCTACTTAACTTTTGCTGAAGTAAATGATCACCTTCCACAAGACATAATCGACTCAGATCAAGTAGAAGATATCATTAGCATGATTAATGACATGGGTATTAAGGTTAGCGAAAATGCGCCTGATGCTGATGAATTAATGATGCAAGAAACCACGACAGACGAAGACGCAGCAGAAGCTGCTGCTGCAGCCCTTGCAACTGTAGAAAAAGAAATTGGCCGTACTACTGACCCAGTGCGCATGTACATGCGTGAAATGGGTACTGTGGAACTTCTTACTCGTGAAGGCGAAATTGTAATCGCTAAACGCATTGAAGAAGGTATCAACCAGGTACAAATTTCTGTTGCCGAATACCCAGAAGCAATCACTTACCTACTCGAGCAGTGGGATAAGTTCGAAGCAGAAGAAATGCGCCTAAGCGACATTATTTCTGGCTTTTTCGATCCTAACGAAGACGAAGCACAAATCTCTGCGACACACATTGGTTCTGAATTAAGTGAAGAGCAACTTGATGAAGACGATGATGAAGATGACAAAGACAGCGATGATGATGAAGACGAAGAAGAAGTAGATACAGGCCCTGATCCAGAGGAAGCCCGTGTTCACTTTGAAAACTTACGTGATTTATACATTAAGGCTCGTACTACATTTGATGAAAAAGGGCGTTCGCACCCAGATTCTCAAGCCGCTATTTTTGAGATTGGCGAGCTTTTCAGAACCTTTAAATTAGTACCAAAACAGTTTGATCGCATGGTAAATAACATGCGAGAAATGATGGACAGAGTGCGTGTTCAAGAACGCCTTATCATGAAACAAGCTGTACAAATAGCTAAGCTACCTAAGAAAACGTTTATTAAGCATTTTGCTAATAACGAGACAGACACAGCATGGCTAGACCTAGAAATTGCTGCTAACGAAAAACACTCAGCTAAACTTGAGCAAGTGAAGCCTGAAATTATTCGTTGCATTCAAAAGCTATGTGTTATTGAAGAAAGCACAGGCTTAAGCATTGAGCGTATTAAAGACATAAACCGTCGTATGAGCATTGGTGAAGCAAAAGCGCGCCGTGCGAAAAAAGAGATGGTTGAAGCTAACTTACGTCTTGTAATCTCAATTGCTAAAAAATACACAAACCGTGGTTTACAATTCTTAGATCTAATCCAAGAAGGTAACATTGGCTTGATGAAAGCGGTAGATAAGTTTGAATACCGCCGTGGTTATAAGTTCTCAACTTACGCTACGTGGTGGATTCGCCAAGCGATTACTCGCTCAATTGCTGACCAAGCAAGAACAATCCGTATTCCGGTACATATGATAGAAACGATTAATAAACTTAACCGTATTTCTCGTCAAATGTTACAAGAAATGGGTCGTGAGCCAAATCCAGAAGAATTAGCAGAACGCATGATGATGCCTGAGGATAAAATCCGTAAGGTACTTAAAATTGCCAAAGAGCCAATTTCAATGGAAACCCCAATCGGTGATGATGAAGATTCGCACTTAGGTGACTTTATCGAAGATACTACTATTGATTCGCCTATCGACTCGGCAACAATGGAGTCTCTTCGTGGCGCGACAAACGATGTGTTAGCGGGCTTAACAGCACGTGAAGCTAAAGTATTACGTATGCGTTTTGGTATTGATATGAATACCGACCACACCTTAGAAGAAGTAGGTAAACAGTTTGACGTAACCCGTGAGCGTATTCGTCAAATAGAAGCGAAAGCACTGCGTAAATTACGCCACCCTTCTCGCTCAGACTTACTAAAAAGCTTTTTAGACGCTAAATAATTTAGCGCTTCTTATAAACTAAAAAGGCCGCTGTAGCGGCCTTTTTTCTATTTAAAGGAAACAACCATGGCTTGGATCCAAATCCGTATCAATGCCAATGCTGCAACCGCAGATGCAGTGAGTGACTTATTAATGGAAGCAGGCAGTGCCTCTGTTACTTTTATTGACGCTAAAGATACACCTATTTATGAGCCTAAAATTGGCACCGTTGAGTTTTGGGCCGATACCACTGTAATTGGTCTTTTTGAAGCCAATCATGATATGAACAGCGTAATTGCACTACTTAAACGTCATGATGAAATTAAAGACACGCTAGTATACAAAATTGAGCAACTTGAAGATAAAGACTGGGAGCGTGAGTGGATGGATAACTTTCACCCCATCCAGTTCGGTGAAAAACTGTGGATATGCCCAAGCTGGCGCGAAATTCCAGACCCAGATGCAGTCAATGTATTGCTCGACCCAGGCCTTGCGTTTGGTACGGGTACACATGCAACAACAGCACTATGCCTAAAATGGCTAGAAAGCCAAGATTTAAGCGGTAAAACAGTGGTTGATTTTGGGTGTGGATCGGGAATCTTAGGCATTGCAGCCATCAAACTTGGTGCAGAGCGCATGATAGGTATTGATATCGACCCGCAAGCGCTTGAAGCAAGCTTAGATAACGCACAACGTAATGGCGTAGCCGATAAGCTTGAGGTATACCTGCCAGAAAACCAGCCTGAGTTTAGTGCTGATATTGTAGTAGCTAATATTTTAGCGCAGCCGCTGCGTGAGCTTCACAGTGTAATTTTGGGTTTACTAAAGCCTGGTGGCAAAATTGCTATGTCGGGCATATTAGAAGAACAAGCTCAATCCGTTGCCGATATTTACGCACCGTTTATTAAGCTTGATGATATTGCACTAGAGGGTGATTGGACCCGTGTAAGCGGTACAAAAAATAGCTAGCCTCATACATTTATAAATTTAGAGTTTTAACTCAAAACTTGCATGTAAAGCCTGTATTTAACAGGCTTTACTATTTTTTTACAGTTAAAAAATTAGCCCGCATCATTTGGCAAAATTATTTTTTGCTTAAATTTCAAACAAATCAACCCGCTTGTCATGCGGTTATCAAAAGTCAATACGAAAAGGGCAAAAAAAAGTCACTTTTGTTCAATTTATAGCCTTTGATTTTTCCTAAAAAAACCGTAAACTTAGCGCCCCTTGAAAAGAGGCCTATTGAATACAGTGCGTATCGGTTCATACCAACTTGAGAATAATGTAATAGTCGCGCCAATGGCAGGTATTACAGACAGACCATTTAGACAGCTTTGCCGCCGCTTAGGCGCAGGCTTGGCCGTGTCTGAAATGTTATCGTCAAACCCGAAGGTTTGGAAGACTGAAAAATCGATGAACCGTATGGATCACAGCGGCGAATCGGGTATACGCGCGGTGCAAATTGCAGGAGCAGATCCTGAGCTTATGGCGCAGGCCGCACAATTCAATGTTGCAAACGGTGCACAGATCATAGATATCAATATGGGGTGCCCAGCAAAAAAAGTGAACAAGAAACTCGCAGGCTCTGCCTTATTACAGTTTCCTGAACTTGTGGAAGAGATAATTGATGCAGTAGTAAATGCTGTTGATATCCCGGTCACACTTAAAATCCGAACAGGATGGGATCAGGATAACCGTAATGGTGTAGAGATTGCGAGAATAGCTGAGCGTTATGGCATTGCATCACTTGCTGTACATGGGCGCACGCGCGCATGTATGTACAAAGGTGAAGCAGAATATGCCACGATTAGGGATATAAAACGCTCAGTGTCGATACCTGTGGTTGCTAATGGTGATATTACATCACCAGAGAAGGCAAAGCAGGTTTTGGACTATACGGGTGCAGATGCCATTATGATTGGCCGAGCCGCCCAAGGTCGCCCTTGGATATTTAGGGAGATAGACCACTATTTGCGAACTGGAGAACACTTACCACCACCTGCTATTTCAGAGGTGCGAAGTATTTTAATGGAGCATTTAGATAACCTCCATGCGTTTTACGGCGAGCCAATGGGAGCGCGAATCGCTCGCAAACATGTATCTTGGTATTTGCAAACCCATGACAGTGACGGTCAGTTTAGGCGAGTATTTAATGCGCTCGACAACCCAAAAGCACAAGTTGACGCATTAACGCAATACTTTAAAACACTAGCAGCTAACTAAGAAAGAAAGAGATTAAATAATGTTCGAACAAAACGTGACTTCTCCATTTATCACAAACCCTCATGTTCAGTCACACGAGAAACCGCAGCCATTGCGTGATGCAGTAAAAAAAGCTGTTCACCACTATTTAAAGCAGCTTAACGGTCAAGATGTGCAAGACGTTTACGACCTTGTTCTTTCAGAGCTAGAAGCGCCATTACTTGAAGAAGTAATGACATACACACGTGGTAACCAAACTCGTGCGGCAATTTTACTAGGTATCAACCGCGGTACTTTACGTAAAAAGCTTAAAAAATACGGCATGAACTAATACCAATGATATTGAAAGCGTAAGCATTCTAACGAGCTAAACAAGCCCATAATGGCGTTAAAAATTTCTTATGTAGAATAACTACACTGTAAAATTTTTGCCTTGTTATAGACTTGTTTTTCTATCGTTATAACTGCTTAGTAATCAAATACAATTGGTATCATGCAAAAAAGCACCTTTGGGTGCTTTTTTTATACCTGTAATTCATTAACCAAATTGCAAAATGCTCACGCTTATTGGCGCTTTATAAGTCGTTTTTTGAGTAGTAATCAGTTAAAATGCCCGCTTCTAAGCTAGCTCATTAACTGAGGAAATCAAACTACAATGGATACTCATCGTCCTATTCGTCGCGCACTTTTAAGTGTGTCTGATAAAACTGGTATTGTTGAATTTGCCCGCGCTCTAGAAGCGCAAGGTGTTGATATTTTATCAACTGGCGGTACCTGCAAACTACTTGCTGATAACGGCATAAAAGTGACTGAAGTATCAGATCACACAGGTCATCCTGAAATTATGGATGGTCGCGTAAAAACTCTTCACCCTAAAATTCACGGCGGCATATTGGCGCGTCGCGGACAAGATGAAGGTGTAATGGCAGATAATAACATTTCAGCTATCGATATTGTTGTAGTTAACTTATACCCCTTTGCGAATACTGTCGCTCAAGAAAACTGCAGCCTTGAAGATGCCATTGAAAATATTGATATTGGTGGGCCTACAATGGTTCGTGCAGCCGCTAAAAACCACAAAGATGTAACGATTGTGGTAAACGCGAGCGATTACGACCGTGTTATTAGCGAAATGCAAAACAATAATGGTTCAACTACATATAAAACACGTTTTGACTTAGCCATTGCAGCGTATGAGCACACTGCTCAGTACGATGGCATGATTGCTAACTACTTTGGCAAAATGGTGCCTGATTACACAGAAGAAGCCGCCGAAGAGTCTAAATTCCCTCGTACTATCAATATGCAGTTCACTAAAAAGCAAGATATGCGTTACGGTGAAAACTCGCACCAAGATGCTGCTTTTTACGTTGAAAACGATGTAAGCGAAGCATCCGTTGCAACAGCTACTCAGCTACAAGGTAAAGCCCTGTCGTTTAATAACATTGCAGATACCGACGCCGCACTTGAGTGTGTTAAAGAATTCGATGTACCTGCGTGTGTTATTGTTAAACACGCAAACCCGTGTGGCGTTTCAATTGGCGAAGATATTCTTAGTGCTTACGACCGCGCCTTTAAAACAGATCCAACCTCAGCGTTTGGTGGCATTATTGCCTTTAACCGCGAGCTTGATGCAAAAACAGCACAAGCCATTGTTGATCGCCAGTTTGTTGAAGTAATTATTGCCCCTAGCATTTCAAGCGAAGCGGCAAAAATTGTTGAAGCTAAAAAGAATGTACGTTTATTAGCGTGTGGACAATGGAGTGGCAAAGCAACAGGCCACGACATTAAACGCGTAAACGGCGGTGTTTTAGTACAAGACCGCGACCTAGGCATGGTTACTCAAGGCGACTTAAAAGTTGTGTCTAAACGTCAGCCTTCTGAGCAAGAACTTAAAGATTTACTGTTTTGCTGGAAAGTGGCTAAGTTTGTTAAATCAAACGCGATTGTATATGCCCGCGACGGAATGACCATTGGCGTAGGCGCAGGTCAAATGAGCCGTGTTTACTCCGCTAAAATAGCAGGTATTAAAGCCGCTGATGAAAACCTAGAAGTACCTGGTTCAGTGATGGCGTCGGATGCATTCTTCCCGTTCCGTGACGGCATAGATGCAGCTGCAGCGGCCGGTATTACAGCCGTAATACAACCAGGTGGCTCAATGCGCGATGAAGAAGTTATCGCCGCTGCTGACGAAGCTGGCATGGCAATGGTATTTACCGGCATGCGCCACTTCCGCCACTAATCACACAAAGGGTTAAACACAGCGTTTAGCCCTTTTTGTTTGCAATCAATTCACGTATTCTGATTCAACACCTATATAAAATGTTAAGGAACAAACGATGAAATTTGCACTAAAGTCACTACTTGTTGCCTCGCTTGCGCTTACATCAACTATGGCACTTAGCCATAACCATGAGTCAAGCCTTAGCCATGCTATTCAATCAAGTGAGCGCAGCGCTAAAAATAGCGCCCGCGATGAATACCGTCACCCTGAGCAAACTCTGGCATTTTTTGGTTTTAAACCAACAATGACCGTGGTTGAAATTGCGCCAGGCGGTGGGTGGTACAGTGAAATATTAGCACCAGCACTTAAAGAGCAAGGCCTATATTACGCTGCGCACTTTCCGAGTGATTCATCGGTGGGATATTACCAACGCTCACTGGCCAACTTTAAGAAAAAAGTGGCCGAAGATGAGCGTTTTAGCAAAGTAAAAATTTCTGAATTTGCTCCTCTAACGCACACTGATATTGCCCCAGCCGGTACTGCCGACATGGTACTAACCTTTCGCAATGTACATAACTGGTACATGGGTAAAGACACTGAAGGTGCATTAAGCGCGTTTAAATCTTTTTATAAAGCGTTAAAACCAGGTGGCGTATTAGGTGTAGTTGAACACCGCTTAGATGAGAGCCGTGCTGATGAGGATCAAAAATCAACTGGCTACATGAAGCAAAGCTACGTCATCGATTTAGCTAAAAAAGCTGGGTTTGAATTAGTTGCAACAAGTGAGATTAACGCGAATCCAAAAGATACAGCCGATCACCCTAAAGGGGTATGGACGCTTCCACCAAGCTTACGCCTTGGCGAGCAAGATGCCGATAAATACAAAGCTATTGGTGAAAGCGACCGTATGACGCTGAAATTTAAAAAACCGCTTTAAATAGGAATATTTCGCCATGAATGTATTAGTCATTGGCAGTGGCGGCCGTGAACACGCACTTGCGTTTAAGGCCGCTCAAAACAGTAAAGTAAACACCGTATTTGTAGCACCAGGTAATGCTGGTACTGCACTTGAGCCAAAATTAGAGAACGTTGCAATTAACGTTGAAGACCTAGATGGCCTATTACACTTTGCGCAACAAAACAATGTAGTACTTACTATTGTGGGCCCTGAAGTTCCGCTTGTACTGGGTGTAGTAGATAAGTTCCGTGAACACGGTCTCGCTATTTTTGGCCCAACAGCCGGCGCAGCACAGCTAGAAGGCTCTAAGTCGTTTACTAAAGACTTTTTAGCTCGCCATGCAATCCCAACCGCTGATTACCAAACGTTTGAACAAATTGACCCTGCCCTTGCTTATTTAAAAGAAAAAGGCGCGCCAATTGTAATAAAAGCAGATGGCCTAGCGGCTGGTAAAGGTGTGATTGTAGCAATGAACGAGCGTGAAGCTGAAGACGCTATTCGCGATATGCTGGCAGGTAATGCGTTTGGCGAAGCTGGCAGCCGTGTTGTAATCGAAGAGTTTTTAGAAGGCGAAGAAGCTTCTTTTATTGTTATGGTTGATGGTAAAAATATTTTGCCATTTGCAACAAGCCAAGATCATAAACGCGCCTACAATGGTGACAAAGGGCCAAATACTGGCGGCATGGGCGCGTACTCACCGGCACCTGTCGTAACCGACGAGATCCACCAGCGTATTATGAACGAAGTCATCGTTCCTACCGTTGAAGGAATGGCAAGCGAAGGCCACCCTTACACTGGTTTTTTATACGCAGGTTTAATGATTGATGCCCAGGGCACACCTAAAGTGATTGAGTACAACTGCCGCTTTGGAGACCCTGAAACACAACCTATGATGCTTCGTCTTAAATCAGACTTAGTTGAGCTTGTTGAAGCGGCTAACCGCGAAGAGCTTGATAAAACAACCATTGAGTTTGACCCGCGCGCAGCCGTAGGTGTTGTACTTGCCGCTAAAGGCTACCCAGGTGATTACCCTAAAGGTGATGCAATATCAGGCCTTAAAGTTAACTACCCTGCCGATGAAAAAGTATTTCATGCAGGTACTAAGCAAGCGGGCGAAAACGTTGTCACCGCAGGTGGACGTGTATTATGTGCAACGGCACTTGGCAATACCGTTACCGAGGCGCAGCAACGTGCATACGAGCTTGTAAAACAAATTAGCTGGGAAGGTATGGAGTACCGCACCGATATAGCTTACAGAGCAATTGCTCGCGAGCAGTAGCCTGTAACTAAATTATTGGTTTAACTTAGAGCTTGCTTATCTTTATAGGTTAAATTTGCAGCAGCATGTTTGGTATTTAGGCAAGGCAGCGCCTATGTAATGTGGTTATTCCCCATAAATAGGCGATAACGAGGAATAAATGCCAAACATGCGCTGCCCAAAGGGTTTGACTTAATCCACTAGGTTACAAACCTCACGCCGCGATTAAATTATCTCTAGGATAAACAAATTTTAATCCTGAAAGGTCAGCAGGCCCTAAAAATTTAACTAAAAAAGCGCAGTTTATATGCGCTTTTTTAGTGCTACACTAATTAAAAGAGTTATTACAAGTATACAACGTTGGAAACGAAAACTTTACGTTATCATGCCACGGCCTTAGCCATACTGATTTTCATATTATATATTATTAGCACACTCGCTTCTAACCTAGTAGTGCCGACTCGTTATACCATCGATAAAACCACACCTGTATATTTAGACTTTGCTTACTATATAGATGAGAGTAAATCTCACACGCTAAACGATATTATTTTAAATCCTAATTTGCTCACCCACCAATCGCTGAGCGATATTCCGTGGAGCTTTAAGCAGCAAAACTATTGGCTATTTATAGACCTTGAAAATAAAAGTTTAGATACTCAAGACATTGTTGCTCATTTTGATAACCCCATGGTTGATCACTTAAGCGTGTATCGATTAAATAAAAGAAATGAGCTTATAGAAAGCTATAAATTAGGTGATAAAGTAAAGTCTCTCACGCTTTTCCAATATAGCGTACCGCATATACGTTTTGCACTTGAGAGTAAAACAACAGAGCGCTTAGCCATTAAAATTGATACAACGGGGATTAGCAAAACCCCTATTAATTTGTATCGCCATAAAGAATTTGTTGATTTAGTTCGCTCGCAAACCGGTATTTGGGGCATATTTGCAGGCGTGCTACTAATGGCCGCCCTGTATAATTTAGTGCTTTATTTTGGAATTAAAGACCGCGTTTATTTAGTTTATATAGGCTATATCATTAGTGCGCTGTGTTTAATGGGCATTGTAATGGGCTTTGGCTTTTATTTATGGCCCCTAGAGTGGCAATTGTATCTGCACGAAAAAGTAATTTTTTCAAACTACTCAATGGCCTTCTTTACCCTCGCCTTTTGCACCATGTTTTTACGCTACCACAAAGATAAATGTTGGCGCTATAAAATGAGTAAAGCGCTACTTACTCTAATATTTTTATTAGCATTAATTACATTATTCATACCCGAGTACATTGCAGCGCCGCTGTTTTTTTGTGTGCTAAGCCTGTTGTACATCATGTGCGCTATTTTGATTTACAATAAACTACGCACGGGCTTTAGGTGGGCGAAGTTTTATGTTTTTTCGTGGGTTCCTCTCATTGTTGGCGCAGCAATACAGCCATTAGAGTTAACCGGCTTTTTGGATTATAGTTTTGCGATTCGTCACGCGTTTTTAGTGGCAATTTTGTGTGAAGTTATTTTAATGGCTATGGCGCTTGCCGATAGAGTGCGCTATCAGCGCGAGCGCGCGCTTTATCATGCTACACATACTCAGCAAACTAAATTACTTAACAGTGCCAAATTAAAACAAGCGTTTATGAGCTTACAAGCACAAGGGCGTAATACCACCCTATGCTTGATTAAAATTCGCCACTTTAATTCGCTCAACACAATAATTACCCCATCACAGGGCTACACGTTAATAAAGCACGTGGCTAAGCAAATAGAGTTAGAGCTTAGCCATGAGCGGGAATTTACCAGCCTCGACATAGACTTTAATAACAGTCCCCGCTTAGCCGATCTAGGCAGCGGGATATTTGCCTGCATATCGACTAAGAACCAAAATCAGCAATCTCTTGAAGGGGCTTTAATTAAAGTGATTAATAGCCTGCCAAAGCAATACGAAATTCAAGGGCTAAACTTACAACTGACCTATAACATAGGCATTAGTAATGCTGCCAAAAATGACGATTTTGAATATTGGACAAAACGGGGTTATTTAGCGCTTAAAAAAGCCAAGAGTAGTAACGATTTAGTCGTCAGCGCCTCTAATAACAGTAATATATTAATGGATGTAGCATTAGCGGCTAAATTACAAAAAGCGATTAAAGACAACCAACTAGCGCTATATTACCAACCCCAAATAGGGCTTAAATTCAATCAAGTCAGTGGCGCCGAAGCGTTGCTGCGTTGGCCTGATCCCGCTTTTAAAGGTGTCTCTATAGAGGAGCTAATTACCCTTGCTGAACACACAGGTATAATTAATGAGCTCACCTTATGGGTTATTGAGCAGGCCTGTAAAGATATTATTAAACTAACGGAGCAAGGCTATAAAGACCACCCTATTAGCGTAAACTTAAGTGCTAAAAACCTGTCAATTAAAAACCTAGCTGAAAAAGTAGAAAACATTCTTATAAAATACCAAGTTCCGCCACAGTTACTTAAGTTTGAGTTAACGGAGTCGGCTCTCGTTGATAGCCACGAAGCGCTTATTTCATTAGTTAATGAACTATCAGATTTAGGGGTACGGGTAGTGCTTGATGACTTTGGCACTGGCTATTCATCATTAAGCTATTTGGTAAATTACCGCTTTACAGAGCTTAAAGTAGATAAATCATTTGTATTTGATTTAACAAATAACACCGCCAATAAAGTGATTGTGCAAACCGCTATAGACATGGCACATAACCTAGGGCTATCTATCACCATGGAAGGCATAGAAACCCAAGATGTACACCACTTATTAAAAGAGATGGGCGCAGACAGAGCACAGGGTTACTTATACGCAAAACCCCTGCCCTATGATGACTATTTACACTTCTTAAAAAGCCAATACAGTTTAAAGATGTTAAACTCCACGTTTTAATATCAACATCTTTAGGGGCCAAGTAAAGATGCAAGGCACTTTGCGTAAACTAAAATCGAGCTTAACAGAACCGGTTCAATATCACCTTCCTGTGGGCGACAACTTAATCGACCTAAACGCACTCATTGGTAAAGAGTTAACGCTTACATTTAGCGGTACTATTTTATGCTCAAACTGTGGCAAAAAAACTAAAAAGAGTTACTCGCAAGGCCACTGTTTTGTATGTATGCGTAAGCTTGCTAGCTGCGATATGTGTATTATGAAGCCAGAAACCTGCCATTACGATCAAGGCACTTGTCGCGAGCCGCAGTGGGGCGAAGAAAACTGCATGATTCCTCACTACGTTTATTTAGCCAATACCTCTGGCCTTAAAGTAGGTATTACCCGTCATACTCAAATACCGACACGTTGGGTTGATCAGGGTGCCACTCAAGCCTTACCTATTTTTAAAGTACAAACACGTTTGCAATCAGGCTTAGTGGAGGTGGCTTTGGCTGAGTTTATCGCCGACAAAACCAATTGGCGTAATATGCTAAAAGGCCAAAACGAAGAAATTGACTTAAAAGCCGCTGCGGCTGAGCTTATCCCGCAAATTAGCGATAAATTAAATGAGTTAAGCGAGTTATTTGGTGCCACAGCTATAGAGCAACTTGATGAAGACGTGGTTGACTTAAACTTTCCGGTGACAGAGTACCCCACTAAAATTAGCTCGTTTAATTTTGATAAAAACCCAGTAGTAAGCGGTGTGCTCCAAGGTATAAAAGGTCAGTACTTAATTTTTGATACAGGCGTAATTAATGTACGTAAATTTACTTCATATGAGGTAACAGTAGGGTAACTATGCTAAACAGCTTTCCACAGTTATTAATTGTTTATAATGAGCTTGAAATAGCACGCGATAAACAAGAGCAACAAGCGTGTTTGCACAGCGTAACACAAAGTGAGCTTAGTAATGTGCGTGTGCTGAATAAGCAAGGCGAATACGTTGACCTACAAGGCGCTGCATGTAAGCCCCTTAATGAAGAGCAACTTGCGCAGCTGGTAACCACTTATTTGTTAAATGAAGGGCAATGCTGCCTTGGCAAAATTAAAACCCTTAATACCAAGCAGGCGTTTGATTTACTAGGTTTATAACCCTCAGCCTTTGTTATACCAATTCGCTTAATTATTAATTATTTCAAATTGGTATTAGTACTCACTAAGCACTTTTATATGCGCTACAGCACTTCTTCCTAATGCTGATAGCGCATAGCCGCCTTCAAGGTAAGATATAACACCTTTACAGCCACTCTCTTTTGCAACGTCGCATAATTGCTCAGTAAGCCAGCTGTAGTCATCTTCTACAAACTTTAAACTGGCCATGTCATCTTCTAGGTGTGCATCAAACCCTGCACTTATAAATAGCAGCTCTGGCTTAAAGGCTTTTAATTTAGGCAACCACTGAGTATTAAACACCTCTTTTAAATCATCGCCATTACTGGCTATTGGCAAAGGGGAATTAACTATGTGGCTGTTATTTTTTACGGCTGTATTTGGATAAAATGGATATTGAAATAACGAACAAAGTAATACATTGTCGTCATCCAAAAATATGTCTTGTGTACCATTACCGTGGTGTACGTCAAAATCAGCTATGGCTATACGTTTAACGCCTTTGCTTTGAGCATACTTAACCGCTATAGCTAAATTATTAAATACACAAAATCCAGATGAAGCATGTGCATTGGCATGATGCCCAGGCGGGCGTACAGCGCAAAAGGCGGCATCGAGTTTATCTGCGAGTATTTCATCTACAGCCAACAGCCCTGCCCCTACGGCGCGCTCTATTGCTTTTAATGAATCAGGGCATAGCCAAGTGTCGCCATCAAGGTTATTTAACCCCTCATTAGGGAGCAAACGCTCCACAAGATTAACTAACGACTCGTCATGTGCTAACAAGTAATGTTCACGGTGCGCTTTAGGTGCTTGTAAATGCGTTAAGCCGATATCTATACCACTTGCCAGAAGTCTATCGGCAATGGCGTCAAGGCGCTGTGGGCACTCAGGATGATCGTCAATCATTTTATGTTTACGGCAATGGGGGTGTGAAATAACAGCAGTACGCATAAACGCTCCTTTCCTTTGAGTCTAAATATAACAAAGCCACCTTAAGGTGGCTTTGCGACTTTGGTGTATAGCATTACTACTTAGCTTTTAAATTAAGGTTTCTAAAATCAAAACTAAAGTCTGTTACCGCTGTTGATACCGCACGCATTTTAGCGCTATTTACACGATTATTTTCGCCCATATCAAAACGAATAAACGCATCGGCCTCAAGTAGTTTTTCATCCCATTTAACAATAAACGTATTACCTGTGTAATGCTCAAGGGTGCCTTTTAAGCGTTTGGTATGGGTAAAATCAATACGTAGTTTGCCATCTAACTGCTCAATAATTACATCGCCATACCAATCGTCATGTAGCGTGCCGGTGTAATTTATAGTAGGTAATTGTGGCTGATAATCTGCTGGGGTGTCGGGTTTTGCATTTGCGTAGGCTTTTTGTTTACTCGCAAAATGCTTTTTAGCTAACTCTTCAACCCAGTCTTTATCTTCAAGATCAAGGGCGTCTTCTAACACTTCGTGGGTAACCGCAGAAAGCGCACTAAATGCTTGCTGATTAGATAAAATAACTATGCCAAGCTTTTTCTCAGGCAGTAATGTAACTTGCGACACCATACCTAAAATGCCCCCGCCGTGGCCTAGCTTTTTAAAGCCGTGGTAATCTTCAATACTCCAACCTAGCCCATAGCCTCTAAATTGCTGATGATAGGCCTCATACGCACTTTTAGACGCCATAGAGGTAATATGCGGGTGCCACATTTGCGCTTGCTGTTTCTCACTAAAGAGTTGCTCACCGCTTGGCATTTTACCGCCAGCTAACTGCGTAAGTAACCATTGGCTCATATCGTTTACGCTCGATGCAATAGCCCCTGCGCCTCTAAAGTCCTCTAGGTAGTTAACAAAGAATGGATTAAGCTTGCCATCCATAGGAATATGGCCAATTGCCCAGTTTTTATTGCTTTTAGGAATACGCGAAAAACCCGCACGAGAGTTATCCATGTGCAAAGGCTGTAATATATTTTTTTCGATGTAATCGTTCCAGCTCATACCAGATACACGTGCCACCACTTCGCCTGCGGTTACAAACATTAAATTGTTATAGGCATACTGGCTACGAAAACTGCTGGCTGGCTTTAAATATTGTAGGCCGGCTAAAATATCTGCTATAGATTTATCAGTACTTGGCCAAATCATTAAATCGCCTTGGCCAAGCCCTAAGCCACTGCGATGGCTTAATAAATCACGGATACGCATTTCGCGGGTGACGTATGAGTCGTACAGCCTAAACTCAGGTAAGTGGTCAATTACTCTGTCATCCCAACTTAACTTACCTTCATCAATCAACTTAGCCAGTGCTGCACTGGTAAACGCCTTTGTATTTGAGGCAATACCAAAAAGTGTGTCTTTATTTACTTTTGCATTTGTATTGAGATTACTTGTGCCAAAGCCTTTAGCAAATACCACTTTATCGTCTTGCACAACCGCTACTGCCATACCCGATACGTCAAAGCGTGCCATTGAGGTATTAATCACCTCTTCTAAGTGCGTGGTATTAATTTGTGCCCAACTATTAAAAGTGGCACTGGCAAGCAACGCTAAACTGGCTAATTTGGTGAGTTTCATGATTATCCTTATTATTTTTGGTGTACTGCAAATTCTATTTCAGCACGCGCCTTATTTGTATCGGGCTTGTGCGGCCGATTAAGTATTGCATCACTGTATTCTTTTGGTACGCCCGCCTCAAGCGCGCCGCGATGAACGTGCTGAATATACCAGTCGTATGGCAGCACATCGTTATCGTGCGTATTGGCTATATAACAATGCGCCTCTATTTGCTCACCATCTAACAGAGTGGGGTTAACAGCAACACAGTCGTAGCCTGGGCCCTCTATGGTGTCTAAAATTGCTTTTTCAGCTTCATCAAGCTCATACACCACGCCGTATACCAGGGCGTTTTTATCATCACTCTTTTGAATACTGCACTTACCCGAGCCATCTTTAAATAACATATTAAACGTAAGCTCGTAGCCTTTTAATACAGCCGTGCCAACTCGCTTTGCTTTTGGTAAACGCGCAAGCAAGCGGTTAGAAGACATATTCGATCCAAACGAAAAATTATAAATAGGCATGACTTCCTCCTAGAGTTAAATGACAACACGAATGGCTAGAGCAATTAAAATAACACCTATCCCTCGGTCAAACCAATAGCCACTTTTTTGAAAAAACGCCCTTACACTGGGTTTTGACAACACTAAAGAAAGCATAGAAAACCACACCCAAGTAGCTAAAGCCATATAAACCCCATACACAACTTGCACGCTGGTAGGTGTAGTTACACTAATAACTAAGGTAAATAACGACATAAAAAAGAGGGTTGCTTTAGGATTAAGTGCATTGGTTAAAAAGCCGCGCCTAAATGCATGCCATACGCTTTCTTGTGGGGCTGTTTTGCTTTCAATGTTATCTGTTTTATTTACCGGTGGTTTGGCAGCCCTTAATGCTTGTACGCCTAAATAGGCTAAATACGCGCCCGCAACGTACTTTAGTGCCATAAATAAAGTAGGCGATTGCGTTAAAATTAGCGCAACCCCTAATACGCAGTATCCTACGTGTAATAAAATAGCCGCGCCTACGCCAGCGCTTGTCCATAGGGCGTTACGCCTGCCCTGCTGTATACTTTGTTTGAGCACCACAGCAAAATCGGGGCCTGGGCTGGCTACAGCAAAAAAATGGGCAATGGCAATTAGTAAAAATTCGTCTAAGTAGTTCACAAGTATCCGGTTTAAGTGGGTGCATAGGCAAGCAATAGTGGATTAGCAGAGTTTTCAACTAATGCTTTGATCTCTTTTTGGGCTTTTTTAAATTGGCTGCGCAAATGTGGCTTTAAATGTTTTTTAGAGACACTGTCGTTTTTAAAATAACTAATTAGCGCGTGCATAAATACAGTATGGGTTTCGCTTAACTTAGCCTCACGATTAGCATACGGGTTATAGCACGAGCCACACCCGCCTTTAAATTGATACACAGTGTTGCTCATCATTACCCCAAACCCTAAAAAACAGGCCAGCGCATCTGCCGCTTGTGGTAAGTAGTCTTTACCGCCTGGCGGTAACACCCCAACATGATGTATTAATACAGTCGCCAGCGTGCCAGCAAAGCTGGCCACTAAATCTTGCGGCTGATTAATTTGATTAGGGTTAAACGAGATATTAATCGTATGGCTTGGGGGTACTATAAGCTGGCTTTGCTCTCCCCTTATATGTTCAGCAAATTCAAAGTGTGGGAATACTTGTGGTTGTAACTGCTGTGGTGCAACCAACTGTATTGGCCACGCATTCATACCTGCGTAATCGCGTACTCGCACAAAAACCTTAGTAGCCATTTCCTCAATGCTCGATACCGAATCAGGAAAGTGCTCAACGGTTGGTAATATTATTTGCGTATGCTTGGTAAAAAATTCGGCATCAAAGTGCTCTACCGCCCAAATAAAGGTATCAATCAGCCACTGCTGCTCAGCTTGTTCTAGCAACGGCTTTGATTTAAATAACGCTAACATAATGTGCTCTTATTTTTGTTCAAGTGCCCAGTTCCAGGCCTGTGTCTTATATAAAGGCACTGTTGAAAGTGCATGGTGATGGCTGCCGCTCGACTCTTTAGTCGAGTACGATAAGTACAGTAATGTACGATTTTGTGCATCGTAAATACGGCGCACTTTTAGCGATTTAAATAAAATACTTTTTGATGACTTAAACACCACTTCGCCCGACTTACTGCGATCTATTGCTTGTAACATATCGGCTGTAATTGGCCCAGTTTGACGACACGCAATAGACATATCAGAGGGATCTGAAAAATCTAAATCGGCCTCTATATGGCTAATATGGCACGTAACCCCTTTTACTAGCGGGTCTTGCTGCGAATTTACCACTACATCTTTAGTAGTAAACAGCCCTAAACTCACCGACGCAACGTCATCTGAGCAGGCACTTAATGTAACCACTGCACCTAAGAGCACAGCTAAACGTTTAAAGCGGTATGGTAATTTCATATTAATCCTTAATTTTGCTTATAAGCGAAGGTTCACGTGACTGTTTTTATACTACCATCAAAAATTAATACAACTAAATTTAGACTATTCAGGGGTTAGCGCGCAGTTCAGGCTTTGGTACAATGACGCGCACGCCCACGTAGTAACTCATAATAGGAAACGCGTAAATGCCGCACATTATTATTGAACACTCTGAAGATCTTCCTGTATTACCGCAAGTGCTTGTTGAAAAAGTACACAACGCGACTTTTCAAAGTGGTTTGTTTGACCTAGAAACCATTAAAACCCGCGCAATTGCTTATCAGCAATATCAGCTAGGTGAAGGAAAAGAAGGGTTTATTCATATTGCGGCGCATATCATGGCTGGGCGCTCGATTGAACAAAAACAAATGTTGAGTGAGAGCTTGCTTGAATGTCTAAAAACCTACTGTCGAGACTCTGATAGTTTAAGCGTTAATATTTACGACATTCAACACGAGATTTACCGAAAGAACTAAGTGTTATAAAACGCGCTGTTACCAAATTACAGCGCGCTTTTCACTGAAACCTATTACTTTGCTAAAGCGTAAACTTACCTAGTAATTCTTTTAATATATTTGACTCTTCATTTAGCCCGCTGCATAACTCCTCTGAGGTTTTCATATTTTGCTTTGTTTGCTGCGCAGAGTCAGAAATCATTACTACATTTTGGCTAATTTCTGAGGTCGCCAATGTTTGCTCGCGGGTGGCTGTAGCCACCGAGCTATTTAGTTCACTTAGCGTAACAATTTCTTGAGAAATACCCGTTAAGGTACTGCCAGTTACTTTTAAGCGCTCAGCATTTTCTAAGGTATTCTTACTCCCCAGCTCTATATCCGACACCGTGCTAGACGCCTTAGAGTTTAACGTGTCTATCATTTCGTTAATTTGCTCGGTCGACTCTGCAGTACGCATAGCAAGGGTTCTTACTTCATCGGCTACAACCGCAAAACCACGGCCGTGTTCACCTGCCCGTGCAGCTTCTATGGCAGCATTGAGCGCCAGTAAGTTAGTTTGCTCCGATATTGCTTTAATAACATCAAGCACCTGTGTAATTGATTTTATTTCCCCTGAAAGCTCAGTTACCGAGGCAACCGAGGTAGCCATGGCGTTTTCTAACTGCTCCATTTGCTTTATCGTACTATTTACAAACTCAACCCCTTTGTGGGTCGCTTCCTCTGTTGAAGAAGCAATGTCAGAGGCATTACTGGCACTATTTGAAATATCTTGTACGGTGACTTCCATCTCGTTAACGGCTGCCGCAACAGTTTGCGTACTAGATGATTGCACCTCGGCCAAATTGGCGGCTCCTTGTACTTGTACTAACACATCCTCTGAAATACTTTTTACGTGAGTTGCTGAGTCCGAAACCTGCTTAAACATGCCATGCAACTGCTCTAAAAATAAATTAAAGTTAGCGGCAAGTTCTGATATTTCGTTGTTATCGTTAGTGGGCAGCCTTACAGTTAAATCGCCGTCTTTTTTAGTTAACGCGCTCACAGCAGCGGTTATATTTTCAATGGGTTTAAATATTTGCGACACTAAAACTCTGGCTAGGGCAAAGCCAATAATGGCAATGATCACACCAAATAATAAATTGCTATTAATGGCACTGTTTATTGGCCCGTATAGCTGCTGCTCGGGTACTTCTGCTACTAAGTGCCAGCCTAATGATTCAATAGGTGTACTCGATACAACATAATCTTCACCGGCCATTGTTTTACTAATAATGGCGCCATTTTTAATATCGTTAATATTAATTTTTTGGCCCATTTTACTTCTATCACTGTGAAGCATTACCTCACCTTTATCAGAAACCAAATACACTACACCGGCCTCGCCAATACGGTATTCATTAATTAAGTTGATCATAGAATCAAGCGAGCGTCCTACGCCCGTAATGGCGGTACGCTCGCCATTAATTTGTAGCGCATAGTTAATAAAAACCACCATGCTATTTGTGGTTTTATCTATGTCCAGTGCTATTTCAAAGGGTCTGTTAGAGGATAAAAACTGATCAAACCATACATCTTCATTTCTATCTATCTTTCTAGATATGCCAGTATCTGTGTAATAGTTGTTACTGTTTTTAGAAATTATATAAGCAATAACTGCGTTGTTATCTTTTTTAATGCTGGCTAAATAATTAATATAATCGGCACTTGCTTGCTCACTCTCACCGTTACTTAGCCATTGTTTAACAAAGCTGTTTTGCGCAATCTCTTTAGCAACAATAATGGGAGTGGCAAGTTCAAGCTCAATTTTGCTTTTAACTTCACTCAGCGCGGTAGGTAAATCAACCTTTGCGAGCTTTTCATCGGTATGATTTTGAATACTATTTGAAAATAAAAACGTAGAAACCGCTAATGGCACAACAATAGCTAAAATAAGACTAATATAAACTTTTTGTTTAAGTAACATACGATACCTGTAAATGGATAAAGGGCTTAACTAACACCTGCTTAGAATAAATATAGGATCAGCTGAGCAATAAGCCCAATAATTAGAAAAAATAGAACATAAAAGAAGAGCGTATATTTTAATTTAATCCACCGCTGGAAAGCGAATTGAACTTTAAAGGCGCAAGGCTAGCTAAAACTAACCTCACGTAAAGTAAACTAAGGTGAGTCGGGCCACTCTTGCTCGTTGATTATCCCTTGCGCAATCAAGTTTTTTCTTAATTGGCTAATAGTGTGTTTTAACTCATCACGAATAAGTCTAATGGCGGGCGTTATTAGCTGGCGGCTAGGTAGTACTAACCACATTTCAGTTAGGGGGATTTTGTAATCAGGCATTAATCTTTTTAGCCTACCAGTCAATAAGTCTTCTGCTACATCAATGGCCGATTTTTTAGCAATCCCGGTGCCATCAATACACCAACGTCTAACTATATCGCCATCGTTAACAGCGCGGTCGCTGTTCATTTTAACCTTATATTTTTGGTTATCGTTATAAAACTCCCACCCATCATGCACTACCTCGTAAAGCTTATATAACAGCGCATTGTGATTCACTAAATCCTCTGGGGCTGAAGGCTCACCATGCTTGTTAATATAATCAGGCGAGGCACACAGCACATGTGCAATGTTACAAATTTTAAACCCATATAAATTTAAATCCTGTGCAGCCTCTTTGGTCAAGGCCCGCAGCGCAACATCAACACCATCGCGGTAAAAGTCTGCGCGGCTGTCGCTTGCTTGCAAGCGCAGCGTCACTTCGCTGTGTTTATCCATCACGTTATTAAGTAACACCCGCATAAGGTTGCGCCCCATTTCGGATGACACGGCGATTCGTACTTCACCACTAATTGATTGCTGCTCTTCATGAATAAGTACTTGCCCTTGCTGCAACAAATCCAGCGCCTGTTGGCAAAGAGGTAAATAGCGCTCCCCTTCAGGTGTAAGGCGTATTTGCCTTGTTGTGCGCACAAATAATTGTGCACCAAGCGACTGCTCTATCCGCTTTAAAGAAACGCTAGCAGCAGATGAGCTCATGTCCAATTGATTTGCAGCAGCAGTAATGGATTGCAGCTCAGCCACTTTCAATAATACCTGTAGATCGGCTATTTTCATCACGCCCTCTTGTTACGTTCACAGCTTGCATAACTATAACGTTATTATCCACGTTTTTGCGAAAGTGTATTTAATATATGCTCATTTATTGACTGAATTTTAGGTCTTACTATATACGGCATACCAATTCAACGGAGCTTTTAATGAAATTATCACTTAATGTATCAACCCTTGCACTGGTTGCCACACTCATATCAACGCCAGCTTTAGCACAGCAAAGCGCATCAAAAGTAGTTGCCGCTAGCAATATTGATTGGGGTTATTTAAACCCACTACGTGGAGATAAAAGCCCAGGCGCTGCAGATTTATGGGGAAATCGCACAACCAATACTGCTACAGGCATGTTAGTACGGTTTAAAAAAGGCTTTGAATCTCCACCACACATTCACAACATTACCTACCGCGGTATCGTTATTGAAGGACAAATGCATAATGACGACCCAACAGCTGAAAAAATGTGGATGCCAGCGGGTTCATTTTGGACACAACCTGCAGGTGAAAACCACACTACAGCAGCTAATAGCAAAACTAACTTAATTTACCTAGAAATAGACTCAGGCCCTTATTTGGTAAAGCCCACAAAAGAGCAGTTTGATAATGGCGAGCGCCCGCTAAACCTACATGCAGACAACATGGTGTGGTTAAACAGCAGCGATTTAAACAACATTAACGCCCAAGGCGTGCAAACAACCTACCTTTGGGGAAATACAGCTGACATGAACGGCTCAATGATTAAACTTCCTGCCGGCTTTAAAGGTGAAATAAAAACAGATGCAAGCGAATTTCGTGCTGTTGTTATAGCCGGCGCCGTTGAGTACAACTCAAGCGAGCAAGATAAAGCGCAAAACCTAAGCGCAGGCAGCTATGTAGAATCAACCGGTAACTTTACCCACTCGCTTGAAAATAACAGCGACAAACCTGCAACTATCTACATTCGTACTAACAGTAAGTACCAAGTTAATTAGAAGCTACTTATAAAAAGTAAATTGCATAAAAAAGCGCACTGTTTAGTGCGCTTTTTCATTTATTAATACTTAAAAGCTATAACGAGCAGTTTTTGAAAAAGCCGCAGGACTTATAATAACAGCTGTCGCTAGCAAGATAACTACCTTCTTGATTGCAGAATATAAAATAGAGGGATAAATCTAAATTACAGTTCTAGCTTGTTGCCTAAAATGCTAAATGATTAGTTATCTTAAAGATATTGGCTAAGTAGCTATAAGCCATTGAATGAAATGTTATTACTATAGGATATTTAAAATGGTGGCCCCTCCCAGACTCGAACTGGGGACCTAACGATTATGAGTCGTGTGCTCTAACCAACTGAGCTAAGGGGCCAACTTTGTATAACTACGCGGTAGTTAATTTTTGAAGCGTTTAGCCACTGAGCGACTAAAGCGGGTTGCAGTATAAAAAGTTTTTTAAGGCTTGTCACTAGCAAAAACCTTTATTTTAACAATCAGTAAGCCGACTGCTTAAATAGTAATCTTTTTGCGTGCGAATAGGCAGGAAATAGTGGGAAAATAAATGCAGAAGTATGCAAGCCGCTTTTTTACAATTTTAATAATTATAAAAAAGTGGCCGGCTCACATTGAACACACCACACATTATTTTTTAGCGATAATGTAAATAGCGTGAATTAAACCAGGGAAGTAACCCAGTAAAGTTAGTAAAATATTTAGCCAAAAGTGCATACCTAAACCAACTTGTAAAAATACACCCAGTGGCGGTAATAAAATCGACAATATTATACGAATGATATCCATAATGTAGCTCCTTTAAAAATGACAAGCAAAAAGCCCAGCTAAGCTGGGCTTTTAGTATAGTGCATTATTCAGCAACGATAGTTAGTTCATCTACTACGTCACGAACGTCTTCAGCATTTTTAGCAATTTTTACTGCTAGCTGCTTTTCAGCTTCAGATTCAACTGAACCTTTAAGCTTTACTATACCGTTGTCGGTATCAACGTCGATATCTGTACCGTCAACCTCTGAGTCAAATAAGAAACGTGTTGTAATTACTGTGGTGATTTTAGCGTCAGTTAAGTCGTTATCGTCATCATCCATAGTGTTACGATCTTTGTCGTCCATATCCATGTTTTTCACAACAGTTAGGTTGTTTTCTACATCAGATACGCCATCTAGGCTAATTACAAGCTCTTCAGCTAGCTCTTTATCAAGGTCGCTGTTTACTTTACCTGTAAGTACTACCTTGCCATTTTTTACATCAGTGTTAATGTCAAAGTTGTTTAGATTAGTGTTCATAAGAAGCACTGTTTCTGCCTTACCATCAATCCAAGCATCTTTACTTTCATTTTCCCACGTGCCCGCTTGAGCACCCATAGCTGTAGTACCTAAAACTAAAGCCGCAATCATAGATTTGTTAAATGTTTTCATAATCTTTCTCCTTTTGATTAAAGACACTTTTATATATGCGAGCTTTAGGCCAACTTTATTTATTAATTAAATTCATGCACTTAGACGTTTCATGAGCTATAAATAGAAATACAGCTGAGTAAACATTTACAGGCTATTAGGTAAAACTTTCTTAAGTGGTAAAAATAACGATTATATTGCTGTTTTGGTTAATTTATCGTTAATATAGTAAAACAACGGAACTCGAATAAAGAATAAGTGATTGATATACAATAACTTTAATATTGGTATATGGCTTGCTAATAAAACGATAATGCAAATATAAAAGGATTAATCCCATGTCTGTAAAAATTGAAGACCGCCCAATAGAGCAAGTTCGTGAGCAAGTGATAGATCAACTTATTTATAATTACAGCCATGGTGAGATATCTGCTGAAGCCTTCGAAAGGCGCCTAGACAGCGCTATGGATACAACCGACAACACGGCTCTACTTGGCTTAGTTGAGGATTTAACTCTACATGCCGATACACAGTATACTGCTCAAAAACAAACTCAGTTCGCGCCTAACTACAGTACACAACAAGGCGAAAATGAAAGCCTAACGTTAAAAAGCATTTTGGGCTCAAGCGAACGTAGCGGCCAATGGGTTGTGCCTAAAGATATTTATATCCAAAATTATATGGGGTCAATTGTGCTCGACTTTACCGATGCCATATTCACTCACCAACACGTCACTATTCACGTCAGCTGTTATTTTGGAAGTGAAGAAATATACGTACCAGAGCACGTTAATGTGGTTTCAAAAATGTTTTGTATAATGGGCAGCTTTGAAAATAAAACGGTCTCGCTGAATAAGCGCCAAGGCCCCACAATTCAGATTGAAGGAAGGACTGTATTAGGCTCTGTAGAGGTTAAAGTAAAGCGTACTATAAAAGAAAAGTTTATAAGCTTTGCTAATGACTTAAAAGCGCAGCTTGGCGTGAACAATAAATAGTGCACATAAAGTGTAGGGGATAGAAAAGCCCTATTGAGCGCTTTTCTGTCCTCTTTTTAATACTCTTTTTATAAGTCGTTATTTCGCTCGCTTGGAATGTCACTCATATACTGCACAAACTCAACCTCAAACCCTGCTGGGTCTAAGTAGTATACGTTTTTTCTAAATGGGTTTTCCGCCCCCATTTTATCAGCGCTAAATCCGGCGTTTTTTAAGCGTTGTATAACAGCGTCTAAGTTATTTGTAACGTAGGCAAAATGCGCTAGCCCGACTTGATGCCCTGTCAAATCTCTGTTTTTATGCTCGCCGTTGTCGCTTATAGCCATGTAGTGATTATCGTCACCAAAATGTACCCAGCGCTTAGGTTTGCCATACCACGTGTTGTTACCTTCACTTCTAATTGACCAATACGGAAACGCTGCTCGGTAAAATGTAAGCATTGCGTCTATATCGTTTACTACTAAATGTACGTGTTCTAATTTCATTATTATTTACCTTAGTTAATTGCTTAAAAATAAGATAAAACCTCAAGCTAACTTTAGGTAAAGCACTTTTTTATTTTTTTACCCGTCCCCCGACTAAGATATTTACTAACATAATGAACTATTGTGATGTTTGAATTAATTTTCTTTGGCCAAATATTTACAATGAAAACAAGGCAAATTCACGTATCAAGAGCAGGCCTATTGCAAGTAAAATCAGCACTGTTAGCACTAAAAATAGCAGCTGGAGATAGGTTTATTACCCAAAGCTCAAGTTATTTATAAAATTTTAAATGAATAAATATATAGGTGTTTCAAGGTAGTACAAAAAACACACAAAAGTATTTGGGGTTTATTGTTTACTTTATGGCAAAAGTCGCTAAAATACGCCGGCTTAAATATATAAACGTTCTTTTACAACCCAAAGGTAATACCATGCATCCAATGTTAAACATTGCGGTTCGCGCTGCGCGCAACGCAGGCAAAATTTTACTTCGCGCAAGTGAAGATTTATCAAAAGTTGAAATTCAACAAAAAGGCACTAACGATTTAGTGACCAACATTGATAAAGAAGCCGAAGCCGTAATTCGTGATACAATTTTAAAATCTTACCCAGACCACTGCATTGTTGGTGAGGAGCTAGGTGAGCACAAAGGCAAAGATGCAGATTACCAATGGATTGTTGACCCACTTGATGGCACAACTAACTTCATCAAGGGTATCCCTCATTTCGCGGTTTCTATCGCACTAAAAGTAAAAGGTCGTTTAGACCAAGCTGTAATTTACGATCCAATTCGTGGCGAACTTTTCACTGCATCTCGTGGCCAAGGCGCACAACTAAACAGCAAACGTTTACGGGTGACTAAAACCGTAGAGTTAGCTGGTTCAATTTTAGCAACAGGCTTTCCGTTTAAACAAAAGCATCACTTAGATGCATACTCAGATGCATTTAAAGCTTTATTTGTACACACTGCAGACATTCGCCGTGCAGGCTCTGCTGCCCTTGATATGGCATATGTAGCCGCGGGCCGTGTTGATGGCTTTTTTGAAATTGGTTTAAAACCTTGGGATACAGCAGCTGGCGAGTTACTTGTAAAAGAAGCTGGCGGCATGGTTGTTGATTTTGCAGGTGGTATTAACTACAACCATAGCGGCAACATTATTTGTGGAGCCCCTAAGCTTACTCAAGCAATTATCCGCGAAATTCGCCCGGTATTATCTGAGTCGTTACTTCGCTAATAAAGTGCGGTTAACTGTATAATAAAAGGAGCCTGAGGCTCCTTTTTTGTTTTAAAAGTAAGGGTTATCAAGCTTTAATTCTGTGACGTATCCTTTAGTAAAAGGGAGTGAGTTTATATCTTTTGCAAAATACTCATCAAACAACGCATCAAACTCACCACTGTTTTGCATTTTTTTTAGCCCCCGCTCTATAGCCTGCGCTAAAGCAGGTTTACTACTAACAACAAAGTAATAAATACCCGTGGGGTAACTAATAAATAAATTAGGCACAATAACTAAGTTACTTTGTGCATTAGCAACCAATTCAGAATTAACTTCGATAAATGATCGTGGAAAGTAATCGATTCGTCCCCGGCTGGTAAGCGTAAACATAGCTTGATAGTTACTCAGCGGCCTTACAGGTAAGCCGTTATAGGCCATTATTTTTGTATCTGGCCAATCATGCCCTTGCACTGCAGAGAGCTCCATTAACTGCGCTAAAGTAGTAATACCTTTAAATTTTCCAACATTTTTTTTACTGGTTAGCAAAACGCGCTTACCTATAAACCCTTTAAATAAGGGTATTTTAACCGCTATTGCCCGCGCCTCTCGCTCGGGGCTACTCATGCTCCAATAAATATCTAACCCTGTTTTATCTAACTCAATTAAATCACGTTGTTGCTGCAAGCTCACTGGCTGCATTTTTATATCTACAGGATAATTGGCCCGCTCTAGCGCGCGTGTTAATAGTTCACTTAGGTATTCTTCGCGTGCATTTTGCACACTTTGCTTTTGAGCAACATTAACAACTTCAACCCCATGCGTAAAAAAGCTAATTGCAAATAAAGCAAACCCACCAACGACAATTTTTAATGGCAACATAATAATTACCTATTTTTATACTACCTGTTTATTTTCTGGTGCTAGGCGCACTAGGGCTGGCGCAGGTTTTCTGCGCTTGCATATAAACAAATAACTATGGCGATACCGCTTAGCCTCTTTTTTAGCATCTGTTGCCAACGCTGCAACTTGATGGCTGTTTTTACATTCCTGTAAGTCGGGCTCCACAAGGCCAATTGATAACGTTAGTAAAGGTACAAATTGCTTTTCTCCCTCACGATTTGTAGCCCAGTAACCTTTGCTCTTAATGTGCTCAGGCGTAAAAAAAGTGCGTGATTGCAGTTCAAATTGCTCAATTACGGTATTACAAATATGCACAGCATCTGATTGAGCAAACACCACCATAAAGTCATCACCACCTATATGTCCTACAAAGTTAGCACTGTTTTCGCAGGCTTGCACAATTACATCTGCCAATAACTTGATCACACTATCTCCACTGGCATAGCCGTATAAATCATTAAATTGCTTAAAATGATTAAGATCTATATAAGCCAGCGAAAACGCACTTTGAGAGCGTAGCCGTTGCTCTATTGCCTCATTAATCGCCACATTTCCAGGGAGCATGGTTAACGGATTAGCATGCTGGGCATGACGAATTTTTTCTTCTGTTATGTGTTTTAAAATATCACGTAAGGGGGCAAGCCCAAGGTAACGTCTATCACGCGTGATCACAATGTGGCGACGAATATCAAAGTCTTGCTCTGTAATTTGCTGGCTCACAGCGTCGAGAAGCTGATTTTCATCCACCACTAAAGGCTGTTTATCCATAAAATCGGTGACGGGGCACTTGTCGTAAAGAGCATGGCCATAAGGCGCGGCAAACACTTCTGTAAGCTGATCTTTATGGAGTAATCCAACAGGCTGGCCAGTTTTATTTAACACCGCTAGGCTCATCACAGACTTGTCTTTTTCAAATAGCGTATGGGCATCTTTGCAACGGGTTTCGCTGCCTATTGCTTCTTGTGTAATAGCAAGCCAACCAATCGCCATTGATTGATCAAATGTATTATTTGACTGCTTAAAGTTTAATGCGTGTAATTGCGCTGAGCTGTAATCAAGGCTGGGGGTTGTGTTTGGTTTTTCCAGTAAAAACCCTTGTACATTTGCTATTCCTAAGCTTTTAACATAGGCAAGCTCTTCCACTCTTTCTATGCCTTCGGCTATGACCGCGGTGTTTGTTGCTTTTGCTAGTACCGTAATCGATTTCAAAAATTCTTTTTTAACTTCGCTTTCATCACAATGATCAATAAAGTAACGATCTATTTTTACAAAGTCGGGGCAGAGTTCAGACCATTGCTTTAACCCCGAGTAACCAGCACCTAAGTCATCAATGGCAATGGTAAAACCCAGCTCCCGGTAATGTGCAATTGTTTTTAATAATAAAAAGCCATCGTCGACCTTTTCTTGCTCTGTTACCTCAATTACTACGCGGTTTGCTGCTAAGCCAAATTGCTCTGTTAAGTGAAGAGTTTCACCCTTTGGGTGGCAAGGGTCGAGCAACGTTTTAGGACTTACATTTAAAAATAACTTACCGCTTAAGTTAAGCTTTACAAAATTTTCAATTGCTTTTGAGCGACACAATAGCTCAAGTTCTGAAATTAAAGCGTGCTCGCTGGCTGCTGAAAATAATCGGTTAGGCATTTCTAAAGGGCTGTTTTTGGGCCCACGGCTTAGCGCTTCGTAACCTATAATTGCTTGATTAGCTATATCAAAAATAGGCTGAAATAACGTGGTTATTTCACCATTAATTAAAATATAGTCTAGTACTTTGCGCTGCATTGCCACTGCAAAACCTGATTGTTGTTTAATTGGGGCATTAAAGTAGCAAGCCTGTATGACAATTTTATTGCATGTGTATTAAGTACCACGCAATAAAAAACCGCTCAATTGAGCGGTTTTTTTTAAGCGTTGACTCTATTACGGCAATGCGTCTAGGTCGGCGCCTTCTTTTTCTACCACTTCGGGTATTAAATCTTCTTTACTTACGCCCATGGTAATCGCTACCGAGCTTGCAACGTAAACTGAAGAATAAGTACCAATAAACACACCAAATAACAAGGCAGTAGCAAAACCGTGAATGGTTTGTCCGCCCCACACAAATAGCGCAATCAATACCAAAATGGTGGTGATTGACGTTACAAGTGTACGATTAAGTGTTTGCGTTAACGACATGTCGATAATTTCAATCGTGTCGTCGATGCGTACTTTACGGAAGTTTTCACGAATACGGTCAGATACCACAATAGTATCGTTAAGTGAGTAACCAATTACCGCCAATATGGCCGCTAAAATAGTTAAGTCAAACTCTAACCCTAATACAGAAAACAAGCCAACAGTAATAATTACATCGTGTAGTAATGCCCCCACTGCGCCCACAGCAAAACGCCACTCAAAGCGAAATGCCACGTAAATCAAAATACAAATAAGCGCAGTTAACATGGCAAGGCCACCCTGCTCTTTTAAGTCTTCCCCTACGCTTGGACCTACAAACTCAATACGGCGCATTACTACGCTTTCATCAGCTTGCTTTAAGGCAGTAATCACTTGATTACCAATAACTTCGGCTTTTACTTCACTGCCGCGCGGCGCTAAACGCACCAAAATATCTTGGCTAGAACCAAACAGCTGCACTGAGGCATCGGCAAAACCGTTTTCAGCTAATACTGAGCGTACTTTTTTCAAATCTGCAGGTTGCGAAAAACCAACCTCTACAGCAGTACCGCCAGTAAAATCTAAACCAAAGTTTAAACCTTTGATAAAAATTGAGGCAAACGACGCTAAAATTAATAGCGTAGAAAAACCCATTGCCACTTTACGAAGTGACATGAAACGTAGGGTTTTACCACCCAAACTTAAAATTTGCATGTCCGCTCCTTAAATTGAAAGTTTATCAATGCGCTTACCACCAATAAATAAGTTAATTACCGCACGGGTACCAACTATGGCTGTAAACATTGAAGTTAAAATACCAATTGCCAGCGTTACGGCAAAACCTGCAATTGGGCCGGTGCCCACTGCAAATAATATAATGGCCGCAATTAGTGTGGTGATATTGGCATCAAATATAGTACTAAAGGCGCTATCGTAACCAAAATGAACGGCTTGTTGCGGGCTACGACCATCGGCCAGCTCTTCACGAATACGCTCAAAAATAAGTACGTTAGCATCTACTGCCATACCTACGGTTAATACAATACCGGCAATACCTGGCAGCGTTAATGTAGCACCTGGAATTAACGACATTACACCTACAATAAGTACTAAGTTAGCGGCAAGTGCTATGTTGGCAACTAAACCAAACCCTTTGTAGTAAATAAGCATAAAGGCAAGCACAAACGCAAAACCAAGAGCTACAGCTGTCATACCCGCTTCTATGTTTTCTTGGCCTAGGCTTGGGCCTACTGTGCGCTCTTCAACAATTTGAATTGGCGCAACTAGTGCTCCGGCGCGTAATAGCAAGCTTAAGTTGTGAGCTTCGGCTGGGTTATCAATACCTGTAATACGGAATGAGCGGTCAAGACGAGCTTGAATAGTCGCAACGTTAATAACCTCTTCTACCTTAATAGGTGGAAGTGCTTTACCGTCAGCGTCTTTTTTGCCCGATGGCTTGTACTCTATAAATACCGTGGCCATGCGCTTACCAATAGCGCGTTTGGTAAAGGCATTCATTTTTGCCCCGCCTTTGCTATCTAAGGTAATGCTCACTTGTGGGCGCTGGTATTCATCGTTGCCTGATTGCGCACCTGTGATATGGCTCCCTTCAAGAATGACACGCTTTTTAAGTACCACAGGGTAACCATCGCGACTCATGATCATTTCTGTGCCTGCGGGAATACGCCCTTGAGCAGCCGCACTTGGGTCAGCATTTTCGTCTACTTCACGAAATTCAAGCGTGGCCGTTGCCCCTAAAATTTCTTTAGCGCGTGCTGTATCTTGTACACCTGGTAGTTGCACAATAATACGCTCAGCACCTTGGCGCTGTACGTTAGGCTCTGCAACACCAATTTGGTTAATACGATTACGAATAATGGTTTCGTTTTGCTTAATAGCGTAGTCACGTATTTCTTTAAGCTTTTGCTCACTCATAGTGGCAAAAAATGCGCGATCGTTACTGCTATCATCAATGTATACGTTTAGTGGGTAGCGCGATGCTAAGAAGCGTTCAGCCGCCTCTTTATCTTCTTCGGTACGCATTTCTACACGCATACGCTCAGACCCTGCTACACGGCGAACACTACGGTAACGAAGTTTTTCTTCGCGTAGGTCGCTACGAAAATCTTGTTCCATTTGCTCTAGCTGATTATCTACCGCGGTTGCCATGTCGATTTCCATGGTGAAGTGAACACCACCACTTAAATCAAGACCTAGCTTCATCGGGTTACCACCCAATGATTTTAACCATGCTGGTTGAGCGGGTGCCATATTAATAGCAGAAATATAATCGTCGCTAAGAGAATTACGCAGTAAGTCTTGCGCTTTTAGCTGTTCTTCAACATTTTTAAAACGCACTAATACTTGGCCGCCTTCAAGCACGGTAGACTTAGCTGTTACATTATGTTGTTTGAGGGTTGCGTTTACTTTGTCTACTACACTGAGATCGACATCTGCACCTTTTGCCCCCGAAACTTGTATAGCCGGATCGCGGCCATACAAGTTTGGAGAAGCATATAAAAGGCCAATGGCTACCACAGCTAAAACAAGTAAATACTTCCAAATTGGAAACTTGTTTAACACAGGCATGTCCTTTTTATTTTTATAGTGACTTCATTGTGCCTTTAGGCAATACAGCAGATACTGCCGATTTTTGTACTGTAACTTCAGCTTGCTCATTTAAAGAAATCACGATGAAATCTTTATCTTCAGCAATTTTTACGATTTTGCCAACTAAACCGCCTTGGGTAAGTACTTCATCACCTTTAGCCATCGCACTCATTAAGCTTTTATGTTCTTTAACGCGCTTAGCTTGTGGGCGGTAAATTAAAAAGTAAAAAACCAAACCGAAAATAGCTAACATAATTAGCATTTCCCAACCACCACCTGCAGCAGGTTGACCAGCAGCGGCGTGTGCGTTTGAAATAAATAAACTCATAATACTTCCTCTATATTTTTAAATTTTAATTTATATCTGCAAGCTCTGGCACTTCTTGGCCACGGCGAGCATAAAAATCACTAACAAATTCTTCTAGTTTACCTTCACTAATAGCATTGCGTAGGCCTTCCATAACACGCTGATAGTATCGTAAGTTATGGATTGTGTTTAGTCGTGCGCCTAAAATTTCGTTACATTTATCAAGGTGATGTAAATAAGCACGCGAGTAATTTTTACAAGTATGGCAATCACACTCAGGATCAAGCGGACCAGTGTCTGTTTTATGCACTGCGTTACGAATTTTAATTGTGCCTGTAGTAATAAATAAATGACCATTACGTGCATTACGCGTAGGCATTACACAGTCAAACATATCAATACCACGGCGTACAGACTCAACTAAATCCTCAGGTTTACCTACACCCATTAAGTAGCGTGGTTTATCCTCTGGCATTTTGTACGCACAATGATCAAGAATATTCATCATTTCGTTTTTAGGCTCACCCACTGATAGGCCACCTAATGCGTAACCATCAAAGCCAATTTCTTCTAGGCCTTTTTGTGATTGTGCACGTAACTCAGGGTACATACCACCTTGAATAATACCAAATAAAGCTGATGGGTTGTCGCCGTGGCCTTCTTTAGAGCGCTTAGCCCAACGAAGCGATAGCTCCATAGACTCTTTAGCTTCTTTTTCAGTGGCTGGGTATGGCGTACATTCGTCAAAAATCATCACGATGTCTGAGCCTAAATCACGCTGTACTTCCATTGATTTTTCAGGCGACATCATAATTTGGTCACCATTTACCGGCGATTGGAACAACACGCCTTCTTCGGTAATTTTACGCATAGCGCCAAGGCTAAATACTTGGAAACCACCCGAGTCAGTTAAAATTGGAAAGTCCCAATTCATAAAGTCGTGTAAATCACCGTGTTGCTTAATGATTTCAGTACCTGGGCGTAACATTAAATGAAAGGTGTTACCCAAACAAATTTGTGCCCCTGTGGCTTTAACTTCATCTGGGGTCATGCCCTTAACAGTACCGTAAGTACCTACTGGCATAAATGCAGGCGTTTCTATTACACCACGGTCAAAAATCAAGCGGCCGCGGCGCGCTTTTCCGTCGGTGCGGTCTAATTCAAATTTCATATCATCCTCAATGTCGGAAAAACAGTCCAACAAGCTATAATTTAACCGCTCGATTCTACCCTTTTTGCCCCGCTATTACTATTAGCTGCGCTAAATTCACTACGTATTAGCACAGGCAAATAAAAACCCAGCGTTTGCGCTGGGTTGTTAGTAAGTGTACCGATTATAAAGGTGTTTATTTACGCGTTAAAAACATCGCATCACCATAGCTAAAAAAGCGATACTTTTGTTCAATAGCGGTGTTGTACGCACCCATAATGTTATCTTGGCCGCTAAAGGCACTTACTAGCATAATTAGGGTTGATTCAGGCAAGTGAAAATTAGTCACCATGGCATCAACTACATTAAACTGATAACCCGGAAAAATAAAAATATCGGTGTCGCCAAAATAGCTATCTAATTTACCGCCGTGTATTTTTGCTGCCGACTCTAGCGAACGCACTGAAGTTGTTCCTACTGCAATTACACGCCCGCCATTTGCCTTAGTTTGTGCAACAGCCTGTACCACGCTGTCAGGCACCTCAATGTATTCTGAGTGCATTACATGCTCATCTACACTTTCTACACGCACCGGCTGAAACGTACCCGCGCCTACATGTAGCGTAACAAACGCCATGTTTACGCCTTTTTGTTTTAGTGCCGCCATTAACTTATCGTCAAAATGCAGCCCTGCCGTAGGCGCTGCTACGGCTCCAGGTTTTTCACCATAAACGGTTTGATAACGCTCGCGGTCAGCCTCGGTGTCAGGGCGGTCAATATAAGGAGGTAAAGGCATGTGACCAATATCGTTTAGAATATCGAGTACATTTTGACTACGATCGAATTCAAGCTCAAATAACGTATCGTGACGCGCAATCATGGTCGCTTTTGCTTTGCCTTCTAAAATAACTTCGTTACCCGGCTTTAACGACTTACTAGCTCTTACATGGGCAAGTACGCGGTGTTCATCAACTACACGCTCTACAAGCACTTCAACTTTTCCGCCAGAGGCTTTTTGACCAAACATACGGGCAGGAATAACGCGGGTATTATTAAATACTAATAAGTCACCTTCGTTAACTAAATCAAGTAGGTCGCTAAACACTTTGTGTTCAACGTTGCCAGTTGAGCCATCTAGGGTTAGTAAACGGCTGCTGGTTCTGTCTTGTTTAGGAAAACGAGCAATTAATTCATCAGGTAAGTCAAAGCTAAAGTCAGCCACGCGCATAGTCGGTATTCCACATCAATAAAATCGCGCCAAGTGTATATCTATCCTGGGCTAAGCTCAAGATATCTACAACAGTTGAGAGGATTCACCCTATTTTAGATACATTTGAGTAACTACTTTAAATAATCTTGTTCTTATTAGTAAATATCATTATTCTTACTGCCTTTGATAATAATGGTTTAGTTTTGGGGTTATAAAAAAGTGGCAGATAAGCTGAAGTTGCTCATTCTAAACGCAAGTAGCGAAGAACGCCGAACTATACGCGCCACTTTAGAATACTTAAACGTATTTGAATTCATAGAAGCCGCAGATAGCCAAGATGCGCTCACCCTATTAAAAAAACAGCCCGTAAACATGATTATCACTGGTTTAAGCGTAGGGAAAATAGATGGCTGGCGCTTTTCTCGCATGATCCGCTCAGGCTTACTTAAAACACCTAAAAATACCCCTATTTTACTTATTCCGCCAATCTACTGTGAGCGTATAGCAGAAACCACCGCACGGAGTTACGGCATAGACGCTGTACTGCCCTTTGAGCACCAAGACATGTTGCCGCAGGTGTTGGCAAATGTATTATCTACACATTTAGAAAAAAGTAGCCGTCTTAATTTACTCTTACTAGAACCAATAGCGCAAAAAGCCGATGAAATAGCGCAGCAACTTAAGCTCAATTTTGCTATTACCCATGTTACATCAAGCCAAAGTGCTTTAAATGCTTACAACCAACAACAATTTGCTATTGTATTGCTTGATGCAACCGCGTCGCGCGCTGATACTTCAAGTCTTTTAGTCGAAGAAATACTACAACATAACCCTAAACAAGCCATTGTCACTATTATTGACAATAACGATGCAGACTATGCAGAGCAATTACTGTTGTCAGGTGTGACTGACTTTATAAGAGCGCCGTACGACCCGTCGTTTTTAAATAAGGTGTGTGACCATGCTGCGCGTCGTGAAGACTTTATGGTGAGTTATGCTGAGTTTGCACAAAAGGTTGAGCAGCTAAGTATTAGCGAAGTTCGCTACAAGGAGCTGTTTTCGGCGCACCAACGTATTTTACTGCATTTAAACACGGTGGTATTAGAGCTCGACCAACGAGGTAAAATTCGCTTTATAAACCCCGCTTGGGAAACACTAAGTGGCTTTGGGGTTAAATCGTCTTTGCAAAAGTCTTTAATCGACTATTGCTCAGATGAATGCCAAGTAAAACTAAATACGACCATTAACGATATTCTTAATGGCGGCACACAACAGCAGCAAGTTGAAATTCAACTTAATCATAAAAATGGCAATCAGATTTGGGTTGAATGCCGGTTACAGCTAATAAAAAACAGCAGTAATAATGCCACTATTACTGCCACAATCGACAACATACATGAGCGAAAACAAGCCGAGTTAAAACTGCGCCACTTAGCACTGCATGATACGCTCACCGGCTTACATAATCGTTATTATTTTGATCAACAACTTAATAAAATATGCCAAACCAAGCATACCTATGGTGGTGTAGAGCACGCACTTATTTATATCGATTTAGATCATTTTAAAATAATTAACGATAGTAAAGGCCATCAACAAGGCGATATAGTACTAAAAGATGTTGCCCAATTATTTGAAGCGAACATTAGCGCTAAACATTTAGTTTGTAGAATAGGCGGTGACGAATTTGCAGTTATTTTAAAAAATACGCAGTTGCTAGATGCTCACCTAATTGCAGAGAGTATTTGTAGCGCGATTGAACAACACGAGTTTAAATCAGAAGACCAAGTTTACTCAATTAGTTGCTCTATTGGCTTAACGCAAATAACGGCTCAAAATTGTGATCCGAGTGAATGCCTTAAGCAAGCCGACATTGCCCTATATATTGCTAAAAGTTTAGGCCGTAACCTAGTGCATTGCTACTCAAAAGAAGATGCGCAGAATAACACTCTGCAAACAGGACTTGAGTGGGGGCATGAGATCCGACAGGCGCTTCAACAGGACAACGTGGAACTACACTATCAGCCGATATGGGACTTTAAGGCCAATAAAGTGGCTTATTTTGAAGCGTTGCTACGTCTTAAAATAGACGATAAGCTTATTTTTCCTAATCAATTTATTCCCTCCCTTGAGCTACTTAACGATACTTTTTTGATGGACCAATGTGTTATTCGTAATGCTATTGCGAGCGTTGCTGAACACCCAGATTTAAATCAAGTGGCTATTAACCTTTCTGCTCAATCGTTTTTAGATGAACGCTTATTGCCACATATAGAATCGAGCCTAGAAAAATACCACGTACCGCCTTCGCGTATTATTTTTGAAATTACCGAGTCGGCCTCAGTCAACAACTTAAAAGCTACCCGTAAAATGATAGAAAAGCTAAACAGTTTAGGCTGTCATTTTTCTATTGATGACTTTGGTACAGGCTTTAGCACATTTAACTATTTAAAACAGTTACCTGCGCAGCATGTTAAAATAGACGGCTCGTTTGTGCGTGACATGATTAACGACCCAATCGACTTAGCACTCGTTAAGGCTATTAACGATATAAGCCGCTCTCTTGATAAGCGCTCAGTAGCTGAATACGTAGAGAGCGAAGAGATATTTTTTGCCCTAAAAAAGATTGGTGTTGACTACGGACAAGGCTATTTTATTGCCCGACCCGTCCCTGTAGAAAAAGTACAATCGACGCTTAAAATTATTTACCAGAAGAAACCTTTTACCCAACAACAGCCTAGCGTCAGCTAAACATTTTTAAACAGTTTTAAGCATTTTATTACTATCATTATTGCACTTATTGCCTATACTTTACGTACCACTTAGTAAATGTCTTGTTGTTTTGATGATTTAACAATAAAAACATGACATTACCTATAAACATACATGGCTAGCAATTACATAGAGGTTAAAGCTTGTCAGGTTTAAGGAGGAAGGTATGGCGCAGTTGATTATTTTACTTCTCGTAATACATTGTGTAATTGCGTATCAGTGCTATCGATACGCGCAGCTAAAGGGCTACCCAGTAGGCGTATTTGCTACTTTAGGCCTACTCCCGTATTTTAATGTAGTTGTGTGGATTTATTTACTTTTTCTACCCGAGCTAGAACCCTTTGAAAGCCAAACACATAGCAAACAGCAGCCGTTATAGGCTGCTGTTTTTTTGCTTTAATTTACTCTTGAAAGTAATTAGGATTAACCCTCAAAGTCCAGGCTGCATTGGCGAGCTAAAAACACTTCCAACTGCTGGCTGAATAATTTAAAGTCGCGAATTCTTCCAGTGGTTTTTCGCCACAATATGCCTATATCTCGGTAAGCATCACCTTGCGAGGGAGTTGCTATCATATTTTTATCTTTAAGAATGCCCGCATTAATCGCCATTTGCGGTAAAAATGTAACCCCTAGCTGATGCTCTACCATACTGAGTAAAGTATGTAGACTTGCAGCTTCAAACGGATTAATACAGCTTGAACGATTTAAGTGACACGCACTCAAGGCATGCCCTGTCATACAGTGCTCTCGCTCTAATAAAAATACACTCGCCTCAGGTAGTAAATTAAAGTCTTCAACGCCTTTAGCTGGGCTGTAATCTTTGTGGTGCACTAAACTAAAGTGATCTTTAGCCAATACTTGGGTATGAAACTTCTCTGTTTGATAAGGCAGAGCTAACAACGCTAAATCAATATGGCCGTGTTCAAGCTTATCTAATAACTTATCGCTGGTATCTTCAACAAGTACCAGTTCTAAATCACAAAAGGTTTGCTTACAAAAATGATACAAAGGCGCTGCTATGAAGCTTGCAATAGTAGGTATAACCCCTACCACTAACTTGCCACTGAGTGGCGTTAGAAAGCTTTTGGTTAACTCTTTTAAACTAATTGTATCGTTGATAATTTTACGAGAGCGTTCAACAACTTCTTCACCAATACTGGTAAACATGAGGCTACGATTCTCTCGCTCTATTAGCTGACAACCGAGTGTTTCTTCAAGGTTTTGAATTGCACTGCTTAAAGTAGATTGCCCAATAAAGCACGCACTTGCTGCACGGCCAAAATGCTGGTGCTGATGTACAGCTAATAAATACTGCAGCTGTTTAATACTTGGTAGGTTGGTCATTTTTTCTTTCCACAAATAAAAAGACCCCAACACCAAAGGCGTTGAGATCTTTTCAAGCTAAAAGTCTTTGAGTACTTTTTTGTTAAACCCCAAACGCGGTTCTTAGTACGTAGAAAATAACAATAGCAAGGGCAGCGCCAACTGGCAATGTAATTACCCAAGAAACTACAATGTTTCTGATAACACCCATGTTAAGAGCAGCAATACCGCGTGCCATACCTACACCTAATACCGCACCAACTAAGGTTTGTGTAGTAGAGATTGGCATACCAGTACCTGATGCAATAACAACGGTTGATGCAGCCGCAAGTTCTGCAGCAAAGCCACGGCTAGGCGTTAAATGTGTAATACCTTCACCTATTGTTTTAATTACTTTTTTACCTAAAATAGCAAGACCCGCAACAATACCAAAACCACCGAGTGGTAAAATCCACCATGCGATAGCCGCTTTTTTAGCGATTTCACCGTTGCTTTCAACAATGTTCACAACCGCAGCTAGTGGGCCAATTGCATTCGCTACGTCGTTTGAGCCATGCGCAAACGCCATACAACACGCTGTTAATACCATTAATACCGCAAATACTTTTTCTACGTTATTAAATTGCATTTGTTTATCAGCTTTAGGGTCGATATTTAAACGTGAAATCGCAATTTTACCAATAATAGCTACAATCACAGCAATCGCGATAGCAATTAAGTAGCCCTCTGTAGCACCTAGATTAATACCTATATGCTTTAAGCCTTTCTTAATTGTTACTAGCGCCATAATAAAACCCGCTAAACCCATGTACAGAGGTACAAAGCGCTTCGCGTTTTTAAGCGGTGCATCGGTATCAAAAATTAGCTTTTGCGCACTCATAAATATTAAGTAAGCAATAAAGCCTGAAATTGCCGGTGTTATAATCCAACTACCTACAATACCTCCAACTTTATTCCACTGAATAGCCTCTGTACCCACTGCAACTAATGCAAAACCTATGATTGCACCAATAATTGAGTGAGTAGTTGAAACAGGCCAACCTAAAAATGAGGCGATTAATAGCCAAGTACCCGCTGCAAAAAGCGCAGAGATCATACCTAAAACCATTAAATCAGGCAGCGCTGCAAAAGGAGCTGCATCAATAATACCTTTACGAATTGTTGATGTAACCTCACCCCCCGCTAAATAAGCACCAGCAAATTCAAAAACCATCGCAATAATAATTGCTTGTTTTATTGTTAACGCTTTAGAACCTACCGAAGTACCCATCGCATTAGCGACGTCGTTCGCGCCAATACCATAAGCCATAAAAAAGCCGACTGCTGCGGCAATTAAAACTAATACCGTGCCGTAAGATGCAATGATATCCATTGTGTAACCTTAATCTTTCGTTTGAACTGATTTGTATAAATTAACGAGCTAACATCAGCTCAAGACGTGATCCTACGCGCTCTGCAATATCTGCAAGCTCGCCAACCCATTCAATTATTTTGTATAAAAACATAACATCAATTGGGTTTAGCTCGCTTTCTACATCACGCAGTTGGCGGCGTACTTTAATTTGCATTTCATCCGTGTCTTGTTCTATGGCATCCAATTCTACGAGCATTTTTTCAACTAAGGTAACCTCGCGACCTTTAAAACCCGTTTCTAATAACTCTTCTAACTCATTAATTGCTTTTGATGCTTGTTTAGTCGCATCAACACAACGTGTTAGATAAGCTAAAAAGTCTGCCTGCATAGCGCTAGGAATAGTCATTTCACGACCAATTACGCGCCCTGCAATATCTTTTGCTTTATTTGCTATTTTATCTTGTTGAGTTACGAGTTCGAGCAGATCTGTACGCTCTACCGGCATAAATAAACCACGCGGTAATTGTAAGCGTATATCTCTTTTCATATCATCAGCTTCACGCTCTAAATTACGAATAGTTAAACGAAGCTCTTCTGCTTGCTGCCATTCTTCTTTAAATACGTGATTAAAGAAAGGTATCAAAGCTTTGCTTGCTTGATGAACTTTCTTGATGTGTTCTTCCATTGGTTTGATAGGAGATTTTGCAAATACCCCTAAAAACGCGTTTGTAGGCATAACTGACCCTTTAATCAAATTGATATGCTTTGCAGCATGAATTTTACAGTATTAGCCGCGATTGTGAACGCTTTTTATTATTTCACCGCAGCTAACAATGCATGAAGCGGCATTAAGCCGCTTTAATAAAAAAGAATGATAGAAAAAATATTACAACGATTTTTCTATATCCTCTTGAGATGTATGACGAATATCTTTTCCGTTAACAAAATATATAATGTATTCCGCAATATTTTGGCAACGGTCCCCAATACGCTCTAATGAACGTACAGACCATACTAAATCCATAATTTTTGGGATTGAGCGTGGATCTTCCATCATATAAGTCATAATTTGGCGCGTAATTGCTTCATATTCACGGTCAACTTTTGAATCTTCTTTATGTACTTCAAAGGCGCGTTGTACATCCATACGCGCAAATGCATCAAGTACATCATGTAGCATTTTTAATACTTGGCGTCCCATATTTTCAATATTCACTAATAAATCTTGCTGATCTTTAGTAAATGAGTCCAAAGCTACTTTAGCAATACGCTCAGCTTCATCGCCAATACGCTCTAAATCGGCAATTGTTTTAGCAATAGCAACAACCAAGCGCAAATCGCTTGCTGCGGGCTGGCGACGAGCAATAATGCGTGTACACTCATCGTCGATGCTTACTTCCATTGCATTCACTTTGTAATCGTTTTGGCGTACTTTTTGTGCTAGTTCAGCATCGTTACGGCTTACTGCGTCAAGTGCACTGCTTAGCTGTTGCTCAACTAAGCCACCCATGTTTAGTACATGGTTACGAACATTTTCTAGTTCTTGATTAAAGCGACCAGATATATGTTTGTTTATATTATGTTCCATAATTACCTTCTCTTAAATTCGTTCACAATAACCAAGCAAGGACTAGCCGTAACGGCCTGTAATGTAGTCTTCTGTTTTCTTTTTGCTAGGCGTTGTAAATAAGGTATTAGTATCTGAGTATTCGATTAATTCGCCCATGTACATAAAGGCCGTTTGATCAGATACACGTGCAGCTTGTTGCATGTTGTGCGTAACAATGACTACGGTAAATTTATTTTTTAAATCGTTAATTAGCTCTTCAATAACCAATGTAGAAATTGGGTCAAGTGCCGACGTTGGTTCATCAAGTAATAGTACTTCAGGCTCAATTGCAATTGAACGGGCAATAACTAAACGCTGTTGCTGACCACCCGATAGCCCAAATGCGCTATCATGTAATCTGTCTTTTACTTCATCCCATAGTGCCGCACCACGAAGTGATTGCTCTACTACTTCATCTAGCTTACGCTTTTCTTTAATACCCTGTAAGCGTAGGCCATAAACCACATTTTCATAAATCGATTTAGGAAATGGGTTAGGACGTTGAAACACCATACCTACGTTACGACGAAGCGCGGCCACATCGACCTTTTTATCGTAAATGTTTTGACCATGAAGTAATATTTCACCTTCAATACGACACACATCGACTAAATCGTTCATGCGGTTAATGCATCGCAATAGGGTTGATTTACCACAACCCGATGGGCCGATAAACGCGGTTACCTGACCTTTAGGAATATTCATATTCACTTTGCTAAGCGCTTGCTTTTCACCATAGTAAAGATCAAGGTCCTTAATCTCTAACGCTTTTTGGTCATCAGTTAAGTTTTCTAAGTCTAACTTTAAGCCTGTATTAGCTTGGTTTACTTGTGGAGCGACTGTAATCATGTTTGTTACCTATAATTCTTTACTAATTAGTGTTCAAGCGATCTGAATTTTTCACGTAAATGATTACGTATGCCTATCGCTGTTATGTTGAGGGTAATAATCACCGACACCAATAAGAAGGCCGTTGCGTATACCAGCGGGCGCGCCGCTTCAACATTAGGGCTTTGAAAGCCTACATCATAAATATGAAAGCCTAAGTGCATGAACTTTCTATCTAAGTGAAAATATGGGAAGTTACCGTCAAGGGGTAACGTAGGGGCCATTTTTACAACACCTACCAACATTAATGGTGCAACTTCACCGGCCGCTCTCGCAACAGCAAGTATTAAACCTGTCATGATTGCAGGGCTTGCCATAGGAATAATAATTCGCCATAAGGTTTCAACCTTGGTGGCACCAAGCGCTAATGAACCATCGCGTACTGTACTTGGAATACGTGATAAGCCTTCCTCAGTTGATACAATAACAACCGGTAATGTAAGAATAGCTAATGTAAGTGCCGACCACATTACACCGGGTGTACCAAATACTGGTGTTGGTGCGGCTTCGGGGTAGAATAATTGGTCCAGACTTCCCCCAAGCATGTATACAAAAAAGCCCAGTCCAAATACGCCATAAACAATAGACGGGACACCGGCAAGGTTTATTACCGCAATACGAATCATCTTAGTTACTGCATTTTTAGCTGCGTATTCATGCAAGTAAATTGCAGCAACTACGCCAAATGGAGTCACAATAACAGCCATCAGCATTACCATAAATACAGTACCAAATATTGCAGGAAATACGCCGCCTTCGGTGTTAGCTTCACGTGGGTCGTCTGATACAAACTTACCCAATTGAACAAAGTAATGGCCTAGTTTTGAGAAAAAGCCCATGTCGTTCGGCAGCCAAACATCAAGTACTTGATACAGTGGAATGGTGACCACTTCACCGCGCATATCTTTAACTAATACTTGGTCACGCTTGGCTTTTTTACGCAGTGAAAATAGCTCTTTTTCAAGTACTGCGTATTCATTACGTAACTCGGCACGTGCCTGGGCAAGCTCAGCAACACGCTCATCAGTTAGCTCGTCATCAAGTAGGTAGGCTTTTTCTTGTAGGCGTAAACGCTCAAGCTCGTAGTTAATATGACCAATTTCGCCATTTTGTAAATCAAGCGCTTCATCGTTTAAATCAACCGCACGTTCTACTAACTCATGTAAGGTTTCGATTTTATCGCCAGTAACCGGCTTTCCATCTTTAATTACACCTTCGATGTAACCATAAAAGTTACCGTTTTTACTACGCTCAAATACAGCAAGCGTAGCCGGTGTACTTTGCTCAGTAATATCAGTTTCTAATATCCAGCGAAAATCTAAATCTACAAATTCGCGGTTACCTGTTTTTATAAGTAGGCGCTCAACTTCATCTTTATTAAAGCCTGAAACATCAATACCGGTTGCCGCTAAACGTGCCGTAGGTACGAGCTCTCGGTCGTAAACTTCACCAATTATGGTTTGTTTTGAAATAGACCCTTCTAGCTCAAATTGAACCACCTCCGATGGCCAGAAAAAGCTTAACCCTTTCCAAGCTATCATTGCTAATAAACCAAGAACTGAGATTAAGCTGATGCTTACTGCACCGCCTGTCATCCAAATCCAAGGAGAACCAGACTTAAACCACTGCTTTACCATGTCGTGTCTCTCCACTTACATTGAGCTGTATTTTTCACGCAGCTGCTGACGAACAAACTCAGCCACTGTGTTGAAAACAAAGGTGAATATGAATAGTACAAATGCTGCTAAGAATAGTATTCTATAGTGCGAGCTGCCTACTTCTGATTCAGGCATTTCTACCGCAATGTTTGCAGCTAAAGTACGCATACCTTGGAAAATACTCCAATCCATAATCGGCGTATTACCGGTTGCCATTAATACAATCATGGTTTCGCCTACTGCACGGCCAAGGCCCATCATCACAGCAGAGAAAATGCCTGGACTTGCTGTAAGTAGTACAACACGCACTAGCGTTTGCCATTGTGTAGCACCAAGTGCAAGTGAACCATTTGATAAGTGTTTAGGCACACTAAATACGGCATCTTCCGCAATCGAAAAAATAGTAGGAATAACCGCAAAGCCCATCGCAATACCCACAACTAACGAGTTACGTTGGTCAAACGTCATACCAAGTTCATTGGTTAAGTATTGACGTACATTTCCATCAAACATCCAAAGCTCGACTGTTTCGCTCATCGCGAACGACAGCCAGCCAATAAATAACACGACCGGAATTAGCAGAATAGAATGTGACCCTTCAGGGATTTTATGGCGAATACTCGCTGGTAACTTAGTCCAGCCTAGTGCGGTGGCTAATACACCTAATGGCAATAAAATAAGTAAACCAACAATGGCAGGTAAGTGCTCTTCTATAAGTGGCGCTAACCACAGGCCAGCTAAAAATCCGAGTATTACTGTAGGCAGAGCTTCCATAATTTCGACGGTCGGCTTTACCACTCTACGTAGCTCACTCGACATAAAGTATGCGGTGTAAATAGCAGCAGAGAGCGCAATAGGCACTGCAAACAGCATGGCGTACAGCGCAGCTTTTAAGGTACCAAACGAAATAGGAACTAAAGAAAATTTAGACTCAAAGTCATCGCTTGCTGAGGTAGATTGCCAAATGTAGCCTGGCTCTGGGTAACCTTCGTACCATACCTCTTGCCACAGGGCTGACCATGTAACCTCTGGGTGTTCATTATGAATCTCTAATACGGTTAGTTGGTTATCGGCTAAAATTAGCGCTGCATTTGAACGTGGGGCTATAGCAAAGTTTTTAATTTCACCTTCACTGACTTTACCTTGCCAAAGTTTTGCCTCGCTTGTGGTGTAATAAATACCTAACTCACCGTTACTACTTGTTGTAAAGAAAGTACGACGATAAAACTCAGTGAAAATATTCAGCTTACTTTGCTTCGTTGTTTCAAACGAGCGAATTTTTTGATACTCACGACCGCTATCCGTGTTCACCTCAAACCACTGCGAGACTTCACCATTGTCGTTTGCCAACATTAGCGAGTTAGCACCAGCAAGCAGCTGGGCTGATACTATATTAGCGTTTTCTTCATTAGCTGACAGTAACTGGATCTGTTCTACATCATCTGGATAGCGGGTATCGTAAACATAAATTTGATTAGCTGAACGCACAAAAGTTCGGGTGGTATCCGGCGAAATTAATAGCTCGTCTATACGCCCATTTACATCAAGTTCGGTGCGCTCAACTACCCATTCAACTTCACCAGTGAACATGTTTTCCTCAGCCACAAAGCTGCTAAACAACACGCGCTTGTCTTCGGTTAAAGCAACAACAGCTGTTTTATCTTCATAATGGCTAAATGCAAAGCGCTTGATGGCTGCACCTTGATCGTCAACTTCTAATGCCATTTCGCCAAGAGGGTAATCTAGACGCGGTGTTAGCTTTCTTTGATTATTTGGAAAAGTGACTAAAAACTTAGGTGCGACAAGCATCACTGAGCCATTTTCTAAGCCAAACGCATAATGCCCCTGAAACGGCGCACTGTTTGCAAAGCTTGATGCATCACTTGGTAGCTTAGCGCTTAATGTTTTAAGCTTTTGACCAAAGCTGCCATCTTGCACACTATAAAAAATGACCTCGCCTTGCTGGGATAGCAAAAAGGCAACCTCTGTTTGTTCCTCAACACCTAAGCCCACGATTTGATCAGCATTAGTAACGTTAAAGCTGTTACGCTTTTCTACTTTTGCTGACTCAAAAATTGGTTGTACCACATAAAGAAGGTAAAAGAATATTAATAACAATGCTATTAATACCATTACTCCGCCTGCGGAAATACCCCACTTTGCAAACCGGTCTTTAAATAGACGGCTTCGATCCGTATTTAAAGTCGGCTTATTCGGATTGGAAGTCATCAACACACCCTTTAATTCTGTTGTTGCGCGAATTATATTTCATCAAGATGACAGTAATGTTACAGATGTAATAAATACCCGCTGCAAGGCTTTAAAACAGCCCCTTTATTAGGTACTCAATAGCGCGCTTTGCAGTATTTAGCTCATCTATATTTATACGTTTATTACGCATTACCTATTTACACTTTTATGGTTAAACGAAATACGTACTGCTCAAAGCGAGTGAAAACTGGGCGTTCCTGAGCAGAAAGCACAATACGATGACACTTATTATCAAAAGTGCTATAAAATTGTTAATTGATTCAGTGTGGATTTATGTTTTTGTAGGAACTAATTTGTGCTTTTATTGGACAAACAATTTAACGCAGACAATACTAAAACTATGTATAACGAATGAAGACAACAGCGCTTAAGCTAAAAAAATACAACGATAAATATACAAATAAGTAGTAATAAACGAGTAGTTTTCTATGCGTTTATTTTACCCCCTACATTGATAGAAACATTACACATAATTAATGCCTACGCATTTACATTTTCAGGCTTAGAGAGAGCTATTTATGAAGCAGTTGGTGATCACCATTTTAGGGCAAGACCGGCCCGGATTAGTAGAAAGCATTTCATCTGTTATTTTGCAAAATAAGGGAAACTGGCTAAGCAGTAATTTAAGCCACTTACTTGGTCACTTTGCAGGTATTATTCAGGTTGAAGTAGCCCAGGAACACTTTGAAGCATTACAAAATGCATTAAATGCCTTACCTAAACTCGATGTACGTATTGAAACCGGCAACACAGAGGTAGAGCCAAGCAGCAAAGAACAAATAAACTTTGTTATTACCGGCAACGACCGACCTGGTATTGTACAAGAGCTGGCAAGTGTAATACGCCATAAAGGCGCAAGCATCACTCATTTAAACTCAAGACAGCAGAGCGCGCCAAATTGGGGAGTGCCTATTTTTAGTGCTGTCGCCACGGTTACTTTACCCAGCGGTATGAACAAAGAAGAAGTGATTGATGCGCTTGAATCAATTACCAGTGACTTAATTGTAGATATTGAAGAGGCCTAAACTAGCACGCCCTTGACATAAAAATGACACGGCAGTCATTTTTATGTCATCTAACTGGCGTAAATTTAAATAAAAAGGGCTGATTATTACTCGTGTTATCGCTTTTTACATTGCAATTCCCCTAAGCGTATACACAGCCCAAATTAAACTTAAAGCATATCCTAATAATGGAATAGAGATGAATGCCCACATAACTCCCTCTCAAACAACTGAATATTTTGCCAAAGAGCTAAGCTGGCTGTCATTCAACGAGCGTGTGCTTCAAGAAGCTAAAGATAAAAATAACCCAATTATCGAGCGCATGCGTTTTTTAGGTATTTTTTCTAATAACTTAGATGAGTTTTTTAGAGTACGTGTTGCAGAGGTAAAACGCCGAATTTTACTAAATAAACTCCCCGATGCTAACTTTGAAGAAGACGAAATACTACTTAGCGAGATACAAAAAAAAGTGCGTCAGTTAGGTAAAAAGTTTAACCACATTCATCAGCAAGTACTTACCGACCTAAACCATCATAATATTCACGTGAGCCGCCCTGATGAGCTAAGCGTGTTTCATTTAAACTGGCTAAAAAATTATTTTCATGAGCACGTTCTACAGCACACCTCTCCTATTTTACTAAACGAAAACAAAGATTACTCCGACTATATAAACGACACCATGACCTACCTATTTGTAGAAATGAGTGATGAAAAAAGTTATTACGCCATGCTTGAGGTACCCACCGACAGGGTTGATCGCTTTATAAACCTGCCTCCAGAAAAAACCCGCCGCCATAAAACTATTGTGATGCTTGACGATGTAATCACTTACTTTTTAAATGATGTATTTAGTAGTTTTTTTTCCTATAAAAGCATTGCCGGTTATGCAATAAAATTAACCCGCGATGCCGAGTACAACCTAGATGATGAACTAGAAGCTGGCTTGCTTGATAAAATGTCCAAAGGATTAAAACAACGTATTTATGCCGAGCCGGTAAGGTTAGTTTACGATCAAGCCATGCCTGAAAGCATGCTCAAAGTGATGAAAAAGCGCCTCGGTGTCACGCATCATGATGCGTTAATTCCTGGGGGGCGTTATCGTAATTTTAGAGACTTTATAACGTTCCCTAATGTAGGGCGCCAATATTTAGAAAACAAACCCCTTCCCGCATTGCAAAGTAGTGCATTTAAAAAGCACGCCAGTGTATTTGATGCCATTAGTGAGCAAGATATTTTACTTTATTACCCCTATCATACCTTTAACCATGTGCTTGAATATGTGCGCCAAGCGGCATTTGACCCCAAAGTTACACAAATAAAGGTAAATATCTATCGTGTAGCGAGTAAGTCTAGGTTAATTTCTTCATTAATTAATGCCGCTAAAAACGGAAAATTAGTGACCGTTATGGTCGAGTTAAAAGCACGTTTTGACGAGCAAAATAATATTGAATGGGCAAAGGTGCTAAGCAGTGCAGGTATTAAAGTGATTTTTGGTATACCCGCATTAAAAGTGCACAGCAAATTATGTGTCGTGCACCGTAAAGAAAAAGGCCAAATAGTAAAATACGCTCATATAGGCACAGGCAATTTTCATGAAAAAACAGCCAAAATTTACACTGACTTTAGCTTATTTACTCGCCACACTGGCATTTGTGAAGAAAGCGACAGCGTATTTAGATTTATAGAGAGCAGTTATAAACCCTTTAAATTTGACCACCTGATGCTTTCGCCAATAAATGCCCGTGAAACGCTGCTTAATTTAATCAATAACGAAATTGACCATGTTAATAACAACAAACCGGGCAAAATTACTGTAAAAGTAAACAACCTCGCTGATAAAGAGCTGGTAGATAGGCTTTACCTTGCTGGCAAAATAGGGGTTAAAATTAGAATTATTGTACGTGGCATGTGCTCACTTATTCCTGGTATGCCTCAACTTAGCGACAATATTAAGATAATTAGTATCGTTGACCGCTTTTTAGAGCACCCTCGGGTCATGGTATTTGGAAATAATGGCGATGAAAAAGTATTTATATCCTCTGCTGATTGGATGACACGTAACCTAGATCACCGTGTTGAGGTAGGCGTGCCTATATTAGATGTTAAGTTAAAACGGCTCATAATTGATATATTAGAGCTACAATTTAAAGACCGTACCAAAGCACGTATTATTGATAGCGAACAAAAAAACGCTTATGTAAGACGGGGTAACCGTAAAAAAATTCGCTCTCAAATAGCTATTTACGATTATCTAAAAAAATGGGAACACACTTATTATAATGAATGATCATCCTTCCATTGCTGCCGTTGATTTAGGTTCCAATAGCTTTCATTTAGTGGTTGCTCGGGAAGTGAACGGCACTTTGCAAATTCTACATAAAGAAAAACAACGCGTTTATTTAGCTGATGGATTAGATGACAAGTTTCGCTTAAGCCAGGCAGCCATCGGTCGTGCTTTAGTGGTGCTAAAGCAATTTGCTAAAACGTTGCACGATTTTCCTGCCAGTAACGTAAAAGTGGCGGCTACATACACCTTTAGGCGAGCTAAAAATATTAATGCCTTTTTAGCACAAGCAAGTAATGTGTTTCCTTTCCATATCGATGTAATCGCTGGACAAGAAGAGGCGCGCCTTATTTATCAAGGTGTAGCACATTATATTCATAATGAAGAAAACCGTTTAGTGATCGATATTGGCGGCGGCAGTACCGAGCTTATTATAGGTAAACATTTTAAGCATAAACTTTTATCTAGTCGCAATATGGGTTGCGTAAGCTTTACTAAGCAGTTTTTTAGCGATGGTAAAATAACGGCCAAACGCTTTAACAAAGCGCAAATAAAAGCCGAGCAAGAGCTCGAGGCTATTTTTTCTACTTATGTAAATGAAAATTGGCAGTCAGTAATTGGTACCTCAGGCACTATAAAATCAATATTAGCGATAATAAACACTGCCAATACGCAACAGCCTAAAATCACCTTTGACAATTTACTCACTTTAAAAGGGCAGTGCATTAGTGCTAAACACATTGATAACTTAACTATTGCAGGGCTCACACCTGAGCGCCAACAAAGTATATGTGGTGGCTTAGCAATTTTAATCGCAATATTTACAGAGTTTGCCATTAAAGAGCTTACCTATAGCGACTTTTCATTACGAGAAGGGTTACTGCACGAAATGCAGCAGAAGCTGGCCGACAAGGATATTCGCTCAAACACTATTAATAATTTAAGTGAGCGCTACACCGCTGATAAAACACACGCAGCACGTGTTGCGGATACGGCTATTTGGCTTTATAAACAGCTAAAAAATGTGTGGTATCTAGATAACAACGATGATGTTGCGTTGCTGACGTGGGCAGCAAAATTACATGAAATTGGTTTATCCATTAACTCTTCAGGCATTAACAAACACAGCGCTTATATAGTGGCAAATAGTCAATTACCCGGTTTTACGCAGCAAGAGCAACTTATTTTAAGCTCACTTATTCGCTTTTATCGTAAAAAAATTAAACTAACTGAGCTGCCAGAGTTTTTAACTATTTCTCAAAAGCACGTACTTAAGCTTATTGTTATTTTACGCTTAGCTATTTTATTTAATCAAAAACGCCAAGTTAGCTTAAAGCCTGATATGGTAATAAGCGCAAGCAACTTAGGGTTGTTTATTAAATTTAGTAATGGCTACTTGCAAGAGCATACTCTACTTCAAGCGGATCTTGAGCAAGAACAACTCTATTTAAAAAAAGCGGGGATTGAGTTTGAGTGCATTTAGTAATAAAAAGCTCGCTTAAAGCGAGCCTTTACATGTTGGGCTTACATATCCATATGGCGGTTTGAGCTTTGCATCATTTGCTTAATGCCTTGCTTCTCGAGCTCTAAAATTTGCTCGAGCTTTTCTTTACCGTTTTCTGTTTCTGCGCGCTCTAATAAGTATTCGTAAAGTTCGATTACTTTTTTATGCTGCTCAGAGAGATAATTTTGAATAACCTTTTCATCAAACTCTTGGTCTTTGCTTATATCCTTAAACGTAATTAGCTCGGGGTTATCTGCAAAGTATTCGTAGCTGTAAGTATCTAAAGTATTGATCTCAGTAATTGCTTTAAAGCCAACTAGGTCTTCAGCTAACTTTTTTTCATAATCTAAATAATAGTCCACTAGCATTGCATTACGTTCGTCAAGCAACTCCTTAACGCTGTAAAAATTTGCCGCCATTTGTGTGTGAAATAAAACGGTCCAATCGTACACTTCTTTAATTGTTTTAACTTGCATGTGCATTCCTTACTGAGTTGACTGTATAAGCGATGAGTTGCGTAAAACGTGCCAACATAAACTTTATTAAAAACAACGAATTAAATAACAAAAAAGAGGAGCTAGGCGGTTTATCTGGTACAAGTTACAAAATACGGGTAATTTTTATAGGGCAATACAAAGCGCATTGCCCCGAGCTTTAATGAGAAATATGCCGCTTTTTCCACAGTAAATACACGGCAGGGATAACTAATAATGTAAGTATAATCGCACTTAACATGCCGCCTACCATAGGCGCAGCTATCCTGCTCATTACTTCGCTGCCAGTGCCTGTACCGTATAAAACAGGTAATAAACCAACAATAATTGTCGCTACCGTCATCATTACGGGGCGCACTCTTAGCCCTGCACCTTGCATAATAGCGTGTTGTAGCGCTTGTAAGTTAAATGCAGTTTCGGTTTGCTCGCACTGCTGTTGTTGCGCTGTATAAGCTTGGTTTAAATATACAAGCATAATGACGCCTATTTCTACGGCAACACCAGCCAATGCAATAAACCCTACACCCACTGCCACCGAAAAGTTAAACGCTTCAAAGTACATTAGCCAAATGCCGCCCACCATAGCCAAAGGAAGGGTGGCTATAATAATAAGTACTTCGCTTAGGCATTTAAAATTAAGGTATAGCAGTATTACAATAATCGCGAGTGTAAGCGGTATCACATAAGTAAGCTTTGCTTTTGCGCGTTGCATGTATTCGTACTGCCCTGCCCACGTAATTGAATAACCAGCAGGTAATTGTAGATTATCGCTAAGTACTTGCTGTGCTTGTGCTACATAGCTGCCAATATCACTGCCTTTAATATCAATTAAGCTCCACCCATTTAAACGCGCGTTTTCGCTTTTAATGCCGGTAGGGCCATCTTCAATAAATACTTTAGCAACATCACCAAGTGCAATATGTTGTCCTGATGGTGTAATAATAGGTAATAATTTTAAATCTTCAGGCGAAGAACGAAAGCGCTGCGGGTAGCGTAAATTTACCGGGTAACGCTGTTGCCCTTCAATTGTTTCAGTCACGTTTGAGCCGCCAATGGCAGTGGCTACAACCTGTTGTATGTCGGCTATATTTAGATTATACCGTGCTGCTTTTTCGCGGTTTATATCCACTTTAATATAACGCCCTGTGGCCACACGCTCTGAATACACAGAGGCTGTGCCAGGCACATCTTTTAACAACTGCTCAATTTGCTGCCCAATGTTTTGAATTTCTAACAAGCTTGGGCCTGCAATTTTAATACCTACGGGCGTTTTAATACCGGTGGCAAGCATATCAATCCGTGTTTTTATTGGCATAACCCACGCATTTGTAAGGCCCGGTAATGCAACTAAGCTTTCTAGCTCGGCTTTAATTTTTTGCTTCGTCATGCCCTCTCGCCACTGTGATTTGGGCTTAAATTGAATAAAGGTTTCAATCATTGTCAGCGGTGCGGGGTCGGTAGCGGTATCAGCTCGCCCTATTTTGCCAAATACAGTTTTTACTTCTGGCACTGAGGCTATGAGCTTGTCTGTTTGCTGTAAAATTTTTCGTGCTTCACCAATAGAAAGCCCTGGGTAAGTTGTTGGCATATACATTAAGTCGCCTTCATCTAGCAAAGGTATAAACTCACTGCCTATTTTATATACCGGATAAAAGCCTATAACCGTCACTATAAATGCAATAAATAACGTACTTTTTGGAAATTTAAGTACGGTGGCTAACAGCGGTTTATACCCTGCAACCAAGGCTCTATTAACAGGGTTTTTATGCTCAGAAATGACCTTACCCCGAATAAAGTAGCCCATTAGCACCGGCACTAAGGTTATCGCTAAACCGGCAGAGGCTGCCATCGCATACGTTTTTGTATAAGCAAGCGGGGCAAACATGCGCCCTTCTTGCGCCTCTAAAATAAATACAGGCATAAAACTTACTGTAATAATGAGTAAACTAAAAAATAACGCAGGGCCGACCTCCGTGGCCGATTTAGTCACTATTTGCCAACGGTTTTGCTTGGTTAGTGGCGTTTTTTCCATATGTTTATGCATGTTTTCTATCATTACAATAGCACCATCTGTCATTGCGCCAATGGCAATAGCAATCCCGCCTAACGACATAATATTCGCGTTTACACCTTGCCAATACATCACAATAAAAGCCATTAATATACCCATAGGCAAGGTTATAATAGCCACCAGCGATGAGCGCACATGAAATAAAAATACCACACACACTAAGGCAACAATAATGAGCTCTTCAAACAATTTACTGCTCAGGTTATCGACCGCGCTTTTTATTAACGTGGAGCGGTCGTAAACCGGTATTATTTCAACCCCTTCGGGTAACCCTTGTTTTAATGACTCAAGTTTTGCTTTTACCCGAGAAATCGTTTCTTGGGCGTTTTCGCCATAACGCATCACCACAATGCCACCCGCAACCTCGCCTTCGCCATTAAGCTCTGCAATGCCTCGTCGCATTTGTGGGCCTAAGCGTACATTTGCTACATCTCGTAATTGTAATGCACTTCCTTGGGCATTAATTCCTAATGGAATGGCTTCTAAGTCGGCGACACTTTTAATATAACCTGTGCTGGTTACCATGTATTCAGCTTCAGCCATTTCGATTACTGAGGCGCCAGTTTCTTGATTACCTTGGCTAATAGCCGTTTGTATCAAACTAAGAGGAAGGTCATGAGCACGTAACTTAATGGGGTCTACAACCACTTGGTACTGCTTTATCATGCCACCCACAGTGGCCACTTCAGATACCCCTTCAACGCTTTGTAGTTCAAATTTTAGAAACCAATCTTGCAAGCTACGAAGTTGGCTAGTATTGAGCTGATTTGTTTTATCAACTAACGCATATAAATAAACCCAACCCACTCCTGTGGCATCGGGTCCAAGTTGCGCTTTTGCGCTAGGCGGCAAGCGGCTTTCTACCTGACTTAAATACTCTTGAACGCGGCTGCGGGCCCAGTAAATATCGGTATTTTCATCAAAAATAATATACACATATGAGTCGCCAAAAAACGAAAAACCACGCACCGTTTTAGCGCCAGGCACAGACAGCATGGCCGTAGTAAGCGGGAAGGTAACTTGGTCTTGCACTACTTGGGGCGCTTGGCCTGGGTAGCTGGTTTTAACAATGACCTGTACGTCCGATAAATCTGGAAGCGCATCAACGGGAGTCTGTTTAACACTGTAAATACCCGCGCCAAATACAATAATACTCAGCAACAAAACGAGAAAGCGATTAACGATCGACCAGCGAATAACAGCAGCTATCATAATGACTCCCCATGCATTGAGTGATGAGCTACGCCTTTGCCAGTGGGGTGTTCAGCAATTTTGCTTATTACAAATTCACCGTCGATAATGCTAAAGGTAAAATTAACCTGCTGATTAGGGGAAAGCGCATTAATATCAAGCGCTTTAGCAAGTATAAAGTCCATCGTAGCGGGGCCTCTGTTCCATTTAGCAATAGCCTCTCTACTAATGTTAATTACCCGCTGGGCTGGGTTTATATTATTTATGGTCCCCATTACTGTGGCTGTTTGAACCGCTTCAGCCTTGTCTATTTCCATATCAGGCATATTGCTTATCGCTTGAGTGCTTGGTGCGCTCATACGCTCAAAGTCTGAGTCCTTACTCGACTCAGAGTCTATTAAAAACTGCGCAGCAGTCACAACACTATCCTCCTTGGTAATGCCTGATAGAATAGCCACCTCTTGTTGACTAATTTGCCCAACCTTTACTGCCACGGATTTAAAGCGTCCATTGCCTAGGGCAAGTACTACTCGGTTTTGTGCACCTGTACGAATAAGCGCTTGCTTAGGTATAACAAGTTGCGCTGAGTTACTGTGTGTGTGAATGCTTACTTGAGCAAACATATTAGGTTTAAGAAGCCCGGCGGTATTTTCAAAACGCAGCCTTACACGTAGAGTACGATTTTGAGTATTAAGCGCTGGGTAAATGTAATCTACTACGCCCTGCCACTGCTTACCTTGGATGTAATCAAGTGTCATCGTCACAGGGAGCCCTTTGGTTACTAAAGCTGCTTGGCGCTCAAATACTTCTGCCTCTACCCATACTTGCTCTAATTTAGCGATACTCATCATTGAGGTGCCGGGCTTAACATAAAAACCTTCACGTATATTAAGCTCATCAAGCACGCCACTTTGACGCGCGTAAAACGTAATGTTTTGCATCACTTTTTTATTTTTTTCTAAGCGTTCTATAAAGCCATCAGACACATTTAGCGATTCTAAACGCGCTTTGGCAGCCCGAAGCAATACACTGTTTTTTCTATTTACTGCGAGTAAAAACTCTTCTTGCGCGTTCACAAGCTCAGGAGAGTAAAGCGTGTAAAGAGGCTCACCAGCACTAACGGGCTCCCCTTGCGCTTTTACAAATAACGTTTCTATCCAGCCTTCTACTCGGGGATGAATATGGGTTACCTGGTCTTGGTTGTATTGCACATAACCGATTGTATTAATATTGCTTTGCAGCGTTTTAACTTGCACTTTACTGGTTTTAACGCCTAAGTTATTAACCACTTCAGGTGATATTTTTATAGTACCTGGGCTGTCGTTTTCAGTGTTTGCATACACAGGTACTAGCTCCATGCCCATTGGCGACAGGCCTGGCTCATCACGCCTATAATTACTGTCCATTGGCGCAACCCAATACAACGGCTTCGCTTTTTTACTATCAGCGGTTGTGGCTAAGTGCTCTGTGTCATTAATCAGCCAGCGATTAGCAATAAACATTAACGCGGCACCAGTAAGCAGTGCTACAAGGTATTTTAAGTTCGTTTTCATTTTTTACCCTCGTAACTCAGCCATTACTAGCGAGTCTAAACTGGCTGCGTAATAATTTAGGCGAGCAATAATAATATGTTTGTCTATTTGAATATTAAGCGCATCTATTTTGGCATTTAGCTCACTAATACGCGCACGCATAACATCAGAAAAGTCGCCATCATCACGGGTGTACGCGTTTAAAGTAGCCTGCGCTTGTTGCGACATTTGCGGTAATAATGTGTTTTGATAAAGCGTATGGCGCTGCTTAATTCGCTCAAGCTGGCTAACCTCTTTAAAGTACTCCCCTTTTAGATTTTGTAGCGCCACGCGTTTGTCGGTTTTAATGGCTTCTACAGTGGCAATAGCGGCTTTAACTTGCTGATCTTGCCTGTTGTCGGTAAATAAAGGCAAATCAATACTCACGCCAACCGAAAGTAAATCAGCACGCGATTCACCAAATTGATTATCAGCGCGGTAGCCATAACCCATATTTACGCCAAGTTGTGGCTTATAGCTCTGTTTAGCAAGGCTCACTTGTGTGCGTTTAGCGGCTATACGCTGATCTATTGCCACCATAGAGGGGTGCGCCATAAGTAACTTAATCAGCTCATTAAAGCCTAAGCCAATAAATTGTGTTAGCGGGGTTGGGACTGTAAAAGTGTCACTTAATGGTTGACGTAATATGCTGTGTGGTAACCACTGAGCTAATCCTTGTTTAGCGGCGTCTAGCTGCTGTGCTAATACAATCAGTTTATCTTCAAGGCGTGTGAGTTCCAATTGTGCGCGAATAATATCTTGTTGGCGGGTTTTGCCTAAGCTACTGGAGTAACTGGCTTCGGTAACTTCAATTAGCTGGGTAAACAATGCTTTATCTTGTTCAATTAACGCAATACTTTGCTGTGCTCTGTAGGCATTTAACCACAGTTCCATCACCCTCGCTTTTACTTGCGCCTTTCGCTGCGCCCTCAGCCACGGCTGCTCAAGTGCTTCTTCTTTTATTGCTTGCTGGCTAAGTGCCAGGCTATTACCACGGCTAAAGCTTTGGCTTATACCCAGTTTTAACTGCGTCATGTTTTCTTGATCAAACGCAAAGCCATCTACGGGTACGCTTTGTAAACCTATGCTCAGTACTGGGTCTGGTAAAGTACCTGCAGCAATACTTTGCGCTGTGGCGGCGGCTTGCTTTTGCTCACTGGCGCTCAGCCACGGCTCGTTATTGAGCGCCATGTTTATGGCATCCGTTAAATTAAGGGTGGGTACTTTTGCTATGGCATCACTATTAAATACAGCACCAAATAAGGTGGCACTTAGTAATACAGCTTTAAAAATTACAGTGCGGGTCATTGCCTGCTCCATCTAAAATTAAAAATAAAAATCTTAAATTAACAAGCAGAACAGGCGCTTTAAGCCAATATAGCTAAATTTCACGCATACCAATGGTAATGAGTTATTGAGTATTTATAGCAACAGTTAAATACAGTGATAACAAGGCATAAACATCGCCATGTAGGTGTTCTACATGAGAGGTTTATAACGCTGTTAACGCTTTATTTGGCACGCTAAATGGCTTAATAATCAGGTCGATTGGTATCACACCTATTCTGCGTTTAAGCAAACATAGGAGGGCGATATAAGGTATTACTGGGAGGGGAGGAGAGACCGCTATTAAACAGGGTAACTTTTTCACTCGATAACGAAAAAGCAGTAAATAAGGCTGGGTACGTTAGAATAGAGCTGCTTCCACAGCCATTTATTGGGCAATGACACTCACTTTGAATATCGGCTTCATCATTGCAGCAATCCATTTCCATCATACCTGTAGGCAATTTACTCTCGCTCATTACATGTGTGGCATGCTTTGCTGATAGGCTCATATGTGGCATTTCGCACTGCTGATTTACAGACGCGACGGCTTGCCCCACAAACGTGAGTAACATCACAACAACGAGCAAATTTGAGTAAAAACGCTGCAAAACTAAGCCTATTAAGTAAATTACCCAATAATAATATTTGAGTTGTTGAGCGAACTCAAATAATTAATTTTCTTTTTTAGGCGGGGTAATTAAGCTACTCGCTAAAATAGCAAAAATACAATAAGCACTAAAATACCAAAACCCCTCGCCAAACGTGCTATGCATAATGAGTAAATCGCTACTTTGGCCATGTGCATTGCCTGCCAAATAAGTCACTATTAACGCAATAACAAACACATCCACCATGCTCCACTTGCTCAGCGCGCAAATAACTACACCTAACTTATTTTTAAATACGCTGGCCGACAAGCAGCAATACAGCAATTGCATCAGTAGCTTTAAACATGGAATCACAATAGAGAACAACCCAACAAGCACCGCTACAAATAAATTATTATTGCTAGCCAGCTCATTAATAGTCCCCCATATACTTTGGGTTTTATTGTACGCGTTTATTTCACCTTCTAATTTATCAAGCCCTAACATGCTAGAGAACATCATTAACATACTGCGGGTCCGGCCATCGCCTTCCTCGGCTAACATGTCTATCCCAACCTTAGCCAGTTGCGATTTATCAATGTTACCCTCAATCGTCAATACGGGCTTAGTAACCCCTGGGAATAACAGCCCTAATGCAACCACAATACTTAAAATAGATAACCAATTACGCATATTTATTCTGCTATAGCCTCAATAATTTCGTCACTATACAGCACTGCATCAAGCACATAATTAAAAATATGCCCTATATGCAGATCACTGTTTATTGCTGGCATTAGTGTCGCTATTTTATCCATTTCATCTAGTTCAAACGCTCTAATAAGCGCAAGGCTTTGCCCTAAAATGCCCTCATTGTTTAATAATGCCTGGGCAATACTTTCATCTAACGAAAATTCTTTAACAATAGCTTCAAGGTCTGTATCTAAAATTGCATCCATTACCGAAAATAGCCCAACCAAATAGCCTTGGCCAACCAATTTTGGATAACTCTGACCTAACAATAGCGCAATAAACTGGGCTCTGGTTAACGCAAGCTTTGTAAGTTCTGTCGGTTTATCAGCGCCTAACTCACTCAGTGCTAAAACGCGAACTAGCTGCCTGATGCTATCCTCTCCTAAATACACAACCGCTTGCGATATAGAGGTAATGGTTAATTTGGTACTACTCGAGCGGGCATTAGCTAACTTTAATACACGCGCTGTAATGGCTACATCTCTGGCTACTTGCTTTTGTATTTCATCAAAGCATAAAGATTCTTTTGCCGTAAAGCGCAGTAAATCAAACACAATCACTTTGCCCGGCTCCACATCTTTGTAGGTGATCATTTCAGGACGTGCAAAAAAGTAACCCTGAAATAAATCGCAACCCGCTTTTTTTAACGAATGAAATTGCGCATGTGTTTCTATGCGCTCAACAATCACTTTTGCATGCGGGTTAGCGCGTTTAATTTTTTTTATCCGCATATTGGTCTTAATTATTACATCGTCCATTTCAATTTTGATGTAATCAACATGCGCAAGTAATGGCGCCCACTTATCGTCACCATCGTAATCATCTAAAGCAAACCTGTACCCCTCTTGCTTGAGCGCTTTAACGCGTTGAGTAACCTCTGCTATTTTGTTTGTACGCTCAACGATTTCTAACACACAATTTTGGGGCACTAGCAATTTTGGAAAGTTTTCTAAAATAGTGGCGGAAGAAAGATTAATAAACGCTAAGTGATGTGCTGTAAGTTTATCTGGCCCTAACATCATTAATGTATTAAAAAATAAGCGGCTAGTTGCTTGCTCATCAGAAGTCCCCACAGGAAATGCGTTATGGGCTGAATCGCGATAAAGTAGCTCATAGGCAAACACATTCTGCTGTGCATCAAAAATAGGTTGCCTTGCAACAAACTGCGTTAGCTTTTGCCCGTTCTCAAAAATATTTGTAGGGTTCACTTATAAAAACCTATCTTATTTAACGTTGTTTATTACAATTAAGTTATATACTGTAATTCAACTACCATGAAGATTCTAGAATCCTTGCATGTAAAGCTAAATTACATAGCACTCACTCATAAAAGTTTAGCAAAGGTTATTTATTTGTTTTTTTTAAAGTTGTTTTTATTCTTATTTATTGCCCACCTTGCTACATTTGCCAATGCAGAGCAAAGCCAGCCAGAGCTTAACTATAATGTTAGTGCATCGGGCAGCCATTACCCTTTTTACACCAGTAACCCAGAAAACCCTGGTATTTTGCCAGAAATTATTACCGCTTTAATGGCGCAGGCAAATATTACCGTCAATCATGTGGAGCTACCCACCAAACGCATTGCCAAGTATTTAGAAAACGGCTTTATAGATTTTGATGTGTTCTCTTTAAAATGGTTAGCCCAAAACGAGCGGGATAATCCTTACTATGTTTTTTCAGACCCGCTGATCCCCGCAACTGAAATGATTATAGCTTTACCTAATAAAGTGGCGCAGTATCAAACTGAACAAAGTTTATATTCGAAAGAGGTTGGTACCGTACTTGGTTACGATTACCACGATGATGAAAAATATAATCGCGTCGACTTTCCCTCTGAAAAAGAGCTACTAATTGCATTATCTAAAGCGCGTATTGATGTTGCCATTATGGGGATTCACACCGCAGCGTATTGGTCTAAGCAGTTAAATATTAAAATTGGGTTTGGCGCACAGCATTCGCACGGATATTTAAGAGTACGGTTATTAGCTAAGCATAAAGCCCTATTGCCTAAAATAAACCAAGCAATTGCTTACTTACACAGCAATGGTTATATAAAACGTATCGAAGATAAGTACATAGAGCCAATACCCGCACAAAACTTAAGGGATTAGTATCGCCCTGAGCCGCCACTGGGGTATAATACGGCCAAATGTAAACCTCCTCCTATATAAGAATGCCTTATGAGTATTGAAAAAGCCTTAATCGAGCGCAGCAATAATCAGTGTGAATTGTGCAGCGCAACCGAACACTTATCTGTTTACGAAGTACCTCCTGTTACCGAAACCCACTCAGATAAATGCATTTACACCTGCCAAACCTGTAAAGATCAAATAGAAAACAACAGCGAGCTTACCCCAACACATTGGCACTGTTTAAACGACAGCATGTGGAGCCAAACGCCTGCCGTACAAGTGGTAGCCTATAGAATGCTTACACGCTTAGCTGTTGATAGTGGCTGGGCACAAGATGCGCTAGATATGATTTACCTTGAAGAAGACACACTTGCGTGGGCCAAAAAAGCCCTTGCTGAAGATGACGATATAAAACATGTAGATAGTAACGGCGTAGTACTTCAAGCTGGCGATACCGTTACGCTAATTAAAGACTTAGATGTGAAAGGCAGTAGCTTGACCGCCAAACGCGGCACAGCAGTACGCAACATAGGCTTAACAAGTAACCCTGAGCATATTGAAGGGCGTGTAGAGGGCCAACGCATTGTTATTTTAACTAAGTTTGTCAAAAAATAGCTTTATGCTAAGGCGCATTAGCGCCTCTTTATGCCTTAAAAATTAAGCCATGATTAAGCTCCCTCCCCCTACACTTACCAGCAATACAGGAATAAGGAGCGCAAGCATGGCTAAACATCAATTGAGGTTTCAACAACGCATATTTACAAGCTTAGGTTTATTAGCACTAAGTGCATTCACATTAGCGGGCTGTGAAAAACCCGCTAACGAGTCACAATCTACAGCACAAGAAAAAAACGTGATGGGATTGACCGCTCAAGTAAGCTATAAAGATCGCAGTATGCCACGCCCAGGGTCGCAACTGATCGTAACGCTATCGGATGTATCAAAAGCAGACGTAAAAGCCGAAATAATCACCCAACAAATCCTAGATATAAACAAAGCGCCACCGTATACCGTAGAGCTTGCGTATGATGACAACAACATTGTTGATAAACACCGCTACAGCCTCACAGCCAGAATCATTAATAAAGACAAGGTTCTTTATACCAGCACAAGGCAGTACAACCCTTTTAAAAATGCAAAATCAGGGATCCTTCACGAAATTGAGCTTGAAAGAGTCGCCTCACCTAAAAGTGATGTAACGCTTGCAAATACATACTGGAAGGCAGTGACAATTAATGCACAAACAGTCAGTGTAAGAACAAAAGAGCCGTTCATACAATTTGATAAAGACAACCGTGTTAACGGCTTTTTAGGATGTAATAACGTCAGCGGCAGCTACAGTACAGAGCAACATTCAATATCGTTTAGCCAATTAGCAAGCACAAAAAAAATGTGTTCGCAAAGCATGGAGCAAGAAGCAGCGATGTTAAACATGCTCAATAACACACAAAAATGGGCTATAGAAGGCGAGTCTTTAGAATTAAAAGATAGCAGTGGCAACACGCTTGCCACCTTTAACGCGGTCTATTTTAATTAAGTAAAAGCCCAGTTAAACTGGGCTTTTTAGTGCGCGTATTTAAATACTCTCACACACTATTCATCTACTAACTGCTCGCTTCGGTAAAAGCCGCTAGGTTTACTTAAAAGCTTAACAAGCTCAGGTAGCACGTTATCCATTGTTTGCTTTAATTTCCAGGGCGGGTTAATCACTATCATGCCTGAGGCAGTCATACCGTGTACGTCAGTGTCAGCCTCAGTACCTAGTTCAAATAATTGAATATTACGCATGCCCGACTCAATCAGACCTTGCTCCATATTATTGATACGCTCTCTATCAACAACAGGGTACCAAATCATATAAGTACCTGTAGCAAAACGCTGCTGCGCCTTTATCAGCGTGGTAACAACTGTATCGTAATCGTCTTTAATCTCGTAAGGCGGGTCAATAAGTACACATGCTCGGCGCGAAGCAGGCGGAAGTAACCCTATTAATCCGACAAAACCGTTTTCGCCACGTACGCGAATAGAACGCTTACCTTGCATGTTTTGCTCAAGTAACTGCAAATCGCGCGGATGTAATTCAAAAAACCAGCCTTTGTCTTGGCGGCGCAGGTAATGCTCAGCAATTTTTGGCGAACCGGGGTAAAACGCCAACTCATCCCCATCATTAAACGATTTAATTAATGAAATATAATCGTTTAGCGCCTCGTGCTCACTGCTATGCTGCCAAAGCTTAGCAATGCCCTCTTTGTATTCTTGTGTTTTTTGCGCATCTGATGAACTTAACTCAAAAAACCCCGCACCAGAGTGGGTATCAATGTAATCGAGGGGTTTATCTTTAATGGTTTGATATTGAAGTACCTGTGCAAGTACTAAATGTTTAAGCACATCGGCAGGGTTACCTGCATGAAAAGAGTGTCTGTAACTAAGCATGGATGATTTTCGCTATACGCAATTTAATATCGGCAGTGAACCACAAGCTCCGTATTTTGGCAACCTATTCACCGCTAAGCGCGCAGTTAAGTGAACCATTTATGAACAAAAAAGCCCCTACCCTGAATTATCACTTAATAAACAATAAAATTGTGCTAAAACCACCGTAAATGCTGGCAAAACAACACACTTTGCTTTACATTTGCATGACATTAATTACAGTTATATGAGCGCCTTTATGAACAACACAACTCTTCAACAACTCGAACAACTGATTGACTCGCTTATCGAGCGCAACAACCAATTACAAACGGATGTTGCTAGCTTAAAAGAGCAAAATGCAAAGCTAAGTGATGAAAACGAAATTTTACAACTAGAAGCCCTTGAAAACGAAGAAAAGCAAAAAGATGCTAGCTCTACGTTAACAGGCTTACTTGATAAACTACAAAGCGCACAACAGGCAAGCTAATGTCTGAGCTGCAAAACCAGCGGGTCACAGTTGAGTTGCTAGGTAAAGAGCAGCAGTTTGCATGCCCTGTTGGGCAAGAAGATGCATTAATAGCAGCAGCAAAAAATTTAAATGACTTGGTTGAGCAAACAAAGCAACGCTCATCAGTTCGCAACGAACAACAAGCGATACTTTTAGCAGCACTTACACTTAGCCATGAGTTACTAGAAGCTAAAACGCACGCCAGTGTAGAGCAACAACAGCAAGATCAACTCATTGATAAACTCAGCCAATGCTTGGCGAGTGACCCAACAAAAAAATAAAAAGCGCCCCGTGCGCTTTTTGTTTATTATGATAATAAATAAATGTTGCGCAGAGACACACAATGACGTTAAAACCCCTTTTAGTAACTGTAATCCCCGCTCTTTTTATTACCCTTAGCCTATTTTCTCAATCTACTCAGGCAGCGGTTACTTGGCAGCAAATTAACGACAATGTGCAATTTTTAAAACAACAAAATAAGCTACGCTTTTACGATTCAAACCAAGTGCTCATAGAGGGCGAACAATGCGCACTAATGGTTGATGCAAGCGGGAACTTTGCAGCCGTTGAAGCACTGGCAAAACAGTTAAAAAAACGCCTTAAAACCCCGTTATGTTATTTAGTAGCGACCCACTTTCATGACGACCACTTGCTAGGCATGGCCGTATTACAAAACGCCTTTCCAAAAGCACAGCTAATAGTGCATAAGCAAGTAGCCGATAACTTTGCCACATACCAGCAGGCGTACGATGATAAGTTAGCAGGCTATGAAAAAAGTATAGAACTGAGCTATCAGCGCTTAGCCACATTGCCCGAACAACAGCAAACACAGTGGCGCGAAAAGCTCTCTTTAGCTAAACAGCGTTTTTTACGTTGGAAAACCTATAACTTAGAATCACCTACAACTGTAATTAGTGAGCCACAAAGTATTGATTTAGGGAACTTTGCCGTACAAATAAAGCCCGAAAAAGCCCATACAAACGGCGATTTAACGCTCAGTACCAATAATGGCGCGCTGCTAATAGGCGGCGATATTGTGGATTGGCTACCCTACCCTGGTCACGGTCAATTACAAAATTGGCAAGCCCTACTCAAACGCTATATTAATCAGCCTAATTTGCGTACAATACTTCCCGGCCACGGCGAGGTGCTTAAAAAAACGCAACTTCAGCAACCTTTATTGTTTTTAACAAATTTAACTACCCATGTTAAAAACAATAAAAAACAATCACTTGATGAGCTAATCAACAGTTTCCCTGTGGATGTATTAGCGCCGTACAAACAAGAAGCGTTAAATACAAAATCGAGCCAATTATTTTTACAAGCAGGGCTCAAGCGCGCTCAATTAACTCAGCACACGGAATAGTGTTAACAAATAAAGGTACTTTTAAAAGAGATGATAATTCGCGGATTGTGTTTAATTTTTGCGTGTATTTTAATGTTTGGTTGCAGCTCCACAGAAAATGCAGAGCCTGTTGAAGCACCACAGATTTTCACTCACTTTGAGCCAAGCTACGAAAACCAAATTGACCTTGAGCCAGCAGAGCCAAAACAATTACAACAAGCAAAGCCTGCCCCGCCGGTAAAAGCAAAAAAAAACGTTGTAAAAAAACGCCCCGCGAAAGCTAAAAATCTATGGGTGCATATTGCCAACAACCTACATTTTACGGTGTATCAAAATCGCGCCTTAAAAAAGCGCATTAACTGGTATTTAAAACAACCTAACTATTTACCCACTGTAAATAAACGCGCCGCGCCTTATTTGTACCATATAGTAAAAAAAATTGAGCAAAAACGCCTGCCTATGGAACTGGCTTTATTGCCTTTTGTAGAAAGTGATTTTAGACCCACCATTGCTTCGTCGCAGCAAGCGGTAGGCGTTTGGCAGTTAGTGGCCGCCACCGCACATCATTTTGGGGTTAAATCCGATCAGTGGTATGACGGACGACAAGATGTACTTGCTTCCACCGATGCCGCACTTGAATACCTTAGCTATTTACACAAACGCTTTGATGGCGACTGGCTTCACGCACTAGCGGCATATAACAGTGGTGAAGGCCGAGTTAAACGAGCCATTGAGCGAAATAAAAAACGCGGTAAAAGTACCGATTATTTTTCTCTAAAGCTGCCAAAAGAAACGGCCGAATACGTGCCTAAACTGTTAGCGCTAAGCTACTTAGTAAAGCACCCGCAAAAAGGCTTTAAGCGCCCTAAACTTGCTAATAAACCAATAACAACCCTAATGAACATTGGCCAACAGTTTGATTTTTCGGTCATTGCTAAGCTCTCTGGGGTTGGCTCAAAACAGTTGCACGCGCTTAACCAAGGTTATTTAAAAAATCAGAGTTCACCTAATGGTCCCCATTCATTGCTTTTACCTATTGGCCAAGAGGCACTGTTAAAAAGTCAGTTTTTTAAGTCTAATTTTGCAGGCGAATACATCGTTAAAAAAAATGATACGCTATACAGTATTGCAAGGCGCTTTAGCATGTCGGTAAGCGCGTTAAAGCAGCTCAATGGCAAACAAAATAATATGATAGGGATAGGTGAAAAACTGTTTGTTGGACAGCCTAAAACGCTCCCCAAATCGCTCACTATAGATTATCAAATTAGTCCATATTTGGAGCCTCAAGAAGTCGTGATCCCAACCATAGAAATAGACTATGAAGTAAAACAAGGCGATAGCTTGTGGAGCATTAGCCAGCTTTACGAAGTGCCGCACAGCGATTTAGCTAAATGGAACAACTTAAGTGCCTCAAGCATTTTAAAGCCTGGCACGCAATTAACGCTATTTATTCCCCAGGCAGAACAACCCAAGCAACCGCAGCAAAAACAAGATTTACTGCAAGATCTACAAAAATCACTTATTCAACCACGCTGAGTTTATAAAGCTCGGTATTTCGCGTAAAATCGGCGTTTAACTTAGTCAAAAACTTAAAGAGACAAGCATGCAAATTAGCAAAAATTCAGCAGTTGAATTTCATTACACCTTAAGCGAAGCGGGCGAGCAACTAGAAAGCAGTGTAAACCACGCGCCGCTTAGCTATATTCATGGCAGCGAAGGCATGCTTCCTGGCTTAGAAAAAGCCCTTGAAGGCAAAGCTGCAGGCGATAAGTTTAGCGTAACACTTGAACCTAGCGAGTCATACGGTGAGCGCGTTGACGATTTAATTCAGCGTATTCCACTTAAGCACCTACAAGGTGACGTAAAAGTGTGGAAACCAGGTATGACTGCGATGGTGCACTCAAACCAAGGGCAGCACCAAGTAACATTAGTTAAAGTAGGCCGCTTTAATGCAGATTGCGATTTAAACCACCCGTTTGCAGGCAAAACGCTAACGTTTGATTTAGAAGTGGTATCGGTTCGTGAAGCAACCAGTGAAGAAATTTCGCATGGCCATGTTCACGCAGAAGGCGGCTGCGGTCACTCTCACTAGTCACATCCCTAAAATTAGGAGCAAGTATGTCTAAGGTTGCTATTGTTACAGGCGGTACAAAAGGCATTGGATTAGCAGTTGTAAAGCGCTTTATTGAAGATGGCTACACGGTGCACAATTTAGATATTGAGTACAGCGAGCTGGGTACTTTTCACCAATGCGATGTGAGTAATGTTAGTGCTGTAAAAGCATGTATTACGGCCATTTGTAATCGAAGCCCGCGCATAGATGTACTTGTTTCTAACGCCGGTAAACACCTCAGTGCTAGCATAGAGGATACCGATGAGGACACCTTCGATGCGTTATTTGCATTGAACGTGAAAGGGGCCTATGCGGCTGTACAAAGTGTACTACCAAGCATGAAAGCGCAAAACAATGGCGCCATTATTTTAATAGCCTCAGATCAGGCAATAATTGGTAAACCTAACTCGTTTGCCTACAACCTGACAAAGCATGCTCTGGCTTCTATGGCAAAAACCACAGCGCTTGACTACGCGCAATTTAATATTCGCGCAAATGCGGTATGCCCAGGGACAATAGAAACCCCTCTATTTCATAACGCCATAGATGCTTATTGTAAAAAAAGCGGTGCTAATAAGGCAGATATAGTGGCAGAAGAGGCAAGCCTTCAACCCCTAAACCGCTTAGGCCAAGCTGATGAAGTTGCCGCGCTAGTTAGCTTTTTAGCAAGTGATGATGCAAGCTTTATAACCGGTAGCCTGCAAAGTATAGATGGCGGCTATACAACACAATGAGCACATGCCGATGAGCCAAAAAATTATTGACCCCCACGTGCATTTTTTTAACCTTGCCGAGGGGCAATATACCTGGCTGCAAGGCGAAAACCCACCAGCATGGCCAAATTTAGAGTTAATAAAACAACCTATTAGTGAAAAAAAGCTAATAGGGAGCAGTGACTTTACCCTCGCCGGTATAGTACATATAGAGGCTGGTTTTGATAACAACGCCCCCATTAACGAACTCAATTGGCTAACGGCGCATTTAAAAAAGCTCCCCTTTAAAGCCATTAGTTACGCACAGTTAGATTGCGTACCTGTGCAATTTGAAAAAGCAATTAACGACCTTGCACACCCGCATATAATCGGCATACGGGATATAACCGAAGGCGCAGACGCACAGCGATTATTTAACCCCGCTTGCTTTGGTAATTTGCAAACTCTTTGCCAGCAAGGGCTGCATTATGAAGCGCAGTTTGAGCTTGAAAATACTGTCGTAGCCGCTCAGCTTGCTCGTTACGCTAAGGCGCTGCCTCAGCTAAAAATAATAATAAACCATGGCGGCTTACCTAATAATATTAATAACTGGCAACAAAGCATTCGCATGCTAAGCGCGTACACTAATATAGCGATTAAGTTTTCGGGTTTTGAGCTTTTAGCGTTAAATTTACAACAGCAGCAATACTGTTTTGACACTTTGTTCTCGTACTTTGGCGAGCAGCGTATTATGTTTGCGAGTAACTTTCCGGTTTGCCAAATTAACGCAAGCTATAATGATGTTTGGCATAGCCATCAAGCCTTATGCAAAACAAATAAAATATGGCATAACCTCAGCTACGCAAATGCTAAGCATTTTTATAATATGTAGGGCGTGTTGATCTATATTAAATTTAACCACTTACTTAAATGCGGCAATGACTATGACACTACATTCGCGATTATCAGCCCTTGGCATCTTTACTATTTTAAGTGGTTGCGCGTCTAACACGCAGCCTACTCCTAAGCTGCATCATGCCTTACTTACCGCGCCAAATAGCCAAGCAGTTTCGCGTGTTATAGAGCGCCTAATGCATATAAAAAACATAAAACTTGCTGACGATGTATTTATGCACTCCAGCACCTTTACTCTTAAAAACACTAACCGTAGCGATATAACGGCTAATCAGCAGCGCAACTTTCCCGATCAATTTGAGCTAATGATAAACAATAACCGCTGCTATATACGCCACCTTGATAGTAAAGCCACCGCTGAAATAAACAGCGTTACGTGTTCAATTAACCCTTCTAATTAATCCCTTAAAATATTCAAGCGTTATTGCTCATAGGTATTAGGTGCGGTCACACAGCTATAAAGAAGCCGGTAAGTGAGCTATCACTTACCGGCTTTTACTTTTAAACAATAGTATTTAAATAACGCTTAGGCTATTTAATTTCTACACGCTGCGAGCGCATAACAATCTCATCGTTTAATTCAATGCCTAAGCCTGGCTCTTCTGATACTTCAAAAAAGCCATTTTTAGGCTGTGGATCTTGTAAGCACAGCTCACGGTTCCACTTTTTAATGGCATAAGTATGATGCTCATGAATCAAAAAGTTTGGAATAGCGGTTTCTAAATGCAATGATGCGGCAGTCGCAACGGGACCACCACATACGTGCGCCTGAATACGCACATCAAAAATATCGGCGTAGTCACATACTTTTTTAGTTTCAGTAAAACCACCGCATAAGCCGATATCAGGCTGTAGTACATCAATGCTTTGATCTTCTAAATAAGGGCGCACACCCCAGCGGTTGTATAAACGCTCGCCACCAGCAATGGGCACGGCCACTTTATCGGCTACTTTTGCATGTAAAGAATGATTTAAGTAGTTAACGGGTTCCTCGTAGTACATACAATCAAACTCTTCGGCTATTTCGCCAATTTGAATAGCAGAAGTTGCGCCAGGCAAGCTGTGGCATTCAAAAATAATATCCACTTCATCACCCACCGCTTCACGTATAGCTTGCATACGCGCACGGTATAACTTCATTTCACCACGAGAAATAATTTTAGTGCGGTCGTAATATGTATTCCCGTCTTTATCGTATTGAATAGGGTCAACTTTAACTGCATCATAGCCTTCGCCAACCGCTTTTAACGCTGCTTCTGCGTATTCTTGCGGTTGTACTAGCGCTTTAAACTCGCTGTCCCAGTCAAACTGTAGCTGCGATGCGTAAGTACGTAGTTTATCGTTTACTTTACCGCCCAGTAGTTGATACACAGGTAAGCCAAGTGCTTTACCTTTTATATCCCAAAGTGCTGTATCTATGGCGCTCATCGCTGCATACACAACAGGGCCGCCACCTAAACCCCAAAAGCTTTCGCGTAACATACGCGACCATAACTTTTCGGTTTGAAATGGGTCGTGCCCAATTAAAAAAGCATCAGCCATTTCTTTTATCATTGCTGCCGCTGCGCTGTGGCCTAAATCGTAAGCTAAACCAGCTTCACCTACACCACTAATACCTTCATCGGTATGAATACGTACAAAAACCGGCGTCCAAGCTGGACGCTCTGGGCAATGAATATCAAATACTTCTACGCGATTTACTTTCATTAAAATTCCTTATTAGCCACGCAGGCTATTGTGCAAAACTGGGATCAAGTCGGTACGCTTTTCGTAACATGGCAGGCCACGCTAATTGCCCGCCTGTACTGCCACTATGTACCACATTAGCTTGGTTATAAATATTGTCGATAATTGGCTGTGGCACCGGTATAACCTCTTGTGAACTGGCTTGTAATGCAAGCTGAATTTCGCAGGCACGTTGCAAGTCATAAAAACGCATAAAGGCATCGCCTACGGTTGGCCCTACGGTTAAGCCACCATGATTTACCAATAGCATATGATTGGTACTGCCTAAATCATCTTGTAATACTTTGCGCTCGTCATCATTTACAGCTAACCCCTCGTAGCCATGGTACGACAGCGAAGGGAGCGAAAACATAGAATATTGGCTTAGTGGCAATAGGCCATTTTTTTGTGTCGCAACGGCAATGGTTTCTTTGGTATGTAAGTGAATAACACAGTGAGCATCTTCACGCACTTCGTGAATGGCGCTATGAATAGTAAACCCCGCAGGGTTAATACTAAACGGAGTATCATCAATAATATTGCCGTGCAAATCAACCTTTACCAGGTTTGATGCGGTTACTTCGTCAAACGTTAAGCCAAATGCATTTACAAGGTAATGATCAGTCCCTGGTAAACGGGCCGATAGATGCGTGTATATTAAATCCCCCCAACGAAAATGCTCTACTAATCGGTAGCACGCTGCTAAATCTACGCGCAATTGCCACTCTTGCTCCGATACTTTATTTTTTAAATCTAGTTGGGGTAAATCAATCATAATCAGCCTTTTAAAATACGTACAACAACACAAGTACGAATAGATGTTTAGAAGTCTAAAGCAGTATTAATTTTATAGCAAACACAAACAAAACAGCCACACAAATGTGTGGCTGTTTACGCTTCGCTTTAATTTAAAACGATAATACGTTTTTAAACGCGGTGCTTTATTTTACCTTTGAAAGGTAGTCTGCAATCGCTTCAAACTCTTCGTCCGTTACTGTTGCAACCATTGCTTTCATTGCCGCGGTCATACCATTACTACGTGCGCCCGATTTAATATCTTTCATTTGGGCCACTAAATAGTCTTTGTTTTGACCATTAATTTTAGGGTATGCGCCCATAATAGGTGCTTTACCTTCTGCACCATGACATGTTTGACACATTTTTTGGGTGTAAAGGGCTTCGCCATCAGCAGCGGCGGCGTTAAACGAAAAACTTGCGGCTAAACTAATACCCGCGCCTACTATTAGTGCTTTCATCTTGCTCATTATATTCACTCTTCTTTTTGACGGTTAGAAAATAGTCTATTGATTGTAGTAAACAATCTGGTAAAAAGCATACGTATCAATTTACGTTAGGCGATCAAACAAACATGACTACGTTTTCAGCCATTGTTGTTAACTGTAGCAAACAATACTGAACAGACACTTACCATACTAAATCATCTGGTACTTCAAAGTCTGCATAGGGGTCGTCTTCGTCTTTTGGTTTGTTTTCAGGTTCAACATGAAAAACAATGTACTTTTCATCAACTTCTGCGACTTTACGCGCCGGTTCATCATCAAGTACGTAAAACTGCCCTTCCAGTACACAAATAGCTAAACGGCCACCCGATAACGCTTTTTGGGTTTTCTCGTTTACGTCTATCCCTTTTACTTTGTTGTCGTAAGTAAAATTAAAGGTACGCTCACCGCGGATAGAGTCTTGGTTATGGTGCTCAAGTATTTGCTTAACACGAGCAACTTGCTCACGTTGCTTAAGCTCTTCTTGGCGCGACTGGTTAAGTTCTTCAGCCTTTTTTTGCTGCTCTAATTTAGTTTGCTGTATATGCTTTTGCAGATCACTTGGGTTACTAGTAGCCCCCTTTTTTTGCTTTTTTTGTTGCTTACGTTTTTCTGACTTAGCAACTTTAGCTTTGTGCGATGTTGTTAACCCTGCTTGCAGCAATTGGTCTTGTAATGAACCCATGGCTTTGTTCCACTAAAAACTTATATTAGGTTTATTTTAATCACCAACGACTACAAATAACAGTGCTATTAGCATTAATCTAGCAAAGGGCTGAATATACACTTTGATTTAGCGCAATTGTTAATGATTTAACCTATGAAATATAAGCCATTTTTCATATACTTTGGCTAACTTATCAGCTTATATTTTAAGCCTAACAATGCGCTTTGCTCACTTACTTATTTGCTCGGTGTTTATATTTTTTGTGCTGTACGCACCTCAGCCTTTATTAAACTTATTTGCTAACGAATTTAGCGTGTCCCCAGCGCTTGCCGGCAGCTTAATGAGCGTAACCATGCTGCCTTTAGCAATAGCTCCTTTTATTTATGGGCTTTTTTTAGCCAAGCAAAACCCACTTGTTATTTTACGTATTGCTATGTTTATTTTAGGGGGGAGCTGCATACTGTTTACAGCTGCGCCCAGTTTTGAGCTATTACTTCTGGTGCGTTTTATACAAGGCTTAACTTTACCTGCCGCACTTACCGCGATGACGAGCTACATTGGTATACGCTACAGCGCAAATGCCTTACAAAAAAATATGACCTTATACATAGGCAGTACCATAGCTGGAGGTTACTTTGGCCGAGTATTGGCGGCGTTATTTAGTGATGTGTGGCATTGGCAAAGTTTTTATTATGTTATTTCGTTTGTACTTATTGGCCTAGCTATAAATATAAAGCCTACGGGCTTTGTGATACCTGTTATGCCAGCACATACGCCGCTAACGTATATTAAACAGCTAAAAGATGCAGCAATATTAAAATTGTATGGTGCCGTTTTTTGTATGTTTTTTTGCTTTGCGGCCTTATTAAATTACCTTCCGTTTATTTTGCAACACACCTTTTTAATTACAAATACTCGCGATATAGGTTTAGTGTACAGCGGCTACTTAATCGGTGCTTTAGCCTCTATTGCCACACCTTGGCTTGCTAAAAAAGCGCCTTCGCCTTGGCATTTACTGGCTGCGGTTTTTATCGTATATAACTTAAGCATAGTGTTACTTATAAGCCAGCAACTGAGTGTGTTTTTAATCGCATTTACGATATTTTGTGCTGCTATGTTTGTTATTCACTCAAGTGCAGCCCCGCTTGTTAACAAGATTAGCAAGGCACCTGCAAGTGTAACAAATGGCGGGTATGTATCGTTTTATTACAGTGGCGGAGCGCTGGGCTCGTTATTACCAGGTATTGTTTATCAGCACTCAGGGCAAACTGCATTTATGCTTTGCTTACTGAGTGTGTGTTTTATTGGTTTAGTCTTAGTCACGTTAGGCTATCGAGAAGGTAAAAACATTACCCGAGGCTGATGCCCTGTATGCTTAAAAAATATGTTTAAATCATTTTTTGTAAGCAGCCAAGTTTGGGTGTTTTCAAACGGGTGACAATGAAACAGCTCATTAAACCAAATATCTTGATCAAGCCACAAAGTGACCTTGCTTTGTTTGTCGTTTGCCAGAGCAAGCATAGACACACAGCCTGGTTGTACTTTTAAATACCGCGCTAGGCGCTCACTTGAAGCAAACCCCAACCGAGAAAGCCCTTGTTGCTTAGATAAGGTTTTTAAATCGAGTTGTTTGTCGTGTGCGGTGATCACTAAAAAGTGATTTTTTCCTTCATTATCACGCAAAAACAAATTTTTAAGTCGCGTACCTGGGCGTTCTACCATAAATGCATCAGCATCTAAACTAGTATGTAACGCAGGATGTTCTATCACATCGTAATTTATACCTAATTGCGCTAATAGCTGCGCAAGCTTTGCTTTATCGGCCAACATACTACAAACAACGCCCTCTTAGCTGCACACTTAAGTCTCGCCACAATACTTGTGTAATTTCGTGTTTATTTTCACAGTAGTTATTTTCACTTAGGGTTTGATTTAAAAACCTGACGGCTTCATCCTCCAGCTTAAGTTTTAATACACTGGAGTCTTCGAAGTGTTCTTGTTCTATGTAACGTTTTACATCAGAGCGGCTCGGTCTTTTCTCGCCTCGTCCGCCGTTATTTAAGTTTATGTTACTACGGTGCTTGGCCTTAACCGAAACAACATAAGCAAATACTTTATTACCCTGCTCATCTACGTTTTCATAAAACTGTTTGTTATTTATTTCATAAGGAGGCGCTTCATTACTTGCACAGCCGGCAAGCAGCAAAGCAAGTATACAGATACTTTTTTTCATTGTTTTTGTCGTTTCGCGAGGTATTTTTCACGAGTCTATCAAAAATAAACGATAACAGTTAAATATTGCTAAAAAATACTTGACCAATTTTATAAAAATATTTAAAGTTCACCCCGCTTGGAACTCAGCAACCAAGTAATTACAACTATGTAATTTAGGAATGTGGGGCTATAGCTCAGCTGGGAGAGCGCCTGCCTTGCACGCAGGAGGTCAGCAGTTCGATCCTGCTTAGCTCCACCACTTTCCTACTCTTCTATTATTTCCTATTTTTAATCATCTTATTATTCTATTATTTTTTACACTCTCATTTTTATATTTGCTCATTCCTTGTTTGTTTAGTCTTTGTTGTCTATAAATTATCTCATCTGTAGCGTTCATACTTTTGGCTTAAACAATGGATATACCTAAACGCACCACGTTAAAAAAGCTTGCTGTCATTGGTTTAACTGCGGGCGTGGTTACCCATGTACCTTATGTGTTTGCCAGAAAAAAAATAACCTTAAGAGTGTTAGGAACGCATGTCACGCTGCAAGAGGCTATTCGTAAACAAGCAATGCTTGATTTGGGTATAAATATAGAGTTTTCCCCTGCAGGTAGCGCTGCCGTATTACAAAAAGCCTCCATGGACCCTAGCTCCTTTGACTTATACGAACAGTGGTCAAACAGTATTAATGTACTGTGGCGAGCAGGGACGATTCAAGCCATAGAAAAAAAGCGACTAACCTACTTTAATGAAATAAATTCTCTGACTAAAACGGGTAAACTCACTCCCGAGGCCAAATTGGGCGCAGGCGACGCCCCTTATAAACTACTCAATGTACAAGAGAATGGCACACTAAGTGCAAACGAAAGCGATCATATTAGCTTTTTACCTTATGTACATAATGTTGACTCTTTTGGCTATAACACTGCCATGATTAAGCCTGGTATTGCTTATGAAACTGAAAGCTGGGGCTGGCTACTGGATGATGCGCACCGAGGCAAAGTCGGCATTGTAAATGCACCCACAATAGGCTTGTTTGACCTGGCTTTGGCAGCACAAAGCAAAGGATTGATAACATTTAAAGATATTGGTGCGATTACTCGCTCTGAGCTTGACCGTTTATTTAGTATTTTAATTGACTATAAACGACAGGGGCATTTTGCGGGTTATTGGAACTCGGTGCCAGAGTCTATTGAATTTATGAAAAGCCAACGCGTGCATATTGAAAGTATGTTTTCTCCTGCTGTTGCCTCACTAAATAGTCAAAATATTAACGTACGATTTGCCGCCCCAAAAGAGGGCTACCGAGGCTGGCATGGGGTCATGTGCTTATCATCACAGGTTAATAATAACCAAAAAGATGCCGCATACGATTACATGAACTGGTGGCTTTCGGGGTGGGCGGGCGCATTTATTGCTCGCCAAGGATATTACATTAGTAACCCGCAGCGCTCAAAAGCAATGCTTTCACCAAGCGAATGGGATTACTGGTACTTAGGAAAGCCCACTTCGGTTAACTTGCTAAACACCCAGAAACAGGTCGCAGTAAAGGCCGGTGAGCAGCGAAATGGCGGTAGCTATTTAAAACGTTTAAGCAATGTAGCTGTTTGGAATAGCGTTATGCCTACTTACGATTACAGCTTACAAAAATGGTATGAGTTAATAAGCAGATAATGATAACCCGCTCAATAAAATCTAAAATAATAATTGCCTTATGCGTTTTAATTACCTTATTAATTTTGCAAAGTTACTTATTCAATTATTCGCAAAATTCGCTTTTTGAGCTACAAAACGCGCAGCACAAAGCATTATTACAAAGTGAAGCTGTCACCCGCTTAGAAAACGATGTGATTTCTTTGCAAAGCCAAGCCATAGCTTATTTAGATCATGCTAATAGCAATACTATTGATAAGTTTAATATGCACTATAATGATGCAAAAATGGATTTAGGCAGGCTTAGTAAACATATAGAAGAATATGATGAAAGCTATCAAAGCAACATTAAGCGCCTCAACGAGTATTTAAATAATTACCAAGATACGTTTAACCGGGTGGTCGTTAACAGAACTAAGCGAGAGCAGTTGTACCTTTCACAGTTTAAGCAGCCTATTGACACACTAAAAGCGCAACTTAATAAGCTGGAGAAAAGCACGCTTGGTAACAAACAGACAATAATAGTGAATATCCTTTTAACTATTAGCAATATAGAACAGGCAGCAAACAACTATTTACACAAGCCAAATTATGATGAAGCAAAAAATGTGCAAGATAACCTAGCACACTTAAACACCCTGCTTGCGCGCATTGAAACCGCTAATACTATCCAATTTAATAATACTGACGAGCTTGAGCAAGCATATAGCCAATTAGTTATATTAACGCGCAGTTATACGTTTTCTATAAATGTAGTTTTAACTGGAATAGAAAACGAGCTCCTTTACCTAGCCGAAAAAATCAGAGCTATTGAGAAACAAAAGCTCACCCAAACAGAGCAGCAGCTGAGAGAGCACGTACTCAAAAGTACAGAGATGGGAAATCTATTTGCGGCTTTAATCTCCGTCATAATTACGATAATCACCTTTTTTATTTTTAACTCCGTCATTAAGCCTATCGCACAGTTAACCAAGCTGCTAAAAGATATGAGTAATGAAAAACAAGTTACACTTAATAGTAATACACACCATCAAAATGAAATTAACTCTGTTATTACCGCGGCCAATGCGCTGTATTTAAAAAATAAGCAAACAAAAGAGCTACTAGCAGAAACGCAAGCGCTTAATTCAAAAATGGAATCAATGAATAAAGAGCTTACACTGGCCATCACTCAAGCAAAAAATGCCAACCAAGCGAAAAGCGACTTTGTTGCTAATATGAGCCATGAGCTACGTACGCCCATGAATGGTATTTTAGGCATGCTACAGCTTTTACAAAGCAGCGCCCTGCCACCCAAGCAAAAACACTACGCCGATAAAGCCTTTTCAAGTGCCCAAAACCTTCTGCAAATTCTAAATAACGTGCTCGATTTTTCTAAACTTGAGTCTGATAAAGTCAAACTTGAATCAATCCCTTTCACTTTGCATACCGTGGTGTCTAATGTAAAAAATTTATTCTCGGTGAACGCTAAACAAAAAGGGTTGCGCCTTAATTTTGTATTACATGTTGATGCAGGGCTAGAGCTGATGGGTGATCCGCTGCATTTAAGTCAAATTATTAATAACTGTGTAGGTAATGCAATTAAATTTACAGATCGCGGTGAAGTAACAGTAACGATTGAAGCCACCACACAAAATGAACAGCAAATTCAATTGCGCTTTGGTATTAAAGACACTGGCATAGGCATGACCCCAGAGCAAACAGCATCCATTTTTGACTCGTTCTACCAAGGCGACTCTAGTACAACACGCAAATATGGGGGAACAGGGCTAGGCTTAACCATTTGTAAGCAGCTTACTAAGTTGCTAGGTGGCGAAATACAAGTACGCAGTACACCACAGCTAGGCAGTGAGTTTTACTTTACACTCCCATTTAAAATGACCAATAAAGAAGCACTTAAAAAACATGCGCTACTTATTAGCCCCGATAATGAGCAAATAAAATCACTCACCGCGTTGTTAAGCAACGCCGATATTACGGCAGAAATTACCCAAGAGCCGTTGCGTGCAATTGCAAAAATGTCTCAACCCAGTAACCCTTTTAATATTGTTATTATGTCGTTGCCGCATAAAGAGCTAAAAGATAATTTTATTTTGCAGCAACTGTACTTACAAAAACAAAAAAATAAACATAAGTTACTGCTTATTCTACTTATTAGCGATCAAGAACACCCACACTCAATCCCCGATAGCGACCATATTGATATTTTAACAATAGGCAATACCGATACTGAGTCACAGTTAATGCGTTTATTATTGCCCGAAACAACGCAGCTTAAAGAGGGAGAGTCTTACCCACAATATACTGGTTATACTGCACTTACTGTAGATGATAACCCTGTAAACCAAGAGATTCTTGAAGCACTGTTAACTAAAATGAATATGACCGTTATCTCTGCAAATAACGGTGAAGAGGCCCTAATAAAAGTAGAAGAAAGTGCAATTGATATTATATTTATGGACATTCAAATGCCTGTTATGGATGGTTTAGAAGCCACACGTATACTACGCCAAAGAGGTTATACGCTTCCAATCGTTGCAGTTACGGCAGCTGTATTACCTAATGATAAAAAAGCCGCTATAAGAGCAGGCATGGACGACTTTTTAGTGAAGCCGCTGTTATTTGGCCTGCTTTGCAATACCGTAGAAAAACATTTAAAAAAGGCCCAAACGCTGAGTACATTAAATCTCGCTGTAGCAAAGGATAACCTCGAAGATAATAATGAACTCATCAATTCAATCTTTTCTAAATTTGACAGTGACTATAGCCAATTTATGGAAACAACCTTAAAGCATTTAAAAAATAATGAGCATGAAGCATTAGTGAGGGAACTGCATAATTTAAAAGGCCTCGCTGGCACACTAGGTTTAGAGCGACTTGAGCAAAGCGCCAAAAAAATTGAATTAGAACTGATAAATAACACTCACCCTGATTTTAGCGCTTTTAATGAACAACTAACCTTAGCACTTTATGCCATTAAACAGTTGCAGGTAACTAATACTTACAACCAGCAGGCCGGCGCAATTAATTTAGAGCAAAGCCCAGATACATTAATTGATGAGGTATATTCTTTAGCGTTATCTGCTCGTCCTATTCCTAGTAAATTAATTAGAGCAGTTGAGCTTCAAAAATTCGAGCAATCTCATCCATTATTTAAGCTAAAAGAGGCAATTGATAACTTTAACTACGCTTTAGTAATTAAACTGATTGATAAGTACAGAAATAACTATAAAAACTAGACAATTATGGCAACTATAAACTAACTTTAATGAGTAATTAAAGAATAAGGATTTAGTGTGCATTCAACCTTTCTTGCTAGCAATAATAAACCGGTAGTAAATCAACAGCGAAAACCTTTGATTCTCATAGTTGATGATGAACCTAGCAACCTACATGTACTAGTGGAAGGCCTACTTGCAGACTACGATGTACGCATTTCAACAAGCGGTGAGCAAGCGCTTGTATTTATAGAGTCCACCCGCCCTGATTTAATTTTACTCGATATTATGATGCCGGGCATGGACGGTTATGAAGTATGTAAAATACTTAAGGCAAAGCAAAACACCAAAGGCATCCCTATCATTTTTGTTACTGCTCTTACAGAAGAAGAATCTGAAGAGAAAGGCTTTGCCATGGGAGCTATTGACTATATCCATAAGCCTTATAAGTTAGCTTTGGTTAGAGCACGTATACGCACACACATTACTGCGCAAGGCATGTTAGACAGACTTATAGAAAAAAACTTTGATTTGCACGATAAATTATTAGAAATAGAGGCCCTTGCAAAAGAGTTAAGTCAGCGTGAAGAAGAGCTTAAGCAACTCTCATCTAAACAAAAATTATTTTATCAAGCCCTTACTAGTACGGCCGATGGTGTTGTTATCACTAATAGCGAAGGGAAGATTATTGCTGTTAATCCATCTTTTTGTAGAATTACAGGCTATTGCGAAGCTGAATCACTGGAAATGGACTTAAAAGATATTAAGCAAAATAACCACCCAAGTATTAGCTTTGATGAAGTGTGGAAACACGCAAACGAAGCAGGTTACTGGAGCGGCGAGCTTGTAACACGACGAAAAAATGGGGAACTCTACCCTGAGCTTTTAACACTTAGTATGGTTAAAAGCGAACAAGACGCCAATATACATTACATTGGTGTATTTAGTGATATCTCCAGCGTGAAAGTAACACAAGAACGAATAGATTATTTAACGTGGCACGATGAGCTTACTAAGCTACCTAATCGTAATGGCTTTTTGAAACAATTAGAGCAACAGTTACAAGATTGCAGTAACGATAAAACGTGTGCCTATATTTATATTATCGATATCGACAGCTTTCACTCCATTAATGATGGTTTAGGGCTTTTAGCAGGAGATAATATTTTAAAGGAGCTTGCTCAGCGTATTCATGCCAGTTTAGATAAAAAAGATATTATTGCACGCTTAGGCAGTGATGAATTTGCAGCCTTATGTAGTGTAGATAAAGGAGTTGGACGCACACGTGCGCAATCAATAGCAGAGAGCAAAGCACAAGAGCTTTTACACGCAGTTAACCGCCCTTTTGACGTTGATGGGCAAGAAGTGAGCTTAACAATTAGTATAGGCACTTATATTTTCCCACGTGACGATGTCTGGGAAAGTGCGATTGAAACTATCAGAAATTGTGAAGCTGCCTGTTATAAAGCCAAAGAAAAAGGCGGAAACAGAGTTACATTTTTTGATACCACATTTGGTGAGCAAGCTAAACGACGCTTTGAGATTGAGCAAGATTTAAGAAAAGCCATCCCTCAAAATGAGCTATCTATATTTTTACAGTCACAATTTGATAGCAAGCAAACATTAAAAGGCGCTGAAGTTCTGTTGCGCTGGGAACACCCTCAAAAAGGGTTTATAAGCCCCTGTGAGTTTATATCAATAGCCGAAGAATCAGATGTTATTTTTGAGCTGGATTGCTGGGTTACTACCCATGCGCTTAACTTACTTACCAAGCTGAAATATAACCATCCAAGTTTAAATATTTCGGTTAATATAAGCGGCCGGCACTTTCATGAAGCGCGTTTTTTAAACTTTATAAGCGAGCAAATTAAACGTGTTGATATTAATCCTCAGCAACTGACTATAGAAATTATAGAAGGGACGCTACTAAATCACATGGAAGCCGCCATTGAAGCCGTACACTGCCTTAAAAAGCTGGGCGTACGCGTATCGATAGATGACTTTGGTACTGGCTACTCAAGTTTAACGTATTTAAAGCAGCTACCCATTCATGAACTTAAAATAGATCGCTCATTTGTACTCGAAGCCCCCACTGATAACAACGATAAATTAATTATTGATATGATTGTAAGCCTTGGCAGGTTATTTCAGTTAGAAGTCGTTGCGGAGGGGGTCGAGAATCAATCGCACTTTGACTTATTACAAGAGTATCCGGAAGTTATCTTACAAGGGTACCATCTGCATCGGCCTGAACCATTAAAAGATTGGTTAGAGAAGCTAAGTCACACTTTACAAAATGCATAAAAAAACGCCGATTTAACAATCGGCGTTTTTTTCTTTAATTGTCGTTAATCACGCACTTGGCCTTCACCATTAACTAAATACTTTTCAGTGGTAAGTGACTCAAGACCCATAGGGCCATAAGCATGTAGCTTAGTTGTAGCTATACCAATTTCGGCACCTAACCCCAATTGCGAGCCATCTGAAAAACGCGATGAAGCATTTACCATCACTACCGATGCATCAACACTGCGCTGGAAAAGCTCAGCCGCGGTGTCGTTTTTAGTACAAATAACCTCAGTGTGGTTTGAACCAAACTGTGCAATATGATCCACAGCAGCACTAAAACTTGGTACTACACGAATAGCAATTTCTAAATCTAAGTATTCTTCACCAAATTCGTTGTCGGCGAGAACTGTTGCATTATCGAAATATTTTGCCGCTTGCTCATCTGCATTAATTTTCACGCCTTCTTGGCGCAATACAACGGCACATAAATTTAAAAATTCGTCAGCGACGTCTTGATGAACCACAAGCCCTTCAAGCGCATTACATACGCCTGTACGCTGTGTTTTACCGTTTAATAGTAAGTTAAGCGCCACCTCTAGGTCGGCGTCTTTATCTACGTATAAATGACACACACCTTTAAAGTGCTGAATAACTGGAATAGTACTGTTTTCAGTTACAAAGTTAATTAACCCTTCGCCACCACGTGGAATGATTAAGTCTATGGTGTCACGTTGCTGCATTAGCTCCATAAGCAAAGCACGGTCTGGGTCAGGAATAACTGAGATCAGCGCTTTAGGTAAGTTATGTTTTTCCAGTACTCCATGCATTACGCTCGCAATGGCTTGTGAGCTTTTAAGGGCTTCTTTACCACCGCGTAAAATAACACCGTTACCCGATTTAAAACACAATGCCCCTGCATCCGCAGTTACGTTAGGGCGCGCTTCGTAAATCATGCATACAACACCTAATGGTACACGCATTTTACGAATTTTAATGCCATTTGGGCGCTCTGTAATATCGCGTAGCTGACCGACGGGATCATCTAAACTTACGATAACTTCAATACCTTCAGCCATGGCTTCAATACGCTCTTCGTTAAGCGTTAGGCGGTCAATCATTGAAGCGGCTAAGTTGTTATCGCGTGCTGCGCTTAAATCACTTTCGTTTTCTTTAATTATAAATGCTTTTTCTGCGCGCAGTGCTGCCGCCATCTCTGTTAACACTTGGTTTTTAGTCTCGGTGTCGAGTAAAGCAAGTGTATTTGCCGCTTTTGCTGCTTGGCGTGAAATATCCGTAATCAAACTCATGACTTCTCCAATAATGCGATATCTTTTTCTGAAATAACAGGACCAATAGAATCCTGCATTTTTTCACTAAATTCACTTTGCTCGTTATCAGCAATAAAGCTTAACAAGCAACTACTATAATTTGCGGTGGCTTTTGCTAAACGTGTGCCATCCTCGCTTCTAACTAAAATGGTATCGCCAATGGCAAACTCACCATGAACTTCCATTATTTCGTCGCCACGTATGCAACCGTTTTCACCTTCAAGAGACTCATCGAATGAGCCATCTACTACTACTTCACCTTGCTCATTCGCTGTATGCGTCATCCAGTGCACAGCTTCTTGCATTGGTTTTTCATAAGGAAGAAAGACACTACCGGGGTTATCTCCATCCAACAACCTATTAAAGGTCTCTTCTTTAAAACCATTAATAATGTATGTAGCAATACCGTGAGAAGTCGCTTTCTCTGCAGCTTCGATTTTGGTCTTCATACCGCCGGTGCCCACTGCGCTAGTAGCACATCCTGCCATAGCGTAAATAGACTCATCAATTGATTTTATTTCAGGCAGTAAAACTGCGTCTTCATGTAAATTTGGGTTTTTGTCATATAGCCCGTCCACATCTGAAAAAATCATTAATGCGTCGGCATCTGCAGCCGCTGCGACCATGGCTGATAAGTTATCGTTGTCGCCCACTTTTAAGTCATCGGTTGTTACAGCATCATTTTCATTAATAATGGGTAGAACACCATGTTCTAGCAAGGTAAAAATAGTTTCACGAATACTTTCATAGCGCTCACGGTCACGTAAGTCACCGTGCGTTAATAATAATTGCGCTGATGGAAAATCAAAAAAGCGATCCCACATAGCCATCATTTCGGTTTGCCCTGCCGCTGCCATCGCTTTTTTCATGACAACTGAACGTGGAATGTCAGATGGGAATAAGTGTGAGCCTGCAGCGACAGAACCTGAAGATACTAAAATCACCTCAATACCTCGAGCGCGGCAGCGAACAATAAATTGCGCAATGGTTAATAAATAGCGTGAGCGGCACCCATCTTGATCAGGCGCGATTAATGCACTACCAACTTTTAAAACAATACGACGCCAATTTAACTTTTGCATAAAATCTCAACTTTCCATTTTATCTACATTCACACTGTGTGAACTAAAATTAGGTAATTGCGTAAATAGCACGCAATTTCGAATAGGTTTTCATACACTTTTTAAACGCACGCAAACACACGACCTAAAATTGCTTTTAGGTTTGTAAAGACATGAAACAGCACCAACCAAAATGAATGGAGGCCTATTAAATATAAAGATAAAAAGTGTTGTTTATGTATCGCTGTAAAAAGCTGTGTGTGGCTTTTTTGTTAACAACATACATAGAGCCTCTAAAGTCAGATACACCAACAGATAGGGTGATGACTCAAGGACCGAGATTTAGCCGCCACGATGGGAGCTAAACATTGAAAGTAATAGTTCAACTCAAACATTTATTTACTTAATTACTTAAATAAACATGCTTGAAAAAACCATACCAAGATATTCAAAAATACAATAGCTACTAATTTAACGCTAATAACAGCATACATTACTATTATTACAGACCAAATATGACGTTAGTATTAATATTTAACGCGGTCTTGAAAATTATAATTAGATGACTAATTGTTTGAACTCTAAATATAATACGATATTTCGATAGACAAAATCAAGGCTAAAAATCACTCTAATGTGTACCCAGCCCTAGCACAACATAAATTAGTCACTTAAAATCAATCACTTATATTTATTTTCACGCTTTTATTCATTTTTTATAAATAAATCAATAAGTTTAACCTACAATTTTTGTATTAAGCGCTAATATTTTATTAGCAAATTAAACATTTCACGTGTATACCCCTGTATTAATATTTAACAAAAGTTATACTTTTCATATTGTGATAAATAAGGAATTCTTAATTTATGTCAGCAATTTATATAGCCGGTATCGCACTTTGTTCAGTGCTTGCCCAATGGGTAGCGTGGGCATTTAAAGTACCCGCTATCTTGTTCTTATTGCTTACCGGTTTATTGCTAGGACCGTTTAGTGGTGTATTAGACCCAGATGCTTTACTTGGCGATTTGTTATTTCCTGTGGTGTCATTGAGTGTTGCTGTGATTTTATTTGAAGGCGCTCTCACTTTGCACTTCAGAGAATTAAAAGGCATAAGTAAGGTCGTTCGTAACCTGTGCTCTATTGGCATGATCACCACTTGTGTGGTGATAAGCTTAAGTGCCTATTGGCTACTCGAACTCAACTGGCGAGTTGCTGCTGTATTGGGGGCCGTACTCGTTGTAACAGGCCCCACAGTAATTGCCCCTTTACTTAATTCGATGCGCCCAACTCAAGATATTGATCGGATATTACGGTGGGAAGGCATTGTGATTGACCCAATCGGTGCCCTTTTTGCTGTACTTGTATTTGAAGCAGTTATGCTAGTAGGCCAAGGAGAAGTACTTAGCCATACTATTGTTGCACTTGTTAAAACAGTCGGCGTTGGGCTGTCTATAGGTATTGTTGCTGGGTGGATCACCACACAACTTATGCGCCGTGAATGGCTCCCCTTTGAACTCCATAAGTTTGGCATACTTGCATTAGTACTTATTAGTTTTTCGGTCTCTAATCATTTAAGCCACGAGTCAGGATTGTTGGCGGTTACCGTATTTGGTATTTGGCTTGCCAATCAAAACGATTTAGAAATCGATTCTGTATTGGAGTTTAAAGAAGACTTATCGATGATTTTAATATCATCACTGTTTATTTTACTTGCTGCACGCCTGCAGCTTTCTGACTTGATGATGTTAGATAGCGACGTATTTATATTTTTAGCCGTGGTGTTATTTATAGCGCGCCCATTGTGTATTGCTATATCTACTTTTGGTACTGACTTACCAATGAAGTCACGCCTGGTGCTATCATGGATAGCCCCAAGAGGTATAGTTGCTGCCGCGGTTGGGTCGGTGTTTGCATTAAGCATGATGGAAGCAGGCGTAGCTGATGCTGAAAAAATGGTGCCGTTAATATTCACTGTTATTATTATTACTGTGGTGCTCCAAAGCTTAACCGCTATTCCGGTTGCTAAGCTATTAGGTGTGCGCCAGCCTTCCCCAAACACTATTCTGATTATTGGTGCGAACCATGTATCGCGCGCTATTGGTAAAGGCTTGCAAGAGCAAAGTATTCCAGTTCACTTATCAGACCCCGCATGGGAGAACTGCAAAATGGCGCGTATGGATGGCCTTGCTTGTTATTACGGTAACCCACAGTCAGAGCATGCTGAGCGTTACTTACCGCTCACAACAATAAGAACGGTATTAGCGCTTTCACCTAACCGCCACCATAATGCGCTTGGTGTACAATATTTTTCTCATTTATTAAATGAAAAAAATGTATTTTCATTGCGCTCATCTACCTCGCATGCAAAAGCGAACAAAGACAGTGCAACATTCCTATCTAGGCAAATTTTGTTTGGTGAAGATGGTTCATACGCTCGCTTAAGCAGCATTATCGCTAAAGGTGGCAAAGTAAGCGCTACACGTATTTCAGAAGAGTTTGATTGGGAGAAATACCAAGAGATGAACCCTGAAGCGATCCCACTGTTTATTTTAAAAGGTGATAAAGACAACGACGAAGATACGCCAGTTAAGCTTCGCCCATTTACCAGTAATATGGAAAAGCCACCGCAAGAGGGAGAGCGTATATTTGCACTTCAGCCCCCAAAAATGTCAGTGTTAAAAGACCCAGCTAAATCAAAAGGCAAAGAAGAAAGCTAGCCACTTATAGTTATTAGACAAAAGCCCTAATTAATCATTAGGGCTTTTTATTTTATAAAAATGGTGAGTATTATTTGGCACTTACATGGGTAACCGGGCGCGGGCCACAACACTATCTGGCATTTTTTGCGCTAGTAACTTAAGTGCACGCTCAATTTTTTTATGGGTGGCTTTATCTGCTACCGTGGTATTAAATAACCAGCGGTACGCATCTTCAAAGTCACGTGGGCTTCCATAGCCTGAATTAAAAAGCTTAACCAACCTTAGCTGCGCTTTTAGGTTTCCTTGAGCTGAAGCCTCCCGTAAATAGGTAATGGCCATAGCTTTATCTTGCTGTACTAAGCGGCCAGTGTCGTAATAACGCCCAAGCTGCTCTAGCGCAGCCGCTAGGCCTTGCTCAGCCGCTTTACGCATGTAGTACACACCTAACTCTACATTGCGTTCAACACACACGTTATAAGCCAGCATATCACCATATAAAAATTGGTAAGAAGGCAGTGCCATTTTATTGGCCCTTGCCTCTATATCTTGCACTAACTGGCAATCATCTGCCTTCACACGCTGTAAATGTGTATTTTTGTTTATTAGTGCGATTAGCTCCGGCTCGGTATAAAGCGGCACCGCAGCGGGTGTTTCTTCAGCTAACACATTGCTACTGATAGATAAAAGTAATGGAGCGAGCAAAGACGCTAATAAAGTATTACAGGTAGATAGGCGCATGTTTACCACGTATATAATAAAACTTATCAAATAATATACAAAGATCGTTCCAAGGTGAATTTTAGGCATAAAAAAAGCTGCAAAAGCAGCTTTTTTTATATTAATGGTAATTAAGCAAACGGGTTGCGAAGTACCATTGTTTCTACACGATCTGGGCCGGTAGAGATAATATCAACAGGTACACCTGTGATTTCTTCGATACGCTTGATGTAGTCAATCGCAGCCTTTGGTAGGTCTTCGAGACTAGTTACGCCTACTGTGTTTTCAGACCAACCCGGCATCTCTTCGTATACTGGTGTTACTTTCTCGTAACCCTCAGCAGCTAATGGCGTTACATTAGTCACTGTGCCATCTTCTAGCTGGTAACCAGTACAGATTTTAAGTGTTTCTAAACCATCTAACACATCTAACTTAGTTAAACAAAAACCTGAGATGCTGTTGATTTGAACTGCACGGCGCATTGCCACTGCATCTAACCAACCGGTACGGCGTAAACGACCTGTTGTCGCGCCAAACTCATGACCTTTATCGCCTAAGTGCTTACCTACTGGATCTTGTTTTTCAAGGCCATCGTAAAGCTCTGTAGGGAAAGGACCAGAACCAACACGTGTAGTGTACGCTTTAATAATACCTAGCACGTAATCAAGATTTAATGGACCAAAGCCAGCACCAGTCGCAACACCACCAGCAGTGGTATTAGAAGAGGTTACATAAGGGTAAGTACCGTGATCGATATCAAGTAATGTACCTTGTGCACCTTCAAATAAAATGTGTTCACCCGCTAAACGTGTCTGATCTAAAAGCTCAGTTACATCAACAACCATTGCTTTTAAGATGTCTGCAACAGCCATTGCGTCATCAAACGTTTTTTGGAAATCAACAGCATCTACTTTGTAGTAGTTAACTAAAGTGAAGTTATGGTATTCAAGTACTTCTTTTAGTTTAGCTGCGAATAATTCTGGATTGAATAAGTCACCTACGCGTAAACCGCGACGGGCTACTTTATCTTCGTACGCAGGACCGATACCACGGCCAGTTGTACCAATTGGCTTGTCGCCGCGAGCAGTTTCGCGAGCTACATCTAATGCAACATGGAAAGGCAGAATTAACGGACATGCTTCACTAATTAAAAGACGCTCACGTACAGGTACGCCACGCTCTTCTAACATGCCAATTTCTTTCATTAGCGCTTCTGGTGATAAAACCACACCATTACCAATCACACATTTAACATTGTCACGTAATACACCCGATGGAATAAGGTGTAGAACTGTCTTTTCACCGTCAATAACTAAAGTATGACCCGCATTGTGGCCACCTTGGTATCGAACTACTAAAGATGCTTTGTCTGTAAGGAGATCAACAACCTTACCCTTACCTTCGTCACCCCATTGGGTGCCTAATACAACAACGTTTTTACCCATTGTAAATTCACTTCGAGAAAATTAGGACGAGATTTTACCAGAAAACTAAAGTAAAGATCACCCCTGTTCAGCTTATTTTTTCTGCGCGTATTTTTTAGGCCATCATACTTTTTAAATAACCACATATATAACAGCCATTTAAACTTTCAAATTATACTTAACAAAAAGCCCCGCATAGGCGGGGCTTTATAGCTTTAAATGATTAAGGCATCGCTTATTGCGCTGCAGCGCCTTTCATATATTTAAAGAAGTCGCTGTCAGGTGAAAGCACCATCACATCTTGCTTATCTTTAAAGGTCTTTTTATACGCCTCTAAAGAACGAACAAAACCAAAGAACTCTGGATCTTTGTTGTATGCTTTAGCATAAATAGCAGCAGCTTCTGCATCACCTTGACCACGTACTGAGCGCGCATTACGCTCCGCATCAGCGAGCATGACCGTTACTCGGCGGTCAACATTAGCACGAATTGTTTCTGCTTTTTCTTGGCCTTCCGAGCGATGCTCTTTTGCAACAGCAGTACGCTCAGCGCGCATACGTTGGTAAATAGAGCTGCTCACTTCTTGTGGTAAGTTAATTTGCTTAACACGCACGTCAAGTACTTCAATACCTAACTCGCGCGCACTTTCAGAAGCTTGTACTAATGCCTCTTCCATTAGCTCACTACGCTCACCTGATACAATCTCGCGAATAGTACGCGTACCAAAGTTAGTACGCAGACCATTATTAACTTTTTGCTTTAGTAGTGTTTCAGCATATTGCTTATCACCACGAGCACGAAGGTAAAATGCGCTAAAGTCGTTTACGCGCCATTTAACAAACGAATCAACAATTAAGTCTTTTTTCTCGCTTGTCACAAAGCGGTCTGGCGTGCCATCTAGCGTTTGAATACGTGCATCAATACGACGTACTTGGCTAAAAAATGGTACTTTTAAATGAAGGCCTGGGCTGTATACAACGGCTTTGTCTTCACTGTCTTTTTCAACCTTGCTAAATAGCAACACGATTGCTTTTTGCCCTTCAGGTACTACAAATACCGCAGAGAAAGACATAACAATGGCAGCTAATAGTATGACTAAACTAAAGTTTTTCATGACGCTTATCTCCCGTTATTGTTAAAGCGATCGCTGTTAAAACGGTCGTTACCGCTGTTCACAGTGCTGTTACGTGATGTATTTACTTTGTTACGTAAATCTTGAATATCACTTGAGCTTGGTAAAGCTACACGTGTTGCAGTGCCTTGCTTTTCCATAATTTTATCAAGTGGTAAGTACATCATGTTGTTACCGCCTTTAACATCAACAATGACTTTAGAGCTACTACCTAGCACTTCTTCCATTGCATCAATGTATAAACGTTCACGCGTTACTTCTTTAGCTGCTTGATATTCAGGTAATAGCTTTTCAAAACGAGCCACTTCACCTTGCGCTTCAAGTGTAATGCGTTCTTGATAACCTTCTGCCTCTTGCGTCATACGTGTTACTTGACCACGCGCGCGCGGTTCAATTTCACGTGCATAAGCTTCGGCTTCACGGATAAAACGCTCTTCATCTTCTTGTGCGGCAATCGCGTCATCAAATGCATCTTTTACTTCAGTCGGCGGACGCGAATCTTTAAAGTTCACATCGGTCACAATTAAACCTAAGTTATACGGTTCGATGATTTTATTAAGCTCATCCCACGTATTTTGACGAACGACTTCACGGCCATTAGTCAGTACTTGGTCCATTTTTGCATGGCCAACAACGTAACGTAGTGCGCTATCAAGCGCCTCTTCTAAGCTATTATCAGCATTAGTTACGCTAAACTTATAAAGATACGGGTCAATAACACGGTATTGCACTTCAAACTCAACGCTTACTACGTTTTCATCTTCAGTAAGCATAAACCCAGATGCAGATAATGAACGCACAGCTTCAATATCTACCGGAATAACCGTTTCAATAAAGGTCATTTTCCAGCGTAAGCCTGGCTCTGCAATACGGTCATACTTACCAAATTGCAATACCACACCACGTTCGGCTTCTTTAACCGTATAAATACCACTTAACGCCCACACAATTGCGGCGATAATGAGGATAAATGAAATACCGGCTCCGCCAAGTCCACCGCCGCTATTATTGCCGGATTTTTTACCGCCAAATAAGCCGCCTAACTTGTTGCTAAACTTACGGAACACCTCGTCTAAATCAGGTGGGCCTTGATCACGTCCGCCTTTATTGTTCCACGGATCTTTGTCATTGCCATTATTACCCGGTTCATTCCAGGCCATAGCTATACTCCATTGTTATCTAAATAAATTAGGAAATTGTGTTAAATCTATCAAATCTACCGCGTTTCTCATACAAAAACCGACATTTATATACCAATTTTTAATCGCGATTGATAAAACCCTCAATTTCAGGACCAAACTCTTTAATTAATCGGCTCCACTCAACCATAGGTAAACGTACATCTAACAACCAGTTACCTTGCTCATCAAAGCGCTCTTCATGGACTGCACTTAAGCTAAATAAGGACGCTCTTAATCGGCCATATTGAGGAGCAAGTAATAACGTATCGCTAAACATTTTCTTAGCAAGCAGGTCACTTATTGCTTCGCTAAGTAACTCACACCCTTCGCCGGTTTGTGCAGATAACCATACTCTTATAGGCTGCCCTTGGTCATCCCGATCAATTCGTGGGCTTACATCATCAAGTGCATCAATTTTGTTATATACTAATAGTTGCGGTACTTCATCGGCTTCAATCTCTTTTAAAACCGATTGTACTTCCTCTATGTTTTCACGTCTGCGCGGGTCTGCAACATCAATTACGTGTAATTGAAGGTCGGCTTCACGCGTTTCTGTTAGCGTTGCTTTAAAGGCTGCCACTAAGTCATGCGGCAAATGGCGAATAAATCCTACTGTATCGGCCAAAATAACCGAACCAACATCACCTATATCAAGTTTACGTAGTGTTGGGTCAAGCGTGGCAAAAAGCTGATCCGCTGCGTATACATCTGAGTCTGTTATACGGTTAAACAGGGTTGATTTACCCGCATTGGTATACCCTACAAGTGACACGGTAGGAATTTCGTTACGCGTACGCGCACGTCTACCTTGCTCACGTTGTACAGCGACTTTGGCTAATCGGGCACGAATATTTTTAATGCGCGCGCGCAATAAGCGTCTATCGGTTTCAAGCTGTGTTTCGCCTGGACCTCGTAAACCTATTCCCCCTTTTTGGCGCTCAAGGTGAGTCCATCCTCGGATTAATCGAGTAGACATATGCCTAAGCTGAGCAAGCTCTACTTGTAGCTTACCTTCGTGGGTACGGGCTCTTTGGGCAAAAATATCAAGAATAAGTGTTGTTCTATCAAGTACACGACATTGGCAAACGCGCTCTAAATTACGTTCTTGAGACGGACTTAATTGATGATTAAAGATGACAACATCTGCATTGTGGATTTTGACAATCTCAGCTATTTCTTCTGCTTTACCGGTACCGACGAATAGTTTCGGATGTGGTGCTTGGCGGCTGCCTTGCACAACCGCCAAACTACTAACACCAGCAGAAGATACCAACAACTCTAATTCATGAAGATCTTCACGATCGCCATCTTTAGGTAAGTCGATATGAACTAAGACTGCCTGTTCGCCGGATTCATAGCGGTCAAACAAGCATTACGCTCCTAATTAAATATTTCCTGGTTCTTGCTCTTCAGTGTCATCGCTCCCTTGAACACCTTGGAAGTTGACTGCACGAGCAGGTACAACTGTTGAAATTGCGTGTTTATACACCATTTGGTTTACAGTGTTTTCAAGTAAAATAACAAATTGGTCAAATGACTGAATTTTACCTTGTAATTTTATGCCATTTACCAAAAAGATTGATACTGGAATGCGCTCACGACGTAGTGCATTCAAAAATGGGTCTTGTAACGATTGGCCTTTTGCCATGTTATTGTTCCTTCGTTCTAGGTGTTATTATAATTTAAGTAGCTGAACTTATTTAATTAAATAATTAGCAACTACTACTAGCTTAGCGAACTTACTACGCGTTGCAAGTTTTCTTCATCGCCTGTTGTTAACCACGTAACATCAGACCAACTTCGTAACCACGTTAGCTGGCGTTTTGCCAATTGACGCGTTGCAGCAATGCCGCGAAAAACCATCTCATCATGGTCTACTTCACCCGCAAGGTAATCCCACATTTGTCTATAACCTACACAACGAATAGAAGGCATATTGGGGTGTAAATCCTTACGTAGATATAGGGTCGAAACTTCTTTTTCAAACCCCTGCTCTATCATTATTTTAAACCTTTTTTCAATTCGCTGATGCAATTCACTGCGATCATCAGGCGCAATCGCAAATTGATGAAAAGTATAAGGTAACGTTGGCTGCTTTTGCTTTTGCAATTCCGTCATTGTTTTACCACTAATACGGTAAACTTCCAAAGCTCGATTTATTCTTTGTGAATCATTTTCACTTATTTTGTCGGCCGCTTGCGGATCAACTTTAGCAAGCTCTTGATGCAAGTGTGGCCAGCCAAATTGTTTTGCTTGCGCTTCAAGCTCTGCTCTTACTATTGGGCAAGCCTCTGGCAGTGGCGATAATCCATCAATTAAAGATTTAAAATACATCATGGTGCCGCCCACCAATATAGGTACTTTACCTTGTTGATGAAATTCATCAATTTTTTTTATCGCATCACGTCTAAAATCAGCAACTGAATAAGTTTCACTCGGATCGAGCAAATCTATTAGGTGATGCGGAGCACGCGCAAGTTCCTCTGCATCGGGCTTTGCCGTACCTATGTCCATACCTTTATACACTAACGCTGAATCAACGCTGATTATTTCCGTATTTAAGTGCTCACACAGTGAAATTGCCAATGCTGTTTTACCAGCTGCGGTTGGGCCCATTAAAAATATGACCGGTAAATTGCTCAACACGGGTACCTTAATTTAATTGCGTTAAATAGTGTTCTAGATCTATTTTAACTGCTTTTTCTTTTAAACGTTCAATTGTTTGCGGATTATTTTGTAAGCTAATTTGTAATTCAATAAACGCATTACTTTCATAAAAGCGTTCTGGTACGCAACTAAGTTGCCATGACAGCCATGCTTGTAAGTCCTCTAGCTGCGCTTTACATGCGCCAAGTAGGCTTTCAATTGCAGCAGAAACATCGAGTAAATATAAACAAGTCGGTAGCTTTTTAACCATCACAAACTGTTTTTCAATAACTAACTCAAAGCCCAATAAGGTAAACCACGACTGTTGCTGAGCGATTAGTTCGCAGTCAGCTTTTTCAAGGTTAACCCTTACTGGTAATAACAAGGCTTTGCCCTCTAAATTACCCAGCTCTTTTATTTGGCCATGCCAATAATCTACAAGTGCATGCTTATAGTGCGCGCAAAATAATTGTCGCTGTTGAGTAAATACACACACACCTTTATTTACATTTAATACCTGCACACTTTTAAATGTGTGTGTAGCGCTCTCATCAGTTATCAGCTGCGAGGGTATACTATGATCAAAATGTGCTGCTTGTTGTTCACTTACCCCTTGATAAAATGCATTGACATCGTGATAACTTGAAGCACTTTGTTTAGACTGAGAAGCCCTCCCTGCACTGGCTCCGCCTGAGCCCATAAGATTAGAGGAAGGACGACTAGAAAAACCACTACTTTGTGAATCTATTGGCTGCAACGGTGACTTGGGGTAATCATACCCTTGCTGAACTGTCTGATTATTAGCTACATGACTTGGCTGCTCAATAAACGCTGAGGATTGGTAATCGTCTGTGGGCGCTTGATTAGTTGCGAATTCACCTTGTAAAGGCACAACTACTTGCTTAATCGCCTGCAATATAAAATCGTGCACTAACCGGCCTTGATGAAAACGCACCTCGTGCTTAGCGGGATGAACATTTACATCTACCTGTCGTGGGTCAATATCAATATAAATAACAAAACCAGGAAGCTCTTGCGCGCCACTTACTTCTTCAAACGCCTGACGAATAGCGTGTAAAATTAGCTTATCGCGCATCATGCGGTTATTTACGTAGGTATATTGCGTGGTATTTGCTGACCCCACCGGTAATACCCAACCATGCAGCTGTAAACCACTTTCACCAGATTGAATATGTAATCCTTGCTCGGCAAACGCTTTACCTGCAACTTGCGCAACCCGAGTAATAGCTTGATCAGGATCGGTTTTAGCACGATACTGCCTAACCACCTTTTGGTTATGCGTCAGTGTAATCGACACATCAAAACGACTCAGTGCAATACGTTTTATCAGCTCATCTATATGGCTAAATTCGGTTTTTTCGGTGCGTAAAAACTTACGCCTTGCTGGGGTGTTAAAAAATAAATCTTTAACTTCTATTGTTGTGCCATCTGGGTGAGCTACGGGCTTTACTTGCACATCCATATCGCGGCCCTGTGCAAACGCTTGCCATGCGGCATCTTGTGCTTTGGGCTTTGAGCAAAGCGTTAAACGCGATACCGAACTAATAGAGGCAAGCGCTTCACCTCTAAAACCTAAAGAGCAAATGTTTTCTAAATCATCAAGCGATTTAAGTTTACTTGTTGCATGGCGTGAAAGCGCTAGCGTTAACTCATCTTTACCAATACCTGAGCCATTATCACGAATACGAATAAGCTTGTGACCACCACGCTCTATATCTATTTGCACACGCGTAGCGCCCGCATCTAAGCTATTTTCTACCAGTTCTTTAACCACTGAAGCTGGGCGTTCAACCACTTCACCTGCCGCTATTTGGTTAGCGAGTCGTGCAGGTAATATTTCAATACTCATAAGGCCCCTAATACGTGTACAGGTTTAATAAGCATCAACTCTGCGGTATGTCCAGCTCTTGACCTATGAACAAGGTGTTTGAGCGTAGTTGATTAACTTGTTTTAATTTGGCTACCGATACGCCATAGCGACTCGCTAATAAGCTTAGCGATTCACCTGGGCGAACTTTATGCTTTGTTGGATACTGCGATTTAAGCTTTGCAAATAACGAATCATCAGGTGGGTTTTTTAAGTAATAATTTTTTATAGACGTAAACATGGCTTTTGCTAAGCGTTCTTGGTGGTTAGCGCTTTTTAACATACGCTCTTCACGGGGGTTAGAAATAAACCCTGTTTCTACCAAAATAGATGGAATATCTGGCGACTTTAATACAGCAAGACTTGCATGTTGTGGATCTTTTTTATGTAATTTGGCTACTTTTTTTAGCTCTTTGACCACTTCTTCGGCCACACTAAGCCCTGTTTTCATTGAGTGGTCCATCGACATATCAAGCAGGGCCTGCGCAAGGTATTTTTCGTTAGCGGCATCTTTAATTACATCGGCTGCACCACCTAAAAGCTCTGAGTGTTTTTCTTTATCTTCTATCCATTTACCAATCTCAGAATTAGCGCGACCCAGTGATAAAACCCACACCGAAGCACCGTTAGGCCCTGGGCTGGTAAAGGCATCGGCATGAATTGACACTAAAAAGTCGGCTTTTTTCTGGCGTGCTCGGCTGGTGCGGGTATTAAGCTTAACAAAGTAATCGCCACTTCTTACCATGCGCGAAATCATGCCACGTTCGCCGTCAATCATACGCTCTAAACGTTTAGCTATTTGCAACGTAATGGTTTTTTCATACGTGCCTGAGGGACCAATAGACCCTGGATCTTCTCCACCGTGGCCCGCATCAATTGCAATAACAATATCACGCTCTTGGCTTAACTGGCGCTTTTTAGCTGCTTTTTGGGCAGGTGTAGTGCTTACTGCGGGTTCACTTTTATTATATAAATCCACAACTAGCCTGTTTTTGTACGGGCCAGTAGGTGCCAGCGCGAAAATAACCGGCTTAATAGGCGCAGTTAGCTCAAAAACAAAACGTACGCTTTGCTTATTTTTAGGCTTAGAGTAACGTAATTTGCTAACAATTTTATGCTTAGAAGGAATATTCGGTAATACTTTTAACCCTTTGGTGTTTACAAGGTCTACCACTAAACGGCTTGGGTTTTTAAGCATAAAGTAGCTGAAATCGGGCTTGTCATCTAAATCAAATACCACCCGAGTGCTATCTGGTGAGGGCCATACCCGTACACTATTAATTGTATTTTGTGCCCACAGCGGCAGGCTCATAGCGAAAGCTATGAAACAAATAAAAAGTTTAACTACACCTCGATTCATTTTAACTACCATTGCCTTAACTATTTATTGTTATGAAAGTGAATACATTGATCCACTATTAATTTATTCACCAAGGTTTAGGCTATTGAGTTTTTCAACAATTGCTACTCCACGCTCACTAGCACTGTTTATTGCAATTTTACGCTCATCACCAACATAACTTAAGGTAATATCTAAATCGGGAACGGGTATAAAGTCGCCGCCTTTTTCTGGCCACTCTACAACACAAATAGCCTGCTCAGAAAAGTAATCTCTTATACCCATGTATTCAAGTTCTTCAGGATCGCCTAACCGGTACAAGTCAAAGTGATACACATTTGCACGTACCAGTTCGTATGGCTCTACCAGCGTGTAAGTTGGGCTTTTAACCTTACCTGAGTGTCCAAAGCCTTGAACTACACCACGCGTAAATGTTGTTTTACCTGCACCTAAATCACCGTGCAAATAGATCACTGCACCTTGCTCTATAATAGCAGCCAGTTTGTTACCCATAGCTACTGTGGCAGTTTCATTATGTAGGTGAGCTTTAAAACTACGCGTCATGGTTACCTCAAAAATTTACTAAAAGCGCATCTTTGCTAATCATACCAGAATATTTCTTGAAGGCGATAAATTGGCGTTTTAGGCATAAAAAAACCGGCCTAAGCCGGTTTTAATTAACTGTGGCTTTATAGCCCTAGTTTTTTCTCAAGGTAGTGAATATTTGTACCACCACTTTGGAAGTTTTCGTCTGCAAGAATTTTCTTATGTAATGGCGTATTTGTCTTAATGCCATCGATAACCAATTCGTTCAACGCATTACGAGCACGGGCAATTGCTACATCACGGTTTTCACCGTAAGTAATAAGTTTACCAACCATCGAATCGTAATGTGGAGGCACTGTATAGTCAGCATAAATATGGCTATCCCAACGAATGCCTAAGCCACCTGCAGGGTGAAAACGCGTAATTTTACCAGGCGACGGGATAAACGTTTCAGGATCTTCTGCGTTAATACGACACTCAATTGCATGCCCACGAATAACTACGTCATCTTGCGTGAAAGACAGCGGTTGCCCTGCAGCAATTTTTAGCTGCTCTTTTATTAAGTCAACACCGCTTACCATTTCTGTCACTGGGTGCTCAACTTGAATACGCGTGTTCATTTCAATGAAGTAAAATTCGCCGTTTTCGTATAAAAACTCAAACGTACCCGCACCACGGTAACCAATTTCGATACATGCACGTGTACAGCGCTCACCAATAAATTTACGCACTTCTGCCGTTATACCTGGCGCAGGCGCTTCTTCAACTACTTTTTGGTGGCGACGTTGCATAGAACAGTCACGCTCACCTAAATGAACAGCATTACCTTGTCCATCTGCAAGTACCTGAATTTCAATATGGCGAGGGTTTTCAAGGAATTTTTCCATGTAAACCATGCTATTACCAAAGAACTGTTTTGCTTCTTGTTGAGTAAGCGCGATTGAATCAATCAACTCAGCTTCGCTACGTACTACACGCATTCCACGGCCACCACCGCCACCAGCGGCTTTAATAATTACCGGGTAACCAATGCGCTTAGCAATTTGCATGTTGCGTTCTTTGTCATCCGATACTGGACCATCAGAACCAGGTACACAAGGTACACCAGCTTTGCGCATTGCATTAATTGCCGATACTTTATCGCCCATAAGACGAATAGTGTCGCCTTTTGGACCAATAAATACAAAACCACTTTGCTCAACTTGGTCTGCAAAATCTGCATTTTCTGAAAGAAAACCATATCCTGGGTGAATAGCTACAGCGTCTGTTACTTCAGCAGCCGCAATAATACGCGGGATATCTAAGTAACTTTCAGAGGCTGGAGGTCTACCGATACAAATGGTTTCATCTGCAAGTAATACGTGCTTAAGATCGCGATCCGCCGTTGAATGCACAGCAACCGTTTTGATCCCAAGCTCTTTGCAGGCGCGCAATACGCGAAGTGCTATTTCACCTCGGTTTGCAATGACTACTTTATCTAACATAAGAGTTGGCCTTTAGGTTACTAAATTATTCAATGATGAATAGAGGTTGATCAAATTCTACTGGTTCGCCATTTTCAACTAAAATAGCTGTCACTGTACCGGCTTTATCTGACTCAATTTGGTTCATCATTTTCATTGCTTCAACGATACATAATGTATCACCTACTTTTACCTGAGAACCTACTTCTACGTATGCTGGCGCTTCTGGCGAAGCCGCTGAGTAAAATGAACCAACCATAGGTGATTTAACTTGATGGCCTGCAGGCGCTGCAGGTGTAGCATCGGCTTCAACGGCTGGCGCAGCTGGAGCTTGTGTTGGTGCAGCAGGCGCTGGAGCAGCAAATTGCTGTGGTGCGTACTGAGCGTAAGCAGGACCTGCGCTCATGTTGTTACGGTTAATACGTACTGACTCTTCACCTTCAGTGATTTCTAGCTCAGCAATGCCTGATTCTTCTACTAATTCGATTAGTTTTTTGATCTTGCGAATATCCATGAACGACCCGCCTATAAGTTTGTTAGTTTAAATTAATTCGAGTTTTGCAACCGGCTCACGGCAGCATTCAATGCTGCGTGGTAACCCATTGCACCTAATCCACATACCACACCTTGCGCCACATCAGAAAAATACGAATGATGACGAAATGCTTCACGTGCATGCACATTACTTAAGTGCACCTCAAAAAAAGGAATATCAACGCTTAACAATGCATCACGTAAAGCGACGCTAGTGTGCGTAAATGCAGCAGGATTAATAATTATGTAATCAACTGCCTGCCAAGCATCGTGTATTCTTTCAATAAGGGCTTGCTCACTATTACTTTGAAAATGCGTAAGCTGAACATCTAGACCCTCTGCGGCAGTCGTTAGTTCGCTCATAATTTCACCAAGAGTGTGCAAACCGTATTTTTCTGGCTCACGCTTTCCTAGCATGTTTAAATTTGGACCATTTATAACTAAAAGTTTAAATTTTGCAGCCATAATACGCGATATATCCTCTAAGTAATGAGTAAAGCCGTTGCGAGCTAATTTTGTACACTAAAGTAAGTATAAAAAACAAAAATTGCAACAAATTCTCACGTTAGCCAACTATTATAGTCAGTTCGATGTAAATAGCAGCAAAATACTGGTCTAATCTCTGGAGGTGTAATAAATATGACGTAATTGGAGGCAAGCCACTTGGTAAGCCCAAGCGGCTAAATTGCACTATTATTGTGCGCTGGCGCGCACTGCAGCTAGGTGGGTGGCAAAATCATCGGCGTTTAAAAATCCTGTAACGCGCTTTGAACTTAGCTCCTGCCCTTGTGTGTTAAAAAACAAAATACTGGGTAAACCAAACACAGTAAACTCTTCCATTAGCTCAATGGTGGTGTCATCACTTTGTGTTAAATCGATTTGAATTAACTGATAGTAACTAAACTCACTCTGCACGTTAGGATCAGGGAATGTGTAATGCTCAAACTCTTTACATGCCACACACCAATCGGCGTATAAATCAACCATCACCAGTTTACCTTGCTGATTTGCCCCAGCAACGGCCTTTTTTAACTCGGTTAAATTAGCCACTTGTTTAAACTCATTACTTTGCTGACTAACCTGCTCAATCTGTTGCACTGGCCAAATAACATTTTTAGCTAACGTAAAACCGGTAACTACTAAAAATGTAGCACTAAACCAAAGCGTGGTTTTAAGTTTGCTTTGTGGCTGTGCACTTTGCCAATAGTGTAAGTAAACGGCCGTTGCCAGAGCTAAAATACCCGCCAAAAGTAAAATAATGTCCGCACTAATTATGCGCTCTAATAAAATAAGCGGCACTACAAGCATAATAAAGCCAAATAATGTTTTAACTTGCTCCATCCAACCGCCCGCTTTAGGAAGCAACTTTCCTCCAGACGTACCAAGTAATAAAAGCGGTAGGCCCATTCCTAAACTTAATACGTACAGGGTTAAACCACCGACAAGGTAGTCACCACTTTGGGCTACAAATAACAGCGCAGCTGATAACGGTGCTGTGGTACAAGGTGATGCAATTAACCCCGACAATACCCCCATTAAAAACACACCAAGGTAATTGCCGCCTTTTTGGTTATTACTAACTTGCGTTAGCTTGCTCATCATGGCGCTGGGTAACTTGATTTCGTACCAGCCAAACATCGACATTGCGAGCAATACAAACAGTAAACTAAAACTAATAAGTACATAAGGGTGTTGTAAGTACCCCTGCACTTGCCCGCCTAAAGCCGCCACTACTAACCCTAATGCAGCATAAGTAAGCGCCATACCTTGTATATATACAAACGACAGCGCAAACGCTTTTTTAGTAGATAGATTTTGCTGTCCTGCAATTAAGCTCGATAAAATAGGAAACATAGGGAACACACACGGTGTAAACGCAAGCCCCACCCCAACAGCAAAAAATATAAGTAAATTGGTTATTAAACTTTGACTTGCTAATCGCTCTGTAAAGCCTAAGTCTTGAGTGGGTGTGTTATTTTGGTTACGTGATGAGTCTACAGAAGGGGTTAATGCGCTTAATGTATCACCGGTATTAGCAGATGGCTTGTTACCTTGCGCTTGTTCTGAGGCAATAACGCTTAAAGGAATGCTAATCACCTCTGGCGGGTAACACAGCCCTGCTTTGGCACAGCCCTGATAACGCACCTTTACAACAGCACCCTCTGTAACATTACTGAGCTTACTTATAACACTTACACTATTGAAAAAAACTTCGGTTTTGCCAAAAAACTCGTCTTCAATTATTTCGCCAGTACCGGCGTCGCCTACCTTTATGTTGGCACCTTTGGCGATAATTTCTATTTTCTTTTTATAAAGGTAATAGTCAGGGGCTATATCCCACCCCACAAATAAAGTGCTACCTTGCTGATCAAAATCAAATACAAACGCTTGGTCTACGGGTAAAAAGGTTTGCTGTGGCGGGGCAAGTAAATCACCTAGCACATTATTGGTGTTTGCCTTTACCGGAAGCGCCAGCAAGCTAACCAATAATAAAAAGAAAAACCGCATTAATTTAATACCTCATCCATCCAATGAAAATAAGCCAAATTACCGGTGGCCACATCAACCACCTGAATTTCGGGTACTTCGTAACTATGTAAACTTTTAATGGTTTCAAAAACATCATTCATTTTTTCTGATTTTGTTTTAATCAGTAGTTTTGCTTCTATCTCTTCAGCCACATCGCCTTCCCACATATAAACTGAGGTCATATTTGGTAAAATATTTACACACGCCGCTAATTTTTGCGCTACAAGTGCTTTTGCTAAAGTGCGCGCTTCAGCCTCATCTTTGCACGTGGTAAATATCAATTTAAATTGCGTAGTCATAATTAACCTTTACTAATTTATAGGGAACTAATGCAATAGTATCTGATAGCTAATGTAATGTGTAGGCGATGAATAATTGTAGATATTAAGCAATTATTAATCACTTTAAGCTCAACCTTGAAAATAGACCCTTTCACCCTCACTTATATTTCATTCACTCTTTTGAGTGCCATTATTTAGAGAGCCCTATGTTTAGATTTTTATTTGTGTTGTTTATTATCATTCCTATCATCGAAATTGCGCTACTAATACAGGTTAGCGATGTAATTGGTGGGTTTGCGACTATAGCCCTAGTGATTATTACGGCTATTTTGGGCGCCAGAATGGTTAAACAACAAGGTATGGGTGCATTACAAAATGCACAAAGCCAAATGGCCCAAGGGCAAATGCCAGCTAAAGAATTATTTACCGGTATTTGCGTGATCATTGCGGGTGTTTTATTACTAACCCCAGGCATTATGACCGATGTATTCGGCCTACTATTATTAACCCCTTCAATACGCAATAAACTGGCTGCAGGCCTTGCAAGTCAGGCAACGGTGCGTATGAGCACAGGTGCACAACAAGGCACTTCAGCCTTTACACAACACCCACACTCGCAGCAAGAACAACAGCATGTAAATAAACCAACGACCATTGATGGCGAATATGAGAGAAAAGATTAAAAATTTATCGATTTTTCTCTTGGAATTTTACACTCTACCCCCATTAATGAATGCAAATTAGAAAAGCTTTTTTCTGTACTGTTCAGAAACTGTTAGGAGAACTAAAAAAATGAACATTCGTCCTTTACAAGATCGCGTAATCGTTAAGCGTCTAGAAGAAGAAACCAAGTCTGCTGGCGGTATTGTATTAACTGGCTCTGCAGCTGAAAAATCAACTCGCGGAGAAGTTATTGCTGTTGGCAATGGTCGCGTTCTAGATAACGGTGACGTTAGAGCTTTAGAAGTAAAAGCCGGTGACACTGTGTTATTTGGCTCATATGTTGAAAAAACTGAAAAGATCGAAGGTCAAGAGTACCTGATCATGCGTGAAGACAACATTTTAGGCATTGTAGGCTAACCCTACTTTTCGTTTAACAAACATTTAAGAATTTAGAGGAAATTAAAGATGGCAGCAAAAGAAGTACTTTTTGCAGGTGACGCACGCGCTAAAATGCTAACAGGCGTAAACATCCTAGCAAACGCAGTAAAAGTGACCTTAGGTCCTAAAGGCCGTAACGTAGTACTAGATAAATCATTTGGCTCTCCAGTGATCACCAAAGATGGTGTATCTGTAGCAAAAGAAATCGAACTTGAAGACAAGTTTGAAAACATGGGTGCACAAATGGTGAAAGAAGTTGCATCTAAAGCAAATGATGCAGCGGGTGACGGTACCACTACCGCAACTGTACTTGCACAATCTATTGTAAACGAAGGGCTTAAAGCGGTTGCAGCGGGTATGAACCCAATGGATCTTAAACGCGGTATTGATAAAGCAATTATCGCTGCAGTAGAAGAGCTTAAAGCGCTATCTGTACCATGTGCTGATACTAAAGCAATTGCACAAGTAGGTACTATTTCAGCTAACTCTGACAAAGAAATTGGCGAAATCATTGCTAACGCAATGGAAAAAGTAGGCCGTAACACAGGTGTTATTACTGTTGAAGAAGGTCAATCATTAGAGAACGAACTAGATGTTGTAGAAGGCATGCAGTTTGACCGTGGTTACCTATCTCCGTACTTTATCAACAACGCTGAAAAAGGCGCAGTTGAATTAGATAACCCATTCATTCTACTTGTAGATAAAAAAGTATCTAACATCCGTGAGCTACTACCTACATTAGAAGCCGTTGCTAAAGCAAGCAAGCCACTACTAATCATTGCTGAAGACCTAGAAGGCGAAGCACTTGCAACACTTGTAGTTAACAACATGCGCGGTATTGTTAAAGTATCAGCAGTTAAAGCGCCTGGTTTTGGCGACCGTCGTAAAGCTATGCTACAAGATATTGCCGTACTAACTGGCGGTACTGTTATCTCTGAAGAAATTGGTTTAGAGCTTGAAAAAGCAACTATCGAAGACCTAGGTACTGCTAAGCGCGTAGTTATCACCAAAGATGATACAACTATCATTGATGGCGCAGGTGAAGAAGATGGCATTAACGGCCGTGTTGCACAAATCAAAGCGCAAATTGAAGAAGCAACATCTGACTACGATAAAGAAAAACTACAAGAGCGTATGGCTAAACTTGCCGGCGGTGTTGCAGTAATTAAAGTAGGCGCAGCGACTGAAATTGAAATGAAAGAGAAAAAAGACCGTGTTGAAGATGCATTACATGCAACTCGTGCAGCGGTTGAAGAAGGCGTAGTACCTGGTGGTGGTGTTGCTCTAGTACGTGCTGCTAGCAAGCTAGTTGAGCTACTTGGCGACAATGAAGACCAAAACCACGGTATTAAAGTTGCACTTCGTGCAATGGAAGCACCACTTCGTCAAATCGTAACAAATGCAGGCGACGAAGCGTCAGTAGTAATAAACGCTGTTAAAGGTGGTGAAGGTAACTACGGTTACAACGCAGCCTCTGGCGAATATAACGATATGCTTGAAATGGGTATCCTAGATCCAACGAAAGTAACGCGCTCTGCACTACAATTTGCAGGTTCGATTGCGGGTCTAATGATCACTACCGAAGCAATGGTTGCTGAAATCCCTAAAGAAGAAGCTGCAGCTGCCCCTGATATGGGTGGCATGGGCGGAATGGGTGGTATGGGCGGCATGATGTAATCATCCTCCTTTAGGCACCTTGCTTATATAAAAACCCAGCTTCGGCTGGGTTTTTGTTTTTTAGTACAAGCCTATTGTTATTGCTTAATTTACCTCCACATCTATACCATGAGTTATTGGATTAAAGGTAAAAGGATTTGCTTAATAATAATTAAATAATCACCTTCTTTGTTTTGGTACTACTTATCTCAGGGTTAGTGGTATTTATTGCCTGGATTATGCTTAAGCCCGTTATATGGGGCAAGAGCATGTCTAAAGGAGCGTATTTATTTTTAGCGCTTTTTCCACTAATTTCACTTATGCCTATTCCACCCCCTACTTATGAGAATGTTCAAAAGGCCAAGCAAGAGCAGCGTAAACGCAAAGAGGACTCAGGTGACGACCCTACTAATGAAGATGAGTAAACCAGTTTAGCTGCGTAAATTAAAACACTTTTTAAGGATGCTTTAAGCATGCTCTAAGGTTTAAAATCGAGTGAAGCCTTATATTGCTAGCCCTATATGCAAAGCCAATGTATAACGTATATCTCCTCTTAAAATAAGCTTTAATAAACATTTACCTAAACTATTCAACCCTGTATTGATATGTGAAAATACACCGACATAAAACAACTTTAGGTTTTTAAGTTATGCCAAAGCAACATATAGGTAGTATTGCTCTTGTTGTAAAAGACTATGACGAAGCAATCGCATTTTATACAAAAAAGTTAAGCTTTGAATTAGTGGAAGATACGGATTTAGGTGATGGTAAACGCTGGGTGTTAATAACCCCACCCAACTCAAACGGCACACACATATTACTTGCACAAGCCACAGAGCCAGAGCAGTTTAACGCTGTTGGCAATCAAGCAGGTGGCCGCGTATGGCTATTTTTAAATACTGACAACTTTTGGCGCGATTACGAAAGCATGCTAGAAAATGGCGTAGTATTTCATGAGCAGCCTCGTAATGAGCCTTACGGTACGGTGGCCGTGTTTGAAGATCTTTATGGTAACAAATGGGATCTTATTCAACAGAGCTAAATACTTAGTTGATTAACGACCTGACTATTTGAAATAAATCCGAGGGTAGCATGCCGCGCTGCCCTTGCTCTTCAGCCGCAACCTCACCAGCTCGAGCATGGAGAGTTACCCCGTATCGTGCTGCTTCGTCGATACTAAGACCTTGAGCAAGCAATGCACCGATAATACCTGTCAGTACGTCGCCACTCCCTCCCACGGCAAGTGCTGCATTGCCATTTTCACACACCCAAGTGCTTTTACCATTATCAATTAAAGATCCAGCACCTTTTAATATGCAAGTAGCGTTATACCGTTTTGCGCATAATCGCACGCTATCAAACCTATTTGACTCTATTTCAGAGGTATTTTTGCTAATGAGCCTAGCCGCCTCACCAGGATGCGGAGTAAGAACACATTGAGCCAATGTATAAGCACTTGCATTTTCAGCTAATAAATTAAGTGCATCAGCATCAAGTACAAGCGGCATATTGTGCTCTTGGCAATAGTGCATTACTGTGCAAAACGTTTTTTTAGCCCATTCATCCTGCCCAAGTCCAGGACCAAGTACAACACAAGTTGCCCACTCTAAAGCCTGCTCAAGGTTTTCACTCATGACCATTAATTCTGGCCTACCGATACTTATTGGCATAATAGAGCTTTGGTGCGTATACACCTTCACCATCCCCGCTCCTGCTCGAAGCGCAGCTTCACTGCTTAGTCTGATTGCTCCCGCAGTACCTTGGTTGCCCCCTACGCATAATAACTTGCCATGATTGCCCTTATGGCTATTTAAAGCCCGAGAGCCCAAGCGATTAAAGCTGTCTATATTTATTAAATGAGCACAAGGTGAAGCGAGCTGACTAAAAGTATCTTCAATTGCTAATTCATCGAGAATCAACTCACCGGCATGTTGTTTACCTGTCCCTGTAGAAAGGCCTTGTTTAATCGCAATAAAAGTAAGCGTTTTTGTAGCTTGAATAGCTGCGCCTAATACTTCACCTGTATTTGCATCAATCCCTGAGGGAACATCGATACTTAAAACAGGCTTTTCGCTTTGGTTGATGGCAGTAATAATCTCACAATATTTTTCACGAACAGGTGAATTAAGGCCAGTACCCAGTAATCCATCTATTACACAGTCGCAGCAATCTAAGTCACTCTTAGTAAACTCGTTAACTATGCCACCATTATCAAGCCATAGCTGCTTTGCTTTAGCAGCGTCACCACTGAGTGTTTTTGCAGGATCTATAGCGCAAACTTTAACCTCTGCACCCGAGTCCTTAATTAAACGCGCGGCTATGTAAGCATCACCCGCATTATTGCCATTACCTGCAATAATTAAAGTGAGCTTAGCGTTAAAAGACTGCCACTGCTTGTATACGGACTCCCCCGCTCGCTGCATTAAAGTAAATAAATCTATTCCACATTGCTTAGCCGCCTCTCCCTCATAGGAGCGAACCTGCTCTTTCGTGTAAATATGCCTTTGTTTATTTAACATAGAAACTCGCCATAAATAAGTGTGTAGATCTTCTATAACTATAGCTTGGGATAAAAGAGCACTTTTCAATAGTGGATTTAGCGTGCTAAACAGCATTGAAACTAAAATTGAAGGCTTTATTACCAAGAGTTCGAGTTCTGTAGTGGTTTTTTTCGCGGGTTTCGTGATACCCAACCCACGCTACAGAGACAGGTGGGTAATGTGTAAAGGCATATATTGCACTTTTCTTTCGACGTAAAAAACCGCTTCATTTCTGAAGCGGCTTTCTCGTATCTGGAGCCTGGTGATGTCGTGGTGCCGATAGCAGTGGAGAGTCACTAACAGATGCTGCCTATCATCGCTTAATGTGTTGGATAACCAAAACACGGTTCACAAAGAGGCGCTGCGCTTAGGAGACGCTACGCTTTAGAGAAGAACATGCTGAATATTTCTTTTCTTATATTGGGAGCATGGCAATGTCCTGGTGCCCACAGCGATGAAGAGACACATAGCAAAGTACTCTTAATGTTTTTTAATAGGATTCACTGGGCACTGAGGTGGTCGTCGCGTTCTTTTACCCGTGGGTTTCATGATACTCAACCCACGCTACAAAGTACTGGTTGTGCAGCTGATAACTGACGGCTGATAGCTAATATTTTCACTTTCTTACAGACGCAAAAAAGCCGCTTCATTTCTAAAGCGGCTTTCTCTTATTCGGAGCCTAGCAATGTCGTGGTGCCCACAGCGGTAGAGAGTCACATAGCAAAGTACTCTTAATGTTTTCTAATGGGATTCACTGGGCACTGAGGTGGTCGT